>CAWHRM010000018.1:0-98288 GCA_963831675.1 uncultured Acidobacteriaceae bacterium
TGCAAGCAGGCCGGTCGCGATCGATTCGACGTAGCCTTCGACGCCGGAAATCTGTCCCGCGAACAGCACGCGCGGGTGCCGCTTCATCTGCAGCGTTCGGCGCAGCAGCGTGGGGCCGTTGATGTAGGTGTTGCGATGGATCTGCCCGTAGCGCAGAAAGCGCGCGTTCTCCAGGCCCGGGATCAGCCGCAGCACGCGTGCCTGCTCGCCAAACTTCAGGTGGTTCTGGAAGCCGACCAGATTGTACGAATCGGCGCGCAGATTCTCCTGCCGGAGCTGCACCACCGCGTAGGGCATCTGGCCGGTGCGCGGATCGCGCAGCCCCACCGGCTTCATCGGCCCGAAGCGCAGCGTGTCGCGGCCGCGCCGCGCAATCTCCTCGATCGGCAGGCAGCCTTCGAAGTAGTTCAGGCTCTCCCAATCCTTCGCAGTCCACCGATCGCGCCTCCAGCAGCGCATCGAGGAAGCGGTCGTACTCTTCCCTGGTCATCGGACAGTTGATGTAGTCCGCGGTGCCCTTGTCGTAGCGCGCCGCCATGTACACGCGCGACATGTCGATGGAATCGGCTTCCACGATCGGGCTGATCGAGTCGTAGAAGTACAGTTGCTGGCTGCCGCTCAGCCGCAGGATCTCGGCGAGCAGCGCGTCGGAGGTTAGCGGACCGCTGGCGACAATCGTGATGGCGTCGTTCTCGTCGATCGGCCGTGACTTCTTCGCGAACGATGCGGATGAGCGGTTCGCGCTCGATGGCAGCGGTTACCGCCTCAGAAAACTTTTCGCGATCGACAGCCAGTGCGTGTCCGGCGGGAACCGCGGTCTCGCGCGCGATCTGGATCAGCAGCGAACCGGCACGGCGCATCTCCTCTTTCAGCAACCAGGGCGCGGTGTTCTCGGTGTCCGACTTCAGCGAGTTGGAGCACACCAGCTCCGCGAACTTCGCCGTCTGATGCGCCGGCGTCAAACGCACCGGCCGCATCTCGAACAGCTCGACCGCGATGCCGCGGCGGGCGCATTGCCAGGCTGCTTCCGAGCCGGCCAGTCCGGCGCCGATGATGCGGATGGGTTTGTGCATCGTTAGAAATTCAAGGATCGACCGTTGTTTCCGTGTCGTTGTTGGCCGGATAGTGCGGCCTTCATCAAGCGCAGCGTTTTAGGTGTCAGCCGCGAGGCTCTGCTGTTTGGGTTTCTCGGCAACCCGTGAAGGCGAGGTCAGACCCGCTGTGCCACGCGACTGCAAAGCCGATCAGAGGCTATTATACGGACTACCACCAGGAGATCATCATGGCGCGAGTGTCGTACGTTGAACCGAACCAGGCAGCCCCCGAGGTGCGCGAGATTTACGAGAAGACTCTGAAGGGCAAACCCGGCAGCGTGCAGAGGCTTATTGCGCACCGTCCCGAGGTACTGAAAACCTTTCTGCCCTTTTATGCCAGCGTCGGGCGTGCGCTCGATCGCAGGTTATACGAAATGGTGTATATCCGCGTCTCGATGCTCAACGGCTGCCGCTACTGCCTGCAACATCATCTCGCGGCGTCGAAGCGCGTGGGGCTCACCCGGGATGACTGGCAGAACCTGAAGGGCGGGCAGCACGGCAACTTCAGCGAGAAGGAAGAAGCTGCGTTGGACTTCGCCGAAAAGCTTACCCGCGATCCCCCCTCGATTGCCGATGGGGACATTCAAAGCCTCAAGCTTCACTTTTCCGACGCTGAGATCGTTGACCTCGATCTGCTGATTGGCCTGGCCAACCTGACCAACCGCTTCACCGATCCTCTAGGAGCCGATCTGGAGTTTCCGGAGGAGAAAATTTGATCGCGAGCGAATTGCGCAGTGACCGGAGCATCTAGCAGCTGCGCAAGTGGCAGATTGCTCGCCGAATTGTGCCCTTGCGGTAAACTGCTTTGCACCCGAAAATGAATAGCAACCACCTTGGCTTCACTCCGGCGGAATTGCGCAAGTTGCGCGGATTGAAGGACCCCTACGGTATCCAGCGCTTTCTCGACCTACTGCCTTACCACCTGGCAAACACAGCGTGGTCGCCCCGGCTGGTGTTGCGTGAAGGGACGGCGCATTGCCTGGAAGGCGCGATCTTCGCGGCGGCGGCCCTGCGCGCCAACGGACATCCGCCGCTGATCGTGGATTTTGAAGCCGAACACGACACCGACCACGTGCTCGCGGTCTTTCGCCTAAATGGACATTGGGGCGCAATCGCCAAATCGAACTACACCGGGTGCCGCTACCGTGAGCCGGTGTATCGCACCTTGCGCGAGTTGGCCATGAGCTACTTCAACATCTATTTCAACTTGCGGCGCGAACGCACGCTACGGACCTTCTCGCGCCCCGTGAACCTCACGCGCTTTGACGATCAGCACTGGATGACGACCGAAAAACCAATCTGGTTCATCGCCTATCACCTGGTGGATATCCGTCACTACAAGCTGCTGCCCAGAGGAATGTCCAGGCGCCTCCACCGGGTGGATGAGCGAACTTTCCAGGCGGAGACGCTGGGCAAGGCGTACAAGTAGGCCGACCCTCAACGCTTGCGTGGCCAACCATCACCCTATAATTGCTGCATGGCCTCCAGCAAAAATGTGCGGCAGAAGATCGAGGCGCTGCGCGACAAGATCCGCTATCACGAACACCGCTACTACGTGCTCGACGATCCCGAGATCACCGACGCCGAATTCGACGGCCTGATGAACGAGCTGAAGGCGCTGGAGGCTGAGCATCCCGAGCTGGTGACGCCGGATTCGCCGACGCAGCGGGTGGGCGGCAAGCCGCGCGAGGGCTTCGTCAAGGTGCCGCACTCTCCGCCGATGCTCTCGCTGGACAACGCCTATACACGAAGAGGAGCTGCGCGACTGGGAGCGGCGTGTACAGGAGTTGAGCGGCGAGTCGCGGGTGGACTACGTTTGCGAGCTCAAGCTCGACGGCATGTCGCTGGCCCTGCGCTTCGCAAGCGGAAAGCTGGCGCTTGGCATCACGCGCGGCGACGGCACGGTCGGCGAGGATGTGACGCTCAACGTGCGCACCGTGCGCAGCGTGCCGCTGACGATTTCCGGCCAAGACACTGGCCAAGGCTGGGCTGCCCGCAGACTTCGAGGTGCGCGGCGAGTTGCTGATGCCGCTCTCGGCGTTTCAGCGCATGAACGACGAGCGCGAACAGCAGGGACTGCCGAAGTTTGCCAATCCGCGCAACGCGACAGCCGGAACGGTGCGCGTGTTGGAGCCGAACATCACCGCGCAGCGGCGGCTCGATTTCTTCTCCTACGCGCTGTTCGCCGAATGGCCGCACCATCTTCGAGCGCCACTCGGAGACGCTGAAGGCGCTGCAGACCGCGGGCTTCAAGGTGAATCCCAATCACCGGCTGGTGCGCAACCTCGACGAGGTCTGGGAGTTCATCAACGAGTGGGAAGCGAAGCGCGACAGCCTGCCCTACGAGATCGACGGCATCGTCGTCAAGGTCGATCGCATTGCGCTGCAGGAAGAGCTGGGCTACACCGGCAAAGCGCCGCGCTGGGCCATCGCCTACAAGTTCGCCGCGCGCTCCGGCGTGACCCAGATCGAGGACATCCTGGTGCAGGTGGGCCGCACCGGAAAGCTGACGCCGGTGGCGGCGCTGAAGCCGGTCGCGATCGGCGGCACCACGGTAAGCCGCGCCACGCTGCACAACATGGACGAGATCGAGCGTCTGGGCGTGCGCATCGGCGATTGGGTGTTGGTGGAGCGCGGCGGCGACGTGATCCCCAAGGTCGTGAAGGTGCTGGAGGACAAGCCGCGCGGCACACGCACGTTTCACATGCCGGAGCGTTGTCCGGTCTGCGGCGGACACGTGGTCCGCGCCGAGGGCGAAGCCGATCATCGCTGCGTGAACGCGAATTGTCCGGCCAAGCTGCGCGAGAGCATTCGCCACTTCGCCTCGCGCGGCGTGATGAACATCGAAGGCATGGGCGACGCGCTGGTGAACCAGTTGGTCGAAGACCGGGCTGGTAAAGAATGTCGCCGACATCTACAAGCTGACCGAAGAAAAGCTGCTCACGCTGGAGCGCATGGGCAAGAAGTCGGCGCAGAACATCCTCGACGAAATCGAGGACTCGAAGAAGCTGCCGCTGGAGCGCGTGATCTACGGCCTGGGCATTCGCTTTGTCGGCGAGCGCACGGCGCAGTTTCTGGCCGAGCATTTCGGCTCGATGGATGCGCTGATGAATGCCAGCGAAGAAGAGCTGCAGCAGGTGAACGAGATTGGGCCGCGCGTCTCGGCCAGCATTCGCGAGTTCTTCGACGAGCCCAAGAACGTCGCGCTGGTCGAACGGCTGCGCGAAGCAGGACTCACGTTCCAGGGCAAGAAGAAGCGACGCGGAACAACGCTCGCCGGAAAGACGTTCGTGCTGACCGGGACGCTGGAGCGACACACTCGCGACGAGGCCAAGAAGCTGATCGAAGATGCGGGCGGAAGGGTGTCAGGCTCGGTCAGCAAGAAGACGGACTACGTGGTTGCAGGCGCCGAAGCCGGATCGAAGCTCGACAAGGCCCGCGAGCTGGGCGTAGCCGTCATCGGCGAGAAGGAAATGGAACAGTTGGTAAGCGGGCAATGACCGCGGCAGCTAAAGGTGCTGGCCGCTTCCCGCGATTGCGGCCATTGCGTCGACCGTTGGGCCGGCATTGACGCTGTCTACCGCACTTTGGCGTACAGCACCTGATCGAGGATGATGCCATTCTTTACGGCGCTGCGTCGCAGGGTTCCTTCGCGCGCGAAGCCCACTTTCTCCAGCACGCGCATCGATCCCACATTGTGGGAGAAGGCCATGGCATAGATGCGGGTCACCTTGTAATAGCGAGAAGGCCCATTCGGAAGTGGCGAGCACGGCACGGGTCGTCAGTCCGCGGCCCCAAAATGGTTCGCCCAGCCAGTAACCCATTTCAGCGCTGAGCCGGGCGATATCGGTGCCCAGCTTGAAGCCGATGCCGCCAATAGCCTCGCCGGCGAACTCCACCGCGAAGGAAGTCTCGACCTCCGCCGCGCGTACTTCAGCCAGGTAAGCCGTAGCGGCAAACCGCGTGTAGGGATGAGGAAACTGGTCGCGCAGGTTGGCCGCGATCTTCGCATTGTTCGCGTAGCGCACCAGCGCATCGATATCATTCTTGTGCCACGAGCGCACGCGCAGATCGCCGAGGTCGAGAAGCATTCCCTATAGATGTTGCTGGCACGGCCGCTTCCGCGCAAGTGCCTTGACGCTCAGCTCGGATTCAGATCGACAGTACTTCCTTTTCCTTGCCCTTAGCCAGCTCTTCCATCTTCTTGATTTCGTCGTCGGTCAGCTTCTGGATCTGGTCCAGCGCGCCGCGCTCCTCGTCTTCGGTGATCTTCTTGTCCTTGAGCGCCTTCTTGATCAGGTCATTGCCGTCGCGGCGGATGTTGCGGACCGCGGTGCGATGCTCCTCCAGCACCTTGTGCAGGTGCTTCACCATGTCCTTGCGGCGCTCTTCGGTGAGCGCGGGCACGGGCACGCGGACCAGCTTGCCGTCGTTCATCGGGTTCAGGCCCAGGTCGGCGCTGCGAATCGCCTTCTCGATGGCGCCAATCAGGCTGACGTCCCACGGCTGCACGGTGATCAGCTGCGGCTCCGGAGCGCTCACGTTGGCCAGCTGGTTCAGCGGCATCTGCGAACCGTAGGCGTCGACGGTCACGCCGTCCAGCATGTGTACCGAGGCGCGCCCCGTGCGCGTGGAGGCCATTTCCTTGCGGAAGTCTTCCACTGCCTTGTCCATGCGGGTTTTGAGTTGAGCAAAACTGTCCTTCAACGCGGGAATCGCCGCCATAGAAACCTGAGCCATGTTGGTCCGCCTCGGGATGAAGTGAGAAACCCCTGATTATAAGCCGCCAGCCCTCAGCCGTCAGCTCTCAGCTTTCCGAATGGTCTCCACTTCGAAACGAACTCGGCCCGCCGTGCCAACAGGAACATGGCAGCCCGCAAGCCAGACAAGGGCTGAACTCAAAATTGTTTTAGCTGAAGGCTGAGAGCTGAGAGCTGACAGCCTCTTATCCCTCGTTCACCAGCGAGCCGACCCTCTCGCCCAGGACGACGCGGCGGATGTTGCCATGCTGATTGAGGTTAAAGATCACGATGGGAAGGTTATTCTCGCGGCAGAGCGAAATGG
The DNA here is from genome assembly GCA_963831675.1 of uncultured Acidobacteriaceae bacterium. GTDB lineage: Bacteria > Acidobacteriota > Terriglobia > Terriglobales > Acidobacteriaceae > Bog-257. The sequence continues at coordinate 6,159 of CAWHRM010000018.1, forward strand.
CCGTGGCATCCATCACTCGTAGCCCGCGCTTCAGGACCTCGAGATAGCTGATGGTGTCGAACATGGTGGCGTCTTTCACCAGCACCGGATCGTCGGTGTAGATGCCGTCGACTTTGGTGGCTTTGAGAATGGCGTCGGCCTTGATCTCCATGGCGCGCAGAGATGCCGCCGTATCGGTGGAGAAGTAGGGATTGCCGGTGCCGCCGGCGAAGACCACGACGCGGCCCTTCTCGAGGTGCCGAATGGCACGGCGGCGGATGAACGGCTCGGCTACCTGGTTCATCTCGATGGCGCTCATCACCCGCGTCCACACACCCTGCTTCTCCAGCGCATCCTGCAGGGCCAGGGCATTGATGACGGTGGCCAGCATGCCCATGTGATCGGCGGAAACGCGGTCCATGGCCTTGGCCTGCTCGGCGACGCCGCGGAAGAAATTGCCGCCGCCGACCACAATCGCGATCTCGATTTCCAAACGATGCACTTCGGCGATTTCCGCCGCAATCTCGTGTACCCGGGTGTTGTCGACACCAAAGCCCTGTCCGGCGGCCAGCGCTTCACCGGAAATTTTCAGAAGAATACGTTTATAAATTGGAGTACTCATTTCTAGAGGATACACAGCAGGGGAACAGTGCTGATTTAGTGTAGCAGTAAGAACGGGAGCGTTGGGGCCCATTCTCTCGGCATTAGGACCAACTACGGCCAATCTTGTGCTGCATGGTAGACGCGCGAAATTTCGACTGCGCTCTCCTTGACCTGGTACACCACAATGTACGGCAAGGCAGAAAATACCAACTCGCGCCGTCCTTTCATACGCCCAACCCGCCCCCGGTTGGGAAAGGCATTGAGAGACGTACACCCTTCGTAGAGAGTTCTGACGTCCTCTCGAGCTGCCGCTGGGTTATCTTTTTCGATATGCTTGAAAATTCGTTCGAGATCTTTGTAGGCTTGTGGCGACCAGCGGATTTCCACTAGGATTTGAGCAACCGCTCGACCCGTGCTCCCACCTCTTCGTGTGTGAGGTACTCACCCTGCTCGAGTTGGGCTTCGCCAAGCTTCACAGCTTCGACAAAGCGCGCTTCTTCCTCCAGATACTGGCTAATCGCTTCCCGCGCCAGCGCATCTGCAGCCTGCCCTTTTTCACTCGCCAGCTTGGCTAACTTGGTAAGCTCGTCGGAACTGAGATGAACTTCCATGGCCCCAGCGTAGGAGCGGCGACAGAGATTGTCAAGCGCACTTAAGTGATTGCGTTGTGAGGTCCTGTCCTGTGCCGGGTAGACTTTGTAAGCGACGGGTTATGCACTAGCGCAATGATCAATATTGCTCAGCGCACGATCGTCGACGCGATCGGCTCCATAAACCGAATGCAGCAGTCCCCACACTGGGCATGCAACCTGCAATTCGCCGCGCATGAACCGTTTGCCGACAACACATGCGGCGAAAACGATACAGTAAGATTCGGAAGGCACTCTCATGGACAGCATTGACGATCTTCTGCAAAGGGTCTTTCGGCTGTCGGAGTTTCGTCCTCGCCAGCGCGAAGTTATTCAGGACGTTTTGGACGGCAGAGATGTGGTGTGCGTCATGCCGACCGGCGCGGGCAAGAGCCTTTGCTTTCAACTTCCAGCGCTGATACTGAAAGGCCTCACCGTCGTCGTCTCACCCCTGATCTCGTTGATGGCAGACCAGGTGCATCAACTGCAGGCCCTCGGGGTTCCCGTGCTCCTGCTGAACAGTTCGCAGCCGTCTGATGAGCAATCGCGAGTCCTCAACCGGCTAAGGGAGGGGTTCGCAGGATTGCTCTATCTCGCACCCGAGCGGTTTGCGGCTGCTTCGTTTCAGCGCCTCTTGCCGCAACTGCGACCCAACCTGCTGGTGGTGGATGAAGCCCACTGCCTGAGCTTCTGGGGACACGACTTCCGGCCTGAATACATGCGTCTGGCCGAGGTGCGCGAGCAGTTCGGGTCGCCGGTCACCATGGCCTTGACCGCGACCGCCACTCCGCAACGTCCGTGACGACATTGTTCGCATGCTGCGGCTGCGCCGTCCCGAAGGTGCACGTCACCGGCTTCGATCGCCCAAATCTCACTTACGCCTGCCGCCGCCTGGATATCGAAGCGCGAAAAGGATGCGGCCCTGCTTCATGGCCTCTCCAAGCAGCCGGGCAGTGGCATCATCTACTGCTCTACGCGGCGGCTGGTCGAGCAACTGGCGGCGTTGTTCGCAGCAGCGCTTTCCCAACCGTACCGTACGCGCCTATCACGCCGGCATGGACACTCGAGTCCCGCAAGCGGAGCCAGGAAGACTTCATGGCTAACCTCGGTGCGGTGGTGGTGGCAACCAACGCCTTTGGTATGGGGATCAACAAGGCTGACATCCGCTTTGTGGTCCATTACAACATTCCCGCCAGCCTGGAGGCTTACTACCAGGAGGCTGGCCGGGCCGGTCGCGATGGCCGGCCCGCGCAATGCATCTTGTATTGCAGTCCGCGTGACCGGTTTACCCAGGAATTTTTCATCGACAAGATTGGGGAGAACAACACCACGCTTACCCCGTCGCAAATTGAAGCCTTGCAAGCTCACGCTCGCCGGAAGCTTGACCAGGTATTCAACTACGCCTACAGATTGCGGTGCCGCCGCCGCGCCATTCTCAACTACTTCGGCGATAACTCCGAGGTAGCGCACTGCATCTGCGATGTCTGCCGCGGGGACATCCGCTCGCAACCGAACCCTGCAACGTCGCGAACGAGGAGGCGAAAAATGCCAGTCGATCCCAAGCCGCCCATCTCCGACGCAGCGTCTCTGGAGCCCGCCGCCGCTCTTCGCTACGAGCGTCTCAAGACCGTCCGCCTGGAACTGGCGCGAGCGCACAAGATGGTCGCCTTCTGGGTCGCTCACGATTCCGTGCTGCGCGAAGTCGCTCGCTCCGCCCCGCAGAGTCTGGAAGCTCTGGCCCGCATCCGAGGCATCGGCGAATTCAAGCTGGAGAAATTTGGGGCCGCATTTCTCCAGGCACTGAAAGAACCATAGCCGATTCAGCTCCACCTAACTAATCCTGTCGCGTTTTCGCCAAGATAAAGAGGGCGGGAACTTGTCCCGCCCTGTCATTCAATCTATGGTCGTGAAGGCTTACTCGCGCCGGCCTTGCTGACGGCGATGGTCTCGCCGACGTCGCCCACCTTGAAGCGGGCGAAGCGCTTCACCGAGATGTTCTCGCCCAGCTTGCCGATCACGGTCGCGATCAAGCTGAGAAACGGTGATGGTCTGGTCCTTGATGAAGGGCTGCTCGTACAGGCAGACCTCCTCGTAGAACTTGCCCATCTTGCCTTCGACGATCTTCTCGATCACCGGAGCCGGCTTGCCGGTCTGAGCGGCCTGCGCGCGATAGATGTCCTTCTCCTTCTCGAAGGCCTCGGGAGTGACGTCTTCCTTGCGGACGAAGCGCGGATCGGTGGCGGCGATGTGCATGGCGACGTCGTGTACCAGGCCCTTGAAGTCGTCGGTGCGGGCCACGAAGTCGCTTTCGCAGTTCACTTCCACCAGCACGCCGATCTTGCCTCCGGCATGGATGTAGCTGGCCACCGAGCCTTCACTGGTGGCACGCGTCGGCCTTCTTGGCGGCGGTGGCCATGCCCTTCTTGCGAAGAATGACGACGGCAGCTTCCATGTCGCCCTTGGCTTCGGTCAGGGCATGCTTGCAATCCATCATGGGAGCGTTGGTCTTGTCGCGAAGCTCTTTCACTTGTGCAGCGGATATGTTCACGGTCGTAGTACTCATCTTTTCCTTTGGCTATCAGCCGTCAGCCGTCAGCTTTCAGCTAAATCGGCAGGTTCGAAGCGGTTCATCAGGCCCCCGCTAGCGAACGCAGGCTGCTTAGCTGACAACTGACGGCTGATAGCTGAAAGCTGAATTTCTTACGCGCCTGTGTTTTCCGCACGGCGCGCCGGCCACCTTTGCCCAGCACTTCTTCCATGCTGACCTCTTCGAGTCGTCGCTGGCTTCTTCCGAGGCTGTGGCGGCCTCCCTTCGGCCACTTCGGGGGTGGCAGCGGCGGCTTCAGCGGCCTCGCTGTATTGCACGCCGGAAGCCACTTCGGCCATCTGCTTGTCGGTGGCGGCCTGCGAGCCTTCGACCACCGAGTCCGCAATCTTCGAGGCAAACAGCCGGATCGCACGCAGCGCGTCGTCGTTGCCGGGAATCACGTAATCCACTTCGGTCGGATCGCAGTTGGTGTCGACCACCGCGACCACCGGGATACCCAGCTTGCGCGCTTCCTTCACCGCGATCTGCTCTTTGTTGGAGTCGATCACGAACAGCGTGTCGGGCAGGCGGTTCAGGTTCTTGATGCCGGCAAGGTTGGCCTGCAGGTGCTTGCGCTCGCGCTCCAGCTTGACAACTTCTTTTTTCGGCAGCAGCTCGTAGCGGCCATCGGTGGCCATCTCGTCGAGTTCCTTCAGCCGCTTCACCGACTTCTGCACCGTCACCCAGTTGGTGAGCAGTCCGCCCAGCCAGCGCTGGTTGACATAGAACATGCCGCAGCGTGTGGCTTCTTCCGCAATCGCGTCCTGCGCCTGGCGCTTGGTGCCCACGAACAGCACCAACTTGCCTTCGGCGGCCATGTCCTGCACAAATTTGGACGCTTCCTTGAACATCTTCAGCGTCTTCTGCAGGTCGATGATGTAAATGCCATTGCGCTCGCCGAAGATGTATTCCTTCATCTTCGGGTTCCAGCGTTTCGTCTGATGCCCGAAGTGAACGCCGGCTTCGAGCAACTCCTTCATCGTGATATTTGCCAAGCTACCTCCTAGGTTGGCTTGCATCCTTTGCGGCGGCCTTGGCCGCGCCGTGCCGGATCGCTCGGATTGCTTTCCCGACACCCGCCCCGTTTACCAAGTACAGCGGGTGCGGGAAGATTCGTTCCGGTTGATCCTTGTCCTTCTCGCCCCCGGAACCAAAAAGCGAGTGGATAGTGGCTAGTGGTCAGTGGATAGAAAAGCTCCACTGAACCAAACCACTGCGTCCCCGGTTGTGACTAGTCACTATCCACTAACCACTAACCACTTCTTTTTTCTTTACCGCTTGCTGAACTGGAATCGCTTGCGAGCGCCCTTCTGTCCGTACTTCTTGCGCTCTTTGCCGCGCGCATCGCGACGCAGAAAGCCTTCCGCCTTCAGCTTGGGACGCAGTTCAGGATTGAACTCCTGCAGGGCGCGCGCAACGCCCATGCGTACCGCGCCGGCCTGACCGTTCACGCCGCCGCCGTTCACGGTGCAAGTCATGTTGAAGCTGGCGGACGTCTCGGTCAGCACGAAGGCCGACTTCGCCATGATGCGCTGCGCTTCGGTCACGAAGTGCTCGATCGAACGCCTTGCCGTTGACCTTGAACTCACCGCTGCCGGGACGAAGAAACACGCGGGCCACGCTCGACTTGCGACGACCCGTACCGTAATACTGAACCAGTTCTGCCATCTTTAATCCGTCGGGAGCAGGCTCCCTTTGATCCTTCCCAATAGTTTTGAAAGGGCGCGCCTTCAGGCGCTCCGTTCAGCCCTTTTCTTGTCATCCCAAGACGGCTTGAGACCGCCGGGGAATCTGCTTTCTTAGGCGCGCTTGGCGGCGGGGCCAGCGCTTCCGGCTTCTGCGCCGCATGCGGGTGCTTGTCCCCTCGATAAACCTTCAGCTTGCTGGCCATGGCACGGCCCAGCTTGGTATGCGGCAATCATGCCGACGATCGCTTCTTCCACGATCTGTTCCGGCTTGCGCTCGAAGCGCTTCTTGTACTCCTCGGCCTTCATGCCGCCGGGGTACCCGGAGTAGTTGTAATAGACCTTGCTGTCGGCCTTGAGTCCGGTGATGCGGACCTTGGCGGCATTGATCACGATGACGTGATCGCCGGTGTCGAGGAACGGCGTGTACTTGGGGCTGTCCTTGCCAGTGAGGATGCGCGCCACACGAGTGGCCAGCCGGCCCAGGGTCTGGCCGTCGGCATCAATGACAAACCACTTGCGCGCAATTTCCCCCTTGGGGAAATAGGTTGACATCTCTAAACTCTCCCAAATGTTGAAAAAGACCGCGAAAGAGCCGCTTGGTTCTGGCGCTGGACGCGCAAGGCACCTCCAGGCGGGCAAACGCAGGACTACGAAAGATTTAAGGATAGCCCACGAACACGCCGATTGTCAACGAATGGCCGGCGTCGGGTGACGTAACTTCGATTGTCTAAAAGGCGAGAGGGTGTAAGTTGGCTTCGCCCTGGCAAGATGAAGCCATTCTCGAAGGGAGACTCACACTCATGGCGAAGGTTACACCGATCACGGAGCATTTCCAACATTTTCTGGCGGAGATGAAAGACAGCTTCTGGGCAGATTTGTAGTCTATCCGCGAGCGCTGCACCAGCGCTTCTGGGTGCACAAGATGGCAATATCCTGGAGAAGGTACGGAAGCGCGACTATGACGCGGCCAAGGCCGACGCCCAGGCCATCTATCGGGCCGACGGCCCCAGCCCAGGACCAAGCAGCAGGGGCGCGCTTTCTGCCAGCGCTGGCGCAGCGCGTATCCCCGCATGGTGCGACAACGGGAGGCGGTTTTGCCGGAACAGCAACCACCGCTAAGAAAATAAATGCGCGGATTGGCCTGGCAGCGGTCTTGTCCTGCGAGGCCCACCCGCGCACCACTCGTTATCCGGCGACCTCTCTGCACGTCCCTACGGGTCGAGTCAAGAACCGGCGCTGCCACCGCGCCGGACAGGGTTACTTCAAAGATGCCATGTCAATCACGAAGCGATACTTCACGTCGCTGCGCAGCATGCGCTCGTAGGCTTCGTTAATCTGCTGGATCGGGATGATCTCGATGTCGCAGGTGATGCCGTGCTGGCCGCAGAAATCCAGCATTTCCTGTGTCTCTGCGAGGCCGCCGATCATGGAGCCGGAAAGCTGGCGGCGCATCGGAATGATGCTGAATGCGCCCACTGGCAGCGGCTTTTCCGGCGCGCCCACCAGCACCAGAGTTCCGTCGCGCTTCAGCAGATTGAGATAGGCGTTGATGTCGTGCTCGGCCGAAACCGTGTCGAGGATGAAGTCGAAGCTCCCGGCGTGTTTCGCCATTTGTTGCGGGTCTTTCGAGTGCGTGACTTCATGCGCGCCCAGGCGCTTGGCGTCTTCCGTCTTGTGGCTTGATGTCGTGAACAGGGTTACGTGGGCTCCAAATGCATTGGCGAATTTCAGTCCCATGTGACCCAGGCCGCCCAGACCGACGACGCCGACCTTCTGGCCTTTCTGGACATTCCAGTGCCGCAACGGCGAGTAGGTGGTGATGCCGGCGCAAAGCAGCGGCGCGGTGGCGGCAAAATTCAGGTTCGCCGGAGGACGCAGCACAAAGGCTTCGTCAACCACGATGCTCTTCGAGTATCCGCCATAGGTCATGCCGCCAAGAATCTTGTCTTCGCTGTTGTAGGTAAAAGTGGCCGGGCCCTCGCAATACTGTTCGAGGCCGGCCTTGCAGGCCGCGCATGTGCGGTCGGAATCAACCATGCAGCCGACGGCGGCGAGGTCGCCTTGCTTGAACTTGCGCACCTGCGCGCCCACTTTGGTCACTCGCCCGGCAATCTCGTGGCCAGGCACGACCGGGTACGTCGTGTTGGTCCATTCGTTGCGGGCGGTGTGCAAGTCAGAGTGGCAAACGCCACAGTAGAGGATTTCGATTTGCACATCTTTCGGACCAGGAGTGCGACGCTCGAAGGAAAACGGTTTCAGCGGTGAGGTGGAGGAATGGGCTGCGTAGCCGGCAGTTTTTGTGCGTCCTTGGTGCTCTAAGGAAGTCTCGGGAGTGAGAACATCAACGGTATTTGCCATAAGTAAGCTCCTCGAATTGGACGGACCTCCGTCCGGTGAAAAAATGGAAAACCATGGTGGGCTTGGGCGGGTAACCCAGGAATCAAGTCATTCCATTAGATTCCTGGCGGCCCTCACGGTCGCATCCTGGAGGTCGAATCTTGGCGGCAAGACTGTCATACGTTGCCCGAATGCCTCCGCCGCTTGTGGTTCGTTTCCCTCGCCTGCGGTAAGATTCGTGCATGGCTAAGTCGCTGCAATTCGAAGTGCCCTGTCCCTGCTGCGGTGCTTTACTGAAAATCGACAGTGAAACCAGGGCGATCATCGCGCATACCCCCAAGGCCGTTCCTAAGATGTTTGAGGACCTGGAAGCCGCGGCGCGCGCCATGAAAGATCAGGACAGCCGCAAGGAGTCCATCTTCCGGCAATCGGTGGAGGCACAGAAACACCAGGGCGATCTGCTGGAGAAGAAGTTTCAGGAAGCCGTCAAGCGCGCCAAGGAGACGCCCGACACCGGCAAGCCGATCCGCGATTTCGACCTGGATTAGTGCCTTCCATGTAAAACATGTCCACCACGGAGACATGGAGGACACAGAGTAAAGACGGGGCTTCCGAAGTCTTTAGTCTGAGAATCGGTGCTGACCTGCCTCAAACACCGCCTGACACTTGGGAGTGCGAGTCGATCACGATCAGATGAAGGTACGTCGATGTGTTCCTGTTTAACAACTGACAGATCCGTGCCCTCCGTGTCTCCGTGGTGAACTCCGCCAGTTCACGTCCGTTGCTGCTTGGCCATCGCGGCGTCCGCCCGGTGCCGCTGCGCCGCCGCGCGCCCGGAAGATTTTCCCCCTGAAAACACCGTCGCCGCCTTTGACTATGCATTGGCGCACGGCTGTGACGGATTCGAGTTCGATGTGCGCTTCACCCGCGACGGCCGCACCGTGATATGCCATGATCCTCAGCTCGATGGTCGTGACATTTCAACCTCGGATTACTCCGATCTGTGGCGTGGTCGCAATGAGCTGTCGTCTCTGGAGGATGTGCTTGGGCGCTTCGGCGAGAAGGCCTACCTCGACATTGAAGTGAAGATTGCCGGCCATGAAGAACAAGTGATTGACGCGCTGCGGGCGAAACCGCCCTCGCGCGGTCATGTCGTATCTTCGTTCTATCCCGAAGTGTTGCTGCGCCTTCGACAACTCGATGCCGCGTTGCCGCTGGGCTTCCTCTGCGACCGTTCCGAATACGTCAAGTTATGGACTGAGTTGCGGGTCTCAGTGTTCATCCCACAGTACGAGTTGGTTTCGCAGGACCTGATTGACGAAGTGCATGGCCGTGCGCTGAAGCTGTTTACCTGGACGGTGAATCAGCGAACGCGACCTACTGCGCCTGGCCGATTGGGGAGTGGATGGATTGATCTCCGACGATCCGCAACTGTTAGCGCGCACGTTTCTTCGATCAGGATGATTGACGTCAGCTTCCTTGCCTCAGCGGCTGAACAGGCTGCTGGAAAATTTCACTGCGAACGTTTTGTATCAGGGCACGACCCTTCGGCTTCGCTCAGGGCAGGCTTTCAGTCGTGCCGATAAGTCGTTTATTTTTGTCATCCCGAGCGGGCTTCAGCCCGCGAGGGATCTGCTTTTCGCACTTTTTCAGCAGCCGCTGAAGCCGAACGTCAGGCTGTCTTCAGCGCACAGCAAAATCAGAACGAACAAGAAATCAGAAACCTCTGTGTCTCTGTGCCTCTGTGGTCAATCAGAGCTTTACAAGGCCCGGCTTTTGCACCCCGCATCCGCCGTCATTTAGATTGGTGCTGATGCCGACCACAGGCGAACGATTTGAGCGTGCCGTATCCATCATGGCGCGGCTGCGCGGGCCCGGCGGATGTCCCTGGGACCGCGAGCAGACCTTCGACACCATCAAGCCCTACACGCTGGAAGAAACCTACGAGGTGCTGGAGGCCATCGACGCCCGCGACTGGGATGAACTTCCGGGCGAGCTCGGCGACCTGCTGCTTGCAGGTGCTCTTCTACTCGCGAGATGGCGGCGGAAGAGAAGCGCTTCTCCATCGACGACGTGCTGGACCGGCTGTCGAAGAAGCTGGTCGACCGGCATCCCCACGTGTTCGGCGACGTGAAGGCCGACACGCCCGGCGGAGGTGGTGCGCAACTGGCAGGCGCTGAAGGCGGAGGAGAAGAAGAAGCGCGAGCGTGAAGACCGGCGACTGACGGCGAAGAAGGCTCATCCCGAGTCTGTGCTCGCCGGCATTTCCTCGGCAATGCCGTCGCTGATGGAGGCATACAAGATCAGCTCGCGGGTGGCGCATGTTGGCTTCGACTGGCCCAACATCGAGGGGCTGTTCGACAAGCTGAGCGAGGAGACCGAAGAGCTGCGCAAGAATCTGGAAGAGTATCCCGAGCCCGGGACCGCAGCCCGAGTCGGCTGCCGGAGTGGCCGGAGCGCGCGGGGTGAAGATTCTCTGCGGAGTTGCGGGCGCGGCTGGAAGACGAGGTTGGCGACCTGCTGTTTGTGCTGGTGAACATCGCGCGCTACCTGTCGCTCGATCCCGAATCGGCGCTGCGCAAGACGAACCGCAAGTTCCGCCGCCGCTTTGAGTATCTGGAGGACAAGCTGCGCCAGCAGAGGACGCAAGCCAGCGGATGCATCGCTCGACGAGATGGAGTCGCTTTGGCAGGAGTCGAAGCAACAGGAAAAACCGTGACCGCGGACACGCGTTGCGCTGCGCAATTGCACCGAGCTGGAAGAATTCCGCGCCTGCGTCGCCCTGCAAAAGGAAGTGTGGGGCTTCGCGGACAACGAACTGGTGCCGCTGCGCATCTTCTCGCTGGCCCCGAAGATCGGTGGGCAGGTCATCGGCGCATGGGACGGCGAAACGCTGGTCGGCTTTGCGTTCTCGATTCCCGGCACCCGCAGCGGACATCCTTATCTGCACTCGCACATGCTCGGGGTGAAGGAAGGCTACCGCAACACCGGCCTGGGCAGACGCATCAAGCTGTTTCAGCGCGAGGACGCCATCGCGCACGGCTACGAACTGCTGGAGTGGACCTTCGATCCGCTGGAGATCAAGAACGCTTATCTCAATCTCGAGCGCCTGGGGGCCATTGCGCGCCGCTACAACATCAATCAGTACGGCATTACGTCCTCGCCGTTGCAGGGATTCCTTCCCACCGATCGCCTGGTGGCGGAGTGGTGGCTGACGTCGAAGCGGGTCGAGACGCTGCTCTCGAGCGGCAAGCATCCGCCATTCATCCAGGAAGAAGCGGATCGAAGTGCCGGCCGAGCATCTATGCGTGGAAGGCACAGCCCGAAACCCGGCAGAAGGCCGCGGATGTGCAGGTCGCGCAATCGTGAACAGTTTCTGGCGGCGTTCTCGCGCGGGCTGGCGTGCCTGGGCTACGAGCGCGATGCGCAAGGCAACGGCGCCTTCCTGCTGGGACGCTGGGATGAAGACTGGTCGTACGCGAGCAAGTGATTCATGAGAATTGAAGCCATCACCCTGCGCGAGTTGAAAATCCCTCTGGTCCATTTCTTCGAGACCAGCTTTGGACGCACCTATACGCGCCGCATTCTGCTGGTCACAGTACACTGCGACGGCCTGGAAGGCTGGGGCGAGTGCGTCGCCGGCGAGGACCCCTTTTACAGCGAGGAATACATCGACGGCGCCTGGGACGTGATCGAGCGCTATCTCGGTCCCGCGCTATTGGGCAAGACGCGTGCAATCGGGGCGCGACGTTCCGGCGCTGCTGGCGCGGGTGCGCGAGCATCGCATGGCCAAGGCGGCGCTGGAAAACGCCGTCTGGGACGCCGAGGCGCAGGCAAAGGCACTCCCGCTGTGGAAGCTGCTCGGCGGCACGCAGCGCGAGATCGCCTGCGGCGTCAGCATCGGCATTCAGGATTCGCACGAGCAATTGTTGCAGAAGATTGAAACCGAACTGGCCGCTGGATACCAGCGCATCAAGGTCAAGGTGAAGCCCGGCTGGGACGTCGAGGTGCTGGAGAAAATCCGCGCGCGCTGGCCTGGCATCCTGCTGAGCTGCGATGCCAACTCGGCCTACACGCTGGCCGACAGCGAACATCTCAAGAGCTTCGACCGCTTCAAGCTGCTGATGATCGAGCAGCCGCTGTGGAGCGACGACTTCTACTTCCACGCGCGGTTGCAGAAGCAGTTGCAGACCGGCGTTCTGCCTCGACGAAGCCATTCGCAGCGCGCGCGACGCCGAGGCTGCACTGGAGTTGGGCGCGTGCCGCATCGTCAACATCAAGGTCGGGCGCATTGGCGGCTTCTCCGAAGCCATCGCCGTCCACGACGTGGCGCAGCGCTTTGGCGTGCCGGTGTGGTGCGGAGGCATGCTGGAGTCGGGCATCGGCCGCTCCCACAATGTGGCACTCTCGACCTTGCCTAATTTCAAGCTGCCGGGCGATGTCTCGGCGTCAAAGCGCTACTGGAAGGAAGACATCATCGAGCCCGAGGTCGAGGTCTCGCCGCAGGGAACGATCGCCGTCGGTGACAAGCCGGGTCGCGGCTATGAGCTACGCAAGGACTTGATTGAGAAGCTGACAGTGCGCAATGCCTTCCTGAAGACTTAGGGAAACTCTGATCAAGTTCAGATCCTTGAAGGGGACGGCCTTTAGTTAGGCCGTCTGTAAATGCCTGATACTTGACAGCGGCTTTATCCCCTGAGGGACCTCCGACTGACTTGATCAGAGTTTCCTTAGCATTGTCCGGAGTCGCGTCCGGGGCCGGTCGCCTGTCGTTGACTGGTATTTCGTAGAGCAGCGTAGAATGCTCCAGAAGCCATGAACAGCGCTCTCAATCCGACCACTGAACCCGACAGACTGCGCGGGTTCTTAGACAGCATCGGGTCGTGGAGTGAAGACCTGGTTCTCTGGTTTAACGTCGAGCAAAGGCTGTACCACTACACGAATCTGGATGGCTTGAAAGGGATCATTGGGAGCAGCGATTTGTGGCTCACGCACGCCCAGTACTGCAACGACGAAGGGGAACTGATCCATGGACTGCGGTTGACGCAGAGCATGGTGAAAGAACAGGCTGCCTCGAGCGAAGGGCAGCAGCGCGCTTACCTCGACGAACTCCTGAGGTTACTGGAGAGTCCGCTACTCGACCCAGTCTATGTCTGCTGCTTCTGCGAGCAGGACGACTTGTTGAGCCAGTGGCGCGCCTACGCCGCCAACGCCACCGGCGTAAGCCTGGAATTCGAACCGGGCAGGTTCAACTACATCACAGGCCCAGACTGCCCGCCAACCATTGGTTTGATGCGCTTCTGGAAGGTGTTCTACCCACCCGAGACCCAGCAAAAAATCATCCGCAATGCGATCAAGTATTATCCGGCGTTCGAACCAAACGCTGCGCCTGCCGATTGGGCTCGATGGACGGTGGAAGCCATTCGATTTTTCCTTCCGACTTTCAAGAACAACGATTTTGGAGGAGAAAAAGAGTGGCGCTTAATTTTCACTCCGGCATCCACGAGTCCGGTCCGGCCTTCGTATCGTGTCGCGCGGGGAATGCTGGTTCCCTACTACAGTCTCACCGAACTCGCCCGCCAGATCGGGTATCCCGAGCAGAAGCTTCCGCTGACCTCGGTGCGGATCGGGCCCAGCCCCAACAAGCGCCTGAATGCTGCGAGCGCGCGGATGTTGCTCGACAAACATGGCTACGAGCAGATCCCCGTCGATGTATCGGAGACGCCATACCGCGGCTGAGCCGCTCTCCAGGCTACGACTTCCAATTTCTTTTTTTGCGCCTACTTGTGGTTCCCGTCCGTGGTCTTAGCCGTGCCACTGTTTTCGGCGACGGTCTCGTCGCCCTTGTGCAAGAAATCGATTGCCTGGGCGACGCTAAGGTTCGCGGGTACGGGGCGAAAATCCGTAGCCGTCTCCGTGGAGGAAATACTCAGCGACTTGAAAAGCAGGATTTTGCCGTTGAATTCGAGGGTCTCACGCACCATCGCCCAGCGGCCTTCGCCCACGTCGCGCTGCTCGACAACAAACCTGCCGCCCTTGTAGAGCCTGCCCAGGATGCCCCAGCCGAACTCCACGTCCTTGAACAAGGTGCCGTCAATCTTGGCGATGCGCATGGCCTTGGCGTCGATCAGCAAGTCTCCCTGCATGCCCTGGTAGACGCGGGTTTCGTGATTGGGCGGATCGAAATTGGGGTTTGGCTTGAAGGTCAGGTGCACCAGTTCGCCGCCGTTCGGGCCCGGCACCGTTCCCACGTAGCTGTAGAGAAAAGCGTCAGGCAGGCTGGTCAGCATGAGCTGCTCGCGCTGGTCCTCCGCCTTATTCGACTGCCGTTTCTTGCGGCGCGTTTCGGGATCGTTGGCGAAATCCTGCAGCCGTTGATTTTCCTTGGCGCGTTGGTCCGGCGTTAAAGGTTGGCCATTGATCGCGACGGTGAGAGTCAGACCGCCCTGCGGCGTCTCAATCTCTTCCTTGGTAATGGAATGGTCCTTGTACTGGACGTGGTCCCGGTACATGAAGTACTGGTGGATCACGTCGGCCCTGATCTCGTTCTTCGCCGCGCGACGTACCAACTCCTGGGGATCCAGCTCGGGCTTCTGCTGGGCAACGCCCACCACAACGGCCAGGAGGAACAGCACCGCTCCCGCTGTCGCACGACCAATATGTTTACCTGACGCGTACACGGGTCACCCTTCGGTTGGAGGTTTCCAACCTCTGTCAATTGATTAGACGGACAACCAAATCCAGAAGTTGCTTTTTAGACATTCGGCGCGCTATGAAACACTGCTTCTCCCGCCGGGCGCCCAGTTCCGTCCGGAAGTTTTCGAACCGCAGAAGGGAACCCGTCAGCCAAAATGTTGCTCCAAGCAGATGGCTTTGGCAAGGGATGAGTGCCGCACGGGCGGAGTAAGACGCTCTTGTGCATTAGCGGACAAGCCCTCAAGAATCTATTCTGGAGCGAAACACTCTGCCGGCGCCACGTCCGACAGGTCTAAGCAGGGCACTGTTGCTATGCGACGCAAAGTAATCGCCGAATGGCTCGACGAGGATCTCGGCACGGCCGCGGAAGTGGCGGCCGCGCTGGTTGACTTGCGTCACATCGGTAATTGGTTTGGCGGAACCCGCACCACCGTCGCATTGCTGCGGCGCGTCGCCGGTGCGAGCGGCGAGCGGCAGGTCTCGATGCTGGAAGTCGGCGCTGGAGCCGGAGACTTGCCGCTGGAAGCGCAAAGAGCGCTGGCGCGGGCAGGTATCGAATTGCAGGTTACGTTACTGGATCGTGCCTGGTCGCACTTGCCGCCAAACGGCGTGCCTGCACTCGCCGGCGACGCCCTGCATTTGCCTTTTCGCGATGATGCATTTGATGTGGTGAGCTCTTCCCTGTTCGCTCATCACTTTGAGCCCGACACGTTGCAACGCCTGGTGCGCGAGTCGCTGCGGGTCTGCCGGCGCGCAGTGCTGATCAATGACCTTATCCGCAGCCGGCTGCATCTAGGCCTGGTCTATCTTGGGCTGCCGCTGTTTCGCAGCCGTATAACCTGGCATGATGCGCCGGCATCTGTGCGACAGGCTTACACAGTGGACGAGATGCACGAGTTGCTATCTAAACTTCCGGCGCAGCGCATCGAGATCACAAAGCACTATCTTTATCGTATGGGCGTCCTGGTGTGGAAGAGCGGCAATAGGGCTTAGCCGCGAAGCCGGGGCGTTGCCCACGAAAAGCCCATGACGCCAACTGGCATCCTCATTCCGCCGGCGAACACATGGCGCCCACAACGCTGCCGCCAACCGCAAGCGCGATCGCGACGCATATCAGAAACGCCGCCGCCAGGAAATGATAGATCGCGATTAGCACGATTTCCGTCGGGCGCATGTCCGTCCTCCTAACTAAGCACTCGGATTCACCGGGACAGTATGTGGCCCTGCGCACGAAGTCAAGCCGGAGTGTTTGGGTATATCCTTGTGAAACCAATGCCCAGCAAGCTGGAAAACATCGTTGCTGCCACGCGCGAGCGCGTCGAAGTAGCCAAGGCCTCGGCTGATATACCAGCGCTCACCGCTGCGGCGGAGCGGCACCAGCCCCGCGGGTTCCGCGAAGGCCTGCAGCGGGCGGCCCAATCGGGCGTTGCGGTGATCGCCGAGCTGAAGAAGGCGTCGCCGTCGAAGGGCTTGATCCGCGCGGACTTCGACGTGCCGGAGCTGGCGCTCGAATTGGAAGACGCCGGAGCGGCTGCGCTATCGGTGCTGACCGATGAACAGTTCTTTCAGGGCTCGCTGCAGAATCTGGAGATTGCATCCGAAGCGACCCGCCTGCCGTGCTTGCGCAAGGACTTCATTGTCGACGAGTTCCAGTTGCTGGAAGCGCGGGCGCATCGGGCCGACGCGGTTTTGCTGATCGTCGCCGCGCTGACCCAGGCCGAGTTGGCCGACCTGTACCGCCGGGCCAGCGGAATTGCAACTCGATGTGCTCTGCGAGGTGCATGACAGCGAGGAGTTGCAGCGCGCCCTCGACGCCGGCTGCGAAACCATCGGCGTGAACAATCGCAACCTGCACACCTTTCGCGTCGATCTGAATACTTCGCTGCGACTGGCCGAGATGATGCCCGCCGGCGTGGTGAAAGTCGCCGAAAGCGGGATCGAGAGCGGTGACGACATTGCCCGGCTGCGGCAGGCCGGATTCGACGCATTTCTGATCGGCGAATCGCTGATGCGCGCGCCCCGTCCCGGCGAAGCGCTGCGGCGAGTTGCTGGCGCAATGGCGGTGCGCATGCCCGCTGATGATGACTTGGGTCAAGATCTGCGGCGACCACCAACCTGCGCGACGCACAGGTGAGCGTGGCCGCCGGAGCCGAATGCGCTGGGCTTCATCTTCGCTCCCAGCCCGCGCCGGATTGAGGTCGCAACCGCTGCCGAGATCGTCGCGGCGCTTGCCGGCCGAGGTCGAGAAGATCGGCGTGTTCGTGAACGAAACGCCGGAACGCGTGGCCGAGATCGCCGAGCAAGGTCGGGTTAACCGGCGTGCAATTGCACGGCGACGAGCCAGCGGCGCAGCTGCTGACCTATCGCCGGGTGCTGGGCAGCCGCAAACTCATCAAGACACTGCAAGCACGGGAGTTGCTGACGGATGGCGGCGACCGGGTCTTACAGTCGTATCTCGACGCGAGTGACAGCATCGACGCCATCCTGCTCGATTCGGGTCGGCCGGGCAAGCGCGGAGGAACCGGTGTGCCCTTCGACTGGGAAGCCGCGCTGCCGCTGGTAGCAAAGATTCAAGACGCCGCTGCCGGTGATCATTGCCGGTGGCCTGAACGCCGAGAACGTCGCCCAGGCGATCCGCTGTTTCGATCCCTGGGGCGTCGATGTGGTCTCCGGCGTGGAGCGCGAGCCGGGCAGGAAAGATGAGCGAAGCTGCGAGAGCTTCGTGACGGCCGTGCGGCAAGCGGAATCGGCTATGAAAGCGCGGTTGAACGGGAACCATGGAAGAAACAACCAGCAGCGAAATCCAAACGCCCGGCGCGCACCGCGCCAGCGGAAGCGCGAAACCGAAGCGCGCGCGCGCGGTCCCGGGCCGCTTCGGCGCCTACGGCGGACGCTATGTTCCCGAGACGCTGATGGCGGCGTTGCAGGAACTCGAAGCCGCCTACGCCAAGGCGCGCAAAGACAAATCGTTCCGCGACGAATACCACCGCCTGCTGGCCGACTTCGCCGGCCGTCCCACGCCGCTGTTCCTGGCCGAGCGGCTGACCAAAGAACTCGGCGGCGCGAAGATCTACCTCAAGCGCGAAGACCTGCTGCACACCGGCGCGCACAAGATCAACAACTGCATCGGACAGGCGCTGCTGGCGCGCCGCATGGGCAAGCATCGCATCATCGCCGAGACCGGCGCGGGCCAGCACGGCGTCGCCACCGCGACCGTGTGCGCGCTGTTCGGCATGGAGTGCGTCGTCTACATGGGCACCGAGGACATGCGGCGGCAGGAGCTGAACGTCTTCCGCATGCGACTGCTGGGCGCCGAGGTGCGCGGCGTGGAGTCGGGTTCGCGCACGCTGAAAGACGCCATCAACGAAGCCATGCGCGACTGGGTCACCAATGTCCGCACCACCCATTACCTGCTGGGCAGCGTGCTGGGAGCGCATCCTTATCCGACGATGGTGCGCGACTTTCATCGCGTCATCAGCCAGGAGGCGCGCAAGCAGATTCTGAAAGCCGAAGGCCGGCTGCCGTCTGCGGTGATCGCCTGCGTGGGCGGCGGATCGAATGCGATTGGCGCGTTCTACGAGTTCATCAAGGACCCAGAGGTGAAGCTGATCGGCGTTGAGGCGGGCGGGCGCGGCCACTCGCTGGGCGAGCACGCGGCGCGCTTCGATGGCGGCGGTCCCGGCGTGTTGCAGGGAACGTATTCCTACGTGCTGCAGGACGCAGGCAGGACAGATCGCGCGACGCATTCGGTTTCTGCCGGACTCGACTATCCCGCGATCGGACCGGAGCACGCCTGCTGCACGATCAGGGGCGCGCCGAGTACGTGTCGGCCAGCGATCAGGAAGCGCTCGATGCTTGCCGCACGCTGGCGCGGACTGGAAGGAATCATTCCGGCGCTGGAGTCGGCGCACGCCATCGCCGAGTGCATGAAGCGTGCGCCCACAGATGGCGAAGTCGGACATTGTGATCGTCAACGTCTCGGGCCGCGGCGATAAGGACATCGGAATTTTGCGGGAGAATCTGGCGCTGTAGCGGTTCAGAGTTTTCCAGAGTCGCGCTCCGAAGTGCGCGTTTTTTGCTCCCTAAGTCGTTTAGAAAGAATATTTTACGTATAAGTCATTTGTTTACTATATTTTGCACGTGAAATGCGGTCTAAATCATTGATTCTACATAAGGCGAGCGGAGGGGTGTCCCTCTAATTTGCTGGCAAGTTCGCAACTGTGTGTCTTCCCCGCAAGCACTTCGAAAGTTGTGCGGAAACGGAGCAGGTTGGCAATCGTCTTCAAGAAACGTCCCGGCTTGGTCGCCTACATCACCTGCGGCGATCCTGACCTCGACACCTCGCGCGAGGTTGCGCTGGCGGCCATTCACGCCGGCGCCGATGTCGATCGAGTTGGGCGTGCCGTTCAGCGATCCGGTCGCGGATGGACCAGTGATCCAGCGGGCCAGCGAACGAGCGCTAAAGCATGGGACGAATCTCGGCGGCGTTCTCGACATGGCCAAGCAGATCCGCGCGCAGTCCGACGCCGGGCTCATCATCTTTTCGTATCTGAATCCCATCCTGCAGTTCGGGCTTGGAGAAGTTCTGTGCCGCCGCCGCCGAAGCCGGCGTTGACGGCGCGCTGGTGACCGATCTTCCCGTGGAAGAAGCCGGCGATTATCTGCAAGCGATGAAGGCGCACAAACTCGCGCCGGTATTTCTGGCCGCGCCCACCAGCACCGACGAGCGGCTGCGCGACGTCGCCAGGCATTCGCGCGGCTTCGTGTATGCCATCTCGCGCACCGGCATCACCGGCACGCGACAGGAGTTGGCAGGCGATGCGCGCTCGCTGGTCGAGCGTCTGCGATCCTATACCAAGCTGCCCATCGCGGTCGGCTTCGGCGTCTCGACTCCGGAGCAGTTTGCCGAGGTCGGCAGCCTTCGCCGACGCCGCCGTGATTGGCAGCGCCATCGTTCAGCGGATTGAACAGAATCCAGGACGGGAGGCGGCGGCTGTGGCAGAATTCTTGTCTTCCCTCACGAGGAGCGGCACAGCCGGCCGAAGCCAGCGGTTAGGTTCGCGGGATGGGAGACGCCAGCAAGGCAGAACGGCAATGGACATCGCGGACTGGCGCAAGAAGATCGACGATCTGGACCGCAGGCTCGTGCAGTTGCTGAACGAGCGCGCCGCAGTGCGCCCACGAGATCGGCAAGCTGAAGCGCAACTCGGGAATGCCGATCTACGAGCCGGATCGCGAGAAGATCATCTTCGAGAACATCAAGCGCGAATAATCCGGGACCGCTGTCGGACGATGCAATTGCGACAGGTTTACGAGCGGCTGATCGACGTGATGCGGCAGATCCAGCGCGAGGAGATGAAACCGGAAGCGCAGGTTGAGGGAGAGATTACGGAGTTTGAGCCGAATGACTGAAGAACAGTTGTCAGTTATCAGTAGCTAGTTGTCAGTTGCGAAAGGCTATTCGACTGGTCGGTTGGCGATGCAAAAGCTAGGAGCTAACGGCGAAAAGCGAAGAGCGACAACCATGATCGTTGCGATGTGGGAAACCGCGAGCGAAGACCAGATCCAGGATGTGACCGACCACCTGGTGAAGATGGGCTTCGCGGTGCATCGCACCACCGGTGCGCGGCAGACCGTGCTGGCCGCGGTGGGCAAGCGCATCGACTTCGACATTCGCGAACTCGAAGTGCTGTCCGGCGTGCAGACCGTGCATCGCATCAGTGCGCCCTACAAGCTGGTGGGACGGAGCTTTCGTCCCGACGGCACCACGGTTAAGCTGCCCAACGGAGTGGAGATCGGCGGCAAGGAAGTGGTGGTGATGGCCGGGCCGTGCTCGGTCGAATCGCGGGAGCAAATCTTCACCGCCGCCGAACTGGTCAGCAAGGCAGGCGCGAAGGTCCTGCGCGGCGGCGCGTTCAAGCCGCGCAGCTCGCCTTACACCTTCCAGGGTCTCGGCCTGGAGGCGCTGAAGCTGCTGCGCGAAGCCGGCGACCGCTTCGGGCTGATGGTGATCAGCGAGGTCATGGAGATCTCGCAGATCGAGCTGATGCTGCCCTACATCGACATCTTCCAGGTGGGCGCGCGCAACATGCAGAACTTCAACCTGCTGCGCGAGCTGGGCAAGGTCCGCAAGCCGGTGCTGATGAAGCGCGGCATCGCCGCCACCATCGAAGAGATGCTGCTCTCGGCGGAGTACATCATGTCGGGCGGCAACTACCAGGTCATCCTGTGCGAGCGCGGCATTCGCACCTTCGAGACCTACACGCGCAACACGCTCGACATTTCGGCGATTCCGATCGTGCACAAGCTGTCGCATCTGCCCATCACCTCCGACCCTTCGCACGGGACCGGCTTGCGCGACAAGGTTGCGCCCATGGCGTGCGCGTCGGTCGCCGCCGGAGCCGACGCGCTGCTGATCGAAGTGCATCCTTCGCCCGACGAGGCGCTCTCGGATGGCGCGCAGTCGCTCTTTCCCGCAACAGTTCGCCGAATTGATGGAGACAGTTGCGCATGATCGCGCCCGCGGTGGGCAGAACCATCGGATAGCCGGCAACCTTTCCTATGGCGATTCAGCAGATCACGATTGTGGGAACGGGACTGATCGGCGGCTCGCTCGGACTTGCCCTTCGCCAGCGCGGATTTGAGGGAACGATTGTCGGCTGCGACAAGCCCGAGGTGCTGGAGACCGCCATAGTGCGCGGCGCCATTGATCGCGGCGGCACCGACATCAAGGAAGCTGTGCTGGACAGCGATGTCGTCGTCTTCGCAACTCCGGTTGGCGCTATTCTTTCGCTGTTCGAAAAACTCGCGCCGACGCTTTCCTCCAGCCACCCTGATCACCGATACCGGCAGCACCAAACGAGAATTTGTCGAGCGCGCGCGATTGGTCCTTGGCGGGGCCGCTGGGGAGCGCGTCCTTCCGGGACATCCCATGGCGGGCAAAGAGCTCGGCGGGATCGAGAATGCCGACCCGGAATTGTTTCGCGACGCCGCCTGGTTGATTACGCCCATCGGTGAAAACCAGCCCTACACCGCGCGGCAACGGGAGTACATGGATCTGCTGCAATCCATCGGCAGCACGCGTCATCGCTCTCGACGCCGAGCGCCATGACCGGCTGTGCGCCTGGATCAGCCATCTGCCGCAGATGATTTCGACGGCCCTGGCTTCCTTGCTGCGCGAAGAACTGGGCGACGACGAAGCGGTCACGCAAATCGGCGGCCGCGCCCTGCGCGAGATGACGCGAATTGCGCACAGTCCGTACTCGATGTGGCGCGATATCGCGCTCACCAACAGCCAAAACCTGGAAGAAGCCCTGCTGCGCTTCGAACAGCAACTGGCGCATCTGCGGGAAAACCTGCGCGGGCCGGACTTGCGAGAGATGTTTGAGAGCGCGAATCGGTTTGGGCCAGGTTCGTGATGCGGCGGTGGTTTAACCGCTGTAAGATAGAGGGCGGAGGGGCCGATGGCAACCACGAAGATGAGCCTTGAAGAGTATCTCAGCACGAGTTATCGTCCGGATGCGGAATATATAGACGGCGAGCTGAGGGAGAGGAACGTGGGAGAACTGGAGCATTCCAGGATAGTAAAGGCCCTCATGCGATGGTTTGAGCGATTCGAAACTTCCTGGCAGCTTGAAGCACTGCCCGACGTGCGGGTGCAGGTAAGCGCGGAGAACTACCGTGTGCCGGGCATTTGTTTGCGCCCGCTGGCCAACCACGATGTTCGGTTCGTCACCGCAGTTCCTGCTGCGGTGATTGAAGTCCTGTCTCCCGAGGACAGCATCAGAGATTACGGCGAACGGATTGCCGATTATCTGCAGAAGGGCATTCCGGGCATCTGGGTAGTGGATCCGAAAACTCGCAAAGGTTGGGACTGTTCCAGCGGGAACTGGATTGAATCCGTGGTTTTCCGGCTGCCGGACTCGCCGGTTTATCTGGACTTGAGCGCGATTCAATGAACTCACGCCACCCTGTCGCCCACGGCGGGTGATAAGGGTGGAACCCGGAAAAAGCAACGCCTGCTGCACTCCGTCTTGTTCCTGATTCTGTACAAATCTAGCGCTTGTGCTGGGCTACTGGTTGATTTTCCTGTCCCGGCATAATCGGCGGGGTATTACATTGTCTGGGTGCTTGGTGTTCGGGATGTTACTCGCTGGGCTTCTTGCACAACTGCTTGCTGCATTGGTACCGTGGCGTACAATCGCGGGTCGGAATTAACTCATTATGGCAATGAATAAGGTAGTTGCGAACGCAAACGAAGCCGTTCACGACATCAAGGATGGCGACACCATCATGATCGGGGGTTTCGGCCTGTGTGGCATTCCCGAGAACCTCATCCGGGCGCTGGTCAAGAAAGGCGTAAAAGACCTGCACACCATCAGCAACAACGTTGGTATTGACGATGCGGGACTCGGACTGATGCTTGCCGCCGGACAGATCAAGTCGCATAAGGGAAGCTACGTGGGTGAGAACCGGTTGCTGGAAGAGATGGTGCTGACCGGCCGCATCGACCTGGAACTCATCCCGCAGGGTACGCTGGCCGAGCGCATTCGCGCCGGCGGCGCCGGCATTCCGGCGTTTCTACACTCCGGCGGGATTCGGCACAGTCGTCGCCGAAGGCAAGGAGACGCGGGAATTCGATGGCCGTCCGTATGTGTTGGAGCGCGGACTGACGGCGGACTTTGCGCTGGTCAAAGCCTGGAAAGGCGATCGTTGGGGCAACCTTGTCTATCGCAAGACGGCGCAGAACTTTAATCCGATGATGGCCACCGCGGGCAGAATCACGATTGCCGAAGTCGAGCACCTGGTGGAACCGGGCGAGATCGAGCCCGACCAGGTCCACACGCCCAGCATTTACGTGCACCGCATCTTCGAGGGTAAGGACTACGAGAAGCGCATCGAGCGGCGAACTGTGCGCAAGGCTTAACCCGGCATGAGAGATCAGGAGACCTAATGTCGACACCTCCGAGAATTGACAAGCAGAAGGACACGGAGAAACGTGACCGCATTGTCCGACGCGTGGCCCAGGAATTGCGTGACGGCTTTTATGTGAACCTCGGCATCGGCATGCCCACGCTGGTGGCCAACTGCGTTCCGCCGGGCATGGAAGTGGTGCTGCAAAGCGAGAACGGCATGCTGGGCGTCGGGCCTTATCCGCTGCAAGGCACGGAAGACGCTGACCTGATCAACGCCGGAAAAGAAACGGTGACGGAAATTCCGGGCACCGCTTATTTCTCCAGCGCCGAATCGTTCGCCATGATTCGCGGCGGCCATGTCGACCTGAGCGTGCTGGGCGCGATGGAAGTGGACGAAGAGGGCAACCTCGCAAATTGGATGATACCCGGCAAGATGGTCAAAGGCATGGGCGGTGCGATGGACCTGGTGGCGAGCGCCCGACGAGTCATCGTGGCCATGGAACACACCACGCGGGACGGCTCGCCGAAAATCCTGAAGCGCTGCACGCTGCCCATCACGGGGCTGCGCGTGGTGGATACGATCGCGACCGAGATGGCATGGATTCGCGTGACCCAGTCCGGCCTGGTGCTGGAGGAGATCGCGCCCGAGTTCACTCCAGACGATGTGCAACGCGCCACGGAAGCCCCGCTGATTATCAGTCCTGACCTGAAACCGACGACATCGTAGTGTGCGGCAGCGCACAGCCGCTGTGTGACGCATGTCGTTGACCAATCGCGCCCGCCGGCACATAGTGGGCTGTAGTAGCAAGCGATTCGCGCAAATCGAAAGAAGGCCATCATGCGTCTACGTTACGTGTGTCTGGCAGCCCTGGTACTTGTGTTCGCGTTTACTTTGGCTGCGCAGACGACTTCCAACTCGCAATCACCGGCTTCCCCGCAGGCGACAAAACCTCAGGTCCAAAAGGTGCCTGCGGCCTACACCAATCCGACGTCCGGAAAAGAGATGTACATGGCATACTGCGCGTCATGTCATGGTGCCGATGGGAAGGGCGATGGACCGGCAGCTCCGGCGCTGAAGACGCCACCCACGGATCTCGCCCAGATCGCAGCCAAAAACGGCGGCAATTTTCCTGACGCTCACATTATGCAGATCATCAAAGGCGACTCCATGACCGCCGCGCACGGGAGCAAGGAGATGCCAGTTTGGGGGCCGGTGTTCCTGCACATGGGACAGCATGACCCGGCGCAGGCGCAATTGCGAATCCGTAATCTGACCAAGTATCTGGCCTCGATCCAGCAGAAATAAGCCGGTTCGGAAGCCGCGGCCTGGGGACCCAATGGCCGCTATGACCTTAAGAGGCGGGTCGACTATTTTCCTGGCTTTTCGTTGATCCGGAGAGCTGTTCCCTGCGTCGCTGAGCACTCTTGAAGAGCCGGTCGTTTCGTTGACACTGTGCCTTGATGCCTGTTAGCTTTAGTAGTTCTAGTAACAGCCCTGCGCCCTCAGTGCTTCTTCAGCAGTAGGCACTCACGAACACCCAATGGACACCACTCTCAGGCAAGTAGGCGAATTACTGCTCGGAGCCATTCCGACCATCGTTCTTCTGCTGCTGCTTTACGCCATTTACACCTTGCTGGTGCGCAAGCCGCTGGTGCGGATCCTGGAAGAGCGCCGGGAGCGAACGGAGGGGGCAGTCCTGAAAGCCCGCGCCGACGTTGCGGCCGCCGAAGCCAAGACCCAGGACTACGAGGAGCGCTTGCGAGAGGCGCGTCTGGTTATTTACAAGGCGCAGGAGGCGCGTCGGCAGAAGGCGCAACAGGCCCGCGCTGAAGCGCTGGCAGTGGCTCGTACCCGGGCCCAGCAGCAAGTCCGCGAGGCCCGCGTTGCCATCGAACAAGACATGGCTGGGGCGCGCATTGGGTTGCAGGCCGAAGTAGAGAAGCTGGCGTCCGAGATTATCCGCACCATTCTAAAACCGGCGGGCGGTGCTTCCGCGATTGGCGGTCAACCGTGACACGTAGCCTGCCGCACCGCTGGTTTCTGGGCCTCCTGTGGATTTGCCTGGCCCTTGGCGTGGTTGCCGCGCAGGAACAGGCCGCTTCTCCTTCGTCCTCTCCTTCTTCCGCGGCTCAATCCGGGCAGGCGTCCAAACCCGATCAGCAAGGCCAGGCGTCCGCCGCCCAGCAGAACGCGCCCGAGAGTCCCAACGCGGAATTCAGTCAGGAACTTGTCAAAACCTCGAACAAAGCTGAAGAGGAGGCTGGCAAGAAAGATGCAAAATTAGAAATGGAGTTAAAGGCGGAGCATTCGGCCGGTGATGACCTGGATTGCGCGGCTCGTCAAGGTCAGCCCGGAACAGGCCTATGTGTTTTCGCTGATTATCAACTTCGGCATCCTGATCGGGTTCTTCTGGGTGCTGTTGAAGGCGAAGGTCCCGCAGATGTTCCGCGACCGCACAGCAATTATTCAGAAGGGCATTCGTGAGGCGCAGGCGGCCAGTGCCGACGCAGCCCGGCGCCTGAAGGACATCGAGGCACGGCTGGCCAAGCTGGACATCGAGGTTGCGGAGATCCGGACCTCGGCCGAAAAGGAGGCCGCTGCGGAAGAGGCGCGAATCCTTCAGGCTGCGGAAGAAGACAAGACCAAGGTTGTGCAGGCCGCTGAAGTCGAGATCGCGGCCATTGCGCGTAATGCCCGCCGCGAGTTGAAGGGTTACGCGGCTGCGCTGGCGGTCGATCTGGCTTCGCGAAAGATCCACGTGGATGAGCCCACGGACAAAGTGCTGGTGCGCGAGTTCGTTGACCATCTCGGAGGGGACGGTAAATAACCATGGCCGCCGTTTCCAGCCGTTATGCCCGCGCCCTGGTCGAAGCCGTCCTCGAGCAGAAGCTCGATGCCGATGTTGCGCGAGACCAGTTGAGTTCCCTGGCGGAAGCGGTCCGCGAGAGCGTTGACTTGCGCCGCGTGTGGGAGTCGCCGGCGGTCCCCGCACGAGCAGAAGCGCGCTGTGCTGGATGGCATCGTGCAGCAGATGAACGCCTTCAAGGCGATCCGGAATTTCATCGCGGTGATCATTGACCACCGCCGCATCCCGATGCTGGATGAGATCGTGCGCCAGTTCGGGGTTGAACTTGACGCGCAGATGGGATTTGTCGAGGCTGAAATATCAAGCGCCCGGCAGCTTTCGGCGGAACAGAAGCGCGAGTTGGAATCGCGGGTTGAGCGCCTGACCGGCAAGAAGGTGCGCGCTCACTATGCTTCCGATCCGCAGCTCCTGGGCGGAGTCATGGTTCGCGTGGGCAGCACGATTTACGACGGCTCCATCCGTGGACAACTGGAGAAGATGAAAGAGCAGTTGAGTGTTGGCTAAGACGGAATAAATTCTATGGCGCAGATCAAAGCAGACGAGATCACCAAACTTATTCGCGAGCAGATCGACAACTACGAGACCAAGATCGCGGTGGATGAAGTCGGCAGCGTGATGTCCATCGGCGACGGCATTGCCCGCGTCTATGGACTCGACAAAGTGATGGCGGGCGAGCTGCTCTCCTTTCCCCACAACGTGGCGGGCATCGCCATGAACCTGGAAGAAGACCAGGTTGGCGTAGTGCTGCTGGGCGAGTACACCGAAGTTGAAGAGGGTGATGAGGTCAAGCGCACCGGCCGCATCATGAGCGTGCCGGTGGGCGATGCCATGATCGGCCGCGTGGTCAACTCGCTCGGCCAGCCCATCGACGACAAAGGCCCGGTCAACACCGACCAATTTATTCCCATCGAGCGGCTGGCTCCGGGCGTGATTGACCGCCAGCCCGTAAAGGAGCCGATGGCCACCGGACTGAAGGCCATCGACTCCATGATTCCCATTGGCCGCGGCCAGCGCGAACTCATCATCGGCGACCGCCAGACCGGCAAGACCGCGGTTGCGCTCGATACCATCATCAACAGCAAGGGACGCGACCTGATCTGTATCTATTGCGCCATCGGTCAGAAGCGTTCCTCGGTCGCGCAGGTGGTGAAAACCCTGGAAGACTACGGCGCGATGGAGTACACCATCGTCGTCTCTGCGTCGGCTTCCGACCCCGCGCCCACGCAGTACATCGCGCCCTACGCCGCGTGCGCCATGGGCGAGTATTTCCGCGACACCAAGCGTCACGCGCTGTGCATCTACGACGATCTTTCCAAGCACGCGGTTGCGTACCGCGAGATTTCCCTGCTGCTGCGCCGGCCGCCGGGACGCGAGGCCTATCCCGGAGACGTGTTCTACCTCCACTCGCGCCTGCTGGAGCGTGCCGCCAAACTCAGCAACGAGCTCGGCGGCGGTTCCCTCACCGCGTTGCCCATCATTGAGACCCAGGCGGGCGACGTTTCCGCGTACATTCCGACCAACGTCATTTCGATTACCGACGGCCAGATCTATCTCGAAACCGACTTGTTCAACTCCGGCGTGCGTCCGGCCGTGAACGTTGGACTTTCGGTCAGCCGTGTGGGCGGCAACGCGCAGATCAAGGCCATGCGCCAGGTTGCCGGCACGCTGCGTCTCGATCTGGCTCAGTATCGCGAGCTGGCGGCGTTCTCGCAGTTCGGCAGTGACCTTGACAAGGCCACGCAAGCGCAGCTCGCCCGTGGAGGCCGTCTCACCGAAATCCTGAAGCAGGGGCAATATCAGCCGCTGTCATTCTCCAAGCAGATTTTCATCATCTACGCCGGGACCCAGGGGCTGCTCGACGACATGCCTATCGATCAACTGCGCGATTTCGAGAAGGGGCTGAACGCCTACGTGGAAACCTCGAATCCCGGCATTTTGCAGGCCATCGAGGAAAAGAAAGTCCTGGATGACGACTTGAAAGCCGCGATGACCAAGGTCATCAAGGAGTACAAGGAGCGCTTTGCCAGCAGAGCACCAGGCGGTAGCGAAGGCGAGCGCGTAAGAAGCCATGGCGAACGTTCGCGACATCCGGCGGCGCATCCGCAGCGTGAAGAACACGCGCCAGATCACCAAGGCCATGAAGATGGTCTCGGCGGCCAAGTTGCGCCGCGCTCAGGAACGCGCCCTGGCAGCGCGACCCTACGCCCTGATGATCACCAACGTCTTGCACTCGCTGGTCAACCGCACCGATCTGGTCGATCCGAAAACGGGTGAGCCCAAACATCCACTACTGGCACAACGGCCGGAGCAGAACATTCTGCTTGTGCTGGTCACCGGCGACCGCGGACTGGCGGGCGCTTTCAACTCGAACGTGCTGAAGGCGGCGGCAAAGTTCCTGGAATTCTTCAAAGGCAAGAACATCAGCATCGCGGCCGTGGGCCGCAAGGGCCGCGACTACATGCGCCGGCGTTATCCGGTGGCAACGCCCGGCAGCGCCACGCGCGCCGGCGAAGTGCAGGTTGTCGGGGAGCACCTGAATCTGCTGGGTAAGCTGGAGTACGAGGCAGTCTCCGAGATCGTCGAGCGCGTAATCCAGGCTTACGACCGGGCCGAGATCGATTCGGTTTACGTGCTATACAACGAATTCAAGTCGGTGATTTCGCAGCGGCTGATCGCGCAGCGCATTTTGCCGGTGCAGGAAATCGGGCGCCGGGAAGTGGCCCTGACCGAGGAGTTCACGCTGGAGCAGCGGGAGCGCATGGGAGAAGCTGCACGTACCGCCGGCATCAGTTTGCAAGAGCCCGAGGAGAGCGAGGCGGAGCGCCGCGCCAAGGGGTTTCCCACGCCCGATGTGGACTACATCTACGAGCAGCCGCCGGAAGAGATCTTCCGCGACATGCTGCCCAAGTACGTCGTCATGCAACTCTTTCAGGCGATGCTGGAGTCGGTGGCGGCCGAGCAGGCTGCCCGTATGACGGCGATGGATTCGGCGACCAACAACGCCAACGACGTCATCGACTCGCTTACCCTGACCATGAACCGCGCGCGTCAGGCCGCGATCACCAAGGAGATCATCGAGATCGTCAGCGGCGCGGCGGCGTTGTAGGAAAGTTGTCAGTTATCGGTTGCCAGTTGTCAGCAAGAATCGAGGCACCCAAAATGGGCTCTAGTCGGTATCAGGACCTGATAGCGTGGCAAAGGGCAATCGCGTTCGTGAAGAGAGTGTACGTGGTCACGGCGGAGTTTCCACAGTCAGAGACTTTTGGGCTGAAGAGCCAGATGCGAAGATCAGCGGTATCTGTACCAAGCAATATCGCTGAGGGACAAGGCCGGGCAACACGTGGAGAGTTTCATCAGTTTCTGGGACACGCGCGGGGCTCGCTTTATGAACTTGAAACATAAATGGTGATTGCGCGCGACTTGGGGTATGTTTCCGCGGAGCAGTGCGAGTCGTCCCTTGATGAAGCGTGCGAATTGGGACGCATTCTTAACGGGTTGATGAGCTCCGTTAAGCCTGCGAGAAAGCCGGTCCTCCGCTCTTCGGTTCTGGCAACTGACAACTGACAACTGGAAACTGGACTTATCTATGGCAGAAAATTTCGGACACATCATTCAGATCGCAGGTCCCGCGGTGGACGTGCAGTTTACCGAGAGCGCGTTGCCGCCCATCTACAGTGCGCTGCGCGTCACCAGCGAAGGCTTCAACGTTCCCGCGCCCATCGACGTCATCCTCGAAGTCGAACAGCAGCTTGGCGAAGGCCGGGTGCGCTGTGTCGCCATGGAGCCCACCGAAGGCATGGTCCGCGGCATGAAGGCCATCGACCTCGGCGGTCCCATTACCGTGCCCGTCGGCCGCGAGACCCTGGGCCGCGTGCTCAACGTCATCGGCAACCCGGTGGACAAGCTGGGCCCGGTGAACGCTAGCAAGCGTATGCCCATCCATCGCCAGGCGCCTGCATTCGACGAGCAGTCCACCTCGATGGAGATGTTCGAGACCGGCGTCAAGGTCATCGACCTCATCCAGCCGTTTTTGAAGGGCGGCAAGATCGGCCTGTTCGGCGGCGCGGGCGTGGGCAAGACCGTCGTCATCATGGAGCTCATCAACAACGTGGCCCTCAAGCACGGCGGCTTCTCGGTGTTTGCCGGAGTCGGCGAGCGCACCCGCGAGGGCAACGACCTGTGGCTTGAGATGCAGGAATCGGGTGTGGTCAACATCAAGGAGCCGTCGAAGTCGAAGGCCGCACTGATCTATGGCCAGATGACCGAGCCGCCCGGTGCGCGCCTGCGCGTGGCCCTGACTGCGCTTACGGTCGCCGAGTACTTCCGCGACGAGGAAGGCTCCGACACCCTGCTCTTCATTGACAACATATTCCGCTTCACCCAGGCCGGCTCGGAAGTATCCACGCTGCTGGGCCGCATGCCTTCCGCCGTGGGATATCAGCCCAACCTTGCCACCGAAATGGGCGAGTTGCAGGAGCGCATTACTTCGACCAAGAAAGGCTCGGTAACTTCGGTACAGGCCATTTACGTGCCCGCGGATGACTTGACCGATCCGGCGCCGGCAACGACCTTCGCTCACCTCGACGCCACCACCGTGCTCTCGCGCCAGATTTCCGAGCTGGGCATTTATCCCGCAGTCGACCCGCTGGCTTCCACCTCGCGTATTCTCGATCCGCGCGTCGTGGGCGAGCAGCACTACAACACCGCGCAGGCGGTGAAGCGCGTGCTGCAGAGCTACAAGGACCTGCAGGACATCATCGCCATTCTCGGCATTGACGAGCTCAGCGAAGACCAGAAGCTCACCGTATCGCGCGCCCGCAAGATCCAGAAATTCCTCTCCCAGCCCTTCCACGTGGCCGAGCAGTTCACCGGCCTGCAAGGGCGCTACGTGAAGGTCGAGGACACGGTGCGCAGCTTCCAGGAGATCGTGGATGGCAAGCTCGACGAGATTCCGGAGCAGGCCTTCTACATGAAAGGCTCCATCGACGAAGTGCTGGAAGAAGCCGAGAAGATGAAAGCGGCGGTATAAACCACGATGGCTGACACGCTGGAACTCGAGATCGTGACCCCCGACAAGCTACTGGTGCGCGAGCATGTCGACGGGGTCCAGATTCCCGGCAAGAACGGCGAGCTCGGCATTCTGCCCGGTCACGCGCCGCTGATCACCACCTTGACCATCGGCGAAGTGAGTTATCGTCAAGGCACGAACACGCACTACCTTTCGGTTGCCTGGGGATTCGCTGAAGTGCTGCCGCACAAGGTGACCATTCTGGCCGACACCGCCGAGCGCGCCGAGGAAATTGACGTGAAGCGCGCCCAGGAAGCCAAGACCAGGGCGGAGGAAGCCTTGAAGCGCGCTGCCGCCGATCTCGACTTCGACGCTACACTCTACGCCCAGCACCGCGCCGAGGTGCGCATCGCCGTCGCCGCCCGCGCAGGCCACACGACCGCCGCTCACTGAGAGATCCAGAACGTTTTTATCCGGTTCTGCGCGGCCCGCGAATGCACTGCCCCAAGGTCCTTGCGGCAGGACTACTGACAGCCGGGAAATTTCAAGGAAACGATGCGGGTCCGCCAATCCTGCGAGCCCGACTGCAAGTATTCCGTCGTGTACCACAGCAGGCAATCGTCCGCCGGATCGGGGACCATGCTGCTGTAATCCCCCCACCGGTCGCTATATCCCTGTGAGGCCGTGCCCGCCATGATGCTCGCTTCCTGCTCCATCGTGCTCGGCGGATCGGTGAAGACGCGCCCGGTGAAGTTGATCGACGGATACATCGCGCTGCTCGAGATGCTATAGCCCATTGCCATATTGCCCAGCTTGTCCATGGCGATGCTGCCCATCCAGCGACTGTTACTGTCGGGTGCGAACGTGCTCTGCTGAAAAGCGGTAAAGTCGCCGTTCTCCAGTGCCCTTAACTCGTACCAGCGGATGCCGTACGAACCATCGTTGTTCTGCACCGTGTGCGTCACCACCAGGCTCTGGTGCGCCGCCTGAACGGCCGTGGCAGGCACGGTTGGAGGCACGAAGTTGCGATACGCAAGCCGGTACATGGTTATCTGCCCCAGTGCGTAGAGCAGGGTGCTGGTGTCTTTTTGCGGTACGCAGTCGGCCCAGCAGGCAACCGTGTACGGGGCCACGGATATCGGAAACGGGCCCGTAAAGGTGGAGTTCTGCGGGTTGGCGAAGTCTACATGAAACTTGAAAAGATCCAACGCATGGTTGGAGCCGCTCACGTTGCCGACGATGAAATTGGGCGCTCCTCGCGGGGGCAGCACTGCGCCATCCAGATCGGCGGGCAGGAAATGAAAAACGTCGCTGCCGGTCTGGAAACAGATGGCCGAGGCCGGTCCCCCTTGCAGCATCGAGCTCCGGTCCAGAGCGCACGCTGAAGTGGCCTGAAACACCCAATTCAGATACAAGTCCGTGGTCAGGTAATACGCGTCCGACCAGACCGCAAGCTTGGGGTAGTCAGGGAGGTAGTTGTTATAGGGAATGGCGTAACGATAGAAAGCTCCGGTCGCATCCGAGGTGGTTGAGACCGCGACGCAAACGAACAACGGCGGTGTAAAACCATATTCTCCCGCGATCTGCTGGATGATCCATCGCCCCGCCGCGCGGTCGAAGCGCACGGTGGGATCGCTCATCGCGTCCTCGGTCTCGCATTGCCCTCCGAATCCCTGAAAGAGACTCTTAACGTAGTATGGCCCAAACGTAATATTGCCCGTGGACTTGTCGAATACGGCATACAGGAAGTTAGTGGTCTGCACATATTGCTGGTTGACACCCGGCGCGCCATTGGTATCGGGAGGGACCGCGCCACCCTGCGTGATGCCTTCGAAGCTCATGACAATCTGCGCTTGCTGGGCATCTCCGCGCGAAGATTGCACCACCGGATCGAATGCCGGCGGGATGTGCCGGACGGGCGGCTCCTCCATCTCCAGTACCTGCTGTCGTCCGGTGTCGCGCACCGGTTTGACGCCGCGCATCAGCTCGCGCATGGGCGGAGAAGTGTCATGCCGCGCGGCTGGCACCACGATCGGACCTTTTACCGGCTGTTGTGCCACTAAAGCGGGAAGCAGGCAAAGCACCAGTAGCAGCGACATAGCGATTCGGGCCATAGAATTTCTCCTGAGTTTGATGCAAAACTCAACCGCGGACCAACGCAGACCCTCGCAGATTGCTGCATAACAAATCCGCGAGAATCCGCGCCATCCGCGGTTGTACTTCTTCTACTGCGCTACTTCCACTCTCTTCTGCTGTGGCGTTGCGAAGCGAATCGCCTTGGCCAGAACAACGGTCTCGATGCAGCGCAGTGCGTCGAGCACCGCCGGCTTGATATCGCCGTCCACCTGCACCACCGCAACGGCTGAGGTCTCCTGCCCCGGCCCGCCGCGACCCAGCGAGAAGTTGGCGATGTTGACGTTGTGCTGTCCCAGCACCGTCCCCACCCGGCCCACAACCCCGGGCACGTCGAGATTACGCAGGTAAATGACGTTGCCCTCCAACGGCGCTTCCACATGAATGCCGTCGATTTCCAGCAGCCTGGGCAGGCCGCCGGGCTGGACGCAGCCCGCCACCGTATTTTCCTGCTGCCCGCTCTTGAAGGTCATGCGCAGCAGGTTGGAGGCGGCTGTGCCCGGATCGCGCGGCTTCTTGCGCTCGGTGAGCCGGATGCCACGCTCCTCGGCAAGGGAGGCCGCGTTGACCAGGTTCGCCCGCTCGTGTGCATGGGCCAACTGGTTGAGTGCGCCGGCCACGGCTGCATTGCGGATGAGCGCCGTCTTCCACTCGGCGATCTCACCGCTGTAGCTGAGGCCGATCTCTTCCACACCGCCCTCGCTGGATTGCGCCAGGAACGTTCCCAGACGCTCGCCCAGACGGACGTAAGGCAGCATTTGTTCGTACTCTTCCTCGCTGATGGAAGGTACGTTGACGGCATTCTGGATGACGCCCTTGGTCAGGTACTCGCGGACTTGCAAAGCGATCTGCACGCCCACGGCTTCCTGCGCTTCATGGGTTGAACCCGCGATGTGCGGGGTCAGGATGACGTTCGGCAAACTCGCCAAAGGAGAATCCTTCACCGGCTCATGGGCGTAGACATCGAGCGCCAGGCCGCCCAGTTGTCCGGACTGCAAGGCTTCGATGACGGCGGGTTCGTTCAGCAGCTCGCCGCGCGCGCAATTCACCAGGCGAACGCCTTTCTTCATCTTGCGAAGCGTGTCGGCGTTGATCATGCCCTGGGTCTGGGGTGTGAGCCCGACGTGCAGGGTGATGTAGTCCGACTGGGCGTACAGTTCATCGAGCGGCGCCAACGTGACATTCAGCTGCTGGGCCAGGCTGGGCGCCACGTAAGGATCGTGCGCCACCACTTTCATCCCGAAGGCGAGAGCGCGCCGCGACACTTCCACACCGACACGGCCTAATCCGACGATGCCCAATGTCTTACCGCGAAGCTCGCTGCCTTGCAGCGTCTTCTTTTCCCACTTACCGGCGTGCATGGTCGCATCAGCACGGGTGAGCTGCCGCGCCAGCGACAGCATGAGAGCGAAGGTGTGCTCGGCAACCGCTACGGCGTTGCCGCCGGGAGTGTTCATCACCACGATGCCGCGCTTGGTGGCGGCGTCGAGATCGACGTTATCGACACCCACACCGGCACGTCCGATGACGCGCAGCTTGGGCGCCTTGTCCATCATGGCAGCGTCGACGAAGGTGGCGGAGCGCACCAGAATGGCGTCCGCATTGGTCAGTTCCCCGAGGAGCGCTTCTTTGTCGGGGGAAACCACGGTCCAGTCGCTGTGCTCAGCAAAGACTTTGAGCGTAGAAGGAGACACTTTGTCAGCAATTACGATTTTCATACTCTCACCGCCTCTGCGAATTGCTCGGCGAAGGTCTCCTGCACTGCGCGGACGCCGGCGCCGATTTCGAAGTTGTGGGATGGAGCTACCTTCACCAGCACATGCTCGAGCGCGCCAATCACGCCGATGGCATCGAGGTAGTCGTAGTAGCCGAGGTGCGCGATGCGGAACAGCTTGCCCTTCATCTCGCCCTGGCCGTTGGCGACGACCATGGCAAAGCGCTCGCGGAACTCCTTTACCATTGCGCTGGAATCGACTCCGGCCGGCGCCAGGATTGCGGTCACAGCGGCGGCCGGACAGGTGGGCGCAAACAGCTTCAGACCGAGCGCCTTTACGCCGGCGCGCACCATGGCAGCCGAGGTTTCCGCATTGTGGATAAGCGCATCGCGACCAGCGGCCAGATTGCCGTTGCCACCGCGGCGAATGTAGTCGAGCGCCGCAGCCAGCCCGCAGACCAGGGCCACCGCCGGGGTGAACGCCGACTCGCCCTTGAGCTGAGACTTGCGCTCTTTGCGCAGGTCAAAGTAGAAGCGCGGATTCTTGGTCGCTTCCATCCGCTGCCATGCCCGCTCACTCACGCTGAGGTAGGCGAGGCCGGGCGGAATCATCACCGCTTTCTGCGAACCGCCGATGAGCATGTCGATGCCCCAGCCGTCCACCTCAAAGTCGGTGGTGCCGAGGCCGGTGATCGCGTCCACCACCAGCAGGGTATCGGTGCCCTTCAGCAGCGCGGCTACGCCCTTCACGTCATGACGCGCGCCGGTCGAGGTTTCGGTTGCCTGCATGTAGAGCACCCGCGCACCGTCGAGCTTCGACTTCACGTCGCGCAGGTCGAAGGTCTCACCATAGGGAACGCTGAGCAGTTCCACCTGAAGACCAAACGCCTTGGCCAGATCGCGCCAGCGCTCGCCGAATTTGCCGGCGGTCAGCACCACGACCTTGTCGCCCGGCGATGTCAGGTTCGACACTGCAGCTTCCATGGCGCCACTGCCGGAAGAAGCCAGGATGAGAACATCGTTCTGCGTGCCGATGAAGGTCTTCAGATCGGCCAGCGTTCGGGTAAAGATTTCACGGAATTCCGCCGTCCGGTGATGCATGTCGGCGGCAGCGATTGCATTCTGGGCAGCGGGCAGTAGGGGAGTCGGACCGGGAGTAAAAAGACGAGTCTTGCGAAGCATAGAGAGTTACCTCAGGGATTGATTGCCGACGTAGCGGAGCGCCGACGACTATAAATATAGGCTTTGGGGACCCGGCAGGCTACTACAAGTGGGTGGTGGCAGTGTGCTCTGAGTCACAGGGCAATGTGACTCACTGCCCTATAATTGCGCCATGAGCTTGACCGAGCAAGTGCAAAAAGACCTGGTTGACGCCATGCGCAAGAAAGAAGAGCTGCGGCTCTCCACCCTGCGCATGATGAAGGCCGCGCTGCATAACAAACAAATCGAGAAGCGCGCCGCACTCGAGGAGAAGGAAGAGCTGCAGGTGCTCAGCACCATGATCAAGCAGCGCAAGGACTCCATCGAGCAGTTCGAAAAAGGCAACCGTCCCGAACTGGCCAGGAAAGAAGCCGAAGAAATCGTCATCATCGAAGGCTACATGCCCAAGGCCGTTGGCGAGGAGGAAGTCATCGCCGCAGTGCGCGCCACCATCGCCGAAATGGGCACTCCCACAATGAAGGACATGGGCGCAGTGATGAAAAACGTCATGGCTAAATTCGCCGGCGCCCGCGTCGACGGCAAACTGGTCAGCGAGACGGTGAAGAAAGAGCTGGCGAAGTAGCCATTAGCGGCGAGCCATTAGGGGCCAACTCATAAATGGATCGGCGACGTGGTCCCCTGGAAGCGCAACATCCGCATAACAGCTGGAATGGTTTTGCGCGCGCGCTGCTCAGTATCCGCCTCTATCCTGTTCTTAGGCATCCATCGGCCTGCGTAGCCCGGCGACCGCGTTCCGCAGAACGCGCAGTTGGCCGAGAGGGTTGAGGTTCCCTGAGGCCATGCTGTTTTCAATTTGAAAGCTCGCCCCGTTCCGTATGCCTCCGCGGACTAACCTGCCGAGGTCTATTACCGCTATCTTTATTACTGCTGGATGAAGCGGCGTCGGATGGATACGCACTGCCGGGTTCGCGGACACTGATTATGACTTCCGGCCCGAGTCGCGTGATGGTATAGGTTGCGTCGCACTCCGGGCAAAGCCAATAGCAGTGATCGGAGAGTTTTCCAGCGCTCCACGTCCAGTACGAAGCGGCAGACGTTGGCGGGAGCAGGAACAGTCGGCCTTTGCTCAACTCACGGAACAGCCGATTGCATGCGGGGTTTGCGCATTTGGCTACCATAAGACCTCCTTAGCAGCCTGATGGCAGGAAGAACCGGTGAAACCAGCAAATTCCGGCCCTGCTAGCTTTATCAGCTGCACCAATGCGAGGGCCTGAATCGCTCCCCCCGAGTCACAGAGACCGGGGACCGAAAGCAATGGTTCGTGGAGACGTCTTATGAAAACCTGGGGTAGTTTCCACGGTACCAACAGTAATTGCTGCATAGTTTAGATTGACGACTTTCTGCCTGTCTGTGCAATATTGAACATACTGAAAAAAATAAGTAGAACCCGTTTTGCAAACATCTCCCGAGTGCCATCCGGCAAGTAAGCGAGATGGAAGAGGGCGCACCCGATCATTTGACCAGCGGAGCCAAGGTTGGCGTGACCCGCGAGCCGCCCGCCCCGCTTCTCCCTCCCGAATGTTGTAATCTGAACTGACCTGCATGACCTACCAAAGCACCGTGGAACAGCTTTATGCGCTCGGACACGAACTGGCCTCGACGCCCGCGCACAAGTTCGACCTGGCCTACGTGCGCGCGATGCTGGAGGCGCTCGACCATCCCGAGCGGCGCTTCGCCAGCGTGCTGATTGCGGGGACCAACGGCAAAGGCTCGACCGCCGCGACGCTGTCGTCCATCCTGCGCGTCGCGGGATACCGGACTGCGCTCTACAGTTCGCCGCACCTGATGCAGATCAACGAACGCCTGCGGGTGAACGGCGAGGCCATCAGCGACGCCGAGTTCGGCGTCATGCACGAGCGCGTCGAGCGCATTGCGCAAGACCTGCTGCGCGCCGGCAAGCTGCCGTGGCATCCCAGCTTCTTCGAGATGCTGACCGCGATGGCATTCGAGTATTTTGCCAGCGTCGGAGTGGAGATCGCGGTGCTCGAAGTCGGCATGGGCGGCCGGCTCGACGCGACCAACGTGGTCGATCCCCTGATCTCGGTGATTGCCGATATTGCGCTCGATCATCAGAAGTATCTGGGCAACACCATCGCCGAAATTGCGGGCGAGAAGGCGGGCATCATTCGCGCCAACGGCGTGGTGGTGACGCTGCCGCAACATCCTCAGGCCAACGACGTGATCGGGCACGCGATCCTGGAGAAGAATGCTCGTGGGGTGAGCGCGGTGCAATATGTTCCGCCGGTTTCGCCCGGAGCGGCGACGTATATGGCCGGACGCGCGGCGCCGGTTCGCGGGCGCAATCGGTATCCGCTCACTGTGATGGGCGAAGAGATTGACGTGGATTCGCCACTGGCCGGGCGGCATCAGTTGCGCAACCTTGCGCTGGCGATTGCCACGGCAGAAGAGCTGGGGCAGTTTGGATTCAAGGCGACGCCGAAGCAGATTGAGCAGGGCATTCGCGAGACGCGTTGGCCGGGCCGGTTTCAGGTGGTGCCGCCGTCGCCCGCGACCCATGAGCGGGAGATGGTGCTCGACGTGGCGCACAATCCTGCCGGCGCATGGGCGCTGCGGTCGGCGCTGTCGGAAAACTTTTCTGGCCGCGAGCTGACCTTCGTTTTCGCCGCCATGCGCGACAAGCCGCTGCGGGAGATCTGCGAGATTTTGTTTCCCTTGGCCGAGCAGGTCGTGGTTACGACGGTCGCCAATCCGCGCGCGGCGACTGCCAGCGAGTTGGTGCAGGCAGCTTCGCGTACCGGAGTTTCACTGTGCGCGGAGGAAACTGTGGTCGCGGCGCTGGCCCGCGCGCGCGAGCTAAGCAAGCCGGATGGAGTGATTGTCGTAACCGGGTCGATCTTCCTGGTCGGCGAAGCCATGACTCTGATGGGCTTGCAGGCGTGATGCGATGAACACACAGGCACAAGAAGTAGCGACGGGCGAACAGCGCCGGGGGTCGGTTTACACCCGGCTGCGTTCGTACTTCGTCTATGTGCCGCTGGTTTATCTCTACACGTTTGTGTTGGGAATCTTCTCACTGCTGGCATCGCTGTTTGACCGCAGCGGGCGGGTACAGCACTGGTTTGCATGTTTGTGGTCACGCATGATCCTGAAGACGGGTCCTGTCAAGCTACACGTCGAGGGGCTGGAGAACATCGATCCGTCACGGCACGTGGTCTATGCCGCCAATCATCTTTCCGCGCTGGACATCCCGGTGCTTTACGCCGGAATTCCCGGCCAGTTCCGCATCATGGCGAAGAAGGAGCTGTTCCGCTATCCGGTGCTGGGCTGGCACTTGAAGCGTTCCGGACAGATTCCCATCGTTTTTGGCGATCCGCACGCCTCCGTGGGAAGCCTGAAGCGCGCGGCTCGAGCCCTGCGCAACGGGTTGCCGCTCATGGCGTTTCCGGAAGGCGGGCGCTCCCAGACTGGGCAGCTTCAGCCGTTTATGGGTGGTGCGTTCTTCGCTGCCATCGCCGAACAAGTGCCGGTAGTCCCGATCGCCATTGTTGGGACCTACGAGATGCTCCCCATGAACAGCTTTCATGTGGTGCCGGGACCGGTGGACCTGGTCATCGGCAAGCCGATCGCCACCACGGGCATGCGGCTGCGCGACATGGACAGGCTGGCGGCGCAGGTGCGCGAGACGATCGCGGAGATGTATAACTCGCACGCGAAAGCTGTGCCGACGCTGTAAGTTTTTTGATGGAGAATGAACCACGGAGGCACGGAGGTGACGGACAACACTCTAAAGGAAATTCTGATTAAGTCACGACGAAGTCCCTCAGCGGCTGAAGCCGCAATGATTTTGCGAAAGGTACGGACGGCCTAAAGGCCGTCCCCTTCAAGAACCAGACTTAATCAGAGCTTTCCTAAAGAAAAACCCTCCGTGTCCTCCGCGTCTGGTGGCAAATGATTTGAAGCCCCGCACTGTTGTCATCCTGAGCGAGGAGCGAAGCGACGAGTCGAAGGACCCCTATACTGGCAAGAAGTCTCGACCTTAACAACATGAAACCTCGCATCGCCATTCCGGTTCCCAACTCCAAGCGGCGTGACTATGTATCGCGCGCTTTGCCGCAATATGAGCAGGCGGTGCGCGCGGCCGGAGGCGAGCCGGTGGTCATCGACGTGAAGGGCACGAATTCGCAGATCGCGCAGGCGGTCAAGCGTTGCGATGGCGTGCTGCTGCCCGGCAGCCCCGCCGATGTGGATCCGGAAAAGTATGGTGCGCAGCGGCATCCCCAGACCGCGCCCTCCGACGCCCTGCGCGACAACGCGGATGAGCTCCTGCTTCAGGATGCTTACAACATGCGCAAGCCGGTCTTCGGTATCTGCTATGGGGTGCAGTCGCTGAACGTTTGGCGGACGGGCACGCTCGACCAACAAGTCCCGGAGGGCGTGAAGCACGAGGCGGGGCGCGGCGTTGCCCAGGCGCATCAGGTGCAAGTGGAGCCGCAGTCGAAGCTGGCGGCGATTTTGCGCGATGCGGGCGCGCTGCCTGAGGGCGGCGAGCTTACCATGCCGGTGAATTCCAGCCATCGTCAGGCGCTGGAGGTTCTCGGCGATGGATTGCGCCTGGTAGCGTGGTGTCCCGAGGACGGGGTGAAAGAGGCGGTGGAAGGCACTGCACCGGACCACTTTGTGCTTGGCGTGCAGTGGCATCCCGAACGAACCACCGGAGAAGACGCGGCCTCGCGCGCGCTGTTTCGTGCTTTCGTTGAAGCGGCTGCCAGGTGGCATGCACAACTGGCCAGCAAGCAGCAGGACTTCGAATCCGTGGAGGGAAAGCGTTGGTTCACCAAAGAGGCACAGAAAAATTTCTAGTTTTCCCTGCTCGGGATGAGAGAGACTGTCGAGCACCCGTCCAGACTGTCTCATAATCACTTTGTATCAGGTGCGGTTTCAGCCAGTGCCGCAACCCGTCAATAAAACTCTGGGCCTTGGGGCCGTTATCGAGCGGGTTGCACACTCCCAACAGGGCAAGAATCGAGTTGTGCAGTAGTCCCTTTGTCAGGGCTAAGTGCTAAATGCTAAGTGCTAAATGCTAAATGCTAGATCTCATTCCCAGCTCGATCTCGCAATCATCGGAGGCGGACCAGCCGGATGCTCGGCTGCGATCGCGGCCGCTCGCATGGGCGCGAAGGTCGCATTGTTTGAGGTGCGTGACTTTCCGCGACACAAGGTGTGTGGAGAGTTCGTTTCGGGGGAATCGCTCCATCTGCTTGCCGGACTGCTGCAGAACCTGCCGGAGGCAGAATCGGTCTTCGCCAAGGCACCGTTGATCGACCGTACACGTTTGCTCTTCGGCAAGCGGATGATCGAGGCCGCAGTCTCGCCGACAGGGCTCAGCATCACGCGCTACGACCTCGACGCTCTGCTTTGGCGGGCCGCGCAGCAGGCCGGCGTGGAAGTTCGTCCCGGTGCCGAAGTCACGGCCTGCGACGGCGACGGCCCTTTCACTGTTCATACCTGCTCCGGAAGTTTCTCGGCGAAGGCCGTGATCGTCGCGGCAGGCCGATGGTCGCAGTTCACCGCTGACCGGACGCTTCCACCGGGTCCCAAGTGGCTTGGGGTGAAAACGCACTTCCGTGAGCCGGATGCCAGGTCGTCCACCGATTTATATTTCTTCGAGAGCGGATATTGTGGCGTGCAGCCCGTGGCAGCCGATGTGGTGAATGCCTGCGCCATGGTGCGCTCCGACCGTGCAACTTCGTTGCAGGAGGTTTTCGCGCTGCATCCCAAATTGGCTGAACGCGCGGCTGCCTGGCATGCGCTGATGCCGCCCGTCAGCACCGCGCCGCTGGTCCATCGCGAGCCGCAACCGGTTCGCGCCAATATGATGTGTGTCGGCGATGCTGCGGCCTTTCTCGACCCCTTCGCCGGAGATGGAATCTCGATCGCCCTGCGCAGCGGACCAGTAGCCGCGAAATGTCTGAGCGAGTTCCTGGTGGGCAGTATCTCACTCGCAACCGCTGTTGCTGCCTATGAGCACGAGTACGGCAGACAATTTGCTCCGCTGATCTCGGCTGCCTCCCGCGTACGTTCCCTTTTTTCGCTTCCGGCAATTACCAAACCGGCTGTCTTCGAATTGCTGCGCCTGCCAGGGTTGATCCCCTACGTGATCCGAAAGACCCGAACAGCGGGCAGTTAGGGACTGGCGGCGTCCGCAAGACCACCGTACCGCTATGGTAAAGTGCGACGGCGTGGAGGTATGAAGTGAGACATTTTTCGATCTCGCTGTTTTGCGTTCTTACGGGCTTACTTCTGGCCTTACCTGTGTGTCTGGCCCAGCAGACTGCTGTCAAGCTAACGCCGGACGAGAGCAACTACATCAGCCGGAACTTTCACTTCAAGTCAGGCGAAACTTTGCCCGAGCTGCGCATCCATTACATGACGTTGGGCAAGCCAGTGCGGGACGCGAATGGGCGCGTTACCAACGCGGTATTGATTCTTCACGGCACCGGCGGTTCCGGGCGACAGTTCCTTGCCTCTCAATTCGCCGATGTGCTGTATGGACCGGGCCAACTGCTCGATGCGAACCGGTATTTCATCATCCTTCCTGACAACATCGGGCACGGCAAATCCAGTAAGCCGAGCGACGGATTGC
Source organism: uncultured Acidobacteriaceae bacterium (assembly GCA_963831675.1). Taxonomy (GTDB): domain Bacteria; phylum Acidobacteriota; class Terriglobia; order Terriglobales; family Acidobacteriaceae; genus Bog-257. The sequence goes on from CAWHRM010000018.1 coordinate 49,140, forward strand.
ACGCACACTTTCCGCAGTACGATTACGACGATATGGTGGCGGCGCAGCACGAGTTGTTGGAGAAGGGACTTGGGGTCAACCACCTGCGCCTTATCCTGGGCACCTCCATGGGATGCATGCATGCCTGGGTTTGGGGCGAGACCTATCCCGACTTCATGGATGCCCTGATGCCGCTGGCCTGCCTGCCGGTGCCCATCGCAGGGCGTAATCGGATGTGGCGCACGATGGTGATGGAGGGTATCCGGCAGGACCCGGAGTGGAGGAACGGGGACTACGCCAAGGAACCGGCAGCGGGGATACGGATCGCCGCCGATTTCCTGATTATCGCGGGCAGTGCGCCGATGCTGATGCAGAAGAATTCTCCCACGCGCGACGCAGCCGACGAGTATCTGGAAAAAACCATGAAGCGGGTCACGGCAAATCTGGATGCCAACGACCTTCTCTTTGCGGTAAACGCTTCACGCAACTATGATCCCTCGGCAAAACTGGAGGAGATCAAGGTCCAGGTCATGTTCGTGAATTCGGCCGACGACTTCATCAACCCCCCAGAGTTGGGAATTGCGGAGCGCGAAATCAAGCGGGTCAAGAAAGGCCGGTTCGTCTTGATTCCTGCTTCGGACCAGACCCACGGACATGGCACCCATACCTGGGCGGCTTTCTGGCAGCAGTACTTGAAAGAACTACTTGAGGCTTCACAGAATTGATGGGCAAACGAACAGCCTGAGCAGCCAGGGTTGCACAGGGCTGCGAAGGCGAGCAGCGTCATTTACGACGGACGTGTAAGACCTTCTGCACCTCGGCCACTACCTCGCCAGATTCGTCTTTGACCTCGACCAGAAATGTGGGCTCATACTTCTCTAGCGACGTGAGCTTGTCGCGAATGTCATCGAGTTGCGCATCGTTCAAGCGAAACTCTGCCTTGACCTTTCCCTTGCCGGGCTTGCGAAACCGGATGCTGGCTGCCTTGTCCCAAACGATGTAATCGCGGCCAAGGTTTTCCATAAGCATCAGCATGTAGAAGGGGTCGGTCATGGAGTAGAGCGAGCCGCCATAGTGCGTTCCGACATAGTTTCGGTTCCAGGAGCGCAACTTCATCTCGACATCAACGGCCCGATTGGAACGCCAACTCACGCGGATGCCGGCGCCGAGAAGCGGCGGCCAGACATTGATCCAGCGAAGCATCAGTTTCTGCAGTTTTCGGTTCATGCGCGGCGCTCAACCAAGTTGCTAATGATAGTCCTTGGATGTGGAAAAAGATTTTGGGATTTGGATCGCAACGGAAACACGGAGGCCGTCCTTGCGGACGGCCGTCGTCAGGATGGGCGATTCTTCATCGGCCCCAGGGGAGAGAGAGCTTTGCTATCAAGGCGGACACCGGGCTACGGAGTCTGCATCGACGCCGATTCAGTCAGACTGTTCGTCATCAGCCGGACATCCACGCGGCGGTTCCTGGCGCGTCCAGCGGAGCTGGTGTTCGCGGCGACGGGATTGTCCTTGCCCAATCCGATCAGGAAGATCTTGAATGCCGGAACGTTGTACTTCTGCGCCAGGTACTGGATTACAACATCGGCGCGGCGTTGGCTGAGCTGGTAGTTGTAATCGGCGGGGCCGGTCGAATCCGTGTAGCCTTCAACCTGGACGATGTAGTGCTTCTGGCTCTGGATCTGCTGAGCGAAGTCGTCGAGCGTCTGCTTGTCCTTGCGGGTCAGGTCGGCCTTATCGAAGCCAAACAGCACAGTCGTATCGCTGACTGGCTTATAGTTGTCCAGGTTTTCGACGGTGCCCGCGAGGCTCGTCACTTGAGTGCTGGCTTTCGTGGCATTCTGGTTGGCCTGATCGGCGGCCTGTCCGGCAGCGAGTGCCTTCTGATCGGCCGTGGCGGCCTTCGAGTTCACCTGTTGGATGCCCTGCTGAGCCCGCGTGTCCACATCCTTGATGTCATGAGTGTTTTTCGCGGTCAGGTCATCTAATTCATTGACCTTGTTGATGGTGGGAGTGACTTCATTGCGCACGTAATTCTTGGTGGCGCAGCCGACGGTGAAGGGCAAACTAACAGCCACCAGAGCCGCCATTATCGAGAATCGGTTCATGGAAAAAGGGCTCCTTCCGAATGATTGGCCGCGGCGCTGACAGTCTGCCGTTCGCCTTACCAAGGATAGGTGCAACCAAACTGCCATTGTCCCGCTGAGATGGGGGAAAATTAGCCGTTTGATTTCAATCGGTTGTGAGCACTTTAGGAGCGTCGAATTCCCGGCTGCCGCTGATACCTGATAATCCTGACGCAAGGAGTAGAATTTTTACCGGGTAGTCCAACTCACCTGCGCCGCAAACTAAACACCCATCATCGACCGGTTGGGTGCGGCATTGCCAGCTCGCCACTGCGATTTCAGACCTGAATGGACCTTCACCAGAAAATTCGGACGCTACCGCCTTCGCCTGGGGTGTATCTGTACAAGAACGCCGACGGCGAAGTCATCTACGTCGGCAAGGCCAACAGCCTGCGCGCTCGCGTGCGCTCGTATTTCCTGGAGGGAGCTTCCGAGAATGCCAAGACAGGAACGCTGCTGCGCGAAGCGGTTGACCTCGACTACATCGTGGTCGACAACGAGAAGGAAGCCCTCGCACTCGAGAACAATCTGATCAAGCAGAAGAAGCCGCGCTACAACATCCTGCTGCGCGACGACAAGACCTATCCCTACATCAAGCTCACCATCGGCGAGCGCTATCCGCGTGTCTATCCCACGCGCCGCCTGCGCAAGGACGGCTCACTCTATTACGGTCCGTTTTTCCCCACGAGTCTTGCCTATCGAATCGTCGATCTCATCCATCGGCACTTCCTGATTCCGTCGTGCAAGCTCGACCTTAATCGCTACTATCCACGCCCGTGCTTGCAGTATTACATCGGCCGTTGCCTTGGACCGTGCGTGGAAGAACTCACAACCCCGGAGCGCTACGCCGAGGCGGTGCACGACGTGAAGATGTTCCTGGAAGGCCGCGGCGCCGATCTATCGCGCTCGTTACAGAAGCGCATGACCCTGGCCGCGGAGCGCGAGCAGTTTGAACTTGCCGCCAAGTATCGCGATCTCATCTCGACCATCACCCTGCTGGAGCAGAAGCAGCGCATCGCCGCCATCGAAGGCGATGATGCCGACGTTTTCGGTTATCACTATGAGGGTGAGATGCTGGCCGTGAACCTGTTCCACATGCGCGGCGGCAAAATCGTGGACAGGCGCGAGTTCTTCTGGGAAGACCTGAGCGAAACCGCGGGCAGTACGTTCCAGCCGGGCGAATTCTTTTCAGCGCTGCTGAAGCAGGTGTACCTCGATCAACAGTATGTGCCGCACACCATCTACGTTCCCGTGGACTTCGAGGATCGCACTACGCTGGAGGAAGTTCTCTCCGAAGGCCACAAGCGGCGGGTGCAAATCCACGTGCCGCAGCGCGGCGAGAAACGCTCGCTGGTTGACCTGGTGGGACAGAACGCGAAGCAGGCTTATGACCAGCGCTTCCGCGTGATGAAGCCCGCCGCGAAGGCCGTCCAGGAGGCGCTGCAGGACGCGCTCATGCTGCCCGAATTGCCCAAACGCATCGAGTGCTTCGACATCTCGCACATCCAGGGTGCGGAGACGGTGGCCTCGATGGTGGTTTGGGAGGACGGCAAGATGAAAAAGTCCGACTACCGCAAGTTCATCATCAAGGGCATCACTGGGGTGGACGACTTCGCTTCGATGCGCGAGGTGGTAACCCGCCGCTACCAGCGGGTGCAGGCTTCAGGGTCCGCGGCGGGAGCCGGTTCCGCGCTGGCTGGGGGCAAGGTCGAAAAGCTGAAGATGCCGAGCCTGGTGCTCATCGACGGCGGCATTGGACAACTGCACTCAGCCGCCCAGGCGTTGGAGTCGCTGGGCATCACCAACCAGCCGCTGGCAGCGATCGCGAAACGCGAAGAGCTCATCTACGTGCACGGTCAGGAGGACGAGCCGATTGTGCTCGATCGTCATTCGCCGGTGCTGCATCTGGTGCAGCAGGTGCGCGATGAAGCGCACCGCTTCGCCGTCACCTTCCATCGCAAGCGCCGCCAGATTCGCGACCGCAAAACCGAGCTGCTCGACATCCCCGGTGTCGGCGAACGCACCACCAAACGTCTGCTCCAGCACTTCGGAAGCCTTCAGGCAGTGAAGGAAGCCGACGCCGCAGCGCTGGCGTCCGTCGTCAGCCGTCCGCAGGCAAGCGCGATCTTGCGACACTTTGGGAGGGAAGCTGGGAGCAGCAGTTAGCAGTTAGCAGTTAGCACCTATCGTATGCCGCTGGGCCATCGTATGACGCTGGGCTAATCGTATGACGCTCGGGTTTGTATCAGGGCACGGCTTTAGCCGTGCCGCAAGTCGGCCCTAAAGGATCCGGGCTTCAGCCCCTGAGAGCGTCTTTTGCAGGGCTGAAGAGCCTGCCATCACGAGCGGCGGACCTGGGCCCCAGGCTAGTAGCTGGCTCGGCGCTGCCGATCGCTAGGGTCACATAGCGATTTTTCATCAACTGACACGAATGTGAACAACGCACAGAGCAGGAAGCTCGCAGTCGATGGATGCTCCGGCGTTTCCCAGTACCGACCTGCCCAAACTTCTTACAACGAGACTTGGTGACAACGCGCCAATCGTAGAATGGAGGAAAGGGCGACCCAGTCGAAAGGAAACCACGATGGATGCTGCCGTTCTGCACACGCTTGGGAAGCCGCCCCGGTGTGAGCAATTCCCCGAACCAATCGCTGGTGACGCCGAAGCGATCGTTCATGTTCACGCCGCATCGCTGAAACCTATCGACAAGCAACTGGCCGGCGGCTCGCACTATGCCAGCCCGCGGCAACTCCCCGTCGTCTGCGGCTCGGACGGAGTTGGACATCTCAGCGACGGGCAGCGGGTGTTCTTCGGTGGAACTCGAGCGCCTTACGGAGCGATGGCACAACGAACGGTTGTGCGCCGGGCATTCTGTTTTCCGGTCCCCGAAGCAGTGGATGACGAAACCGCCGCCGCCCTGCCCAACCCCGGCGTCTCCGCCTGGCTTTCGCTCGCTTTCCGCGCCAAGCTGGCGCCGGGCGAAAACGTCCTCATCCTCGGTGCGACCGGAGTCACTGGCAAGCTGGCGGTAAAGATAGCGAAGCTTCTCGGCGCGGGTCGCGTCGTTGCTGCGGGACGCAACCGACAGGTCTTGAGCACCCTACCTATGCTCGGGGCTGACGCGATCATTCACCTCGACGCGCCTGCGGAGGAGCTTGGCGAGGCATTTGCGCGTGAGGCCGGCGATTCAGGTTTTCAAGTCGTGATCGATTACGTGTGGGGCCGCCCCGCAGAAGCGTTTCTGGCTGCGATAACACGCAAAGAATTCGCTGTCGTCACGTCTGAGACTCGCTTTGTTCAAGTTGGGGAAAGCGCTGGGCCGACGATATCGCTTGCCGCTGCCGTGCTGCGCAGCACAGCGCTGACAATTCTCGGGACTGCCGGGATTCCACCTCGCGACATTCTGGTCGATGCCTTGCAAAAAGTCATGGCGCATGCTGCCAGCGGGGAGCTTCGTGTGGAGACGGAACGTGTTCCGCTCGCGGATATCGAGAACGCTTGGCAACGCGACCAACCAGGGCGCAGACTGGTAGTCACCCCATAACCGCAGGATAGACCTGCCGCCAATCACCGTATGGTCGGCGACTCGCTGGGGTAGGAACTTTAGTTTTGCTGCTTCTGGCTCTTAATGGGGCCTCCCTCGCTAAAGATGACAAGAACGATAACCACGACAACGGCGGACCGGAGAAGACTCTCTATATCTGGGCAGGAGACCAGGCGCGTCTGGCTCCGGATTTTCTCGCGGTCATTAACTTTGACGAAGACTCCAAGGATTACGGAAAAGTGATCAAAACTGTTCCCGTCCCGGCTCCGGGCAATGTAGGTAACGAGCCGCACCACTGCCATCTGTCCGCCGACAAGAACATCCTCGCCTGTGGCGGATTGCTCAGCCTGCTCCGTGGGCAGAATGGCATTTTCTTCTTTGATGTGTCCGATGCACGCAACCCCAGGTTTCTTTCCTCCACTAGCGGTTCTAAGTCAAGCATCACCGACGACTTTCTGCCGTTAGAGGCGGGAGGTTTCTAGTGACTCAGATGGGCTCTTGCACCGGTGGAACACCCGGCCGTGTGGCTGACTTTGATAAAGACCTCCATATGGTCGCGGAGTGGCCCGTTCATCCTCCGCACCACGGCTTCAACCCACACGGCATCTCCGCGCGTCCAGAGCTAAACCTGATGGTGACGTCGGACTTCATCATGCCTTCGAGCACGCTTGACTCCTTCCCGGGTGATCCGGAACTGCGGCGGGAGTTGGACAGCCAGTTGTCAGTTGGGCTTGGGCAAAATTCTTGTAATGCTAGCAAGTATGTACTTTTGGGTTTATATGTACCGCAAAATCGTCATTTTTGCCAGCTAAGTCCTTGCTCAACAATACACTACGTATAAGTCCTTATGGCTCAAATGCATGCGAGTGATTTATAGCCTAAGTTGTTGATTCTACGTGAACCCACGAGGGGGAGGTCTCATCATCGGACGCCCAAATGCCAAGCCCTGAAAAGCGGGTTCCTATCGACTGAGCTGAGCGCACTCTCGACTCCTCGCTTGTCGCTCAAAATGACAATACAGCGGATAGCGATGATTGATCACGGCTGAATGCTGACGACTGACGGCTGATAGCTGATGGCTGACGGCTTTGCAAAGCACGTCCCTCCGCTCGGACTGAAGTCCTCGGTCGGGATGACAGTCGCGGTGGTTTATGCTAAGTGGCAAGCGTGACTGGAGACCTAATGAGCTCGGAATCTGAAGCATTGGAGAAAGCGAAAGAAGCGGCCGCAGAGGCCAAGGAAAGACGGCATCTGGCTCCCGTCAGTCTGACCATCGCGATCCTCGCGGTATTCGTGGCTGTGGTTTCCTTACTGGGACATCGAGCGCACACCGAAGAGATCCTGATGCAGACTCGCGCCACCGATCAGTGGGCGTATTACCAGGCGAAGAACATGCGTCGGAATACGCTCGAGGCACTGGACGAAGTGCTGACGGCGCTGGAGAACACCAAGGCCGAGCGCGCTCAGGAAGTGCAAAAGCACTTTCACGAAGAAATTGAAAAGTATCGCGAGCAGCAGAAGGACATCCAAACCGAAGCCCGAGGGCTCGAGGCGGAGGTGCAACGCGCCACCCGTCGCGCCGACCGCTTCGATCTCGGTGAAGTATTTCTGGAGATCGCGCTGGTCGTTACTTCCATCACGCTGCTCACCGACAATCGCAGATTCTGGTATTTGGGTATCGGACTGGCTTGTGTGGGTCTGGTCGCCGCGGCCAGCGGTTTCCTGGTGCACTGAAGCTCGTGTGGCAGACTCCAGGAGCCTTCAATGCCGGCGTTTTGGAAGTGGCTACCGGATATCTTTCCGCTGCGCTCCATGCCAAATCGTGTTGATGGTAACGCGCTTTTGCTGCACGCGATACAGCACGATGTAAGGTGTGCCTCCGATGACGAGCTCGCGGACACCTGGCTCCGCGCCAGCCCTGCCCAGGCGCGGATGATCTCTGAGGACTTCGACGATAGCGGCGATCCGCGTCGCCAAGCGTTCCGCGGCCTCAGGTTTGTCCTTTGCGACATAAGCCCGAATCTCCCGGAGCCGAGATCGGGCCAAGGGAGACCAGACAATCTCTACCGGCACAAGGCCTCATCATTGTGGACCTTGCCGCAAACGCAGCGCGGCGGGGGCAACTCGTGATCCGTGCCCCAGGACAGCAGCCAGGCCTTCATGTCCTGGTGTTTGATGTAGTGGCCTGACTTGACCTGCCGATCTGCCTGACGGACCTCCGCCAACATCCGTTCCTGGTCGGCAACGTAGGATTCCACCGCATCCAAGATCAGGAAATTGGAACTGCGCCCCGAAGTCTTCGCAAGCCTTGCGATCCGTTTCTTGGTTTCCGGCTTCAGACGGATACTAAGGGTTGCGCTTTTTGTGTTCGCCATAAACACATCCTAGCATGTTGCCGGGGCCGGTTTCCCGAAGCGAATTTGGGTCGCCCGCGACAGGCGCGACTCACGTCTCCCATCCTTCTTCGCCCACCAGCGGCACGAAGCGGCACAAGTCGTGGGTGGTGACAACGATTTCGTTGTCTTCTTTGCGAAGGACGTGCACCTGCTGCTCCGTGCGGGTTCCTACCGGCACAACTAATCTGCCGCCGTCTGCGAGTTGAGCGATCAGGCTCTGGGGAATTCGCGGCGCCGCCGCGGCCACGAGGATTTTGTCGAACGGCGCCTGCTCGGGCAAACCGAGGCTGCCGTCCCCATAAACGATATGCACATTGCTATAGCCAAGGCGCGCCAGGATTTCCCGAGCCTTGCCGGCCAGATCCTGGTGGCGTTCGATGGTCCAGACCTCAGCGGCCAGCTCGGCGAGGATCGCCGCTTCATATCCTGTACCTGTCCCAACTTCGAGGACGCGATCCGCGCGGCGCAGTTCCAGTGCCTCCACCATGGCAGCAACAATGTACGGCTGGGAAACAGTCTGGCCCGCACCGATCGGCAGAGGATGATCGCCGTACGCGTCCCGGAAGTTCTCGCCGGCGATGAATTGTTCGCGCGGGACCTTGCCCATCGCCGCGAGCACGCGGGGATCGCGAATGCCGCGGGAGCGCAATTGCTCCTCAACCATGCGCGCGCGTAGTTGCGCCAGAGTATCAGGGTTGGAATCGCTCTGGCATCCAGCGGATTCCTATCTCTTCCTCTTCCGGATCAGAAGATCGAAGCTCACCACGCCATTCTCATCGCGGATGCCCTGCAGCGTGTACTCACTGTTGATGTTGTATTCAAACTGAATGACCTGTTGCGCCGAACGAGTGAGATTGGTGATGTAGGTGAGGGTCACGTTGTTGGAGACCTGCTGTTCCACCGACAGGCGCGCGTTGGGGTTGTTGTCCGTACCTCCCACCGAAGGATTGATTCGGATCGAGCTCACGCCGAACAATCTCTGCATCCGGTTGGTGACGGTCTGATTGATGGCCTCGCCCAGCACGGCGTTGGAGGCGCTCTCGGCGAATCCAAACTGCGGAGTAGCGGCCGCACCAGTGTCATTCTGAGTGCGTCCGAAAGCAAGCAGCGCAACGATGTCTTCGCTGGAGAGCGGCGGGTCCGAGCGATAGGTGGTGGTGAGCCGCTCCAGAGTGCCGTGGAGCCCGATCGTAATGTCGTAGTCGCGGACGCGAGTAGTAGCTTCGACGTCGAGCACCGGGTCGATCCGCACCGGGTCGATGAATGTCACGTCGCCGCGTTCCAGGTGGTACTTGGTTCCACCGATCTTGAGATCGCCCTCGGCAATGTTAATGCGGCCCAATAGCACCGGCCGCGCCGCGGTGCCGCGCAGCCGCAGGTCCACGCCGCCCGAAAGCTTGGCGAGCGAGGTTTGCACCGTCAATTCCGGCGCGGAGAGTATGCGCACATCCAGATGCAAGCCATTGAGCGGCGAACGCGGATTAGGCACCACAGAGGGGCTCGCCTGCGCCAGAGCAAACTTCAGGTCGGTAGATGGAATTTGCGCAAAGCGGGTGACCGTGACATCGCCGCTCAGGGTGGAGCTCTGCAAGGTGCCCACCAGATGTAGCGACTGATCGGAGGTAACGCTGATGCCCGCATAACGGAAGCGAATGTCGGTTCCGTTGGCGGTCAGGTCAAAGCCGATCGTCCGGCCATAGGTGACGAAGCCGCTGAAGGTTACCAGGCCGCCGCCAGTGCGCGCGGTCAGGTGCTCGACCTCCAGCCGGTCCTGATTAAAGACGAAGCTCCCGTTGATATCGCCGAGGCCGGCGGGAAGATCGATCATGGACAGACCGCCATGAACGATCTGGATGCGCCCGTTGATCAGCGGCTTCGCCGTGTCCCCGGTAACGGTGATACCGATGGTCACCGCACCGTAAGAGGTGACATCGGGATCCAGCGTGTGCACCAGCTTCAGGTTGACATTGCCATCGGCGCGCAAATCCAGACGGCGGTTTTCCTGCATGCTCACGCTTCCACTCAGGGCCAGTCGCGAGTCTTCGCTGACCAGCGCACATCTTTGGACGGAGACCACTTCGTTGGCCAGCCGCAACTCAACCGGCCCGTCGCTGGCGATGGCAACTTTCTCCACTTCGACCTTGAATTCGTTGATCTTGAAGTCGCCGCTGAGAAGCCTGGGCTGCTTCAGCGGTCCCGTCAACGTGGCTTGCCCTGCCATCGATGAGTGTCCCGTGATTTTCCCCCTGACTTCAGCCCGCAGGAAAGGATCGATATCGAGGTTCGAAAACTGCAGGGTGAAGCTGCCGGGCATGTCGCCAAGCAGGTCAACCTTTCCGTCGAGGGAAAGGTTCGCCTTGGAGAAATTGGAGCGCGCCGTGAGCTGGAGCTCACGTCCTCGGGTCACGGCATTGGCGGTCAGGCCACCGATCCGCTCGCCGTTCAGCACCAGGCCGGTCACTTGCAGAGAGCCGTTGATGACCGGTTCGTCGATTGTGCCCGAGCCTTTCGCCGCGAAGCTGACCTCTCCCGCGGTTTGCAAACGGGCGTTCTGCAGCTCAGGAATTTCCGCCAGGTCGATGCCCGCGCCGTTCAGATCGAACGTGAGGCCCTTGCTGTTGAAGTTGTAGGCGGCCGAACCTGCGACCACGCCACGTGCAGCCAGCAGCCGGATGTGATTGAACTCTGCCTCGTGATTGGCGAATGTCAGGTTGGCGCTGGCGGACTTGATGGGGCGGCCGTACGCTTCTGCCGCTGTCAGGGTGAATTGTCCCTGACCGTGCGGGTTGCCCTCCGTTCCTGCAGCCTGCAGGGTGGCGTCCAACGTGCCGGTCACCGGATAGTCGAGACCGGCGGCACGTTGCAGGTCAGCCACGTCTGCATTGTGAACGGCCCCCTGAAACTGGAAGAGAGAGCCATCCGTAAAGTTGCCCTTCTCCAGCGCTGCTGTCCAATCTACGCTGAGGCGAGCGCTGCCTTCCTGAATAACGGCGTGGTGGACGGCGACCTTGGACAGCGAGTACTGCACGTCGGCGGAGAATTGATCGATGTGAATTCGTCTGGCTTGAACCGGCGTAGGTGGTTCCGGCGCCGACGCAGTGTGCAGGGAGAATTTTGGCTTCGACGGTGGATGGGCCGGGCGTTCCGGCGCCTTCGCCATCGGCGTGTAAGTGTAAGTGAAGTTCGAAGCCTGAACGTGGCCCGCAATCTGAGAGTCCGACAACCGGCCACTGACCGTGCCATTGAAGCTGGCTTCCCCCGACAGTTCAACCGGCGAGGGAGCATAACCGAGAGCGAGCACAAATGGCTCGAATTCCTTCAGGCTGGTCGCGGTAAAATCCACCTTCAAATCTTCCGAAGTTGCGCCTAGCGTTCCCGACGCGTTCAGGTGGGTGTGTGGAGTCGTGAGATTGAGGGCTGCAATGCTCATCACCTGAGGGCGAAGGCTGTAATGGCTGCGCAGAGTGCCGCTCATCGGCAATTCGGCATCCGCAGGCTGCGGCGGAGCGGCGACATCGAGCGCCAGTTCGCCCTGTGCCTCCGCCAGGGAGCGCGTCCACGTCAGATCCACCGTTCCGCCCACCCTGCCCACTGGCTTCAAGGACTCTAAGGGCAGCGACCTGGTCGAGATGGCGCGCGCCAGCTCCGCCAGCGATGCTCCACTCACATGCAGACGGGCCGTTCCATGCTGGGGTCCCGGACCGCTGATCCTGGTGGCCGTCGCGGTCAGCGATTTGGTATTGCCGGGTTTGGCTGGGCGTTCCTTCCGTGGCCGCGAAGGGGCTTTCACGGAGGTTGGCGCCGGGGCCGCAGTGGAACTTGACGTGATGAGGTTGTCGATCGTCGCGTCGCCGGTCACTTCGCCGCCCAGCAAACGTCCTGCTATTCGCGTGAGCGCGAGGCGGTTGTTATCGAGAGCAAAGTCGGCAGTCGCATTGGCGTTGCGCAGGACGACGCCTTCCTGCAGATAATCGAATCCGCGCACCGCCACCTTGCCACTCGAGGTGCGGCCTGTCTCCGAATACTTGCCCGAGCCGCTGGCCGTGAGCGTACCGCTGCGCAGTTCGTAAGTTCGCGTGATCGCCCCGAGCTGACCAATGTCCACCACTGCGCTGTAGGTGAACTCGACTCGTGGATTATCGAAATGAGTCACCTTGCCTTGCGCCTCCAGGGACGATTTCTCCGAGGTAATCTTCAGAGACTTAATTTGCGCCGTGTCGTGCCAGAGAGTGAACTCCATTTCCCCTTGGGCAGGAACATCGCGGAGGTCCTGATACCTGGCATCGACTTTGCCGACGTGCAAGGTCCCGTCATAACGATGATCGGTCCGTTCATACGTCATCGCGACATCGACGTCGTCAGCGCTGAAGTCGAAGGGTATCTCGCGATTATTCAGTAGCAACGTACCGTTGCGGAGATCGGCGCGCGTAATGGCCAAATCGAATAACCGCTGCACGGGCGCAACATTGGCGTGCTTGACCTTGGGCTCGGGCGCGTTGGTGGTCCCATCGGGATAAACGATGAGGTGAACGACAGGACGCTCGAGCCCCAGATACTCCAGGCTGTATCCGCGCCTCCAGGAAGGAAACGATATGCAGTCGCACGAGTATGCGGTCGGCATGCGCATACGGCGGCTTCTGGTCCGGCCCTTCGCGGCCATGGACGGTCAGGTCCTCGGCTTCGAATTCAAGCTTCGCCAGATTCCAATGAAAGTTCCGCAGCTCAACCTGGCCGCCGGTGGCATCCTCCAGGGTGGCGATCACCTTGCGGCGGACGAAGTCTTCGAAGCGCGGACTACGCACGTACCAGGCGATGGCGATAACGATCGCCAGCAACACGACACCGATCCCCGCCTCAATCCAGAGGCGAGCGTGCCAGCGCCGGGTTTTGGTCTCTTCGGGCATTTTTAATGAGTGCCGGAGGCCCTCGGTTGATTGGCCGGATCGTGCGGCGCAGGAATGGGCACGCTGCTCTGAATGTCAGCCTGCTGCCGCAAGTTATGCAGCCATGCATCCAGCAGTTCGTCCATGTGCTGCTGGGTGAGCAGCTCGCGAATCCTGGGCTCAACATCCTCGAAGGAAACGGCCTTGCCGCCGGCTTTTTCCAGATCTGGCAGCAGTTGGTTCCTGTAGTAGGTCTCGATCTCTTCCGGTTGAACGTGAACGTTGGGACGCAGCCGCAATTCCACGAAGTTCATCACCTGCAATTCGCTCCGCAGGTGTTGCTTCAGCAACTCCTCGGTTAGGCCGTAACTGGCCAGCAACGTTGACCAACTTTGATCGTCCTTGCCGTCGGGAAACTGTGCTCGAAGCTTTGGACGCATCGTTCTGCAAGTCTTCTTCCGAGGGCTGCATGGAACGGGCGTTGCCCATCTGACCTTTGAGAAGCTGGCGGTCAATCAGCCGCTGCAAGGCAGTCACGCGATCGGCTTCCGTCACCTGGGAGAGCGGCTTGCGCTGCATAAAAAGCTCGTAGCCTACGGCCTCGTCCCAATCGCTGCGAAAGATCGGCTTATGGTTCACGGTGACAACGACACCGTCAATGACCTCGCCGGCGAACGCAGGGGTCACCGCCACCGGCAGCAGGAAAAGCAAGCTCATCGTGTACTGAAGAATTCGTCTCATCAGAATGTCTGTCCAATACTAAAAAATATGTTGATATGCCGCAGCGTCTCCACGGTGTCCTTCTCCTGGATGGGATAACGCGTTGGATTAAAGTTGTAGCCAAGATCGAAGCGGACCGGACCCACCGGCGTCTTGTAACGCAGGCCCATTCCTACGGCTTGCGGGTTATAGCTGAAGTTGCAGAATGCCGTGCTGCCCGGCTTGGAGCAGGAGGCGATGGAGGGCTGCTGGAACCGGAGCATCCCGCTGGCGATCTGGTTGGGTGTTGCAAAAACATTTCCCATGTCGTGAAAGAACACAAAGGCAAGGTTGTCACCCACGAAGGGGAGTGGCACAGGTGGGGTGCGAATCTCCAGGTTGTTGACGAATAGTCCCTGACCACCTATGGGATATCCGGTCTGCAAGTCGCGAGGTCCAGCCTGGTTGATGGAGAAACCGCGAAGCGAGTTGCCGCCGCCGGCGAAAAACAATTCCGGGAGGGGAACGGACGTGGCTTCCGACGGCAATGTCCCGGTCGGTGGGATACTCAAAAAGTTGTTGGTGCCGTAGGGGTGCAGGATTCCAATCTGCGTGTTTCGAGCCAGCACCCATCTCTTCTTAAAGGTGTAGTAGGTCGAATTCTGGAGAAGCACCTTACCGAAATTGGCCTCCGAACCGAGCGCGCTGGTTGCCAGTCCCAGGTCCGCGATGGTGTAGCTCCCCTTGTGCGAATCGATGGGATTGTCGCGGGTATCGCGTAAGTAGGTGAAGCTCGGAATGGCGAGTCGCACCGGTTTCGAATACAGCGGCACCAGCGTGGGATCGATGACCAGGCTGTTAGGATCGATGGCCACGCGCTGCCAACTCATGCGGTAAAGCAGAGTGGTCGTCCGGCTGTACTTCTGTTCAGCCTGGAGGGTCCCATCGAGCCGTTCGGAGGTGAAGGTATTCACATCGGCGGTGTTGTCGTAGAAGGCGGTGACGTTGAAGCGCCAGTTCTCACGATGAAATAGCCGCGGCGCATCGTAACTGATCAGGCCTCGGCGGGTCAGCAGACCAACCCGGGCGCGAAAGGTGAGCGTCTGGTCCCGGCCAAACATGTTCAACCGGGTGATCTCCAGCACTCCGTTTGGGCTGACCCCGGTTTTCCCTTGCGGGTTGCTGGTGGTGGGAATGTTTCCGGTCGCAAATTCAATTCCACCACCGTAACGGAAGGTCCAGCGCTTGGCTTCTTGAATATTAAAAAGCACAGATTTGGAGGGTTCCTGCCCGTCGGGATTCTGGACGGCCATGTCCACCTGGTTGAACAAGCCCAAATCGTATAACCGTCGCTGCGAGTCCACCATTCGGTTCTGGCTTAAGGGATCGCCGTCGTGAATACGCATCTGGCGGCCCACAATGTAAGGACGAGTGAACTCAAGTCCACTGACCAGCACCCGATCCACGAAGACCTGTTGTCCCTCTGTAATGGTGTAAGCCACGTTCATACGCTGCGGTTGGTTGGGGGCGGGAGTTGCGGCAGCTTCGAACTGCACATTCGGAAAACCGCGGTTGTAGTAGAAAAGAGTGAGAGTGTCGCGGTCGACTGCGATATTCGCCTCGCTATAGGGTTGATTTGGCAGGCTGCTTAATAGCCGCTGCAATCGATCCAGCGGGTAACTGTGATTCCCCGCAACCTGCAGTGAGTTGACCAGCGTCTGCGGGCCTTCTTCGATCTTGATGACTGCTGCAATTTCGTCCTGGTGACCCTCGTAGTCGCTTTGCAATTCGGAGTTTACCTTGACATCCAGAAAGCCATTCGACTGGTAAAGGTACTTGATGGACGCCAGGTCCTCGGTCAGCAGCCTCTGGCTGAAGCGGCCATACGGCAGCAATAAGCTGGCGGGCTGGACCGTCATGCGCTCGGTGATCGTTTCCGTGTCGAAGTAGCGGTTGCCTTCCACCTTCACCGCGGCCAGCTTGTGGCGCTCACCGGGGTCGATGACATAAAGAATGTTCAGGTGGTTCTGCGCCGGCGTTGGATGCTGCTCCAAATCCACATTGACGTCAAAGTACCCTTTGATCTGCAGATAATCGCGGAGGTTGCGGCGTCCCTCGTTCAGCAGATCGTCGTCGACTGAATTCTCCTGGTACACCGGAACAAGTTTCTTCAGCTCCCCCTTGCTGATCTTCGCGCCTTCCGTGGTGATGGCGACGGTCGGCCCTTCCTCCACTCTGAAGACATAATCGAGCCGGTTCGCGTCCGGCTGGTACTTACGCTCGATCAGCGAAACCTGCGCCTCCAGGTGGTTGTTCTTCTGGTAGTGCTTACGCAGCCGTTCCAATGCCCGGGTCACGTTTTGCTGCTTCACCGCGGCGCCGGTCTTCAACTTGGTAAGACTGCGGACCTTGTCCACAGGAATACCGGTGTCCCCTTCGATGGTCACCTGACCCACCCGCGCCAGCGCACCGGGCACCACGTGGAACTCGATTTGCATTTGCCGCGTCTGATCGTTGGGCTTGAGCGCATAGGTAATGGCGGCTTTGTAGTAGCCGTTATCGGCCATCACCTTCTGCATGCGTCCTACAGCGCGGTCCACTTCTTCACGCGAGAAAACCGTCCCTAAATCGAGCTTGCTGGCGGCAACTAACTGATGTGGTTTGGGACTTGTCTTCTTGGGCGTGCCGTCCACGTTGATGTCACCGTAGAAGTAGTTTTCGGTAACCACAAACACCACGGTCAGCCCGTTCTGCTGTACATCTTCCGCTTCAACCTGCAAGGTGGCAAAGCGACCTGTGGCGTAAAGCGCTTCCAGGCTACCGTGCAGCTTGTCGCGGTCCAGCGGCTCGCCGGTATGTTGCACCAGCAGCTTGCGCAGCATCTCGGGACTCGAACCGGTGATCCCGCGGAACTCGATATTGCGGACGATCTCGCCCTGATATTTAGCCAGCGGTATCGCTTGGGCCGTTCGTCTGAGTGGGAATTCGATGGTGGGACGCCGGCGACTGCGCGGCCTGCGACCAGCCGGGAGACACGACCAGCGTCCATAGGGCAACGAGCAACGTAAGCCTGTGTAGCGATGGCGAAATTGGCTCCCTCAAGCTTTGACCTTCAACCCATCTTTGACTGCCAGAGGACCTCTTCTGGCAAAGCCCGCCGGACACCATTGCCCACGCGCTCGCGTCCAACCGCGTTCGAAATCGGGGCGCCCCTCCCCTCGCCTGGCCCAAGCGGCGAGGTTTATGTAGAGTCCCTATAATAAACAAGGAAGCCTTCCACGGAGCGGGCAGTCGTTGGATTTCGCTGAGCGATATTCCCGGCAAATTCTCTTTCCACCCATCGGCGCCGAAGGTCAGAAACGGCTTGCCGCCGCGCGCGTCGCGATCGTGGGCTGCGGCGCCACAGGTTCGGCGCTGGCATCGCTGCTTGCGCGGGCGGGAGTGGGGTACCTGCGCATCATCGATCGCGATTATGTCGAGCCCAGCAACCTGCAACGCCAGATATTGTTTGATGAAGCCGATGCCGCCGACTGCCTTCCCAAAGCTATTGCGGCGGCGCGCAAAATCAAGAGCTTCAACTCCGAAATTGCGGTCGAACCGCAGTCTGCCGATTTGACTCCGCAGAACGCGGAAGAGTTGCTCGGCGGCGTCGACCTTCTCCTCGACGGCACCGACAATTTCGAAACCCGCTATCTCATCAATGACTTTGCCATCAGCAAGGGCATGCCGTGGATCTATTCTGCCGCCGTTGCCAGCTATGCCGTTACCATGACCGTGCTTCCAGGCCAGACGGCCTGCCTGGCCTGTATCTTTCCTGATTCCCCTCGTGGCATGGTTGAGACCTGCGACACTTCCGGCATTCTGAACTCCGCCGTGAACCTTATTGCATCGATTGCGTGCACGGAAGCGCTAAAACTTCTGGTGGGCGCTCCCGACAGGCTGCGGCGCACCCTATTGTCGTACGACCTATGGAGCAACGATTTCGCCGAGATCAGCACTGCCAAACCGCGCTCGGGATGCCGTGCCTGCGATCTGCGCGATTTTGTCCACCTGGCCGGCGAGGGACGCCCGCACATCACGCTGTGTGGCCGCAATTCCGTGCAGATCCACGAATGTCATCGGCCCCTCGACTTCGAGGAAGTCACTCGCCGGCTGACTCCCCACGGCCCGGTGCGGCACAACGAGTTCATCCTTAAGTTCTGGCGCGAACCGTATGAGCTAACCTTGTTCCCCGACGGACGCGCCATCATCAAAGGCACCACGGACACGGCCGTTGCGCGGAGTTTGTATGCGAGGTATGTGGGGTCGTGACGGAAGCGAGTAGTTAGAACGTGGCGAACTCAAACTGTCGCCGCTCGCGGTTAGTCCTTAAGGCGGGATGTCAACCGAGCCAGCGGGTCCTAATTGCTAACCGCTGATTTTTTCGGAAACATCATCGACAACGCAATCGATAACGTCAGCACGACTCCGACCACGCCTGAGCGCCACTCCAATCGGAATCTCGACGTAGCTGGACGCCAGCATCTTGGCTCCGATGAAGATCAGAATCAGCGACAATCCATAATGCAGGAAGTGGAACATCTCGATCATTCCGGCCAGCGCGAAATAGAGCGAGCGCAATCCCAGGATCGCAAACACATTTGAGGTGTACACAATGAACGGCTCGCGGGTGATGGCCAGCACTGCGGGAATGGAATCGGTGGCAAACAGCAGGTCGGTGGTCTCGACCATGACTAATACGACCGCGAGCGGCGTGGCGTACCTCACGAGGCCGCGTCGCACGAAAAATTTCCCGCCTTCATAATCTTTGGTCACGCGAAACAGCTTGCGAAACCCGCGCAACACGAAATTCGCTTCGGGATTGATCTGCTTGTCCTTCTGCCTCATCAGCTCGATGCCGCTGTAGATGAGGATTGCGCCGAAAATATAGATAAACCAGTGAAACCGGTTCAGCAGCGCGACTCCAGCCGCGATGAAGATGGCGCGCATCACCAGAGCGCCCAGCACACCCCAGAACAGCACCTGGTGCTGCAGTGAGCGCGGCACGTGGAAGTAGCGGAAGATCAGCAGGAAGACGAACAGGTTGTCAACGCTGAGAGACAACTCGATCAGGTAACCGGTGACGAATTCCAGCGAGAGCACCGAATTCGGCCGGGGATGGCCAACCATCGTGTGCCCAAAGAAGTAGATAAGCACGGCGAAGCAGGTTGCCAGCGCGATCCAAACCATCGTCCAGCCGATCGCCTCGCGAACCTGGACCACGTGCTTTTCGCGATGAAACAGGCCCAGGTCGAGCGCCAGCATCGCCAGCACGAACAGGTTGAAGACCAGCCAGAAGATCCAGTTGGAGGGCATGGGCAGAGTCGCGGACAAGCCATTTTATCTGGTGACTCCGGATCGCGAGGACGGAGCGATCCGGGCACCAGCCGGAATGCTCCGTAGCGGTGACAGGTTCGGGTTACTGCCGGGCCTCAGTTGTGGCAAAGCAATTTCTCAGGCAACGGGCAACCCGGCCATCGCCCAGACGCCCTTTATATCACCCTTGGCCAGAAGGTCTCTGGCCGGTGGCGGCGGAGAGCCTATCGGAAGCGACCCGGTCATTTGAAAGTGTGGGTCGTCGGTAATCGAGGTAAAGTCTGAGCCCGAAACCAGGCCGAGGGACTTTCCAACCGTAATCATTCGAGCGTAGTCGGGAGTCAACTGATCATGCACTCGGTCCGTCCAGTTAGGCTGCCACGGATTCGAGCCCCTTATTCCCGGAATGCAATCCACGGCCAGGCCAGCGTTGTGATAGCTGAATCCGGGTTTGGCGTTGGTTACGATGGAACCAGGAGCGGTACGGCCTTGCGCGTACAATGCAGCCTGCTCAGCGTAGGTCCGCAAACCCTGCACTACGCGAATCTCAATTCCCTCCTGCAACAAGGTGGTAGCCATCTGGCGCACTTTATCGGCGAGTTGCGGATGCACTAATTGCAGTCGGGCTTCAGAATGCGGGTCCATGAATGTCCTCCATTCCCAACGAACAATACACCTTGATCTGCGCCGGCGCTAGAGCACTTCTGTCCCACTCCAGCGGCCCACCATCTACAATGGCATTAGCGGTTTTGTCCCGCCGTATCTGCTTTGTGCAGGAACCGTAAGAAACTCAGCTTTCAGGAAAGGACCCTTCATGCCTCGCCAACCCGGCGTTTATGCAGTTTTCGACACCAGCGAAGGAAATATCGTTTGCCGTCTATTCGAGCAGGACGCACCCATCACGGTCAAGAACTTCATCGAACTTGCCGAGGGATCACGGGAATGGACCGACCCGCGCACCCGCAGCAAGAGCAAGTCGCCGCTGTACCACGGCACCATTTTCCATCGCGTCATTCCCGACTTCATGATCCAGGGCGGCGACCCGGCGGGCACGGGCATGGGCGGCCCCGGCTACCAGTTCCAGGACGAGACCAAGGGCTCGCTACATAAGTTCGACAAGACGGGCAAGCTGGCCATGGCCAACTCGGGTCCCAATACCAACGGATCGCAGTTCTTTATCACGGTCGCGCCCACGCCGTGGCTCACCGGCAACCACACCATCTTTGGAGAAGTCGTCGAGGGCCAGGACATCGTGGACAAGATCAGCAAGCTTCCGCGCGGCCGCCAGGACAAGCCCAACAAGGACGTGATACTGAATTCGGTGACGATTGAGAGGGTGTGACCGCAGTCGGGAAACCGCACTCACCCTCGAGCTGCCGCCTAAGTATGAGTGGTCAAGGAACTCACGACCGCTCTTTCAGAATGCGCTGTATGCTTCGTTTGCCATGGAGCACCGCAATAACCTGAAGCGGGGCGGTCTCTGGCCGGTATGCAACGGTGTAGTTGGGATAGCGGGTCAGTGTCCAGAAACGCAGCGCGCGGGCAGTGAGGTCTGGACGGGAATGGCCGCGCATAGGGCTTCGGCGAGAAAGGCACAAGCATCGTAAATCGCCTGTTCCACGCGCGCAGCGGTGTCTTCGCTGTCCTTCGCGATGTAAGACCAGATGTCGAAGATGTCGGCTTTCGCAACAGGTGTGAGAGCATACCCGCTCATTACTTGGAGGAACGTTCTTGGCGCCAGGCGTCCTTCATAGCCTGGATTTCACGGCGGCCCTGCGCGCCATCAATGAGTTCCCCATGTTCGGCCTGCAAATAGCCCTCCTCGATGTGGGCCGACAACGCCCGCCGCTCTTCCTCGGTCCAGCTTTCTTCGGCATCCTGGGCCTCAAGAACACGGAGCAACACATCTTCAACGCTCGTATAGCGCCCACTGGAGAGGCGTCTTTCGATGAGCCTCTCAAGATCGGGAGGAACCTTCAATTGCATAGCCTTTCTCCATTCTCGCACTCATTGTAGCCCTTTGCGAGGCAGCCGTTAATTCCTGCTCTTGATGAGCTTTTCGAACAACCTCTCGTACTTCTCCGCGATCGCATCCCAGCGGTACAGCTTATCAGCGCGCTGTTTCGCCCGTTGTGCCAAACTCTGGCGGGCCGACGGGTCGTCTAGTAGAGACTGTAACTTCGCAGCAAGATCGTCTTCCGACTTCTGATATCGCATCGCCGCGTCGCCTGCGGTCTCCGCGTTTTCCGGTGTGTCGAGATACAGCACGGCGTTGCTGGCGGCCATCGCCTCAATCAGCGCGGGATGCACGCCGCCGATCTCGCAGGCAAACACGAAGACGCCGGCATGTTTCTGCAGTGCCCAATAGCCGTCACCGTAGATCGCTCCCAGGAAGCGCACGCGCTCGTCGCCAAGCGATTTCAACCGCTCCAGGTAACCTGGCTTGTAGGGATTGTCGCCCACCACGACCAGCGGCCAGTCGCTGCGGACATTGCGCCAGGCGCGCAGCACCAGGTCGGGATTGTTCTCCGGCTCAAGGCGGCTGACATACAGAACGTAACGGCCGCCCTCGAGGTCGAAGCCGTTCAGGCTGTAGTCGCTGGTCGAGCCTTCGGACGTGGAGCCGCTCTCGGGCGCCTCGGAGCCATAGCCGATGATGACCGAATCGCTGCCGTATCTGCTGAGATAGTAGTCGTGAATGGCCCGGGCGTCGGTCACGAGTTGGTGGGAACTGAACGATGACATCCACTCGCACAGATGCAGCACCTGGGCCCCCAGGCCCTTCCACTTTTCGCGCTTGCGGTCGAGACCGTCCACATTCAGCACCACCGGCTTGCCGAACAGCCGCGGGATGTAGGCAAACGGGCTGTTGGCCACATTGCAGAGCAAGACAACGTCGTGGTCGCTGAAAGCAACGTGCACCGCGGCAAAGAAAGTGCTCACCCAGGTGTCGAGGTGCTTCTGGTGCAGGCTGGGCACGATGACGCGGCGCACCCGGCGATCGTAAATATCGTCCGGTCGGGTGAAGGACCTGCGGCAATAGACCGTGACCTGATGTCCGTTGTCGGCAAAGCGCGAGCTGATTTGTTCGGCAAATCGTTCGAAGCCGCCATAGCGGTTCGGAATGCCGCGCGTGCCCACGATGGCAATTTTCATTTTCGCTGTTCGCTGTTCGCTGCTTAGCTCTTAGCCGTTAGCTCTTAGCAAGCCATCGACGGCAGTCGGCTTTCGGAAACACAACTAGCAGGCTGCTTAAAAAAACCATTGACAGCCTCGTTTTGAAAGGGCGCGTCTTTAGACTCGCCGTTAAGCCTATTATTTTCTTATCATCCCGAGCGGGCTTCAGCCCGCGAGGGATCTGCTCTTCAGACTTTTTCAGCAGCCTGCTTGCCCGTCGCGCCCTTAACTGATAACTGACAACTAGCAACTGGCTACTGCTTCTCCACGTCCACTGCTCTTGGACGATTGCAGAACCACCATAGCAAATCACGGTCGGAAACTTTCCGGCGCGCCTGAATGATGGCCCGCTTGCGCCGGATGCTGCCGAAATTGCGGAAAGGATAGAGCACCGCAGAGATCAATCGCCAGTCGCGCACCAGCGCGTAACCCAGCGTCATCAGATCGCGCCAGGCAACCGGAACGAAAAGCTTCCGGCAGAGCCATCCAGACGCGTTCTTGCCCCGCATCAGAAATCGGTTCTTGACGGAATGCCAGTTGATGACCAGTGGCAGGTCCGGTCGCCGCTCGGGAGTAACGCGCCGCACGTGCCAGGCGACGGCTGATGGGTTGTACAAGCACTTCCAACCCATCACCTGCGCGCGCCAGGCAAGATCGGCGTCTTCGCGGAAGGCGAAGAATTCCTCGTCGAAAAACTGGCCCTCCACCGAAACGCTCTCAATGAAATCGCGGCGGAACATTGCGGCTGCGCCTGTTGCCCCAAAAACATATTGCATTCGGTCATACTGGCCGCTGTCGCGCTCTTCTGCTCCGCGGTCGAGGTGCCGCATGTTGCGCGTGAAATAAATGCCGGTGGAGTCGATGACATTCGTCTTGTGCTGGTCAGCAGCAGCGTCCCAACGCAGAAGCTTTCCGCAAAGGCTGCCTGCGTCAGTATGCGCCTCGCCGGCCGCGACCAACTGGCTCACGAAATTGGGGCTGAGCACAACGTCGGGGTTGAGGCAGAGAATCCACTCGCCGGTCGAAGCGCGGATCGCCTGGTTCTGTCCGGCGGCAAATCCGACATTCGAATCGTTATACAGCACCCGCCAGCGCGACTCGACCTGGCGCAGCAGAGCCCGGGTGCCATCGCTGGAAGCGTTGTCCACGATGATCACCTCGAGCTCGCGATAGTCCTGGGCTTCGAGCGAGGCAAAACATTGGTCCAGGTACTGCGCGGAGTTCCAGGTGACGATTGTGACCGAGACCATCGGCCTCTAGTATGCACCGCGGCCGGAAAGAACGATGGGGATGGTGCGCAGGAAGATCTTCGCGTCGAGCCACAGCGACCAGTTGTCAATGTAGGTCAGATCGAGCTGCATCCAGCGGTTGAAGTCGACATGGCTGCGGCCTTCCAGCACCCAGGTGCAGGTCAGGCCGGGACGCATGCGCAGCCGCCGCTTCTGCCAGTTCTCGTATTGCTTCACTTCTTCGGGCACGGCCGGACGCGGACCGACAAACGACATGTCGCCGCGCAGGATGTTCCACAGCTGCGGCAACTCATCGAGGCTGAAGCGGCGCAGCCAGCGGCCCACGGGCGTGATGCGCGGATCGTCGCTGATCTTGAACACCGGGCCGTCCAGCTCGTTCAACTGGTGAAGCTCGGCGCGCATCTGCTCGGCGTTGTTGATCATGGAGCGGAACTTGTACAGGGTGAAGCGCCGCCCGCCTAGTCCGCAGCGCGTCTGGTCAAACAGCACCGGTCCGGGCGAGGTAATCCTGATCATCGCCGCGATGCAAGCCAGAAGCGGCGACAACACGATCAGCGACGCGCCCGACACCACAATGTCGAAGACCCGCTTGAAGAAAAGTCGCAGCTCGCTGTCCGGCGCGCTGGACAGGCTGAGCAGTTGCACGTCCCGGAAGTTCTCCAGGTAGATTCGGGAATACGCGGCAGGCAGGAATTCGAGTTGCACCCGCGTCTTCAATCCGACCTCGGCGCAATGCTGCATCACCGGCTCCAGTTGGGCCAGTTCCTGCAGGTTGAGCGCAAAGATAACCTCATCCACGACCCGCTTGTGAAGAATGCCGGTCAGCGAGTCAAGGGGAAACACGTCGTAACCGCCAAGTTTTGCCTCCGCAGTATCGCCGGCGTCGGGATCGACAAAGCCAATCAGCCGTAACCCCATGCCGCGGCTCTCTTCGATGAGCGTCGCCATCTCGCGTGCACGGGGACCGCAACCGACGATGAGCAGGTAGTGATAGCGTCCCAGCCGTTCGCGCATCCAGGCGACGCCGGAGTACGAGATCGCACGGCCCATCAAAAGCAGCACGAAATCGATTCCGCCAATCAACAGCACGTAGCTGCGGCTGATGTCCACCCGGCGGAACAGGTACAGGCCGGCGTAGATCACCATCAGCACGATGCCGAGTTGGCTGACGATGTCCAGGATGAGCTGGATGGGATTGTTCAGCTCCAGATCGCGATAGAGGCTGGAGAAGTAGCCCACTCCGGCCCACACCATCAGAAAAGCGATGAGCAGCGGCACATAATGGCCGAAGGGATAGATGACCGGCTGTAAATGGTGGCGCAAGAACTCGAAATGCCCCAACAGGCTGCGCAGCAGATAGGCGACCACGAAGGCGACACACGTCACCCCAAGATCATGGAAGAGCGTGACTGTACCGAGGAGCTTGGAGCGTCGATCGAACACTATAACCGCTGTCGATTCCAGTTGAAGGTTATGAACTACCAATCCAGCGGGACGGCTCCCGGCTGTCGGACGTCAGCGAAGTAGGCGCAGAAAAATTAGGCCCTGACGTTGGGGAATATACTCCTCATTCACTTTAGCAGTATTTCTCCCCTTTGCGCCAGTGTTGTAGGCTACTAAGGAACCTCATGCCTCAACGAGTCAATTTCCCCGCCGGAAAAGACGCAATCCACCCCGCCGCAGAATGGAATGTTGTCCGGTGGGATGCCCCGGGACGCTGGGGAAGGTGGCTCGACGGCGCCATTTTTTTCTTCTTGTGTCTGTTTGCGATCCTTCTGCCGCACTCGATCAAGGGATCGCAGCACGCTTGGCAGATTGCCTTTCTTCTCTGGCTGTTGAAGCTGGCCATCGAACGCAGGCGTCCCTTTCCGCAGCCTCTTACGGCGCCACTACTGGCCTATGTCGTTCTCAGCGCGATCTCGACCCTGCTCAGTCCCGACCCTTACCTGAGCTGGGTCCAGATGAAGTTCGTCTGCCTGATCGTAGTCGGCATCCTGGTTGCGCAGAATCTGAACAGCATGAGCCAGGTGCGCACACTCGTATTCCTGCTTGTGCTCTCCGGCTTCGCTGCCGCGGTGTTCACAGCCTGGCAATATAGCTACGGCATCGGCGTAAAGGTGAAGCAGGTCCTCCCGGAAACCCCGGCGTACCAGGCGGGCCTCCGCAGCGATGACATCATTACCGCTGTGGATGGCCACGCCGTATACACGGCGGCGCAACTGGAACGCAGAATCGACCAAAGTCCGACAGAGTCTATCCTGCGCGTCGATTTCCTGCGCGGTCTTCCCTACCACAGGTGGCATACCTTCATCGGTCGAGAAAGCTTCCGTCCAAACGGACCAGGCGCTAACTTGACAGAATTCGTCCGCGCCAAGCCAGTGCGTGCGCAGGGCACCCTCGGGCATTACGGCATTTTTGCCGAGACGTTGATGCCCATTGGCTGCATGGCTTGGGCCATGATGTTGAGCGCCAAACCGCGAAAGCCGGCGCTCCGAGCCCTGCTCGCAATCATTTTTGTTGCGCTCGCTGCGACCATTCTTGCCACCCAGACTCGTGCCGCTATTGCCGGGTTGGCAGTGGGCTGTTTCGCCGCCCTGCTGCTGCTTGCGGGGAAGCGCACGCGAATGTGGGGGATTGGCTTGCTGGGCGGGTTCATCCTGGTAGCGACCCTCTGGATCCAACACTCGCGCCGGTTGGACTGGATCGGAGCTCACGATGCTGGAACGCACTACCGGACATTGATGTGGCAGGACGGGCTGCGTCTGGTTCGTCAGCACCCGTGGTTTGGGGTTGGCATGGGGACCATTGCGAATCACTGGCAGGAGTGGAATATCCGGGCTTACGCGCTATACCATGTGCAATATCACTTTCACTCGGACCCGGTGCAGCTCGCCGTGGAGCGTGGCCTGCCAACTCTGGCAGCGTGGCTGTGGTTTCTGGTGGCCAACTTCATCTTTCTTTTTCGCTTGTTTCGCCGCGTGCGTGAGAGGAGCCGTTTTGCGGCCGGAGTTGTGGCCGGAGTGTTCGCCGGCTTCGTCGCGTTTCTTGTGCCTTCCCTGGTCGAATACAGCCTGAATGATGAGACACTCGTGATGCTCTTGTTCTTTTACTTCGGTACGGCAGTCGCGATCGATCGCATGTCGAAAATACCCGGCGCTATCGAGGCTCAGGAGTGACTCGCGTCAGCGTGCCCTCTCGGAGATCTGTTTTGAGGCTTCTGGTTGGATGGTGAGGACGCACGATGAAGCCAATTTCCACAGAGGACAGAACTGTCGCTGATCCGGCTTACGGAAAAGGTCCCTCGTTGGGGTCTGCCCGTCCCCGGCTTTGGATTCCCGCCACCCTGCTGGCCCTGTTCGCGGCGCAATCGCTATGGTTCATCGGGACCCAGTCGCTCACCTACGATGAACCTGCCCACATCATCGCCGGCGTGGAAGCCTGGCAGCAGGGCCGGTTCGAGCACTGGAACGATCATCCGCCGCTGGGACGCTTGTGGCTGACCTTGCCGCTGGCGCGGGCTCATGCTGAGTTTGAATGGCAGGACCTGACCGGCGGATTCCAGGTGACGGCGATGCGGCCCGCTCCGGAAGCGATGGCTTGGCGCACCCGTCCTATGAACACGTTGCTCGGCCTGGCGCTCGGAGTGGCACTGTGGTTCGCCGCACGCAGCCTGTTCTCCGAGGGGGCTGCGAACCTGGCTCTCGCCCTGTTTGCCTTCACCCCTTCGCTCCTGGCCCATTTCTCGTTGGCGACCACGGACGGCGTCGGGGCCCTGTTCATCTTCCTGACCGCATGCCAGCTGGTGCGCTGGCGAAAAAATCCAACCCGGCGTGAGACGGTAGTGCTGGGACTGGCTCTCGGCGGTTTGCTGCTGTCGAAGTTTTACGCCCCTCCGCTGGTTCTGCTGGCCTTGGGATTGATGCTGATCGTGGATCAGCCGCAGCGGCCGCTACCGGCTGCGTCTCGGCAATGCGAAGCCCATGCTGGCCGCGCTGGCCATCGCCCTGGTCACGCTCTGGGCGGGTTACTTCTTTCACGTCTCCCACCTGAAGCTCGGCAACGGCGAACTCGTCGTCAGTTATCCCAACCGGCCTGTCAAGATATATCCAACCAGGTCGAGCGCCCACGTGAACCTGCTGGTGCCGGCCGGAGAGTTCGTGGAAGGTCTGCGCAAAGTGGTGCGCGATAACCATGCCGGAAGGCCGGCGTGGTTCCTGGGACAAATCTATCCCAGGGGCGGAATCACGCTGTACTATCCGGCCGCTATCGCCTTGAAGTGGCCCACGCATTCTTCTCCTGCTGTTTTGCGGCAGCCTGGTGCTTGGGCTTCGCAAGACCTGCCGTGCCCCCGGCGACCTGCTGACCATGTGCCTCTTCGCCCTGGTTGTGCTGGCGTTCGCTTTGAGGTCCAGGTTCGATATCGGCGAGCGCCACATTCTCCCTTTGTATCCTTTTGCTTTGCTGGTCGCCGCCGGCATTTGGGAGCACGCGCGCAAACACCGCGCAACCATAGCGATCGTGTTTCTCGCGCTTTGCCTGAACGCCGCCGACACCCTGCGCTATGCGCCGGACTACCTGTCGTACTTCAACATCTTCGTGAATCCCTCCCGCAGTTGGCGGCTCTTGACCGACAGCAATCTCGACTGGGGACAGGGCCTGATAGCCCTGCGCCACTACCAGGGGCAGCACCCCAATCAAGAGCTCCACCTGGCCTACTTCGGATCGGTCGATCCCGCGCTGTACGGAATTCGCGCGACCCCCTTGCCGCCCAATCAGGTAGTAAGTGGAACGGTTGTCGCCGGCGCAACTTGCCTTTCCGGACAAGTACTGGAGGACAGCAACAGTTATCGCTGGCTCTGGACGTATCCTCCAACGCAGGTGCTCGACCACGCAATGTGGGTCTTCGACACCGACCGGAAGGCTACACTCATCCCCAGCGAAGTCGAAGGAACGGGGCATCCCATGTGAAGGGTCTCGGTTACAATTTTGTGTGGCTGGGCCGTCCGCCAACCGCTGGCCCACCGGATTGTCACGGTTTGATGAATCCTGGAGGGTTGCTGAAAATCGCGATTCGATCTTGATGCCAGTGCTCCGCTAATGACAACGCTTACCATGAACGTCTTTGTGCTCAATTCCGGAAGTTCCAGTCTGAAGTTTCAGGTCATTGCGACCGATCTGGAACGTATCCAGCAGCATCGGGATGAACGCATCTGCCGCGGTGAGGTCGAGCGCATCGGTGGCGAGGCGATTGTCACGTTTCAGAAGGGCGCCGAAACACGGCAGAAGTTCACCGCTCCTCTGCGCGACATGTCGGCGACGCTGGACTACTTGGTCCGCTACATTGCTTCCGACAAATCGGGGGTCTCCGAGATCAAGGGCCCGGGCGACATTCACGCGGTTGGACATCGCGTGGTGCACGGCGGTGAACTGTTCAAGGAGTCGGCCCTGATCGACAGCAACGTCTTGCAGGGGATTGAGGATTGCATCGATCTTGCTCCGCTTCACAATCCCAATAACCTCAAAGGCATTGCGGCGGCGCGAGAAATCTTTGGCAAAGACATTCCCCAGGTGGCCGTGTTCGATACTTCGTTTCATCACACGATTCCTGAGCAGGCTTACCTGTATGCCATCCCGTATCACCTCTATCGGCGGCATCGCATCCGCCGATACGGGTTTCACGGGACGTCGCATCGTTATGTCGCGTTTCGTTACCGCGCGCTGCGGAAGCTTACACGGGAGCAGACCAACATCATCACTCTTCACCTTGGAAACGGCTGCTCAGCGGCTGCAATCCGAGGTGGAAATTCGGTGGATACGTCCATGGGTATGACTCCTCTGGAGGGTCTGGTGATGGGCACGCGCTCGGGTGACCTCGATCCTGCGATTGTGAACCTTATTGCGACGAAAGAAGGGATGTCGCCGTCAGAGGTTGACATGCTGCTGAACACGCAGTCGGGTTTGCTGGGAATTTCCGGGCTGACCAATGACATGCGAATGTTACAAGCCGAGCTGAAGGAAAACAACGATCGGCGCGTGCAACTGGCGATTGAAGTTTTCTGTTACCGCGCAAGGAAATATATCGGCGCATTCCTGGCTTGCATGGGTGGGGCCGACGCCATCGTGTTCACCGGCGGCATCGGCGAAAACTCGCCGGAGATCCGCGCCCGTATTTGTGAAGGCATGGGGTGGGCCGGTCTCGAGCTCGACGCCGCGAAAAACCAGCAGACGGTGGCCCGAGAGGGCCTCATCAGCGCCGAGGATTCCAGGCTCCTCGCCTATGTCATCCCCACAGATGAGGAGTTGCTCATCGCCCGCGACACGGTGCGGGTCATACTCGGCCAGCCGCATCCCTCCTGATGCGCCTCAAACTTAATAGGGCCACACCCAATCCGCAGCGTCCGGTTTATCGATGCCGTACTCGTGCGCGTACTTGCGGCATTCAATTTGCCGATTCAGGAACCGCTCCTTGGCATGGCCGCCGATCCTCTGCAGCCTTGGCACACGGTCGATGACATCCATGGCCAGGCTGAAGCGATCGATATTGTTGTTGATCGCAAGCTCCAATGGGGTGTTGATGTTGCCCTTTTCCTTGTAGCCGCGCACATGCATGTTGTCATGGTTATGGCGGCGATATGCCAGCCGATGAATCAACCAGGGATAACCGTGGAAGTTGAAGATGATTGGCTTATCCACGGTGAACAGCGAGTCGAACTCCCAATCCGACAGTCCATGCGGATGTTCGGTGCTGGGTTGCATCTTGAACAGATCGATGACGTTGATGAACCGAATCTTGATGTCCGGGAACGCTTCCCTCAACAGCACGGTAGCGGCCAGGGCTTCCTGCGTCGGAATGTCACCAGCCGAAGCCATGACCACATCCGGTTCCCCGCCCTCATCGTTGCTCGCCCAGTCCCAAATCCCAATTCCCTTCGTGCAATGCGTGATGGCTGCGTCCATGTCCATGTACTGCAGATGCGTCTGCTTGTCGCACACAATCACATTGACGTAGTTCTCGCTCCGCAGGCAGTGATCCGTTACGGACAATAACGAATTGACATCGGGCGGAAGATAGATGCGCGTTACGTTGGCGCTCTTGTTGACCACCACATCCAGGAAGCCCGGGTCCTGATGAGTGAAGCCGTTATGGTCCTGACGCCACACCGTCGAGGTGATCAGCAAGTTCAGCGACGCAACCGATTCCCGCCAGGACAGATGGTTGCAAATCTCGAGCCACTTGGCGTGCTGATTGAACATGGAGTCGATCACGTGAACAAACGACTCGTAGGTCGAGAAGAAGCCATGGCGCCCGGTGAGAAGATAGCCTTCGAACATGCCCTCCATGGTGTGTTCGCTCAGCATCTCCATGACCCGGCCATCCTGCGACAGTTCGCCCCCATCCGAGTCTTCCGGGAAGTACTCTTCAATCCAGAATTTCTTGCTGACCTGATAAATCGCATCCAGCTTGTTGGAGGTGTTTTCGTCGGGACCAAAGACGCGGAAGTTGACCATGTTCATCTTCATTACGTCGCGAAGGAAAACACCCAGGGGACGGGTATTTTCGGCCTGCAGTTGACCTGGCTTTTCGAACTTGATCCCGTACTGGCGGAAGTCGGGCAGGCGCAGGGCTTTCTTCAGGCGGCCGCCATTGGCGTGAGGATTCGCGCTCATACGCCGGGTACCGGCGGGCGCCAGCTCGCGGAAGTCGGCGGCAAACTTTCCTGCGCCATCGAACAACTCCTCGGGCCGTTGTGATCGCATCCAGTTTTCCAGGAGTCGGAGTTGCTCCGGGTCCTTCTTCACATTCGGCAGCGGCACCTGGTGAGCTCGCCAGAAGCCTTCGAGCCTGTGACCTTCGACTTCAGCCGGGGCCGTCCATCCCTTCGGGGAGCGCAGCACGATCATTGGCCACCGAGGACGGCTTATCACCTGCCCGGCGCGCGCCTCCTGCTGGTATTTCTTGATTTCAAGGACACAGTGCTCCACCGTAGCAGCCATCGCCTGATGCATACTGTCGTGATCGGAGCCTTCGACGAAGTAGGGTGTCCAGCCGTAACCGAGCAGCAGACTCTCCAGTTCCTGGTGCGGGATTCGCGCCAGCAACGTTGGGTTGTTGATTTTGTAGCCGTTGAGGTGGAAGACGGGAAGTACCGCCCCGTCGCGTTGTGGGTTCAGGAACTTGTTGATGTGCCAGGAGGTCGCCAGAGGTCCTGTCTCCGATTCGCCATCCCCGACGACAGCAGCAACGATTAGATCGGGATTGTCGAACGCGGCGCCACAGGCGTGTGAGAGCACGTAGCCCAGTTCGCCGCCTTCGTGGATCGAGCCTGGCGTTTCGGGGGTACAGTGGCTCCCGATGCCCCCGGGAAATGAAAACTCCTTGAAGAACGCGCGCAGGCCTTCGAAGTCTTCGCTCTTGTCGGGATAGACCTCCGAGTACGTTCCTTCCAGATAGGCTGGTCCAAGAACACCGGGCGCACCATGCCCCGGTCCGTCGAGAAACATCATGTCGAGGTCGTATTTCTTGATCAGCCGGCTGAGGTGTACATAGATGAAGGACAAACCCGGGCTCGATCCCCAATGCCCGAGCAGCCGGTTCTTGATGTGCTCTGGCCGCAGGGGCTCGGTGAGCAAGGGATTGTCGAGCAGGTAAATCATCCCCAGGCTGAGGTAATTGCAAGCCCGCCAGTAAGCATCCGTCTTGCGCAATTCTTCGGCGCTGAGCGGAGCTCCTTGAACAGTGGATCTTGCTTTTCCGTAGGCGCTGAGCGAAGCATTCTCACGGGCGGTATCTGCAACTGTGGTTGTCATAGGTGCAATCCTCAGGATCTTCTGACCAATGCGGAGTGGGGGGTTGACGCGTCGACGGTATCTGCTACCTAGGAGCATCGATCAAATTGGGCCACCGAGTCAACCGTTGGAATGCGATTTCATCACCGCGAAACATTTGCCCTCCCTGAACCGCGCCTCAACCGGCAGCTCCTGCGAAATTGTTGTTCTTGGGTAATCAACCGTTCAACCGCCGCTGTGGCTCTCCAGATTTGGTTCGGCTGGAGGCGGCCTTGCCATTGCCCTCCATCGCCCGTATGAACGGCACTTCATAATTCTGTCACCCCTTGGAGCGAAAGAACTTTGGTGTGCACAGATACCAAATGATCATGGTGAGTATGGACTCCACATTTAGGGCACTCCAGCTCCCGGTTAGTGTGGGTTAGACAGCTACGTTTCGCCGCGCCTTCGGCACTTGAAGCGTCCCGGGAGCATATTTTATCCCTCCCGGCAGGGAGATTTTCTCTTGCTGCCCGGGAATCATCTCCAACCGGATCCTCGCGCAAGCATTTTGCATTCAATCGATTAGCGGGATTCACCTGCCGATAACCTGCAGATGACTCTCAAATCACCGTTGTTTCACCGCCAGTGCATCGATTCAGCGGACAAGCTGACGCACACTGACCGCGTCATGCAGCGAATTCGCCAATCAACCGATTCCGAGCTCGGGCAGGACAAATTCAAAATAGAAGAGGAAAGTACGATGAAAAAAGTAACGTTGGTCGCATTCATTCTGGCCCTGGTGCTTGGCGCTAGCGCCTCAACCGTTAACTTTGGTGCCCTGCCGGCGAAGACCACACCGAGCCTCCTTCCGAATGGCTATGGCAACCTCGACTGGTCGAACTTCTACTACGTAGATCCGATCTGGAGCGGTGCCGGAGACGGATTCAAACGAGGTCCGAATTCGCTCGACGTTGCCTTCATGGGCGGCGGTCAGTGTGAGAAGGAGGGGGTTTCGTGTTCCGCGTCCATCTCTTCCAACTCTTCCAGTTCGACCCTGGTGCAAGGCTTTACCGCCCAGAGTGCAATCGTGGCCGCAGGCTTCCACTCTGAGCTCATCAATGTTTCCGCTTACAATCAACGGCAGCTTTGTGGGATCGGAGCAGTACAGCCTGTCCACTTCGCTGCAGCAAATCAACTTCCCCGCTAGCTGGGGAAAGATCACTCAGCTGGTCTTTGACACCAACACGGGAACGGTTGTCCTGTATGCACTGAACATGCAGGCAGCCTCCACAGTGCAGGCGTCGGCAGGCGGGAAATCCGCGGCGCAAAGCGCTTCGGAGACTTACCTTCCCGACCGCACCGTTGCACGCGATCGATCCTAAGCCCAGTATGGCGGCGGACAGCGCCTTGGCGAGTCCGATCGCGATCGGCGCCACTGCTCCCAAGCACGTGGGTTCGGTCACGCACCTGACTGCCAGCGGTGGCCCCATCGGTCCTCCGGTTCAGATCGTCGGTTCTACCGCTTCTAAGTCGGTGAGCCCGTCAATCCGCCAGCACCTTGGCGAGTCCGATCGCGATCGGCCCCACTGCTCCCAAGCACGTGGGTTCGGTCACGCACCTGACTGCCAGCGGCGGCCCCATCGGTCCTCCGGTTCAGATCGTCGGTTCTACCGCTCCTAAGTCGGTGAGCCGTCAATCCGCCAGCACCTTGGCGAGTCCGATCGCGATCGGCGCCACTGCTCCCAAGCACGTGGGTTCGGTCACGCACCTGACTGCCAGCGGCGGCCCCATCGGTCCTCCGGTTCAGATCGTCGGTTCTACCGCTCCTAAGAAGGTAGCCCGTCAATCTGCCAGCACCTTGGCGAGTCCGATCGCGATTGGCCCCACCGCTCCCAAGCACGTGGGCTCGGTCACGCACCTGGCTGCCGGCGGTGGCCACATCGGCCCTCCGGTCCAGATCGTCGGTTCTACCGCTCCTAAGAAGGTAGCCCGTCAATCTGCCGGCACCTTGGCGAGTCCGATCGCGTTTGGCCCCAACGCTCCCAAGCACGTGGGATCGACCTCCAAGTAGGTCCCACAACCTTACCAACTCGGGGCGGACCTGAATCCGCCCCATTTCTCTCTCAGTCGCGGCTGAATGACTGAGGGCACGGTCACTAAGAACTTTGACCTGAAGGAGGTCATCATGAAAACCCAAACGAATCCCGCTGTCGCACCAGCTAAAGCCAACGACCGTGTAGATGCGCTTCCCCTTCGCCCGCGACCCTTTCGGAGGTCGCGGGTGGTTCTTAAAGCCTTCATGGCGATGCTTGTGAGCATACGATTGCGAACGGTTCACTTCGATGGCGAGGTGCCACGACGGCCAGTGCTTCCCCGGGGAGCAGCCTTTGCAGTGCGGTTCGTCTCGCGATGAAACCCGCGAGCCTCGCAACCGAGGTGTCGCCGAAGGCATGGTTGCGAAGCACGCAGGCCAGCGCCAGGTTGGCGAAGCGCGCGGCAGCGTTGGCGTCAAGTTTCGAAGGCATGAGCGCTACTTCGGCGGAACGCTCTTCGGCGGGTTATACGTGATCCCCTTGACTTCGAACAGGGTTGCCGGAAAATTGTTGTTGTAGGTCACGGTGGTCATGAAGCGCTGATTGCTCATTTCGCCGTTGAGGTTGCGCACCGTGCTGAGCGGCGTCTGGATGCCCTGGATCAAGCGGTAGTTGCTGAAGACCTCCGATTCTTCGTCCATCTGGCGGTCAAGTGGATCGCGCCAGCTATAGGTCTTCTTCACCGGCAGGTGCGAACGCGGATCGATGGACAAGGTCACGCTGTCGTTGCTCGCGTTCAATATGGTCACCTGGTCGGCGAGGTTCTGCTCGATCATGGCGGGGCCGCTGTACAGGATGATCGTGCCCGGCGCGGGCAGCCACTTGCGGATGACCCACTCCAACGAGTGCTCACGGCGGCGGAGATACTCTTCCAGTTGCTTCGGGTCCTGCGTCCCTGTGCCCTTGTAGGTAATCTCGTAACCCTGGTCGCCGAGGTTGAGTTCGACCACATCGCGTTGCTTGGTCAGCTCCCAGCGATCTTTGTCGGGCCATTCCCAGAAGCGCCAGAATTGCAGACCCTGGCTGCTCGGTTGACCATGATAGAAGGCGTACGTGCGGCCTTCGACCTGCATGTCGCGAAGGTTCACGTAAGCTTCGCCGCCCAGGGCCTGAATCATGTCATTCAGGATCTTGAGCGCCTTCTGCTGACCTGGATCCTTGACGGAAGCGAATTGCGCAGTCGGCCAGTTGGAGGGAGTTGACGCAGGCATCGCGGCTGCGGCCGGCGGCGGAGCGGCTGGCTGCACCGGCGCAGCCGGCGTCTGGGCCGAAGCCGATGCCGCAAGCAAGAGAACAAGCGAATGGAATGCAACGTTACGCATGGCGATTACGATTCTAGAACGCAGGACGTATCCACTGCTTGCAACTCAGGCCGTCTCGCTGGCCGCAAACTTGGCGAATGCCGCGTCGATCTCCGCTTCAGCCTCCTTCACCACCACAGAAGTTTCGCGTGTCTTCTTGCCGACGAACTCGGCGGCTGAGCTTACCAGGGCATCGGGATTGCCCTTGGTGCGGTTGCCCCAGGGCCCGCGCCAGAGTTTGGCCGGACGCTTTTCCATCGCGGCCAACTCGCGCTTCACCACCTTGAGATTGCGGGCCGCTCCGTGCAGCGCCGACAGCATGGCCCGGCCCTTGCGCACCTCCACTTCCTCATAGAGGATGGCGCCCAGCACCTGCATGTAGGCCATCTGGATGGAGGCCGCGTCTTCCAGCAACGGGATCATCATGATGCGGTTCGGGTCCGGTCTCTGATCCAGACCCGGATCGAACAGCACGGAACGGATGGGCAAAGCCTGGCCGAGGCCTTTGTGAAAATAGCAGAGGGATTCGCCTTGCGAAGCTGGCGATCCGCAACGGATACCGCTGGCCTTGATGTGTTCACAGATCTTGACTGCCATGATGAAAGCACCTCAAAAAAAAGTAAAAAAACAAAATCTCTGTTTGCAATAGGTTACGAGGAAAATTTCGCAAAATATTGAAAACAGGCGAGTTTAAAGTATTTGTTTTGAATATTTTGCGAGGAACGCTCGTAAAGTATTGACTAGCCGAGACTTGCTTGCAAAATATTGGGGAATAAGGAGTTAGCTTGGCCACCCCCGAAGCGCCAGAAATGCAACTTGCTGAAACTAAATGAGATAGAAGACTTGTCTCGGCCGGCAATCTGCTGCTCGTCGGCAAAATATTCAAGACAAACGAGTTAGGCCAAATTTTGGCCGATGGCCTGCCCGATTTTGCGTCAACTTCCTGGCCGGAAGTAGCAGGCGAGGCTTGGAGGCATTTGCGACCGTTTCCGCCCAATCGAGGACGCAATATGCCCGGAATTGCCGCGTCTGGGCCCGATGGGATCGGGTTCTGGCTCAAGCGAAGCATCCGGGGGCAAGGCGGTGTGAGCATGGCTCCCAACTCTAGAAGGTACAAAAACTCCAACAACCAGGCGCAAACAAGCACCATTCGGACGGGAATGGAGGCGTATTGCGCTGGCTCGAGAGTAGCGTCGTGGTAACACAATGTCAAGCACTAAAGTAATTATAAATGGTTACCATGACCAGAATGGGAATGCCTTTTCTAGAAATCCGACGTCATCGTTCAAATCCCTGGCTCGTGTAAGCCAATCTACTGCCCGGTAGTGGGTCAGTTTCGTTTCCACAGGGGAGTCTTAAGTTTGCGAAGCGTACGGCCATCGGTATATCCTGCTCGGTACTCGGAGGGAACAGTGCCCAAAGACAGGGAGAAACGGCAGGAAGAGTTTGGACGCGCCATCTCCAAACTTGAGGCCAAGCGAAAGTCTCAGAATCTTCTCAATCATCCACTGCGGAGACGACCATGACCACATTTGCGGTCACACTTTCTCGGAGATTTTTGAGCAACGATCCTCCGTAAAGAATATAGACACTTTGGAACTCCTGCTCCATTCGCCTGGCGGAAGTGCTGATATTGCCTATCAGGTTATGCGGTTTTTCCGGCGGCGCTGCAAAACA
Organism: uncultured Acidobacteriaceae bacterium; assembly: GCA_963831675.1. Classification (GTDB taxonomy): domain Bacteria; phylum Acidobacteriota; class Terriglobia; order Terriglobales; family Acidobacteriaceae; genus Bog-257. The sequence continues at coordinate 86,392 of CAWHRM010000018.1, forward strand.
GTGAACGTCATTGTACCGATGACGGCCAAAAGTGCAGCAACGCTGATGTGCCTCGGTGCTGACGCGATCTACATGGGAGAATTTTCTGATCTAGGCCCTATTGATGTCCAAATTGAGGACCCCGTTGAAAGGTCTTGAAAAAGGATCAAGGCCAATCTCTCCATTGGATGAATTCAAATCCACTGAATTTCTGCGCGACTATGCGGTTGAGATTTTGGACTTATTTACGATCTTGATAATTCGTCGTTCTGGCATGGGCATAAAAGAGGCGCTGCATCAGGCGAGCACAATCACCACAAGAACTCATGCGGCCACTGTATGAGCAACTCGATCCACTGGAAATCGGAGCATACAAGCGAGCGTTGGCGGTTGGTGAAGAATACGCCACCAGGTTGCTAGCTTTGACAAAGAATCCACGGCGGAAGGAAATTGTAGAGGCCCTCGTATCTAAATACCCATCACATGAATTCGCAATAGACCGCGAGGAAGCGCGCTCCCTCGGGTTACCAGTGTATCCTCTTGACTCTGGGCAAGAATCCTTGCTCCACAGCGCGATGGAAGGCATCGTACAGAATGGAGAGTCAGTGTATGGCTTCGCAAAAATACCACAAAAAAAGACCGCCTCTCAGCCGTCCAAAGAAGAAACCCGCAAGCGTGCCCCAATCCGCAGCAGCCGCCAGTTCAGTGTGAAAACGCTTTAATGTAGGGAGTTTCTTTCAGAAATGCGGTCGCTTACCCCCTCCGAGAGAGAGCGGCTGATCCGCTCTTATGCTTAACTTCGAATGCCCAGTTTCGCGATAGCCTTCGAGAGTGTTTGCCTTCCTATATTAGAAGCCGCCACCGTCGGCTTGGGTAATAGTGCGCAAAGTTCCTCAAGACTCCAAACATGGTCGGAAAGACCAGATTGCATGGCGGGTGTGACGCGCAACGTCTGATGTACTCGACAGAAGTTGTAGTACATGTAGTGCAGCGCAACCGAGTGGCGGTGATTTTCCACTTTCTTGCTGAAAGCGTCGGTCAACCGAGGTAAACCTCCTATTGCTTAGGCGCAAGGTCAAATTCTGGCGCTCCAAGAACGATGTGCTCACGTGCTTTGGGTCGGGGGTCGCCGCTCACTGTTTTCATGTCGCAACCAATGCAGCGAGCTGGAGAATAGACGACGCGTTTCTTCGCCGGAGGGAGCGCCATAAATCTCTTGTAGCATCGCGTAGTCGATGTCGGCACCAAAGGCATTCTCGACGGCGTCGAGGTAAGCCCGATGTCCGTCCGTCGTGATCTGGACGCGCCCACGAATGCGGTTGGCGCAATCCTGCATAAAGTCCATTGCCCATCCGCCGTCGTCGACCGCCAACGAGATAAGAGACGACCAACTTTGTATCGGCGTCAATATCCCGACCCATGTCCAGATGTCACCCCAACCTTCCTGCTTCTTCTCCAGTTTTTTGTTCTTAGATTTGGAACCCACGAATTGCCAGATTTCGTCACATTGAAGTCTGCGGACCCTGAGATCGCGGACGTATCGGTTGTGATACGCAGCACAAGCGCAGCCAATGTCAGCCAGCAGCTTAACGACCGTGTTCTTTGCTGCGCCAGTCATTCTCACCGTGGCGCGAACCGAGCAACCCTCGATCAAGCAACGGATGACTTGTGCGCGGGTTTTGGTATCCAAGTAATTCATATTGACCCTTTTACCATAGCCGCTTTAGCATGTCGAGAAAAAATTTGGGTAGCGTTCGGCAATTTAGTGCATAATCGGACTTACCCAAGTTTTCGGCTCCCCTGGGTTCGATCTCAATTTGACCGCATCTAATAAATTAATTGACATGCATCCCACAATGAGGGATGCTCTCTTCCCAAAGGAGGACGTGGCTGCCTGCGTTGAAATCTAAGAAATCCGGCGTGACATCGGATTTCGCACCACGAAGCTAAGCTCATCGTGGATGATCACGCTCGACGTGTGCTTGGCATCTCCCGGCGAGAAATTCATTGCAGGTTGGAAGGCGGGCAAGTATCGAAAGCTGGATTCTGACGATTGTCCCGGCGTAATCGAACTCGCTCTCTTGGCCCCCCTTCCTAGGGGCGCCAGTGTCGGGAAAAAACGAAAAAGAAGCGGCTGACAACTTCGTCAATTTTTTTCAGCAAACTGTTTCGTGTATTACTCAGCAGGGACTCAGCGGCCTATCGGCAATCGAAGAAGCTTTACAAGGTCTGGGTGCATCCTCCTGCTGAGTTGAAAACGAAATCTGGCGCTAATCTTGTCATCACGATTACGCAGGTTTTTGCTGTCACTCCCGATCCGACCGATCGCACACAATTCAAAGTTAGGACACGAGAGTACAGCTATGTCCTGTATCGGCTTAGTAACGCTGGAAGGGAAGAGGTTTTGGCCTACCCACTGGCATCCCCACGACTCCGACCTACACGCTCCGCATTTGCATGTTAGGTGCGTTCCAAGAGGCCATTTTCCAACGTCTCGGATATGCGTAGAGGATTTTGTCTGGATGATCTTAACGTACTACTGTGCCAAGAGTCCGCTGAAACGATCTGAATGGGAGCCCATACTGGAGAAGAACAAGAAGGCGTTTGAACAATTCGCCAGTTGGAAAGTGAATCCGCCCGAAGGTTAGGATTTCTTTGGACTGCTCCAGCGCTTTCTTGCTGCCTTTCTGGCGACCTTTTTCCGTTCTGCGACGGTCATTGTCTTGAGACGGCGCTTGCCGCCGATCTGACCGCCCTTCCGTCCGATTGCGGCCATGTACGCGGAGAGGTCAGCGGGAGGGGTTAGAATCTGAGGCGTAGCGGGTTCCTCTGGCACTGGTATCTGTCCGGTGGAGACCTCCACGGTCCATTTGGCGAGTTGATTAGGGTCGCGTGGCCGCTTTCCCTTTCCGACTGTCATGCCAGCATCATGCCACAAGCCGGATGCTAAAGCGACCCTGTGGAAAACGAAACTGGCCCCACTGCCCGACTGATAAACTCGCAGCCTGGAGCTTGGGGTCCGGGCTAGGTTGCAAGCCAATCCACGCCATCGAGCACCAAACTCAATGGAGCAGGAATGATGCGATCTCGGAATCCCCAGTCGTTCTTCGCCGTCGCCGGGTTGGCGATTTTGCTCTTCACCGCGGTCGGAGTTATTGCTCAGTCGCCGCCGAGCCGGTCGCTGTTGGCGCTCTCGAAACGTGACCATACGCTCGCCATTGTGGACCCGAATACGCTGCAGGTCATCGCACGCGTTCCCGTGGGTCCGGACCCCCATGAGGTGATCGCGTCTTCCGATGGGAAGACGGCTTATGTCTCGATCTACGGTGGTGGCCGCTACCATGCTCTTTCGGTTATCGACCTGGCCGGGCAGAAGGCGCTGCCCGACATCGATACCGGAGCCTTGAATGGCCCACATGGACTGACGTTTGTTGGAGGAAAGGTCTGGTTCACGGCCGAAGGCGCGAAGGCCGTCGCGAGCTATGATCCGGTGTCCGCCAAGATCGATTGGATTATGGGCACCGGCCAGAACCGGACGCACATGATCTACGTCACCCCGGATGAGAAGCAGATCTACACCACCAACGTCAGCTCCGCGACGGTCAGCATCCTGGAGAAGGTCACTCTGCCGCCGATGGGACCTCCTCCTGGAATGCGGCCGCCACAGGGCTCTCAGCCTCCACCGCCTCCGCCGGGAGGGAATCAACCGCGCATGGATTGGAATGAGACCGTCATTCCGGTGGGCAAAGGCGACGAAGGATTTGACGTGTCGCCGGATGGACGCGAGCTATGGACGGCGAATGCGCAGGACGGTACGCTCTCGGTGGTTGACCTCACGACACGAACCGTGACGGCCACGCTGGACGCGAAGACGTTCGGCGCAAACCGGCTGAAGTTCACTCCTGATGGGAAGCTGGTGCTGATTTCAAGTCTGCGCGATGGCGATCTGGTCATCTACGATGCAGCGTCGCGCAAGGAATTCAAGCGAGTACAAATCGGCCATGGAGCGGCGGGCATTCTGATGGATCGGGATGGCAATCGTGCCTTCATCTCCTGTGGGCCCGACAACTACGTCGCTGTGCTGGACCTGAAGACGTTGGAGGTCACGAGCCACATCGACGTTGGCGGCGAGCCGGACGGTTTAGCCTGGGCAATCCGACCGTAACTCGAACGCAACGCGATCGCAGCAGATCCTGAGGATGACAAGCATTGTTTTGGTTGCGGCCGTGCCCTCCGTGTCTTCATGGTGAACTATTTCTTCCTTCGCCTTGCCGCGCGCGGGGCGCTCCTCGACCACCGCAAAGTTAATGCGCCTCTGCATGCGGTCGATGCGGTCCACAAGGACGCGGATGGGATCGCCCAGCGAGTAGGTCTTGCGGCTGCGCTGGCCGATGATCTGCCTGGTGTTCTCGTGGTACAGGTAATGGTCGTCGGTGAGCGAGCCGAGCGGCACCAGTCCCTCGATGAACATGTCGATCAGCTCGACGAACATGCCAAACTTGGTGACGCTCACGATCAGCCCGTCGAACTCCTCGCCGATGCGCTCTTCCATGAACTTCGCCTTCTTCCACTCCATCAGCTCGCGTTCGGCATCGTCGGCGCGGCGCTCGGACTGGCTGGACTCCTCGGCGATGTCGTGCAGCATGTCTTCGGGAATCGGGCCAACTAAGTTCCCACCCATGCCAAAGGCGCCGGGGTGGGGCACGCGCGATTTCGGGTGAGTGGCGCTGTATAGGGGTCCTTCGACTCCGGTTCGTCCGTTTGCGGCCGAACCTCCGCTCAGGATGACAGAATCTCTTGTTCGCTCGGTTCGTAACTGCCGCTTCGACCAGGGCGAAGGCGACTCGCTGTGCGCGACTCCTCCGACGCCAATCGCCACACCGTGCTCCTCGCGCTCGGCAGAATCACGCAGCACCTGCTTCAGAATGCGGTGCACGATGAGGTCGGGATAGCGGCGGATGGGCGAGGTGAAATGGGTGTACGCCGGCGCAGCCAGCGCGAAGTGGCCTTCGTTCTTCTCCGAGTAGCGGGCCTGCTTCAGCGAGCGCAGCATCAGGTACGACAGGATGCGCTCCTCCGGCTTGCCTGCAATCTTCTGCGTCAGCTTCTGATACATGCGCGGCGTGATGTGGATGTCCTCGGGCAGCTCGATGGTCTGCGCACTGCGGCCGGTGCCGTAACGTTCGCGGCGCTCGGCGCGCATCTGCACGCGCTTCACCGGCAGCGGACCAACGCCCAGCGAGTAGCCGAACTTGGCGGCGATGGTCTCGAAATCGTAGACGCGCTTGGGATCGGGCTTCTCGTGGATGCGGTAGAGCGAGGCGACGCGTTTGTTCTCCAGGTAGCTGGCGACGCACTCGTTGGCCGAGAGCATGAACTCCTCGATGATGCGGTTCGCGATGTTGCGCTCGGAGCGCGTGATGCCCTTCATCAGCCCGTTCTCGTCGAACTCGATCACCGGCTCCGGCAGATCGAAGTCAATGGAGCCACGGCGCACGCGCTTGCGGTTCAGGACCATCGCCAGCTCGCGCATCAGCTCGAAGACATCTACCAGCTTGTGATATTGCTGGCGCTGGGCATGGTCGCCTTCGAGAACGAGGTTCACGTTGGTGTAGGTCATCCGCTCGGCGGAGTGGATCACTCCCTCGTTCAGCGTGTAGCCGAGGATTTCGCCCTGGTGGTCGATTTCCATCACGCAGGACAGCACCAGGCGATCCACCTGCGGGCGAAGGCTGCACAGGTCGGTCGAAAGCTCCATGGGCAGCATGGGCACGGCGCGGTCGGGAAAATAAACCGAGGTTCCGCGCAGCCGCGCTTCCAGGTCAATCGGCGAGCTTTCGCGAACGTAGTGTGCAACGTCGGCGATGTGCACCTGCAGCTCGAAGTTGCCGTTCGACATGCGGCGCACGGTGACGGCGTCGTCGAAGTCGCGTGCGGTCTCGCCATCAATGGTGACGATGGGCAGGGCGCGATAGTCGTGACGATGGCGGAGCTCGCTCGACGGGATTAGCGGCTCGAACTGCTGCGCCTCCTGCAGCACCTCGATCGGGAAAGCGGTGCGGCAGATGGTACTTGCGAATGACGATCTCGACGTCCACGCCGAAATCGCCCTCGTGGCCGAGGATCTCGACCACACGGCCGCGCGGGTTTTCCGTCGGCGAAGGCCAGTCCGTGATCTCGGTGTCCACCACCAGGCCTTCGAGGTCGTCCCATTCACGGCGATGTGCTTCCTGGCCGAGAACGCGGTCGCGTCTGGTGCTCGGCGCTTGCCGGATTGCTTCGCCGGCGATGTTTCCGGGCTCGGCGCTTTTCTCGCCGCTGGGCCACTCCATGCCGCGCGGGATGATGACTTCCTGCGTGACCTTCTCGTCGATGGGAATCACGTAGTTGTGTCGCGAGCCGTAATGGAAGGTGCCGACCACCGTCGGATTGCCGCGACTGAGCACGCGCAGGATGCGGCCTTCGGCACGGCCGTCTTCCTTCTTGCGACCGAGCTCGACCAGCACCTGGTCGCCATGCATGGCGGAGCCGATGGCCTGCGGGCTGATGAAGATGTCACCGCTGAGGGTGCTGCGCTGCCCGGCATTGGGGATGACGAAGCCATAACCGTCGCGGTGCATGGTCAGGCGCCCGGCGATGAGATTCTGATGGGCGGCAGCGTGCTCGGCGAGCGTGTAGCGATCGCGCCCGGTTTCGGTCAGGCGCCCGCTCTTGACCAGCGCCTGCAATCGTTCGGCAAGCTGTTGCCGCTCGCTGCCGCGCAGGGCCATCTCGCGGACCAGCTGCTTGAATCCGGCCGAACGATGGGGCTGGCGTTCGATCTGGCGAAGGATGGAGGCGTCAGTAAGCATGATCAGGACGCCACCGTTTACTATTCGCGCACTCCGCGCCAACGAATTTCATCCGGGGGTATTCCATGATAGGACGACTCGCTGTATGGTAGCAGTAATCACATCGCGAGCAGGTGCGCGCACGGGCGCGCACGGAGCGGTGAACCGGACCAGCATGTTCTGAAGAAGAGCTGTGGAGTTTCGGTTTGGCAAAACCAGTGCCTCTCCAAGCACGATTCACTTCAGAAAGGATTCAGACTAAGGATATGTGGAAACCAACCAATTCCCCTGCCTCCACCGCAACCCCCAGCCCCGAGCCGCAGCGCAGCTACGCGCCGCCCGCCCCCGAGCCGCAGAGCACGCCGCGGCCGGCCACCCCTGCCATCACCACCCAGGAGCAGGCCACGCTGGGCAAGTCGCTAGTCATCAAAGGCGAAGTCACCGGGTCGGAGTCACTTTACATTGACGGCCGGGTTGAGGGCTCCATCACTTTGCCCGGCAACCGGGTGACTGTCGGCCGCAACGGCGTAGTCTCCGCCAACATTTCGGCGCGCGAGATCGTGGTGCTGGGCAAGGTCCGCGGCAACATGACGGCCAGCGATCGCGTGGATATCCGGGGCGAAGGCTCGCTCACCGGCGATGTGGTCGCACAGCGCATCAGCATCGAAGATGGCGCTTATTTCAAGGGCGGGATTGACATTCGCAAGCCCGGCCAGAAGACCAACGGCGAATCCAAGGAGACCAGCACATCCAGCGGCGAGACGGGAGCTGCGACGGTGGTGCGGATCTAAATGGCTTGAGGACGTGAGGGGCGCCGGGCGTTCCTGAACCAGTCACACATTGTGGCACGGAAGCACGGTTTCTTGAGTTTGTGCCGCATTGGAGCGACAGTCTCACATTGCGGGCGGTGGCCAGCCCGCCGCCCACAACCTCCCAAGATAGCGGTGTACCACAGTGTGGGATAGCGTTGCCGGCGTAAGTTGCCGTACCCCCTGCCTTCTTTCAGGCGCCACATCCCAAGTCCTACAGAGTGGGAGCGGTGGAAGCGCCAGGCTTCAGAGTCTGTGTGAGAACTCGATTTGCGAATTTGCGGTGGGAAAAGCGGGTCGAGGATTGAGGAAGATAGAGTCCCGAAGGGACGGGAAAGCTTAGCCCAGTGCTTCAGCACTGGGTAAAGTGGAAAATCAACCCGAGTCCCGTAGGGACGGCAGAGGTTCTCACACCGTCTCTTCAGCCCGGCGGATTCAGAGCGGCGCAAAAACAGGGCTTTTAGCCCCGGTTGCGAGCGCCGAAGCCAAAGCCCAAGTCTCAAGGAAACTTGTTCACCGGGCTAAAGCCCGGTGCTTCCATCCGATTACGGTGCCGACGATTCGCCTCTGGATGACGGATCTTCTACGGTTCCACGCCCCCTGTCGTTCTCTCCACCACCTGCTCGGGCGCAGTGATGTTGGGTGTCGCCGGAGCTTTCTTTCTGCGCAGCTCGTGCAGCAGGTTCGATTTGGTCAGCCACAGCCCTAACGCCACCGCAGCCAGCCAGGCCCCGCTGATCACCGCCAGCGACAGCAGGTCGGCTTCGCGGCTGCCGTTGACGGCAATCATCCGGCCGACGGCAAAGCAAACTGCCGCCGCGAACACCGCAGTCCCGAGAGCCTTGGTCAGTTCGAGCCACGGCACGCCGCCAAGCATGACCAGTTTCTTGCGGCCGAGTAGCCAGGCCAGCGCTACGGTATGCATCAGGATGCCGATATCGGAGGCGATCGCCAGCCCAGTCACGCCGAAGCGATGGAAGAGCGACGAGTACACCGGCAGTGACGCAGCTACGATGATGGTGCTGGCGATCATTGGGGTCAGAGTGTCGCCGGCGGCATAGAAAGCGCGAGCATAGAGCGCCTGCGCCGACCACAGCGCCAGCGAGAGCGCGAACCAGAAGAAGTAGATCGCAGTCTCGTGCGAATCCTGAAAGCTGAAGCGCCCCCGGCGATAGACGAGATCGATGAGCGGTAGCGCCGCGGGCATCATCCAGGCTGTCGAAAGCAGCGAGGCCGCGGAGATCCGGTAGACCGAGAGGTTCACGGTATCGGCGAACTCTTTTCGCTTTCCTTCTCCGAAAAGCCGCGCGAAGAACGGCATCGAAGCCTGGCCCGCAGCTTGCCCGAGGATCGAGATGGGTACGGCGAACAGCCGCTTGGCGTAGTTCAGCCGCGTGATGTCGCCCGCTCCGCCGGAGGCAAAGTAGCGCAGGATCCAGTCATCGGCCGAAACCAGCGACACGCCGAGCATCAGCGGAATGGAAAGCCGCACCCACTCGCGAAATTCACGGTTGCGCAAGTCGAAGTTCAGCCGGTACGACAAGCCGTCGCGCGCCGCACCGATGGCGTTGATCAGGAATGGGCCCACGATGGCCCCGACGAGAGCGCCGTAGGCGAGCGATTCGATCCCGAAGCGGCGTGCGCCGACAATGCCGCCGAGAATAATGAAGACGTTGTAGAGAATCGGGCTCAACGCGGGATAGAGGAACATTCGCCGCGAGTACAGCACCGCCGACACGATGCCGCCGGCATAGAAAAAAATCTGGCCGGGCAGCAGGATGCGCGTGAGGTGAACGCATAACTGCAACTGCTCCGCCGAAAAGTGCGGAAAAATGAGCCGCTCGACTTGCGGCGTGAAGATCTCCAGCAGCACCGTGCCCAGGCACACCACTGAAGTCATGATGGTGATGGTGGAGTTGAACGCGTCCTGGGCTTCCTTGTTGCGGCCGCGCGAGGCATAGCGCGTGTAGATGGAGATGAAGGTGATGGAGGCGGTTCCGCCGGCGAGGATGTAGTTCAGGAAGTCGGGCAGGTTGAAGGCGCCGACGTAGGCGTCGGTATGGAGCCCGGCGCCGAACGCCCACGCGATATAGGCTTCGCGCAGGTAGCCAATGATGCGCGACAGCATGACCGCAACCATCAGCAGGAGCGTGGCAGACAACTCGGTGTGCTGATGGGAGGGACGCAGGTTGCGCAACACCCGCGCGCGAAAACTGCGGCCTTCTTCGCTTGAGCTGGGCTCGGCCGGAGGCGGCATGTGACTGCGATTCTACACGCCGAGTGCTCAGCCGCCGCACAGTCGCGTTGGAATTGTTGGAATTCAATTGCAGTAATGTTTGAATTGCCTTGCAGCGCGTTTGAATTCAGTTGCAGCGAAGCTGCAGGTGAGCCACGTGGTTTGGGACCACGCACGTTTAGCTTCTTGTATTCACGGACCGTTTTCGACGGTCGCTGGCTCGGGCAAGCCGTGACGGCTTTTGTTATAGGGGAGGGGGCCGTCAATCCGTCAGCCGGGAGAGGGAAACGATCAAAGATTGACGGGCACGCCCGATTTCACTGACTCTTTCCGGTCAATGAACCCGGGCGCTTTGTTCAGCCCACTACCCGCTCAGTCTCCTTAGCGAAGCGGCTGGAAGCCGAGGACCTGCGCCAGGATGTCGTCAAGCATGCTATATGAGCCGTTGGCATAAACGCCATATTGATACCGGCTGTTGTAGCCATCTTGATAGCCCCGACGGAAGCCCTGGCGAAAGTAATAGTTGTAGTCGTCCTGGTCTACGTAATATCCGTTATAGCCGTAGTTTGCGTCCTGATAGGCATAAGACCCACGGTAGTCGGAACGCCAACGATCCTGGCGGTCGGCCTCTCCGGCCCGGAAGCCTTCCTGGTAACCGTAATTAACGGCCTGGCGGAGCGAATCTGCGCCGTACTGATTCGTCTCGTAGTAGTGGCCGCCACGATTGTAACGATAGATCGGAGCCGTATAGAAGTACGGATCGTGATCGTAATCGGGGTGGCGGTCGTTCTGAAGAAATACTTGCTGTTGCCGCAGGCGCTCCAGGTAGTCTTCCTGAAAACGGTACTGCGCCATACGGTTTTGTTGCTGCAACTGCGCTGGTCTGCTGCTGCTGGACACGCTGCTGCTGATCCAGATGTTGACGGTACTGCGTCAGGCGCTGCTGCTGCTGCTCAACAAGCTGCTGCTGACGCTGTTGTGAGAGACGCTCTCCCTGCTGCTGTTGCTGCTGCTGTTGCTGCTGTTGGGCACGCTGCTGCTGCTGCTTGTTCTGCTCCTGCTGTTGCTGCTGCTGGGCGCGCTGTTGCTGCTGCTTGTTCTGCTCCTGCTGCTGCTGCTGCTGGGCGCGCTGTTGCTGCTGCTTGTTCTGCTCCTGCTGCTGCTGCTGCTGGGCGCGCTGTTGCTGCTGCTTGTTCTGCTCCTGCTGCTGCTGTTGCTGGGCGCGCTGTTGCTGCTGCTTGTTCTGGTCCTGCTGTTGCTGTTGCTGGGCGCGCTGTTGCTGCTGCTTGTTCTGCTCCTGCTGCTGCTGTTGCTGGGCGCGCTGTTGCTGCTGCTTGCTGTTCTGCTCCTGCTGCTGTTGCTGCTGGGCGCGCTGTTGCTGCTGCTTGCTTCTGCTCCTGCTGCTGCTGCTGCTGGGCGCGCTGTTGCTGCTGCTTGTTCTGCTCCTGCTGCTGTTGCTGCTGGGCGCGCTGTTGCTGCTGCTTGTTCTGCTCCTGCTGCTGTTGCTGCTGGGCGCGCTGTTGCTGCTGCTTGTTCTGCTCCTGCTGCTGTTGCTGGGCGTGCTGTTGCTGCTGCTTGTTCTGCTCCTGCTGCTGCTGCTGCTGGGCGTGCTGTTGCTGCTGCTGCTGTTGTTCGGGCTTAGCCGGCTGTCCGCCCTGCGGCTTTTCGGGCTTGCCCTGCTTTTCGGCCTGCTGCTGCTCTTGCTTCTGCTTTTCGGTTTGCTGCTCCTGCTGTGCGTAGGCAAACGCAGCGGTTCCGAGAAGAAAAGACAGAACTGCTGTGCCGATAATTCCAAGTCGTTTCATGGGCCGTTGCCTCTATTGCAGCTTAAATGCGACAGGAGACGATTAGCTGTCTCCTTTTGACCACCGAGAAAAGCCGATAAGCCGCTTTTTGCCAGTTAGCTGGCAAATCAGTGCCCCTCCTGCCGCAGATGCGGCAAGCGCCACGCGGATTAGTGCAACGGAGCATAGGCCAGGTACGGAATTGGTCGGCAATTACCTTGTGGCCAGCATCATTGGGATGGAAATTGTCGGCAGCGAT
>CAWHRM010000019.1:0-90794 GCA_963831675.1 uncultured Acidobacteriaceae bacterium
GCACACGAGAATGAAGAACGCTGCGAATAAAAAGAGGCTCTTGTTCACAGGTTTAAGCAACTCATCTCCGACTCCCGAACGATCGTTCCCCGCATCATTCACCCTTCCAAATGGAGACAACCCATGCCCCAAGAGATCCGAGAGAAGAAGCTAAGAATAGAAAATCGGTAACAGAATTCGCCGAAAAGTCAACGCGACGGCAGAGGAAGAATGCGGGATTGATCCCAACGAAATCGAGTGCACGGACATCTACTGTCCCATCTCATCAGGGATCCGCCAAGAGAAAGGGCTCTTCCAAGAGAGACCTTTTCCAGCTTCCTTCAGCGTGCTCCATCCGGTTCAGTAGCAGATCACCATGTCGAGTTGGTTCCCGTATGGGTAGGGAGAACCGGGAAGAGGAGTCGATTGGCCATTCTGAAAGTTAAATCCGAGAATACCGGAAGGGCCAGAACACCCAACGAAGAGGGGACGCGGCCCCATACTATAAACAAGAGACCCTGTCCGCTGGATACGTCCAAGGGGGCTCTCCCGTCGGAGGGACAGTCTCGGTGAGGGCACTTCCGGAAAAACTAAGAACAGCCACGCCGCCCTCAACAAAATTTATTGCGGCGGTGCTGACAAGTAGGAAGGAACTCGATTGGTCCCATGTCAGGTCGCTTATGGGGATAAGCCCTCCGTTAAGAGTCACGGTGAAAGGCTGAGACAGGACAGCGGTGAGAGTGCCATCGCTGGCTATGCTGTAAATCTGCACTTCCCCCGTTGCCAAATACTTGCCATCCGGCGAAACAGCCATCGGCCCATTAACAGCAAGAACGCAGAAAACTCCGCTGTAAGTAGCAGCGAGAGTGAGAGTGCCATCGGAACTGCGCGAGTAGGACAAGATGCTCCCTTGATTGGTCGAGGAGCAGGTCGAAGTGAACGCCAAGGTTCCGTCGGGCGTAAATGAAAACTGGCTCGTGGAGTTTAAGTTGGGTATGGCAAGGCTGCCCAAGGATTGCAGAGAGCCATTGCCTGGATAGATGATTACCCCCGGTGTCTTGTTGCTGTCAATGGGGCCGGGCAAGTAAAGATTGGATCCCGTACGGTCAACCGCCGGCCGTGCGTACTCGGTGCGGTCGCCGGGGACGGGAGCGCTGCTATACAAGGTGAGGGAGTGATCCGGGTTTACCAGGAACGACCCTAATAACTGGTTCATTCCGTTGGCCCCAACTAAGAACGACAACGGCAACTTCGGCGAAAAACCGAACGGGTATCCTGAAATCGCCGATTCCGAGGACGACGGCAGGAGCGTAAGCGAGCCATCGCTCTGGATCTGCAAGCCCGGCTCATGCTCAAGGTAGAGAGCCAGATTTCTCGGGGGCGGCGGATTGATCAAAATGCTGAGGTTGGCAGTTGTTGTTGCGACGGGGGTCCCACTGTCGGACACCTGCACGGTGAAGCTTGACGTGCCAATATCCGTGGGCGTCCCAGAGATCACACCGCTGGTCGCGTTCAATGTAAGGCCATTCGGTAAGGCGCCTTGCGTAACCGTCCAGGAATAAGGAGAGAACCCACCCGTGGCAACTAAAGTGACACTGTAGAAGACGCCTGGACTACCGTTGGACAGAGAGTTGGTCGTAATCTGGAGTGGAGCGGCGATCGTGATGGAGACAGCGACATTCGCCATCCCCGCGGGATGCGCGGAGTCCGTAACTGCCGCACTAAAATTAAAGGCCCCCGCCGTACTCGGTGTGCCCGACAGTATTCCCGTGGTACTTAGGCTCAGCCCAGGGGGCGTATTTCCCGACGCAATGTTCCAAGCATAAGGTGGAACTCCGCCGGTCGCGCTCAGGGCCGCATTGTATAGAGTGTTGACTCGTCCCGACGGGAGGGGGGATTGCGTCGTGATTTCGATTGGGGGTGGTGGGCTGGATGAGCCGCATCCCGAGAGCAGACCTGCCAGACAGAAACCAACTGCCAGTATCGCTAGCCTGGAACGTTCCTTGCCCGACTCCACCTCTGCGTCAGTTACTATCACGAATTTCCTTTTTGGCCTCATGAACGGCACTATAGTACATCCGTCTGAACTTTTCGCGACACCGTAAAACGATTTTTCATCGGGAGCACTCCCGACGGTCTGCCAGCCGCAGCAGCACAGCCCAAGATTGCCCCATTTGTGGCCTATTCTTGCAACACCTCTCCTTACCCCAACCAGGTTATAGACGGATTCCGTTGCTGACTCGACCACGATCCACCTATCCCGTCGGTATCGGTAGCAGCGCGATCCGGCCCAGCATCGCCCCGAACCGCCGCCGCGTCAGATGTCCTTCCGCCAGCAGTAGCCAGTAGTAACGCGCATGTTTGACCAGCCGTCCTCCGGTCTTCACCAGCCGTTGCTGCAGACTCGTCAACGACCAGTTCAGCAGGAAAATGCCGAGCGGGACATAGAGGCTAAGCATCATATCAAAGGTATACATCGACTGATTTTGGTGCCATAAAGACTCCGTCAAGGGGTAAACGCCAGCCGAAAAAGCCAATCCCACCAACAGCGGCCCATTGCCGCTCGGCAGAGGAGTCATGGCTCCTTCGATGTTGATAATGTGGGCCTGACCGAGGCCAGAGTCCCGTGTGCAAGGTTAATTGGTTTCAGCAATGCGACACCTGGTTTAGGGCGGTCTACGCCGTAAGCCCTAACCGATGCAGCATCCTGTATACGAGATTGGTTAGTATAAGAATTCTGTATTGAAACTACTGTGGGAGTCGCAGATGTTCTTAGTAGCGAGGCCCTCGAGCGGCCTGAGGTGAATGTTGGATAGGAAGAGTCTGCTACAATCTGTGGCTGTTGAAAGTCGCCGGCTGAATCAAGGAAAGGACAACATGGACATTCAAGGCATAGTGGCACAACTCAGACAGGAAGCTAGTCGTATCGAAAATGCAATTGGAACTCTTGTGGGACTGGGGTCCCAACCGGCACGTCGTGGCCGTCCACCCAAGTCGAGCCAGACTAAGACAGCGAGTAGCCAGAAACGTCGTCGCATGAGCGCGGCAGCACGAGCCAGAATCGGTGCTGCGAAGAAGGCTTGGTGGGCAAAGCGGAAGAGGAAGCCCGAGCCCAAGAAGGTCATCCCTATCTCCAAGAAAGCTAGTGCTAGGAAGCCGATGAGTCCAGCGATGAAGAAGAAACTGTCGGCGATGATGAAGGCTAGGTGGGCGGAAAAAAAGAAGGCGGCGTAGAGGATATCACGGGCGAGAATGGAGCGTCAGCATTTCCTCCCTCTCCGAAGGCATCTAACAGGTAGAGGGGTTTATATGATGCGATTCCGCTTTGTGGCGCTCAGCTTGATTGTGCTTGCAGCGATTTCCGCCCCGGCTGCGCCCAATCAGAGTACCGCAAAAGAGCCAGCGTTTCCGGGCACTCTGGCGAATGCGCGGTATGTCTACGTTGCCTCCTAGGACGGAGACCAGTTCGATCCGAACCTGCTTCCCGAAGATCGGGCCGCGATCGGCGCGGTGCAGAACTCCATTCAGGAGTGGGGCAAACTGGTGATCGTGTACCGGCCCTCCGAAGCCGACATCATCATCCTCGTGATGAGCCGACCTTCCGAAGATGTGATGGCCGTGTACGATGCGCACCCGTGGCCGAGTGGCAATTTTCTCTGGCGCGTCATGGGACGCGACGGTCTCCAGTCCGGCGAAACTCCGCTGGTGACGCAGTTTGAAAAGGGATTCGAGAGCGTACAGCAGCACAAGTAAGCTCGCACGCGCGTGCTACCGCGACTGCTCGATGCCGTCGAGCTCGCAAACGTAGACCTGCAGTTCTCGATCCCGTGTTCAGCTCGGTGGTTTCGCTTCTTGTGGGGAAATCCCAAGGTGGACGATTTTGTGATGGCCGTGCCTGGACTGCGCCCCTAAGGTGAGACAGTGAGAGAATCGATCGATTGCCAGGCTGTCCTCGAGGGCAGAGTTCTTCAGATGCTTCGCCAGTACCGGAGTGTACACGCCTGGTCGTCACCAGTGGAGAATGTGTCTCTGTTCGTCGTGAAACCTCAACGTAAGACAGGCACGGGAGACGCCCGATAAAGGGGCATCTCCCGTGTGTGGTGGAGAGAACAGCCGTTTCAGGCTGCGTTGGGGTGGGAACCGTTGTTGACGATGCCTTCCAGACCCTGAACAACCTGGACCAGCGTAGGCATGTCGGCGATTTCATTCAGTGGCGGGGCTTGCAGCTTTGCCAGCAAGGCACCGACCTCTTGCTCCGGGATGCGATCGAGGACGACCTCCATGCGGCGCAGGCCCCGCGTGGCCGACTCCAGCACGTCGAGAATCTTCTTCTTCAGCTGGATGTCGCGCACCAGGTGAGGCTTGTTGGCATGGCCGTATTCCCGTAGAACCCATCGGTACAGCTTGCCGCCGACAGATTCTTCCAAAGCGGAAATGCGTTTGTCCAAGTCGGCGCCATTGCCGTTGGATCCGTTGCCGTTCGAGCGGCCGTTGTTTCCACCAGCCGCGTGCGACGGTAGGGCGCTTCCGTTCGCACCACCCGCCTTTCCGGACGGACGTGCTCCCTTGCGCCAGTTTTCCGGGATCAACCAGCTTGGAACGGACTGGAGCCTTCTTCGGGCGCCCCTTGTCGTCCAGATCCACCCAAGGCGCGTCGAAGTCATAAAAGCAGCGGCCCAGGCCAAAGCAGGAGCAAGCCCGTTTGAACGCCTGTGCTTCTGCCGAAGTCATTGCGTTCTCTTCGTCCGCCCACTCTTCGCCGGTTCCCGAGTGGGTTCCAAGGCCCTCGATGGTCACTTTGCAGACCACCAGAATCTTGCCCGTGACGATCTCGCTGTTGCGCTTGTGGCGGGTGATGTTGTTCATCGTGGTCGTCTCATAGCTGCGGGTCCAGCCCTGGGCTGTTACCAATCCGTTGAGACGATCGGTGTAGGCGCGCGGATCGGCGTAGGGCACGACCTGCCCGCGGGTGCGGTTGTTGGCGGTGTTGGTCACGCGCCACAGGACCTGGTCGACCGGAAATGGCACTTCCAGTTCGACCAGGAGTTCTTCATTGCTGAGTTTCTTCATTGCTGAATTTCTTCATCGAAAGAGGTCTCCTTCGCTTGGTTGAGCAAGCTGTCGGGGTTCCGAGCGGAAAAGAAGACCCGCTCAGAACGGAATGTCGGAATCTCCGATCATGGCGGGATCTTCCTGGCTGTGGGACTGGTCCTTGGCGAACTCGCCATTCTGGCCGTTGCCATGGCCGTTGCGGTTGGATTCGCCTAGGAACTCGATCTTGTCGACGTAGACGAAGCACCTGTACTTCTTCTCGCCCGACTTCTTGTCGTCCCACGACTCGATTCGCTGCCGGCCTTCCAGGAAGACACGGCTTCCTTTCTTCAGGAACTCAGCAGCAACTTCAGCTCGGCGGCCGAAGCTCTTAACGTTGAACCATTCGGTGTGTTCCTGAAGCTCGCCGTCGTCGTTCTTCCAGCGCTCCGTGCTGGCCACCGAAAAGGTCGTGATGGCGGTGCCTCCAGGGGTGTACTTCATTTCTGGGTCTTTACCCAGGTATCCGATCAGCAGAAACTTCTGCATGGGGTTGTTGTTCTCCTTTGTTGTGAATGGAGAGAGGACGCCGAAGCATCCCCTCTCGTGTGTGAACTTGTGGAACTCAGACGAGTCCTGCTCGTACGAGCTCTCTGCGGAGAGCCGCAGCGGAATCGCTCATCTGCCGAGGGACTCGGCTTGCACTCAATCGATCTTGTTCCCGGCGAATGAGCGGCAACAGCAACTGAATTTCGCAAGGCGGTGAAGTGATAGACGGCTTCGTGCGCCTCAGCGTGGCGACGATGCAGGGAACGGATGCGGGCAGCGGACATGGTTGCCATGGGAAAGCTCCTTGGTTGTTGTGGGTTTGTTCTGGGGATTGATTTGCTGACACGCAGACAGCAGTCTTGTGTCAACGTCGTATGCTTGGGAGGGTGGAGGGGGACTCCAATGAATGACACGCGTGACAGTCGAGCTCAACGCGATCGGAGTGCTGAAACGGCGGGAGATCGAAGCGCGGATATTGGCGCCTTTGGTCGAGGCTCTAGGCCGCGAATTCGGCCGGGAGAAGGTTCTGCAGATTGTGCGGGAGACAATTGTGGGGATTGCGAGAGATCCATCCGGAGGTCCGTATCTGGTATAGACGGCGGCTTTCATTGGCGTTCCCCCGCTGCGCTGGCCTGCTCCTTCCATCGTTGTTCGTTCACACCGAACACGAGGAGCCACAGGATTAGCGAAGCTGCCCCGAGGAAGCCGAAGGCTGCAATGTAGGGGAACAGACGGTATCCGAGAGGCGGATACAGGAAGCTCAGCCAACCCAAACCTCCCAATACCGACAACACGCCCAGAATCCGAGGCAGGAAAGTGGACCTGAGAATGAGGTAGACCGTCAGGAGTGCATAGAATCCGAAAAAGACCAAAGCGATAGCGGCGCCATGGTCATTCACCTTAAGAAAGAGGAGCGCCAGCGCCTGCAACTGTTCCGCGCTGAATACACTCAAGTAGTGCGCGCCTCCCAAGACGAACAAGGGGACGATAAAGAAGACGCGGCTAAGAGTCTTGATGACGCAACCTGCGAGGCCTAAGAACGCGGCAAGCAAAGAGACGCTCCTGCCCGCCGGCTTAAGCAGGTCATAAAAGAGAGCTGTCATAGCGATCTGGCACGCCATTTCGATGCGGTACGCTGCGAAACCCAACTGAAACAAGCCCCTGTGCGTCAGTATGTTGTAGCCACGGCGTCGCCGTCTACCACAAGCCTGCCGCTCACGAAACCCTGGGCGAATATTCCCGTCAGTATGGTGAGGAGATAAAAGGCACCGATAATCCTGGCCTTGAGACGCGGCGACGTTTCGATCCGTTGCGTCATTACGCCCGTGCTCATACTCGTTCCTCCGATAATCAGCGCGAGATCGTTCGTCGAGCTGAAACTCTCCTGAAGATACGACGAGCTGCGCCCGAAAGATTCACTTTTCTCTGGGAGTGAAAGGGGGCCAAGGGCTCGCGTCTCCAATTCATTGAGACAGGCCATTTCACTTAATGCAGGCCTACCCGCCCCGCGAGCGGCCAAGCCCTGAGTCGTCGGCGAATCAGAAACGATCCGAGGTCGCGGTGCAACTAGGGCTTCATAAGCTGCCGGCAGCCGGAACCGCTGGACCGCCTAACGCGAAACTTACTTTCCGAAACACGAATTTTTGTCACGTCGATGCGGCTGCCATTGCATGCATAACCGCCATCACTAGCAGAACAGCCGTGAGATGGTCGCAACTCTTCATCCATCGCATCCTCCTCTCAGCCGTTTGTTCCGGCTCGCCGTCCCGCATTCGCTTGTCGAGGAAATATCGGCACAGCTGGACTGTGCCGATCGCCAGTCCTGCCGTGCGATATATCCGGTCGAGCCAGAAGTGGCACCCCAGCCCGAAGGCCAGCAGTGCCACTCCCAAGGTCAGCAATCGAATTGCAAGCCGTGAATCGTCCGGCATCTCTGTCTCAAGCCACCGCTGCCGACACCGTCACGTTTTCCAAGTCCGTAACTGGCACTTCGATCGCCGGCGGCTCCAGCAGATGCTGGTGTTTACATTTGGTACACGTCACGGCTTCGGTCATTTTGTAAACCGCTTGCTGAAAGACATGCGGCACTTTTGCTTCGCTTCCGTTCGACATAAAGAACTGCGGTGCGATCCCGCCGCGAAACATCTTGTCGTTGCCCCACAGCTCACGATCAAGGATGCCGAAGCGGTGAAAGAAGATCAGGTTGGTCTCGATCTTGGGTTTTTGTTTTCCTTCTTCCGCTACCAGTTGGTGGCTCGTGATCAGCAGGTCATAGCTGGTTTCGAAGCGATACATGTCCAGCCGCACCACCGGCCCCCTCGCTACCAGGATGGCGTGCAGACCGTTGGGCATGAAGTTCTTGACCGGCTGCAGCCAGGGTAGAGCGCTGCCGTCCTCCTTGCAGAAGCTGACGTAGCGCCCAATGTCACTGACCGCGCCTCCGGATTCCTGGCCGCGAATCAGCCATTCCTGGTCGCGTCGTTGAAGTGTCAGATTCGCCTCGCACCAGATGCCCACGGTGCGCAAACGGGTCAAGGTTGGTTCGGGTAGAGTCAGGCCGCGCCGAGCGATGAGCTCGAGTTGCTGCGAAGTCATGGATAAGCTCCCTGTGGTCCCACTTCCGTGAGACGAAAATTGATTTGTTGATCGTTCGCTCGCGGCAGCACGGGTAGAAGTCCGTCCGACCGCGAGCACTTGTGCTTACGGTCGTCGAATTGGCTGGCCAACCGCCGCACGAATCATTTCCTTCGTGCAGCCCGCCCAGCATTTGTACTTGCGTGGATCGCTGATCGAGATGGCGAGATTATCGCCAGCCCGGTCATTGCCGGCCTGCGCACAGGACGGACACTGCGTGTAGTAGTTCCCGCTCGCCTTGCGCCGAGGTTTCCGGACGTAGTCGAGGATGGAGAACTGCTTGCGGTTGGGATCGAAGCTCCGTGGTGGCAGCTCGACCGAGGTTGGTTTACGGAGAAACTCGTCGGGAATGGTCATGCCACGGCTCAGCCGTGTCAGCTCAGACTCGGTGAGTTTCTTCAGGCTTTTGAGATAGGACAGTTGCGACGTGATGTCGCTGGGTGCGTCGTAGAACCAGTAGCGGTGGTTGTTGGCGCGATGAATTCCGAGCGGACCTCGCAGAGCATTGCCGAACTCCCCCGTGCCCAGTTTGTCCTGGCGCGGGAAGATTTCGATACCGTCCCGCAGACCCGACGCACCCTTGATGGGCACGCCCGAGCCGGAGCGCGACGTTATAGATGTAGACCCTGCACTGCTCCGCCAGAAGCGGCTGCTCGCACAAGATCCAAAGGTGACCGCCACGGCGTGACATCTCCAGCGCGGCTGAGACTCCGTCGAGTTCGAGTTCGCTCTTCAGCTTGCCGAGGTCAAAGAACGCGTCATCGTAGTCGGCGTCGATGGCTATCCACTTACAGCGCTGCGATTGAGAGTTGATGGCGTACAGGCCAACGGTCAGCCAGCCGGCCAGGTGCTTGCGCACCGTGTCGGGGTCCAGCTCCGCCGGCCTGCCGTCGTCCTTATTCTTAGGTTGGTAGTGGTAATGGCGTCCCGTTTCCGGGTGCGGGTTGGCTGATTGGCGGGTGTACGCCTTGCGATTGACGAACAAAGCCCACCAGTCGCGGACGTTTTCGCTGCTGACCGGAACGATGGGCGGTTTGGGCTTGGGGAGATTCAGTCCCCGAGGTTGGTTGATGGTAGTGCTCATCGCTCCGCAATACCTCCTTTCACGAGCGAACTGGGGCGCAGTTTCGCCGGGTAATGAAGTCCCGTCAAATCTGGCGGGCACCTTTCTGTAACAATTTGCAAAATAACCACTTACCGATGTCGAATCGGACGCTGGAATTGGTGGCCGTGGAACTCCATGCCTGCTCAAAGCCGAGAATTTGGCCCCTATTTCTGCCTATATAGAAGAGGAGGGAATAGAGAGCGGCAACCCCGCGGGCTGGCTGGCGATGGGATTACACACGTCCGAATCTGGCGATGCGCGGCCAGGAGCCAAAGCCCAATTGTATGTTCGCTTTTTGTTCGCTATTATACTGAGGTGGGATTTCAACGCGAAGAGACTGACGGGAAACCGATGCGGGCGGGTTTGGCGGTGTTTCTCGCCGCTGCTTTCATTGCTGCGGTACGACTGGCCAGAGTGGAGAACCTGTCACCGTCTCCGAAGCTGGTCTCCACGCTAAGCGATTCTCTGGCGCTGGCGAGACGCCTGTTGGATGACACCAGGAAGAAGTTTCCCGAGCTGTTCTAAACAAATCGGATCGAACCAACCCGCCGTTAAACGGCTCGGTGGGCTTCGGATCGAGGACTGAACACAAGGCTCGTCCAGTGAATTTGTTAGGGGGTAAGGGTTGACAGGAAATCGACGACGCCTTTGAGGTGGCATTCACTTCGTGCAAACCTCGTGACGTATTACTCTGGTTCAGATCGTTTTATTTATGAGTGAACTTACTCACCTTCCAGCGGATTACGCCCAACTCCTCGAAACCTTGAAAGACCGGATTCGAGAGGCACAGCTGCGGGCTGGCCTAGCGGTGAACCGGGAGTTGGTCCTGCTGTACTGGCAAATTGGCCGAGAGATTCTCGAGCGCCAGGCACAGCAAAAGTGGGGAGCGAAGGTCATTGATCGTCTGTCGAGCGATTTGAAACGCGCATTCCCGGGAACGCAGGGATTCTCGCCCCGCAACCTGAAGTACATGCGTTCCTTTGCCGAGGTCTGGCCCACGGAGCAATTTGTGCAGCAGGCTGCTGCACAAATTCCGTGGTTCCACAATTGCGTGTTGCTCGACAAGGTCAAAGATCCCTCGGAACGGGAGTGGTACCTGAGAGCGACAATCCAGCATGGGTGGAGCCGCAATGTCCTGGTGCACCAGATCGAGAGTGGCCTGTATCGCCGTCAGGGGCGGGCTCAAACCAATTTTGATCGCACCTTGCCGGCGCCGCAGTCCGACCTCGCCCAACAGATTACGAAAGACCCCTATAATTTCGACTTTTTGATGATCGGCCAAGATGCGCGCGAGCGAGACCTCGAACGAGGGCTCCTCTCCCATCTGCGTGACTTCTTGCTGGAGTTGGGAGTGGGGTTCGCCCTGGTTGGCAGTCAATACCGCCTGCAGGTCGGACAGGAAGACTTTTTCGTCGATCTGCTGTTTTACCACTTAAAGCTCAGATGCTACGTTGTGATCGACCTCAAAATGACCGCGTTCCAGCCGGAATTTGCGGGAAAGATGAATTTCTACTTGTCGGCTGTCAACGATCTCCTGCGACATGCCGACGATCAGCCAAGCATAGGATTGATCCTCTGCAAGACCAAGGATCGAGTGGTCGCCGAGTACGCTCTGCGGGATTACTCCAAGCCGATAGGCATTTCCGAATATCAGTTGGCCGTAGCCCTCCCGGAAAGATTCCACGGCAGCTTGCCGACCGTTGAGGAACTGGAGAGCGAATTGAAGGACACTCTGGAAGAGTGACCAATAGGAAGCGTGTATGTGCGGACGCTACCGCCTGTCGAAACGCAAGCAACTGATCGAAGAATATTTCGAGACAGCCAACGAGGTCGATTGGGAACCGCGCTACAACATCGCTCCTTCCCAAAACGTCGGCATCATACGTCAGGATCCCTCTCGGCCACGCCGTGAGTTCTCGCAGGTTCGCTGGGGCTTGATTCCCTACTGGGCGAAGGAGGCAAGCATTGGACACAAGATGATCAATGCTCGCTCGGAAACGGTCGCCGACAAACCGGCCTTCCGCGAAGCGTTCAAGAATCGCCGATGCCTCATACCGGCAGACGGTTTTTATGAATGGTCGCGAACCGGGAAGGCCAAGCAACCCTTTCATTTCGGGATGCGGGATGATTCGCTGTTCGCCTTTGCTGGAATATGGGACCGATGGAAAGATGCCGCCGGCAACCCGGTTGAAACGTGTTCGATCCTGACCACCACACCAAATTCGTTGCTCGCCGCTGTGCACGATCGGATGCCGGTAATTCTCGACCATGATGATTACGAGTTGTGGCTCGATCAGGGATTCAAGGATCTCAATGCATTGTCGGAGATGCTAAGGCCATTCAACGCTGGCCTGATGAAATCGCACCCAGTCAGCACGCGTGTCAATGCGCCAAAGAACGACGATCCCGAATGTGCAGCGGAGATAGCACTGGTTAGCCCGGCGGAACGAACTGAGCAACGTCTGCCAGCAATACTTCTGCTCTAGCCTGATAGGTTTCGACATGGGCTCGTCATCTGAGAGCCAACTGCCGGTTAGTCTGTCATGCGGAACACACCTTGCTTCATGGCCGACCGAGCCTGAGGAATGTAGAATTTCACGATGCCGCAGTACCTGATAACACTCGTCCATGGAACGTTCGCCAGACGGTCGGCATGGACGCAACCCGGATCCCCTTTGCGTCGAATACTTCACTCAGAGCTCGACGGCGAAGCTCTTTTTTCGGTTTTCGAGTGGAGCGGGTTGAATTCGCATCGTGCACGTCTGAGAGCAGCCGAAGATCTCCGAGCGTTTATCCTTCTTTCATTTAACAAGTATCCGTCTCATCGACACGTAATTATCGCGCACAGCCACGGAGGCAATGTAGCCAGCTATGCTCTGCGTGATCCTCGGATTAGAACTGGGCTTTACGCCCTAATTACAATGGGGACGCCCTTTCTTAAATGTCGGCGGCGCGATGTGGTAACAAGCATTCGGTTCCTTCAATATGCGTTCCCTTCAATTTTTCTGTTCTTGATTTACGTCTTATTTTTCGGCTTGTTAGTAGTTGTAACGGATTTTCTTCTCCCGAATGGACATCCGGCGCAAGTGCCGATCCTAGCAATCACGTCGTTCGGAACGGGAGTTGTTTGCATTGGCGCTTGGGAGGGGTTGCGCGATGCCATTCGAACCAACGTACGCAAATGGGCGGAGCGCAAGCAGGACGAAGTGATGAGCCGCCTGGGTCTACCCGATTTGGCAGGAGTGCGGACGTTTTGTGGTGTCGTCCCTGGCGATGAAGCTCAGCTCCTGTTGGGTACCGCAGCAGGTACTGCGGGAGTGCTTCCTTGGATGTTCAGCCGAGCTGTTCTTCTAACAAAGCTTGTCCTTTGGGGGATGCTAGTGGCAGTGATAGTGGCCTTTGGCATCGACTATGCTGATGGCTGGCGGTCCGACCTCCTGTTCCAGATTTTGAAAGATGGTTTAATGGCCTCGGCAATCTTGGCGTCTGCCGCACTGGCGGCTCAGTTAGCCCAACTGATAGTCGTGCCGGCGTTACGCAGCCATCCTGCTGCATTTGGATGGGAGCCGCTGTTGGACAATTTCCTCGTCGATATCCGCACAACTATGTACCCTCCGTGCGCTGACAAGCAAAGCGGCGCCCAGATATTTCGAGTGGACTCCGCTACTAAAGACACTTGGAAACACTGCGCCATTGCGAACGATCATAATTTTGCGATTGCCGTCTCTAGGTGGCTCCTTGGTGTTCCTTGCGGCCATCATCTCACGGAATCGAAAGTTGGGGCTGCTCGAAGCAGGCTATGGATTCTTTGGTGCATCCCTGTTTTGGTTGCGCTCACATTTCGCCTCCCGACCTACAAAGAAATGATCCGGGAGAGCACGATTTCACCTTCTTGGCAGAAGCGATACCCAAAACCCGTAGGGCATGTAGTCGACGATATAATACTTGCCGATGGAAGCTACAAGGGCGGTCCGAGGATGTTTGACTTGAAAGCACCCAGTAGCAACACCTGTAGGCTCGAGGGATACGTCTGGAAACACAATGGGACCCTTTCTATTGAGGTCTATACCGACGAATCTCTACAACTCAGGCGGAGCGATGCTCGATATGTGCCACTGGATCTCGCCGTCCCTAACTCAGCCCACGTAAAGCTGTACACAGAATCCAACGGGCCCCTCTACGTCGACGCACATCTCCTTTGTTGGGATGTTGTGCCCGAGCGAAACAATCCCAAATAGACCAATAGACCGCACTATTAGCCTCCGATTTGTCGGGTATCCGCAAGGTGACCGTGTCGCCAAGCTCAGTTGTTGCAAACTCGCCGTTCACCTTGTAAAGAACAGAGGCTCACGAAAGTCGTTCCGGGAACACAATGCCAGCATGCAGCCTCTTCGTTTTCAGGATTGATGTTAACCATTGTTGTAACAGCAGGGATGATCACGTGAAAGAGTCCGTTTGGTTGGGATAGTCAGAATTCAAATTGCTGAACATACGGGAGTTATTCAGCCACTTTTAAGGGAAATAGATGCCGCTAAGGGCAATGCTAAAGGCAATCCTCTGGGTAATGTTAAGGGCAAAGTATGTGCTCGTGGGCCCTGCCAATTAGGCCGTGATGGGAGCTCGAACCGGGCGCCCTTCTGACGCCAATTGCACCAGTAATTCCTCCAAGGTTCCGCCGACCGACTGCGATCGAATGGTGTAAGCGTCCGGACCAAATCGGAGAAATGCGGAGGCAGTCACAAATAGAATTCCGGGATGTGCGCCGGCGAGTTGCTCCGCTACTATAAACAGCCGCCCCACCTCGCGAACGATGTAAAGAATTGCATCGAGCGTCCGCTCCTGTGAAAGGGCCTGCCGAATTTCTGTATATCGCGCCAGGCTCTTGGTCGTTCTTTCATATTCGATCGCGCAGTGCAATTGCCGATCTCCGACCGTGAGCACCGCTAAGCCGTCGTAATCCTTCACGTATTTGTCTTCAGTGAGCAGGTTCTCTGAGCACACTTCAATGTCCGACAGCCATGAATCAAGAAGGCGGTGTCGCTTAAGCGTCAGCCGGATCTCATTCAATTCCAGACAGTGCATCATTTTCGACGGTCGGCCGATTGACGCTGTCTCGGGGTTGAGGGAATACAGCATGTGGCCGAACGATTCGAGTTCCGCCAGACCCTTGCGCGTAATTGAATAGACCTTATGACCGTCAATTCTCTGTTGCAGGAGAGCGACAAATCCGCCAACCAGTAAACGCCGGATGCGCCAGAGGAAATTGCACACCGATGACTGCGATTTGTCATAACCGCTTAGGGCGATGAGCTGCTCGTGGGTTATGTAGCCGGAGTTTCTTATCAACAGCAACAAAGGAATATCGAAAGCCTCACTGATGACGATTGATCCTTTGCGGTATCTCATGCCCAGTGCTCCTGGCCGTCCGTCACTAACAGCAATCGATCTTCGCCGTTACTTCTGGAAATCTCCCAAACACCCGCAGTCGTAACGAATTGTCCGGCAGCGGAGAGCAATAACAAAGCTTGTTGCTGACCGTCGTGCTCGCTGAGCGCAACCGTGGTCACACCTTCGTTTTTCCATTGCAGCGAGAAATTGATGTAGCCGTACAGCCGGCTGTCGACCGCGACTAAATAATGTGTAGGCGTCAAAGGGCCATAGCGCTTTCCGATTGCTAGCAGCCGGTTTTGTCCCATGTGCCTGGTCACCCCGACGCAACCAAAAATGCAACCGAGCACGTCCTTGGGCTGGTGCGGGTTGATTCTGCTGTTGCCGTTAAATCGGAGAACGCCCGGCACCTTCCAGCTGCGGCGGAATTTGCCGCCTTGCGGAAATCCGGTGGTATTGAAATAGGCGGCGTGCTTGGTGAAGCGCAGCGGATCGGAGCGGTCCGGGCCGGGACGGACCCACCACTCAGCGCCGACTCCCAATATGCGCACCAGCATTTCCATAATCAGGCCCCGACCGAGGTCCGGTTCTGTTTCTCCAGTGTCTGAATTTGGGTCAATGCCTGGTTTAATTGCTCGCGCAAATTGCGGACCTGCTGGGTCAAGGCGGACACCTGGTGCTTTGCCCCCAGCGTCGCGTCACGCTTTGCATCCTCGACCAGTTTCTTGAGCTGTCCTTTGGTCATCGAGACTTCCGCCGGTGTCGCAGACGCCGCCGCCGCGCTATCCTCTCTGGAATTCGACTTGGAATTCGGGGTCGATTCTGGAAGGGGCAGCGGAGTCGCGGTTTGCGAAGGAATCTCAATTGCCTGGTTTCCGCCGGACGAGCGCGACGACGGAGGTCATTACCGTTCGCTCGGTGGCATCCTGTCTGGCCAGCTTCTCGGCCATCGCGTTGTACTCGTCGACCAATTGGTTGTGCCGGCGGATGGCATCGACGGCGCGCGCCCGGGTGTACAGGTAGGAATTGGCGAGCTGGGTGACAATATTGACGGAGATTTCCAGCCGGTTCCCTCTCTCCCGGAACAGCCAGAAGACATAAAGGACCAGAATTAATACCGTGGCCCCCTCGCCAACGATGATCCAGAAATACAAATTCTCGACCGTGCCGCCGAGAAATATCTGTCGCGCATCGGCGAGCTTCGCTCCGTAATCGATGTCCTGCTGGTTAATCGAGTCCAGCAGCCCTTCGAGCGGTCCGCCCTTTATGATGTGTTTCCGGCCGCCCGGCGGGTCATACCGTCGTTGCGCTTTGAGTCGCGCAGCGTCGGCGCTCGTTTGTTGCTGCGTCGTTTCCACCTGCCGGTTATTCGACTGGGCAAATGTAGCCAACGAGCTGAGCCCGAGCAGAAGCAGAATGGAAAATGCTCTTTTCACCGTTCGGCCTCCTGTCTCTTTCGGCTTCGCATGCCGCGCTTGCGGCTGGCTTCGAGGCTGACATCCCGGAAACGCAGGTTGGCTCCGATCTCGGGGTTGTATCTGGTGGCATAACGCGGCAGGATCTCGGGAACGACCGACGACAATCGATCGACCTGGGGAACGCGCACGTGGGCGTGGCCGTGAATGGTGCCGAAACGTTTATCGCTCATCAGGTACTCCATCTGGCCGACAGGGAGATTCTTGATGTGCTCCTCCTCCGAGCGCGTTTCCTTGATTTCCGTCTGGCTGCCGACCCCCTGGTCTTCGTATGTGGGATTGAATATTCCCTTTTTCCGTATGCTCATGCTCCGCCGCAGCTGGCGTACCCTGGCCGACGCATTAAGAAAATATTGCGCAGTGTCCTCGTCGCGCGTGCGCAGCATGAAAGTTGTATTCGGCGCCGAGGCCACGTCGTGCTGGAAGGCCTTTCCCACACTCAGCAGCTGCGGGAATGCTCTGCATGGCAAACAGGAAAGCCGTGTTGGAGCCGCGCGCCGTCTGCAGGATGTTGGCAAAATTCGAGTAGGCAATGGGCGCGAATTCATCCATGATGACCGAGACGAACGGCATGTACATGTCGGCCCGCTTGCGCTCATAGCGCTCGCCGATCACGAGTTGCAGGTTCTGCAGGATCATCCGCCCCAGGGCACGGGTGGTGTCGTCGTTCTTGTTGGTATTGAGGGAGACGAACAGGATCCGTCCTTCCTCGATTACGTCCTCGATCGAAATCAGGTCCTCGTAGGGCCCGGTGATGATGGAGAGCTTGTCCTCCAGGAAGGTCATCATCTGGTTGATCAGACCGCGAATCATCTGCACGCGCTTGGGGTCACTGAAGGACTCGACCAGGTTGCGCGCACTCATCTGGAAATTGAGCCTCTGCTGGTGGCTGACGTCGGGCAGCCGCTCGATGCGGGCGCGGGCGATGGCCGCCTGTTCCTTCAGCACGTCGAGGTCGTAGGCCATGACCAGGATGTCGTAGATGTTGTAGCGCTTGCCGGTGTAATAAAGGATACGAACGATGTCGGATAGGTAGGTCTTCTGGTGGCCGTGGAAGAAGTCTTCCCGCAGGTCAAAGGACTCGAAGATGAAGCTGACGTGCTCCTGGTATTGGCCGCTGATGGCAATAAAGGGGTTGAAGCGCACGCTTATCTCTGGCCGTGAGGGATCGATAATGCGCAGGTCGTCCAGCCGCCCGGCGGCGGCGATCAGCGGCAGCAGCTTGTCATCGAGGAACTCGCGTTCTCCTTTGCCGTCGATGATAATCAGCGGGACCTTGTGACGGTTGCCCTCAGGCCCGGCCTCGCGGACCAGGTCCTGCTGGATGATGTTGAGCAACAGGGTGGTTTTGCCGGCGCCGGTCATGCCGAAGCCGTTGGCCTGCATAACCCGCACTTCGTCCGGCCAGAGCACCGGCTTCTTGCAGATGTCGTAGCCGATGACGATGGAGTTGTCGGCGAACGCCTCACGCAGGTTCTGGCTGTCCCGCTTGCGATCAAGTGAAGCGGGGGATGCGGCCAGGCGTTCTCCCGTTCGGTTGGAAGCGTGAGCAGATAGCGCAGGGTGTCCCAGAAGACAAAAGAAGCGGCGAGCAGGTAGAGGCTGGCCTCCATCAGCTGTTCCTTGCGGATATGCAGGCGGGCATAGCAGATGTAGCCCACTCCAGCGATGGCGGCAACCGCGATGAACCCGAGCAGCAGTTTCGCTTCGTCGTCCGGGTCGTGATAGCGCCGAGCGGCAGTTACGGGCATGAAATCTCCCTGCTCTCGGGAAAGGACTCAGTCCTCCCCAGCTTCACCGTGACTTGAGGGTGAAGTAGACAAATGCCGCGGCCACGATCGCCGCGACGACAGACAGCATGACCAGCAGTGGGTGGAACCGCCGTCGCTTTGCCTGGTCCACGGGCCGGACCGGGTCGCTCGCTGCATCCAGCAGCGACTGCAGGAAGCCGTGCCCGGCCCGGGCGTGATACATCGCCAGCAGCTCGCTCCTCACAGTCTGCGAATCGAGCGTGTCGGCCTCGCCGGTGGCCATCACAGCACCGCCGCCGTGACGATCGGAGACGCGTTGTCGGAGCCGAAAACGAACTGATAGATCTGCGGCGAGCCTTCTGTGCTGTGGATGGCCAGCACCCCGGTCGAGGTCTTGCCCGGCGCCACATCCTGCTGGTCGATTTCCGAGTGCAGTAGCTCAATTGGCGTGCTGCTCACCTTGCCCAACCGCTCCAGGTAGCCGGCGCCAAGCTGCTGATTTGCAGGCGGCATGCTGGCTCCCTCAGCGACCAGGACAGAAACATTCGGGGCGATAACGCGATACGGCGCGGTGCTGAGGTTGGTCACCTGGTAGCGAACGTAGATAGCATCCTTACCGCGCACCACGTCCTCGAGCCGGACGTTGACCCGGTTCTTCTGGGGCTTGATCCCGGCAGCATTAACCGGCTGCGTATTGAGAAGGGTCTGGCTAAGCACCTGCTCAGCTATCTTCGCTACATCTTCTTTCGAGAGGGACTCGGCGGCTGCGCGTATTGGCGGTTGCTGTACTGAGGTGACCAGTACATCCATCTTGCCCACTTCGCCTGCGGGCTGAAGCTCGTAGATGGAGCGGCCGTGTTCGGTCCAGACGAAAAGGTTGGTCGCTACATCGGGTTTGGTGGGTTTCACAAAGACGCGCGTGCCATGGCGCTCGATTTCAAAGGCTTCACTTCCCGCTGCCGCCATGGTGATCGGCTCGGCGACTTCGATCACGGTGAGATGATTCAGAGCGGTTTGTACCCTGGTGACCGGCTGCTGCTGTGCGATGGCCGCTGTGCTGGCCGCAATGAGGATGGCTATCCAGATCTTGTTCACGGTGAACCCCTTTTCCTTGACGCGCTGTGCGCGGACAATAATGAGATCTCGGCGCCGTTGCGGGCACCGAGTCTCATTCCCATGACCACAGCTCAGCTTCGTAGGCTGTCGTCGTTTAGGCTTGCGCTGGAAGTAAGACGGAACGATCTGACGTTGCTCCGCCAAGGACTGGGGTCAGCATCCTCGAAACCGCTGGGTTCGAGAACTCACCGTTTGACGATTACTTCAATTGGGGCGCCGCCATAGGTGCGCTGCGCCCACTGTGCGATCAGGGGAGCTTCCCGCATAAGCTGCTGCATCTCCCACCGATCGTTTGACTGGCTTTCGACCGTGAACCTGTACTCGAAATTCACCACGCGTACACGCATTTCGGTCTGTCCCAAGCCGTTGCCCGTCCAGGGATGTTGATCGACAATCCTCCAACCCTGGCCTGGCGCTATCTGCCGCCCTGGCAGCTGTGGCCGCAGAAGCCGAAGCTGAATCGGCTGCGGCTGTAACCACTGCTTCCCGCTCGGCAGCTGTGTTCCTTGCTCCATTCGGCTGACCCATGTGCCGACGATTGCAGCCGGCATCACAAGCATCCAGCGGACAAGCGTTAACAGCCGGATGACCATCGTCATTGCTCCTCCAGATACAGCAACCGGAAGAGCGCGGCTGCGACAAAACTCTCCCGTCCGGGAGAGCATGTAGCAGATGGCCCTTCCGGATGCGGATTTGTGTTCGTCGTTTTATCGGGAGACCATCCGGTTCACGGGATCGTACCGGAACAGGAACGTTCTCCCTTCTTCGCCCTCAAGGTAGAAGCTGTTCGCCTCCACCCGTCATGAGGGCGCCCAGTTTGGGCGGCTTCACTCGTACCCGTCCGCCGCCCGTCGCCGATGCCACAGCGTCGACGAGTTCTTGCGGGAATGCATATAGCATCACCCCGCCTTTGCCGTTGCCCCGGGACGAGACGTGATGCAACGCCTCGGCCCAGGCAACGCGTTCCGGTTCAGGTTTGCTCTGTGCCCACGCGTACAGGTTGCGGGCCAAGGCTCCTGTTTCCTTTTTCGTGCGCTCGATGATTTCCTTCTCGCGCGCACGAGCGGCGGTGAGCCTCCTCTCCGCCTGCTTCTTTTCGTCTTCTGTTTCTGCGTTCTCGACCGCTTTCTGGGCGGCGAGGACCTGAATCTGTGCTTCCGTGCGTCGCTTCGCCAGCTGTCCCTGGATGGCGACATAGGCGCCGTACAGGATGTTGACCTCGCCGTACATGTCCTGCGTAGGGTTGTTTCCCACCAGCAGGCCACGAAACGACGAGATGGAGAGTGGGGCCTCAAACAGCTCCTCAATCTCCTTGCGCAGCACGTTGTAGAGCGCGCCGATCCGGTCCGTGGGCTGCACATCCAGCCGCAGGGGCAGATCGGAGACTCTTTGCACGTTCTTCAGCAGCAGCCAGGGGCACATCGGCACCTGCTGCCGGATTTCGTTCAGCAATTTGGTGTCGGCCCGGACCCCGTGCTTGAGCGAGTCCAGCTCTTTCTGGAGTTCGCCAACCAGCAGGTATGCCAGGTCGCTTCGGCCGGCTGCATAACACCGGGTTTTCAGATCGGTTATGGTCCCGATCCGATTGCCGCGGGCATTGAGCGCAGCGAAGCCTCGGTTGAACCAGGGCGAATGGACTTTCTTCGCCTTGATCTTGGTAACGACGTTTCGCTCCGGGAAGTTGAACCTCCAGGAGACAAACTTCGGGAAACGGTTCGAATCGACGACGGCAACCGTGTCGAAATCGAAATCGCCTCCGTTACGTTTCGCCGTCACAGAGTGAAGCACATAGACGTGCTTCAGGCAGATTTGTTCAGAGGCAATTCGCTCCGAGACTTCCAGAGGAATTCCCCGGATGTTGCTCAGCTCCTGTGCGACCTTTTCAGGCGGCAGGTGGTGCATGGGCAACAGGTCTTCGGCCATGCGGATTGGGTACCGCACCGAGAGACCGTATTGAGACTCGACCGTGGTGATGGCCTGATGCAACGGCAGCCAGTCGGCTCCCGCATACAACCTGCCATCGTGATAGAGGAGGTATCCATCATCGGCCAGCGCGAACGCCGGCATGCTGAATCCGCCTCCGGTCAGGGTCTTGAACGCCCACTTCGCCAGCATCTTGTCGAGCTGGTAGTGGACGTAAGGATGGCGCGAAATCTCGCCTGTGCTGTCGGCAAGCAGCAGGGCCTCGATGGCTCTCTGCTCGTCTTCGAGTTGCTCGTCGTCGGGATCGAAGCTTTTGCCTCCGATCCTTTCGACCAGCGCGTCGTGTCTCCCCTCGTTCCAGGCCTGTTTCAGCGCCCGGATCTCTCGAACCGCCTGCGGGAATATCTCCTCCAGCAGGGCTTCCTTGGGAGCATGTTCGATCAGCGTGTAACTGGAGGCGAACTCCAGCGGTCGGGAAATCTCGCGAACTCCCAGTGCCACACGAGAGCGCAACCGGATTCCACCAGAGGGAACGAGCATCCTCCGGGGAAACGGTTTGATCGCGGACGATGGAAGGACGATATCGGCCCCGATATGAGCGGCCGTCACGTCGTCCATCACCTTGAAGGCTCCCTTGGCCTGGAGTGAATTGTCCATTGCCAGCCGGAACTGATAGAACCGTCCGGCTGGCAAGGAGAGTTTGTCGAAGAGTGTTTGCCGGACCCAGCCGCGGCAATCGTTCGTGCCGAGTTCCAGGTCCGGGACGAGGAGGACGGAGCATTTCGGCTCTTCCACCATCGTCTTGAGTGTCGAGGTCAGGATCCCGAAGTACGACAGGGCCGCTTCCGGCCATGCGTCCATCCTCTTGCGTACTGCGTCTTCATACTGCTGTTCGACGCAATAAAAGAGCCCATTCTTCGCCGAGCCGGAGGCTCCGACGACTGAATAGGCGGTTCCCTGATACTCGAATGCCATCATCGTTCCAGCAATTTTCGTCTGCTGAAAGGTCTCCAGCATGCCTTCGCAGACTTTAATCCGGCAAGCCTTGATGCCGGGGTAGAGTCGGTCCAGCAACGAGTTGTCCAAGAACGACTCGCTGCCGGCGTCCGGTGTACGTTCGCTGAGTACACCGTTTTCGTCCAGATCCATTTCCAGAATCCGGTTCTTCATGTGAGGCGCTCCTTTGCGGGATAAGTCAGTTGACGAACAACCGGCCATCCACAGCTCAGGAGCTTTCGCCACCTGCGCCGCCGTCTGGCCAGTACATCGGCCAGGTGCGGGAGCACATGGCAGCGGACAGTCTTCGTGGTTCGGCCCACGAAGTTGCTCAGGAAAATCTACGGTCCAGTTGGAAAGTAGATTCTCGCTTTGCAAACCCTCTGCTTAAACCTGTCAAAGAACGCGATCGGCACGCGCGGCTAGGCCTGGGGCCGCTTCTCAATCACCATGACGTTGCCTTTCTTCTGCGGCGTCGCCATCCAGGTCTCCACCCGAAGAAAAGGAACGCCTTCGACGAGAGAATGGACCAGCGCCTTGTCTTCGTTTTCGAACTCTTCGCCCAGGACAAGCTTTCCGTTCTCGCGGGCTGAGTCTTTCCCCAGCAGGAAGTAGCGCACCCGCAGACTTCCGGTCCCGCGCTCGGCGGCTGGCTTTCGTCCGCGTTTGTTGCGCTTCTCACCCGCAGCACGTCAAAGGATCGGGGCTGGCCGCTTCCACCGGGGCATTGTTGTTCTTGTTCGTCTCTGTCACTGCAATCACCTCGATACTGGTCTGTTGTGGTCTCTATTGCTGCTGTTGGCGAAAGGCTTTGTAGCCGTCGATGTCTGCGGCCAGAAGCGCTGCTTTCTTCTCGCCGTCGATCTGCTTTTCGGAGTACTCGCCTACCAGCACTCCGCTCGGGTTCTCGGCCGAACGGTTCTGGTCCGCCAGCCGGATTCGGTACTGATTGACCGTGGTCTCGATGATCTCGCGGTCCCCATCCATGCGATGGATCTCGCGCACTCCGTAGGCCGTATACAGCAGAGGATCGTCCTTTGAGCACTCGATGCCGCGCAGGTGAAAGACCGAACGGGTGTTCTCGTCCTCGATTTTCCCTACCGTGTTGTCCTTCTGCATCACGCGAAGCGCGGAGGACTTCAGGTTGGAGGTCATGGAATTGAGGGCCGTCGCCCATTGCAGGCTCACGTTGTGCATGTCGTAGTTGAGATAGTGATCGAGAAACTGGCGGACGAACGCCTCTTTTTCATAGCTCTGCGGCTGCGCCGACTGCCTGGCATCCGCCAGCACTGCGGGCAATTGATTGCGAAACAGGGGGCGGCCACTGATCACGCTCGATTCGCCATCGGCAGAGACGCGAATGATCGTAGGCGGCTGCATGCGCACATAGACGGCAAATCCCAGCGAGAGAAACGCCAGCAGCGTCATCGATCCGGCCAATACCATGGCGCGGTTGGCGTAGGCGCGCAGGACGCCATCGTGTTCGTAATACTTCGAATAGTTCAGCTTCTCAGGACCTTGTGTCGCTTCTGCGCGGGTATTCTTCTTGAAATCGAACATCGGTGTCTCCCTGTTGTGCGTAAATCTGAACTTTGTCGCTTCATTTGCTGGTCGCATGAGCCAGCAATCACGAGTAGCGACGGCCATTGACTCTCACATTGAACGGCATGTTTGCTCCGCCGGGCACGAGCGCGAACCACCGCGTCCCTCCCGGCGAAGCTGGCGGCGTGTGTGGTGGCGCTGTCAGTGGCGAATTGATGCCGGGAATCACCCCTCCTCCGCCGGCCATCGCGACGCCTCCAGAGGGCGCGAGTGTTCCACCGCCCCCCGCGGCAAGCATTCCGCCGCCGGCCAGGGACCCTCCACCGCCCGCCCCAGCCGCGGCGAGAGCGCCCGTGCCTCCTGTGGCAGCCGCCATCGTGGTCCCGGCAAGCGCTTTCGATGCTGCGCCGCGTCCCCAGGCAATGGCCGCTCCGATCGGGCTGTATTCCCCCATCAAGATCCTTCGGGCTGTCATGGGAATCGTCGCAATCAAAAGGGCAAAGATGACGCTGGCCAGGCTGAGAAGCAGGGTTCCTTCAAGTCCATGAAAAGCTCCCCAAAGGTCACCATTGTTTAGTACGAACTGAGGATTATTGAGATGAATCGCTGTCATCAATGTCCATAGCGTGTCAGCGAGCAATGGCCAGCAGTTCCAGATAAGCAGGTTTTCGATCCAGCGCGAGTGGAAACGGCCCAATGAAGAGCTGGGCATAGTCGCAAGCACCAATGGTCCTAAGACGTACAAGACACAGCCCCAAAACACGAAGCAGATCGTGAAGATCGCCAAACTGAAGGGAAGAACGACGTAACCGATGATCAGCCCCGCTTCGGTAATCAGCGCCGAAATACCTCCTCTGATCGAGCTCCCACATGCTGGCCATTCCATCGTTT
This sequence comes from uncultured Acidobacteriaceae bacterium, assembly GCA_963831675.1. Classification (GTDB taxonomy): domain Bacteria; phylum Acidobacteriota; class Terriglobia; order Terriglobales; family Acidobacteriaceae; genus Bog-257. Next base: position 24,381 of record CAWHRM010000019.1, read on the forward strand.
CTCCAGGCGTCGCCGAGTCCATTCGTCCATGCGTCAATGACATCACCGAGTCCGTTGGTTCCGTAGATGTAATTATTCACATAGTCGAAGCTCTTGACGAGATCGCGAAAGACCGCCGCCCAATTCATGAGCACCAGCGCCACGGCCGCGTACTTCAGCATGGTTATGCCCAGCGAGCGGACGTCCCCTCCTCGCACGAAAGCGTCGTAAACACCCCAAAGAAAGGTGACGGTGAGGATTGAGGCCGCAATGAACCAGATAATCGGCATGACCGAGCCGTCGATCCCGCCGAGAGCGGTGAACAGAATGTCGATGTAGCTGGAGTTCCCCATGGGTGTTGCTTCCTTATTGGTTACCCGTACTTGTAATTTTCCCGATTGCGTTCGTCAGGCTATTCGTATTGCTCGTCGCCCACTTCGAAATAGCGCTCTGATTGGCAATACTCGAGCTGCGGATTCTCATCAACTGCGACATCGCCGCCTGGGAGTAAGCGTTCGCCCTGACCACCCATGCCGCCGCAACCGCTTCGATCATGGGAGCTGTCCCCGGGGTTGCGGTGCGGATCTGGTCCTGCAGCTGTTCGCTTACTTGCATTTCCGTCTGGGCCAGGGCATCCAGCTCGATGGCCCGCTTCATCGCGTCCTGCGCCTGCGCGTCGGAGATGTCGATGCTGTAGCGGATGAATTGCGGCGCCTGGTTGTCTGCCGGAAGCATTCCGTAGACTTGCTGGTAGACCGCTCCCACCTGCTTCACAGCGTTGGGATCTCCCGACAGCAAGAGCTGTTCCAGCTGCTGTGTAACCGGCAACTGCGCGCTGTTGTATTGCATGGTCATGAGGCCGTTCATGGCCTGCATCTGATTTCGGAACATCAGGACCGCGTTCTTCAGCTGATTGATGGCGCCGATGGGATAAATCACATCCTGCTGGAACTGCGTGTACTCGCTTTCGATCTTCTGAATTTGCTGCAGCGGAGCGGCAACCTGGCTGGTCAGCAGGCTGTTGATCTGTTTCAGCCCGGCGATAATGAGGGCCAGGTCGATGCCGAACTGCGCCTGCGCCGGGCGCGGGATACTCAGCACCAGCATGGCGAGGACGAGTCCGGCAGAGACCCTTTGCCTCATGTTGGTTGTCAGTTTTGCCTGCAGCTTTGTCCATGCTCCGCGTATCATGCTCGCCTCCTCAGTGCGTGGAAAGGATGTTGAAGATCGATTGATGAAGATCGTTCGTCCGTTGCGTGTCGCGTTTCATGTCCGCGGACTGATGCGCCAACTGAGCGGCTTCCTCCCGCAGCTGTGCGGCCAGGAGCTTGTGCTGGAAGGCGAGTGTCTGGAGCGTTGCCGCATACGCGCTGGCGCTCATGTAGCTTGAAGTCCCCGGCGCAATAGTGGCGTTGTTCTCCATCTGGTCGGCGATCTGAAGCAGGCTGGTATTCGCCTGGTCAGAAGCCACGGTCTGCTTCAGGGAGTCCTGTGCCAGGGCATCGTTCATGTCCATGATTTGGCGCAGATCGTTCGGGGCTTGCTGCGGCGATGGAACCGCTCCGTAGGTGGCGTTGTAAGCCGGCCCGAGATTGCCCAGTAACCCGACGTTTCCACTCAGGAAGGTGTTTTCCAGCTTTTGCGGGGAGAACGTCTGGGCGCTTTGGATGGGGAGGTTGTAGACCGCCGCCATCCAGCCTCGGTATTGACCGACGAGATTGTGGGCCCACGTGCGAGTGTTGTTGATCAGCGCAACCGGCCACAACACCTCTTCGTACAACGAGCGGATGTCATTCTGCACGGTGGTAATCATGGTTAGAGCGCCGCCGATCAGGTTGGAGATGGTCGAATCGATCATGTTGAAAAGGTCCCCGAGTCCGGCGTGGGCCGGCACGGGAACAAGCAGCGCAATCAGCAGAACCAAGCTGGTTGTTTTGATGGCAAGTTGACTCCTTAGTTTCTTCATCGTCCCGCTCCTTGAGCTCTGGCATTCTGCGCGCGGACGCGATCCTCGATCTCGTACACTTCGCCGCTGCGCTCTTCCGGCAGTTCCTCCAGCGCCGCCATCCCCTGCGGGAACTTCTCTGCCAGGAGACAGTAGCGCTCGTACAACGGAAGCTCGGAGTGTTTCTTCATCCACCATGCCCGGTACCAGCGCTCGCGTGGGTAGGTGGTCATGATCCAGTACTCAATGGGCGAAAGAACGACGCGCAATGTGTGCGTGGTCTCCGCCTTCTCGCCAATGACCACGATGAAGTCGCTCTTCCTGCCCTTCTGCGTGTGGCCGAGGTTCTTGATCTCGTTCAGCGTGGTTTCGTTCAGGTGCAGGAACTCGCGCAGCACGTCCAGGCTTCCGGTCTGCCGCCCAATGATCTTGATGGTTGTGTTTTTCAGGATGGCCGCTCCGAACGCGTTCGGTGCTTGAGTCGTGCCGGTGAAGTCTTCAATGGCCTGCGACACGCCCCATACTGCGCCATTGCGCTTGCGGGCAGTCCGGTAGAGCTGGACTACCAGATCAGCCAGGAATGGCGATTCCAGCAGCATCCAGCACTCTTCCAGCACCGTGATGCTCTTGTGGCTGCTCTTGCCTGACGCCCGCTTGGTCGTGGCCCAGGCGATCAGCAAGCTCATCGCCGACTCCAGCCGGGGATCGTCCTTCAGCTTCTCGACGTTGAAATAGATCCATGGTGAATCGAGTTTCAGGGTCGTCTGCCGATCGAAGAGGTTTTCATACACGCCGCCGGGCGAGACCCAGTTGCGCAGCTTGAAAGCCGCCAGCCGAGCTTCTTCCATGACCCGCTCGTTGCGATCGGCATCCTGGTAGTACTGCAGCTCATCGCGCAGGTCGCCAAACGTGGGTATCGTATTGCCCGGCCGCATCGCAGCGCGGCGGTAGGTTCTCTCTATCGCGTCGACCAGCACGTTATCCAGCAGGTCTGACGCTTCGATGTCGCCCAGCATGTGCCGGGTAAGTCCTTTGAGAAAGGCCACCTGTTCCCGGCTGGGTTCCCGCTCCCCGGACTCCAGGTCCCAGGGATTCAGGGTCTGCTCCGAGTCGAGAGCCATGGTGATCATCTGGCCGCCCATGTACTCGACCAGGTTGCGGTAGGAGTCGCCGCGCTCGATGATCGACACCCGCGTGTCCTGCCGCGCGGCCTGCAGCAGCATCTGCCCGGTCATCATGCTCTTGCCGTGGCCGCTGGCGGCGGCGACCAGCATGTTGGCGTCTGAAAGATCGGGATCGAAGGGCGAAAATGGAATCAGCTGACGATAGGGAGTTTCGATCAGCATCAAGGGAGACCGCGGAGTTCCTGTCCAGGGCATCTCCAGCGGCAGCAGATCGGCGGCGTGGCAGCTGAGCAGGTCGATTTCGCGTTTGTCTTCGCCCGCCAATCCGGGCAGTGAAGAAAGAAAAATGCGCCTCTGCGCGATGTCCTCCGTCAGGCCGGAGGCCCCATTCATCCGGCTGATGATGTGAAGTATCTGCTGCTTTCGGCTGGCGATTTCACGCTCGGCTTCTTCGTACTCAGCCGTGGTGTGTGCCGCCTTCGAAGTTCGCACCCCAATCGTTAGGCTTACCTTCACGGCCTTCAGTGAGCTGGCGATGATGTCCTGCTGGATCTTCAGCAGCTCGGCCTCGGCCACCTGGGCGGTGACGTCAATGCGGAGATTGCCCTTGGAGTCCCGCTGCGCGGCCATCATCTTCTTGTGGCGCTTCTTGAAGCGTTCCAGGACCTTCGACTGGTTCGGGATCGTGACCTGCGTACTCACCACGATGGGAAGCCCAGAGGTCAACAGGCTGCGCAGGATACCGGGATAGGTCGCATCAGGCGGAGCTTTCAGGGTGATGAAGCTCCACAGCAACCCGTCGATATTGATGTAGTCTTCCGTCTGACCAAGGATGCTGACAACCGAGCATTGTTCGCGAGGGGTGACGTAGCGCTCGGAGTACGGATGCTGCCTCAGCGGAAGTGGATCGGGCCTCAGGGGAGCCAGCGCCCGCTTGGTTTCGAGAAACAGGTCCTGATCACTCATGCGTTGAGGATCGAGACCCGCCGCCACCATCGCCGACTCGATCCCGTTGAGCAGGCTTTCGAACTCGCTCATCAGATCGACGTGTTCTTTGAGTGTGCGCTGGACGATCTTTCTGGTGGAGAGACTGAATCCTCCGCTGTCTTTGTTTCGTTTCGCCGTCTTGCCGGAGACGGCCAGCACGCGATGATGGCGCTCCGGGGCCCAGATGAGATAGAGGTGGGTCATGCGGCGCAGATACTCGCCGCCGGCCTCCTTCCGTTGCCACATGGCGAGCCGGTTCTGGTCCATCGCCAGCGTGGCCTCGTCCTGTGTCCGCGAGCAGTCCTGGTATCGCTCTAGCAGATCGCCAAGGTCTTCGGTGACCTCGAAGCGAAACTGCAGACGCATGCTTTCTTCGGGAATCGTGCGCAGGATGGCTTCCAGATGCGACTTGATCGTGTTCAGCCCGGCATCGTCGGCAAAATAACTGACCGCGCCCTTCAGCACATAGCCGGCAACAAACTCCCCCGACAGCCGGATCATGACGTCGTCGAGATAGTCACGAATGGGCAGAAGCTCGCACAGCCCAGGCTCGCTCAGGGTTTTTTCATGTTGCTTCCACGTGGTCGGCATTTAGACCTCTTCTTCCCGGAAATAGCTGCTGCGAATCACGGACTCTTGCGTTCCTGCGCAGTACTGCTGTGGCCTGGCGTTGAACAGCAGGAGGTCCAGCAGGTAGCCGCGCGGCTTGCCGTACTTGAAGATCATCAGCACCGGCACTCCAACCAGCAGGATCGCCAGCGGCAGGAAGTAATTCATCGGTATGTGAAAGATGTAGCGGTCGGAGAACAGGAAATTACCGATCAGCATTGCGCCGCACACCGCCAGCATGATGGCCAGCAAATCTTCGAGTTCGAGAAACAGGATGGTCACCTTCAAATGAAGGTTCCTCGATACCGGTGACGAATTCAGTGCCATAGCCTCTCTCCTCTTAAGATCCATTCGCTACGAAGAATTCGAGCAATCGCAGGAGACCGGAAACCATCAAGGCTCCCATGGCTGCCATGCCGTGCCGAATCCAGTCATCGCCAATCATCCGGCGTTCAAATACCCCGCCAATCCCCAGGACCAGACGGACAATCTCGATCGCCGCGTAAAAGGGCATCAACACGTTTCCCACGAAATTGGTGACCGTGAGCAGCATGACCATGTACTGGTCCGCGCCGTCGTTCTGCTGCGAGATCACCTCTGCCAGACGCAACAGTCCCGAGCCCAACAGTGCGGCCATCGCTCCCAGGACGTAGCGCTCCAACTCCTGGCCTTTGGAGAACTGATAAATCCCGCATGCAAGAATCAGTCCCGCCCCAATAGGGAGCATGACGTTGCCCATCCAATTGGCAAGGTTCAGCAGGCCTGGTTGAAACGAGCCCATCGTTCACTCTCCAATGCCTTTGTGGTCCGCGCTGTGCGCTTCCGCCGGCTTCCGTATCAGCCGGCGGGCGATAACACCGGAGATCTTCCAGGCTGCGGTTGCCGCGTTCTCGACCAGGCGAAACACTACCCAGATACTGAAAGCCACAATCACGAGGCTCACCAGAAGCGCCCCGGCTTTGGTCACCAGCACGACTCGCGCGGTAACCAGAAACAGAAGAATCAGCCATACGAACAAGACCTTGTGCGTTGTCTTTTCGTTCAGCATTTTCACTAAGCACCCGCCATGGCTTTGACCAGGTACCAGAGCCCTGACACTGTTAACAGTCCAAAGGAAGAGGCGGCATACCTAATCCAGTTGCGGTTGCGGACGTAGGCCAACACGGCCCCGCCAATCGCGAGCGATGCGGCCAGCGGGCAGAGCTGGGAGGCCAGGTAGTTCCAGGCGTTGACCAGGAAATCGGTGGTTGCGAAGCCGGAGCCGTCGTTCCAGCCCTGGAATATCGTGAACAACCCCTGAATGCCCAGCAGGAACAGGGCGGAGATGATCGAAGCCAGCGGATTGTGCCCTTCACCAATATCGAAAATGGCCTTGACGACCAACGCCGCCGCTATCACCGGAACCAGGTGGACCAGCACTACGTCCTGAACGAACCGTGTAACCACGGCGACAATCGGCCCAAGTTCGCCGGTCCCGAAGCCGTTATTGAAACCGTTGAGGCCAAGTCCCAGGCTGGCGAACCAGGTTCCAATACCTTGCATGGTCAAAAAGATTGCAGCCCACAGGATGTATCTAAGGAAGCTGCCTCCAATCTGAAAGTTGATCCCTCCTTCTGTCCTTAGACATAGCCCGGCGAGCACCAGACATCCCAGCGCGGCTGGTGTCATCAAGGCCAGCAGAAGCGCGATCACGTTTCCCAGAAATGGAGGCAGCAACATGGACTTACTCTCGCGAAAAAAGTGTGTGTCAGCCGATCTGCTGGCCGTTCGCAATAAAGAACTCGGCAAGTCGCGTTAAGGCGGAAACGGTGAGCAGTCCGCCCGCCGTCAAGGCCCATGGCATGTAACCGCGGCCCTGCCGCCAGGAGATGACACAGCCTACGATGGCAAGCGCCGCTCCCACCGGGCAGATCACGTTGCCGATCCAGTCGACGAGGTTGAGGAAGGCGCCTTCGGGTTGGCTCGCCTGTTCTCCCTGTACCGCCTGGCCTGTGGCTGGTTGCTTGCCGAGGTTCTGGGCATGGCTGGCGACCGGTATGGACACCAGGCTAAGAAAGACAAGTGTGGTACCGATCGCCCGAATCAACGGCGAGCCATACCAGTTGAGGTGTCGAGTGTTGCTCATGAGGCTCTCTCTCCAGGGCGGTGATTCCGCCGGGTGAGCGCAATGTACGGTTCTTCGGGAGTAGCCTCAAATTTCTGCGAAGCAAAATGCAGGGCACTTGCGCAACAGATTCAATGTTTTGGGACGCGGAAGTTTGGGAGGGGCATTCGCACGAGTTGTTCGCGAGCTTTCTTCTTAGAACACCATCCGTAAACGGAGCACCGCGATTTCATTGGCTTGCCGTTTATCGAAAACCGGCAAGTCTTTCCTGCGCAAGAGTTTTGCCCTTCCGCGATGCCGTATCGCGTGCATCATACTTGCCGATCGAGGATTGTACAGATGGCTCGAATCCGGATTCGAGAACTCGTGCGATGTTGTTCTTGATTCCGGATTGTGCAGCGAGACCGATGCCGGATTCGAGATCACCTGCGATGTCTTTCTCGTTTCCGGACTATGCAAAATGGGCGATGACGGATTCGAGACCAAGTGTGATCTCTTTCTCCATTCCGGATTACGCAAGAGAGCTAATTCCGAAATTCTGAATCCCTGCGCAAACAAAAGAAAACCCCGTCACGCGGACGGGGCTTGGGGAAAGCGAGATACAGGGGAAATGGCTGAGAATTACTGGACGCTGGCGGTGCTGTTTACCGCTCCGCGTTCGAGTCGCTGTAGTTCGCTTAAGGCTCGTCTGCCTGACTTTTCCTCCGGCTGTTTCTCGAAGACCACATAGATCCGCAGACCCGCCGGTAAGGTGACGATCGGATGCTCCATCATCATCTGGCGCGTGATTTCCTCATCGCCGGCGCGGCCCACGTTTTCCGACATTTGCATGCGCATCAGGTCGGCCTCACTCACCGCTCCGTTCAAGTTGTTCTGCCCGACCAGCATGGCACTCATCTGTCCAACGCCAGTGAGAGCACGAACGGCGAAGTTTTTCCCCCGGCTGGTGCCGGTGACTTTTCCTCGCAGAGGCCCAAGGTCAGTGTCGGTCGCCAGGGCGTCGATTCCGACGCTGGAGCCATCGGGCATTTCCAGATGATCGAAATGCAGTTGCAGGTAGCCGCTGCGGTCCGCTTGCCTCACCGATCCCACCGCCTTCGATCCGGCGGGCACAATAATCTGGCCATCGTGCTGGTAGCCGTATTCGATGATCGCGACCACCGGTTCATCGACAGCCGTCGTTACCACCGAGGCCAGCCTGGCCGAAAGACGTGACCCAACGCCAAGATCCAGTGTCGGCCCTGTGTTTTCCCCACTGACCGTTGGGTTGGATTTTTCGCCACCTGCGGTGAACACCAAGGATGGCTTGGCAAGGCCATCTGCGACGGTTTTGTCCGTGGTTGATTCAGTGCGGTTCTGCCCGTAGGGCGGTGGAGTCCAGTTATCGCCGTTGCTCGGAGCTGGCGGAAACGAAGGAATCTGCGCCAGGTTCTTCCCTCCGTTCGGCGTGACGTTGGAAACCGCATCGCTTGCACCGGTTCGGACTTTCTTGGTGTTCTCCACGTCGTGCGCGTTTACCTGGCCAGGCTGCCGCTTGTCCTCCTGCATCGGTTGCATACTGCCGCCGGGAACAATGGAGTCGTTGCTGGCAGGTGCCGTTTCCACCACTTTCGGACGTCCAAGGTTCGCCTCTCCGCTCTTCTTCAGCTTCGGCTTGCTCTTCTGGGAAAAGAGAACCAACATCAGGAACGCGACGGCGACGACCCCGACAAAGCCGATCACAAGCCGGGCTGTCTTATCGTCCTTGGCCATGCGAAAACTGCGTGTTGCAGCTATTGGCGGACGTTGACTATGGGGCTCACGCTCAGCATCATCCGCTTCAGCAGTGCCTGGGGTTAAATCTGGGGCCAGGTCTGCGATGTGCAATGTTGATGCCTTCGTTCCTTCTGCTTTCGACCCGTTGTTGTTTGTGCGCTGTTTGAATTGAGACATGTGACTCCTCGCTTAGTTGCCTGCCTTGAGATGGGCGGTCGTGGGTTGGGCCGTGAACGGCAACTCGAGCAGCAATGGCTGATTCACCGCATCAGCCGTGGCCAGCACCAGTTGCAGACGTTCCTGGTTTTGCTTGAAATCCGGGCGCTCAAAGCGCACAACGCCATCGGCACGGGCTCCCGGCGCCAGCTTTTGCTCGGTAAAGCGGAACTCCCGAACGGCGACCTGGTCCGCCAGAACTTTCTTCGCCTTTCCGTCCTCTGTGTCGTTCTTGCTCCCCTTACCGTTGGCATTTGCCAGTTCCACCTGCGGCCCCAGGATCTCGACCCAATGACTGGTGTTGTTCAGAACGGAGAAGGCCACGATGATGTCATCACCGTTTCCGGTCACGGCGCCCAGGCTGGCAGCGATAGCGCCTTTGCTCTGGTTCCAGTCGGGACTGGATACTTGAATCTGTTGCCGGAATGCCGACTCATAAGCGCTCATCCCTGGTTTCGTGGCAGCCGCGGGCGTCGTTGAGTTTTCGTCCACCGATCCGATCAGGAAACTCCCACGCCGTTTGTAGATCAGCACGAAGTCAACCGGCTTCGAACCGCCCGAAGCCGATCCGTCGCTAAGCAGACGCAGGCTGACCACCAAACCAGTCTTGGTGGCGATCAATAGATTGCTCGCAGCAGGATCTGCGGTGATTGGCTTTACCACGACCAGTTCCGGTTCGTGTTCGTTGTGCTCGGCCAAGAACAGTGTCGGGGCGCCGACAACAACGGACGACACGGCTTCCGGCATGCGGATCGTGGCGGCATAGAACGGCTTCAACCTCAGGTCCGTCACCATATCCGGAGAGATCGTCAGCTTCGAGATAACCGGAGCGACGTCATTGGTGGCTGGAAGACGGGACGGGGCCTGCTGTGCCATGGCCGGCACGACCACGCCCCAAAAAATCAGGCTCGCCAGTTTACGTTTCATCGTTGACCCTCCTCAGTGCTGGTGTGCGATGCGAGTTCCTCAAGGTAACGTCGTCGCACCTGTTCCACGTACCGGATGACTTGTTGGTTGCTGTACCGCAGACCGTGTACACGGTGCTCGCCCGCGTAATAAGCGGCTACAGCCAGCCGCATATCGCCGTGGTACTGGCTCAGCAGATACTGCAGATACCGGACGCCGCCGCTGATGTTCTGCTTCATGTCGAAGGTGTCCGACACTCCGAGTCGTGAAGCGGTACGGGGCATGAGTTGCATCAGCCCGCAGGCGCCCGTCATGGAGACGGCACGGTCATCCCAGTTCGACTCCTGCTGGATGATCGCGTGTACCAACTCGCGCGGCACCTGGTAATGCCTCGCGTAGGCGTCAGCGTAGTAGCTGGCTTCCGGATGTGGCGCCGCGGAGAGCGAAATCGGAAGCAGCGCAGCGACGATCAACAGCGAAAGACGCGCCCAGGCTTCGTTCATGCGGCCGACTCCTGCCTGGCAGCTTCCGCTGTAGCGAACACGGATTCGACTTCTTCGCTGAGCATCGCCTCTGCGTAGTGCCTGGCGGCGTGCACAACGCTGGTGAATCCATCCCGCAGCAGCAGGCGCTGGCGGTCACGTTCGGTTTTCGCCAGTAGCGGCAGCAGTACATCGCGGTGCTCGCTGGAGACCTCTTCGATCCCGAGGTGCCCGAGCGACAAGGCAATGTCGATCATCTCGGAGACCGATGGCGGCTTTTCGAGACTGTACGCGCGGAGTGCCTTCGCAAAGCCCGCAATCAGGCGATGCGTGGCCTCGCCGGCTTCGGGCGTACGCAGGGCAACGATCTCGCCTTCCCGCTCAGCGGTGGGGTGTTCGATGCGGAGATACAGGCTGCGACGGCGCAGGGGATCCCCCAACCTGCGCTCTTCATTGGAAGTCAGTACGGTGAATGGAATCGAGGACGCCGGAATCGTTCCTAGGCGCGGAATGGAAAGCTGCCAGACGGAGAGTATCTCCAGCAGTGTGGCCTCAAAGGCATGATCCACCTTGTCGAGCTCGTCGATCAGCAGCACGCAGGGAGAAGGCGACAACAAAGCCTTCAACAGGGGACCGGCGGCAAAGAATTCTAAAGCGGAAAGTTGCTTGCCAAGCTCTGCCCAGTCGGTTGTTTCCGGGCTCCGGGCGGCCATCTCGACGTAAAGCCGCTGCAGGGATTCATCGAATTTTCCGATGGCCTTGTCTTCGGTGATCCCTTCATAGCACTGCAGCCGCTCGACTTGCGTGCTGGCTGCACGCGCCACAGCGTAAGAGAGTTCCGTCTTGCCGCTTCCTGCCGGTCCCTCCAACAGTAGCGGTTTCTTCAGCTTAGCTGCCAGGTAAACGGCGGTTGCGGTCACACTGTCGGTGAGATAACCGACTTCAGAGAGCACATGATGCACCTGCTCGGACGACTCGAACACCCTTGACCTCCCACACCGGGTTGCAGTGTGGGCAGCAGAGTAGGGGCACCGCCGAGTCCCGTCAAATTCCGAAGGTGGCGATCCGCGATCAAGCAGACAAAGAATGATTTGCCGAACTCAGAGTAGCGCTGGGGCCCGAGAGCACTACTTCCCAATTTCATAAAGCTGCTCGTCCGGTCCGATCCAGCCTTTTTCTGTTTTACGAAAATCGTAATAGGACTTCTTGGTTTCAACCGTTCCCGTTGCCAGCCAGCGTTGTTGTGCTTCGAAGTACAGCAGGTAATGATCTTGATCGCGATGCCCGTTCACCTTCTTGAAACTGATCAGCTCGATTCTGCGGTGATCGGCGCCGTTCTGGCTGAACAGGTTATGCCAGACCTGCTCCCCATCCTTTTCGGTCGGGACTGGTTCTTCTGCCTTCTGGCAAGCGACAAAAAGTAGCAAGGCAATCGTCGGTAATAGAACGAGTTTTCTCATCTCTCAGATCTCCATTCCAAAGCAGGCACTTTCCTGTAGACGTTGCAGGCCGCGCGACGAAGATGGGCAGGACATTGACCGAGCATCCTGGTCTGCCGATACTCTGGTTTGCTAGCTGGGTTTAGAACTCTGTCCCTGAAGGCGTTTTATCTCGTGTTCGACCATGACGGTCAACTTTTTGCGGACTGATTCCAGAACCTCCCATTTCTCTTTCAGAGCTTTCTTTTTCGTTGCATCTTTGAGCGAACGTTTGGGTAGACGCTTGCGTTCATCATCGATGATGAGCTGAAACAATTGCACGATAGACCGAAGGTTCTCATACACGTTCTGGAACGCTTCCGGGCCGTATCGAGTGGTGGCAAACGTCACGTAAGCAAGGCCAGCCCCGGTCAGCAGAAGCGCATCCGGCACAACAGGATTCTCGTCTGCGTACTCGTTGAGCACTGCCAGTATTCTTTCCTGAAGAACTTCCCAGGGAGGAGCGTCGGATTCGGGGTCAGCAAATCCCCCGGGTTTCTTGGCCACGATTGGATGTCACCTCACGCTAAAACCGCCTGAGAATAGACGCGTGGCTGGCGCAAGTCAAATTGAATGTGGGGCGGCCTTCCGGCAGTTCATGCGCTCTCCATGCGGAGGTAATCACGGACGAAATACCTGCCCGCACCTTAAACACATTACACACGACCGCCATTGTTGAAAAAGCTCGGGCCAGACGCGTTTATTGTAAGCCACGGCTCGCAGCAAGGATGCAACCGCTACGATCTCCAGAAATATCACCACTGAAGCGGCGAGCAGTTCGTACGTTGTTGATGGTCCGTGAAGGTGTTCCAATATGGCAAACGGCGCTCCGCCGATGATCGGCCCAAGGAAGAGCAGAAAGAGCCCACGAGCATATTTTCTTCTCGCCGGCGGAGCGACAACTTGCGACAACTGCGTTTGGGAAATTCCTGTTGTCCAAGCGCCTCCTACGATAGGCGCCCTGGCCCATCCAATTCCGCTCGTCACAGCGGAGAAATGTGACAAACCAGACATGTAGGCCGTTGAAAGCCGCTGAGTATTCTCGTTTTCGCACGCGGGGCACGAGTACGGACTTATCTCACCTGCTGTCCTCAGCGCGTGCACCTCTGACTGGAAACGATGGCTGCTATTTGTCCCCAGAATGCTTCCCCTCGCGGCCGTCTTCGTTGGCTTGCACATCTGTCATCGGGTTTCGTCTTTGCCGAAGCCGCATCGCGTGGGGTAAGTTACGACAAGTGCTTTGTAATTGGCAAGTTCTCCCGTCACATATTCAGCCCCGGCTATTGCCGGTCCATGCACGCCGGGAATAATTGGTATCACTGCCAATTTTTTTCTTGCATTTCTCCCCGCAATGGTGTTTTAGTATTTCGCAACAAGTTTGCGGAGACGATCACCTGTCGCCCGATCTTGTCCGGTGGCTGCGAACTGTCCCACGGTTTTGCTGTCACCGACCTGTCTCTTGAGCAGCCGGAACGCGCTCAAGGCTTTCTATATCCTGTCTGTACCGAAATCGCTCGTCCAATCTGCTTGTAATTGTCGACACACCATCTGCAGTTCTGTTCTGCAGACCAAATACGTGTGGGCCCGACATCGGTCTGCCGGGCCGGCGAGGAAGGGGTGATGAATCTCCCCTTCCCGACCAGCCCTCAATGCCTGCTCAAACTTTGTACTCGTGGAATTCTTGACCTTTGACAGCGACACCGCTTGGATAGCGCAGCCTATTGGTGCCTCCTTGCGATGCCCGTAAGGCCAAATTGCGGGCCGACAGACGCGGAATCCTGCCGCTCAAGCAACTGCGCTGCAGCAGGGAGTCACGAGTCTTTAGGTCGCTGGTTTTCTGGCAGTCTGACGAGCAGAAGATGGCGCATATTGAACCGCTGATTGATGCATACGAAGCCGCACAGATTCTCAGATTGCACCCCGTAACTGTTCGCGAGATGGCAGCACGGCGTGAAATTCCGGGCCTGAAAATCGGTAAAGGTCTGGCGCTTTCGCGCTTCGTCGCTAGACGAGTGGGTTAACTCTCGGCTAGATTTGTCTAGCCACCCGCTATCGCCTCCGAAGACGGAGGATCGATGAGCGAAACAGGAACAAGAGTGCGCTACCAGAATGGTAGCGTCCAATTAGATAAACGCTCCAACACGTGGGTTTTTCGCTGGCGTGAGGATGGGAAACGAAAGACCGCACGACTTGGGACGTTAGCCGAAGTGCCAACCAAAGCGAAGGCGATGCGAGTTGCCGAGCGCCACAGGTTGGCGGTCAACTGCCACAGTTTTCCCAACATGGGTTGGACATTCGAAGCGGTCGCTCGAAGATACATGGCTGAACGAATGCCAACCCGCTACACCACTAGCCTGGGCTATCGAAACAATCTCGAGAAGCACGCGATTCCAAAGTGGGGATCGGTGCGTCTGCCTGACATGAAAGCGATTGACCTTGATCGCTGGTTCCACATATTACCGTTAGCGGCGAAGACCAAAGCGCACATCAGGAGCGTTATGCGCCAGGTATTCGAGTACGCCATGCTGTGCGAACTCTACGACGCACAGCGAAACCCGATGGATCTCATCAGATTGAAGGGCTCGACCAAACGCGGTCGAAAGCCTATCATTCTCTCCCCCGACGATTTTCACCGCATGTTGCGCTACATCTCAGCCGAGCCCTACAAAACGATGGTAATTGTGGCGCTGTGCTTGGGCGTGCGTCGTTCGGAGCTGATCGCGCTCAAATGGTCGGACTTCGACTGGCTCAACAACACGGCAATGATTCAGCGGAGCATGGTGGATACGCGGACGGGGGAGGTCAAAACCGAGTACAGCGCGAGGCCGCTGCCACTCGATCCGGCATTGGTTGCGCTCTTGCGTAAGTGGCAAGGGCAGACCGATTTCAACGCGGAATCCGATTGGGTGTGGGCTTCTCCTTACCAGGCGGGAGCCCTGCCCTATTACCCAAACTGGATTCAACGGGAGTACATCACCAAAGCCGGCATACGCGCCGGACTTGGACCAAACGTAGGCTGGCACACGCTGCGACACACTTACCGGGCTTGGCTCGACAAGACCGGTGCGGCGCTGGGAGTCCAAAAGGACCTGATGCGCCACGCCAACATCGGAACCACGATGAACGTTTATGGAGGAGCCCTTCCCGAGGAACAGAGACGGGCTAACAGTGCCGTCGTGGGGATGGTGATTCAGTGAGCAGCAGGTCCCAATTGGACTGTAAATGGACTGCGGTGGCAGCTAAGTCCTTTGTTGTTGGCTGCCCCCCAGGGATTCGAACCCCGATATGCTGATCCAGAGTCAGCTGTCCTGCCGTTGAACGAGGGGGCAGCAAATACAGACTGGTTCGCTGCCCTGCGCAACGCTGTTCCGCTTACAAACACGGATTCAAGCTGGCACAGAGCGCTAATCCGATTGTATGGCTGCACTATCGGACCGTCAATTGCCCGCGCTCAGGGTCGCTTCACGCTCATTCTTCGCATGGAACGGACCTCGCCCGTGCACTGCGTGCCACGGGCGAGAGCACAAGATTCGGTGCCGCCAAGTTGCCCCGCGACCAAGATCAGCGGTGGTTATGCAGCGGGCCACTTCGCGCGGAGCAGCCCGCCGTTCACGCCAAAGGTTGCTATTAGCAACAAGTCATCTTCAGTTCCGTCACCTCGGGTGGGCCGAAGGCTTCCTGTGGAATGGGTGTTCCGTGCAGCGTCTGCCAGCACCGGCGTCCTGCTTCGAACAGCACGATGATGACGCCGACTACGAAGATCACCATCAGCGTAGTGTCGAGGTAGCCGGTGAACTCCTTGCCCGGCGTGTGGGCAAGTGGCCAATAAATCGTCTGGATCGAGAGCACGCCCGCGGTCAGCGTGGTCACCCCGACGAAGCACATGGGAACCGCCGTGACCCAGGCATACTTGACCTTGCCCATGTTCACCAGGAACGTAGTCACAACCGCAAGCGCAATCGTCGCCAGCAATTGATTGCCGGTGCCGAACAGCGGCCACAGGGTTGAGATGTTGCCGGTATAGATTAGATAGCTCCAGGACAGCACCACGATGGCCGAGGTGATCAGGTTTCCGGGTAGCCATGCTGTATTGGTAAATGGCTTGTGGACTTTCCCCAGCAGTTCGTGCAGAACGTAGCGGGCCACGCGCGTTCCGGTGTCAACCGTGGTGAGAATGAACAGCGCTTCGAACATGATCGCGTAGTGATACCAGTAGCCGGTCAGAGTCTTCATGCCGGGCAAGCCCTTGAAAATCTGCGCCATGCCGATGGCTAAAGAGACTGCTCCGCCAGTTCTGCCAGCGAGTTTTTCACCCACTTCAGCGGAGAACATATCGAGGTTCACGGTATGCATGCCCAGCTTGGCGAAAACCGCGGGCGCGGTGTTGATGGCGAAGAAATCGCCGGGATACATGGAGCAGGCGGCAATCAGCGCCAGCACGGCGACCATGCCTTCACACATCATGGCTCCGTAGCCGATGAAGCGCGCATCTTTTTCCTGCCACAGCATCTTGGGCGTCGTACCCGATGAGACCAACGCGTGGAAACCAGAGATCGCTCCACAGGCGATGGTGACGAACAGGAAGGGGAACAGCTTGCCCTTGATAATTGGGCCGCCACCGTGAACGAATTGCGTTACCGCCGGGAACTGGATGTTGGGGTGAACAATAAATACACCGAGAATCAGGAGCGCGATGGTTCCCAACTTCATGTAGGTTGACAGATAGTCTCTAGGTTCGAGCAGGAACCACACCGGCAACACCGAGGCGATGAATCCGTAGGTCGCCATCAGGTAGATGATTTGGTGCGCGTTGAAGGTGAGTGCTCCTGCGAAGGACGAGGCTGCAAACCAGCGGCCGCCGATGACCGCGCCAACCAGCAGGACCACTCCCACTGCGCTCGGCCCGGCAATCTTGATCTGGCCAGGAGTGCTCTTGAACATGTAGAGGCCCATGCCGATGGCGATGGGAATTGTCCACCCGATGGTGAACACGCCCCACGGACTGTTGGCCAGAGCGTTGACCACCACCACTCCAAGTCCGGCCAGCGTCACCAGCAGGATAAACAGCAGGGCAATCATGGTAACCAGGCCGGCGCCATGGCCGATCTCGGTGCGCGCGACGTCCGCCAGCGACTTGCCTTTGTGCCGCACCGAAGCCACCAGTACCGTGAAGTCATGCACGCAGCCCGCCAGCACCGCACCGATCAGGATCCAGAGAAACCCCGGAGCGAATCCGAACTGGGCCGCCAGTGTCGGCCCGACCAGGGGCCCGGCGCCGGCGATTGCGGCAAAGTGATGGCCGAATAGCACCCACTTCGGCGAGGGCACATAGTTGTGGCCGTCCTCGTAGACGTGCGATGGGGTTGTGCGGCGATCGTCCAGGACCAGGACTTTGGCTGCGATAAACGCACTGTAGTAGCGGTAGGCCAGTGCAAAGACACATAGCGTTCCCAGCATGATGGGAAACGTATTCATGGAAGCCTCCTAGCGTGATCGTACTCGTTGTGTCCGTGGCTGTTTGGGCGCCACTCTTGCTTGAGCCACACCGGGGCGTTACAAATCGTTCAGATGCCTTAAAAGCCTCGCGTTGTGAATTAGATAACCATCGGGCAACACTTGTAAAGTTAAGAGGAACGGACAACCTCTGGCTATGACAACGGTCACGCCGGGTTGTGATACCGTCGAACCCCACGGCCCGTCCAAAACTGTACTCCAAGTTGCGACCGAGGGAAAGGGGGCTTGTTGCAGGGGCGCCTTTGGCCGCAGAACGGTCGCTCCCATGTAAGGAAATCGGCGTGGTCATTATGGAATCCCAGGGCCTCCCGGGTTGACCGGTTCGCGGTGGCGCTGGCAGAACGGTACTCCATGTGAACACGACTCAGGCAACGGCGATGGAAGCCCGCATTCACACTGCCCCTGGTAAATGGGCTGTGCTGGCTGTTCTTGCCGTCGTCATGCTGGCACGAATGTAGACCAGCGTCCATCGGCCTTCATTTACCTCCGACGAGGCTGATCACCTCCACGCCGATATCAGTCGAGTCCCTTCAGAGATGGTTTAGGCTCTTACGCGACGCGGACTACCGACCCTTAAACTGCCCCAAGACAGCTTCGCCGAAGAGCTGCGCTTGCTCCTCGCGGTTGTCGCCCCAGATTTCCAGCATGATGTTGGTGCAGCCCGCCTGGCGATATTCCTCGATTCGCTCGCAACATTCGTCGGGCGTGCCCGCTATGGGGCAGGCCTTCTTCAACACCTCATCGGTCACGGCCTGGGCTGCGGCCTTTCGCCCTCCTCTCTCCATGGCGTCGGCGATCGGCGCAATCTCCTCGAAGCTCAGTCCGGCCTTCTGCAATAGCACGTCGGCTGAGCCACGGATGTTCTGGACCTTGTTCGCCAAGTACATCGCCGCCATCTCGCGAGCACCCTCCTTACCTTTCTTCGAATCGCGGTTGATGCTGCCCACGATTACCGCGCCGAGATCGAGCGACGACGGGTCCTTGCCGGCCTTCTTTGCGCCCTCTTCCATGTTGCCGCGCGCGTAACGGACGAAGTCGGGAGTGGTGATACTCGCGGTCAGCAGTCCGTCAGAATGTGAGCCCGCCAGCCTCTGCAGCACGGGGCCGGTCGCGCCAACGTAAATCGGGACGCGCCTCCGCAATGCGTGACCCTCATCCTTCAGCGCGGGCGCGGACGCATCGAACGCTTTTCCGTGATACTCGACGGCGTCGCCCGCGAGCATGGCCTTGATGATCTCGATACTTTCTCGCATGATGACGGCGGGACCGACGTCCTTGCCCTTCTCACCCTCGCCAATTTCCTTCATGAATATCTTGGACGCTCCCAGTCCAAGCAGAAAGCGGCCTTCGCCGGCAGCGTCCTGCATGACGCGCGCCTCCATCGCGATCTGCACCGGGTGGCGTGTGTAGGGGGAGATGATCCCCCAGCCGATGGTGATGTCTTTCGTCTGCGTGGCTATCACCGCTGTCATCGCCGTGGAGGAGCGCGCCTCCATTCCATGCTTCCTCCACCACGGGTACGCTTCCGCCAGCCAGAAGATGTCAAATCCAGCGCGGTCGCACGCCTGCGCCATCCGTACCGTCTGGTCTAGGGGTTCCATGCTCAACTGCAGCACGCCAATGCGGAAGGGAACAGACATAGATGAATTCTCCTTGCGAAGATTGCGTGAAGCGAGGGTGCCGGAGCCGCTCAAGAAGCTTCGACGCCGACGCCTGAGTACGGGACGAAAAATTGTACAGCTTTGGCACATGGTTCGGTCGGTCGGCGGATTCAAGCGGCAGGATTAGAAAAGCGCTCTTCGCCGCTACGGCGCGGCACAGTCAATCCTCAGCGCCGTAGCAGTTTCGAACTGGACATGTCATCTGCCTATACCTACCTACTGGCCCTAAAGGAGGCAATGGGTCACTGCGCGGCCACCAACGGAGTTGCTCTGTAGCCAAATTGTCAACCTTGTGTTATTGTTCGCTGAGTAGCAGCCCGAGCGCGAGAGCCCATTAAGTTCCGTGGCGAGAGCAACTTGCACGTTTCGTGGCCATTTGTATAGAACTTTTAGGCCATGCACGATACTCTCGGTGACGGCGGAATAAACAGGCACTTGGCTCGAAGGCTGGCTGCGAAGGTGCCCTCGTTTTGGTCCGTTCATCTGCGGATATCACCTTTAGAAACATACATTTAGATGGCAGACTACATTTATAGCATGGAAACCCGGCTCACCCCGGACCAACAACGTGGTGTGACCCTGGTACAGGAAATTGCCCTGCACGCGGGCCTGAACCTCTACCTCACTGGCGGTACTATTCGCGATCTGGTGACGGGATTTCCCATTAGGGACATCGATCTTAGCATCCAGGGGAATCCGCTCAAGCTCCAGAAGGAATTGGAGAAGGCGGGCATTTCGACGGAGGGTGTCGATGAAGAACTGCGGACCCTGCATCTGCTGCTGCCCGGTAATGTTCGCGCTGAGTTGAACATGACGCGTGCCGAGAGCCACGACAAGCCCGGCAAGCCGCCAACCATCACGCCAGCCACCATCAACGAAGATCTGCGCCGTCGCGACTTTACCGTGAACGCCATGGCGCTGTCGCTAAATCCCGGCTCGCGTGGGCTGCTGCTGGACCCGTTCAACGGCATTGCTGACATCGAAACCAAGGTTCTTCGTGTGTTGCATAACTACGCCTTCCTGGAGGAGCCAGTCCGCCTCATACGGGCGACGCGCCTCAGCGCGCGCTTCCACTGGCCGCTGGAGGATCGCACCCAGGCACGTTACGACACAGCCAAGGAAAACAACTATATCGAGTACATCGGGAAGCGGGCGATCGGTTACGAGCTGGAACAAGTGGTCCACGAGGACGATCCACTTCACATCACGCGCGCTCTCGACAAGGAAGGCTGGTTGAAGGTCCTGCATCCGCACTGGACCATGGCCAAGGTTGACGCTGGAGAGCTGGGCCAGGTCGTGAAGACGCGTCAGATGATGAACGATCTCGGCTATTTGATCGAGACCGGTCCTATCGTCATGTATTTCCTTACCCGCCGCATGAGCGACAGAGATGTCTCCGAAATTCAGCGGATGGTTCCACGGCGCGACTTTGTGAACAAGTGGAAGAACCTGGAGCACAACGCTCACGATCTGGCCAGGAAGCTGACCAGCAAGGAGGCCGGCACGCCTTCGGGAGTGTGGAAGCTCCTTTCGAAGGCGGCACCGGAAGACATGTTGTTCCTGAGCCTGACAACCCGGCAGCAGGCGGTCGATCAAAAGCTGAAGAATTTCTTTGGCAAGTGGCGCCAGATAAAGGAAAAGTTGCCGTTTCCTGAAATGGCCGAGCTGCGAATCACGCCCCAGCTTCCGGAGTACCAGAAGATACTGGATGAAGCCTTTCTGCTGCTGCTGGATGGCAAGCTGCGCTCACATACGGAGATCATGCACTTCCTGAAACCGTATGAGCCGCCACCGCCACCACCGCCACCACCGGTCAAGCGCGGAAGGGGCAAAGCCGCCGCCGCCGTCGCAGCTACGACAACGGTCGCTGCTGGTGGGGAAGCTGCCCCTCCGGCCAAGCGGGGACGCAAGGCCAAGGTTGTAGCGGCGCCCACGCCAACCCCTGCCCCGGTTGCTCCCGCTCAGGAAGCAAAGCCAGGCTCAACTGCGAAGAAGGCTGCCACCGCACCAGAATCGAGACCAGCTCCCCTTGCTAAAGCGGCAGCAAAGAAGGCTCCGGTCAAGGCCGCGACGAAGACGAAGCCTGCAGCAAAGAAGGCTGTGCCCAGCAAGAGGTCGCATGCGAAAAAGCCGGTGGCGAAGAAAGCTGCCAAGAAAACTGTGAAGAAGGTAGCCAAGAAGCCAGCCGCGAAGAAGTCTGGGAACAAGAGATAGTTTCAAGTGGAAGCCGTGTCTGTTATTGGCCGAGAAGCGGGTCAGAAGTTCAGGCCAGATACGGCTGCAGTTCCCGCTCGATCTTACTGGGGTCCACGGATTCTCCGCTGTTTAACCGCTCTAGGATCTCGTCCACCACCTGCTTGGCCTGATTGCGCTCGCGATGGAGCAAGAAGCCATCGAAGACATGCTCACCGCGCATAGCGCCGTCAATCTCTTTTTCTTTGTCGTGCTCCCCGAGTTCCGTGAAATACACAACTCTGTAGCGACCGCCAAAATCGGCTTCGCGGTAGATCTCAAACATCACTTTCTTGCTGTCGCTGGTCGTGGGCATAGGCTCGGTTCCAATTCAAAGGCAATTTGAATCGTTCCCGCTCAATCGTCCCCCGATGCGGTTGCTGCCTGCGGTTCGGTCGCGGTCTGCTGGAACGGAACCACAACATCATCCCGCCGCATTGATTTCGGCGTCAACGGCATTCGCAACGAGCGTTCATATTCGGCGAGCTGGCGCTCCAGTTCCTTCGCCGTATCGGCCTTCTTCAACAGATCCTCGCGGTAGCGCTTCAGGAAGTAGTCGATGGTCTCGACGCGAATCTTGATGGATCCCGTCGGCTTGTTCTCGTCCAGGTCCTTGAAGGCGAAGTACGGCGTGCCCGAACTCTCGATGATGTCCTCGATCACGGTGTAGATTGGAGCATCGTGCCCGCACTTGAAGTTGCTGATCTCCAGGGCCACCAGGTTAGGATGCCGCGCCGTGAACTTCGCGGCCCAAATCTTCTGGTTGGTGCTGGCGGAATAGGCATTCTTCCAGACGTCCCGAATATCGAGCGCATGCGTGATCGCTCCGGAGCGCACTTCTTCCCCGAACAAACGGTCCAGCATGTCTTCATCGTTGGGCAGCATGCTCTGCGAGAACACCGGGTAGCCCAGCTTTTGGAACTCTTCCATGATCTCGTGGTTTAACCCGGGATCGTGATGATAGACGCGGCCGAGCATTACGATGCCCAAGCGGTTCTCACGCTCGAGAGTGTCGAGCACCTCGCGCGCACGCTGGCGCATGCTGCGGTCGAAATCCTCGAAGGCCTGGTAGCCAACATCCACCGCACGCTGGTTCTCTTCTTCCGACAGCCCGAGAACCGGTCCCCAGGTCTGGAACATCTGCAGCGTCACAAGCTTTCTGTCGTCGAGGTTCAAGATGGGATCGAGATATCCGATTCCGTTTTCCTTGAAGACGTCGTTTTCCTTGGTGAATGCCGCCTTCACCGCGTTGGGCGTGGCCGTCACCGTGGGGCAGGCGTTGCTGCCGCTGCAGTTCTTCAGCGGCTGGTGCAGCGTGTCGATCATCGGAAAGAAGATGACGTCGAGCGGCTTCTTCACATGCTTCTGGAAGATCAAGTTGTATACATGCGGGATCCCGATCTTCGACGGGAAGCAGGGATCGATAGCTCCACGGCCCGCCCCGGCGCGGTACATTTCCTGCCCGGTGAATTCGGAGTACACCAGGTTCTCCGGCTCCAAGCCCAGGCTCTCCAGGTAAGCGCTGAACAGCGGCGCGTAGAGGTACATTTGCAGCACGCGTGGCATGCCGACACGCAGAGTGGACCGCTTGTTCATCAGCTCGATCCTCTGCTTCACTGCAGAGCTCCACGTACGGCGCGTCGGTATCGGGTCAGCAACCTTCTTGGGATTGCGCGAGCGCCATACTTCGTGAGCCGCCAGATCCACAAAGTTCGGGTTTTCCTTCTTCACCGCGTCCAGGCCGGCCTTGATGCCGCGCATCTGGGTAACGTCCTCGACCTGGCCCTTTTCGCAAGTCGAGATGATCAGCCGGCGTTCGCCCGCCTGCAGCGGCACCTTCGACTTGAAGACGGGCAGCGGCGACGGCGCTTCCACCTCACCCACAGTGACGTCAATAAACGTTCGCAAGCAGTTGTTCTTGCAGAAGTAGCAGCGAGTGTCCTCGCTGCGCGTGGTGCGGTATCCGATGTTCTGGACTGAATCCTGCCCAATGAAGGTGGTGCGAACACCATTCTTGTAGAGACGGACGGCTTCCACCCCTGCGCCGATCGCTCCCGACTCGCCGCAGTGCTCATGAACAATGACCTCGGGTTCGTGTCCGGCGCCGTGAAAGTGGGAGTGTATGAAGTCCACTTCCGACTTCACCGCGGCCAGGTTCTTCTGGGTGCCGCCCTGCAGGATAAACCGCGAGCCCAGCTTGGCCAGGTTCGGAATCCCGGCAACGTAAAGAAAGATGTTTTTCGGCAGAACGTTGGCCAGGCCGGCGAGGATTTCTTCGCCGCGCCAGCCCTGCCGCTGGAAGTTAACGATGTCGGACTGCATGAACACCGCGCAGCCGTACCCGAAGACCGGCATGGTTTTCGCCGAAAACGCGATGTCGGCGTACTCGTCGACCTTGTAGCCCAGCGACTCCGCCGTCCCTTGCAGGAAGTAGCCGTTGCCGGCCGAGCACTGGGTGTTCAGCTTGAAGTCCTTCACGCGCCCATCTTTCAGGACAATCAGCTTGATGTCCTGGCCGCCAACGTCCACGATGACGTGCGGGTTCTTGTAGAACTTCATGGCCGACTCGGTGTGGGCCACGGTTTCCACCAGCGCCACGTCGGCCTTGAGCACGTCCTTCAACACGTCCTTGGCATAACCGGTGGTGCCAACTCCCAGGATTTCCAGCGTTGCGCCCTGCGATTCCACCTGCTGGCGGAGCGCGACGAACATGTCAATGGTGTCCTGGATCGGATTGCCCCCCGAAAGCTGATACGCCTTGCACAGCACATCGCCTTGTTCGGAGAGCAGCACGGCCTTGGTCGAGGTCGAACCGCCATCCAGTCCAACGAATCCGCGTACGGTTTCGCCGACGCCAAACTCCGCGCCGATAAATTTCGGGATCGTGTACTCCTTCTTGAACTCCGCCAGTTCTTCATCGGAGGTGCTGAGGCCCGCCGCGCCGGACTTCGCTTTTTCGACCTGACGGCCGACGGTAATGTAATCCTCGAGGCACTCGGTGCCCATGTAGATGCCGACTTCAGGCTCTTCATCCTTGCCGAACTCAACCGCGCCCAGCGCCGCGAAGTACTGCGCGTTGTCCGGGACCTTGATCAGGTCCTCCGGCTTCACACCTTCCGGAAGCTGTACCTTGCGCTCCTCCCAGGTGCGAGGAATGTTCTGCTGCCAGGCCTCTTTCATGCCGCGGATAAAACTGTTCGGCCCACCGAGCAAAAGCACATGCGGCCGAAGAGTGTGTCCACGCGTTAGCACAGTAAGATTTTGCAGCACAATCGCGTCGAACAGCGATGCCATCAACTGGTCAGGCGGGATGCCCTGTTTCTGCAGGCCGTTGATATCGGTTTCCGCAAACACGCCGCACTTGCCCGCCACCGGATGCAATTTGATTCCGGTGTAGCCCTGGTCGCAGAGCTCTTGCGCGGGAATCTTCAACTTGGCGTTGATTTTGTCGATAACTGCGCCTGTGCCGCCGGCGCATTTGTCGTTCATCGAAGGGATTTTCTTCTTGCGGCCAGTGTTCTCATCTTCTTTGAAGACGATGATCTTCGCGTCCTGCCCGCCCAGTTCGATGACCGAGTTCACCTCCGGGTGCATCTTCTCCACCGCGAGCGAGACCGCAGTGACTTCCTGCACGAATTTCGCGCCAACCAGGTTGGCCAGCGCGCCTCCGCCCGAGCCGGTGATGAAGATCCGGGCATTGTGCGGAGCGATCCCCACTTCCTCTTGCATGCGCTTGAGGAATTCCAGCAACTTCTCCGGCTGCTTGGTCTCGTGGCGCTGGTAGTCCTGCCATATCATCTCGTCGGTCTCGGCGTTCACGACCACGGCTTTGACCGTCGTCGAGCCCACGTCCATACCAACGGTGTAGACCGCTTTGAAGCCCGACTGCGTGCTCACTTCGCGGGAACGGGCCATGACCCGCGCCGGAAGCGACTCTTCCACCGGCGCCGAATTCAGCAGAGCGTCCAGTTGGACATCCACTTTCTCCGGGCCGTGCTCACAGGATCCGTGTTGGTGAGAATGGGAACTCACTAGACCTCCGATTTCAGAGCTGCCTTGTCGCCAGCCTCGTGGACGCGGTGCAAAGCGCCGCGCCATCAAAGTCAGCATTCGCCAAAGTTGCCATCGACGCGCCGGAAGCCGTGCTTCGCCTGGCGCAACAGCCACTCGATCACGCGCTTGTCGTTGTAACAGAATGCCAGGATATGGTTCAGCGTGGAGAAGCAGGTCTTCTGGCACTCCTTCTTCATCTCTTTGAGCTGCTTCGTCTCGAATTTGTGGTTCTCAATCGTGCCCCAATCGTATCCGGCCGAGTACATGGGGAAGCAGGGCGCCAGCGTGCCGTCCACCCGGACGATGAGCGAATTGTGCCCCGCGCGGCAGCCCCAGTCGTGCAGCTCGCCTTGAACGAACTGCTTCATCTGCGCCAGACGCTCCACCGAGTTCACCATGTGATAGCCCGCTTTCTGCTTGGCAATCAGCTCGTCAACCAGCTCGCAAACCAGCGGATGGTCCTCTTCGCGGATGAACGTGGGGTTCGAGTACAAGTGCTTGAAGTGCGGCTGCTCGGTCATAGGCGACTCGCAGATGTGGTAGTCGGTCGCGATGCCGCTGTCGTGCGCCAGCTCCGTCAACTGCCGCACATCGTCCATATTGTTGTGGCAGATGTTAATGTTCAGGAAAACCGAGTAGCCATACTTGTACTGTTTCTTGACCAGGTAATCGAAGTACTTGCGGATGGGCACCATGGCCTTGGGCAGGCCGGGCTTGATATCCCACGCATCCACGGCGAGGTTCACCGTCGCCACCCCGGCGTCGGCTATCTTGTCGATCACCTCTTCACGCATCAGCCGGCCATTCGTCGGCAAGTAAACCCAGAAGCCCTTCTTCGCAGCGTAGTAGATGATCTTGTGGGCGAAATCGGGCCGCAGCAGCGGCTCGCCGCCCATCAGTGCCAACACCCCAGCTCCAGAATCGCGCAGCCAGTCAATGGAGCGCTTCGCCACGTCCTCGGTCATGCCACGAACGCTGTTGTCGAAGGCCCAGCAGTAGTGGCAGTCCAGGTTGCACTTCCACTCGTTAAACAGATAAGCGATGATGGGATGGAACTCGCCCGGCATGATCCGTGAGCGGAAGAATGGAAAAGCCCAGCCCCTGGCCGCACGGTGAATGTGCTTCCACTTATGCGTGCGGTGCCCGTTGACGGTTTTCTTGGGGTAGTAGTCCTCATCCCGCGCGGTCATCAACTCGGGATGCTGGGGAAACACAGGTGTCGGCAGCTTCTGCTCCTTACCGTCAGGCGGCGGAGGCAATAGCCTCGGCGTCTCCGGCGGCTTCATGAGCAAGTCGTGCAGTTGGACATCAAGGCGATGCGACGGGGGTGCTTCCTTCAGTACCTCCACTTCGGGCATGAGGCGAATGACCTTCCTTCCTGAGAATGTTTAAGCCGATGAACAGATCTTGTCGTTTAGTCGCCAAAGGCCGGAGCCACCGCAAACTGCTTCGGTGGTGTTACCGGCACCCGCGCGAGTCGCTTCTTGCCGTTCATCAGATCGTTGACGTGCAGCACGAAATTCGCCGCCACGCCTGCGTATCCATGAACATGCGGCACCGGATAGAAAAGGTTGCGCAGCTCCGGATGCTCGGCGACGTACTCCTTGATGTCCTCCAGCCGCTTGCCGGTGGACTTGAGAGCCTGATCGAATTCCATGCGGGCCTTGACCTTCGCTTCACCGAGTGCCATCTGCACCCGGCTGTGCGCGTTGATCTCACCTTCGCCCGAAGTCTCGATGGGCAGGAAGATCATCTCCTTGAAGTGATTGGCCACCCCCGACTGCACGCCGTCGGACTGCGAAGAAGGCATGCAACCGAACGGCTTCAGCGCCAACACCATGTGGCAGAGATGGTTCTTGGTGTAATAGACGTTCTTGCCGACTTCAAGGTGGCCTTCACCGCCACGCGCGAACTCGTTGTAGAACGGGTTGGCCATCTCCGCCATTTCCTTCTGGTCGATCAGGTGGTGGGCGATGTTGCCCAGCCGCTCCACAATCCGATGGTACTGGCGGGCGTAGAAGTGTTCCCCAATGCCAAACAACCATTGCTTCTGGCGGAACTTCAACTCGTTCACCGCCATCTTGTGCAGCTCGTACCATTCCACTTTCTTATAAGGAGCATCGAGGCTGCGGCGGGCCGCGGCGCGGGCCTTCGCCTGATACATCATGTACATCACCCAGGTGGCGATGGGCTCCACCAGGACCTGCGCGCCCTCGCGTTCCAGGAACTCGAACATGTGGAAGTTGCCATCACCCTCGGTGGTCTGCGCCCAGAATTCGCCGATGATCTTGACCACCGGCTTCACCCGCAGCCGATCGACCTCGATGGTGGCGAGCTCCTCGCGGACCGCAGTCAACGCCTCCTTGTAGGGATCGCCGTAAAGCTGTTCGCGGACCTTCAGCAGCGAGTTGACCCAGACCTCCCACTTCTTGCCTTTGTTGGCACGAATTTTCTTCGCCATCCACTCCGGCAGGTCTTCATGGTCCTCGAATGGCTT
Organism: uncultured Acidobacteriaceae bacterium; assembly: GCA_963831675.1. Lineage (GTDB taxonomy): Bacteria > Acidobacteriota > Terriglobia > Terriglobales > Acidobacteriaceae > Bog-257. The sequence goes on from CAWHRM010000019.1 coordinate 51,923, forward strand.
GCGCTCCCGCAACATCGTGCACAAGGTGTCAACGGCCTGGTGGAAGACACGGTCGGTCGTGCCCTTTTCCGTCTCGTACGGGCGCACCCGGAAGATCATCTCGTTCATGATGTCGCCGAGGTTCAGCGCGTTGAACATGCCCATGCCAAAGTCCACGGTGAACTTCAACCCCGCCTCGCCTGAGGCCGCCTTCACCCCGTCATTTTGCTGGAACAACAGCACGCGGAAGCCGTCAAAGCCCGCATTCTGCAAGGCCAGCCGATACTCCGACTCGTACATGCCAAAGCGGCACGGTCCACAGGAGCCGGCGGTGAAGAAGACGTGATTGTCGATGATCTCCTGCTTCGTCATCCCGCGGGCTTCCAGGCTCTGCAGATACTGCACCAGGTTGCCCACTGTGAAGTAGGTGGGATTGCATTGCCCGTTGTTGCCGTATTCCTTACCGAGCTGAAACGCCGCCACATCCGGCACCGGAAGGATGTCGCAGTGATAGCCGCAGCCCTCGAAGACAGCCTGGATGACCTTCTCGTGTTTCCAGGTCAGGCCGCCAAACAGGATCGTCACCTTGTTGCGCTCTTCCGCGCTAAACGGACGCTCCACGGGGCGCTTGAAGTGGCGCACCGGGCCACTGTCGAGGCCCATCATGCTGGCCAGCCGCGCGCGCTCCTGCGCCAGCTTGCGTTGAATCTCTTCCTCGGTTTGCGGACGAGTCAATTGCTCAAGTGGGAAATCGATTTGAGTCACAGGCATGGTAGCGTCCTCTTTTTTTGGGTTGATTTGTTCTGCGGTTGCCTGGGTCTAACGGGCTTAGGGGTGAAAATCAGCAAGCATCCAGACGGACGGGGGGCGAAGAAGTTGGTCGAAAGTCCGAAGCGGGTGAAATCTCTCACGGCACAAACTGTATTCGCGAAAGCTGATGCCACTACACGGACTTGGGAAACAGGGATAGTCCTCCCCCCTCTCCCCAATGAGGTCAAAGTATAAATGCGATTCTGGCCAGCTTCAAGTGCAATGGCAAAATTGATGGCAGTTTACTTGCCCGGCACCAACCGGCCTTTCCCAGACACTTCCGTGCATCCTTTTTCTCATCTGCGGCATCCGCTCGCCGCGGTAAACTCCGCTGTCGAAACCAGCTCGCCCAAATTCCTCATCGCGTCCTCCCTCTATAATCCCTTGAGATATTCGAACCTGAAATCCGCGGCGGCATCGTCTGCCACTGAAGCGAGGCTGAGTTGGCCTATTACGACTTGAGGGAATGGATCTCCGCCTTGGACAAGGCCGGGGAACTGATGCGCATCAAAGCGGAAGCCGATCCGGCGTTGGAGATCGCCGAGATTACAGACCGCGTCTCCAAATGGGGGCCACGCGGCAAACACGGTCCGGGCGGGCCGGCTCTGCTCTTCGAAAACGTGAAAGGCTATCCCCGTGCGAAGCTGCTGATCAACCAGTTTGGCTCGCAGCGCCGCATGAAGCTGGCCCTCGATGTGGACTCGCTCGACGAAATTGCCGATCGCATCAAGTACTTCATGGACGTAAAGTCACCCCAGGGTCTGCTCGACAAAATCAAAATGCTGCCCATGCTCGCCGAGATGGGCAAGTTCTTCCCCAAGGAAGTTCCCAGCGGACCGTGCAAGGAGGTCATCCAGCGCGACAACTTCTCGTTACTCGATTTTCCCATCCTGCAATGCTGGCCGCTGGATGGAGGGCGCTTCATCACGCTGCCCTCCGTCATCACCAGGGATCCGAAGACGGGCAAGCGCAACGTCGGCGTCTATCGTATGCAGATCTATGACCGCACCAGCGCGGGCATGCACTGGCAGCGCCAGAAGCATGGCGCCGAGCACTATCGCCAGCAGATGCGCCAGGCCGCGGTTGCCGGGGAAGCGCATCCCGTCACCGCAGCGCTCGACATGATGGCACGTTCCGGCGGCGGCTCGCGCGTGGCGGAAGGGAAGCACGCGGCCGGAAGAATGGAGGTCGCGGTTGCGATCGGTACCGAGCCAGCCGTAATGTTCTCCTCCATTGTTCCTGCGCCGCCCGACATCGAGGAATACATGATCGCCGGCTTCCTGCGGCAGAAGCCGGTGGAGCTGGTGAAGTGCGAAACCGTTGACCTGGAAGTTCCGGCGACGTCGGAGATCGTTCTCGAAGGCTACGTGCAACTCGACGAACTGCGCATGGAAGGCCCCTTTGGTGACCACACCGGCTTCTACACACCGCAGGACCTCTACCCCGTGTTCCACGTCACCTGCATCACTCATCGCAAGGACCCCATCTACTCGACCACCATCGTCGGCAAGCCGCCCATGGAAGACGCCTGGATGGGAAAAGCGGTGGAGCGGATTTTCCTCCCGCTCATGCGGCTCACCATTCCCGAGATCGTGGACGTGAATCTGCCCATCGAGGGCATCTTCCACAACCTCATGATCGTCTCCATCAGGAAGTCGTATCCCGGCCAGGCGCGCAAGGTGATGAATGGCATCTGGGCGCTGGGGCAGGCGATGTCAACCAAGTGCATTCTCGTCGTGGATGAAGATGTGGACGTGCAGGACCTGGCCGATGTGACCCTCAAGGTGCTCAATAACATCGACCCCGAACGCGACATTCAGTTCACACTCGGCCCGGTGGACTCGCTGGACCACGCTTCGCGGCTGCCCGATTTCGGCTCGAAGATGGGCGTCGATGCCACTCGCAAGTGGCCGACCGAAGGCTTCACCCGCCCCTGGCCTGACGAAATCCGCATGGACGAAAAAACCAAAGAACAGGTTACAAAGCGGTGGAAGGAGTTTGGGTTGGAATGAAGCAGTGGTCAGCCCTCAGTTTCCAGCCCAGCGACGTTGAAAGTTACCTCGCGATAATGCAGACTTACGACATGCTCACCCGTCCTGATCGCTCCGAATACGCCGACTTTTACGCCAACTACATTGCCAAAGTTCCAGATGGGGACGTGGTCGCCTTCCTCGCCACGCAGCCTGCCGCTTATCGAAAGTTACTGGGCAATATTTCGGAGGCTGAAGCTTCGGTGCGCCCCCAGCCCGGCAAGTGGAACGTGAAAGAGATCCTTGGGCATCTCTGCGATGCCGAACGCGTGCAGAGCTACCGCGCGCTGCGTTTCGCCCGTGGAGACCAGAACGAGCTACAAGGATTCGAGCAGGACGATTATGTCCGCGAAGCCCGCTCCGATGCCCGCAGCTTGAGCGAACTCTTGGACGAGTTTGAGTCCGTTCGTAGGTCGACGCTCGCGCTCTTCAGGTCCTTCCCGCCGGGTGTTGAGCAGCGTTCGGGAGTGGCCAATGGTTCTCCGGTGACGGTGCGCGCCATGGCGTACATCGTAGCCGGCCATACGCAGCATCATTATGAATTGCTGAAGGCGAGGGGATAGCGCGACACAGCCCGTCCAGTTGTTATACTGAGTGTCCCATGGGCCTACCCACAGGGATGAAAATCAACCACGGAGGTACGGGAGATCACGGAGAAAAACTCTATAGAAGCCAATACTCCGTGCCCTCCGTGTCTCCGTGGTGAATGATTTTCGACGGAGCAACGTCATGGGGATCGTGAAAAACATTGCCGCCATTGCCAAGGGCATGAGCGTTACCTTCATTGAGATGTTCAAGCCCACCATTGTGGAGAACTATCCCGATGGTCCCGGGCCAACGCGCGGCGCGATGTTCCAGGACCGTTTTCGCGGCATGCACGTGTTGCAACGCGACGAGAACGGTATGGAAAAGTGCGTGGCCTGCTTCCTCTGCGCCGCGGCCTGCCCTTCGAACTGCATTTACATCGAGGCCGCCGAGAACACGGCCGAGAAGCGCGTCAGCGGCGCCGAGCGTTACGCCAAGGTTTACAACATCGACTACAACCGCTGCATCTTCTGCGGTTACTGCGTGGAGGCTTGCCCCACCGACGCCATCACCCACGGCCACGGCTTTGAGCTGGCCGCTTACAACGCCAGCAACCTGGTTTATCGCAAAGAGCAGTTGCTCGCCGGCACCCCCGCCCACGAAGGCGCCAACGCGGTCTTCAGTCAGTTCGAAAAGGCCCGCCTGGTCCCCAACAAATAGCTTCAACGATCTCAAGCCAGTTCTACCCAATCTAAGATGTCATCCTGAGTGCTACATGGGCGTGCGGCCCACCCATACGGATGAAAAACGGTGGAAGCGCCGGGCTTCAGCCCGGCGAAACAATGGCCTTTTGACAACCCGGGCTTTACCCCGGCTTTCCCGACCGGGGCTGAAGCCCGCCGGACTTTCCGGTCCGCTGTCGCCGGACTAAAGTCCGGCGCTTCCACCACCAACATGACCTGATTTTCGACGGAGCCAGGCATTCGCCCGCGTCGCAGCGGACGAATGTGGAGCCGAAGGACCCCTATACTCGCGGTCATCCGCAGCTCCAGCCGTCCAAAATAATCCCTCGGAGGCATTGACACAGCCCTGGAAAGCATTAATATACATATAGCTGTATATTTATGCCATGTCCAAACTGTCTCGCCATGCCGCCATTCGCGATGTGATTGCCGCCCGCGAACTCTCCAGCCAGGAGGAACTCCGCCGGGCACTCTTCCGTCGCGGCCATCGCGTGACCCAGGCCACCCTCTCCCGCGACATTCACGAGCTCGGGCTGGTGAAGACTGCGGAAGGCTACAAGGCCCCCCAGGGCGAGGACGCCGAGATGCACCTGCCGTCGATCGAGCGCCTGATTCAGGAGTTTGTGTACGAGGTGAAGACGGCCCAGAACCTGGTGGTCGTGAAGACCAGTGCGGGGAGCGCGCAGCCGGTTTCGGCCGCGATGGATGCGGAAGAGTGGGACGAGATCGTGGGCACCATCGGCGGGGACGACACCATTCTGGCGATTGCGCCCAATGCGACGCTGGCGAACAAGCTCGCGCACCGCATCCGCGGATATCTTGCATAAAAGTGAATACTCGTATCCAACCCGCGGTCTTGGGCGCCACCGGCTATTCCGGATTCGAGCTGGTGCGTCTGCTCGCCCACCACGCTGGAGCCAAGCAGCCATTGCTCCTGCGGCGCAACGGCGAGAGCGGCGGATGCCGCGACTTGAGCGAGCTCTATCCCCAGCTTGCCGGCAACGGCGGCTTTCCCTTGCAGAGCTTCTCCTGGAAGCGGATGAAGGACGCTGGCGTGGATGTCGTCTTCTTTGCCACTCCGCACGAGTTTTCCCGCGAGCTTGTACCCGAGGCACTGGACCAGGGTTTTCGTGTGATCGATCTCAGCGGCGCCTGGCGGCTGAAGCAGGCGGCAAACCGCCAGGTGTACGGCTTCGCGGAGAGTGTCACGCAATTGGACGATGCTGCGGTTTACGGCCTCCCCGAACTGCACGCCCAGGCCATCAAGCAGGCCACGCTGCTGGCCAATCCTGGCTGTTATTCGACGTCCATCATTCTCGCGCTTGCCCCATGGGTTCGCGCTGGCTTGGTCGATTTGCGGCATGGAATCATTTGCGATTCCAAGTCCGGCGTCTCCGGGGCAGGCAAGCAGCCCACGCCGACGACCCACTTCGTGGAGGTGGACGGCGACTTCTCCGCCTACAACGTTTTTGGGCACCGGCATACGGGCGAGATGCTGGAACAGCTCGGGCTCGACGGCGGTTCGCTGCAATTCACGCCGCACCTGCTGCCCATCCCGCGCGGCATTCTCTCCACCATCTACGTAAGACTGGTGAAGCCTGCAATCGCCGCGAATCTGGAACAGACGCTGCGCGAGTTCTACGCCGGCAAGCCCTGGGTGCGGGTCTTCGGCGCCGCCCGTCTGCCGCAAATCAAGTTTTCGGCGAACACCAACTACTGTGACATCGGCTTCGCGCTCTCGCCCGATGGCCGGCGCGCCGTGCTGGTTTCGTGTCTCGACAATCTTCTGAAGGGTGCCTCCGGACAAGCAGTGCAGAACATGAACCTGATGTTCGGCTTCGACGAGAAAGAGGGGCTGCAATGAAGCTCGTCGTGAAAATCGGAGGAGCTGCGCTTGACGACCGCGAGCTGGTCGACAAGTTTGCCAAGACGATCCCCGATCTATGCCGCGAAGGACACAATCTGGTCATCGTGCACGGCGGTGGCGTGGCGCTGAGCCGGACCTTGAAGCAACTCGGTTGCGAGACGACATTCGTCGACGGTTTGCGCGTGACCGACTCCCAGACCCGCGACGTGGCCATGATGGTGCTGGGTGGACAGCTCAACAAGCAACTCGTGGCGGCGGTTGGCAACGCCGGTCAGCCGGCCATCGGCATCTGCGGTGGCGACCTGCGTATTTTTCGCGCCACCAAAAAGAAGCAGCCCGACCTGGGCTACGTGGGCGAAGTCTGCTCCGTAGATTTTCCCTGGATCGAGCGCCTGTGGAACGCGGGAGTGGTTCCAGTCGTCGCCAGCCTCGCGCTGGGCTTCGACGGCGAATACTACAACGTGAATGCCGATCAGATGGCGTCGGCCTGCGCGGTGGCCTGTGGCGCCGATGCGCTGGTGTATCTCACCGACGTTGCTGGAGTGAAGGATGCCGATGGCTCCGTCATTCGCTGGCTCGAGGTGAATGCCATCCACGACATGGTGCAGCAGGCGACGGTCAGCGGAGGCATGTTGCCCAAGCTGGAAGCCTGCACTCGCGCATTGAAGAAGGGCGTCGCGCGAGTACGCATCCTGCCCGCCACGCGCGCCGAAGTTCTGCCCCGATTCTTTACTCATCCCATCGATTTTGGCACGGAGGTTGTCCATTGATTGCTACAACCATTTCCCCAGGTGTAAGCCCTTATGTTCAGCGTGGCGTGACCGGGCGCGACCTGGCCTCGATCCAGGACTTCATGCCGGAAGAACTCGCCTGCGCGCTGGAACTGGCGACCGCGATGAAGGCCCGCCCCTCGGACTACCGTGGCACGCTGGCCGGTAAGCAGATCGTGTTGTTCTTCGAGAAGCCATCGCTGCGCACGCGGCTTACCTTCGAGGCTGGCATCAACAGCCTGGGCGGGGCTTCGTTCTTCATGGACCAGACGCTGTCGCGCCTGGGCGCCCGCGAAAGCCTGAGCGACGTGGCCCACAACCTGGAGCGCTGGGTGGATGGCATCGTACTGCGCACCTTCGGGCACGACACAGTCACCACCATGGCCCGGCACGCATCCATTCCAGTCATCAACGCGCTGAGCGATCTGGAGCATCCCTGCCAGGCGATGGCCGACATGCTCACCTTGCAGGAACACTTCGGAGATCTGCGTAATGTGCGTCTCGCCTATGTGGGCGACGGCAACAATGTCGCCCATTCCCTGATGCTCGCTGCCGCCAGCCTCGGAGCGACCATCTCGGTCGCTACCCCAAAGGGATATGAGCCCAACGCCGACATCAGCGGCGCCGCGCGCGCCCTCGCCGCCATCTCCGGCGGCAGTGTCGAAGTGATTCGCGATCCCATGGAGGCCGTAGCCGGTGCCGATGCTGTTTACACGGACGTGTGGACGAGCATGGGGCAGGAGTCCGAGACGGCCGACCGCCGCAAGATTTTCGCGCCCTATCAGGTCAACCAGAATCTGTTCTCTTATGCGGCCAAGCATGCGGTGTTCATGCACTGTCTGCCGGCGCATCGCGGTGACGAGGTCGCGCAAGCGGTGATCGATTCGCGGCGCTCCGTGGTCTTCGACCAGGCGGAGAACCGCTTGCACGTTCAGAAAGCGATTCTTGTTCTGCTGCTGGAAGGCGGGGCTCACCGCTTCCCGCCGAGGAGTGCCAATGCGTGAAAAAGTCGTACTCGCTTACTCTGGAGGACTCGACACCTCCATCATCATTCCCTGGCTCATCGAGAACTATGACTGCGACGTGATTGCTTACGTGGCCGATGTGGGGCAAGGCGATGACCTCGACGCGGTTGTCGAGAAGGCTTACAGCACCGGCGCCGGCAAGGTTATCGTCGAAGATCTGCGTCAGGAGTTCCTCACCGACTACGTCTTCCCTGCGATCCAGGCGGGCGCGGTGTACGAGCACAAGTATCTGCTAGGCACGTCGCTGGCCCGTCCCATCATCGCCAAGTATCAAGTGGCCGCGGCGCTGCGCGAAGGCGCAACCGCGGTCGCGCACGGCTGTACGGGCAAGGGCAACGACCAGGTGCGCTTCGAGCACGCCTATCAGGCGCTGGCGCCGGAGTTGAAGGTCATCGCGCCCTGGCGCGAGTGGACGCTGCAGTCCCGCGAAGACTGCCTCGACTACGCCGAGGCGCATGGCATTCCTGTCGCCCAAAGCCGCGCCAAAATCCACAGCCGCGACCGCAACCTGCTGCACGTCAGCCACGAAGGCGGCGAACTGGAAGATCCCAACCATGCGCCGCTGCCCACTACCTGGACCTGGACGAAATCTCCTCAGGACGCGCCCGACACGGTAGAGACGGTGACCCTCGAGTTCCGCCAGGGTGTGCCCATTGCGGTGAACCGCGTCGCTCTCGATCCTGTGGCCATCGTCGACGTTCTCAACGAGATCGGCGCGCGCAACGCCATCGGCCGCGTAGACCTGGTGGAGAACCGTTTCGTCGGTATGAAGTCGCGCGGCTGTTATGAAACGCCAGGCGGCACCTTGCTGCTCACCGCGCATCGCGAACTCGAAGCGCTGTGTCTGGACCGCGAGCTGATGCACTTCAAGCAGCACATCGGGCTCAAGTATGCCGAGGTTGTGTACTTCGGCCTGTGGTTCACTCCGCTGCGCGAATCGCTGCAAGCCTTCGTGGGCAGCTCACAGGCGGACGTGAATGGTTCCGTCACCCTGGCGCTGTACAAGGGCAACATTGAAGTCGCAGGCCGCAAATCGGAAACCTCGCTCTATCGTCCGGACATAGCCAGCTTCACGATGGGCGCCGCCTACAACCAGAAAGATGCGGAAGGCTTCATACGCATTCTGGGCCTGCCGGCGCGCTCGCGCGCGATGATCCACGCGGAGACAGTCAAATGAAGATGTGGTCGGGCCGCTTCAGCCAGTCACAGAATGCCGATTTCGAGCAGTGGCAGCGCTCGTTTCCCTTCGATCGCGTGCTGCTGCCTTACGAAGTCGCTGCCAGCCAGGCGCACGCGGCCGCGCTCGCCAGCGCCGGAGTGTTGGATTCGGAAGAGCTCGCCCGCACGGTCCTGGCGCTGGAGCAGATCGCGCGCGAAGCGATTCCCGAGGCCGACGATCCAACGATCGAGGATGTGCACCACTACGTGGAGACGCGCCTGGTGGAACTGGCTGGCGAAGCCGGCTACAAGCTGCATTCGGGACGCAGCCGCAATGAGCAGATTGCCACCGACCTGCGGCTGTACGTTCGCAAACAGATTGATGCCATTAGCAATCTTCTGGTGGAGTTTCTCGGCGAACTCGTCAACCAGGCCTACGTCGCCGGGGAAAACGCGATGCCCGCCTACACTCATCTGCAGCGTGCGGAGCCGGTCCTGGTAGCGCATTGGCTACTGGCTTACTTCGACATGTTCACTCGCGATTTGGGCCGCCTCGCCGATTGCCGTCAGCGATTAAATGAGTGCCCGCTCGGGTCAGGCGCGGTTGCTGGGACCATCCTGCCGCTGGACCGCGACACTATGGCGAGGCAATTGGACTTCGAGGCGCCGACCACAAACAGCATGGACGCGACCAGCGATCGCGACTTCGCTCTGGAGTTCGTCCAGGCGCTGTCCTTCGTGGCCTTGCACCTCAGCCGCTGGGCGGAGGAGTTGATTCTGTTCTCGACCACGGAGTTTGGTTTCGTCAAACTTCCGGAGGAATATTCCACCGGCAGCAGCGCCATGCCGCAAAAGAAAAACCCCGACGCTCTGGAACTGATTCGCGGTAAGGCGGGAACGGTATGGTCCCACGCAACAAACTTGGTTATGAGCATGAAGGGGCTGCCACTCGCCTACAACAAGGACCTGCAGGAAACGCAGCAACCGATCTTCTCGGCTGCCGGACAGGTGTCGAGCATGCTGCGCGTAGCGACCGGCTTCATGGCGGCCGTGGAGTTCGACTACAGGCGCATGGAGCGGGCCGCGACTCGCGGTTTCATGAATGCCATGGCCGCAGCGGCCCACCTGGTGCGCCAGGGAGTGCCGTTCCGCCGTGCGCACGAGCTGGTCGGCAAAGCGGTGCGTTCCTGTCTGGAGAAAAATTGCGAGCTTGAGCAACTGTCGCCGGAGGACTTTGCCCATTGTGGTATCAAGGCCGATCAGCCGTTTTATGACGCACTGACCCTGGCCCATGTGCTGGCCGTCCACGACGTTGAAGGCGGCACCGCGCCGGTGCGGGTTCGCCAGGCATTACAGACGGCAAAACAGAAATTGTCCATCTATTCGGGAGCTGTACATGCGTGCGCGTAGCGCCAAGCTTCCCGATGCTCTTGCCATCGAGGAGTTGATCCAGGTCCATGTCGGCGACGGCACCCTGCTGCCCCGTTCGCTGCGCGACATCTGCGAAAACATTCGCGACTTCATTGTGGTGGAGAACGAGGGAGAAATCGTGGGCTGCGGCGCGCTGCACCTCTACGGTATGCACCTTGCCGAGATCCGCTCCATCACCGTGACCTCGAAGTCCAAAGGTCGAGGTGCGGGACGGGTGCTGGTCGATGCTCTGCTGAAAGAAGCCCGGCACCAGAGCGTGACCTGTGTGTGCCTGTTCACCCGCATCCCCGAGTTCTTCGGACGCATGGGCTTTCGCCCGGTGGACAAGGAGGCCCTGCCCGACAAGGCGCTGAAAGACTGCTTGCTATGCCCGCGTCAGAGTGCCTGCGATGAGGTCGCGATGTATCTCGGCACTCTACCGAAGGTCGCAGCGGCTTCGCGCCGCCCGCGGGCGGCCGAACCCTACGTGCAGATCGCGTCCAGCCAGGGGTGAGCTAAGGAAACTCTGATTCAGTCCAGTTGCTGGAAGGGGACGGTCTTTAGGCCGTCCGTAAACGTCTGATACTGGGCAGGGGCTTTAGATTAGAGCGCGTGTGAGAACTACGGTTGGTTTGCGACAGTGGAACGAGCGTGCGGAAAACAAGCCCCAAGGGGGCGGTTCAGCCTTGTTCAGCCTAGCCCAGCACGCAGCCGAAGGCGGAGTGCTGGGTAGATTGGGAAGTTGATCTGAGCCCCGTAGGGGCGGCACAGTTCTCACCCACGCTCTTCAGCCCCTGAGGGACCTCCGACTGACCTAATCAGAGTTTCCCTAAGGCCCCTCACTTGATGAACGGCAGCAGTTCTTTGAACTGCGGCGTTCCGGAGCAGCGCAGCAACTCGTACATCATCATCTCGGTAGACGAGATGACGGCGCCGGCGGCGCGCATCCGGTCGAGTCCAATCTTCCAGTTCCATTCCGTGCGCGCTCCCACCGCATCGGAGGCGACGTGCACGAGGTAGCCATCGTTGAGCGCGCCCAGCGCCGTCTGGGTCACGCAAATGTGCGCTTCCATGCCGCACAACAACAGGGTATTGCGATTGTCTGGCAGCTTCTTCAACCTGGAGTGGAACTCCTCGCTCCCAAAGCAACCGAACTCCAACTTATCAATTGTCCTGACGTCGGCCAGCAGCGAGGCGATCTCCGGCACCGTGTCGCCCAGGCCTTTGCGGTATTGCGTGGTCACCATGGCCGGAATGGAGAGGATCTTCGCCAGCCGGATCAGCAGTTGCGCGTTCTTGACCATGGTTTCTTTGTTGAAGATCGGAGGCAGCAGTTTTTCCTGGATGTCCACCACAACCAGTGTGCATTGCTCGGCCTCCAGCGGACGGCGCGCGGCTTCCATGGAGCCTGGGGCGATGGTGCTCATCAACGATGGCATAAGTCCTCGCTGCGATGTGGATTTCCTGCCCATTGTAGCGCGTGCTTCAGCCGCGCTCCGAAGAATTCATTCACCGCAGATCACAGAGACACAGAGGAAAACGAAGCAAAAACCTCTTTGGCTCTGTGGTGAACTCGGCGCCCCCCTTGGCCCGGTGTCCTCCGAGTCACCCTTTTCCAACACCGAGCACTCAGAGTCTTCCACACTCTTCTCTGTGCCTCTGTGTCTCTGTGGTTCGCTCTGCCTTGCCGTGTCTCCGTGTCCTCCGTAGGGGAAAAAATGAACCGTCTTTTGACCGCGTAGTACCCGAAGTTTCCCAAGTTCTTCATTGTGTCTCTGTGCCGCTGTGGTGAATTTCGGCCTGCTCATGGAAATGCCCTATCCCTATCACCCGAAAGGGGTAAGCCAAAAAGGAGAACTTTATTGACTTGCCCTTCGCGCTGTGTAAACCTTCAGGCGCCACCGAGTTCCTGTTTCGGAGGGCGCGTTCGGTCTTGGGCCTTTACCCCTTTTCCCGTCAGGTTACCGCCTGGTGTCACCGGGACGATGGGGAGCGCGCCCTTCGAATTGGGGAACGGGGCGTTTTGCGGCGGCATTGTCATTTCTTTATCTTGCTTGCCGTCATTCAGCTGACACACACACGGCTGGCCGGCATGGTGTCATGAAATCAAAATCAAAAAGAAAGTGCCTGCCGAAACTCTCCGGCAGAGAATGGGTGATCAACTCATGAGCACAGCGCGCACTCCTGCCAAGGCACATCCGCCTAAGGAGAACCTGCTTCTTCCCGCAATCTTAATGGTTATCACGATTGTTGCTGCCGTTGTCATCCTCAAGCTTCCTCCGCTACCTCAACCCTGGGCGCAAGGCTACGATCCTACTGGGCTCTGGTGGCTCTCCACCCTGGTCGCTACGGTGCCGGTGATCGTCCTGCTGGGAGCGCTGGCCCTGCACGTGAAGGCGCATTATGCGGCGCTGCTTGGACTGGCTGCCGCTCTGGTCATTGCCATCTTCGCTTTCCACATGCCGGCGCGCATGGCGGGCGCAACCGCCGTGCTGGGCGCGGGATACGGCCTGTTTCCCATCGGCTGGATCGTGCTCAACGTTATCTTCATGTACCAGCTCACGGTGGAGAGCGGACGCTTCGACGTGCTCAAGCATAGCTTGACGGGCGTCACCCAGGACCGCCGCCTGCAACTGCTGCTCATCGCCTTCAGCTTCGGCGCTTTCTTTGAGGGCGCGGCCGGATTCGGCACTCCCGTTGCCGTCACCGCCGCTCTGCTGATCGGACTGGGTTTCCGCCCGCTGCAGGCTTCGGGCCTGTCGCTCATCGCCAACACTGCGCCCGTGGCCTACGGCGCGCTGGGCACGCCCATCATCGCATTGGCTGCCGTTACCGGGTTCAGTGAAATGACGCTGGGCGCGATGGCAGGCCGCATCCTGCCGGTGTTCTCCCTCATCGTGCCCTTCTGGTTGATCTGGGCGTTCGTCGGCTTCTCCGAAATGCTGGAGATCTGGCCGGCCATTCTGGTTGCCGGGGCCTCCTTCGCCACTACCCAATTCCTGGTTTCCAACTATCACGGACCGTGGCTGGTGGATGTGATCGCCGCCCTGGTCTCGATGGCATGTCTTATCGGCTTCCTCATGGTCTGGCATCCCAAGCGGGTCTGGACCTTCGAAGGCGAGGAGAGCAAGACCGAGCACCGCGCCGATCACGGCTACAGCCGCGGCGAAGTCATTCGCGCCTGGGTTCCGTGGATCATCCTCAGTGTCATCGTCTTCTGTTGGGGCACCCCGACCGGCAAGCGCATCATGAACACTCCAGAGAAGGTGTTCACCTCGATGGCAAGCTGGAGCACTCCGCCCAGCAAGATCACCAATCCGCAGTTCCCCGTCAAAGGCATCGACAAGCTCTCCATGCGCATGCCGCCCGTGGTCCTCAAACCAACCAAAGAAGGCGCCGTCTTCGGGTTGAACTGGCTCAGCGCCACCGGCTCCGGCATTCTCATTTCGGGGATCCTCTCCGGCCTGGTCATGGGCTTCAGCATTCCCAGGATCTTCAAGGTCTATCTGCAAACCATTGTCAAGGTCCGGTTCTCGCTGCTCACCATCGCGGCCATGCTGGCCATCGGATTCATGACCCGATACTCGGGCCTGGACGCCACCATGGGTCTGGCGTTCGCCCGGACCGGCCATCTGTATCCGTTCTTTGGCACCCTGCTGGGATGGCTGGGCGTGGCGCTCACCGGCTCTGACACTTCCTCGAACGTGCTGTTCGGCAGCCTGCAGAAGATCTCGGCGCAACAGGTGGGCGTCTCACCTGTGCTGATGTCTGCGGCCAACAGTTGCGGCGGTGTCATGGGCAAGATGATCGACGCCCAGAGCATCGTCGTCGCCAGTACCGCGACCAACTGGTACGGACACGAAGGAGACATCCTGCGCTACGTCTTCTTCCATAGTCTCGCGCTGGCGGCGCTGGTCGGGATCTACGTTTACCTGCTGGCCTACGTGCCGCCCATCTCACACCTCGTGATTCAGTGAAGGGAAGTGGCTAGTGAAGAGTGGGTAGGGGATAGAAGAACTTCTCGTCCTGGAGCGGGACGCTCCCCCGGTGCCCCCAGCGAGCGTCCCTTTTGCGCTTGTTGGGGAGATTTACTGTGGCTGAGGGGCACTCTGGCCGCCGTGCGGGTTGGCTCCCGGACCACCATGCCTGTGTCCCTGGTGGCTCATCATCTGCTCGAATTTCTGTTGCTGGTCGGGGTTGAGCGATGACTTGATCGGCTCGTTGGTGCTCTGCCGGATCTGCTGCATCTTGCTCATGAGGTCCTGCTGCGACCTACAATGAGACGATCCGTGACGCGAGAAACTTTCTTCGCCCTTGTCATCGTGTTGCTGTTGTCTCCTCTCGCAGCGATGGGACAACACGCAGGCCATCGCACCGGTACGACCGGCGCCAACACCGCAGCACAACCCGAAGATCCCGATGTGATTACCTTTGAGCGCGGCATCGCTCTACAGGCCAGGCCCGATCAAGTTGGACAATTTCAGGAAGCGGTCAAGAGCACTGAGGCCGCCCGCACGCAGGCGCACGACTTGCAGCAGCTCGCCGACTCCAACTCCGCCGACTTCGCCCGCAAAGCAAACCGGTTGCAAGACGCGGTCCTGGATGCGCAAAGCGATAATCGCAAGTTCCTGAACTCGCTTTCGGATCCACAGGTGTCCGGCTTGAAGAAGTTCAGGACGGCCGTCGTCAAAGCCAATTCGGCGGTCAGCAAGGAATCCAAAGCGCTCGCGTCGCAGATGGAGAAGGCCCCGGTTGACTCGCGCCAGTTAATCTCTGCCGCCGGTCAACTGGAGAAAGCCTTGACCTCATTTCAGTCCGCCCAAAATCATCTCGCAAAAGAAATGGGCATCCCGCCTCATTGAGCCTTCTCCGCAAAGGATGCTTCTGGAGCCAGACTGTCATCCCGACCGAGGACTTCAGTCCGAGTGGAGGGACCTGCTTTTCCCGATGGAGGGCAACCGGCTGCTGGTGACTGACGGGTCACTGTCCACTACCTGCTCTCGCCCGTGACTTTGCCATTTTGGCCAGATGTAGCGGCGCCACCAGCGATGAGACATACTCTTTCAGGGACCTCACAGTTCCCACACCGACGCTTCAGGCTTCAGGCCCTGCATGAGAACCGGCCCCGTGTACAACGGAAGCGCCGGCCTTCGATTCGCCAGTTGAATTCTCGCCTTCCCGTTTTTGACGAAATACTTGGTTAAGTTTTGTTGCGATGTGACCTGCGCACTTGCGCGTTGCAGCGCGGCTCGGTATCACTGATATCGAGAGGACCGGTTGTTGTGTCTTCGCTCGGCCCCACCCAGTGTGCAGGCCTGGAAAGCTCTTTGAAAACACTTGCCAGCAGATTAGTTGTCAGTTGGCGGACTCGCCCCTGCCTCGCGCTTAAGTCCATAGGAATCTATAATTTACTTGTAAATCCTTTGGATGGAATATTTTGCAATCGAAATGATACGTAAGTTATTGATTCTAAGTAAGCAGCGGGGAGGGGTAGGGTAGCTAGATTGTTAGCTTGCTAGCTTGCTTATCATGCTTATCTTGCTTAGCTCACTAGCGTTCGTATCTGGTCCCTTTCCGCCCATTTCTCGCTGTTAAGTCTCAAGAAATCTATATTTTACGTATAACTCCTTTGGATGGAATATTTTGCGATGGATTTGTGGTCTAAATCATTGATTCTAAACAATAGGGGGTTGCGGAGAGGGTGGGGATAGCGCCATGTGGTCGCAGCCGGAAGTGCAGCCCGCCTATCATCCGAGCCAGCGCCAAGCCTCCCAGTTGTGCCACTCATCCCAGCATGATTTACTAATCCGGTTTGATCGGAGGAGGGAGTCTTGATTCGCAGACCGATGTTGATTTTCGCTGCGGTGGTTCTAACCATGCCATGTTTCGCGCAAGCCCAACCCGACAAGAGTTGGATTGCGGTCAGCAACGGTTACGCCAACATGCTGATCGAGGTCGTCTTCAAGCACCATCCTGAGGCCGGAACACAGCAGGGATTGAGCCAGTACGACGACCAAGGTTTCGCAGCCGACGCTCGCCGATGAAGATCAGGAGCGGAAAGAAACCGAGGCGGTGCTGGCCAAGCTGAAGAGTGCAGCCGCGGAGAAGCAGCAGCCCAACGTCGCCGAGGACCTGCAGATCATGATGCGCAGGGTCAACCTCAACTTCAAGCGGCAGGATTTTCAGCGCGCGAACGAAGTGCCGTTCTTCAACGCGAGCCAGATCGTTTTCAGCGGAGTGCAGGTCCTGCTCGACGAGCAGACCCCTTCCGAGCGCCGGCCCGCGGCGGTGGTCCGCATCCGCGAGTATGCGGGACTGGATTCCGGCTACACCGCGCTTACCGAGATCCTGAAGCAGCGCATTCAGGAGCAGATGGCCAAGCCGGGCGTGATCTATCCGGCGCGGGTTGAGATTGAGACCGAGATGGCGCGCAATTCCAACTACCTTGAAGGAATTGCCGCGCTCCTGCAGAAGTACAAATTGACAGGATGGGAAGAACCGTTCGCCAAGCTGAAGACGCAGCTCACCGACTACGATGCGTGGATCAAGGCGACGGTGCTGCCCAAGGCGCGAAACGATTTCCGCCTGCCGCCCGAACACTACGCGCTCAACATGGAGAACTACGGCATCGACATTCCGCCCGAGCAGCTTGCCGCCATGGCGCACCAGGCTTTCACCGAAATCCAGGGAGAGATGAAGCCGATAGCCGCGCGCCTGGCCAGACGGCGGCATCTGCCGTCGCTCGATTATCGCGGCGTCATACGCGACTTGAAGAAGGAGCAGTTGATCGGCGACGCCATCCTGCCGTTCTACCAGGACCGTCTGAAGCAGATCGAGAAGATCATCGAGGAGCAGCAGATCGTATCGCTGCCCGAGCGTCCGGCGCGCATCCGCATCGCCACGGCAGCGGAGACGGCGCAGCAACCCGCGCCGCACATGGTGCCTCCGCCGTTCATTCATAACACCGGACAGAAGGGCGAGTTCGTTTTGCCGCTGAACAGTCCGGCAAGTCCGGGCCAGACCTCGACCGAAAAGTACGACGATTTCACCTACGATGCAGTGGCCTGGACGTTGACGGCGCACGAAGCGCGGCCGGGACATGAGCTGCAATTCGATTCCATGCTGGAGCACGGCGTTTCGCTGGCGCGGGTCCGCTATGCGTTTAACAGCACCAATGTCGAAGGTTGGGGTTTGTACGCGGAATATCTCATCGAGCCGTATATGCCGGAAGAAGGCAAGTTGATCTCGCTGGACCTGCGGCTGCAGCGGGCGGCGCGCGCCTTTCTCGATCCCGAGCTGCAGGCCGGGAAGATCACGACGGCCGATGCGTTTCGCGTGCTGGAGGACGACGTGGTGCTGTCGCACGCGTTCGCCGAGGAGGAGGTCGAGCGCTTTACCTATCGCGCGCCCGGCCAGGCGAATAGCTATTTCTATGGTTACACCAAGTTGATCCAGTTGCGTAAGGACACGGAGAAAGCGCTGGGAGCGAAGTTCAACCAGAAGAAGATTTCACGACTTCATTCTGGCGCAGGGCTTACTGCCTCCAGACATGATGCGCAAAGCGGTGATGGAAGAGTTCGTGCCCGCGCAGCAAAAACAGATTGCCATACAAGGACAGCACAGCGCCGCCGAGGAAGTTCCAACGCAGAGGTGAATGGGAGGAGTGTCCTTCGATGTTCAAGGAGTTTCCGGGAGTTTAACCGCTGTCATCCTGAGCGGAGGTTCGCGAAGCGAACCGGAGTCGAAGGACCCCTATATCGGCGCTAGAGCTATTGCGCCCGGCTGGCTTTGCCTTCCATGACCGTTGCCCAGCCGCCTTTGGGTGTGGCGACCTCCTGTTTGAAGGTGTAGGAATCGGGAGTGACGGTGGTGATGGTGTAGCGCGCCTGAGTGACGACGCCATTCAGCTTCTGCTCCGAGGTCCATGTCCAGGTGTTGCCCTGGAGTTTGCCGGTCGCCATCTGGTGCTCGCCCAGACTGTTGTAAACGTTGTAGGTGTAAAGGCCGTCCTCGGGGTTGAAGCCCATCACGCGCACGCTATTGATGTGTCCCAGCGGCGACTTCATGGACGTGCGGGTCTCGAGGAAGAAGCCGTTGGTCACCCACTCGCCGGTTTCCTTCAGACTGAAGGGCGCGGGATTGCCGTTGGGACTGAGCTTCATCATGCCTTCCGCCGTCCAGTTACCGGCGAAGTAGCCCATGCGCTGGTGCTGCGGAGTGGGCGTTGGTTCCTGCTGCGGTTGGGCAACGGCCCAACGAACTGAGGAAGCAGGCAAACCGCTGTGGCTGCAATTACGAACTTCATAGGGGCTCTCTGGTCGCTCACGGGCTATTGGATCTCGATTACGCTGCCGCCGGCGGACTCGCGCACTTCTTTGCTGCGCTCGATCACGCGCTGGGTGAAAGCGAACAGCGACTTGGCATGCGGCGACTGATCGCCTTCGAGCACAATCGGCTGGCCGCTGTCGCCGCCTTTGCGAATGTCGGGATCGAGTTCGATGGCGCCGAGGAACGGCACGTCGAACTGCTTCGCGGTGCGCTCGCCGCCGCCCTTGGAGAAGATGTCAATCTCGTGCTGGCAATGCGGGCAGACGAAGAAGCTCATGTTCTCCACAATGCCGAGGATGTCCACCTTCACCTGGCGGAACATCTCGATGGCCTTGCGCGCGTCCTGCAGGGAGACGTCGCTGGGCGTGGTCACGACGACCGCGCCGGTCACTGGCACGGTCTGCACCAGCGAGATCACAACATCGCCTGTGCCTGGCGGCAAGTCGATGATGAGGTAGTCGAGCTGGCCCCATTCCACCTGCTCCAGGAACTGCTTCATGATGGAGTGCAGCATGGGACCGCGCCAGACCAGCGGCTTGTCGCCGGGACTCAGGAAGCCGACGGAGATGACCTTGAGTCCATAACGCTCCGGCGGCAGAATGCGGTCTTCGCCCACAACGCTGGGCGCCATCGTGGTCCCGAGCATCAGCGGAACGTTGGGGCCGTAAACATCGGCGTCGAGCAGGCCAACTTTGTAGCCCATCCGCGCCAGCGCGATGGCCAGGTTTACCGCCAGCGTGGTTTTGCCAACGCCGCCCTTACCGGAGCCGATGGCGATAATGCTGTCCACGCCCGGAAGCGGCTGCGGGCCGGCCGGCGGCTGGCCAGGCATGTGTGCATGTTGATGACTCACGTGTGTTCCTGGAGTGACGGGAATGAAGTGCGCAAACGACGATTATACCGTGGAGCGGGAGGGAAGGGTTCAGCGATATACGTCGCGAGCAGCGGTGCTCACTTTCGCTCGTAGCGGATCTTGAAGAGTTGTGCCCAGTCTCCATCCTTCTGCAT
Source organism: uncultured Acidobacteriaceae bacterium (assembly GCA_963831675.1). Taxonomy (GTDB): domain Bacteria; phylum Acidobacteriota; class Terriglobia; order Terriglobales; family Acidobacteriaceae; genus Bog-257. Next base: position 71,576 of record CAWHRM010000019.1, read on the forward strand.
GAAGACGGCGAACCAGTACGCATCGTTGCCGTCGCGCACCAGTGTGGAGCGAATGTGTTGGGTCTTTCCATCGGGCTGCATGACGTCGAATTCCTGGTGCACCGTCTTGCCGTCGGGATCAGGAGTCGAGGTGCCGATGGTCAGCTGGCCTTCAGAGTTCGTGTAATAGAAGCCGATCGTCTTGGCGACGGGATTGTAGGCGTAGAAGCCGTTGTAATGCGGCTTGCCGTTGAAGTCGGTGTTGAACTCGATGGCCTGATGATTAGGCGCCCAGCGAATGTGGTTCTCGACGTGAGTTGTCGATCCGTCGGAAGGGTCTTTCACATCCGACACCCATGTGCCGCCCACCAGCCAGGCGACCGGCGCGAGCTGGCTGTCGTCACCGTTGGCGGTTGCTGGTTTCGACTGCGCCAATCCGGTGATGGAGAAGACCGCAAGCAACACGAACAGTACTGCCCGAGTCCGGCGAGTTGTCATGTTTTGTCCTTGATTAAGGTTGATCGGTGATTGTGCCATGCGCGCGGAGCTGCGGCAAGCGCGATTGGGACGAAACGCTGCCCTTGCCGGTTGACTTGCCTGCCAGGAACGGAAACTTATAGGCTCGTAGGGTTATCAGATACGCAGGTGAAATATGAAGATCGCGAAGGATGTGACGGAAGTGATCGGGAACACGCCGCTTGGTGCGCCTCAACAAAGTGACCGAGGGTGCGAAGGCCACGGTCGTCGCCAAACTGGAAAGTCAGAACCCGTGCAGCAGCGTGAAGGACCGCATCGGAGTCAGCATGATCAACGAAGCCGAGCGCGCGGGAAAAATCCGTCCCGGCCACACCGTATTGATCGAGCCGACCAGCGGCAATACCGGCATTGCGCTGGCGTTTGTGGCCGCGGTGAAGGGCTACAGGCTGCTGCTCACCATGCCCGACACCATGAGCCTGGAGCGCCGCGTGCTGCTCAAGGCCTTCGGCGCGGAGCTGGTGCTGACACCCGGCGCAAAGGGCATGAAAGGCGCCATCGCCAAGGCCGACGAACTGCTCGCCAACACTCCCAACGGGTACATGCTCCAGCAGTTCGACAATCCGGCGAATCCCAAGATCCACCGCGAGACTACCGGCCCGGAAATCTGGAACGATACCGACGGCAAAGTGGATATCCTGGTCTCCGGCGTCGGCACGGGCGGCACGCTGACCGGCGTGTGCGAGTACATCAAACCGAAGAAGCCGTCGTTCAAGGCGGTCGCAGTTGAACCTGTAGAAAGCCCCGTCCTGTCCGGCGGACAGCCAGGTCCACATAAGATTCAAGGCATCGGCGCAGGTTTTGTACCCAGCATTCTGCGCACCGACTTCATTGACGAAATCGTCCAGGTGTCGAGCGAGGATGCCATCGTGATGGCGCGCCGGCTGGCCCGCGAAGAAGGATTGCTGGTTGGCATCTCGTCGGGAGCGGCGGTGGTCGCTGCCCTGCGAGTTGCCGAGCGTGAGGAGAATGCGGGCAAGTTGATCGTGGTCGTGATCCCGTCGTTTGGCGAACGCTATCTGAGCAGCCTGCTGTTCGAGCAACTTCGCAACGAGTCCATGGATATGGTCGCCGAAGGGGTTTAAGACATGTTTTCATCCATGCGCGAGGACATCGCCGCGGTCAAGGACCGCGATCCTGCGGCGAGATCCGCGCTGGAAGTCGTTCTGCTCTACTCCGGGCTGCACGCTCTGTGGGGCTACCGCTTTCACCACTGGCTATGGATCCACGGCTGGCGCTTCCCGGCGCGGGCGCTGTCGCAACTGGCGCGGCTGATCACCGGCATCGAGATCCATCCGGGCGCGCAGATCGGCCACCGCTTCTTCATCGATCATGGAATGGGCGTGGTGATCGGCGAGACCACGATCGTTGGTGATGATGTGACGCTGTATCAGGGCGTGACCCTCGGCGGCACCGGCAAGGAGAGCGGCAAGCGTCATCCAACCATCAGCAATAACGTCGTGGTGGGCGCGGGCGCGAAGGTGCTTGGCAACATCGTGGTTGGCGAAAACTGCCGCATCGGTTCCGGATCGGTGGTCTTGCGCGATGTGCCCGACAACTCCACCGTCGTCGGCGTGCCCGGCCACATCGTCTTTCGCGCGGGCAAGCGAGTGGTGATTACCGATCCCAAGCAGATCAACGATCCGCTCTCCGAGGCGCTGGCCGCTGTGGCCACGGAGGTCAAGGCGCTGAAAGCAGAAGTTCGCCAGTTGCAGGGCCGCGAGATGTCACCTACCAACGGCACCGACAAGCTGCAACAGGCCATCGAGATCGACTACCAGATATGAAGTCACCCGGCCGCGGCCGGCAAATTATCGCAGAATTGCCGGGAAACGTTAGTCGAGCAGAGCCTCGACAGCCTTGAAATCGATGGTCAAACGACCGCTGGAAAATGGCTGGGCAGCCAGTTTTACCAAAGTCCCTGCGTGGAACTGGTACCGCGCTTCGCTTTTAGGATCGATAAGGAAGATACCGGCGATACCCATGCGCTCGTAGTCGAGGAGCTTTTCCAACGTTCGGGCCATCGTGTCTTCGGGAGAGAGAATTTCGAACACCGCCAGTGGAGGCTGCGTAATGACCTGTTCGATCGGTCGCTCGCGGTCAAGCACGGTAACGTCCGGGACGCGAAAACGGGTTGCCGCTACCTGTACGCGTAGCTCAGCCAGTACACGGATGTTCCAGTCCTGCTTGTGGGCTGCGAAGTACTCAAGCAGTGCGGCTTGCCAACTTGCATGATCGTATTCGCCCACGGATCGCTCCTGAATCTTGCCGTCGACATATTCGGCATCGGGCTCGTACGTCGAGTGCAGATATACCTCTACCGGAACGACTGTAATAGTAGCCATAGCCAACCTTAGTCTAAGTAGTATAGCGTTGCGTCAGAACGAATTCATCAACCAACCTTAGTTCGCCGGGAAGGATTTGGTTGACCCAGTACCGCAGGCGGGTGCTTGGATATCGTCCGGAAGAGATCATGCCACAGCGCGTTATGGCAACCGTCCTTCTAGCCCGGCAACTGCTTACTCCGCTGGAGTGGTTTGCCGATGCTGCGCTGCTCATCGACGACGGAATCATCTCAGCCGTAGGACGACGCGAAGCTGTACGACATTCCCGATAATGCGCGAATTGTGGACTTCGGCGATGCTATTCTGGCGCCGGGACTGATCGACATTCACATCCACGGCGGGGCGGGACACGATGTGATGGAAGGCTCCGATGAGGGTCTGGCTGCCATCGAGCAGATGCTGGCGCGGCACGGCGTCACCAGTTATTGCCCGACGACGGTCACCGCGTCGCTGGATCTCACCCTGAAGTCGCTGGAGGATTTAGGAAAAGCTGTGAAGCATGCCGAAGACAATGGCCACTCCCGTCCGCCGCGCGCGCGACCGTTGGGCATCCATCAGGAAGGGCCGTTCCTTAGCCACGCCCGTTGCGGCGTGCATTCGCCGCTTCATCTGCAACCTCCGTCAGTGGCGCTTTTTGACCGGATGTGGTCCGCGGCGGAAGGCCGCATTCGGGTGCTCACCATCGCGCCCGAACTGGAAGGAGCGCTGGAGCTCATCAGGAACGCATCGCGGCGCGGAGTGTGCGTCAGCATCGGACACTCCAACGCCACCCTGCCGCAAGCGCTCGCTGGAATCGAGGCGGGAGCGCGGCATGCGACGCACAGCTTCAATGCCATGCGCCGGTTCGATCACCGCAATCCTGGATTAGTGGCCGCTATCCTTACTGATCGCAGCGCTGACCGCCGACATTATCGCCGATGGCATTCACGTCGATCCGGCAGTGGTCGATCTTTTCATTCGCGCCAAAGGTCTGGATGACGCTGTGCTCATCACCGACGGCATCAGCGCTACCGGTATGCCGGACGGGACCTACAGGTTGGGTTCCTTCGAAGTGCATGTAAACGGCGAGCGCTGCGAGTCGCACGGAAAACTTGCCGGCAGCGTACTTACCCTCGATCGCGCTGTGCGCAACACGATGAACTTTGCTCAGCTCAGTTTCCAGCAGAGCCTGCGTCTGGCCACGGCAAATCCGGCGCGGGTGTTGGGCATGGAAAACCGCAAAGGCATGCTGCAAGGCGGCGCCGACGCCGACATCGCCGTCTTTTCTCCCTCCGGGGAAGTGCTGCAAACCATTGTGGGCGGGGCGGTTAACTAGTCTAACGTATTCCGGCGGAACACCCATCACGTCTGCGAGTGACCGCTCGTCACTGCTCCCGGGGCCATACTGCGCGAAGGTCATAGAGGAGAGCTAGATGCTCCTCGTGTCTCCTCCTTCTGTGCGCCCTCGTATGGCGCGACGCCCGGCGCGGTGCGTCCGCAGCATCACGTTCGTTGTGTTGTTCGGCGCACACCTTGGCTTTCCTGCGGGCGCTTGGGCTGCGACGGAAACGCCTGCCGCTGCGACAGGTGGATTCTGGACCGCCATCGTAATCGGTCTGGTGCTGCTCAGTATCGTGATTGCGATTTCACGGGCGCGGATCAAGGCAGCCCAGCGCGAGGCGGCGCGCTCCAGGGAACTCGCCGAGCATCGCGAGTACGAGCGCAATGTGGCGCAACAGGAACTGGTGCGACGTCTGGAGGAAGAGCGCGAGCTGGCCAAGGAGAAGATGCAGTTCGAGTCGCAACTCTCCGAATTCGAGAAGTATGCATCGGTAGCTCAGCTGGCCCTGGGCGCGGCCCACGAGATCAACAACCCGCTGCTGGGAATCCTGTCGCATCTCGAACTGGAATGGAAGGACGCGGGCGAGGAACAGCAGAGCAGAGATCGAGCAGTGCATCGAAGGCGCCAAGCGCATCTCCTCTGCAGTGCGCGGCTTGCTCGACTATGCGCGCCCTGGGCCATTGAAGCTGAGCCAGGTCAACTTGCAGCGGCTGACCGGCGAGACCCTGAAGTTCCTCGAGCACCAGCCAATGTTCCGGCAGCTCGAGTTACAGAACTGCGTTCCGCTTGACCTGCCCAACGTCAGCGCCGATGCCAACCAGCTCTCGCAAGTCCTGATGAACCTCCTGCTCAACGCCGCGCAGGCAACGCCGGCCGGCGGCACGGTCGCGGTGCTCGCCGAAAAGGTGAGGTTCGCCGAGGTGATCGAGTTGCGGGTGCGCGATACCGGATGCGGCATCCCAGCCGACATCCTGCCTCATGTCTTCGAGCCGTTCTTCACCACCAAGCGGGGCAAGGGCACTGGTCTGGGGCTGAGCATCACGCAGAACTACGTGCGCAGCCACGGTGGCGACATTCAACTGGAGAGCATCCCGGACTCCGGCACCACGGTCCGCGTCACCTTGCCCATTCAGCAGGCGGGCAAGCCGGTGCCGCTCAACGAGGAGGTCATCGTCTAGCTATGGCGCTATTCCATCCTCATCGTGGACGACGAAGCGCTGACCCTGCGCACCATCGGACGTGCACTCGACGGCGAGGGCTTTGAAGTGTTTCTGGCCAGCAATGGGGAGGATGCACTGAAGACGATCGCCACCGACCGTCCCAACCTGGCGCTGCTCGACGTGGTGCTGCCCGGCATCGACGGAATCGAAGTGTTGCGGCAGACCAGAAAGATTTCTCCCTCCACCATCGTGGTCATGATGAGCGCCTATCACCTGGTGGAACGCGCCGTGGAAGCCATGAAGCTGGGCGCCTACGACTACCTGATCAAGCCCTTCCACATCTCGGACATGGTGAATACCATCCGGCGCGCGACCGAGATGCTGGCGTTTCGCGTGCGCGTGCATGACACCGTGCAGAGCGCCAAGGGGCGGTACGATTTTGGACGCGTAGTAACCCTGAGTCCGGTCATGCGGCAAGTCCTGGAAATGGCGCGCAGCGCGGCAGAGAGCGATCACACTACCATCCTGATTCAAGGCGAGAGCGGCACCGGGAAAGAGGTGCTGGCCAAGGCCATCCACTACAACAGCCCGCGAGCGCAAGCGCCACTTGTCAGCCTGAACTGCGCGGCGCTGCCCGACACGCTGCTGGAGAGCGAACTATTCGGGTACGAACCCGGCGCCTTCACCGACGCTCGCCGCCGCAAGGAAGGACTCATCGAAAAAGCTTCGGGCGGCACTCTGTTCCTTGACGAGATCGGCAACACTTCCTTCAGCTTGCAGGCCAAACTCCTGCGGGTGTTGGAAGAAGGAAACTTCATGCGCCTCGGTGGGACGAAAGCCATCCATGTGGACGTGCGCATCATCACCGCCACCAACAGGATTCTGAAGGAAGCGGTGACCAAAGGCGAGTTCCGCGAAGACTTGTATTACCGGCTGAACGTGCTGCCGCTGTTCATTCCGCCACTGCGCGACCGCAAGGAAGACATTCTGCCGCTGGCGCTCGACATCATGCAGCACTTCAACAAAGAGCTGAAGAAGAACTTCGCCGGTTTCACGCCCGCCGCCGCCGAGTTGTTGCAGACAGTATCCCTGGCCGGGAAACATTCGCGAGCTGCGCAACGTCATCGAACGGACGATGATCCTCTGCAAGGAAAACGAAATCGGTGAAATCGACTTGCCGGAAGAACTTCGTGACTACCGCCTGGAGCCGGCGCGCGCCGAGGTGCTTTCCTCGATCGACGTGTCCCCCACCGGCGATCAGTTTGTCAGTTTAAGGGAACTGGAGGAGCGCTACATCAACGAAGTCCTGTCGGCGACTGGACAAAACAAGACCCACGCCGCGCGCATCCTCGGCATTCATCCCACGTCACTGTTGCGGCGTTTGAAGAAGACCCACGAACTGGTCTAGCGGATTTCGCACTACTGCAAAGTGCGACGCTGCCCCTGCAAAACGCAGTACTGCAACGCTTCCCCAATCTGCACTGACCAGCTAAGCCCCTTAGAACCACAGCCCATTTCGGGAGCGGTTTTGCACTCCACGTGCACTAGCAAGCGTGGAGCACGACAGCAATTGCCCGCCACGCATGTCGCGCGCAAGGCAAGGAGCGATCCCCATGTCAATCTTATTTGTCCTGCTTACCTTTCTTCTGATTCTTACCGTCATGTACTTTCGCCGTCCGCAGGAGTCCTCGGAGGCAATCCAGGTAAGCGCCGGACAAAGCCCTTGCAACGCCAATCATGTTGCAGAACGCCGGCTTCGAAGTTCCGGAAGGCTACTGCTTCCATCCCGGACATACGTGGGTAGTGGACGAAGGCCACCAGAACGCTCGGGTTGGAATCGATGCCTTCGCCGGAAACCTGTTCGGCAAGATCGATTCCATCGAACTGGCCAGACCTGAACCGCTGGGTCCGCCAGGGACAGACGGTGTGCACGGTGAAGCGTGAAGGCCGGAGCATCGACCTGCTGTCGCCGGTCGAAGGCGTGCTGGTCTCGGTGAATCACGAGGTCTTGAAGAACCCCAACCTCATCGTCGACGACCCCTACAAGAACGGCTGGCTGTGCGTGATCAAGGCGCCCGAGATGGCGATCAACATCAAGAACCTGCTGCAGGGCACCGTGGTGGCCGCGTGGATGCAGAACAGCCTCGCGCGTCTCGGCGCCATGGTGCAGCAGCTCACTCCCGCTCTGGCACAGGATGGCGGCCTGCCGATCAAAGGCCTGCTCTTCCAGGTTGACGCCAGCGTGCAGCAGCAACTGGCGACGGAATTCTTCCTGACGTAGCGCCGAACGGACCACGACCACGGAGGATGCCATGGCAAGAGAAAGCAATGCTCATCGACATCAAGCGCTGCATCGGGTGTCTGAGCTGCGAGACTGCCTGCAAGCAGCTCCACGGATTCAGCACCGACCCCGAACCAACTCTTTCCGACACCGCTTTCACCGTGGTCGAAACGCGCGGCGACAAGTTCGTGCGCAAGCTCTGCATGCACTGCGAAGATCCGGCCTGCGCTTCGGCCTGCCCGGTGGGCGCGATCGGCAAGACGCCGCTGGGCCCGGTGGTTTACAACGCCGACAAGTGCATCGGCTGCCGCTACTGCATGCTGGCCTGCCCGTATCAGGTGCCGCGCTATCAGTGGACCAAGCTGGCGCCGTTCGTGAAGAAGTGCGACCTGTGCGCCGACCGCGTGAAGGCCGGCAGGCAAACCGCCTGCACCGAAGCCTGCCCGGTGCAGGCGACCGTCTTCGGCAATCGCGATGAACTGATCGACGAAGCCTGGAACCGCATTCGCAGCGATTCCTCCTACGTGCCGCACATCTACGGCTTGGAGGAAGCGGGCGGAGGCAGCGTGCTGTTCGTCTCCGACGTGCCCTTCGAGAAGCTGGGATTCAAGCCGGCGCCGCAGGGCAATCAACCGATGCCGACTCTCACCGCCAGCGCGCTGGGCGACTCGCCCAAGGTCGTCATCATGGGCGGCACCATTCTCTCGGCGCTGTACTGGGTGACGCAGCGCCGCCGCGAAGTGGCGCTGGCCGAAGCCGAAGAAAAAGCCGCCATCAACAAGATCGAAGGGCGAAAGGAGCTAGCCATGATCGCGCGAATTAAATCAGAAATCACGTTATGGCGCGTCATTGTAGCCATCATATTTGTTACCGGAATTTATGCGACGTATATTCGGTTCTTCGAGGGATTCAGGGCCAGCACGAATCTGAGCGACCAGATGCCGTGGGGCCTGTGGGTCGGTCTGGGCACGCTGTGCGGCGTCGGATTGTCGGCCGCGGGCTTCGGCATCAGCGCTGCAGTTTATCTGCTGGGCATGGAGCGCTACCGGCCGATCCTGCGCGCCTCGATTCTGATTTCGTTCCTCGGCTACCTGACGGTCTGCGTCGGATACCTGTACGAGATCGGCTTGCCCTGGCGCTTCTGGCATCCCATCGTGATGTGGAACCACCGCTCGGTGCTGTTCGATGTGTGCGTCTGCATCATGACCTACACCACGGTGCTGACCTTCGAGTTCGCGCCGGCGGTGATCGAGAAGCTGCCGTGGAAGCGACTTCGCGAGACCGTGCTGCACTACCACCACAAGATCCTGATCGGTGTGGTGCTGGCGGGCGTGCTGCTGTCCTCGATGCATCAGTCGTATCTCGGCGGTCTGTACCTGATCGCGCGCGGCAAGGTGCATCCTCTGTGGTACTCGCCGTACATGCACGCGCATGTTCTACCTGTCGGCAATTCCCGCCGGGCTGGCGCTGACGGTGATGGCCATCTACCTCTGCATGCGCTCGCTGAATGTGCGCATCGACTTCAGCATCCTCAGCGATTGCGGCCGCATGATCCAGATGCTGCTGATCGTCTACGCCTTCTTCAAGGTGCTCGACCTGGTCGGCGAACCAGGCCTGGGGCTACGCCTTCCAGCGCACCAGCGAAGCCGGATACTTCTGGCTGGAGGTGGTGCTGTTCCTGGCGATTCCCATCTCCCTGCTGAGCTTCGAGAGCGTGCGCTCGAATCCTGAGCGGCTGTACTGGAGCTGCGCGATCGTCGTGGCCGGATTCATGGTCAACCGGCTCAACGTCTCCATCAACTCGCTGCAATCGGCGATGGGAACGCACTATGTGCCGAAGTGGAGCGAGCTGGCGTCGAGCGTGCTGGTGATCGCTGCCGGCGTGATCGCATTCCGTTACGCCGTGATCTACCTCGACATACTTCCGAAGGCACCGAAGAAGCCAGAGGGCTTCACTCGCTGGATGTCGAATGGCGGACTGCCGGCGCAAGCCTAGGAGGAGGAGAGCCGCCGGTAGCCCGAGGAAGGGCCTCGCGCGAGCGCGAGGCTCTTTTCAGTTGCATCGGGCAGGATTATATTCGAGCTAACAGGAGAAAGTCGTGGCGGACGAAAATTTGGCAACCAAAGCCGACCTGCAAGCGCTGCGGGCAAGCACGAAAGCCTATATCGAAGCGACCCAGGAAATGCTGTTGGAGCGAATCGAGAAGACTGAGACCACGCTGCTGAAAGAATTCCGCAAGTGGGCTCAGTTTTGAATCACGCTTCCGCGCCAATGAGGTGTTGGTCGGCGGCTTCAACGAACGGCCAATCGCGCTGGAAGAGCGGGTCAGCGATATTGAAGGTAAGTCGACAACGTGAAGTCGAACAGCGTCTTGCTGAATGTTAATTGCTATTGCTAACCGCTTATTTCTATCTTCCCTTCGCCACAATCAGCGTCATGTCGTCGGCCTGCTCGCCGCGGCTGAACTGTTGCACTTCGCTGAGGATGTTATCCAGGATTTCGCTCGCCGATTGCTTCTGCTGCTTACGTATCGCCGCCATTAGACGCTCTTCGCCGAACTCTTCACTGTTGTCCTCGTCGCTCTCGCCTGCCTCGGAAATGCCATCGGTATAAATCACCAGAACATCGTCCGGCGCGAGTGGGCACTCAACCATGTCGCAGTCCCATTCTTCAAACAATCCCAGCACGGTCGCGGTGGCGTTAAGGCGCTCGATTTCCCCATTGGCTCGCAGCAGCATTGGGGGATTGTGGCCGCAATTCACATAACGCAACAGGCGGGTTCCATCGTCGTAGACCGCGAAGAACATCGTCGCATAGTGGCTGGTCTCGGTGTTCTTGTAGAACAGGCGGTTCACCGAGCGCAGCAGACGAGGCACATCCTCCAGGGCCAGCGCATATTGGCCGCGCAGGTTGGCCTGAAGGTTGGCCATCAGGAGCGCGGCTGACATTCCCTTTCCCGAAATATCGGCCAGCACCAGGCCGAGGCGTCCCGAGCCAAAATCGAGGAAGTCGTAGTAATCGCCGCCGACGGCGCGCGTCTGAATGCACTTGCCGGCGCAGTCCAGCGTCTTCAGCGAAGGCGCCTGTTGCGGTAAAAGCCGGGTCTGGACCTGGCGCGCAATCTGCATTTCCTGCTCGCTGCGGCGCTCGGCCTCCATGGTTTGCGCCATCTTCTCCGCCAGCGTGATACTGCGCATGGCAATACCCGCCTGGCTGGCGACGGAAGCCAGCAGCCGCCTGTCCATTGCGGAATACGACTCTTCCGAGAGCCGTGCACCGAGCGCGGCAACTCCCTGGAGCTGCCCTTCGCTGGAGCCGCGAATCGGGACCAGGCATTCCGGGTCCAGCGGAGCCAGCTGGGTTCCGTGCATCTCTTCCGGCATCAGCTCCCAAGGCTCGCTGCGCTTTGCCAGTTCCGCAATTCCAGCGGCGCTGACGGACAGCGTCAACGCCTCCGGCGGCGGATTTCCGGCGTACGCCACCAGCTGTCCGTTGCTGCCTTGGAGGTAAACGAACAGCGTGCGGGGGTGCAGCGCGTCCCAGATGTTTTGCTGCAGCAGGGAAGCCAGCCCTTCGCGGCTGGTGACGTTGAGGGTCTTGGCGGCGAGGTTTTCCAGGATTTGCTGTGCGTCGTAAGAGCTGCGGAAGAAGGCTCGGTCCAGCCGTGTGCGGACGCGGCGATGGACTTGTGTCGCTCCCATGACCATCAGCACTCCGAAGGTCGCGCCGATGGGAATGGCAGCCTTTGAGCCCGCGGAGAAATGACGGGAGAAGGCCTGCCCGAACCACAAGGTCAGGCCCACCGAAACTCCAAGAATCAGGAAGACGAATCCGCGCTCCACCACGAAGTAGCGTGCGCTGCGCTTGAGCAGCACGGGAATGTCCATCACCCTATGTTTCACTACCGCGTAAGCGAAGGAGAGAGGAAACAAGAACAGCAGAATTACCTTGGCGAAATTCAGCCAGAAGGAAAACCCGACATGGAAAACATCCTGCCCGAACGCGATAACACCAGCCGGCGTGACGCCGACGACTGTCCCCCAGAAAACCACCTTGAGCTTGCGCCGGTCGTCCTTGCCGGAGACGCTGAATATATTGCACAGCAGAGAAGTGAGCCCTAGACAAATGGACCCGTAAACGACGACGATGCGGATATTCTGGGCGGCGCGATAAGACAACACCGGAGCGAAAATCGGTAAGGCGACACAATTGCCGTCTCGATAACCTCCCAGGCCCAAGCAGAGGCCGATGAGAACCAGCACCCACTTCAGCCAGGGAACCTTACGGTCGATCGGCGAGCGCGTAGGAAACACCGCGAAGAAGAAGTAGAAGAGTTCAGCGAGTACGCTATTGCCGACGGTGCGGTAGACGAGCAGGAGGGACCGAAGATTGGAGGGCGCGGCGGCAAATTGGGCGGGCAGGTCGGCCGCCGCGATGAAGGTTGCGCATACCAACGCCAGCAGCCAGGCATTGCGGTCTTCCACGCGCAGAAAGAGAACTGCGAGGCCCACGACCGCGAAGAAAATGGGATACGACGACAGGATCTGCAGCGCCACGGTACGGGCTGCGGTCCTGGTGTCGCCTTCCCCTTCGATGGCCCGAAACGCCGGCGTGATAACCAAGGGTTGGGATTGTCCCAACCGCTGCACGGTGAGGGTCACCGTGTCTCCGGGTCGCGAGTCCAGCCAGGTGCGATATAACAATTGATCGCATTGCGCTGCCGAAGCTCCCCCGCGTCCATTGATGGCAACGATCCGGTCATTCGTCTTCAGCCCAGCCCTTTCCGCCGGGCTGTTCCTGTACACGTTTGTGACTTCCAGCCACTGGGGAGCAGGCTTGGTGTCAATCCCTATTTCGACTTGAACGGGACGGCGAATGTAGTAAATCCACGCTGTGCTGTAGAGAATTGTGATACCAGCGAACAGCAGCGCAGCGCTGTACAGCAATGGGCGATAAATGCGGCCGCGCGGCGCGCTCAGACCTTCGCGGCTTTGGGTTTTGGTGCTCATAGCTGCGGCGAACTAAACACAGTGTAGTTCTTTCGTGGAAGGCGCATTGGGCATTTTCGTCATTTGGCCTTTAGCGATGGCCCCAGAGCCAAGCCCCCAGAGTGCCAGGAGCAGTGCAATGAAGCTCTCAGCTCAGAGCGCGATTGCCCAAGGGCCGGAGCTGGTCCTTCAGCCTGTTAGAGGAGGGTAACTATGGTGAGATCTTCACAGCTCCCAGCGACGGCAATAACGTTCTGCAGAGCTTTAGCCTGTATCTGGCTGGGCCGGTCTCGCCCGGCGACATTATCCTGAGCGGCTACATCGCGTCATGGACGGGTACGCATGCTGGCAATCTGCTTTATACCAGTGCGCCGATCGATTACCCCAACACAGGAAATGCGCAGCTTTCGTTTGGTCCCGGATTAGGCATCAACCTGACGCCGGGTGCGACCTATGTGGCGTTCCTAAGTATTTCCCAGTACTACGGACAGTCACAGGGAGAGAGCTACATTTCTATCGGCAACGGAACCATTCCAGGTGGAAGCTTCGTATATTACAACAATAGCGGAAATTTCAACGAGCTGTTCACCAATAACTGGGACGGGTTGAATTTGCAACCCGATCTGGCCTTCACCGCCGACTTTAACAGTGGAGGCGGGGGAGGCACCACACCGGAGCCGGGAACGTTTGTCTTGTTTGGCAGCGGACTGGTCGGTGCAGTGGGCGTCATTCGCCACAAGATGAACCGGTAAGACCATCCTTTCCAAGTTGCAACAGCCGGAGCGCGGGCTCCGGCTTTTTTGTGGCGTTACACAAAACTGAAATATCCCGCAAAGTTGTAGTCAAGTCACGACAATTCGCGCGGTGCTGCGCGTAAACGAGTAAAATGAAAACCATCGCGCAAGGATGGCGTCGCCACCGGATGGGTCCGGCGGCAAATTCATACGGGTAAGTAATTTTCATGCCACAAATTGGAAGCTTCACACTGCTGCTGGCGCTCGCGCTGGCGGCCTATTCGTTTCTCGCGGGCGCGCTGGCGCTGTATCGCAAGGACGATCGCCTGGGCGAGACCGCGCGCCGCGCCGGAATTGCCTGCTGGGCCGCAGTCACGGTGGCCGCGGTGGCGCTGGTGATGGCCGCGTTCGGCAACGACTTTTCCGTCTCCTACATCCTGCACCACAGCAACCGCGACCTGCCCATCGCGTACAAGTTTGCCGCGCTGTGGTCGGGACAGGAAGGCTCGCTGCTGTTCTGGGCGTGGCTGCTGTCAACGTACGCGCTGGTGCTGCGGCTGCGCTACAAAGTCGATCCGCAACTGTTCGCGCACGCTTCGGTGATCATCGCCGCGGTGCAGGTGTTCTTCCTGCTGCTGGTGAACTTCGCGGCGCATCCCTTCGGCCTGGTCAGCGGACAGATTCCCGCCGACGGCAATGGGCTGAATCCGCTGCTGCAATATCCCGAGATGGTCATCCATCCGCCGATGCTGTACCTCGGCTACGTGGGCGTGACCGTGCCGTTCGCCTTCGCGCTGGGCGCGCTGATCATGAAGTATCCCGGCGAGAAGTGGATCCACATCACGCGCCGCTGGACCATGGTGGCGTGGCTGTTCCTCACCTGCGGCATCTTTCTGGGCGCGCACTGGGCGTACGAAGTGCTGGGCTGGGGCGGCTACTGGGGATGGGACCCGGTGGAGAACGCGTCGCTGCTGCCGTGGCTGACCATGACCGCATTCCTGCATTCGGTGATGATGCAGGAGAAGCGCGGCATGATGAAGATGTGGAACATGTGGCTGATCTTCACCACGTTTCTGCTGGCGATCTTCGGGACGTTCCTCACCCGCAGCGGCGTGGTGAGTTCGGTGCACGCCTTTGCGCAGTCGGGCATCGGCATCTGGTTTGTGTGGTTTCTGTCGCTGATCTTTGCCACCTGCGTGTACTTCTTCGTGCGCAATCGCGAGACCCTGAAGAGCGAGCACCGGCTGGAGTCGCTGGTTTCGCGCGAGTCGAGTTTCCTGTTCAACAATGTGGTGCTGCTGGTGGCGTGCTTCGCCGTGCTGTGGGGCACGCTGTTTCCGGTGCTGTCGGAGTGGGTGACGGGATCGAAGGTCACCGTCGGGCCGCCGTTCTTCAATCGCGTGAACGTGCCGATTGGGATGTTCCTGGTGTTGCTGACCGGCATCGGTCCGCTGCTGGCGTGGCGCAAGACTTCGCTCGACAGCCTGAAGCGCAACTTCCTGTGGCCGATGGCGCTCGGCGCTCGTGACCGCGATCGCGCTGATCATTGGCGGCATGAAGCCGTGGGACGATGCATCCTACTTCTATTCGCTGATGGCGATTTCGCTCTCGGTGCTGGTAACGACGACCGTTGCCGGCGAGTTCTGGCGCGGCGGGCGCGTGATCGCGCGGCAGACCGGAGCAAACATCTTTCAGGGCATGGTGACGATGACGCGCCGCAACACTCGCCGTTACGGCGGCTACCTGGTGCACTTCGGCGTGGTGCTCATCATCATCGGCTTTGCCGGCCTGCCGTTCGATCAGGACAAAGAGCAGGAGATGGGCTTCGGCGACAAGATGCAGATCGGCGGCTACACGCTGGTGTGCCAGTCGTACACCCAGGACGACAAGCCGAACTACTCGAGCGAGTGGGCCGTCCTCGACGTGTACAAGCACGGCAAGAAGATTGACACTATGTTCCCGGAACGCCGCTTCTACAAAGCCAGCGAGCAGACCGCGACCATGGTGGCCAACCGTTCGCGGCCCAACGAGGATTTGTACCTGGTGTACACCGGCCGCAATCAGGACACGGGCAAGCCGATCATCAAGGCGCACGTGAATCCGCTGGTGATGTGGATGTGGATTGGCGTGCAAATGGTCCTGATTGGGACGCTGATCGCGCTGGTTCCGAACATGAAGCCGGGGACGGTCACGGTGAAGGAGAAGGAGCGCGCGGCCGAGGAAGCGGTGCGTGGCAGGGAAGTGGGAGTGGGGGGAGATTGAAAAGCAAGATAGCTGCCAGACTTAGTTGGCGGCTGGTGTCTCGATGCTGTCATCCTGAGTGGCGTGGGGCCCGCGTTGGCCGTCCGGAGTCGAAGGCACCCCTGTAGTTTCCAGAATGTCGGACGCTCCTAGAATGCGCACGCGATTCCGCTACTTGGGCTAGAGTCTGGACGGCAAATTGTATTCCGGCTGAAGGTTGCACGGATCGTTCGCGGTATAGGTTCGATTCGGCGCTTCTACCAGCGCGGCACGCTTCGGATGGCAGGTGCACGCTACTCGGGTGAAGTCATGCTAATGGAAGTCGTATTCAGATCAACTCGAAGGCAACAGAGGCGAAATCAGGTCGAAGAACCAGTCGCCGCGAACCTAAGCCGGACGGTACAACTTAGTACAACTTTTCATGGGCCCAGCACGGAGTCGAAGCGGAGTGCTGGGTACGGTGCAATCAAAAACCTGAGTCGCGCTTCAGGGACGGCACAACACCGCAGATCCCTCGACTCGGACTGAAGTCCTCGCTCGGGATGACAGAGTATTTGTGATGAAACTTCGTTCTCATTATCTAGATTCTTCGACTCGCTCCGCTCGCTCAGGATTTCGGCTGGCGGCTCAGACGCTCGCGCCAAAGCGCCTCAACTTGAAACTCGAAACTCGGAACCCGAAACTTCGCATCGTCCAGCTCCTGCTGATCGCGCTGCTGGCGATGCTCTTCCTCGGCGCCGATACCGACGCGCGCTTCAATAAGCTCGGGCACGGGCTGATGTGCATGTGCGGTTGCAATCAGATTCTGCTGGAGTGCAACCACGTCGGCTGCACCTACTCCGAGCGCATGCGCAACGAACTGACGCGCCGGTCTGGAGCGCGGCGACAGCGATTCGCTGGTGCTGCAAAGCTTTGTGCAGAAGTATGGCGCCACGGTGCTGGCCGCGCCCACGACCACGGGCTTCAATCGCGTGGCCTGGATCATGCCGTTCGCGGTTTTCGCGGCCGCGCTCGTGCTAGCCATCTGGTTTGTGCGCCGGTGGAAGTCGCACGCCGTCGCGCAACCGGTGGCGACCCCGAAACTCGAGGCCGCTCAACTCGACGAGCTTCGCAAGAAAGCCCGTCAGGAGACACAAGTTTGATGTACTCGCTCATTGCATTTGCTCTAGCAGGACAAGAGACCGCGTTCGTGCTCTTCGGGTGCGCGCTATTTGCCGCCTGCCTGTTCGTTTACATCTTCTTTCAGCCGGGCGAAGTGGAAACCGGCGAGCAGAAGACGCGCCTCAGCTATTTGCTGGAGCGCAAAGAGGCGACCTACGAAAATCTGCGCGACCTAAATTTCGAGTACAAGGCCGGCAAGTTGAGCGAGCAGGATTATGCCGGCCAGCGCACGTCGCTGGAGGATGAGGCAGCCGCCATCCTGGCCGAGATTGAGTCGATTGAGAAGGCGCGGGCCGTGGTTCGGCGCGGGACGCGCCGAGCCGGTGTGCAAAATGGAGGGCGGGCGTGAGGGTGCGTTCCTTCATCAGCCGGTTGAGTGTGAGACTTCGGAGAGCATTGCGGGTATAGGGGCCCTTCGACTCCGGAGCGGTCGCTTGCAGCGACCGTTCCTCCGCTCAGGATGACAAGATCAACAACGGTTGGGACGACAAATAGTTTTGGCGGCAATGTTGGGAGTCGTTACCTTCATCAGCGTTGCAGCCTCCGCGCAGAACATTACCGGCACCGTCACCAACGCGACCACGGGCAAGCCGTCTGCCGGTGACGACGTGACGCTGCTCTCGTTGTCGCAGGGCATGCAGGAGGTCGCCAGTACGAAGAGCGACGCGAAGGGCCATTTTTCGTTCGCGGCCCCGGCCGACAGCAACGCTCCGCACATGGTGCGCGCCACCCACGAGGGCGTGAATTACTTTCCGCAGGGCGGTCCGCTGATGCCGGGCGCGACCACGGCCGAGCTCACGGTTTACGACTCGGCGAAGAAACTTGACGGCCTCAGCCAGACGGTCGAAGTTGACCGCTATCAGAGCGACGGCAAGCAGCTCGAGGGGATCGCTCTGTACGCGATCCGCAACCAGTCGCAGCCGCCGCGCACCCTGGCTGACGACAAACGTACCTTCGAGATCGTGCTGCCCGATGGCGCCGAAGTAGAATCGGCGCAGGCCAAGGGCCCGGGCGGGCAGCCCATTGCGGTTGAGCTTTCCCCGGCGTCGCAGAAAAATCATTACGCCTTCACCTACCCGCTGCGCCCCGGCGAGACCCAGTTCCAAGTGTCTTACCACATGCCCTACAGCGGCGAAGCCAGCTTTTCGCCCAAGCCGCTGGCCGACGTGCAGCACTTCGTGGTGATGACGCCCAAGAGCATGTCGTTTACGGCAAAGGATGCGCAGCGCTTCCAGTCAATGGCCGACGCGCAGTCGGGTGTCATGGTGGCGACCAACGTCAAGCCGGGCGAGGACCTGAGCTTCCGGATCGCGGGTACGGGAATTTTTCCGGCTGAAGGGCAGCAGGGTGCGCAGGGCGGAAGCGACACAGGCGGCGGCGCGATGGGCGGGTCGCAAGCGGCAGCCAATGACAATCGTCCGGGCGGAGGACTGGGCGCCCCGATCGATGCGCCCGATCCGCTGCACGAATATCGCGCGTACATTCTGGGGGCGTTCGCGCTGGTGCTGGTGATGGGCGGCGCTTACGTGGTTTCCAAGTCGAACGCGCGGCCGCACGTCGCGACTGCGACGGCAGGGTCAGGCAAGGCCGGTGTTGATTTGCCGATGGCCGCCGCCGACTTCGCAGACTACAGGGAACCGGCTGCGCCTGCCCGCGATCGCAACGCGCTACTGCTGGAGGCCATGAAGGAAGAGTTGTTTCAACTGGAGATTGTGAGTCTCGCCGCGGTCTTCATGAGGCTCAGAATGCCACCAATCCAAGGGTCACGTCGTCGTTGGGAGTTCCCGTTCCAAACGTCGCACTTTGAGCTCCGGCTGCTGCCCCGACCTTGTATTGAATCATCTGCCCGTTCAGTCCTACGAAGCTGTTCCCAAAACTTCCGCTAGTTACATCGAAGGTGTTTTTATCATCGAGCCCTGTATATCCACTTCCCGTTGTGCAAGTTGTCGTTACTCCCAAAACAGGCGGCGAACACCAAATCATTGGAATTCGAGGTCGTAAGACCGCTGATCGTCGCGATCCCTCCAGAAGCCGGTGTCGTGCTGTATTGAGGCGTTCCGTCGAAAGCGAGCGTGCCGCTGTAGGAATACTCGGCGCATTCAAACGCTCGGAAGGTGACGGAGGTGCTGACCGTCAAGGTTATTGTGGTCGAAGCGCTGACGGCCGTAGGAACATAGAACAGCTGGCCGCTGAAGGCGGCATTCGTCGCGACCCCTGCCTTGACTGACCCGATCGGCTTCCAAGAGCCATTGTTCGGATCGCTCATGAAAGCAGTGGCGGTCGCCGATTTCCAGTTCGCCATGCAAATCAAAAGGTCTCCCGCCTTGGGAACCTGATGAAGAGCCACAGAGACAGTCGTGCCGGAAACGTTACCCCAGTTGTTGACACCCGTCACACTGCCGGTTACGTAGGCAAAGTTGGAGCTACCGCCTCCACTGGCATTCACCGTCAACGTAAAGCTTTGTGAGGCTGCG
>CAWHRM010000020.1:0-95265 GCA_963831675.1 uncultured Acidobacteriaceae bacterium
CTCCGGCTTCTTGTTACAGCCGTCCAGGCCCGCGACACTGACCATCACACTGATGCTAAGGAAGACCGAAAGAGCTTGCTTGCAATTAGACATAGGAGAACTCCCTAGTCGAACGGGGGAAGGAAAGTAATCGGCGGTTTCCATTTCGTTCTTCATTCTAGCCGACACCTTTTATACGCTTCAGTGCCCAAGGCGGCAACGCGGTGTGCCCTCAACGAGCCACGCCCGAGCCGACATCGTCATAAGCTCGAATCTTCCAGCGTCATGTTCCTTCACTTCGCCGGCTTCGTCCACTCATCCACCCAGTCGTTCACCGTCTGGTACCACAAGCGGCTGTTCTGCGGCTTCAGCACCCAGTGACCTTCGTCGGGGAAGTACAGCATCTTCGACGGAACCTTCAGCCGCTGCAGGGTGGTGAACAACTGGAAGCCTTCCGAGACATCGAGCCGGTAGTCGAGCTGGCCGTGCACCACCAGCAGCGGCGTCTTGAAGTTCGCGGCGAACAGATGCGGCGACCACTTGCGATACATCTCGCGGTTCGTCCACGGCGTGCCCTTGAACTCCCACTCGTTGAACCACAGCTCTTCGGTCGTGCCGTACGCCGACTCGCGTGTTGAACATGCCGTCGTGCGAGACCAGGCACTTGAAGCGCGTGGTGTGGCCTTCAATCCAGTTGATCGCGTATCCGCCGTAGCTGGCGCCCAGCGCGCATTCGCGGTCCTTGTCGATGAACGGATAGGTCTTCTCGGCGTAGTCGAGGCCCAGCATCAGGTCCTGAAACGGAGCGCCGCCCCAATTGCCGTTGATGGCGTCGATGAACTTCTGCCCGTAGCCGGTCGAGCCGTGGAAGTTGATCATGACGACGACGTAGCCGTTGGCGGCGAACAGCTCGGGATTCCAGCGATACGACCAGTCGTCGCCCCACGCGCCCTGCGGTCCGCCGTGAATGAGGAACTTCACGGGATACTTCTTGCTGGCATCGAAGTTCGGCGGCTTCACCACGAAGCCCTGGACCTTTTCCTTCAGCCGCGCCGTTGAACCAGAACGATTCGAGCGGCTGCATCTCGACTTGCGAGAGCACAGCTTCGTTCAGCTTCGTCAGGGCTGCGCTTTCGACAGCAGGCAATCAGGAACGCTGTAGGCATTCGGCGGCACGGCCATGCGGCACTGCGGGAACATGCAGCGGCGCGCTGTAGATCTCATTCGGCGCCGCAACCGACATGCGGTCGAAGACCAGCGTCTTGCCATCCGGCGTCGGCGTCGGGCTGTCGTTGAAGCCGGCGACCAGCTCCTGCGGCCAGGGGTTCGCCGTGGTCACGTCGAGCGCGTAGATCGGCGCTTCGCCTTCGTTCTCGGCGGTGAAGTAGATGGTCTTCGAATCCGGCGACCACGCCATCGAATCGACCCAGCGATCGAAGTTCGGCGTCAGGTCGGTGATCTTGCCGGTTGCGCGCTCGTAGAGCATCAGGCGGAAGCGGTCGCTCTCGTAGCCGCCGCGAAGCTGCGAGCGATAGGCGATGTACTTTCCGTCGGGCGAATACATCGGCGTGCCATCGCTGCCGGGATTGGTCGTGATCTTCTTCGGGCTCGCCGCCCGCCGCCGGCACGATGAAAGATATCGCTGTTGGTGCTGGTCGCCTGCACCTCGTCGATGTTGCTGGTGTAGGCGATCTCTTTGCCGTCAGGCGAGAACGCGTACTGGTCCTGACCGCCGAGCCAGAACGGCGGAACGTCGTGCGCGCCGGGCGTGAGGTCGCGCGCAACGCCGCCGTCGGCCGACACCAGGAACAGGTGGCTGTACTTGCCGTCGAAGTAGTGGTTCCAGTGGCGAAACATCAGCTGGGTGAAGATCTTGGCCTTCACCTTCGACTTGGCTTGCTCTTCGTCGCGCTGCTTGTTGCAGGCGTCGTCGTTGCAGTCGGGATAGACCGACGAGACGAACAGGATGCTCTTGCCGTCGGGCGACCACAGTGCCGCCGGAGGCTTCGGTCGAGATGTTGGTCACCTTGCGCGGCTCGCCGGTCAGCATGCCGCTGGCGGTGTCGAAGTCCTGCACCCAGATCTGCGAACCGCCGTCTCGCGACGACTCGAACAGAACGCGCTTGCCGTCGGGCGAGAAGCGAATGCGATCTTCGCCCGCGCCGCCGGCCGGTGTCAGACGGCGCGCCTCGCCGCCGCTGATGGGAACGATCCACAGATGCGGCTTGCGCGTGTTCTCGTCAAGGTTGACATCGACCGCGCTGAACGCCGACCCACTTGCCGTCGGGCGAGACGATGGGCTCGCCGATGCGCTTGAGCTGCATCATGTCTTCGAAGGTGAAAGGACGCTTGCTCTGCGCGAAGCCGCACAGCGAGCAGCAGAAGAGAATGAGGAGAATGCGACGCAGCATGAGGCCTCCGGGTGGGTGCAAACGAAGCGAGAAGATGCGAGTCTAAGAAACTGGTAAGTCTAAATCACCGCGGGCAATAGCGAAACGGGAATAGGATTTGTGAGCTTGACCCAAATAGCGCCGCCGGCCGCGGCTGCATCGAATACAATAGTTACAAGGACCCATCCTAAATGAAGTATTGTCGAGTTTTTCCGCGCCTGGCGCCGTTCTCGCTGTTTCTACTTACGTTGTGTCTGGCGCTTCCGGCGTTGGCCTCCGACCGCGGGGAGGGCCCGCTCGATGCCTCGCAGCCGCAGGGCATCACGGTCGAGGAGATCATCCAGAAGTTCGCTGCCAAAGAGAAGCAGTTCAAGATTGCCCGTGAGCAGTACACCTACCGGCAGTCGGTCACCGTGCAAACGCTCGAAGGCGATACCGTGGATGGCGAGTATAAACAGGTGGACGACATCCTGTTTGACGACAAGGGCAAGCGCCTCGACGAGGTCGTGTTTGCGCCGCAGTCCACTCTGCAGCGCATCCAGATGACCCGCGAGGACTTTGACGACATTAACCACCGGATGCCCTTTGTGCTGACCAGCGATGAGATCCCGGAGTACCAGATTCTGTACGTCGGCAAGCAAAAGGAAGATGAACTCGGGACGTATGTGTTCGATATCGCGCCCAAGCAGATCGACAAGAACAGGCGTTACTTCCAGGGCCGCATCTGGGTGGACGATCATGACTTCCAGATCGTGAAGACGTACGGCAAGAACGTTCCCGATATCGGTGTTGGCAAACATCGGGGCGGACAGGAAAACCTGTTTCCCAACTTCACCACCTGGCGGCAACAAATCGATAACAAGTATTGGTTCCCGGTTTACACCAAGGTGGACGACGAGCTGCACTTTTCGAGCGGCGATGTCCACGTGGTGCAGGTCGTCAAGTATTCGAACTACAAGCGCTTCGGAGCGAACGTGAAGATTACCTACGAAGGGCAGGAGATTTCGAAAGACCAGCCGCAGCCCGGGACGCAGCCGGCCGGCAGCCAGCAACCGCCAGCACCGAAGCACTAGAACCTCGGGGGCTCCTAGCAGGTCGCATACCTGGTTGACACGAGCCCGGAGGTTGTTATGGAGACCTTGTGAAGAAAGCCGCAGCTTGTATCCTGTTTATCCTTCTCGGTCTGGCGCTTTCCGCGCCGGCCGTTGCTCAGACCGAAACGGTTTCGGCGCCGAAGAACTCGGAGAAGTCCTCAAAAAAGTACATGAAGGACCAGAAGAAGCAGGTTAAAAAGGCGCAAAAAGAGCAAAAAAAAACGACTAAGAACTGGAATAAGCAGCACCAGACAGGCCACTGATCAGTTGGCCGTTTCGAGAGCGGCCGCGTAACCAGAGAGCTGAGGTCTTTTCTCTACGCGGCTGGCGTCAGCGAGCGCTCCGCCGCCTGCTGGATGAAGCGCTTCATCACATTGGTCCACATCACCTTCTTGCGGACCGCGTCCTGCTTGACGGTGCGGCCCTGTGCGAATATCTGCAGCAACACTTTCATCTTCAGCACTGTCAATAAATGATGCTCTTGCCGGCTGACGCCATAGGCATCGAGGAAGGCGTCCTGCACCAGCGTCGTGATGCTGCGATCGCAGAAGGGATACTTCTCCAGCGTCTCAGTCGCAGCTAGGAATACGGCTGCGTCGTAGAGTGACGTGCCGTGACGGCTGAGGTTGGCATATTCGCAGAAGCCAATACCCCGGTCGGCTACCAGAACATTGAGCGGCACGAAATCATGCAGCAGGGCGGAGGAGGCCACCGGATTGTTCTGCCGGCCAAGCGTGCTGCGGGCATTGTCGAGAATCGCTTTGGTTGACTCGGATGGCAGTCCGTCGCTCTCCGCTCGCGCGCAGAGGTTTTCCATCTCGGCGAGCAACTCCTTGCTCTCGAGCGCGGCAGGCAGGTTCGCAGTCGCTTGATGAAACCTCGCCAACCACTCGCCGGCATTCCGGGCGGCCGATTCCAGCGCTCCGTGCTTGCCACTGTCGAAGCTGGGCAGCAACGCTGTTCTCATGATGATGCCCTGCAGTGGCTGCCCGTCGACCTTGGTGCTGACTGTCGCGCCTATCTCGGTGAAGTCGCCCACTGGCCGCGGCACGCCGTCCAGGCTGTGCTTGTCGGCAGTCTGCGAGACAAACGTCAAGTTTTGCGCCTCGTTCTTTGCCATCTCGCGTGGCGCAAGGCTTGCGGACTTCCCTGGACGATACACTTTCGCGTTGACACGTTCGCTGCCGCGCACAAAATCCAGCACTATCTCGTAGGTGCATTGGGCGGCCCTGGGCGTGTGGCCCACCACACGGACGGCTTTCACTGTTGAATGCCCGGGAAAATACGTCGTAGCGGAGTTTCGCAAGTTTTCCACGATCTGATCGAGAACGTTTTCTGCCATGAACCTTCCCTTCTGGAATGGGTTGCCGAACGCATCTCTGCCAAGTAAAAGCCTTGGCATATCTAATAAGTAAGATGCAGGTTCGCTTGCATCGTGGGCGGCAGACTGCGCTTGTAAGCGATTTATTGAAAAGCTAAGCCTTTTCGAGCCGTGCGGAAGGCATCGAGACGGGGATGCTGGGCACCTCGGTTCACACTGTTGGCATCGTCAGCAAACCAGAGGACAACTACACAAGCCGCGGGGAGTTTTGTTCAGTAAAACAGGTATTTTTGCCATTTCGAGTCGGAGCGCCCCATCATGCGCATGATGTGGCGACTGGTGTGCAGATTGAAGGCGCGAGGCTCGCGCAACAGCTTCATGCTCGATTCATGCGGCAGCAGATTGCCCTTCCTGCGATTGCAGCTGTGGCAACAGGCGACAAGGTTTTCCCAGGTCGAGGCTCCGCCCCGCGAACGCGGGATGACGTGATCGAGCGTCAATTCGCCGGCCGCTAGAATCTTGCCGCAGTACTGGCAGGTGTTGCGATCGCGTAGCAGGATGTTCTTACGCGACAAGGCTCGCGTCTGGTGCGGTATGCGGCGGTATTCCAGCAGGCGGATGACCGAGGGCACATGCATGGCAATGCGAGCTGCGTGCAGGTAGTGTCCGTTGGCTTCTTCCATCATGGCCACGCCCTTTAGCACCAGAATAACGGCGCGCCGCGCGGCACAAACGTTGATGGGTTCATACGACGCATTCAACACCAGAACAGGCGCATGCATCGCCGTCCACTGGGGCGGATCGTCACCCACCAAACGGGCATGATGCATGCAACCGGCAAGCGACTTGCCGTATCGGGACGCTGCGCTTTGGGTCGAACCTGACATATCCGTTAGACCGAAGCAGTGACCGCTACCGCTTCGCGTGCCTCTTCTTCCACAGGGTCAATGCAACCGCGTCCTGCAGGAGCGGCGGATTCGTGCGAAGCGCCTTGGAAGGCACGCGCCACAGTCGCAGCCAAAATCTGCTTCGCACCGGCTTCCTTCAGAACGCGAGCACACTCGGAGATCGTGGTCCCCGTCGTCATAACGTCGTCCACGACAACCACGATGCGACCAAGCACGCTCTTGCGATCACGCACGCGAAACGCGTCGCGCACGTTCTCCATACGCTGTTCGCGCGTGAGGCCGACTTGCGAAATGGTCGCGCGCTGGCGAACCAGCACTCCTGTCGCCAGCTCCAGCCGTACCGGTAGACGCTTGACGGCAGCGCGGGCAATCAGTTCCGCCTGGTTGAAACCCCGATCGCTGCGTTTGCTCTTGTGCAGCGGGACGGGAACAACCAATGGTCGCGAGTCTCCACACGATGGGAGCAATTCCTCCATCGCGTCCGCCAGCATGCCGCCTAGTAACGGCGCTAGCGGAAGAACGGCTTCATACTTCAGCAGATGAATGAGACTTCGAAGGCCGCCTTCGTATTCGCCGAAAGACATTGCACGCGCGAACTCGGGTTCGAAATCGCGGCAACCGTGGCAACGGCCGTCGCCGACAAGCAACTGCGCGCTGGCCAGCCGGTCGCCACAAATTACGCATTGCGGCGCTCGCACCGGTTGAATGGCCCCAAGGCATTCGGTGCAGACCGGAATGCGGGAGATATTGTTGAGCGGCGTACTGCAGATTCTGCAATCAGAGGGGAAGAGGATGGAAAAAATGCTTCGCAGGAGGGTTTGCAAGGGCGCGACCGGGACGGCACGTTGCTCGGCGCGCTGCTCTCGTCGTTTTCGTTCTAGCGTCTCACGACTGCTGAAGACGACCCTCCAACGAGCCTTGTGCGCAAATAGGCGCCCAAGATGGAACCTCGTCGCCGGCGCCGCGGGGTGCCGAAGAAGCGCTGGTTGGCGCCGTCCGGTCCCGTAGCACCGTGACTCATCAGTATATGTACTTGGATGCAGAGGTGCAATGCCAGGAAAGGTACGTGGCCAGGATTTCACAGAGATTTCACAAGTTCCACCTGTGCAACCGCGGCGGACCTGCGCTTATAACAGCGGTGTTGCCGCTCAGTCCCTGGCCATCGCGTAGTAGCCCTGGCGCGCCTGTACCTTGTAGTCGCCGTTCTTGGCGTGGATCTGGATCTTGCGATAGGTGCCGTCGAGTTTGGTGTTGGTCGGCGTGTAGCCGATGTTGTACTGGCTGCGCAGCTCGTTCTGGATCTGCTCGAACGCCTGCCGCAGTTTTTCCTGCTTGTTGCCGACTTCGATTACGCGGCCGCCGGTTTGTTCGGCCAACTTCTGCATGTCGTAGTCGCCGCTGTAACCAAAGCCACCATAGAATCCGCGGTCGGCAATCAGGATGACGTAGCAGATGGTGTCGGCCTTCTGCGCCGCTTCGATCGCATCCTGGATCTTCAAGCGGCTGCCCTGGTCTTCGCCGTCGGTGAAGATGATCATCGCCTTGCGGCCGACCTCGTTCTTCAGCTTCTCGTCCGCACCCAGATAAATTGCGTCATAGAGCAGCGTGCCTCGCGGCGTGGTAGGAATCGGTCCGCCGCCGAGTCCCGGCGGCCCACCGCCCATGCCGGCATTGATTTGCATCTTGTTCAGCGCATGGGTCAGATCACGCACATTGTTGGTGAAATCCTGATCGAGGTTCACATCCACATCAAAATTGATGACGAAGGCAAGGTCCTTCTGCCGCAGCACCGCATGCAGGAACTCGGCGCAGGACTCCTGCTCGATGGTCCAGCACGCGGGTCTGGCTGGCGCTGGTATCGATCATGATGCCCAGGGTCAGCGGCTGGTTCGATTCCGCCGAGAAATACTTGATGGTCTGCGGCTTGCCGTCCTCGAACACCTGGAAATCGTCTTTGGTGAGATTGGGAATCAGCATGCCATGCTTGTCCTTCACATTGAAGAACAGGTTGACAACGTTCACCTGGGCCTTGAAGGTTTGCAACGGCTCCTGGTCGGCCGGCGGCTGCGGCTGCTGGTCCTGGGTCGATGCTGGGCGCGGCCGGGTTCTGGGATTGGGCGGTCCCCCACAGGCAGGAGCCCAGGACCAGGCACAGCGCAATGGCGTACAGGGCGAACTCGCTCAAACAGCATAGCTTCTCTTTCCAGCGGATTCATCCATTGTAGTGCACCGGCTCGTTTGTTCGCCTGGACGCCCGTTTCAGGGACGTCGCCACCTTTAGGTTCGGCCGAATTCCCCATCAGCATAAGCCGCTGCCTCTTTTATGCCGGAAGCTCCGCTGCGTTTATACTGTGCAGAGTTCCCGCAATATCGGAGTACAGCCAAAACCCATGTCCCATCGGCGATCGAGCTTCTGGATCAGAAGCGCCATCTTGGTAGCGGCGCTGAGTCTCACCGCGGCTTACGCTCCGGCGCAGCAGCAGAAGCTGCCCGATGCTCCCGCGCCGCAGAACAATGCCCCTGCGCCCAGTATGAGCCTGCCCTCGCCGGGCACGGCTGGCGAGCCGGATTCGTCATCCAGTGGAAACCCTGAACAGCCGGCAAACACTCGCAGCACGTCCGCAGCAGACCAATCCGCAAGCCCCCGCCGCCGGGCTCGCAGGAGATCAAGACCGTGCCACCGGGCAGTGTGCCAAGCGGTCCCGAGAGCGGCCGCGACCAGCTTTTCAGCCTGGTCAAGAACGTCAGCTTCGTCACCGTTCCGGTCACCGTGAAAGACGACGAAGGCAAGCTGGTAGACGGCTTGCTGCAGAAGGATTTCACCATCCTGGAGGACGGGGTGCAGCAGAGGCTCACGCTGTTCACCAGCGATCCGTTTCCGCTGTCGGCGGCGCTGGTCATCGATCAGGGCATGTCGGACCTCACGCTTGAAAAAGGTGAACCAGACATTCTGCGGCGTTGGGCGGATCGTTTGGCCCGTTCGACGAGGTGGCGGTCTTCACCTACGGCAACACGGTGAACAAGCGCTCGGATTTCGGCAACACCACTCGCATGTCGATGGCGCTGCAACCGCATCAAAGACGATCGCGGTGAGAATGCCGGGCGCACCGCTTGTGGGCGGCCCGTTCGGCGCGGGCCCATCGACCAACAGCAAGCCGCCTGTCGGGAACCAACCCAGGTGCTGACTCCCGCCAAAGAATCGCATGTGCTCAATGATGCCATCCTGATGGCCGCGCAGGACTTGGCGCATCGCCCGCGGGACCAACCGCAAGATCATCTTCGTCATCAGCGACGGCCAGGAGTATGGGCAGCCGCGCCAGCTATGCGCAGGTGTTAAAGGTGCTGCTGACCGACGAAATCGCGGTGTATGCCATCGGCGTGGACACTGCGGCCATGCCGCTCTACAACAAGATTGAAAAGGCGCGCATTCCGGGCTTTGGCTACAGCAACATTCTTCCGCGATATGCCAATGCGACTGGCGGTGACGTTCTGGATGAGATTCTCGAAAGAGGCCATCGAGAGCGCCTACCAGCGGATCACCATGGAAGCCCGCAACCAATACACCCTGGGCTACAACACGCGCGCAGAGGCCTTCCAGCAACTATCGTGACATCGAGGTGCGGGTCAAGCGACCGGGGTTGGAGGTCTATCGCCAAGCACGGCTACTATCCGCTGCCGCCGCAAAGATCGGAATTGCCACCAACCGCCGACTGCAGAGCCAGCCTGGTACCGCGCAAGAACCTGTCAAACCCCAGTAGTTAGGGACGCTGGTATCTGGTTCTCGCTCATTTCTGCTCCCCAGTGCGGCGTTGTGCCAATTTCCTTTCCCCGCGTTCCGAGTCAAGGTCCCTGGCTCGCCGTCCTTGCCGCAGCCGCAGCCTGCGCATGGGCTGGTCGGACCGTAGCGCTCCAGCAGGACCGGAACCAGGGCTCCTTCGGCTTCCTTCACGAAGGTCATCTTGCCTGCCGTCGATGTCAATGCGGATGAAGTCGCCGAGCTTCACCTGTCCGGTCGCCACCAGGTTCGCCAGCGGGAAAACGATATTGCGCTCGATGGCTCGCTTCAGATGGCGCGCTCCATACTTCAGGTCGGTGCCTTCCTGCAGCAGAAACTGCTTCGCCGGAGGGGTGCAACTGAATACGAACTGATTGTTGCCCGTGGCCTGCAGAATGCGCTGCTGCACCATGCCGAGCTCGATCTCCAGGATCTGTTCCAGGTGTTCGCCTGCCGCAGCATGCGGAAGACCACGATCTTGTCGATGCGGTTCATGAACTCGGGCGAGAACTTGCGGCGCGCCGCTTCGACCGCGGTGCGATTGATCTTCTCGTCGAGCCTCGACATCCATCTGCGCCGGCTTCTGCGCGAAGCCCATCGAGCCGTTGATCATCTCATTCATCTCGGCTTGCGCCCAGGTTCGAGGTCATGACGATCACGCATTGCGAAAGGTCGACTCGGCGATTGTCGCCCAGCGTGAGCGTCGCTTTGTCCAGAATACCGAGCAGCAATTGCCACAATGCGTCAGAGGCCTTCTCGATTTCGTCGAAGAGCAGGATCGAGAGCTTTAGCTTGTCGGTGTGCCACTGGTTGAGCGCTTCCTGCGTCAGCAGCGGATGGGTCTCGCGGTGACCCAGGTAGCCCGGAGGCGACCCGATCAGCTTGGCGATCTCGTGCGAGTGCTGGAACTCGGCGCAGTCGATCTTGATGCAGGCATGCGGATCGCCGAACAGGGACTCCGCCATGGCTTCCACAACGCGCGTCTTGCCCGAGCCGGTCGGTCCCAGAAACAACAGGTTCCCAACTGGACGGCCCGGCGGGTTCAAGCCCGCCAGAAACATCTGGTAGATTTCAGCGACCTTTTCCACTGCCTGGTCTTGTCCGACGATCTTGCGCCGCAGCGCGGTTTCGAACTCCAGCGCATCGTGCTGCGTTGCGTCGGGTCCAGAGTTGCTTTCAATCCGGTTTTCATAGTGAGTGCCTACTTGCCTGCCTCGTTTCTTGCCCTGAGAACTTGAGCCATCACGTATGAGATGGGAGTTGACGGCTTCCGAGTTGTTTCGCCAACTCTGTTTCCCATGGTCTATCCGCGCGCAGATGGTGCGATTTCGCATCCTGAAACATTGGATGAGCGAGAGCGCCCCACGACGGCTTACCGACTAGTTAACTTTTTGAAAGAATTCGATTGAACGTTTCGAGACCTGCGTAGAGTCTGCGGAAGCGTGAGATCTGATTTCTGTCAGGACTTGAACAGAAGGGGCACCGCATGGCGCCCCTGGTAATTCCGGCTCAGTTTTGACTTGCTCTACGGCACTTCGATCAGCTCGATCTTGCCGTCCTTGCGGCGGTGCAGCACCTTGACATTGCCCTTGGCGATCGCGAAAGACGAACACCTCGCGATCGCGGAACTCGCATTCCTTCACCGCTTCCTCGACCGTCATCGGCCGCAGGGCAATCGAATCGTTGGAGTGCACCAGGTGCGCCTCCGTGGTGCGCGCGATGGAGGGAAACTTGTGCACCACCACCGGGACCGCTGTGGCGGCGTTCGCGCCAACCGCGATCTGCATCTCAGCTTCCGCTTCCACGGGCGCCTTCCACAACTTGTCCTTGGGCTTACGATGCGTGGTGCGGCGCCGGCCGTTGTAGCGCAGCACCTGGGTCTCGATGTGCTCGAGAGCCTGGTTGACGGCGGCGACCATGTCGGTCGCTTCGGCCAGTCCGACGAGATGGCCGCGGCGCCGCTTCACCGTGATTTCCGCGATGTTACGGTGCTTTTCCACCGTCAGAATGACTTTGCTCTTGATGTTCTCACCCAGGATCTTGGTGAGTTTGTTGAGACCCGATTCAACTTCTTCACGAACGGCGGGAGTAATTTCGTACTGCCTTCCAAAATACTCTACTGTCATTGAGCTCCCTCCTCGCCGCAGCCTGATGCTGATTTGGTCGCTTCTTCTTGGACCGCGGCGCACTTCACCACAACCGCTTAATTTTTTACTCTGCGCTGGTGGGTGCTCGGGATGCGCATGTCTTCCCTGTACTTCGCGACCGTGCGGCGAGTGACCTGGATACCCTGCGACTGGAGGATGCGGGTGATCTGCTCGTCGGTCAACGGCCTGGTGGGATCTTCTTCCTCGATGAGCTTCTTGACCCGGCGCTTGAGGATGAGCAGCGAGGTACCGCTGCCCTCAGGCCCGTTCACGCTCTCGCTGAAGAAGTATCGGAGTTCGAAGACGCCTTGCGGGGTGTGAGCATACTTGTTGGCCACAGCGCGGCTGACGGTCGAAGGATGGACGCCGATCTCCTCCGCCACTTCCTTGATCATCATCGGCTTCAGCGAGTCGATGCCATGGTCGAGGAAGTCGCGCTGCCGATTCAGAATGGAATAGCACACACGCAGAATGGTTTGCTTGCGCTGCTCGATGTTCTTGATGAGCTGGATGGCCGATTTGTAGCGCTCCTTGACATAGTTGCGTACGTCCTTCTCGGCAACATCCCGGCTCAGCAGCCGGCGATAGGTCGGATTCAGGCGCAACTGTGGGACTTCTTCGTCGTTCATCACGACAAGGTATTCATCCCCCTGTTTGACGAAGGCCACGTCGGGCTCGATCAGGCGGGTCTCCGCCTTGTTGTAGCGCAGCCCCGGACGGGGATCGAGGGTGCGAATGAAGTCCATGGCCCGCATCACCGCGTCCAGCGGACGGCCCATGATCTTGGCAACGTCCTTGTAATTCTTGTTCTGGAGCGCATGGAGGTGCTGGTCCACCAGCACGAGCGCGTCGTCGACTGCCTCCAGCTCCGCTACCTGGTGGCCATTGCCGTTCTTGCGCTCAAGCTGCTTCAGCGATCTGCAACTGCGCCAGCAGGCATTCGCGGAGGTCGCGCGCCCCGACGCCGATCGGGTCCATCTGCTTCACCAGGTCAATGGCTTCGCGCAAGGCATCGCGGCTGAAGGGAACGCGGGACGGCTGGCTGCGCGGAGGCACCAGGGCCGGACGCGGCAGACGCGGATCGACGGACTCGGCGGATGGAGCCGGCTCTTCCCCGATCACCACTACGGCCTCGGCTACTGCGACCGTAGAACCGGCGAGTTCGGCCGCGGGGCCGGCTTCGGGCACATACGGAGCGGACATCGCAGCTGTAACCGCCAGGCCCGGCGCATCTTCCTCTGGGGCCGGCGGTTCTGGCGACGGCGGTTCCAGGCTGAGGGGTTGCTCCTCATCCGCCAGGCCGAGCAGCTCGTCGTCGGTGGCGCTGAGGTAGCCTTCCTCGTTCAGATTGCCGATCACCAGCTCCGCCGCCCGGTATACATCCTCGTTCACATGCAAAGACCCCAGCTGCCACATCAGGTGGTCGGTCAAGGTTGTGGGCTTGGAGAGAAAGTTCTCGAAGGAAGGCTTCTCGCTGTCTTCCATCTCGATCGGGGCTGCGAAGTCCGGGATCGAGGTACTCGCGGAAGAACGAGCCAAAGTCGATTTCGTCGAAGGGATCTTTTTCCTGCGCGGTGGCTTCGGGCTGCTCCTGGGTTGCCAGCGAGCTGTCACGCTCCATTTTCTCTTCGCGGGCAGAAACTTCATCCAGCAAGGGGACGGAATCGTCGAGTTCCTCGAGGACCGGGTTCTCGGTCAATTCAGCCGTGATCATGTCGGCCAGCTCAAGCTTGTTCAGCGCCAGCACGCTGACCATCTGCACCAGACCAGGAGTCAGTATCTGCTTCTGGGAAACCTTGAGGTTTAACTTGGGCTGCAACAAAGCCATGCGAGGGAACCCTGAGGGGCATCGGCCCCATTTCGAATTCTAAACTAAACCAACGAGAAGCTCTCGCCTAAGTACACACGTTTCACTTCCGGATCGTTGCCTAACTGCTCGGGCGTGCCGGCCCGGAAGATACGTCCTTCGTTGATAATGTAGGCACGATCGGTCACGGAAAGCGTCTCACGTACATTATGATCGGTTACCAGTACGCCGATGCCGCTCGCCCTCAAATCGGAGATATTTTTTTGCAGGTCGAGCACCGCAATGGGATCGATTCCAGAAAAGGGCTCATCCAGCAGAATGAAGTTCGGCGAGATGCACAGGCAGCGTGCGATCTCCACCCGGCGCCGCTCCCCGCCTGACAGCGCATAACCGCGGTTCTTGCGAATCACCCCGAGAGCCAACAGCTCGATCAGCCTCTCCATTCGTTCGCGTCGCTCGTGCCATGAAATCGGCTGGGCCTCCAGCACCGCCAGGATGTTGTCTTCGACGGTCAGCTTGCGAAAGATCGAGGGCTCCTGCGGCAGATAACTGATACCGTGGTCCCGCGCCCGGAGATACATCGGAACGTTGGTGATGTCCTCGTCATCAATGAGGACCCGCCCGGTGTCGGACTTGATCAGGCCGACGATGATGTAAAAGCTGGTGGTTTTGCCGGCGCCGTTCGGACCCAGCAGGCCGACGACTTCGCCCTGCTCGACATGCACACTGACACTGTTGACTACCCTGCGACCGCGGTAGCTTTTGCCGATCTCTTCCGCTGATAAAGTGTGCATTTACTTCGTGGTACGAGCGCGAGTGATGGTGGGGGAAGACCGCTTGCTCTCAACCAGCACCCTATCATCGCGACTATAGAAAGTCAAAGAATCGCCCCAAACCGTGCCATGTTCGGCATCAAAAATGCTAGGAGACTTGCCCGTCAGATAATACCTTCCATCGTCGGCGGTATAGACCAGCCGGTCACCCACCGCACGGCGGTTCGGCTCCGTGACCACGACATCGCCTACCGCGACCATGTGATCAATCTGGCTAGGTCCATTGGAGCCCGGTACTGGCGATTTCTTCTGCGCGGCGGGGGGCTGCGCCGGCGCCTCTTTACCAGGCGCTTCGGCAGGCTTCAAGTAAATGTCAATCTGCTTCGCGCTGACGGTGTTGGTTGCACTCCGGGCAAATACATGGCCGGTATAACGCGCCCGGCGTTCTTCATCCACATAGGTCAGCCTGTCGGAGGCAACGTCGACCGGAGTCAGCTTTCCATTCTGCCCCTGCTGGACGAACAAACTGGATACCGTTTGCGAGGCATCCGACCAGGCCACGATACTGCGCTTCTCGTTATCGAAGTCCATTTTGGGTGCGCGAACCATATTGTCCGTTTGCCACAGCCGCACGTTGCCGGTGTAGTGCGCCAAGCCCGGCTGCTTCTGGCCGGCCATGTGCTGGGCGGTCACGTGGATCGGGTCTGAGTTGGCCAGCAACGCGCCGTTGGGTTGTGGCTTCAGGTCGCTGTAGGTGGTCTTCACATTGTTGTCGGCAAAGCCATCGCCGGTTTGGCGATTGATGCGGATGACCTCCGCGGTCGTGGTCATACCGCTGTCGAGGATTCGCGGAGACCCGGTCAACACCAGCATGGTATCCCCGGTGGTGTAGGTCGCGACATCGGCGAAGGCTGAGCGGCCCGCCGCCTTGGGATCCGCAGAGGCCTCGTGATATTGGAAGTCTCCGGTTTGTATCAACTTCTCCGCCGAACCATCGGGACCGAACTGGACGTCCAGATTGCGCGCCGTGCTGACCTTCTCCGGCTGTCCGGGTGAGGCAGACACAATCCGTGAATCCGGTGAGCCGTGCAGCGTCTTCATGCGATTGTTGTCATCGAAGGTGGTGTGGAACTTGCCGGCCGTCGCGACCGTGGTTGCGTTGCCTCCGATGTCCTGCGAGCCACCCTCACTCTTCGCCGACTTCGCTCCGGAGGGCGACGGCAGAATCGTGATCGTCGCTTTGCCGACCGTGTCTCCCGCTTTGAGCTGGTTCCCATTCTGCAGCTGAAAGTCGAGTTGATCGGCGGCAATCTCCATCGGCTGGCCGCCCGCTCCGGACTTCCCTGGCTTCGGCTCCTGCTTCATGTATGCGTTCTTGACCATGTGAAAGCGCGACGCCTGGTTCTGGTCATCGAAGTCGACAATGAACTTGTCCGCCGAACCGTGGGTCACATTAACGCCATGGGTTTCAAACTTCGCGCCACCCGACAGGATCGCCTGCTGCACCGCGTTTTTGGGTCCCATGTTGAGATCACCGCGGGGTCCCGCCAGGTCCACGATCGTTGGGCCTCGGCTCTCGATGTGGACGTTACCCTCCGCAATGGCGTGCTGTACTGTGTTGTCGGGCTCGAACAGCAGGGTTCCCTTATCGGCGGTCAGGGTCTTGTCGGGCTCCTCGATACGCACGTTCTGCAGCACGGCCTGCCTTGGCTCTTTCTGGATGGTGCCGCTGGTTCCGGTGATCGTCGCCGGACTGCCGCCCGTGGTAACGATGTGCACGTCGGACTTCAGGATCAGTTCGTTGGCCTTCGAATCGTAGTAAGCGCCCTTGGCACTGCCGCTCGCCTGGGAGCTGCGGAACTCCACACCTTCATCGGTCTGGGCAATGCCGGTCTTCTGATTGAAGGTGAGCGAATGGGTCAACAGATGGAGCGGGTTCTTGAGCTCGGCGGGCGGTGCCTGGTCTGGCTTCAGCGGCCCTTCCGTGTTCCCTTGTAGATCGATATGCACTTCCCCAACGGCATTGACGTCGCCAGTTTGCGGGTCGTAGGTGAACTCGTTGCCATAGATCTGGTCGTAACGGTCGTGGGTGCGGCCATAAACCACGATGTGAACGTTGTGGAGATCGGCTCGGCCACCGCTCTTAAACTGCACCGCCTTCGAAGCGCGAATGGTATACAGCGTGCGCCCCGCTTCGGACTTCGACAAAGAGAAGCCGTCGCTGGTCTGCTGAATATCAATGCCCAACTCCTTGGGCACGCTATGCAAGGTGGGACCGACCCGGGTGCGGGCAATCCAATAGGTAACCCCGACGCCGAAAACGAGCACCATGACGCCCGCTATCAGCCATTTGCGGACCTGAGCTATGGATTGAAACATCTAGCTTCAATCTTACGCCAGCCTCGCGCAGCCGGCCAAAAGCCCAGCCGTGAAGGTCAGTCTGCATCCGGGGGCGGCAACAGATTTTTTTGCGGCCGGACGCGGATGACGATGCAGTCCGAAGGCATGTCGTGCAGCGCCTGGCGGCGCTTGGTCCAGACTGCCATGATGAATCCGAAGCCGGCGGAGAACAAGGAAAGGAACTTCATGAAGTGGCGGATGGTAGCCTGGCCGAAGGACACCCTTCCGCCCTCCGCTGTCACCACCTGAAGGCCCATGAGGCGTTTCCCGATGGTTGCCCGGCGGGGAGAACTTTCCATGAAAGCGCTGTATAACCAGGCGCCTATCGACAGCACCAGGATGTAGGCCACTCCGGCGGCGACCTTGGACTTCCAACGCTCGTATCCAAGCATGCCGCCGACCCAGGCCAGTACGAAATCGATCACGTAGTAGGTGAGCAAAAATGCAGCACTGGCTTCCAACGCCACATCGATCGTTCCTGCCCAGGCGCGTCGCCAAAAGCCGCCGTACTCTGTCACCTCTGGCAGGCTCGCCTCCGGTTTACTCGCGGAATTGGCGGCTGGGGCAGCCACAGCGGGTTTCACAGCGGGTTTCACAGCCGGCTCGGAGAGCACGTCTCCACAGAACAGACAGTAACGGTCGTACAGCGTGCGGACGCTCCCACAACTTGTGCAGACCTGGTCTAGCACGGTCTCCATGAGATGGGAATACTACGCCGGAGTAACGCAACTGTAAAGCGGTCCGCCCGGAACTAGAGGTCTGGGATGCCACCGGCAGCCGCCGGCACCGCCACGACCCGCGTGAAGTCCAGCAGGTTGAGTTGCACCCCGCCGAAGTCGGGATGCTGGTTGTAATCCAGGGTGAAAGCCAGATCCAGGGTGTCTCCGGCCACCAACGGCTCCCGCGCAACCCGCTCGGCCATGCGCCAGCCCAGAACTTCCCGGGCGCGCTGGAAGCGGCCGTTCTCCGCCGCCTCGCCCGCAACCACCCGCAACTTGATGTGCTTTTCCTTCATGGTCCGCGCCGGCTTGGATGAGTTTCGCATTTCGGACCACGAATACCGGCACTGGATTGCCGGTTCCGAACGGCTCCAGCTTCTGCAGCCCCAGCCAGAAATCGTTCGTGACCTCCTCCAGCCCAATCTCGGCGTCGTATTCCAACACCGGGACGAAGTCTTCCGGCGTCAGGCGCTGCCGGGCATAGGCGTCCAGGCGTGAGCGCAACTCGGGAATGCGCTCCGCCGGAAGCGCACAGCCGATGGCGTGCGAATGTCCGCCAAACCGGCTGAACAGCTCGGGACAGGATTCCAGCGCCTGCAAAAGATGAAATGCCGGGATCGAACGTCCGGAGCCGTGCGCCTCGCCGTTTTCGCACGAGAAGACAAGTGTCGGCCGCCGCCAGCGCTCGACCACCCGCGACGCGCAGATGCCGATAACGCCGCGGTGCCAGCCTTCGCCCTCCAGCACCAGGCAGTAAGCCTCCTGCAGCTCGGGCGAGGCCTCAATGCGGGCGTGCATTTCCTCGATGATGCGCTGTTCCGCCTGCTGGCGATCGCCATTCAGCTGGTTAAGCTCCATCGCCATCTCAGCCGCCTTGCCGGCGTCCTTCTCGGTGAACAGCCGGATGACGCGCTCGGCGACATCCATGCGCCCGGCTGCGTTCAGTCGCGGCGCTACCCGGAAAGCGATGTCGCTGGCGCTCAGAGGACGCGAGCCGTCAAGGTCGCAGTTGGCCAGCAGCGCGCGCAGACCGGCATTCACCGGCTTACGCAGACCTTCCAGCCCCAATCTGGCGAAGACGCGGTTCTCGCCGACCAGCGGCACCGCATCGGCGATGGTCGCAATCGCCACCATCTTCAGAAACGATGGCAGCAGCCGCGCTCGGCCAGTCTCCTCCAGCAACGCTTGCGCAATCTTGAACGCGACTCCGGCGCCGCACAGCGACTTGCAGGGATATTCGCAGCCATGCTGATTCGGATTTACCACCGCCAGCGCCTTCGGCACGCCTTCCGATTGCGGCAGGTGATGGTCGGTGACGATGAGGTCGATGCCACGGCGCTGCGCGGTTTCGGCTGCAGCAAAGGCGCGGATGCCGGTGTCCACGCTGATGATGACCCGAATGCCGCGATCGGCGGCCTGCTCGATGACCTCGTCGCGCATGCCGTAGCCTTCGCGGATGCGGTGCGGCACGTGGTAGTCGACTTTGCCTCCGCACAGTTCCAGCGCCGTCTTCAGGATGACGATCGCGGTGGTGCCGTCCACGTCGTAGTCGCCGTAGATGAAAACGGTTTCGCCGCGTTCGATGGCGGCGCGCAGGCGCTCGCACCGCCGCGCGCAGTCCGGTCATCAGGTAGGGCGAGTGCAGATCGTCCAGGGTGGGATTAAGAAACTTGTGCGCCTGTTGGGCATTCTGAATGCCGCGCGCCGCCAGCAGGCGCGCCATGGAAACCGGCAAGCCCATTTCCAGGGCCAGGCGTTGTACATGTAGCGAATCGGCGTTGCGAAGGACCCAGCGCACGTCAGCGTTCGTCGTCCTGGTCAATGTCGTCGATGGCCACGCCGCCGAAGTCTTCCACCAGGTCCAGCAGGTGCTGATAGCGCTCGTACCACTCGGTGGTGACTTCGTAGAGGAACATGATGCCCTGGTGCGGCCAGCCCAGCTGGATGAAGCCGGTCTTGCCGATGTAGTTGCGCAGCCAGCGCGCTTCTTCCAGGTCGTCGTCGCTGGGAAAGGTGGCGTGCTGCAGGCGCTGCATCAGGTATTCCAGTTCGTCGCGTTGCAGTACCTCTTCGTCCATGGAGAGAAATGCGGCGCCCGCCTTCTTGGCCAGCTCGACAAAGTCCTTCCAGCTCTCGGGATTGTCGCGCGGGTCCCACATCACGCGATGCACCTCCTCGGTGACGTAGCCTTGGAAGCGGCTCAAGCCGTGGCCGAGGATGAAGGCGTTCATGTCGTCTTTGAGGCTGGAAAGGTCGTCTACCATGGCAAGGTCTCGCGGGCCGCCGCGGAAAAATGGCCCGCAACGAAAATCATCATACTCCCAAAACTCCTCGCAATGCGCCTTTCTGCTGTTCGCCGGAACGGGACAGGAATTGCATGTTTCCTCTTCTGCCGAAGAGCGAACGGCGAAGAGCGAACAGCGAAAATCCCTGTGTTAGACTAAAATGTTTCCCGAGCCGACTTGAACCAACCATGCTTTTCTCCAAGGAATATGTGGGCTATCTGGCCCGCGAAGTCACCAACAAACTGATCGAGGGCGAGTTCATCGAGACCTCCGACAAGGCCGCGGTCACCGACCCAGGTCCAGGCCGCGCTGCTCGACGAGCTCACGCTCGAAGACCGCATCAACGACGAAGTGCGCATCATCCTGGAAACCTACTCCGACGAGATGCAGCGCAGCGGCGCCAACTACCAGGAGATGTTCAAGAAGATCAAGAACGAACTGGTGCGCAAGTACAAGGCGGTGCTATGAGGCTGAGCCGCGAAAAGGTCAACAAGCTGGCCCACGCCGTGGCTGACACGCTCGCCGAGATGGAGAACGTCGACTTCGTCGAGGACCGCAACAGCATTCGCCTCGAAGCCCGCCGCATTCTGGAACTGCTGATGGCCCAGGAGGCCCGCATCGATGCTGCCGCCCGGCAGAAGATCGAGAGCCAGCGCCGCACCATCCTCGAAGGCTCCCAGGAATGGGACATCCTCTACCGCAAGTACTACAACGAGGAAGTGAAGAAGCTCGGCATTTAAAGCGAATGAAGTGGTTGCGCCATCGGGCCCGCTTGTAGTCCCCGGCGACAAGTTTTATGCTTAGAGAATTACACCGCGCTACGGTCGGAGCGCGCCCAGCCAAGGAGTATCAGATGTCAAGATCTGTGTTTCCCCTGCCAGGCAGGATCCTGTTCATCGCTTTTGTGGTTTTTCTCCTAACCGGCGCGGGTGTCGCGCAAAACTATGTCGCGCCCAGCAATCCGCAGATCGGTTCCGCCAACACGGTGACGGCCAACGCGTCCGTACCCCGTCCGCAAACTACACCATGCACGGTACAGTTGTTCCAGAATCTCGACTTTTCCGACTTCAACCCAAAATATTTCAGCTACACGCCTCCGGCAGACTGCCCCGGCCCATGGGCCGCCGTCGTCCTCGAGGCCGATTGGTCGGTAGATGCCGGCCGTCAATTCGACCGCACCGCCGAAATTTGGATCGGCGGCGCCAATGTCTACTTCGGAACGACCGCCGAGCCGTCGCATGACGTGCAGCGCATGTGGCACACCGAGAACAATCTGACCGACTACAGCCCGTTGTTCACGAATCCCCAGGATGGCCGGGTTGATCTCGGCAATCTGGTCAACGGCACCTACACCAGCCATCTGCACGGCACTGCAGTGATCCAGTTCTATCCCGTGGCCCAAGGAACGCAGGCGCCGCCGGCCGCCGACGTTGTCCTGCCGATGTCGGGTGGTCCTACCGGCGGAACCGTCACCCTGAACACGCCCAGCGACCAGCTTGCCGGCACCTTCACACTGCCGGCCAACGTGGAGCGCGCGTATCTTGACGTCTTTGCCCAAAGCCAGAGTGGCGATGAATTCTGGTACACCTGCGCGCCCGACGATGTCGCGGGCGAGTTGTACAACTGCGGCTCGACCGGCTTCCGTGAGGGAGAAGTCAGCATTGACGGACAGCCCGCCGGCGTCTCGCCCATCTATCCATGGATCTACACCGGCGGCATCGATCCCTATCTATGGCGCCCGATTCCCGGTGTGCACACCCTCAACTTTGAGCCTTATCGCGTGGACCTGACACCCTTCGCCGGAGTGCTCAGCAACGGCCAGCAACACACCGTCGCCCTGAACGTCTATAACGCGGATGGCTATTTCTCCGCCACTGCGACGCTGCTGCTTTACCTCGATGCCGGCTCGAGCCAGGTGACCGGAGCAGTCACAAAAAACACGATCGGACAGCCTGATCCCGTGGTGAAGGAAAACATAAAGAACAACGGAACCTACGTCACCGGCAAGGTATCGGTCACTTCGTCGCGCGGCTTCACGCTCGAGGGCTACGTTCAGACCTCGCATGGCAAAGTGGACACCAAGGTCGTGCAGAGCATCGACTTTTCCAACAAGCAGAAGTACAACGTAGCGGTCGATGGATCGGTGTACGATCAGTCCGTAAAGCAGATCACTTCCATCTCTTCGTCCACGACGACCAAGCAGGGCGGAAAGACCGTCAACAGCTACAAGCAGTTTTCCTGGCCGCTCAACCTGAGCTACGACTTCACGGCCAACCCCGACGGCTCGTTTCAGCAGACCACCAATCTGCAGCAATCGTTCCAGTCCGGCGAGTTGGCAACCTTGAATGGCGTCCCGACCTACTTCAGCACGTTTTTCGATACCGTGTCGCCCGCCGATACCCTGATGGTTGACGCGTCGGGCAATGCCACCACCAGCGGGCAAGCCAACTCTGAGAACTATCAGTACTACGATTCCACCGGCGCCTGCTGGAACCAGACCATCAAGGCCGCCGCGGGAGTGCTGACCTCGACCAAGGGAGGCAACTGCCAGAAGAAGAAATGAAGAGTCCCGCGTAAGAATCAGGTTAGCGGCCCGCCAGAATCGTGGCGGGCCTTTTTTTAAGCGCGGCCCTACCCTGGACTTGCAGCGTCAATTCGAGGGCTGTTTTCTTTCAGTTCTTCGCGCAGGATATCGAATAGCGCGGCCAGAACTGACGCGACCACTGGTCCGAGAAACAATCCCAGAAACCCGAAGGCCGCAACGCCCCCAAAAATAAAGAAAAGCAGCACCAGCGGATGCAGCTCCACGCGTCCGCCGACTACCCACGGCCGTATGACGTTGTCGATGCTGCTCACCACCAGGACACCCCAGGCCAATAGAAACACGCCTTTCCAGATGGAACCGGTCACCAGCAGGTAGATCGCGACCGGCGCCCAGATAAGGGCCGACCCCACGACGGGAATGATGGAGGCAAAACCTGCAGCCAGCCCCAGCAACAGGGAAGAGGGCATGCCAACGATGCGCATGGCAATGCCAACCAGCACGCCTTGCGCCACGCCCACCGAGAGAATGCCGTAAACATTGGCGATGATGGTGTCGGTGATATTGCGATACAACCGCGCGACCTGCTTCGGCGAGAGGGGCAGGAGCATCCCGGCGCGGTAGGCCCACTGCGCTCCGTCGCGAAACAGGAAGAACACCACGACGAAAGTAATCAGGGAATCGATAAAGAAGCGGGCGACGCCGCCCAGAACGTTGGCGCCGAAGCCGACCAGCCAGACGCTGACCTTCTGCGCGTTGGCACTGATCATGGCTCTCAGGTCGTACTTGGAAAGATCAACCCAACGGCCCACGTAGCGGAGGGGAGGGTCAGCCAAAGTCATGACCAGCGATGGAAACCCACCCTCTTCGACGCTTCTGCGGCCCAGGTAGTGGGCCGCGGCCAACGCCTCGTTCGCCGCCAGCACGGCAATAATGAAGCTGGGCACCCCGAACAGCAGGATCAGCAGAAGCGTGGACAGGAGCGCAGAGGTGCCCACCCGTTGCTTGTTCCAGCGCAGAATCCGCTCGTGCAGCGGATAGAAGACGACCGCCAGAATAATCGCGAAGGCAAAGGGTTTAAGAAACGATTGCGTGATGACAAACGCGAGCCCCAGCGCGAACAGCAACAACAGCGAAAGAAATATGATCGTGGTGCGCTTACTGTTCATAGCCGAGTCCGTTCAAGTTGTAACACGAGCCTTGGGGAGAGGACAGCACGGTTACACCCCGGGGTCCCGATGAGTCGCGCTTGGAACATGCCTCGATACAATAACGGGTTATCCAGGTTCCAACTGAAGG
Organism: uncultured Acidobacteriaceae bacterium; assembly: GCA_963831675.1. Taxonomy (GTDB): domain Bacteria; phylum Acidobacteriota; class Terriglobia; order Terriglobales; family Acidobacteriaceae; genus Bog-257. The sequence goes on from CAWHRM010000020.1 coordinate 23,440, forward strand.
CTTCTGGAAAGGCGGACATGCATCGCTGGTCTCAGCTCTTCATTCCCACGCTACGCGAGGCCCCGGCCGATGCCGAGGTCGCGAGCCATAAATTTCTTGTCCGCGCCGGATACATCCGCCAGCTTGCCGCCGGAATTTACTCCTTCCTCTTTCTCGGCCAGCGCTCGATGTTGAAGATCACGAAGATTGTGCGCGAAGAGATGGACCGCATCGGCCAGGAATTTCATCTTCCCGCCCTGCATCCGCGCGAGACTTGGGAAGCTAGCGGGCGCTGGCAAACCATGGGCGAAAACATGTTCCGCCTGAAAGACCGCGGCGGACGCGACCTGTGCCTGGGCATGACCGCGGAGGAGGTCATGACCGAGATTGCTCGCAAGGAACTGCGCAGCTATAAACAGCTTCCGCAAATCTGGTATCAGATCCAAGAGAAATTTCGCGATGAACCGAGGCCTAGGTCTGGCCTGCTGCGCGTGCGTCAGTTCCTCATGAAGGATTCGTACTCGTTCGATCTCGACGCCGCGGGCCTCGATGTCAGCTACCAGAAGCACTACGACACGTACTGCAGGATTTTCGATCGCTGCGGGCTGAAGTATGTCGCAGTCGAGGCCCACTCGGGCGCGATGGGCGGTTCGCAATCGCACGAGTTCATGGTGAGCACCGACGCTGGCGAAGACCTCGTCGTGAAGTGCGCCGACTGTGGCTATGCGGCGAATCTGGAGAAGGCAACCTCCAATCTCGATCCGGTCGAAGACCTCCCGCCGTCGGGGAATAGCGAACCAGAGCTGGTGCACACTCCGGGCCAGAAGACGATTGAAGATGTGGCGCGGTTCCTGGGCGTCTCGCCCAGGAACATGATCAAGACACTTGCCTACAGGATGACCGAGAGCGTCGACGCGAAGACCGGGCAGGTTCGCGAGAGCGCGGTGGCCGTCCTTATGCGCGGCGATCACATGCTCAACCAGGCAAAGTTGTCAGGTGCCATCGGTGGCAAGGAGTATCGCCCGATGCAGGAGGACGAGATTCGCGAGCTGTTCCACTCGCCAGCGGGATATCTCGGGCCGTTGAACGTCGACTGGGCCAAGGACGAGTCGGACTCCACCAAGCCGTTCTTGCTGGTTGAGGAGGCACTGCGCGGGCGAAGGAACCTCATTGCCGGCGCAAACCAGGAGGAGTACCACGTCAGGAACCTCACACCGGATGAGACGTTCCCTGCGACGGCGTGGGCCGACCTGCGCACTGTGGGCGAAGGCGAGGGTTGTCCGGGTTGCGGCTCGCCTCTGAAGATCGGCAAGGCAGTCGAAATCGGGCACATTTTCAAGCTCGGCTACAAGTACTCCGAGTCGATGGATTTGCGCGTGCTCGATCGAGGCGGCAAAGAAATCACGCCGATCATGGGCAGTTACGGCATCGGCATCGAGCGCATTCTGACTGCGTGCATCGAACAAAATCACGACGAAGATGGCTTTTGGCTGCCTGCCAGCATGGCTCCGTTTGATGTGGTCGTCTCGCCATTAAATGCGAGCGGCGAATTGCTGGATGCCGCCGTCGAGATCCTCTCCGCCCTTGAGCGCGCCGGATTCGAGGTCCTGCTCGATGATCGGGACGAGCGCCCCGGCGTGAAGTTCAAGGACGCCGATCTCATCGGAGTGCCCTATCGCATCACGATTGCCAGCAAGAAGTTCGCCGAAGGCAAGGTTGAGGTGCTGACGCGCGGGACCAAGCAGAAGGAAGATGTCGCGACCGGGGCGGTCGTGGAGCACATGCGGAAGCTCGCGGGATTGTAATGCGGAAGCTCGCCACAAGAGACACAGAGGCACAGAGGATGCCCTTCTTGTGGTGCGCCGCGTACCCAGGTGCGTGATACATTTGGGATCAATAGGTCTCTCCATGACTGATTCAAAGACTCTAAAGCTGCATTTGGACCAAAATCTCTACGAGAGATTAGACAAGCTGGCCAAGGTCACTCGACGCGACCGCGCGGTTCTGGCGCGGCAGGCAATCCGGGAATTCGTAAAGCTGAATGAGTGGCAGATCAAGGAGATCAAAAGGGGCTTACGAGAGGCCGACGCTGGAAACTTCGCCACCAACCGAGAGGTGGAAGAAATGTTCAAGAAGTGGGGCGCGCGAGCGCGTTAAGTAACAAGGCGGACCGCATCCGCGGACCGCATTTTCAGGCCCCACCCTGACGTGAATCTTTCCCCGCCAAGCCCAATTCCCCCGCAATTCCTCGCATCGCCTCAATGCAGACCGTGATGTGCTCGTCGAGATCGACGCCCAGGCCGGCGGCGCCGTTGATGATGTCGTCGCGGCTGACAGCGCGCGCGAAGGCTTTGTCCTTCATCCGCTTCCGCACCGACTTCGCGTCAACTTCGGCGAGCGACTTGTTGGGCTTGACCAGCGCAGTCGCGGTGATGAATCCCGCCAGCTCGTCACAGGCGAATAGAGCTTTCTCCAGATTCGACTCCCGGGTCACGCCGGTGTAGTCGGCGTGCGACAGGATGGCCCGGCGGATGTCCTCGGCAACGCCGCGCTCCGTCAGAATTTCGTTTCCCTTGTACGGATGATCGTCCAGGCTGGGATATTTCTCGTAGTCAAAATCGTGGATGAGGCCGACCACGCCCCAGCGTTCCTCGTCTTCGCCAAACTTGCGGGCGTAGGCGCGCATACACGCTTCCACAGCCAGGGCGTGTTTGCGCAAACTTTCTGACTGGGTGAACTCAGTTAGTAAACACCACGCATCGGAACGAGTCATTCCGCAATTCTCCCGTGTTTTACCGGCTTTCTTCCGCTGGATGGGGATGGGATGGCCGAAGTTGCACAGCTTTTCTGGGTCCTCATCCCGATATGCTCTTGACTGTAGCAGAGAAATGCCGCAGAGTACGCGTAAGCTGTTTGTGTCCCTGCTCTGGCACTTCCGCAACCTACATGGCCACGACTCTCGCGCCGGTTGATTCCCGGGAAGTGGTGAGATGCGATCAGTGCCATCTCGTCCAGTTCAAAACCGTCAACAATCTTTGCCGTCGTTGCCGCACGTCGCTGGAAGAGGACGAGCCTGAGCCAATCCTCACGCCTTGCTTGCCGGTCGCGGCCGTGAGAAACTTCCGATCGCTCGGAGGTGCAGGTCGCGATGGCGATCCGCAGTCTGCGTCTGCGCGCCGGCTTGAGCCAGCGGCAACTGGCGCTCCGCATGGGCGTGCCTCGCACCTACGTCTCGAAGATCGAGAACGAGAAGGCCACGCCGACCCTGTCATCGCTCGCCCGGTTGGCAGCCGCGCTGGAGGTCAGCGTGCCCGATCTGCTGTGCGCCTGCGGACCTTCGCGTGAAGACGAGATCAACGAGCTGCTGGCCGATCCCTTCATCGCCGAGCTGGCGGAATTCACCTCGAAGCTGAACGCTATGCAGCTTTCGAACGTGCTGTCGCAGGTACGCGACATGGTCGAGCATCCGCGGCGGTACACGCAGAACTAGCGCGCTATGGTTGCTGTATGGCGGAAGCACCGGCTTTAGCCCGGTGGAGGAGTTTCTCTTGAGATTTAGGCTTTCGCCCCCGCGCCGTGGCTAAAGCCACTTGCCCTCCGCCCCAAATTCGCCGGGCTGGAACCCGGCGCGTCCGCCGAGGATTCGCGAGTCAGTTTTGTTGAGCTCCATCCTGCGCGGCGCTAGGTTCGTCCCGGACACGCACAATCGCTGTGCCGGGAACTGGATCCCGCGTGAACCTAAGCCGACCGGAAGGTGCCGAGGCGGAATGCTTCGGCATTTTCTTTGTAACGACTGCCTTTCATTGCAACCCCCTGTCGCGTGTGCTACTTTCAAAATGTCAGAGGTACGCTTTGCGCGCACAGGTGCCCGCTGGGCTGAACCGCAAAGAGGCCGAGATCTACTCCCGCCTCGATCCAGAGCGGCTGCCCCATCACATCGCCATCATCATGGACGGAAACGGCCGCTGGGCCAAACGCCGCCATCTGCCTCGCATCGCGGGACACCGCTCGGGGGTGGCCGCGGTACGCTCGACCGTCGAAACCGCCGCGCGCGCCGGCATTTCCGGCTCTTACTCTCTATTCCTTTTCGGCCGAAAACTGGAAGCGTCCCAAGTCCGAAGTCCAGTACCTGATGAACCTGCTGCGGCGCTACCTGATAGATGGAGCTGTCCGACGCTGATGGAGAACAACATCCGGCTGCAGTACATCGGCCGGCAGCAGGAGCTGCCGCAAGAGGTGCAGGAGCGCATGGCATGGGCGCGCGAGATGACGGAGAAGAACACCGGCATGGTGCTCACCCTCGCGCTCAATTACGGTTCGCGCACCGAGCTGGTGGATTGCTTCAACGCGCTGGTGCGGGAAGCCGTCGCGCAACGGCGGCATCGAGCACTTGAAGATCGACGAGAAGTCGATCGCGCGTCATCTTTATACCAACGGCTTGCCCGAACTCGACCTGGTGATCCGCACCAGCGGCGAGATGCGGCTCAGCAACTTCCTGCTGTGGCAGGTCGCGTACGCCGAGATCTACGTCACCGAAACGCTCTGGCCCGACTTTCGCGGCACCCAGTTGCTGGAAGCCATTGAGGCCTTCCAAAAGCGCGAGCGCCGTTTCGGCGGACTGGGCAGCGACAACGGACATCTCTCGTGAAGCGCGTCCTGACCGCGGTCATCCTGATTCCCCTTGTCATTCTGGCTTTGTTCAGGGCGCCGCTGTGGCTGTTCACGCTGCTGGTGCTGGGAGTGGCGCTGCTGGCGGCCAGGGAGTATTTCGATATCGCGACCGCGACGGGATTCAGGCCGTTTCGTGCGCTTGGGTATTTCTTCCTGGTGTGCCTGTTCGTCGCCTGCGGGGCGTTCGCCGCCAGCGTGAGCGGCGCGCAAGTTCCGATTCCTGTCCTCGCAGGCTCCAGCATTGCTGCGGCGCTGGCATTACTGGCAGTATTGGCTTCCCCCTTTGTACTCCTGATTGCGAGCTTGCGACGTGAGCCTCTCTCTACCGCGCTGGGGGATGCGTCTGTCTCATTTCTTCTGATGCCCTATGTCGGTTTCAACTTGTTTGGTTTGCCAATGCTTCGTTCCTACGAGAATGGCGCCATCTTCATTCTGTTCATCCTGCTGATGGTCTGGGCGGGCGATACGGCGGCGTTCTACGTTGGCCGCGCGCTCGGCAAGCACAGGCTGGCGCCCCGGGTGAGCCCGGGCAAATCATGGGAAGGCTCGATCGCGTCAGTCATTGCAGCGGTTGCGGTCGCCATCCTGCTGTTCCATTTCCTGACTCCCATATGGCGCGGCCTCTACAGCATCCACTCTCGTGTCCGTTTCCGGATATGCCTACACCATGCATGCTCTGGCTAACGTGAGACCCGACTTCCCTCGCGCGCCCTGGTGGATGGTTGCTCTGTTGGCGATTTGCGTCAATGTCGCCGCCCAGCTCGGCGACCTGGCCGAGTCTGCGCTCAAAAGAGGAGCGAGGATGAAGGATTCAGGAGCTCTGTTGCCGGGGCACGGCGGTGTGCTGGACCGCATCGACGCTCTGTTGTTCGCAATACCGACGGGCTGGCTGTTCTACGTCTCCGGCTACTCCGCTTACCTCACCTCGCGCGGAATCTTGATAAGCTGAACCACGCATGAAGCGCATCGCCATCCTCGGCTCAACCGGCTCCATCGGGAGGAGCACCCTGAGTATCGTCGAGAGCTTCCCCGACCGCTTCTCGGTAGTGAGCATGGCAGCGGGCAGTAATGTGGACCTTGCCTTTGAGCAGGCGCGCCGCTGGCAGCCGTCGGTCGTGTCCATGGCCTCAGCCGAGGCCGCGGGGCAACTTCACGACAAACTGAAGCAGGCCGGGCTTGGCGAGGCTGTCGAAGTAGTGCATGGATCGGCGGGATCGGTGAAGGTGTCTACCCATCCCGACGCCGATTTCGTGGTCAGCGCCATCGTCGGCGTTGCTGGGCTGGAAGCCACGTACCAAGCCGTCAAAGCGGGAAAGACGGTCGGACTAGCCAACAAAGAGTGCATGGTCGCGGCCGGCGATCTCATCACGGCCGAGGCCCGCAGGCATGGCAAGCCGCTGCTGCCCATCGACAGCGAGCACAACGCGATTCATCAATGCATGCGCGGCGGGCGCCGCAAGGAGGTTGAGCGGATCTGGCTTACCGCCTCCGGCGGTCCGTTTCTGCACACTCCGCTTGAGGATTTCGCCGACATCACGGTTGAGCAGGCTCTGAATCATCCGACGTGGAAGATGGGCCAGCGCATCACCATCGATTCAGCAACCCTCATGAACAAGGGCTTCGAAGTGATCGAGGCGTGCCGCCTGTTCGATATGCCGCCCAGCCAGGTGAGCGTGCTGGTCCATCCCCAGAGCACCATCCACTCCATGGTCGAGTTCGTGGACGGCAGCCTGCTTGCCCAGCTCTCGGTGACCGACATGCGGCTGCCGATCCTGTATGCGCTCACCTATCCTGACCGTATCGAATCGGACTTGCGCTTCCCGGTACGGGAATTGCGGCGGCTCGACTTCAGTCCGCCCGACCTGGAGAGGTTTCCCTGCTTACGTTTGGCCTACGAAGCAGTCGAAGCTGGAGGCGCCAGGACAATCGCCTTGAACGCCGCCGACGAGGTCGCGGTAGCCGCTTTCCTCGAAGGTGCTATTGGGTTTTCGGAAATTCCGACTACAATAGAGGTAGCAGTTAGTGCAACGGCCACGGTGGTTCCTGAATCTATTGCTGAAGTACTGAGTCTGGACGCGGATGCCCGGCGTCGGGCACGGAACTGTATCCAGCATCGGGGCGCCAGAGAGACCGTTGCCCAAACGCCTTCGGCGATTCGGCATAAGTAGCTCCCCAAGTAAAGAGGTATATGGAATCGTTTCTGATAGCGGTGGTTTCGATGGCCGTCGTGCTCGGCATCATGATTGTGGTGCACGAGCTTGGGCACTTCGCCGCCGCTAAATGGTTTGGGGTTCGAGTCGACGTCTTCTCCATCGGCTTTGGTAAGCGTCTAACTGGGTTTCGGCGGGGCGGAACCGACTATCGCATCAGCGCACTGCCGCTCGGCGGCTACGTGAAGATGGCGGGCGAGAACCCGCTGGAATCGCGCAGCGGCGCGCCCGATGAATTCATGTCGCACCCGCGCTGGCAGCGTTTCGTGATTGCCATTGCCGGTCCCGCGATGAATATCCTCCTGGCCGTCGCTGTGCTCACCGGCGTGTTCATGGTGCATTACGAGCACCCTGTCTACCTGGACCAGCCCGCCCTCGTTGGATGGGTCTTGGAGAAATCGCCCGCCGCCAAGGCTGGCATCGAGCAGGGCGACCGCATCGTGCGCATCGACGGCACACAGAACCCGACCTGGGAAGATGTCATGCTGAAGGTGATGCTCAACCCCAAGCAGCCGATTGACGTCGCCGTCCAGCGTGGGAACCAGATTCTCGAAAAGCAGGTTCAACCGCAACCCGACGGCGCCGAGCAATCCGGCGCTATCGGATTGATGCCCGACCAGCCGATTGTCGTAACCGAGCTTGAGCCGGATATGCCGGCGGCCAAGGCGGGATTGAAACTCGGGGACGAAATCGTCGCGGTTAACGGGCAGCCTATGCGCTCGCTGTTCGACGTAATCCATTACCTGCAGAAGAACGGCGACAAGCCTGTAGACGTCACGGCGGTGCGCAAGGGGCAACAACTGCACCTCACCATGACTCCGGTGCAGACCGAGGAGGGTGGCCAGAAGAGCTATCGTCTGGGCTTCCGCTCCGAGCCGGTGCGTATTGACAAGCTGCCCTTCGCGCAGGCGCTCAATCGTTCTCTTGAGGAGAACAAGAAATATTCGCTGCTGATCGTCGATTTGGTGAACAAGATGGTGCAGCGCAAGGTCTCCATCAAGCAGATGGAAGGACCGATCGGCATTGCGCGCGCTTCGGGTGACGCGGCGCGGCAGCCCGGATGGACGCCGCTGCTTGGCCTGATGGCGATGATCAGCCTGAACCTGGGCATCTTCAACCTGCTGCCCATCCCCATCCTCGACGGAGGCATTATTCTGTTGCTCATAGTCGAGGCCGTCATGCGGCGCGAAATCAGCATGCGCATCAAGGAACGCATCTACCAAACCTCGTTCGTCTTTCTGCTCCTGTTCTTCGTGGTGGTGATCTACAACGACCTGATGAAGGCCCTGCCCGGTCTGGCACAGCGGTTGCCTTAACGGCTGGCTGCGCTATCGGGGTTCCAGAGCCGTTCTAACCTACGTGCGATACCGACCTCGGGATTACGATGCGCCGCCGCTTCGCGGCTGATTCCTACGTTGTTTTGGCGGATTGTTCCACCGATAGACTCCATTCTTAGTTGCGACACAGTCTCTTCAGCCCACGAGGAACCTGCTTCTCAGATGGCCCTCCTCTACCCGTGTAATGGATACACAACTCGGGCAGCCATCTCTATTCCAGACAACAAAGGCTCCCGGTTTCACGGGAGCCTTCTCGATAAGTACGCCTTGCGTCTAGGACTGGCCCGAGCCGTCACTGCGCTTCAGCGTCGGGCGATCATCGTCCGTCGTCTGCGATCCACTACTATTTCCGTTGCCGTCCTGCGGATTGTCAGCCGTCGCACGGCGCAGCGTCGGTCGGTCCTTGTTGTCCTTGTCGCTCTGGATTTTGTGACGATTTTCGATCGATGCCAGACGTGCCTTTACGTTTTCGAATTCCGAGGTATCCACAATGTATTCGGGACGCGCCGGCAGCACGGTCTTCAACTCCTGCTGTGCGTGCGCAACCCGGTCCGGCGTCATCGGATGCGATGAAAATGCCTTGGCCAGCGTGCCCGGCTTTTTCTTTTCCTGCGCCTCAATCTTCTCGAAGAAGGAGATAAACGACTGCGGGTCGTAGCCGGCCTTGTACATGTATTCCATGCCGAGGAAGTCCGCTTCGCTCTCAAAATTGCGCGAGAACTTCATGAAGGCCAGCGGAACCCCAATGCTCAGAGCGGCCTGCTCAGCCTCATACACGCCCCAGCCTCCTGGCACGAAGATCAGCGGGATGCTCGCCAGATTGACGATGTTTCCCCGTGTCTGTTCACGGGCAACATGGCAGGCAGCTACGTGCGCAATTTCATGCGCCATGACTCCGGCCAATTCAGCTTCGTTGTCGGCGGCCAGGATCAGCCCCGAATTCACATAGAAAAAGCCGCCCGGCAGCGCGAACGCATTCAGTTCGTCCGTGTCAATCACTTTGATGGTGAATGGCACCTTGGCATCCGAATTTCGGACCAGGTTCTGCCCGATCCGATTCACGTACTCGGTAACCATCGGATCGGTGACCATCTTGGCGCCGTGCTCAACCTGCTGCGAGTACGAGCGTCCCATGGCGACCTGCTTGTCCAGCGAATACCAGTTTCCCACGCCCTTGTTGCAACCGACATTGCGGTTGCCGATGGCGTCGATGTTGTTCATGGTGCTCGGGGCTGGGAGCGTTCTTGTCGGGCTTATCCGGAGGATATTGACTTTGGCCCGTATCCGGGCCCTGGGTCGTATCTTGACTTGGGCTCGCGCTGGCCGAACTCGAACTATCCGAACTCGAATTCTGGGCCACACTGGCCAGGACCAACATCACAGCTAAGGCCGCACAAGAGAGATAACGGGATACCGAATGCATGGTGTACACCTTCCGGGGGCCGAAGACCGAGCGGCAAAGCCAGCGCCTGCCGCTAATACCCTATAGCCCAGTTATAAACCCAAATCGGGCCCAATTGTTCTCGGCTTAGTCTTTTATTTTCCTGCGTCTTACCAATAAAGTCCACCGGGAACCAGTCCCCTAACCTGGTTTCAGTTGTTGCACGTACCACAGTTCCTACTGGTTAGATGCCCTGCAACTGAATCCGCTACCAGGAATCTTCGCCTCGGGTCGGCACTTTGGAGCCTGCGTGTTACACTTTTTCTACACCCTGTATGGCCCATATTCAGCGCAGAAAGACATACACCGCCACGGTAGGCGGAGTCCGCGTCGGCAGCGATGCACCTATTGTGGTGCAATCCATGACCAATACCGATACCGCCGACATTGATGGCACCATCCGCCAGTGTGCCGCTTTGGCACGCGCCGGCTCCGAACTGGTTCGCGTCACCGTCAACAATGACGCCGCCGCGGCCGCCGTCCCCTACATCGTGGACGGCCTCGATCGCCTCGGCATTCCCGTCCCCATCATCGGCGACTTCCACTACAACGGCCACATCCTGCTGAAGAAGTATCCCGAGTGCGCGCGGACACTGGCCAAATACCGCATTAATCCGGGAAATTGTTCCATCGGCAAGAAGGACGACGACAACTTCCGCACCATGATCGAAGTGGCCATCGAGAACGACAAGCCGGTGCGCATCGGCGTCAACTGGGGCTCGCTCGACCAGGCGCTGCTTACCCGTCTCATGGACGAAAACTCCAAACTCGACGATCCCAAGGACGCCCGCGACGTGACCATGGAAGCCATGGTGCAAAGCGCGCTGCGCTCGGCTGAGCTGGCGGTCGGCTACGGCTTGCGCCAGGACCAGATTATCCTCAGCGCCAAGGTCAGCGGTGTGCAGGACCTCATTGACGTCTATCGCGAGCTGGCGAGCCGTTGCGAATATCCCATGCATCTCGGCCTCACCGAGGCCGGCATGGGCGCAAAGGGTATCGTCAGCAGCAGCGCGGCCCTGGCGGTGCTGATGCAGGAAGGCATCGGCGACACCATTCGCGTCTCGCTCACACCCGCGCCCAACGGCGATCGCACGGAAGAAGTCACCGTCGCGCAACAGATTCTGCAGTCCATCGGCATTCGCAGTTTTACTCCGCAGGTTACCGCTTGTCCCGGCTGTGGCCGCACCACCAGCACCTTCTTCCAGGAGATGGCGGAACAGATCCAAGGCTACCTCCGCGACCAGATGCCCGTCTGGAAGACCCGCTACGCGGGCATCGAAGAGATGAAGGTTGCGGTGATGGGCTGCGTCGTCAACGGCCCTGGCGAGTCGAAGCACTCCAACATCGGCATCTCACTGCCCGGCACCTTCGAGGAGCCGAAAGCGCCCGTGTATGTTGACGGCCGCCTGATGACGACCCTCAAGGGCGACCATATCGTCGCCGAATTCATCAAGATCCTCGACGACTACGTGGACTCCCACTACGCGACTAAGCCGCAGCTAGCGGTCAGCAACTAGCCGCGAGCAACGACGGCAAGTAAATATTTATCCACACGGTTTCGGTGGAAGCGCGGCCTTTAGAGACTGTGTCGCGACTGAGAATAGAGTCTGTCGGTGGAACAGTCCGCCAAAAAAAAACGCAGGAATCAGCCGCAAGCGGCGCCGGTGGTTTGAAGCTCGGGGTGCACACCCCGAATAAATGCGAAATTGAGATGGCCGACGTAGCGGCGGCGCCGGTTGCGACTCAGTCTCTTTAGCCGCGATGTCATTCAGCCAGCCTTAGTCGGCGAAAGGGCATCAGCTCACGGCTGAGGCTCGCAGGATTTAGTGACGCTTGCCTGCTGCAAGGCTCCATCCAGATTGCCTCAGTCCCAGTCGCTTTCGATTTGGCTGGTAAACTGAATATGCGATGATCCTCCCGTTCGTCCGCGAACTCTTTGCGGACGTGGAAAAGTCTGCCGCCTTTACGCGTGCTGTTACCCAGGTCAAGGGCGGCGCGGGCTGGAGTCGTGTGTCCGGACTCACTCCCACCGGTAAAGCTCTTTTCTATTCTCTGCTGCACCGTGCCGCCGCGCGGCCGCTGATCGTCACCGTTTCCGACAACCGCGCTCTGGAGGACTTGCTGCCGGTCGTACGCTCGCTCGCCGAGTTAACCGGCGCCGTGTTGCCCGAAGAAGTCGTCGGTCTCCCCGCCTATGATGTGCTTGCCGTTCGAGAATCTCTCACCACATCCCGAGATCCAGGAAGCTCGCGCCACTGCGTTGTGGAAGATCGCCACTGGAGCCGCCAGCGTCGTAATCACGCCGGTCACCGCAACGGCGATGCGTTTGCGTAACGCAGGATTTTATTCCGGCCTGGCGAAAGTTGTGCGCCGCGGCGAAATGGTCGATCCCGAACTTCTGATCGAGCACCTGCGCATCGTCGGCTACAACCAGGTGGACGTCGTCGAGATGCAGGGCGAGTTCGCCCATCGCGGCGGCTTGCTCGACGTCTACCCGCCAGAGCTCGACCGGCCGGTCCGCGTCGAGCTCTTCGGCGACGAAGTGGAGTCGATTCGCAAGTTCGATCCCAGCACCCAACGCTCGGCTGCAACCACGGAAGAAGTTGTTCTTCTTCCGCTGACGGAAACGCCGGTGGAGGAGGAGACACTCGCGGCCATCAACGCGCGGCTAGTCGGTGGCCGGGTGACGGGCGACGAGGAAACGATCGAAGAGACCGTGCGCGCTACCGGCGTTGCCGTGTTTCCCGGATGGGAGTTGTACGCCCCCATCGTCGGCGCCAGGGAAAGCATTTTCGATCTATTGCCCGGCGCGGCTGTTCTGCTCGACGAGCCAGACTCTCTCGAAGAGGCGCAGGATGCCTGGTGGACCAAAATCACCGGCGCGCACGAGCGCAGCCTGGTCGGCAACCTGGTCCGCCCGGAAGATCTTTACCTCACTCCCGAACAATGGCGCGCGCGCTTGCAGCAGGCAACGACCATCGCCGTCGAGCAACTCGGAATCGAGAGCTCCGACGAGCGGCGAGCATCTGATCCTGCAGACCCAGCCCACGACGCGCTTTCACGGCTCGGTTGCCGCCATGACCGAGGAAGTCAGCCGGCTCACGCGCGAAGGCCAGCGCGTCATCTTCGCGGTCTCCAGCACCGGCGAAGTGGAGCGGCTGGCCGACGTCTTCAACGAATACAACCTGTCATTCCGCATCGGCAGCCGCACGCCCAAACCTGGCAGTGAAGTCTACGTCGAGGAGTCAACCTACTTCGAAGAAGACGTTGCGGCGGCCACCATCGTCAAGGCCTACGTGCCCGAAGGCGTCGCTCTGCCTGAGGCAAATTTCGTGCTCTTTGGCGCGCGCGATTTGTTCGATGAGCCGGAGGTTTCGCTGGCGCATCCGCAGCGTCAGAAGTCGAAGGTCTCAGCCTTTCTCTCCGACTTTCGCGATCTCGCGGTCGGCGATTACGTCGTCCACATGGAGCATGGCATCGGCCAGTACCAGGGACTGAAGGAGATTCCGCAGGAAGATGGCGGCACCGTCGAGTTCATGGTGCTGGAGTATGCCGAGGGTGCCCGGCTGTACGTACCGCTGACGCGCCTCGACCTGGTGCAGAAGTATCGCTCGTCGGAAGGCGTAAAGCCGGTGCTCAATCGGCTGGGCACGCAGCAGTGGCTGAAGACCAAGGCGCGCGTGAAGAAGGCCATGAAGGACATGGCCGAAGAGTTGCTCAAGCTCTACGCCGTCCGCAAGACCGCGGAAGGCCACGCGTTCGCTTCCGACACCGAATGGCAGCGCGAGTTTGAGGACACCTTCGAGTTCAGCGAAACCGAAGACCAGATGAACGCGATCCTTGACGTGAAGCGCGACATGGAATCAGGGACGCCCATGGACCGCCTGCTCTGTGGCGACGTTGGCTACGGCAAGACGGAAGTGGCCATGCGCGCGGCTTTCAAGGCAGTGAACGACAATCGCCAGGTCGCGGTGCTGGCGCCAACCACCGTGCTCGCCTTCCAGCACTACAACACCTTCCGCCAGCGGCTCGCGGCCTTCCCCATCAAGATCGAGATGCTCAGCCGCTTTCGCACGGCCAGGCAGCAGAAGGAAACCATTGCCAAGGTCGAAGCCGGCGAAATCGACATCCTCATCGGTACCCATCGCGTGCTGTCGAAGGACGTCAAGTTCAGCGACCTTGGCCTGGTGATCGTCGACGAGGAGCAGCGCTTCGGCGTACGCCACAAGGAGCGCCTGAAGCAGCTTCGCAAGGAAGTCGACGTGCTCACCATGTCGGCGACGCCCATTCCGCGCACCCTGCACATGTCGCTGCTCGGGCTGCGTGACATGAGCGTGATCGAGACCCCGCCTAAAGACCGCATGGCCATCCAGACCGTCGTCGCCGCCTGGGACGAGAAGCTCCTGCGCTCGGCCATCGAGAAGGAACTGGAGCGCGGCGGGCAGGTGTACTTCGTCCACAACCGGGTGGAGAGCATTTACGAAATTGCCGACAAGATTCGCGAGATGTCGCCCAAGGCGCGCATTCTGGTCGGCCACGGCCAGATGCCGGAGAACGAACTGGAGCGCATCATGCTCGCCTTCATGCGCCACGAGGCTGACATCCTGGTCGCGACCACCATCATCGAGAACGGCCTCGACATTCCGCTGTGCAACACCATCATCATCAATCGCGCCGACCGGCACGGGCTGTCCGAGCTCTACCAACTTCGCGGACGCGTCGGCCGCTCCGATCGCCGCGCCTATGCGTATCTGCTGATCCCTCCCGACCGCGATTTGACCGACCTGGCGCGGCGTCGTCTGGCAGCGCTGAAGGAGTTCAGCGACCTCGGCGCGGGATTCAAGATCGCCGCCCTCGACCTCGAACTGCGTGGCGCCGGCAACCTGCTGGGCGGCCAGCAGAGCGGCCACATCGAAGCTGTAGGCTTCGAGCTTTATACGACGATGCTCGAGCGCACGGTCCGCGAGCTGAAGGGCGAAGTGCGCGAGGAAGCGCCCGAGACCCAACTGAACCTCGGCCTGAACATCCGCATCCCCGCCGAGTACATCTCCGAAGAGAACCAGCGTCTGCGCATGTACAAGCGCGTGGCCGGCATCGAGTCGGAGTCGCAACTCGCCGACGTTGCCGGAGAACTGGGCGATCGCTATGGCGCGCCTCCTCCCGCCGTGCAGAACCTGCTGGAGTACGCTGCGCTGAAGCTTTTGTCGCAGCGCATTGGCGTGGCCCAGATCGAGCGCCGCCGCGAGTTGGTGAGCATTCGCTTCACCGAGAAAGCTTCGGTCGATCCGGAACGCCTGGCCCGCTTCGTCGCTGAAGCACCGGGCAGCCAGTTCACGCCCGCGGGAGTGCTGAAGTTTTCGCTGAAAGAAAAGCAGCCCGACCAGGTACTGGTCCGGCTGAAATCGCTGCTCGAGCAATTGGCGGGCGAACCGCAAGTGGTAGCGTGATAGTTTAGCCGTCAGCATGCTGTATCGCTAATGTGATCGGCGTGACTCGGTCGAAGCGCTGACCATCAGTTTTTGTATGCGGGCAATGAATCTGGGGATTCGCTCAGCAATGTGAAGTTCTTATGCGCCAGCCCGACAGGGCGGAACAAATGTAGCCCAGCGCGTAAGCGCTGGGTACGCGTAAACCCGAAATCGAGTCCCTTCAGGGACGGCACAATTTCCTGGAAGTTCTTGGCTTGCGTTCACCCTTTAGGCACGAACATGATTCAATGACCTCTTCCACAGTCTGACATTTTTGTAGAGCTCTTTACGAGGATTCATGAGACGGAAAGTTTGCAAAGCAGTCTTTCCCGCGGCCGGACTGGGCACCCGCTTCCTGCCCGCGACCAAAGCGCAGCCCAAAGAAATGATGCCGCTGGTCGACAAGCCCATCATTCAATACGGCGTGGAAGAAGCGCTGGCCTCGGGTTGCGACCAGATCATCGTGGTCACGGGCCGTGGCAAGGCGGCCATCGAAGACCACTTCGACGTGAGCTACGAGCTGGAAAAAATGCTGGAAGACCGCGGCAAGACCGAGCTGCTGGCCGTCGTCCGCCAGATCTCCGACATGATCCACATCGCCTATGTCCGCCAGAAGGAAGCCATGGGACTCGGCCACGCGGTGCTGATGGCGCGCGAGCTGGTCGGCGACGAACCCTTCGCCGTCATCCTCGCCGACGACATCATCGACGCCGAAGTTCCCTGCCTCAAGCAGATGATCGACGTCTACAACGAAACCGGATGCTCGGTGCTGGCGGCGCAGGTGGTCGAAGGCCCGGCCATCTCCTCCTACGGCGTGCTCGACGCCAAACCGGTGCCGGGAAAATGGAATGGTCGCCTTTTCGACGTACAACACCTCGTCGAGAAGCCTAAACAAGAGGACGCGCCCTCCAACCTGGCCATCATCGGACGCTATATCTTGACGCCGGCCATCTTCGAGATGCTCGCCACAACCGAGCTGGGCACGGGCGGCGAAGTCCAACTCACCGACGGCCTCAGGCTGCTGCTCAAGAAGGAAAAGATTTACGGCTACACCTTCGAAGGCAAGCGCCACGACACCGGCGACAAACTCGGCTTCCTGAAAGCCACGGTCGAGTTCGCCCTCAAGCGCGACGACCTGGGCGCCGACTTCCGCCAGTATCTGAAGACGCTGGAGCTGTAGAAGCCTGTCAGCTCTCAGCTCTCAGCTTTCAGCCATTGCTTCTGCTTCTTAGCTCTCAGCTCTCGCCATCTCGCAAAAGCTCCGTTTACGCGCTGTGGAGATGATGGTGCTGGCAAGGCAAGTCCCGCCCCGCGCGACGAAACTGGTTCACGCAGTCTAGCCCAGCACGCAGTGCTGGATAAGCTTTTTGCCCTTGTCATCCTGAGCCCAGCGCTGGATAAGCTTCTTGCCCTTGTCATCCTGAGCCCAGCGCGAGTCCGCTTGCGGACTCGTGCGGAGTCGAAGGACCCCTTTAGTGGAGGAGAATCTTTGCTGTCGCATAGCCGTGTTGAGATTGCTGGTAGCGATTTCGCACTGTGCCTTTATTTTGTCATCCTGAGCGGAGGCGGCTCGCAGAGCGAGCCGCCGCAGTCGAAGGACCCCTATTTTGGTCGCATCCCCGTAGCGGCGACGCAGTCTGAACCTACTTAGCCCAGCGCGGAAGCGCTGGGTAAACGATCCTAATCAGCCCGAACCCCTTTCAAGGGGCGGCACTACGGCCTTCCGTCCCGGGCGCCACAACTTACCCCTTCTTTTAGGCTACGGGATGGCAAGTTTACCCACCACCAATGATTTATTAAAATCCTGCAAAAAAGTCCTTGACATCTTGACAACGTAGCAGCACTATGTTCCCACTCGCCGAGAAATTCCGCTAGTCGGCACCTTAACGTACGACACCTCGTGACCCCTTTCGAGGCGGAGCGACCAAGCATTTTGTTGTTTAGGAACGCAGGCAGGGAACTCCTGCATGGCCACCGCAGAACCGTTCGCGGACCAGCAGGCGTAAGGATGCCTTTCCCCTTCGCGCCTGATCAAGACTTAGCGCCGCTCTCTTCGTCCTTGGCTCTCTGCGGCGCCGTAGCGCAAAACCTTTCCTCTGTGAGCCAAGGCGCAAAATCCATTTCCATTCTCAGGAGGAGCCTCTATGCGTCACGTCAGCACTATCCTTGCAGTTGCTCTTGCCGCCATGTTGTCCGTCTCCATCTGCTCAGCCCAACAAACGGCGACCACGGCTGTTCCCAACCTCATCCGCTACAGCGGAACCTTGAAGGACGCGCAGGGAGCGGCCTTGCATCCACAACGCCTGTCGGTGTCACCTTTGCCATCTACAAGCAGCAGGACGGCGGTGCGCCCGTCTGGCAGGAAACGCAGAACGTCACGCCCGACGCCAGCGGTCAGTACAACGTGATTCTGGGCAGCACCACCGCCACCGGATTGCCGGATGACCTGTTCTCGCAACAGGAGCAGCGCTGGCTGGGCGTGCAGGTCCAGGGACAAGCTGAGCAGGCGCGCGTACTGCTGGTGAGCGTGCCTTACGCCTTCAAGGCGCACGAAGCGGAGACTCTCGGCGGGCTGCCCGCGTCGGCGTTCGTGAAGGCGCCGCCGTCCAGTACCGCAATTCGGACAACCGGGGACGGATCGGCCGTGAGTGCATCGGCGGGCCCCGCGGGTGCAAGCGGTTCCTCGAAAGGAAAAGGCACCGACGGCCTGCAAAGCATCCGCCCTCTATCTGCACCCCCGTTCCGGGGGCAATCACATACTGGGACCAGGATGGCTCGTTATGTCCGTCGAACTTCTTTCAAATACCTTATGACGGGTAACATTCGTGGATCGGCCTGACGATGACCCCTCGGGGCGACACTCGACGTGTTAACGGGTGAGATGCCCGGCACCTATAAATGGTACGACATCAATGAAAAGACGCGATTGTGGCCGTGCACACAGGGTTGGGGGTGGCTCCTCACGTCTCCAACACGAACAACTCTCTTTGTCGGGCCGGACACAGGCAGTAACGGCGCGTTGAACACCTTCACTGGCGCAAACTCCGGCACGGCAACGGCAATCTGGCAGACGGCAACACATATTCGGCGCTAATTCGGACAGGTCAATGTCAACGGCGGCTACAACACATTCCCGGCGCCTATTCGGGCTGGCAGAATCAACTTTCCGGAGACGGCTTTATGTGGTGACCGGGACCGGTGCTTGCAATAACGGTAACTACAACACTACGTCGGCTACTTGGGCGGAATCGACGGCAACAACGGCGGCAGCAACATCTACCTTCGGCAGACGTTGGCAATGCCGAATCGAACACCGTCCGCATCGGACGATGGGGTCGGGCAACTTCCAACGAAACAGGGTTTTTATCGGCCCGATCGCTTCGGGATGACACGGCCGCGGGCGACAAACTAGTATCAATACGCCCTACCGGCCAACTCGGGGTCTCTCCCGGCAGCGTTGTTTCGGGCAGTTGCCCTCCCGGCCCGGAGGACTTTTTAACCGGGTGGGTGAGCTTTCAACCACGGTTGGGTGCAGCCCTCTTCCAGCAGACGGCACGAACAACATTGGTATCGGAACAACAAATCCCTCTGAGGCACTCGACGTAAAGGGCGCAATCAACGCGTCCCTCTGGTACGACATTACTCCGGGGCAGAACACCGTCCTGAGCATCGACAATATATCCCATATTGACATCAATGACTACAATTTGTTCGTGGGGGTGTACGCTGGATCCAACGATGACTCTAGCCTCGGCCACGGGTATAGCAAACACGTTTGTCGGCTCGTACGCTGGAAACGAAATGTCTCCGGGATACAGTGATACCTTCACCGGCGAAGCCGCGGGCGGCTTGAATTTTCCGGTAACGAGAACAGCTACTTCGGCATCCAAGCGGGCTCACAAAGCGATGGAAGCTATAACGCCTGTTTCGGCGCACAATCCTGCGGCGACGCAGCGCTCTTCAACAACGACTGCAGCTAATACAGCTATCGGGTGGCACGCTGGTCCGAGTCACGGCAGCAATAACATTTTTGTTGGTTACAAGGCCGGCTCCTACTCCACTAACGGCGACGGCAACATTGTATGTCGGCAGTCAAGGGTCGATACCTGGCGAAAACAACGTCATCCGCATCGGGAATTTCCTGGACAACACGCTACACCACACAAAACCAGGTTTTCATCGAGCCCATCCTCAACTTTAACACCGGGGCTGGCGACAACGTAACCATCACTGCCAACGGACAACTCGGACATACCCTGTCCTCGCGCCGCTTCAAGGACAGGATTAACGACATGGGTGATAGCAGCAGTAAGCTATTCCAATTGCATCCCGTCAGCTTCTTTTACAAACCACAATACGACGACGGGTCCCACCTGTTGCAGTACGGCCTGATCGCCGAGGACGTCGCTAAGGTCTATCCCGAGATGGTGGTGTACGACAAACAGGGGCAACCCTACACCGTCAAGTATCAGATGCTCACGCCGATGCTGTTGAACGAGATGCAGAAGGAACATACAGTAGTGATGGCGCAGCAGGACGAACTACAAACCCAGCTTCGGCAGATCAAAGCCCAGCGGCAAGGAGATCGATGGCCTGAAGCGGCAACTGCAACAGCAGAACGCGTCGTTGCAGGAGCGGTCTGACGAATCTGGAATCCTACGTCGCAACCCAGATGAAAGTTGCGTCGGACAATCCGCCCCCAATGACTGCCACCGTAAACGGCGGCGTGCAGTAGTTTCTCTTCCGAACGCAGGACGTGGCGGAACTCAAACGATCGAGCTCCGCCGGAGTTCCCACCCAAGCTTCCTTTGCTCGGGGTGGGGGTTTGCCGGTCCTGCCTCATCACATCCAAGCGTGACGTGCGTCCTTGCGCGGCACAGTGCTCGGCGCCGGTATCACTGAATGTCACGAGGGCAGGTGTTGTTGTGTCTTCGTGAGGCCGCACCCAGTGTGCGGGACCTGGAAGACGCTCTTTGAAAAACAGTTGCCAGCGGCCGGCTGTTTTGAATATTTTGCGGACATAGGTGGGGAGGGGGGATGTAACCAACTGGTACATATCCGTCCTGAAACGGAAAAACAGTGGAAAGTACCTGGTGGTTAGTGAATAGTTAACGGCGCAGCAGGTCCGCTTCGAAGAACTCTGGGCCTCAACCGGTTTCGCCGAGTTCTTCCACGAATGCCTTAGGCTCAGCCTTCTTTGCCGGAGTGGTTGTGATCACGATTACGCTCACCAGCACCAGCAAGGTTCCGAAGGCGGTGCGTGCGCCGATCGTCTCTCCCCCGAGGAAGTGGCCGACCAGCACGGCCACCACTGGATTCACATACGCGTAGGTACCGACTCTGGTTGGCGATTCGTGATGGATCAGCCAGGTGTAGGCGGTGAAGGCTACGATCGATCCGGCGACGATCAGGTACAGCAGAGCGAACCAGGCTTCGCGGGAGACCGCATGCACACGAAAGCCGCGGAACTCTCCAAAAAGCGCGGCGGCCACGAACAGCAGGACGCCTCCGGCGAGCATTTGTGAGCCGGAGCTCATGACCTTCGAGCCAGGCAACGGCAACCTGCGGGTGAGCGCCGCGGCCACCGACCAACTCATTGCGGCCACGATCAAAGCGCAGGCGCCGGCCGTGTCGATGGGAACCTCTCCGAAACTCATGGTGTGGCTCACCAGAACGGCGACACCGCCAATTCCCACGAGCAGCGCGATCGCCAGGCGAGTGGTCAGGCGCTGGGTGCGCAGGATGAGGATTTCGGAAATCACCATGAAAGCCGGGATGGTGGCCAGCATCACGGCTGCGGTTCCTGAAGGGACGCGCTGCTCGGCCCAGAAGACCAGGCCGTAATCGCCCACGAAGATCAGGACCGCGAGGAGAAAAGTTGAGCGCCACTGGCGAAGCGTTGGTGATGGCGTGCCTCGGGCGCGCATCCAGCAGTAGAGAACGACTCCGGCGACCAGGAAGCGCATGCCGGCGAGAAGGAACGGTGGGACCTCGCGCACGCCCACGCGGATCGCGAGAAAGGTCGATCCCCATACGAAATAAATGATGGCGAAGGCGAGCAGCACTTTCCACGTACGAGGCTGGGACGTAGCTTCCATGCTGATCGATCTCTTGGAACCGGATGACGCCGCGGTTCCCGGATGGTTAGATCATTCGTAACCCGCTGTGGGCGCGGCTTTCGGGCATAAAAAGATTTTATGGGGCCATAAGTTCGGCGACCCTGTCGTCATTTTGGAGAAGCAGATAAGGTGGCTGGCGCTTCCGGACCTCTCACCGCAACCAGGTATTCCACAATCAGCGCCCGGTCGGCTTCGGAGATGGGAGCACCATAAGCGTCGACCATTTTCTTGACTTCGTTTTGCCACACGGTTTTGGAGAAGCGCGGCTGCATCGAAACATAGCGCGCAGAGTGACAGATCAGGCAATTCTTGCGATAGGTCTCGACGTTCGGTCCTTCGGCTATCTCGGGCGGGTATTGCGGCAAAACGATTCGTTGCACCTGGCTGGCAGCAGCCTTTGCCGCCGGCTTCGACGCACTGGCTGAGGGTTGTTGCGAGGACACCACGACGGAAACCATCATGCCCATTGCGGCCACCGCGACGACGAAAGCAATTCTCCGTTGGCCCGTGGATTGCCTCATATGACCTCCACGTCGAGGTGTTCGATGACGTCACGTTGATAGCCGCTGCGGTTCCATTGCGCGGTGCGTTGGGTTTCGCCGGCGCTGTTGGTCGCCCGCACCATCAGGCGATAAGGGCCTTTCGCCGGCGGCGTCCACCACGCTTGCCATCGGCGCCAGGAATACTTCCCCAGGTCAGGACCGAGGGTTGCGTCGCTCCAGGTTTTGCCGCCATCTTGCGATACTTCCACGCGGCGAATTCCATCACCACCGTCATTGGCGACTCCGGCCAGTTCATAGCGTTGCCCAGTTCGTAATTGCTCACCGGGCTCAGGCTGCACAAAGATCGAGTGGACCGACATGCGATTGATGGGAATGGTCACCGCCGAAAGATGCTGGGGATCTTCATTGGCATCCGGGTTATCAGGAATGCGGTACGCTTTGTCCATCCAGAAGGTTTTCAACGGCTGATCGAGCGCTTTGATGGACGACAGGGCTTTCACCCAGTACGTTGCGTACCAGCCGGGAACGACGAGACGAATTGGGAATCCGTTCAACATGGGCAATGGTTCGCCGTTCATCTCGTAGGCGATCATGACGTCGCCGTCTCGAGCCTGGTCAATCGGCAACGACTTTTCAAAACGCGGCGTCTTTTCCAGCGGAGGAACATCGAGTCCGTGTAGGCCCACTTGAACGGTTCCAGAGAGTACCTCCGCCGCTTGCAGAACGTCCTTGAGTCGCACGCCTCTCCAACGAGCATTACTCATGGCACCGTTGGCCCATTGCCCGCCGGGAACTCTGGGCTCGAACAGGCTGCGTGAGTTGCCTGCGCATTGGCACAATGCCACCAGCAAGACTGGCTCAAACTTGGATTGCAAGTCTTTGACAGACAGGCTCAGAGGCTTGCGGACGTTCCCGCCAACCTCCAGCCGGAAAGTCTGCAAGTCAACTGTGGTAGGAATTCCTGAGAGGTGCCAGCGCACGAAGAATGCGTCGTTAGGGGTCAGATCGGTTCGGAAGTAGCGCAGCGGAGTTTCCAACTGCGGCGGCCGGTCGGTCAGCAGAATGAGGTCGGTCTTCTGTGGATATCGGGCAAGTTGGCGAGCAGCCGTTTCCGCGGGCGCGGTTGCCAAGCCGAGAGTCGACTCAAGCGTGTACCCGAAGGCGCGGCTGGTCGCGGCAAAACCGCCGAGCGCAGCCAGCAGCGACACGAATCGGCGACGATCGAGCAGGCTCGAGTGTCCGGTCAGCATGGTTTCCATGGATTCACCCCGAAAAGGAATACTGGAAGACGAAGAAGCCAGCACATCTTTCCACAGGTCGCTGGAACAACGCAAGGCACAAGTAGGAGAAGCGATCGACCGTCCAGACTCGCGAGCGTCAACTCTGATCGAGTGACGTAGAACTGTCTGCAAACGCGCGGGCGCTACAAGGAACAAGTCCCACTGAAGCGCCGCTATCGAAATCCGCGAAACGGGGTTATTACGAACGCAGTATGCCGCCGAGCGATTCCAGCCTGGCGATGATTTGCGACGACCACTGCCCCACTTCATCGTCACGCAAGGTGCGCTCCTTCGACTGGAACTCCGCGTGTAACAGAACCGAGTACTTGCCTGCTCCGGCTTTCTCGCCGCGATAAATCTCCGCCGGGACAAATTTTTGTAACTCGCTGATGCCGAGCTCATCCACCGCAGACTTGATGCGCTCGAAGGTAACAGCATCGTCGAAGACGAAGGAGAAGTCGCGCTCCACGGCCGGGAATTTCGAGATGCGCTCATAGCGCGGTTCGCGCAGCGCATGACGATACAGCCGGTCGAGCAGGACCTCAGCCACGTACACGTCCTGGCGGAACTTGCGCGCAGCGGCCAAATCGGGATGCAGCTGGCCAAAGCGGGCGACGGTTTCGCCGTCCATCACGGCGCGCGCCGAGCGGCCGGGGTGAAAATACTCCGGCGTTTGGGCGTCGAAATAGAGCGAGCGGTGCTGAAACGCCGCCAGCAGCTCTTCGATATCGCCCTTCATATGGAAGAACGTGTAGGGCTGCGCAGCGGAGTGGACGTTCTTCGCAAAAGCATTGCCCGTCGCAGCGAAACCGAGCTGCCGGCGCTCGTCGTGGCCGTCGCCACGCTTCTCGAAGACTTCGCCCGCCTCAAACAGCCGCAGGTTGGTATTGCCGCGGTTGAGGTTGTAGCCGGCTGTGTTGAGCAGGCCGGGCAGCATCGAGGTGCGCATGCATCCCGCCTCTTCGCTCTGCGGATTGGCCAACGCCAGCGGCTCACCGCTGCCGAAGGTTTTGGCGTCCTGCTCCGAGATGAAGGTGATGGAGACGGTCTCGTCGTAACCGAGTGCGAGCATGGTTTCGCGCACCTTGGCGTTCTTGGGCTCATCGGGCAGTGTTAGCACCGCGCCGGTGAAGGCCGGCAGCGTGTTGGGAAATTGGTTGTAGCCATGGACGCGCGCCAGTTCTTCCAGCAGGTCAACCTCGCGCTCCACGTCGAGACGCCAGGTAGGAATTTGCACCCTGAAGTCGCCGCCGGACGCACGCGTGACGCCGAAACCAAGGTGACCCAGGATGCGCTGGATCTCATCTTCGTCAAGATTGATGCCGAGAATACGATTCACCTCCGAGCGGTGCAACGCGATGGGTGCACGCTCTACCTTGCGGGCGACAGTGTCGATTTGCTCACCCTGTAATTCGCCGCCTGCGCTGGCGAGTATCAACTCTGCGACACGATCGCAAGCCAGTGACGTGATGCCCCAATCGGCGCCGCGTTCGAAGCGATGGGAGGCGTCGGTGTGCATGCCGTGACGTTTGGCCATGCTGCGGATGGTTGCGGGATCGAACCACGCCGACTCGATCAGCACGTTCTTCGTCGACTCGGTGATCATCGAATCGAAGCCGCCCATGACGCCGGCGAGCGCGACGGGCTTTCTGGCATCCGCGATGACGAGGTCTTCGGAAGTGAGCTTGCGCTCGACGCCATCCAACGTCTTCAGAACTTCGCCGGCACGGGCGCGGCGGACGACGATTGTCCCGCCCTCCAGCAAGTCGAGATCAAAGGCGTGCGTCGGATGGCCGAGTTCATTCAGTGCGTAGTTGGTGGCGTCAGCCACGTTGTTGATCGGACGGGAGCCGATGAGGTCCAAACGATAGGCAATGTGTTCCGAAGAAGGCCGTATTTTCACCCCGCCTACGATGCGCACGGTGTATCGCGCGCAACCCTGCGCGTCTTCGATCACGATAGGGAAATGCGCATCGCCTGTTGCCTTCGGTAACTTCGGCTCGATCTTGTTCAACTCTTTGTCGTAGATAGCCGAGGCCTCACGCGCAATGCCGTAATGGTTCATCGCATCCACACGATTCGTCGTCAGATCCATCTCGTAAATCGTGGCGTCCTTCAACTCTACGATGGACTCCACCGCAATACCCACCGAGGTGAGGCCCTCGGCGAGTTGGTGGTCGTCGACGGCAACGCTGACAAACTCACGCAACCATGCTGGAAGAATTCTCACGCGAACTGCTCCAGGAAGCGCACGTCGCCCTCGTAGAACAATTGGATCTCTTCCACCTCGTACTTCAGGATCGCGATGCGCTCCACACCCATACCGAAGGCAAAGCCCGAGATCTTCGATGAGTCGTAGCCGTTCAGCTTGACGAACTCGAAGACGTTCGGGTCCACCATGCCGCAGCCCAGCAGCTCGATCCAGCCGCTGCCCTTGCACTTGCGGCAGCCCTTGCCGCCGCAGAAGATGCAGCTCACCTGCATGTCGGCGCTGGGCTCGGTGAAGGGGAAGAACGACGGATAGAAACGCGTCTTCACCGACGAGCCGAACAGCGCCTTCATCGCGTGATCGAGCGTGCCCTTCAGATCGCAGAAGGTGATGTTGGTGTCCACCGCGAGGCCTTCGACCTGGTGGAAGACCGGCGAATGCGTGGCGTCGAGCGGATCGTTGCGGTGCACCTTGCCGGGAATGACGATACGCACCGGCGGCGGTTGCTGCTCCATGGTGCGAATCTGCACCGGCGAGGTGTGGGTGCGCAGCATGAGGCGATCGCGTGTTGGTTTGCTTTCCTGGCCCGCGATGAACAGCGTGTCCTGGGTGTCGCGCGCGGGATGGTTGGGCGGGAAGTTGAGCGACTCGAAGTTGTAGTAGTCGGTCTCGACCTCGGGACCTTCGCCGACGGAATAGCCCATCGCCTTGAAGACGGCGACGATTTCGTCCATCACGCGCAGCACGGGATGCTTGACGCCGATGGGGCGTTGGATGCCGGGCAGGGTGACGTCGAGGCGCTCGGAGGCGAGGATATCTTTAGAAAGAGAACCTAGGACGGTCCGAATATCCTCGACCCGGCTCTGCCCATTCATTCAAAGTGTTCTATTTCCGGACGAGAAGGTTGATTACTGTCCGACGGTTGGTTTCAGATCGGGCGGCGAGGGCTTGAGCCAGACATTGTTGAGCTGCGTGAGAACTCCATTCTTCGCGCGAGCCATCGATCACGGAATGCCTTCCATTCAGATTGAGAGGAGATCGAGCCTCCTCACTAGAAAGGACCTGTCGGAGCTCCGTCACCGCGCGGTCAAGCGCCTCCGGCGAGTAGTCCTCGAGTTTGGGGACGGTGTACATGGTTTTTATGTCGCGCGGCTGAACAGGCTGCGTAAAATTTGTACCCCCGTTCGCGGTTTACCCTCCCCCCCTGCCCATTCGACTAAGATCCGACAATTTCTGCCATGAATCACTGCAAGTTACAGAATATAAACTACTTGTACGCTGCGACTGTGTGCTAAGCAAGATAATCATGATAATCAGGCATGCGCTAATCATGATTATCAAGCTAATCGTGATTATCTTGATAATCATTCCAGCAGGTCGCGTAGCTCCCAGGCAAGCACCCTTTGCGCAGACCGTCCAAGGCTCTGTTGACTCCCTGCCTTGAAAGGGCACGGCTTCAGCCGCGCCGTCCCCCAGTCGCCTGAGGTCCGGGCTTCAGCCCCTGAGGAAATTCGATCTTTCCAGCCCCAGAAACGAGTCCCCTCAGCGGCTGAAGCCGACATCTTGGGCCAATTCCGCGGCACGGCTGAAAGCCGTGCCCCTTCAAAGCAGGATGTCAAGAAAGCCACCGTCCAACTTGTCAAAGATCACCCGCCCCTTGTCCAGGCCGTTCCCACCCTCGGGAAACTCTGATCAAGTCAGTCGGAGATCCCTCAGGGGCTAAAGCCCCCTGCCTAGTATCAGGCATTTACGGACGGCCTAAAAGGCCGTCCCCTTCAAGGAACTGGACTTGATCAGAGGTTCCCTCGCTGGGCGGGTAGAGACACTAAGCCCCCTGTCCCAAGTGTACGGCTGCGAGCGTCGCTGTCAAGATTACGAGGATACAGGTGTGGTAACTGTACTCTCGTAACAATTCAGGTTCAAGGTAACCCACTGGGCGCGAAGACCGCGGAACCGCCCCGCACGCTGGCGTGCGGCTACGCCGGCCGCCCATCGGAATTCACTGCTATGTTTCTGGGATGGGCGGACTATGCGATGGCGGCTTGCGCCTGCTTGCACAGCGTGGTAAACCCAGCCGCATCGTTGACCGCCAGATCGGCGAGGATCTTGCGGTCCAACTCGATGCCCGCCTTCTTCAGGCCATTGATGAACTTGCTGTAGCTGATTCCGTTCAGCTTGGCGGCGGCGCCGATGCGCACAATCCAGATGGAACGGAACTGGCGCTTCTTCTGCTTGCGGCCGCTGTAGGCGAACTTCAGGCCGCGCTCGACCGACTCTTTCGCCGAACGGTACAGCTTTGATTTGGTTAAGTAATAACCACTGGCGCGCTCCAGTATCTTCTTGCGGCGCGCACGGCGTTTGGTACCACGTTTTACGCGAGGCATGTTGCTCCTTTTTGCAATCGTTAAGCGGCTGGAGGCAAGGTAGTTGACCACGCTCGCTAACGAGGGGCCGGATTCGCCTCTTCACACGCTGTTTCCCGTCAACTCCCGCCCTAGCTTCGCTAGAACGGGGCACCCACTGGGGGTGTTCATGCCGGGTGCCGCACCATGCGGCTTAGTATGGAATCATGCGCTTGATCTTAGGCACATCGGCCTTGTCAAGCATCACGTCTTTGTCGAGCTGGCGCTTGCGCTTGGTTCCCTTGGAAGTCAGGATGTGGCGCTTGTACGCGTGTCCGCGCTTGATCTTGCCCGTACCTGTCTTCTTGAAGCGTTTGGCCGCTCCGCTATGAGTTTTCAGCTTCGGCATAGTGTCTTTCTATTACAACATAAACCCGCGCAGCCCGCCAGCGACGATGCTTTTCGGTAGTGGCAATGAGGCACGGAGAACCAGAAATCTTTCACCACGGATTTACACGGGTCGGTAAGGCCAGGAGTTCAATCCGTGTTTGTCTGTGAGAATCCGTGGCTAGCTACTACTGCGGTTGTTGCTGCGGTGGCGGCGCCTGCGGCGGTCGTGGAGGCTTGGGAGCTTGCGGCTTGCCGGGCGCCTGTGTTTTGGGCGGCGCCAGAATCAAGTGCAGCGTGTTGCCTTCCTGACGTGGCCGGAATTCCACAATCGCCTTGTCGCCAAGGTCGGTAATCAGGCGTTCCAGAATCCCACGTCCCAGGCTCTGGCGGGTCATTTCGCGTCCCCGGAAGAAGATGGTCGCCTTCACCTTGTCGCCTTCGCCGAGGAAGCGCAGCACATGGTTCTTCTTGGTCTCGTAGTCGTGATCGTCCACGTTGATGCGGAACTTGACTTCCTTGACCACGATCTGGTGCTGGTGCTTCTTGGCCTCGCGCTCGCGCTTCTCCTGCTGGTACAGGTATTTCCCGTAGTCCATGATGCGGCACACGGGAGGCTGTGCGGTGGGCGAGACTTCTACCAGGTCGAGGGTTTTTTCGCGGGCAATCTTGAGCGCTTCGTAGGGCGTCATGATTCCAAGCTGGTTGCCTTCATCGTCGATCACGCGAAGTTCGCGGGCCCGAATACGCTCGTTGGTGCGGATGAAACGTTTGTCGATACAATCCTCCGAATTACGTCAGTATGGCGTGAGTATAGCATGGGCAGCGCCGAGAGAAAGTGATGAAGCGGCTCAGGATGCGGCTGCGAACGATCCGGACAAGCCATCGGATCGGATCGCGTCAATCATCGCCAGTACGCGCTGGTTGGATTGGTGGCGCCCCCGCACCTGCAACTTCAGATAATTGTCCGTCAGCGCATCGGTGAACTCGCCGTCGAAATGTGTGAGCGTGATCGCCTCCACTTCGCGGCCGACGAACGATTGCATGAACGCGCGCTTCTTCTGCGCAACTAACTCGCGCAGCACGCGATTGCGTTCACGCGCGATGTGCACCGGGACCTGGTCCGGCATTTCGGCGGACGGCGTACCCGGTCGCGACGAATAGGTAAACACGTGCAGGTAAGTGAATGGCAGGCGCTCGATGAGCGAGCGCGTCTGCTCGAAGTCGTCCTCCGTTTCGCCGGGGAAGCCGACCATCACGTCAGCGCCAATCGCGGCGTCGGGCATGGCGCGGCGAATGCGCTCGATGCGATCGGCATAATGCCATGGACGATACTTGCGATGCATGCGGCGCAGAATGCGGTCGCTGCCCGACTGCATCGGCACATGCGCGTGCTTGGCAATACGCGGCGAGGACGCGACCAGCTCGATCACCTCATTCGTCCAGTCCATGGGCTCGACCGAGCTGATGCGGAGCTTCTCGATGGCGGTCCGCTCCAGGATGGCGTGCAGCATGGCGGCAAAGTTCATGCGCGGCGAAAGCTCGCGTCCCCAACGCCCGAGGTTAATGCCCGACAACACGATTTCCCGGTAGCCGTTGGCTACCAGCGCGTCCACCTCGCGCAGGACTTCGTCCAGTTTGAGGGAGCGGCTCTGGCCGCGCACGTACGGGATGATGCAGAACGAGCAGCGGTTATTGCAGCCGTCCTGTACCTTGAGATTGGGACGCGTTTTCTCGAAGGAACCGGCGTCGAACACGGGTGCTGCCATCAACTCGGTGTGGGCGAAGATGTCGCCGACGATCAGTTTGGAATCGCCATTGCCGATGTGCGCAGCCGGAATGAAATCGCCTGATGCGATCGGCACAGCGTAGTCGGCGAGTTGATGCTTATGAGAGTTGCCTACGACCAGGCTCACGCCCGGCAGCGCCGACAATTCCTGGGGAGCGCGCTGCGCATAACAACCGGTGACCAGGATTTTCGCGTCGGGATTTTCGCGGTGAATGCGACGGATGGTGGCGCGCGCGTCCTGATCGGCGGACGCGGTGACCGTACATGTGTTCAGGACAACGACTTCGGCGTCGACGGCGGTACCGGCGCGCTCCATACCGCGCTCGAGCAACTGGCGCTCGATGGCCGCACCATCGGCCTGGGTCGCACGGCATCCGAAGTTCTCGACATGATAGGTCGCCACAAACTGATTATACCGGGCACCAATGTGGGGGCGGTGATGCAATCCATAGCAGCAACTAGACGCTCGGAATTTGCATCCCAACACGCGCTGAATTTCTGCAGTACAATTCCTCTGGAGCCTCCGATGAAACGTCGCATCCTGCTGGTTGATGACGAGCTGGCGATACTGCTGACCCTCCGCGCAATTCTGGAGATGAACGGCTTTGAAGTGGACACCGCCGCGTCGGCGCGCGAGGCCGCACGCAAGATGCAGGACGCGGTGTTCGACATGGTGATCAGCGACATGCGAATGGAGAGTGAAACTGCGGGCTACGACGTGATTCGGACGGCGCGTCAGCAGCCATACGATCCGGCGACCGCGATCCTCACCGCCTATCCGTCGCTGGGCAATGATTGGCAGATTGAGGGAGCGCACTCGCTGCTGGTGAAACCGATCAACACCGACGAGATGCTGCGCCAACTGGAATCGTTGCTGATCACCCACCAGGACCAGAAGATGCACACTCGACAGCAGTCGAAGAACGGCGCGAGGAAAGTCGTCCACGCGAACCATACTAGCGCAAGCCATTCCGCAGCGGCCGGCAAGAAAGCGCTTTGAGTTCTCAGTCCTGAATCGGGGCTTTCATCGCAAATTGGGTAGCGACAGCATCCAGAGTTGGGCGGGATCGAGGTAAGCGCCCTGCCAGCGTGCCGCGACATGTAGGTGTGGTCCGGTCGCCCGGCCGGTATCCCCGCTTAGCCCGATCTGCTGACCTTCCTTGACCTTCTCGCCTTCGCTGACCTGGATGTGCGACAGGTGCATGTACAAGGTCATGAATTGCTGGCCGTGGTCGATGATGACGCAATTGCCCTCGTAGAAGAGTTCCCTGAGCCAGCACTACCGTTCCGGCATTCGCTGCCTGGATGGGGGTACCTTCCCTGGCGTGATAATCCAGGCCTCGATGAATGCTGGCGAGCTTCCCATTGAAGGTACGGCGCACCCCAAACGCCTCCGAGACAGTGGAATTGATGGGAGCACGAAAAGCCCCTGACCATTCCGGCCCTGGGGTCTGATGGGCAAACGCGGCTTTCTTGAGCTCCTTGTCGGCTTCGATTCGCTTTAGAGTTTCAGGGTCGGGCTGCACGAAGCGGTCGGGGACCGTCAGCTTCACCGTCTTGTACGTGGATGGCCGGACCTGGATCGCCTGCACGGTTCGCAACACCCGGCCGTCCGGCATGGTGGCCTCAAGCTCCAGCTTATCGGGGCCCGGAGTGGCTTCGACATCCACTCCCGCGAGCCCGTACCACACGCGCCGCTGACCGTCGGAGAAAAAGACCAGATCGCGTCCCTGCCACTTCCCTTGCAAGCTCGAGGGGGCGGAGCATCGCGACCGTGAAGAGACATGGCGCGCCAACCTTGATGGAACGTGGAGACCAGGAGATGTTCTTGAATGCCCCCGCTTCCGCGACGGTGGCGGGAGTTACTGCGCCAACGAGAAGTAGAATCGCGATGAGCTTGTCGCAAAAGTGCATCAAGTAGACCGGGCGGCGACGAATAATGGCAACCTTCCGAAACATAAATCAAGTCGTCGACACGGGGTAAGGCAATCCTCGGCGGCATCAAAAACGACAACAATCCAGGGTCGAGAAGATCCGAGGACAAAACGTCCGAGGCGCAAGAATTCCTTGTTTGCGCAGAGCTGGAAGGCGCAGCCGCGGTCTCAACGCTGAACAGACAGGGCGCACCAACCTTGAGTTGGTGTGGATTCCAGGAGACGCTTGCAAATCCAGCGGCTGCTCTGGCGGTCGCCGGCGTTAGCGCGCCAATGACGAGCAGCATCGCGACTAGCTTGAAGCAACGAAGCGTGAGCGACCGCTTATTTCGCTGATGTGGAAGCATGAGAGTTATCACGATATAACGTAACACCTTCAGACCTGCCACGAAGAAAGCATGGCGTATGCTTTACGGGAGAAATTGACGGTGACCGTTATCTGGCTTTCACAACTCGTGTTGTTAGCGATGCTGTCGCAAGGTCAGAGTTCGGAGCAACTTGTTGGCCGTTGGGACGCTGAACAACGCTCGCGAGGCGGTCTCGGAACAATACTTACGTTGAGTGAAGGCGGCAGGTGCACCACGACACTAGGAGCGATGGTGGAGGGTCGGTGGACATTGGCCGCTGGCCAACTGACGATAGTCATGAACGATAACAGCAAGTCTGTGATCCCTTTCACCATCACTGGGAATACCATGACGCAGTTGATCGAGGGTGAGCGGCGCATTCTGAAACGCATCAGTCCTTCGGGGCGCGGAACCGGGGCAATTGAAGGCGTCTGGAGCTATCCGCATGTTGCGGGTTCTACGGCGTATGAGTATTACGAGGCAGGCGGCCGATTTTTGTTCCGGTTGCCGATGAGAACCGACCCCTGTACATGGGCGGCGAGTGGAAACCATCTGAAGTTGATCACGGATCACGAAGCTGATTTCAAGTGGGAGATCACGGAGGGCGCACTGACCCTGGACCACGACGGCAAACGCATAATATTCCATCGGGAGAACAGCATTCTGCCTCCGGCGAAGATACCCTCGAATTAGGACTGGAACCCTCACGTAGCCCTAGCCCGGACAACGTGCGCGCAGCGTCGGGCGCCATCGCGTGGTTGGAAAACGTCAGGCGGTGGCAACGGTGGTTCGCCGCTGCTGGAAGCACTCCCGGCAGAAGACGGGCCGGCCTTGCGTCGGCTTGAAGGGGACGGTGGTCTCCTTGCCGCAGCCGGAACAGTTGGTCCGAGTCTCCACTCGGGGACGAAACCCTGGGGAAGCCGTTCCCACCGAGGAAACGCGTTTGGCCTTGCAGGTCTTGCAACGTTTGGGTTCGTTCTTGAACTGCTTGTCGTGGAAGAACAGTTGTTCGCCGGCCGTAAAGATGAAGTCAGCGCCACAGTCAATACACTTCAGAATCTTGTCCTGGAATTCCATGGAGAGTTGCTCCCTTCAGTCCGCGATCCCGAGCTATGGACTGGGGTCTAATCGCAACTGTCAGCAGGACCGGACTGAGCATCCTAGCGGCCAGCCACAAATTCCAGTGCCCAGGTACATCTCCTTGGGTTCGGCCCGCCACGCGATTGCACGTGGTTACTGCTGTAAGACTGCGGTACGGCCAGATGAATTTTCCCAACCAGGAATTGGGAAAACGAAGGGCCGCCTTGGGAACGGCGGCCCGACCGCGAATTAGTCCTGTTCTTTGCGTGCCTTCTTGCGGCTGCGCTTGCGCGCCAGCGCTTCCTTCACCCGCTTCTTTTCGCCCGGCTTGAGGTAGAAGGAATGACGCTTCACTTCCTTGATGATGTCCTCTTGCTGGACCTTGCGCTTAAAACGCCGCAGTGCGTTTTCTAAAGACTCGCCTTCTTGAATGCGAACTTCTGCCAAACAGCAAACACCCCCAAACTCGTCCGAAAGGACATAGTAGTTATCCCAGCCTTACGCGGGGAAGTCAAGCAAAGACTCTCTAGACGCGACGCCAACTAAAGCGTAATTCAGGCTCTGCACGAAGGTGCTGATAGAGGCTGTATCTATATCAAAAGGTTAGCCTTAGCGAGAACTGTATCTGTCGCGGCGAATAAGCATTGGTCGGCAACAAGAACTTCGAATTGGTCTGAAATTGGCCCGGATAAGTCGTTCCCGCCACCTTGGCTGAGTAGGCGACGAACTGACCAGCGGAGTTGTAAAAACCGTCATCGCTGATGATCACGCGGCTGTTGGTGCGATTGGTCACGTTGAAGGATTCGGCGAGCAATTGCAGTTGGAGCGCGCGCGGTCACCTGTAGCGTGCGGGTGACGCGAAGGTCAGTGGTGAAGTAGTTGGGACCGATAAAAGCATTTCGTTTGAACCCCGGCAGCCGGTCGTTGTAGGTGTTGCCATCCTGATTGGCATCGCCCGCCATGGTCGCATTGAAGGGGCGTCCGGAACCGAAGGTGGTAACAGTGGAAAGTTTCCAGTGGTTCGTCAAGGCGGAGAGCAACGAGTTGTCGAAGTGGAAGGGACCCGGTTCGACGACGGCCGCAGCCAGGAAGCGATTGCGCTGGTCGGTGACACTGAGTCCGCGCTCCAGCGCGGTGGCATAAACATTTTGAACATTGCCGGGACGTCCCACCACCAGCGCGTCCTGGCCGTCATCGATGGCTTTCGCCAGGGTGTAGGCGACGCGGAGGAACAAGCCCTGACTGATCTGCCGTTTCAGAGAGACGGTCATGCCGTTGTAAACGCTGCTGGAGCCGCTTTCGAAGGAATTGATAGTTCCCAGCCGGGGGTCGGGTCTCTGCACATCGTTGATGCACGGCGGATAGGGACAGGTCACGGAACGCGTGGTTTGCCATGTGGCAAACGACGCAACCTGGTCCATGCCGAGAAAGACTGAACCGTCGCCGTTGTACACCGGGTAGTCGGTGATGGTGGGCTTGGGAAGATTGACGTCGAGCGAGCGCAGCAGGTGTAAGCCGTGGACGTAGAGGTAGCTGACCGATAGCGTAACCTTGGCGCCAAGTTCGCGCTCCACGGTGAGATTGGCCTGCTCGACGTACGGCGTCTGAAAGTCTGGCGCAAAGGCCGAAACTTGCGAGGTAAGCAGGCCGGCGACCGATGCCGGTGGCATGCACACCAGCGCTCCCGCCGGACAGTTGACCAGTGGATTGGGATAAGTGGGAAACACGGCCGCCTGGGCGGGCTTCATGAGATCCAGAAACAGTTGGCTTTGAGATCCGCCGTTCTTGTTGGCAACTTGCGATGCGTAGATGGCGGGGATCGGAGTGTAGAAGATGCCTGCGCCCCCACGTACAACGAGGGGCTTGCGCTCGCCCAGGGAATAGGAGAAGCCCAGGCGGGGGGAAAAATTGTGGGTGTTTGTCGGGACTTTCCCGGAAGGTGGATACAGCGCATTGGTCGCCAACGGACCCGGTTCGAAGGTTTGCAGGTCGTAACGAACTCCGACGTTCAAGGTAAAGTTGCGGGTTACGCGAATCGTGTCCTGCATAAAAGCGGAGTAGAAACGCGTGTTGGGATGCGACTCCGCCGTCCCGAAACTCTGCATGTAATAGCGCGGCACCTCGTGGGCATAGGCGCGAAGTGGTGTCAGCGGATCGCCATACTTCATCGGCTGCGTAGGTCCAGGGGTTCACCTTGACGTTGTCGAAGTAATATTCGCCACCGAACATCGAGGGGAAGTAGTTGTAAATCCACGCCTGGATGAAGTCCCCGCCAAACTTCCATTGCACGCGCCCGGTGTGGTAGCTGAGGGTGTCGGCGATATGCAGCTTGTGCTCGCGCATAGTGCGCGGCAGTATGCTGGAGCGGCCGAAGCCTGAGACCAAGTTGTAGATCTTGGTGAGGGGTTGATCGGAGTTGGCGAAGGATTGTTGTACGTCGCGCGAGAACTGCGCACGCAGATTGGTAGCCAGATTATTGGTCCAGGCACTGACCAACGAGGCAGCCAAGCCTTCGGTTTTCACATCTTCGGTGCCGTTTTCGTTCTCGGCATAGGTGGTCAGCGGACTCGACGGATCAAAGAAAACGTTATTGGTACCGGTGTAGCGCGAAGTGTTGAGCGCACGAACGCCAGCTGCTTCTGGGAGATGGTGAAATCCATCTTGCCGAACGCCGCATTGCCGTGCATGGTGACGGGATAGGCGCCCGCCATGGTATTCAACTGTTGGGCCGCAGCCAGGACCAGTTGTTTGTCGGTGTAGTCGTAGTCGGACGGTTGGGGAACAACGCTGCCGGCGCCGTTGGCGAATTGCATGATGGCGGGGACCGTTGACAGATGCTCGTCAAAGCCTGCATAGAAAAACACGCGGTCTCTGCGAATCGGTCCCCCCAAAGTGCCACCGAACTGCTGCTGGCGATCGCCGGGCTTGCAGGCGGCGAACGCCTGCTGGGCGTCGAACGAACGGTCGCGCAGATAGTAGAACGAGCTGCCATGCCATTCGTTGTTGCCCGACTTGGTTACCACATTGAAAACCCCGCCGCCCGCCCTGCCGAGTTCGGCACTGTAGGAGTTCGACGAGACCCGGAACTCCTTGATGACTTCGTTGCTGAATTGATACGGCGCGCGATAGCGCCCCCGCGCCTGGGCGTAAAAGGAATTGTTGTTGTCGGCGCCGTCTACCAGGAAGTTGTTCTGGAAGCCACGAATACCGCCGAACGCGAGATCGCCATTCGAGTTGGAGGTGAGACTGCGCGGGTCCTGCGTTACTCCCGGGGTCAGCAGCGCGAGATCGGTGAAGCGACGCCCGTTCAGCGGCAAGTCCGCAATCGCCCGTTGCGGAACGATGGACGAAACCTCGATCCCTTGTGTTTCCTCCGCCTCGGGCTGAGCGATTACGGCGACATTTTCGGTCCGGCCGATGGGCGCCAGCCGCATTTGTACTTGCTGGACTCCGCCAACGTAGAGCTCAACGGGAGTGCCGCTGGGTGTCGCCATGCCCGTCGCCCAGGCGCTCACTACGTAGCGGCCGGGCAGCAACATGCCGAAGCTGAAATTGCCAGCGGCGTCGGCCACCGCCTCGCGGTGAAAGCCGTTTTCCGGATTGACGACGGCCACAGCGGCCGAAGCAACGCGAGCTCCGGTGATGTCCTCGACGACGCCATTGAGCGCTGCAGAGCCATCCTGAGCGACTCCTTGACCCGCTATGAGAAGGACCGGCAGCAAGGCGAGCGTGGCGAATATCCGGCGGACGCAGAAAACCAACACGGAGGTACGAAGAGCGCGCCGTACCTTGAATTCTGTTTTTCTCCGTGCTCTCGGTGTCTCCGTGGTGGAAACGGGGGCCGTCGATGCACGGCGGAGGGCGGATTCCGAAACTGGGCCAAGTTCCCATTGCAGTACAACCCAGGTTCTATCTATAGCGGAATGGTCTTGCGTCGGTCTGTGACAACGGGCGCGGCGGGGGGTAACGAAGGTGCAAGTGTCAAAATGGGAAGAGCATGTACCTTCGTAACAAGAATTTTTCTGTAAAAGCAGAGATGTTGGCACCTAATTTGCCTGCGGGGATAGTATTTCGTCTCCTGCACGGCAACGTTCGTTGACCCGCGAATTTCGCGCATGGTACCGTACTTGGTTACACCAACCTCGATTGCGCGATCTGTGCGCCAAAGGATTCCCCTTTGTCTTCTGACACCGTGGCGGCCACGCCAATCCGCAAAACTGCCTTGAATGCGGTCCATCGCCAGATGGGCGCGAAGATGGTCGATTTCAACGGCTGGGACATGCCGGTTGAGTATCCTCCGGTGGGCGGCCTGATGAAGGAGCACCTGGCGGTCCGCAGCGGGGTGGGCGTCTTCGATGTCAGCCATATGGGCGACATCCGCATCTCAGGACCGCAGGCCCTGGCCGCGGTGCAGCACATCACCATGAATGACGCCGCAGGAATGGCGATCGGCCAGTGCCGCTACTCGGCCATGCTCTATCCGCAGGGAACGTTCGTGGATGACGTTATTGTTCATCGTCTCGGGGAAGACGATTACATGCTGGTGATCAATGCCGGCACCCGCGAGAAGGACGTCAACTGGGTCACCGGCAACACTCGCCAGTTCGATGTCAAGGTCGAGAACCTGAGCGATGACTTTACCCAGATCGCCATCCAGGGGCCGAAGGGCGTGGACACGCTGCAGAAGTTGACGGACGCGGACCTGTCGCAGGTGAAGTTCTACTGGTTCACCCACGGGACGGTTTGCGGGCTGCGAAACATTTTGATCGCGCGCACCGGCTACACCGCGGAAGACGGCTTCGAGATTTACGTTCCCACCGACGAGGCCACCAGCGCTCGCGTGTGGCACGAGGTGATGGCAGCCGGCAAGGAATTCGGCATCGTGCCCTGCGGGTTGGGCGCTCGCAACACGCTTCGACTGGAAGGCAAGCTGCCGCTCTATGGACATGAAATCTCAGACACCATCAACGTGTGGGAGGCTGGCCTGGAGCGCTTCCTGAAGATGGAGAAAGGCGAGTTCCTGGGCCGGGCAGCGCTGGAGCGCGCCAAGGCCGACGGCATCAAGCGCACCCTGGTTGGCCTGGAGTCGGTGGACCGCGGTATTCCGCGCGACGGTTACAAGGTGCTCGACCTGAGCGGAAAAGAGATCGGCTACGTCACCAGCGGATCGTACGCGCCGTTCCTGAAGAAGAACATCGCGCTGGCCTACGTGCCCATCGAGCACTCCGCCGATCGGCAGCGAGGTGGCGGTGGAAATTCGTAACCAGCCGGTGAAGTGCAAAGTGGTTCCGACGCCGTTTTACAAGCGTCCGAAGAAGCAGTCCTGATTGGAAGGGGAGACCCGATGACGATCAACGAATTCTTGTTGGCCGAATTTGATGCAGAAATGAAAAGCACGCGCGCCACGTTGGAACGCGTTCCAGCGGACAAGCCGGAATTCGCTCCGCATCCCAAGTCCATGCCGCTGGGGCGGCTCGCGCCCCACGTAGCCGAACTTCCCGGCTTCGGCTTGACGATCTTGACGACCCCTGAGTTGGACTTTTCCCAGCGGAGCTTCAAGCCACTGCGACTGGAATCGGCGGCCCAACTGGTCAGGGTCTTTGAGGAAGGCGCAGCCAAGACACGGAATGCGCTGGCTGGCTTGCCGGAAAGCGCATGGGATGATCACTGGAAGCTGGCGATGAAGGGGCAAGGTGATCTTCGCGGGCTCCCGCTTCCTGGCGTACCGCGAGATGTTTCTCAATCACCTGGTGCATCACCGGGCCCAACTGGGCGTTTATCTGCGCCTGAACGATGTACCGGTTCCGTCCATTTACGGGCCGTCGGCGGACGAGGCTGTTGGGTCTTAGTTCTGACGTATTCCCAGCAGGGTGGGACAGAGCGTAGTAGAAAACGCGGAAGCATCCGCGTGATATCGAGGAAATTGAGTTTAATTCGCATTTAATTTTCGCCGATGCAGGCGCTCGGTGTTGAGGAGGAAGTTATATGGCTTATCCGGCTGATTACAAGTACACCAAAGAACACGAGTGGCTGAAAGTGGAAGGCACCACGGGCACCATCGGCATCACCGATCACGCGCAGGAGTCGCTCGGCGACATTGTGTTCGTTGAGCTGCCCAAGGTCGGGATCTGAGATTACCGCCGGAAAGACTTTCGGCACGGTCGAGTCGGTGAAGGCGGTCTCGGACTTGTTCGCGCCGGTGTCCGGGCACGGTGACCGCGGTGAATGAAGCGCTGAACACCTCGCCCGAGCAGGTAAACAAGGACGCTCATGGCGCGTGGATGATCAAGGTCACGCTGAAGGACCCGAGCGAGGCGAACCAGTTGCTGTCGGTTGGCGATTACGAGAAGTTCGTCGCCGAAGAAGGCGGGCACTGAGGCACGGTGTTGCGATACAGCTGATGAGTGGAGATCAGGCGTTGAGTACAGCCATGGTGCTGACGGATCCGAAGGCTGGGGACAAGAAGCGACCGGCGTATCAGCTAGGCTGCAGGAAGTCGGACTATGGAATTCGGCAAGCTTCGAAGAGTTCTGGAAGAGCGCTGGGGCGACTTACGATAGCGAGCTCGGAGCACGGATGCGGCAGTACGCAATTGAGGACGCGATCCGCAGGGCCGAAGGGCCTCAACGAGACGATGGACTAGCAGCTCGACGAATTCGCCAAACCATCGTCGACAAGGACCACGGGCGACATGCGAGCGCGAGGCACCGGATTCAGCGACGGTCGAAGACCAACGGTCGTCGCGAACTGGTCAGCTCTCCGCAGTGACCGCAGCGGTTGGAACAAGACTCAGCACGAACGTAGTCGACAGCCGGTTCTGGAGGCAGTCCCTGCGGCAGGCGTCGAGAAGGCACGCTCAGGGGCCAACGAGCAATGAACGGCGGCTCGGCACGAGCTGCAATCGTGGCACTGCCCGAACGGGACTCTCGTTGAGTCCGATACGAATTAACGCCGATAGAGTTGCTTCGCGCTCAAACAGCAGAACGTC
Source organism: uncultured Acidobacteriaceae bacterium (assembly GCA_963831675.1). GTDB lineage: Bacteria > Acidobacteriota > Terriglobia > Terriglobales > Acidobacteriaceae > Bog-257. Next base: position 63,524 of record CAWHRM010000020.1, read on the forward strand.
ATCTCTTCATACAGTTCGCCCAGGAAAGCTACAGGTACCCATGCGCTATCTTCCCAAGTCTGATTCCGACCGTGAAGTCATGTTGCGCGCAGATCGGCGCCAAATCGATCGACGATCTGTTCGCCGCCATTCCCGCCGAGTATCGGCTCAAGCGCGACCTCAACATTCCGCGCGCCTATGCCGAAAGCGAGATCGTGGAGTTCTTCCGCCAGCGCGCCACCGAAAGCGCGCAAGGCTATGCCACGTTTCTCGGCGCAGGCGCGTACTCGCATTACCGGCCGGTGGTCATCGATTCGCTGGTTTCGCGCGGCGAGTTTTTCACCGCCTACACGCCGTACCAGCCCGAGATCGCGCAGGGCACGCTGCAATCCATCTTCGAATTCCAGACGATGATCTGCGAGCTGACCGGCATGGACGTGGCCAACGCCTCCATGTACGACGGCTCGACCGGCGCCGCCGAGGCGCTGATGATGGCGGCCCGTATCACCGGACGGCATAAATCGGTGGTCGCAGGCAGCGTGCATCCGGAGTATCGCGAGGTCATCACCACCTACGCGCGCTACCAGGGCATGCCGATCTCGACCGTCGGCTACCTGAAGAACGGCCGCGTCGATCTGGAGGCTCTCGACAAGGCGATCGACAACGAAACTGCCGGGGTGCTGGTCCAGTCGCCGAACTTCTTCGGCACCATCGAGGATGTTGCCGCCGTCGGCGAGATCGTCCACAAGAAAGGCGCGCTGCTCATCGTCTCCATCGCGGAGGCGGTGTCGCTGGGCATTGTGAAGCCTCCGACCGAGGCCGACATCGTCAGCATGGAGGCGCAGTCGTTCGGCGTGCCGCTCGGCTTCGGCGGACCGTACTGCGGAGTGATGGCCACGCGCGACAAGTTCGTGCGCCAGATGCCCGGACGGCTGGTCGGCGAGACCCGCGACCGCAACGGCAAGCGCGGGTTCGTGCTGACGCTCTCCACGCGCGAGCAGCACATCCGCCGCGAGAAGGCGACCTCGAACATCTGCACCAACCAGGGGCTGGTCGCGCTGATGTGCTAGCATCTTCATGACCGTGTACGGCCGCGAAGGATTGAAGGACCTGGCCAAGCAGAATCTGGCCAAGGCGCATTACGCGGCCGGCGAGTTCAAGAAGGCCGGCGCAACGCTGCTGTTCGAAGGTGCGCCGCGCTTCAACGAGTTTGTCATCCAAACGAAGACCGATCCCTACGCCATCAACGACAAGCTGCTGGGGCAGCGAATCATCGGTGGCTTCCCGCTGAAGAAGCTTTATCCAGAACTGGGGAACGCCGCGCTCTGGTGCTGTACCGAGACCACGACCAAAGCCTCGATTGACGCGGCTGCGAAGGAGGTGGCGCTGTGAACTGGAACGAGAAGATCCGCAAAGCCACCACCCACATCAGCCAGAATGAAGTGCTGATCTTCGAGAGATCGTCAGCGGGCAAGAAGGCGTACAAGCTGCCGCCGCTCGATGTGCCAGAGGTCGATCCGGCGAAGCTGCTGGGCGAGCAGGCGCGCGAAGACCTCGGCCACATGCCGGAGGTGAGCGAGGTCGAAATCATCCGCCACTTCACGCGCCTTTCCACCTGGAACTACGCCGTCGACCACGGCATGTATCCGCTGGGCTCGTGCACCATGAAATACAACGCGCGCGTGAACGAGTACGTGGCGCGGCTGATGGGCCTGGCAGAGGCGCATCCCTATCAGCCGGAGCGCATTTCGCAGGGCGCGTTGCTCATCCAGCAGATGCTGCGCGAGCAGCTGATGGAAATCACCGGCATGGATGCCATCACCTTGCAGCCTGCGGCCGGCGCGCATGGCGAGCTGACGGGCATCCTGCTGGTACGCGCGTACCTGGAGTCGCAGGGGAATCCGCGCAAGAAGATCCTCATTCCCGACTCCGCGCACGGCACCAATCCGGCGACGGCGGCCATGGCGGGCTACACGGTCGAGAACCTGAAGTCGAATTCCGCCGGCATGGTGGACATCGCGTCGCTGGAAGCGCAGGTGAACGAAGATGTTGCCGCGCTGATGCTGACCAATCCCAACACGCTGGGCGTGTTTGAGCAGGAGATCCACAAGATCGCCGACGTCCTGCACGCCAAGGGCGCGCTGCTTTACATGGACGGCGCCAACATGAACGCGCTGGTCGGCAAGGTTCGTCCCGGCGACTTCGGCGCGACGTGATGCACCTGAACCTGCACAAGACGTTCTCGACGCCGCACGGCGGAGGCGGTCCCGGTTCAGGGCCGGTGGCGTGCAAGAAAATCCTGGAGCCGTTCCTGCCGATTCCGGTGCTGGTGACCAAGCCGGATGGCACGCTGGGCTTCGACTACAACCGGCCGCAGTCCATCGGACGGGTGCGCATGTTCTACGGCAATTTCGGCATGCATGTGCGCGCGCTGGCCTACATCATGGCCAACGGTCCCGACGGCCTGCGGCAGACCACCGAAGACGCGGTGCTGAACGCGAACTACATTCGCAAAGGGCTGGAGGACAGCTACGATCTGCCGTACAAAACGCCGACCATGCACGAGGTGGTGTTCAGCGACCGCTTGCAGACGCCCAAGGGCATCAAGACCGGCGACATCGCCAAGCGGCTCATCGATTACGGCTTCCATCCCTACACGGTGAGCTTCCCGCTGGTGGTGCCGGGCGCGATGATGATCGAGCCGACGGAGAGCGAGTCGAAGGCATCGCTGCGACCTGTTCATTGAGGCGATGAAGGACATCGCCCAGGAGGCCGAGGAGCATCCGGAGATCATCCTCGAAGCGCCGCACAACACGCGCGTCTCGCGCCTGGATGAGACCACGGCGGCGCGCAAGCCGATCCTGCGCTGGAAGCCGCAGAGCGAGGCGGCGGGGAAGTAGTTCACGACGGAATGGCAGGTTCCTGCGATGAACGTCACCGACATCCGAACCTTGTACGCGTACAACCGGTGGGCGAATGAACGCCTGTTCTCGGCTCTGGAGAAAATGAGCGACCACCAATTCACGGCGCGAGTCGAGAGCAGCTTCCCTTCGATCCGGGAAACGGTCTTCCACATCCTGTTCGCAGAATGGCTGTGGTTGAAGCGGTGGCAAGGCACGTCGCCGCGTTCGACCCTGGACGATCCCGACGTGTCGCCGGCCACTTGGGGCACGCTGTCTCCGGGTGGAATGCCGACCATGAAGGAGCTCGCGACCCTGGCGGAGTTGAAGTCGTTCGCAAAATCAATTGAGCAAGAGCGGCAGGAGTTTCTACGCGGGCTGACCGACGAGGCTCTTCACGCGTCATTGCAATTCAGCGACATGGGCGGCGCGCCTTATGCCGAGCCGCTGGTGCAATTGATGCAGCACCTGGTCAATCATGGCACTTATCATCGCGGGCAGGTGATCACCATGCAGCGGCAGATAGGCGTGCAAACCGTGGCGCTCGACATGCTGTATTTCTTCCGGGAGGAAGCGGCAGGGCAGACCTAAGGACGCTGGTGGCGCCCTACGCGGCTGTTTCAACAGCTTTTAGCAGTCTTGTTCCACTGCCAATTTGCATTGCCGGTTACGACACAGTCGCTGAAGGACTCTTTTACCACACAGCACCGCTCAACCTGTTTACGCTAACTCGCTTTTTCCATCATCTGCGGAATGGTGACGAACTCGTAGCCTTCGCCCTTGTAGCGAGTCAGGATCCGATCGCTGGCGTCGACGCTGCGGCTGCGGTCGGCGCCCATGCGACGGTATCCGCCATCGTGCAGCAGGATGACATCTCCTCCGCGAATCTGCCGCTCGGCGTGAGCGACGATCTCTCCCGCCGACTTGGCCTTCCAGTCGTAACAGGTGACGTTCCACATGATGGGCAGCAGGCCGAACGCGCGCACCGTGCGCAGCGACGCCGGACGGCGTCCGCCGAAGGGCGGGCGGAATAGCTTTGGTTCAACACCGGTTGCGTCGAAGATCGCCTTCTGCGCCTGCTCAAGCTGGCGACGCACCTCGGACGCGGAACTGAAGATCAGGTTGGGATGGTCCCAGGTGTGGCTCCCGATGGCGTGTCCGGCATCCACCAGGGCGCGCGCAATCTCCGGCTTCTGCTGCACAAACTGGCCGATGAGGAAGAAGGTCGCCTTCACGCCGTGGCGCTCCAGGACTTCCATCAAGCGCCAGGTGTAGGGATCGTTGGGTCCGTCGTCATAGGTGAGCGCCATCATGCGCGAGCCGCGAGGCAGCCCGATGAATGTCCGGCCGTAGAGCTGCGAGGTCGGAGACATGGTGTTGTAGCCCGCCACCGTGGCGAGCCCTGCCACACCCAGTCCGCCAAGAAGAGTTGGAAGCATGTGCAGGGTTGATTGTAGCTGGAGTGCTTCCTGAAACCGCGCGAGGGTTCGTTGTTGAGGCCCTGATTCTTGTCATCTTGAGCGACGAGGTCGCAGTGCGACCGAGGAGTCGAAAGGCCCCATAGCTAACGAGATATTTGGGGCAGAATAGAGGTTCTTCGACTGCGGCGGCCCGCCACAGGCGGGTCGCCTCCGCTCAGAATGACAAGCCTGGATTCACTCGCTCTTGAACACCTGCCCGTTATGCATCACGAACTTCACGCGTCCCAGCTCGGTGATGTCCTTCAGCGGGTCGCCTGACACCGCGATGACGTCCGCGTAGGCGCCAGGAGCGATGACGCCGATCTGTCCGGACATGTCGAGCATCTCCGCCGGGGCGACGGTCGCCGAGCGGATCGCATCCAGCGGCGACATGCCGAACTTCACCATGTACGGGAACTCCTGCGCGATGGGCTCCTCCCACGAAAAGCCGCCAACGTCGGTGCCGAAGACGATCTTGACCCCGGCCTGCAGCGCCTTCTTGAACGACTGCTCGTGCTCCGCCGCGCGCGCGCGGTCGCGGCGTCCGGCGGGCGTGTTTTCCGGCGCCCATTCCTTGTAGTAGATGGCGATGGTCGGGCAATACCACGTCCCCTGGCGCTTCATCTGCGCGATGGTGGCGTCGGTGAGCCCCAGCCCGTGTTCGATGGAGTCGCAGCCGCCATCGAGCGCGCGTTGCAGGCCCTCGCCGTTATAGGCGTGGCAGGCTACCTTGCGCCCCCAGCTATGGGCCTCGTCGGTGATGGCCTTGAGTCTCCTCCACGGTGAGCGTGGGTTGCGAAACCAGGCTGCCGTTCTTGTCGCTCCACGAGCGATGGGTCATGTACACCTTGATCCAGTCGGCGCCGTGGTCCATTTGCTCGCGCGCGGCCTTGCGCGCTTCGACCGGACCGTCGATGATCTGCACGCCCTTGGGCACCTCGATCTCCGGCGCGTAGCCTTCCAGCGGATATCCGCCGGTAGTGGAAATAGCCGCGCGTGGTGGTGAAGATGCGCGGCCCGGGAATGCGGCCCTCGTTCACCGCCATTTTGATGCCGACGTCGCCGTAGCCTGCGCCTTCGGTCTCCATGTCGCGGATGGTGGTGAAGCCCTGCTCCAGCGCACGGCGAGCCGACACGGTCGCGCGCGCCGCACGGTAGGCCAGCGGAAACTTCAGCAACTGGATGTCGTAGCCGCCGAGCGCCGGGTCTTCCCCCTGTAGGAAGATGTGGGTGTGCGACTCGATCAGGCCGGGCAGCACGGTCGCGTTCGACAGGTCGATGACCTTCGCGCCGGCTGGGACCTGTGCCGAAGCCGCGTCGCCGACGCTCTCGATCTTGTCGCCGCGAATCACGATTACCTGGTTGTGCAGGGGCTCGTTGGCGCGAGGATCGATCAGCGTGCCGGCGCGAATGACGGTGACCTGAGGCGATTGGGTGGCTGCGCGGATTCGATTGACCGATTGCGGTTAGTGAGAGCAGCAGGACAACGATGCCACAGGGGAACTTATTCATAGCTCCTCTAATTTCTAGAACTCATCTCATAAATCGTTAGGCGGTTCGTATCAGGGCATGACTTTAGTCGTGCCGAACACGATGTACGAAACGACCCGGACTTGAGCCTCACGGCAGAACCTGCTCTACAGGAGCTCGAGCCGAGTTCTTGGCTGTCCGCGTTACGGCACGGCTGAAAGCCGTGCCCTGATACAAAACGATTTATGAGATAGGTTCTGGTTGCTAGCTGCTTACTTCGTCTCCGACGCGATGATCGCGTCCACCTCGATTTCCACCAGCATCTCGGGCGAGACAAGCCAGGATACCTCAACCATGGTCGCTGCCGGACGGATATCGCGAAAAATCTCGCCATGCGCCTTGGCGGCCTGCTCCCATTGACTGATATCGGTAACGTAGGTTCGGGTGCGCACCACGTCGCGGAAGGTCGCGCCCGCTTGCTCCAGCGCCCGGCCGATGTTCTTCAGCGTCTGCACCGCCTGCGCGTATACGTCGCCCTCTCCGACGATCTCGCCGTCAGGCCCGGTTGCGACGGTCCCAGCGACCGAGATAAATGGTCCCATTTTCACCGCACGGGAGAAGCCGACGATCGGCTCGTAGGGAGAGTTGCCGGAGATGTTCTGCCGTTCCATTCCTCTGCCTCCGTAGAACGCGGCATTGTGCCACAAGCGGGCCCGGAGTGCATCTCCGCTGGTTGGCCGCATTTTGGCAGTCAACGAGCCGCTCTGCTGATAGCCGCTCGGAAATCTCTCAACAGACGATTCCCGTCAGCCAACCAAAGCCGCATAAACAGCGCTCAAACTCAACATACGCCCGGACGGAAACACCGGCCATGAAGGTACTGGCGGCACCGGTGAACCCGTAAAGGCAACCGCCGTCCGCGAGAAACGCTTGCTTCGATGAAGAATTAGGTTAAGAACTCGCATCAACATAGCGGGGAGTTGTCCGCGGAGGAAAGGAACAAACGGGCCATGGTACCGGAATCGCACCCACTGCAGGAGTTGTTCACCGAACTGGTTCACCACCATTTCGACCGTGAGGTTGGCCTCCGCGATGCCGAAGTGCAGGACTACATCGCTAATATCCTGGCAGAGTTCTGCGAGTGCGAGCAGTTGTTCAAGATCTGCAATGCCAACGGACGTCCGCTGAACGATGTAGGCGAGATGTTGCTCGAAGCCGACCCCATCTACGGCCCGGCGCCGTCCTTCGACCGCGAGCGCCAGGTGCGCAAACACATTGGCGATTACATCCTGTTCTTCTCCGGCATGTTTCCCGGAGAGCATCAACCACTATCGCCTGCGGCGGCAGCGGCTGGAGAACTTTGTCGACTTCATGAAAGCGGGCAAGGAGAGCTATTACATCGTCTCCAAGTTCGACCAGTTCGAATACGCGCGGCTGGCGCCGCTGTTCGGCAAACTGGCGCATGAGTTCGAGTCCTGCGTGTACGGGCTGAACCTGGTCAAGGGCGATCTCGAAGAGATGCAGCATCCCATCACGCAGCAGGTAAAGCAGATCGTGATGTAGCGGAACGACTCGTCACACAGGCACGACATAGAAATCCGCCGAGGCTTGCGGCTTAGGCCTTGCTCCACGTTGCCGTGCACATTTTTCCGATTTGCCATGTAATTCCCGCCACTCTGAGTAAACCCTTCCACCGCAATATTAAGAAAGGTAAAGCTGAGCCTGGCAGCTCAACTTTCCACCATCGGGAGTGTTTCCATCTTCGAAGGCAGATTGAGCTGGCGCCACTCGCCAAAGAAGAGACTCGGAGGGAACCATGAAGAGGCAACTGATTTTCGGGCTGTTCCTGGCGCTGGGTGCCGGGACACTAGCCACGACCTCAGCGGCGCAGAACTTGCAGGTCCCTGAGCGGCAAAACGCGCGGATTGAGTATCGGGGTCTTTGATCCGGGCCAGAGCGGTCTGCTCCAGCAGGCGGACTGGGACGATCAGGCGCTGTGACGGCGATCGTGACCATGATGACCGCGGCTGTTGGAACCGCGACCGCGATGGTGACCGGTATTACCGCGGAAACGGCTACTACGCCTACCAATACAACGGCAACAGCTATTACAACCAAAACAACGGCTGGTACGACCGCAAGGGGAACTTCTATCCCAACGGAGCGAACGGGTACTTTGACAAGCACGGCAAGTGGCATTACTTCCACGGTCGTCGCGGTTATGACGGGGACGGTCGCTAGCGGAATACGACAGACTTCGCGAGAGCCCACCAGCTTGGTGGAGGCGAAGCGAGGGGCCCGGAGGTAAAACTCCGGGCCTTCTTGTGTCCGCTTTTCTGCGATACTAGAGTTTAGGCTCGCGATGCGCGAGCAATTCATCATGGCCCTGATCGCAGATCCGAAATCCGTCAAGGTCAATGTCACGACCGGCACCGGTATGGACATCGAGTGGAAGGACGGCCACCGCAGCGTCTATAGCTTTCCGTTCCTGCGCGATGCCTGTCCCTGCGCCCTGTGCAACGAGGAGCGAGAGAAGGACGGCCGCCAACCCGGCGATCCGCTGAAGCCGATCGCCGGGCTCGTTGCCCATGTTCAAGGCGGCGGCGCGACCGACGCAGGTCGAGCCGGTGGGCAAGTACGCCATCCGCTTCACGTGGAACGACGGCCACCAGCACGGCATCTATTCATGGCAGTACCTGCGCGAGCATTGCCCCTGCGCCGAGTGCAAGGCCCACCGCGCCATGGAAGCGCCGGCCGTCGGCAGCAGGCCCAATTGATCGTGAGTGTCTCCACTTTGCCGTCGTACCTGAACAATCTGAATCCGCAGCAGCGCGAAGCCGTCGAAGCCGTGGACGGACCGGTGCTCATCCTGGCCGGAGCCGGGAGCGGCAAGACGCGCGTCATCACCTATCGCATCGCGCACCTGATTGAGGGGATCGGCGTACAGCCGGACTCGATTCTGGCGGTGACCTTCACCAACAAGGCTGCCGGTGAGATGGCCAGCGCGGGTGGAGTCGCTGGTGGGCGCGCGCTCGGTGACCAAGCCGCTGATCTCGACCTTCCACTCCTTCTGCGTGCGCGTGCTGCGGCGCGACATCGAAGCGCTGCAGATCGGCGGCAAGGGCTATCGCAAGGATTTCGTCATCTACGACGAAGCCGACCAGCAGAGCGTGGTGAAGGCGGCGATTGCGCCGCCTCGGTATCGACGACAAGCAACTGACGCCGCGCAGCGTGCTGTCACGCATATCGTGGGCCAAGAACCACATGCTCGATCCGCAGGAGGTTTATCTGCAGTCGGCCGATCCCAAGACCGAGCGCGTCGCGCACATCTACGAGGTTTACAAGCAGGAACTGGCGAAGTCGAATGCGCTCGACTTCGACGACCTGCTGCTGTATACGGTGCGCCTGCTGAAGGCTTCCGGTGAGACCCGCGAGCGCTACAACCGCCGCTACCGCTACCTTCTGGTGGACGAATACCAGGACACCAACCGTCCGCAGTACGAACTGATGCGCATGCTCGCGGGCAGCGAACACAACGTCTGCGCAGTCGGCGACGAGGACCAGAGCATCTACTCCTGGCGCGGCGCCGACATCCGCAACATCCTGGAGTTCGAGCAGGACTTCCCGGAGGCGCGCATTATCCGCCTGGAGCAGAATTACCGCTCGACCCAGAACATTCTGCAGGCGGCCTCGTCGGTGGTTTCCAAGAACGTGAAACGCAAGGGCAAGAACCTGTGGACCAGCCGCAGTGGCGGCGCTCAGATCGGTTACTACGAAGCACCCGACGGCGAGAACGAAGCGTTGTTTGCCGCCGACTTCATTGCCAGGTACCTGAGCCAGGCGCACAACGAGAACGGCGAGACACCCCGGGCGGCGGTGTTGTATCGCACCAACTCGCAATCGCGCCTGTTCGAAGAGGCGATGCGCCGCTACCAGATGAAGTACCACGTTGTGGGAGGTTTCAGCTTTTACGAGCGCGCCGAGATCAAGGACATGATTTCGTATCTGAAGGTCATCCACAATCCGGATGACTCGATCGCGCTGCAGCGGATCATCAACACTCCCACGCGCGGCATCGGCAAGAACACGATGGAAACGCTGGAGCGCGTCGCGCTGGAAACCGGGACTGTCCACTGTGGGGCGCGATCGACGAGGCGCTCAGGCAGCAACTGCTTTCCGGTCGCGCACTGGCGGCGTTGAAGAGCTTCAGGGATCTGATGGACGACGCGCGCGCGATGCACCTCGGAACATTTCGCGAGCGCGTGGCAGAAACAGCTGCTGCCGGCCAGGGTGCCCTGGCATCAGCCGGAGAAGACGATTTACAGCACGACATCGAATTTTCGCCAGAACAGTTCGACGGAGGAGACGCTGCCGATTTCTCGCCGGAAGTCCTTCGCGGCTGCGGCTCTGGCGAGAACGCGGCCGTAGGCGACAAGACTGAAGCAGGCGAAGAGCGAGTTGAGGGCTTTCGCGCTCCGGGCGATCCGGCATCGACGGCCGAGCTGCTGAAGTTCCTGTTTGACCGGACCGGCTACATCAAGCAACTCGAAGAGGAAGACACGCCCGAGTCGCTGGCGCGCATCGAGAACCTGCGCGAACTGGTCAACGCGGCCATGGATTCCCGCGACCGCGGTGAGACGCTGAACGACTTTCTCGATCACGCTGCTCTGGTGAGCGAAGCCGACGAGTACGACGAGAATTCGCGCATCACGCTGATGACGCTGCACGCGGCCAAGGGCCTGGAGTTCCCCCTGGTCTTCCTCGCTGGACTGGAAGAGGGCCTGTTTCCGCACTCGCGCACGCTGCTCGCCCCCGACGACATCGAGGAAGAGCGCCGGCTTTGCTATGTGGGGATGACGCGCGCGATGGACACGCTCATTGTGACGCGAGCGCGCTATCGCCGGCGCTACGCCACCAACATGCCCGAGCCCAGCGTGCATCGCGCTTTCTGGAAGAGGTTCCGGAGGCGCTGCTGCAGGACCTCGGCTCCTCACCCCAGAACGCGCAAAGCCGGCGAGTGCCGGGACCCCGGCTCGCCGCGCCGCCGCCTACAGTGAGCCCAGCGACCACGTCAGCGGCAGTCATTACTCGTATGAGGACGAAGACCAGCGCCCACAGTATGGCCGTGCCGCAGACGCCGCGCCGCAGTTCGTACAGCGGCCCGACTTACAACTCCATCGACAACATCGCCGAGTTCTTTGCCTCGCGCGGCAAGAAATTTACCCGGCCCAAGATTGAGATGCCGCGCCCACGGGAGCACTGGATTTCGCCCGGCCAGCGCGTACGACATCCCAAATACGGCGAAGGGACCGTCTATCAAGCGCGAAGGCGATGGGGAGGATGCGAAGATTACTTGTACAATTTCCCAAGTTCGGCTTGAAAAAGCTGGTCGAGAAATACGCCCAGTTGGAAAAGGCGTAACCCGCCTAATAAGGGAACGCAGAATTCATGGCAAATACGACGAAGCATTACCGACAAGTCGGAACGCAAAAAGGTCAAGCGCGCAGCGCGCAAGAAGGCCGCCCCAAAAGCGCCTCGCACCTACGCTCGCGGTTCGAAGAAGCGCAAGGTGAAGAAGCTGGCGCGCGGCCAGTCGAAGCGCTAGCCGCCAGCAGCAAATCCACAGGCCCCAGTCCCGCCGCAAGGGGCTGGGCCTCATTCTGTCTGGGGCCTTATTCTTTCGCCGGGCCGTTGTTCGCTGGCTGAACGCCTGCAGCGCTCTTCGCCGCAGCGTTCTGGTTGGGTTCGTCGAGGTTGACCAGTTGCGAGCCGGGCGGCTGCTGCAGCGCAAACTGATCGTCGCGCAGCGGCTCGTTGATCGACCAGCTTCTCTACCGTCAGCCGGATCGAGTACTCCTCCTGCGGACGGTTGATCTCGATCACGTTGGGGAAGCTCACTCCGTTGTAGTCCCTGATAGACCTGATAGGTTGCTTCGGTGATAACCTCGCCGGCAATGTCGTAAATGATCTGGTGATGCGGCACCAGGTTGGTCCGCTCGAAGACGATCTTACGCGCCAGATACCAGTCATTGCCGGCAGCGATGGATGATGTCGATGACGTAGTCCGGCTGCTCGACCAGCTTCTTCTTTTTCGCGTCTAGATGATTTCGGTGCTCGTTTTCCAGCACGGCGATTTCGTTCTGCGGATCGATCTCGCGGCAGAAACAGCGCGTTGTAGATCACCTGCGGGCGCAGGTTCTCCAGCGGATTGCTAGACGGGATGGATCACTTCGTTGTGGCCAACGTAGAACTTGTTTCTTGCCGGAATCGAGAGCTTGAATCGGTCACCGTCGCTCACCATGTCGAAGGCCTTGTTGCGCACGATAGGAAACAGGCCGATCATGCGCAGCATGTCCGGTTTGCGCACCAGGATGTAGCCGCGAATTTCCTCGAAATTCCGTGACCTTGCCTTTCTTCTCGCCGCCGATCGAAGTGTCGATGTCGACCGTGGCATTCAGGGTCTTGATCTCGGCGGCCTCCTGATTAATACGTGCGATCAACTCCTGCTTGGTGGCGGTCTGCAGCTTGGCCGTGCTGGTGCGAGGTCTCGACGATACGAGTGCGAAACAGGCATCCCGTCTCTACGAGCAGAAGCGCCAGGAGGAAAGCTGAAATGACAGTTGGTGAACGTCTCATGCTGGATCAAGAAATCGATGGGCCGAATGCACCAGTATATCCGGTATTACATCGGAAGGTTTGTGGGCTTGCCCAAGCCGCTGGCGGCGCGCCAAACCTGGTCGGCTGCTCTACATGGGCAATTACGTGAGCGCCCTGCGATACGCGGCCACATTGCGGGCGTGCTCCTCCGAGCTCGCGCGCAAAACGATGATGGCCGTTGTTGTCGCTGACGAAGTACAGAAAGATCGCGTCTGCGCTGGATGCATGTGCGGCTTCCAGCGAGGCCACTCCAGGATTCGCGATTGGCCCCGGGGCAGTCCCGGATACTTGTAGGTGTTGTAGGGCGAGTCGAATTGCAAATCGGACTGCGTAGATGGTCCCGCGGTATCGTCCCGCCAACAGCGCTGCGTAAATTACGGTTGGATCGGCGGCCAGCGCCATGTTCTTCGCCAGCCGGTTGTAGTACACGCTGGCCACCAGGGGACGCTCTTCCGGCACTGCGGTTTCCTTCTCCACAATCGACGCCATGGTCACAATGCGGTGCATGTCCGCGATGCCCGAGCAGCCCGATCTTTTGCGCCTCCTGCCGGAAACGGCGAACCATGGCCGCCGCGATGTCATGCGCGCTGTCGATGCGCGTGAACTGATAAGTGTCGGGGAAGAGATAACCCTCCAGCGTCTTGCGCTTCGGGATCGAGATCGCGAACCAGGGAAGTGTCCCCCTGGGCAACGGCGAGGAAGTCAGACGCGGGACCGAGCCCCGCTTGCTCGACCACGGCGGCGATGTCGTAGATGTTGTATCCCTCGGGAACCACCACAGTGCGCGCGTAGACGTCGCCACGAACCAGCCGCCGCCATACATCCCAAGCGCTTGCCGGTTCTTCGAACTTGTACTCGCCTGCCTTCAGTGTCTTCAGGCCTTCTGCGTACTGCAGCATGAGAAACGCTGCCGAGCTGCGGATGACGCCCTGGCGCTGCAGAACCTGCGCGATGTGGCGCGTGCTCCAGCCTGGACGCAGGAGGACGAAGGTAGTCTGCGCCGGCGTTACCGGCAGCAGCGCCGCCCAGGTGAACCAGATGGCAAACGCGAGCACCAGCGACCGCGACGAGTTTGAACAGAATTCGCACGGGAATTAGCAGTTTAGATGAAACTCGCTGCCGAGGTGCTCAGTGAATTTGAATCGCGGATTTCGCGGATTGCAGAAGCGAATGCAAGAAAAATCCGCTCATTCATGAATTCCGCGGTTCATCTTCTTGCCTTCGGAATTCCATGAACGATTGCAGAATCAGCACCGCCGCCAGTTGATCGACCACTTCAGCGCGCCGCCGAATGCTCATCTCGGTCTCGCGCAGCACGCGGTTGGCTTCCACCGAGGTCAGCCGCTCGTCGAAAAGGTGCACCGGCAGCTTGAATCTGCGGCGCAGCTCCTCGGCAAATGCCTGCACCCTTTCCGATTGAATGCCTTCGACGCCGCTCATGCGCAGCGGAAGTCCCATCACCAGTTCGCTGACGCCGTATTGCCGGATGACCCTTCGCAGGTGGTCGAGGTCGTTACGTTTATTGCTGCGCCGTCAAGGTCGGCAGACCCTGGGCGGTCAGCCCCAACTCGTCGCTCACCGCAAGACCGATGGTCTTCGAGCCGAAGTCCAGCGCCAGGATGCGCGGCGGCCGATTAGGATCTCGATCTTCCTGCGGATTATTTACCATTTGCGACCCAGCAAAAGTATCATGTTCGGAATCTCATACTGGTGCGAGTACCATAAAACGAATGCCAGACCAATTGCTGGACAACCCGAACCCCGCTCGCGTTCGCCAGGCCCCGGACAGCGATGCCGAGCTGAACACTGCCGGCGGTCCCGCTCCGGTTGAGCAAGTATCTATTAATCGCTCCACGGTTGCGGAACTGGAGCGGCGCCGCCTGCTGCGGCTTCAGACTTCGGCGTTGCTCATCCTGGCCGCAGCGGCTGTACTGAGCCTGATCTATGTCGCCAAGCTCATCCTGGTCGTTGTCCTGATTGCCATTTTGATGTCGTTTGTGCTGGCGCCGGTGGTCGACTTCCTGACGCGCTTTCAGATACCGCGCGGTCTGGGAGCGCTCATCTCGCGTGCTGCTCCTGGTTGTGGCCATCGTCGGCGCCAGCTACGTCTCCTACAGCCGGGCTGTGGATTTCATGTATGAACTGCCCACCTACAAGGCCAGAATCCAAGGGATGATGGCGCACCTGCGCGAGGAAGCGGAGCAGATCCAGAGAACAACGGAAACCGTCCTGCCCTCGTCGGAGGAAGACAAGAAGACAGTCACGGTCAAGCAGTCGAGCAGTTGGACCGACCTGGTCAGCCGCAACGCCAGTTCCGTCTCCGAGATGGTGCTGGCCCTCACCTTCATCCCGTTTCTCGTGTTCTTCATGCTGAGCTGGCAGGACCACGTGCGCTCGGCGTCGGTCATGTTGTTCAGCATGGAGAACCGCAACACCGCCTACGTGATGCTCGGACTCATCGCGCGGATGATCCGCTCGTTCATCGTTGGCAACTTCATCATCGGCGTCTTCCTCAGCGCATGCAGCATCGCCGTGTTTGGCTTGATAGGCCTGCCGTACTTCTATTTTCTCGGGGTCATCAGCGGATTTCTCAGCCTGATTCCCTACCTGGGCGTGCATCCTGGCTGTTCTGCCTCCCCTGGTCGCCGATCTGGGGCATCTCACCGCCGGCAGCTTCGCTGCTTATCGTTGGCACCGTTCTCGGACTGCACCTGATCGGTATGAACGTGCTTTATCCCAAGATCCTGGGCAAGCGCCTGCAACTGAATCCCCTGGCGGTTACCCTTGGCACTGCTGTTCTGGGGATGGCTGTGGGGCGCGATGGGACTGATCCTGGCCGTCCCGCTCACCGGCGCCTGCAAGATCATCTGCGACCACATCGAGCCGCTGCGACCGTACGGCGCTTGGCTGGGGGAATAGGAAGGCCGCTTTTCGCTATTCGCTATTCGCTATTCGCTGTTCGCTATTCGCTCCGAGCCAGGAGTCGCGGGTGTTACATGCTCCGATCTGCTTCTATTGAGTTTTCAGCGTTGTGTGACACTTAGAATCTCGGCGCCGTCTGGCGAATAGCGAAGAGCGACCCGCGAAATGGCGAAAAGCAACTATCCCCGTTAGAATCAACTGTTGGCAATTTCTTGCAGGAGTTTGGCATGGCACACATGGTGAAGTGCATCAAGATGGGTCGCGAGATGGAAGGTCTGGACGAGCCGCCCTTCGATGGCGAACTCGGGCAGCGCATCTACGACAACGTCTCCAAGCTGGCATGGGAGCAGTGGCAGGAGCACATGAAGATGCTGCTCAACGAATATCGCCTGCAGCCCTGGAAGAAGGACCACCAGGAGTTCATCGTGCAGCAGATGGAAGCCTACTTCTTCGGCGAAGGCGCCGAGAAGCCGAAGGAATACGTCCCGCCACCGCAATAGCCTGTCACCGGGTCGCCAGCCTTCAGCTCTCGATGGGGATTGTCAGACCTCGGCGTACGAACTTGCGGTGATCAGGGATCAAAGGCTCGCCGCAGGTCCAGCCTTCTTTAATAATTTAATTAAGTTTGCTATTTACATTTTTAAGTTTTCGCCGCCGGCAAGATCACCTCGGACGACGCAGAGCGGCTGCTCGACAAACTCGCCGCGGTGAAGGAACCGGCCGAAGGCGGCAAACCAGAAAACCAGGAAGGTCCCTCGGCGACCAGCAGCCGCAAATATTTGCGGATCGTGGTGGACAACGGCGAGGGCAAGGACGTCAACATGCGCGTGCCGCTTAGCTTCGTGCGTTCCGGCGTTGGCCTGATCGGTGTGCTGCCGCCGGGAGTGGCGCAAGAAGTTGACCGACAAGGGATTCAACCTGGACGCCCTGTCCAGCCTGCGCGGCGACAAGTTGAATGAAGCGCTAAACGAGCTGTGCGTAGATATTGACAGCAACGATGGCAAGCACGTGCGGATCTTCTGCGAGTAACGCAGCAGGCGAAGCGGTGGTCCGCTACTCGTCGCTGGGCGACTCGGCGAAGCCCATCTCTCCCAGGTGAGACTCAGGGAGGTCCACATTGGCCTCGGTCGTGTGGCCGCTGGAGCGGAGCTCTTGTAACAGCGCGTTGACCTCGCTCACGGGCAGCGCCGAGCTGTGCAGCAGGAATTCCTCAACTCCGGCCGTCGTCGAAAACCTGCACGTAGGAATTGGCGCCAATGTTGTAGTTGACCTGGTATTGCAGCGGGTCGGCTTTCAGACGGAAGATGTGCAGCGTTCCTGGCATAAGGCGTTCCGAGGGTGGCACCAGAGTGACAGGAATCGCCACCGCGAAGCCGTTGCATTTTATGACTAGACTCACGCCCGGCGCAAGTGCGGAGAGGCTGGTCAATCAGGAATGCTGATCAGTTGACGCATGCCATCACTGCTCGTTTGGCGAACACTCGCACCATCTCGCGGCGATATTCCGGAGTGAGCGCGGAGGTCGTCAGCGGCTTCGCAGTTCGCGCCGCCAGCTCCCCAACCTGCTCGGCGATCTCCTCGGATGGGAACACTCCGATAAGCTGAGCGTCCGCATCCTTCACCAGAAACGGGCGCAGGATTGACGGCAGTGATGGCGACGCGCGCGTCTTCGACCCGTCCTGACCTCATTTTGAGTGCTACCGCGACTCCGGCCAGCGGATAATCGATGCTGCCGCGCACCCGCAATTTCTGATAGCTACCGCGCCATCCGGCCGACGACTCGGGCAAGTGGACGCGGAGTGACGATCTCGTCGGGCGCCAGATGCAGACGCACAATGCCGTCGTTCACGTAGAACTCTGACAATGGGGTACGACGCAGGCCATTTGGACCGGCGATTTCGATTTCCGCTCCCAGGCACAGCAGGGCCGGCGGCGTGTCGCCGGAAAAAGTCGCCCAGCAGAACTTACCGCCGGGCGCCACGTGGCAGAGGTCGCCGTCTTTCTTTAGACAGAAGCCGCAACTCTGGCGCCACAACAGCGACTGGTTGTACCACAGGCAACGGGTGTCGAGACAGAGATTCCCGCCGATGGTTCCCATGTTGCGCAAGACCGGCGATGCCACGGTCCTCGCAGCCTGGTAGAGGACCGGATAATCTTTGCGGATGATCGGCGAGTGCTCAATGGCGCTGAGGGTGGTCAGCGCGCCGATCTCGAGGCCGCTGCCCGGCACGCTGCTAATGCCGCGCAGTTCGCCGATGCCTCGCAGATCCAGCACGTAAGGCGGCGTGAATAGCTTCTGCTTCATGGAAGGAAGCAAGTCCGTACCACCGGCGACGATTTTCACTTCGCCGGCGTACTTGCCCATCAGCGCGATGGCTTCGTCCAGCGTTTTCGGACGCAGCAGTTGGAAGCTGGGCAGGCTCACGGTTCACCGCCGGTTGCGTGCGCGCTTCGTCGTGACGGGTCAAGCGGATGCCGGGCCGGTCCCTTGCCACGGAACCAGAGCGAGCCACCATGTTCCCGGAACTTCGTGGGAGCTGTGGGATCGACTGACTCGGTCATTGCAATCCGCTTCATCCCCTTCTTTGCCCGCAACGCTGCCAGGACGCGCTCGGGAGTGAACGGCGCTTCGCGTAAGCGGACTCCCACAGCGTCGTAGATGGCGTTGGAGATCGCCGGAATGGTTGCAGCCAGCGAGCCTTCGCCCGCTTCCTTAGCGCCGAACGGACCCTCGGGATCGACACTCTCGACGATGATGCATTCGATCTCGGGTGATTCAGTCGATGACGGACTGCGATACTCCAGCAGTCCCGGATTCATCAGCAGGCCGTCCTTCCAGACCATTTCTTCCTCGAGCGCCTGGCCAAGTCCCATCCAAACGGAGCCGATCACCTGGCCTTCGACGGCGACGGGGTTGAGCGCCCGTCCGCAATCGTGTGCCGCCCAAACTCTTGTGCACCGTCACTTGGCCGGTGTCTTCGTCGACGCTGACCTCGGCGACCTGTGCCGAATAGGAATAAGCAGGCGACGGGCCCACTCCTCCTCCTTTGTGTTTGCCGCCCCGCGCTTCAACCGGAGGTGCGTAGGAGCCGGTTCCGGTCAGCGCACCGTGGAAGTCAATGGCGGAGACGACTGCCTCCTCGAAGCTCATGTGTTCCTTGGGGCCTTCCTCCTTGCGGGTCTGCAGAACGGAGCCGCGCAGGATTTGACCATCCACATGTCCACTCGCTGCATCGTCCTCATTGTGATTGTCTGACACTGTGGGACCGATATCCGACGCTGTGGTACCACGTTTCCATACCCCATCGTTGCGCATGACGACGTCTTCCGGAGTGCAATTCATGCGGCGGGCAGCAGCGCTGACGATGCTTTTCTTCACCTCTTCCGCCGCCCGTAGAGCGGCGTTGCCCGACATGAATGTGACCCGGCTGGAATAGGAACCGAGATCGATAGGTGTGAGATCGGTATCGGCGGCGATGATCTTCACGCGCGAAAGATCGCAACCGAGTACCTCAGCCACGACCTGCGCGGTCATGGTGTCGGAGCCCTGCCCGATTTCCGCTGCGCCGGTGTAAACCACCACCCCGCCGTCGCGATCGATCTTGATGTTTACCGTCGAGTGGGGCATGTCGGACCGGATAATGCTGTTGGCCGCACCACTCACGTAATGGCTGCATGCGACACCGAGGCCGCGCCCCTTGGTTAGCTTTCCTTTGCGCTCGTTCCATCCGGAACGCGTAACCACCTGCTCAATGCACTCAGGCAGGCCATAGCTCAGCACGCGAAGTCCGTTAACCGTGACCGTCGGCGGTTTCAGCAGGTTGACGCGCCGCACGTCCGCCGGGTCAAGGTTGAGCTTGGCGGCGATCTCGTCCATCTGCGATTCGAAGGCGAAGCGCACATTCACCGTGCCGTGGCCGCGCATAGCGCCACACGCGGGCTTGTTGGTAAGCACGCGGTACCCGTCATAGCGAATGTTGGGTATGTCATACAGCGCGCCCAGCAAAGCGCCGGAGTACAAAATCGTGACCACACCATACGAGCAGTAGCCGCCGCCATCCTGGATGACCTTGCAGGCAACGGAAGTCACGCGGCCGTCATTCTTCACGCCCGTCTTCAGGTCGATGATGGTGCGCGGGCGTCCGCGGTGCGCCCAGAAAACTTCTTCGCGCGTGTAAGTGATCTTCACCGGGGCCTTCGCCGCACGCGCCGCCACCGCAGCGATGATCTCCAGCGGAATGACCTCGCTCTTGCCGCCGAAGCCGCCGCCGACCAGCGGCTTGATCACGCGAATCTGCGACATCGGCATCTCCAGCACCAGCGACAGCTTATGCTGCAGGTAGTACGGGACCTGGGTGGACGACCAGACCGTCAGTCTGCCCAGCTTGCCAGTGTGCGGATCAAGCTCGAAGTTGGCCAGCGTGCTATGCGGTTCCATCGCCGCGTGGGTGACTTCGTTGGCGATGTAGCGCGCTTCGTGCACGTAATCGGCTTCGGCAAAACCTTGCTCCGGATCACCAAAAACGTGGTGATAATCCTTCTCAAGATTGTGCGGACGGTGCTCGTGGATGAGATCGCTCTCTGCCTTCATCGACTCTTCGGGATCGAAGTAGGCGGGCAGCGGCTCATAGTCCACGTCGATCAACTCAAGCGCGCGCTCAGCAATCTCCTCGTTAATGGCTGCGACGCATGCGACGTTGTCGCCGATGTAGCGGACCTTCTCGACCGCCAGCGCCGTCTCGTCGTGACCGACTGGCAGGATGCCGTACCGGTTGGGCGCGTCTTCGCCGGTGACGATTGCGACCACACCGTCGAGCGCCCGGGCCCGCGAGGTGTCGATGCTCTTGATGCGCGCGTGCGGATACGGCGAATGCAGATATCTTGCCCACCAGCATTCCGGGAAGACTGAGGTCGTCGGTGTATTTGCCGGAGCCGGTCGTTTTGCCCGCGGCGTCCACCATTGCGATCGATTTGCCGATTATCAGAAAAGTCGCTCATCGCTTATTTCGCTTCCACCAGTTCCTGTTTCATTCCTTTTTGCTCCGCATCGATCGCCGCGCGAACGGCCTGGTACATCTGCGTATATCCCGTGCAGCGGCACAGATTGCTGCTGAGTGCCTCGCGAATCTCGGCCTCGCTGGGTTCGGGATTATTGGCCAGCAGCCATCGCACGGTCATCATGAATCCCGGAGTACAGAAGCCGCACTGCGAGCCGCCAAAATCGCCGTAGGCCTTCTGCAATGCCGCCAGGCTGCCATGCTCGGCGACGCCTTCAACCGTGGTGATTTCCTGCCCCTCGCAACTGGCGGCCAGCAGTGTGCACGAGAGCATGGGGATGCCGTCCACCTGCACGGTGCATGCACCGCAGGACGAGTCATCACAGGCGCGCTTGGAGCCAGTCAGGTTGAGGTCCTGGCGCAAGACGTCGAGCAGCAACTGGTTCGTCTCGACGGCCAACTCGTGGCAGCGGCCGTTGATGCGGAGTTCGATGAGTTCTTTTTTCATGGTCAGTAGATTGGGACGGATGGATCAATCTGTCTCGCCCAGCGGTCGATTCCGCCTTGTAACGATTGCACTTTCTCGAATCCTTGCTGCCGCAGCCATGCCGTGACATTCATCGAGCGAACTCCGTGATGGCAAACCACAACGATGTGGTCCTCGGGATCAAGCTCCTGATTAAATCGCGCCGGGATGTCACCCATCGCAATGTGTTTGCTGTCGCGATTTTGGCGACCTCGTACTCCCAAGGCTCGCGCACATCCAGCACCGTGACGCCCTGCTGCGCGTCAAGCAGCGACTTCAGCTGTTCGGTTGTGATCTCGTAATCCATTTCATTATTTCCCCACCCACTTCGGCCGACGGCGCTCGATAAATGCTGCGATACCTTCGTGGGCGTCGGCAGTCTTCATCAGCTCGTCGTGATAAATCTGTTCAGCACGCGCCAGGCCCTTGTCGAAGTGGATTGAATCCCACGCATAGAATGCCTTCTTCGCCAATGCCAGCGCGACCGGACTCAACTGCGATACCCGCTGCACACATTCGGTCACCAGCGTCTCCGGATCGTCGGCGAGTCCGTTCACCAGGCCGGCTTCCAACGCTTCCTTACCACTTAGAGTACGGCCGGTCAGCAATAGCTCCGCCGCCAGCTTCTGTCCCACTACGGAAGACAAGGCCACGCTGGCCACTGGCGCATAACAGGCCAGCTTGATCTCGGGAAATCCCCACACCGAATCGGGCGAGGCGTAGACCACGTCACACATGAGCGCCAGCTCAGCGCCCACCGCCGAGGCAGTGCCGGCGAACGCTGGCAATCGTCAGCTTGCTGTTGCCGACCACGGAGCGAATCACGCTGTGAAACGCAGTCAGCATGTCGCGCACGTTGTCGGGCGTGTGGGCCGCCACGTCCACGCCGCTGGAAAAAGCGTGCTCCGAGCCGGCGAAAACAATAGCGCTGATCTCGGGCCGCAGCTCAATCTGCTCGAGCGCGGCGCGCAACTCGTCCATCATGCGAACGTCGATGACATTCAGCGGCGGGTTGTTCAGCGTGATGCGCGCCGCCGGCGCCTCAAGAGCAACCGTGATGCGGGTGAACGTTGTAGTGCCGGTCGTCATGATCGTCATAGAGGTCTTTCGACTGCTGTCCGGGATGACAGTCTTCACTTCCCCGTGAACCTGGCTGGGCGCTTTTCGATGTAAGCCGCCAAGCCTTCCTTCGCGTCATCGCTCTCAAACAGCAACTGCTGGTTTTCACGCTCCAGGGCAAGCCCGGCTTCGATTGGAATCTCCCAGCCGGTCTGCACGGCACGTTTGATGCGGCCCACAGCCTTCGCCGCTTTGTTCGGCGGACAAAACTGGCGTGCGTAGTCCAGCACTCGCTCCATGAAGTTTTCGCCGTCGAAAATCTCATTGACCAGACCCAAGCTGTTTCGCGTCATCAAACGAGAACGTCTTCCCCATTATCATCAACTCAATTGCCTTCGACTTGCCCACAATCCGCGACAGGCGCTGAGTTCCGCCGGTGCCGGGCAGCACGCCCAGGTTCACCTCCGGCAATCCGATCTTGCCTCCGTCTTTGCGCGCGATGCGCAGGTCGGCCGCCATGGCGACCTCCAATCCTCCTCCGACACAGTGCCCGTTGAGGGCGGCGATCACCAGCTTGGGTGTGTTCTCCAGACGCAGCAGGGTCTCGTTCGCGTGCAGGCAGAAGTAGTACTTGAAGATTGGATCAACCTCGGTCAGCATCTGGATGTTCGCGCCTGCACAGAAAAACTTGTCTCCCGCACCGGTAAGAACGATGACGTGGACATCGTTGTCCATGCGCGCCGTGAGGATGGCATCATCGAGCTGCCGATTCATCTCGTAGCTGTAGGTGTTGGCCGGCGGGTCGCTCAACTCAATGATCGCGACACCCGACCCGGTACGATAATTCACCAGCAGCTTCACCTCAGTCGAGGCTTGCTGTGTCGCACTACTCATCTTCCAAAATTCCTCCCCAGTGTTGCCATCGCGTCATTTCCGGGTCTTGCTCTTCGTCTGCGACGACCGCCGATTGCGTGACGACGCCGCCGCATGCGAACCCTTCCCGGCTGGCTGGGTTCGTCAGACTGCGACCATCACCAAGCTGGGTCTTTCCGCGGGCCGGCTGCCCGCGTATGCCCTGCAAGAAGAGATCGCTGATCTCTCGCGACAACGTTGCGGCGTCAGGATCGACGCGCGGGTTATACCAGGTGTAGAGCCAGTTCATGGTTCCGAACAGCGCCATCACCGCGGTGCGGGTGCCGACCCCACGGCCTGCAGCCTGCGAACCAATGCGGGTCAGGCCTTCCGCCGTCGCGAGATCGTCAACCAGCCCGATACAGATGCGGTAATAGTCGCGCTTGATGGCGGCTAGTTCAGCACCATAGCCATTCTTGAGGACGTCGTCTTCGTGCGAGAGCACTTTCATCGCCCTGGTCTTGGCGACGGCATAATCCACATGGTTCTGCACAAAGATGCGAATGCGCTCCTCGGGATCGTTGCTTGCGGTCAGGCGCTCACGCAGGCGCTCGATGATAGTCGTGAAGGTATGGTGCTGGATGAAGTACAGCAGCTTTTCCTTCGACTCGAAGTAGTAATAAAGACCGGCAAGCGAGATGCCGCTGAGACGCGACAAATCGCGCATCGAAGCACCCTCATAGCCCTTGTCCGCGAAGACCTCGGTGGCGTAGTCGAGAATCTCGGCCAGGCGGCGGTCGAAGCGGCTGTCGTGAGTCGGCGGGCTTTCCAAGACCCGGGTTGTGGACGCTGCGGACACGCTTTTCGTTGTCGGACGTGAAACGGTCAACCAAGAGCGGGGTCGTTCGAACGCTCGTTCTAATTCCATCTTAACCTTACGCACCGGCTTAAGCAAACCGGTGGCCATGTCGGCTTTTTGGCCGTCGCCCGGCCCACTTCATTTGCGTCACCCACCACAAAACGCCAGCATTGACAAGTGTCTCCTCGAACAGGCAAACTGCTCCATCCTGAAGATTCGGTCCCGTAAGGCCCAGACCAGAACTAACAGGGCGACTCGAGCCATTGATGACCGCGCCACAACGCGTTTCGTACAGAATGGAATCCACGCTGGATAGCGTGAACAAGGCCGAAGAAATGGCTGACCAGGCAGCGGCGCAAGCTGGCTTCGACGAAGACACGCGCGGCGGAATCTCCATGGCCGTCCGCGAGGGGATGATCAATGCCGTGCTGCACGGCAACGCCTACGACCCGGCCAAGCGGGTGAATTTGACCTTTGAGCAGACGGGGCCGGAGCTGATCGTAACCATCGCCGACGAGGGGAAGGGATTCGTTCCGGAAGAAATTCCCAACCCGCTAGCCCCGGAGAATCTTTTGAAAGAATCGGGCCGTGGGATATTCTTGATGCGGACATTCATGGACGAAGTCCGTTATCGCAAACTTAACTCCGGCACTGAAATCACATTGATCAAGCGGCTCCAGAACAACGAACTGGACCGCCAGGAGGCTTCCACGTGAGTATGAAAGCGAGTACCCGGCAGGTAGATGGCGTCACCATTGTCGACTTGAGTGGACGTATCACTCTGGGCGAGGGTAGCGTGGTTCTACGCGATACCGTTAAAGACCTGCTGGGAAAGGGACAAAAGAAAATTCTGCTGAACCTGGGCGACGTCAGTTACATTGACAGCTCGGGCATCGGCGAACTGGTCAGCGCCTTTACCTCTGTGCGCAACCAGGGCGGCGAATTGAAGCTATTGCACCTGACCAAGAAAGTCCACGATCTGCTGCAGATCACCAAGCTCTACACTGTCTTCGACGTGAAGGACGACGAAGCCACGGCCATCACCGCCTTCAATAAGTAAGCCTTGTACGTCCGCCGTTAGGGTGCAGCCGGGCTCGAACGCCCTTCCGTTCAAAAGCGGAAGGGCGTCGTTGTCTTCAGCTCTGGCAGATGATAATCAGCAGCCAATTCTGCCCGCTCGACACGGGTGCTCAACGCGCCAGTAATATCACCCCGCCGGCTACAAACAGCGCTGCGAGCCAGCGGCGATGGTCTACGCGTTCCTTCAAAAATAACCTCGCAGCAAAGGCGTTGGCGATGAAAGTCAGCGACGCAGACGCTGGACCAACCACGCTCAAGTCGTCCCACGACAGCGTCACCAGCAGGCTAAAGAATGCCAGTGCCATGAAGAACAATCCGGACATGAACCACGGGCTGGCAAGCACGCGGCGGGCGGCTTCGAGAATGCCATGCGACGTCCGGATAGCGCCCAGGTCGCCGATCTCCTTCATGGCGCGAGCTTGCAGCACGTCACCCGCGGTTGCAGTGCTGACGATCGCGGCAATGCCTCCCCAGGTCGCTGGGTTGGTCATGGATCGCTCCTGGCCGTGCTGCCGACTGAAATCTTGGCATCGGCGCGGTCGCAACTCGCAGGCGCAACCGGCGTCACCGCAGGCCCGCTGGCGACGAAGCCGACGCCCGCTGTGATCAGCGCAATGCCCAGCCAGCGACCGACAGTCACGTGTTCGTTCAGGAAAAGCCTGGCCAGCAACGCCATCAGCACGTAGCTGAGCGCTGTGGCCGGAAGAACGTAGGTGAGGTCGGCCCAGGACAGGGCCGAGAGGTAGCTGCAGAAGAACAGCGACAGCAAACCAATTCCGGTCAGCACCCAGGGATTCAACACAAAGCCAAACAGTTGATGCCAGTTTGCTGCCGTCACCGGGCCGAAATCTCTCATTCCCCGGGCCAGACAAACATCGCCGCAGGATGCGAAAATCGCGACTGCGGCGAGGACGAGGTACTTGCGAAACGTCACGCCAAACTCCTAGGCGTTGACCGTTTCTGCCGTTTCCGACTTGGTAGTGCCGGCCGCAGCCGCGGGCGCAATGGACACAAGGCCGGGCTTCGGTTCCTCGCGGACTTCCAAAAGGCCTGGTTCCGGCTGCAGGCGGGCTTCTTTGACCGACCGGTTACGCGCGGCACGCAGCTTCAGGAATGACTTCGCCTCTTTGTACAAGCGCTTCCGATCAGTGGAGTTGAAGGCGGCTCTCTTCACAATGCGGAAAATAGCTTTCGGCCGGAAGTAATACTCGTCGTAGAAGCGGTGCACCATCTCCAGGATGTAATCGCGGGAGATTCCTGGATACTCGATCATCGCGACCTGGTGGCCCATCTCATCCACCATCTGCGAACCTTCCAGCTTCAGGAAGCCGTTAGCCTTGGCATAGTCGTACAGCTCCGTTCCTGGATAAGCGTGCGCCAGCGAAACTTGGATGGTTTCGACGTCCAGCTCTTTTGCGAAATCAATGGTACGGCGTATGGTCTCGTGGGTTTCGCCAGGCAGTCCTAGGATGAAGTCGCCATGAACGAGCAGCCCGAGTTTCTTGCAGTCCTTGGTGAACTGCCGCGCGCGCTCGACTGTGGCACCCTTTTTTATGTTCTTCAGAATCTGCTGGTCTCCCGATTCGTAGCCCACGATCAGCAGCCGGCAACCCGCTTCCTTCATGGCCTTCAGCGTTTCGTAATCGGTGGTGACGCGTGACGTGCAGGACCAAGTCATATTGAGCGGTTTCAGCTTGGAGCAAAGCTCAATGGTGCGCGCCTTCTGAATGTTGAAGGTGTCATCGTCGAAAAAGAACTCTTTCACCCACGGCCAATATTCCTTGGCCTTCGCCATCTCGGCGGCAACTCTGTCCGAGGACCGCTTGCGCCAGGGATGTCCGCTGAGTGTCTGCGGCCACAGGCAGAAGGTGCATTGCGCTGGACAACCGCGCGTCGTGTAGAGCGAAACGAACGGATACAGCAGGAACGGCACGTTGTAGCGGCGCGGATCAATATCACGCTTGTAGACGTCCACCACGTCCGGCAACGCGTCCAGATCCTCTACGGCGGGCCGATCCGCGTTATGAATAATCTCGCCATTCGCGCCGCGGTAGGAGATCCCGAGAATTTCGTGGAGGGGCTTGCCGTTGGCATATTCGACGGTGGCGTAGTCGAACTCGCGCCGTACGACAAAATCGATGGCCGGGGCTTCTTTGAGGGACCTCTCCGGCAGCGTGGTGACGTGCGGGCCCACGAAGGCGATTCTCAGTCTCGGATTGGCAGCCTTCATCGCGGCTGCAAGCCCGATATCGCCCTGGAAGCCAGGCGTGCTGGTGAACAGCACTAGAAAGTCGAAATCCTTGCCAATCTTAATGGTCTCTTCCGCGCTCACATGATGCGGAGGAGCGTCGAGCATCCGCGACCCTTCCAGCATGCCAGCCGGGTAAGCAAGCCAGACCGGGTACCAATAGGACTCAATCTCGCGGGTAGCGGGCCAGCGCGAACTGGCGCCTCCGTCGTAGTTCTCGAAAGAAGGTGGATTCAGGAAAAGCGTCTTCAAAGGCATAAGCGTGAGTACTATCGTACCATTCGAGGACTACTCAGAGAAACCCTTGAAACGCTTAAACTTAGATGCATTCGCTGGTTCGCAGTAAACGGTTGATTAGTGGGGCGGAATGGCCCAGTTTTCCAGTTCACCGGTAAGCCGTAGAAGCTGCAACTCGGCTCGGCTGAGTTCGAATTCGGCATCGAGATAGGCGGCATGCTTGTCGTCGACGTCCAGGCGCGCGTTCGCCTGATCACGGGGGTTCGCTCCGCCTGTCTCCGCGCGGCCTGTCACCGCTTCCATTTCTCCCTGGGCCACCTCCCATTCCAGCCTGGCCACATCGCGCGCGGCCGCCAACTGGCGCAACGAACGCTGCAGCTTCAGCGTATCTTCGCGAACCTGGTTCCGGGTCAGGTCAGCTTGCTTCCGCGCCATCATGGCATCGGCGTCGGCCTCTTCCGCTTTGGCCTTCTGCACGGAATTGAACAACGGAATGCGAATGTTCAGGCCGCCCGTGAAGTTGTTGGCGAGGTAATGGGTGAAATATATGTCCCAGTTGTTGTACCGCGCCAGGTAGGCGTACTGCGTGGCTACATCAACCGTTGGCCACCTGACGGCCTTATGTTCGCCCGTGGCGCGCGCCTCAGCCGCTGCTGCCTTCTGGTCCGCCACTTTTACTACCGGACTGTTCTCCATCGCGCGGGTCGAGAGGTCGTCGTCCTGTGAAATCGGCGGCAGCGGCGGTATGGAGCTTGGCTCGACCACGATGGAATCCGCTGGTAACCCGATCAGCCTGGACAGGTGCTCGCGCAGTACGTCTGTCTGACCTTGCGCCTCCGCAATCCGCAAGCGGATGCGGGCAGCCGTGAGTTGGCTCCTGGTAACCTCCAACTTGCTGTCCACCCCCTGCTGCAAGCGCTGCTCGCTTATGAACTCCGCTTTGTCCGCAGCAGTTTGGGCTTCACTCAGGGCCTGTACTTTGTTCGTGAGCTGTGCAAGGTGAGCGTAGGTCAGAGCGGCATCAAGCATGACGGCATTACGTTTGTCCTGCACATCCTGGGACGTTGCCTTCCAGTCGATCTTAGCGGCTTTGATGAATTGCTTAAGCGCTGGATTGAACAGCGCCTGCGTTGAGGTGAAGTTGGCAACTGACGGCGCCGTACCTTCCAGGGTCAGAGGAAATCCATAGGCATAGCCAAGTCCTGAGCCGATCGTCAGTTGCGGAATGTAATTGTTGTGGAGTTCCTGGTAGACCTTTTGCGAGCGCCATTGGTTGATGGTCGCAATCCCCATGACGCCGCTGTGTTGCAGCGCAAGATCTATGGCTTGGCTGAATGGCAGGGACTCAGGGTTAGGAGTATCGTCCGCCAGGCACGGCGCGGCAACAGCCAAAAGCGCGCAGGCGAGCGCGGCCACCGTCGCCCAGCAACCTATCCGATTGATCTTCAGACAGCGCGGTCTTGGCAGCATCCCGTGCTTTACCCACCGAAACGATGATATGCAGACGGCCGGCTACTGCAGATGATTGAGGGCCTTTCTGGCGCGGTCAAACCCTGATGCTAGCGCGAGCGACGCCTGGTATTCCGAGACTGCCGCCGGGCGCTGGCCGGTCTTCTCGTAGATCTGGCCGAGCAGGTAATGAGCGCGGAAAGCGGGGGCACTCTCCACCAGTCCGCCGGATGCTAGGTACTTTTGCAAATAAAGAATGGCATCGGGGAAATCGCGATTACCGAGGAGCAACTCGTTGGCCGCATCGAAATAGGTTTCCGCGGGTCTGCCGGGCTGCTCCAGCGCCGTCTGCACCGCTTTCTGCATGTCGTCGGGGCGTCCGCGGAGCCGGTAGTATTCGGCCAGTTCCAACCAGTATTCCGCTTGGCCTTTACCTTCACTGATCGCTTGCAGAAGTTGATTTTCAGCGTCTGGGAATTGCTTCTCTTTGACGGCAACTCGCGCCAGAATCAA
Organism: uncultured Acidobacteriaceae bacterium; assembly: GCA_963831675.1. Classification (GTDB taxonomy): domain Bacteria; phylum Acidobacteriota; class Terriglobia; order Terriglobales; family Acidobacteriaceae; genus Bog-257. The sequence continues at coordinate 92,732 of CAWHRM010000020.1, forward strand.
ATGTGACTTCGCGGCATTTTGCTTTGCCACCTGCGCAGCCTGATCGCGGGCCTTATCCAGTCCGCCACCCATGATGGCAGGAGCTTCCGTGTAGTATTGCGCCAGATCGAGCCGGGCTTCCACGCTTGAAGGGGCAAGCTGCACGGCGCGCTCGAATTCGTTCTTTGCTTTGCGCGCCATTGCGGCCGCCGTTACCGGATTCGAGTTGGCTGCCTTCTCGCCGTATTCGCGCGCCAGCCAAAGACGGTAGTAAGCATCATCTGGGCGAAGGGCGACCGCCCGCTCTCCGTACTTTACGGCGTCGTCCCAGCGCTCCGTCGCATAGTAGACACGAGAGAGCAGGTGCAGTGACTCCGCGTCATCGCGCGTGACCAACGCGCTGATGGCGTCATTCATGCGACCAAGAGACAGCAACTCCGAGACTGCAGGATCGGCGGAGCCGATGGCCGCCGCCATCAGCAGCAGACAAAATACTGAAAACTTTGTGTGCGGAAACTTCATGGATTAACTAGCTTGACCGGCATCCCATCGTCCAGGGAATGCATGTTTGTAGCACCTAATGCAATGAGTGCATTTTCCGATAGGCCACCCGTAACCGCGATGCGCGTGAGGTTCGACGCGGACGTCTCGACGTCGCGACGCTTCAGCGCCCCATTCACGACCTGATATACGTATTGTCCCTTCGAATCCTGGTGCACAGATTCCCGGGGAACGGTCAGGGCGTTTTCCACTCGTGCCGTGATCACGGCCACATTGACGTTGGTGTTGGGCAGCAGCTTGAGATCTCCGTTGTCCACCACGCAGGTCACCTCGCCCACCATCCGGGTTCCACGTTGCACCACCGTGGTTGGCAAGGTCTCCAGCCTGCCCTTCCACACCCGTCCGCCCAGAGCATCCCAGGTGACCTCGACCTCCTGACCCTTTTGCAGCTTCCCAATATCCGGCTCGTCGACAAAGGCGCGCACTCGCACCTTATGCAAGTCCGCCACCTGCACCAGCGGGTCGCCTGCGTTCACAAAGGCTCCCTGCTGCACGGGAAGCGAGTACACCATTCCCTCCCACGGCGCAGTCACGTTTGAATTCGCCAGCAGCTGTTGCGCTGCTCGTCAGGGAGGCGCGCGCCTCGGCCTGCTGTGCCTCCACGTGCCCAACTTCCTGTTGTGAGTAGCGCCCGTTCAGCTTCTGCTGGAGGTAGTGCACGTTGGCATCGGTGACCCGCAACTGGTTCTTCGCTGCGTCCACTTCCGCCTGCGACGCGGCTCCAGTCTGGAGCAAACGCTCCATGGCCTCAAGGTTCCGTTGCGCGGCCTCGCGGTCGGCCTGCGCTTTTACCAGAGCATTTCGCGTGGTCAGTACCTCTTCCTTGGTGCCGCCGCTCTCCACGGCGCTGACTTCGGCCTGGGCTCCCTTCAACTGCGCCTCGGCGCGGGCAGCCTGAAGGCGGGCATCGGCATCTTCCAATTGCAGAAGCAACTGCCCGGGCTTCACCCACTGGCCTTGCTGCACGTAAACTTTCTTCACCGTAGTAGCCACGGGCGCGTGCGCTTCAAAGTTGTCGAGGGCCTCGATCTTCCCGTTGGTGGCAATGCTGGCGGTGATGGTCTCGCGTTCAGCATGGCCTACCCGTATGGGCACCTGGGAACGGCGTAAAGACACGAATGCGCCCAGCACCACCACCGCAAGAATCAGTCCAACCAGTACGATGCCGGTTCGCTTGCCGTTTACAGGCTTCCGCCCGTTCTCAGTTCCAACTGCCATTTTTGCCTAAGTCTATAAGTATAACGTAGAGCACAACTTCCGCTGCGTTCTCCCCTTCCGCTCAGCGTCTGCCGCGCATCAGTCCAATCATGTGACGTGCGCCTCCATTCAGCCGTTAGCTATCTGATGTCCCAGCGTTCACGAAAGACGCGGCGCTGCGCTCCGATTGAGCCTTGACCTGACCTTTCTCATCCCATAGCATCGGCACGCCAAGACAAGACTTCAGGAAACGCATGCGACTCGGACACTGGAAGCGGGTCATCGTCAACGTCGCCTCTGACGTTACCCAGAACCATATCTTTTCGTTCGCCGCCGCCCTGTCGTATTACTTCGTGTTGGCCTTCTTTCCCGCGCTGATCGCTTTGGCCATCATTGTCGGATACTTGCCCATTCCAGATCTCTTTAACACCATTGTTGGCGCTATGACGCATGTGGTGCCACCACAGAGCATGGGACTGGTGCAGAGAGTTGCCGTCGACGTGACCTCCCGCAATCACGGCGCTCTGCTGTCGTTTGGCCTGCTGGGGACGTTGTGGACGTGCTCCAGCGGTTTCGCCACCATGATCGAAGCCTTGAATGTCGCCTATAACGTTCCGGAGACCCGGTCTGGATTGAAGACGCGTCTGCTGGCTTTCGGGCTCACCTTCCTCATCGGCTTTCTGGTCATCATTGCATTCGCGTTCATCGTTGTCGGCCCTCGGTTCGGCGAGTTCCTGGCAGCTCATCTCGGCCTCTCTCGGGAGTTCGCCTACATCTTGGCCGCTTTTGCAGCATGT
>CAWHRM010000021.1:0-162380 GCA_963831675.1 uncultured Acidobacteriaceae bacterium
GCTGATCTCATCGCCGGTCGAAACCCAGCACCGTTTATGCATCATCGTCGCCATGTTGCTGGCGGTTTGTCGGCCAGGCGTCGCGTTGGACCGGGTTCGGATGCACACTCTGCGGATCGTTGCCGGAGTCCGGACGGCGAGGAGCCTTGTGAGAGAAATGAGCTCGGAAGGAGAGAATTGCGAACGAGGTGCAAGGTTGCATCCGCTCAGACATTCCGCGGTACTCGAGGGTACACAATGAGCGCTTGTTCCAACAAACTGCGGGGAGTTCTCCCCGCAGTTGGATCTACTTCCCCAGCATCCCTTTTTTCACGTTCGCAGTGGGCGGCTTCGGCCCGAGCCACACCGACAAGAGCACCGGATTGAAAGCCGAACCGGCAATGGTCAACTTGTCCGTGCCGTTGATGGCGAAAGTCGTACCCGTGCCCGGAACGTAAGTGAAGATCATCTGGTCGCCCAGCCTTGATGGGCTCGAGCGCGCCCAGCAAGCGGTCGATGTCCGGCTTCATCGTCTTCATGGCGTCCGGCGTATTGTCATTGAACGACTCCTTGAAGGCATTCGCCATTTGGCTCTGGCTGGCGCCGTGCAGGAACTGCATCACGATCCGATTGGGAGCGTCGGCTTTGAGGATGGCGCTGGGATCGGACGACTTCTGCTCAAGGTACAGTCCCGCGACGTAGACCTTCACCATGAACTCGGTTCGCAGTCCCAGGCCATTGAGCACCAGAGCTTTGCCCCCGACCTGTGCCGTGTCCGGCAGGGTCACGCCCGCCAGACTGGCGGCGTGCAGGTTGAGCATCGATACCACTACGAACATAACAACGGCCAGCGATAGGAGGATCTTCCGCATGAGGACTCCTTGAAAATAAAAGTGTGACCCCAGATGGTAGCACAGTCCAGCGATGGGACCGGGGTGTGGTTGTCTGCCGCACTGCGGCGGCGCACCCGCCGATTCGCCGTTATAATAAAGGCTTCATGACCGTGCTCTTATACGCCGCGGTTGCTTATGTGCGCAGCCCGGTAGGGATATTTGTAGAACAGCTGCGCCGCGAATTGCATCCCGCGCACACCCACGCGGACGCCCACCTGACCATCCTTCCCCCGCGCGCGTTGCGCGGCACCGAACAACAAGCCATCGATCTTTTGACCGAAGTCTGCCACGCCGCGGCGCCCTTTGACGTCACGATGGGTGATGTAGAGACCTTCCTTCCCTTGACCCCGACGGTCTTCATTCGCGTTGCTCATGGGGCTTATCGCATGCGCGAGATGCACGATCGCATAAATCATGACGTATTGCTTTGTGACGAGCCATGGCCTTACATGCCTCATCTGACCATCGTCAAGGCCGATGATGCCGCCGAGGTTCCGAGAGTGATGGCGGTCGCACGGCAGCGGTGGAAGGAATATCCCGGCACCCACAAGGTCCGAATCAGCAAGCTGACCTTCGTGAAGGGCAACGGAGAACGCTGGGTCGATCTGGCGGCCATACATCTGGGCCCGAAGGTAGCGCGATGAACGGGTTCCGAAATCCACCCAGCACTGTCATTCCCAGCGGTCAACGAGAATCCATCTAGCCATCTCATAAATGGACTGGCGACGTGATCCGGTGGAAGCGCGGGCCTTCAGAGACTGTGTCGCAACGTCGCAACTATGAATGGAGCCTGGCTGTGGAACAATCCGTCGAAACACGCAGGAATCAGCCGCGAAGCGGCGGCGGGGGTTTGAGCCCGGGGTGCAAACCCCGGGCAGTGTGGGAAATTTAGGTGAGCCGCGTAGCGGCGCGCCAGTTACGACACAGTCTCTTCAGGCCCGCGAATTAAGCCGCCATTCCGAACCGGCCTTCAGCCCCGGCTGAGGCTGCAGGATTTATGCGATAGCTCAGACAGCTTGACGGCTTCCAGACAGGCGAATGGCCTAAGCTCTGGCACATAGCTGGGCATCTAACTGCTTTGACGAACCTCTAACCTCGGCTTCGCAATCGAACCGCCGCGCCGCGCATCAACATAGTGTGACGTTGGTCTTGTTGCCTCCGATCCACCGAGGAGGCCCAGCCAACAGGTCACGTTCGCGAGCGTGCGGCCGAGCCTTTTGCAGACGGATAAGACGGTTGCTGTGACACAGGTTGTTGCAGGTTGTGACGCATGTCATAGACTTGGTGTGAGCCGACATGGGAAGGTCATGGTAAGGGCGTGGATCGCCGGTCCTTCTGCATGGTTTAGGTCCGGAACGAACGCCGAACGCGGCGAAAAAGGAGCGGATGTTATGGAGCCACATGGCAAAGTGAAAAATGGCCTTCAATACGGTCGAGCACTGGTCAATTCAGGGCTATCGGGACTCCGTAACGGAAGGGACTCGCATCTCCATGGCCAGCCCCTGTCGGACGTGATGACGGACTCGGCACGCGGGGCCCTTGGACTGGCAGCGATCGGTACCTGCGCCGCGCTCCTCGGTTCCTGTTTTTCCGGCCGCCGCAATCGCAGCACAAAGGCTGTCGGGTTTGGAGTGGCGGGTAGTCTGATTGGGTTTGTTCTTGGACTGAGCTGGACCACTCGCGAGCTCACGGCCAGCATGGGCCGTTCTGCCCTGAAGGAAATGGGCACCGTGCGCGACGAACACTGGCTCCAGACCCATCCGATCGATTACGCATAGCTGAAGGTTGCGCGCGCGGCCTGCGAGATTCAACGATTCAACAAATCAACCGCCGGCTCGATTTTGTCGAACATTTTCATGTCCACCGAGACTTTCTTGCCTTTCCTTGCGCTGTCCGTGAAATTCTCCGCGGCGCTCAGCATGAAAGCACTGGCAAAGCGCGCGCCCCACACCACTTCATCCATGGTGTACGAAGTGCGCGTCTGAACGATGGTGGAGAAGATCTCGTCAAAAGCCTTGAGCAGTACCAGCACTTCGGCCTGCGAATTCCGTAGCGACTCCGCCGTCTCTCCATGCAACGGGCTGGCCTCATCGATGGGATGCACGACCGTCCAGGTCAGGGGAAGAAACACAACACCGTCGCGCTCCAGCGACAGCGGATAATATCTGCGCGTGCGGACGCCCTCGATGTCCTCGAAGCGGCTAACCATCACCTTGGCGGAGATCTCGATCAACTCGTTGGAACGCGCATTGGCCACTCGAAACTCCAGAGCGGTGATGCCTCGATAGGGTGCGACCACCGCATGACGGCTGAACAGGATCTTCGCTGTCGGTCGCGAAAGGCGCGCGAACAGAAGCCCGGTCACGATTGCAAAACCCATCAATCCGGCCAGCGCCTCCGCCGTAACCACCAGGTTGGCAGCGACGCCAACGGGGGCGACATTCCCATATCCGATCGTGGACAGCGTCTCCACGCTGAAGAAGAACGCCCGCAGGAATGGGTGGTTCTCCAACCCCAGCGTACTGCCCGACAGCGCAGCGGGCCCGCAGGCCACATAGGCAACGGCAAACAGCGCGTTGGCGACGAAATACCAGCCGACAAAAATGAAAAAAAAGTGCGACCAGGAAATCGTGAGCAGCGTGTGGTAGAGGCTGAACGACGACCAGAAACCCAGGCCGCGACGTTCTACATTAAAGCTGCCATCGCGGTTCACCAGCCGCTGCCGGCTCTCGCGGGAGACGACCGAGCCGAATCCCAGGTCCCGCAGGTCCTGTTCGCTCAATGCCTGTGGACGTGAAACCATGGTTGGTTCGATGCCCGCGCCTTCCTCGCGTTGCAGAAGTATAACCGTTGCAGGGATCGCAACATCGTGCGCCAGATTGCCATCACGCGCCGTGTCGCGAGAGAGCAGCGACTAAGCGCTAGCGCCGGTTGTCGGTCTGGGGCTCGGGATGGATGAGCACGCGAAACAGTTCAGGAACTTCCTGACGAAAGCGGCCCTCCAGCGCCGTTTGGATGTCGTGCACGCGCGCCAGCGGCAGATCGTCGAGCATGGTGCAGTGCAGTGACAGATAGAGGCGTCCGCCCACGCGCTTGAACGTGAGGTCGTGCATATCGACCACCTCGGGAAAGCCTGTGGTCACCGACTGAAGCCGCTCCTCAAACCCCGGAGCACGTACCAAACCATCGCTGGTCTCAATCGTTGCCGGTTCGCTCTCGATGTGGGTCAGGATGCTCGCGATCTCGCCAACGTCCTGCTTCATTTCGCTTTCCAGACGAGTGACGCGATCATGGGCTTCCTTGAGACTGAGCCGCTCATCCAACTCGACATGCTGCTCGACGTGCAGTCGCCCTTCGATGTCCTGCACACTGATGTCATGCACATTGAGGTTGTTGCGGGTGGCAACGGCGCGGATTTTGTCGAAAAGGCTCTCCTGGCGGCTGGCGCGCGCCACGGTGTTGACCACGACATCGGCATCCGGCAGCACAGCGCGAATTCGCGCCGCCACTTCGTGCGAGACCTGCTCCGACTTCTGAAACGTTACGTTCCGGGGCATGGCAACCGAAACATCGGCGAAATAGCGGTTGCCGCCCTTCCGGATGCGCACGCGGTCAACTGCCAGCACTCCGTCCACACGGTAAACCTCCTGAATGATGTGGTTCCGCACCCCCGCGGGAGCGGCATCGAGCAACGCGTCAATCGTCAGCCGCGCCAGCCGCGAACTCACGTAAACCACGATGCAGGCCACGACCAGAGCGGCAATAGGGTCAGCCTTCTTCAGCAACGGGTACGAATATTGACGTCCGGCAAGCACCAGGGCCAGTCCCAGAATGACGACTGCACTGGACCAGATGTCAGTGCTGAAATGCAGGGCGTCAGCCTGCAGGGCCTGACTGTCGTACTTGTCGGCGATGCGTTTCAGCTGCTGCGAACGCCAGTAATCCACGATCATCGAGGTCGCCATTACCGCGAAGGCCCATATCGTCGGCTCAATCTCGACTGAATGAAAAAACAGCCGTCTGCCGGCTTCATACACGATCCAGACGCAGGTCAGCAGAAGCAAGCCGGTTTCTAGGAAGGCAGAAAAATTCTCAACTTTACCGTGACCGTATTGATGTTCCGCATCGGCAGGCCTGTCGGAAACGCGTACTGAGAAATAGGTAATAGCAGCAGCGACAAGATCCAGTCCGGAGTGTGCGGCCTCGGAGAGAATGCCCAGGCTGCCGGTCGTCGTCCCAACGATCACTTTCAGTACAGTTATCCCGACGGCGGCATAGATGGAGTTCAGGGCAACACCCTTTTTTTCCAACTGCATGTTGGCAGTGCTGCCTGACTCCGCCATAGGCTCGATTATTCACGTTCTGCCGGAATCCGCCAAATTCCTCCCTCGCCGAGGGCGCAGAGCGTAGCGCTTTCTCCCCGCAGACCACATCACCCTGACGGGCGCGGCTGTTAAGCTTTTGCCCGCGATGTGTTACGATTTTCATTGCGTTTCCCTGCTCCGCCCCAGGCGGCACTACTCCGGAGGAATACCATTTCATGTCACGTTATACCTTGATGGCGCTGGCGATTTCGTGTGTCTTTAGCTACGCCAGCTATGCCCAGGACTCGGCTGCCAAGCCACAGCAACCCGCTCCTTCAGCCTCAACCAGCAGCCAGAACTCGGCGTCGGCTCCAGCGGCGTCGCCCACGCCCAGCGCTCCAGCGGAGCCTCCAGCGAAAACCCTGCCCAGCACGAGTGTCGTCCCGATGACGGAAGCGGTCATCACCCTGAAGGGAGCATGCGAGCCCAAGGCCGGAACTGCCACTGCGCCGCCGGGATGCGTGAGCAGCCTGACGCGCGAGCAGTTCGAGAAGATGGTGAAAGCGCTCACACCGCCAGACCGGCCGCCGATGCCGCCTGATGTGATGCGTAATTTTGCGACCCAGTACTCCAAGCTGCTGATCTTTGCCGACGCCGCCCGCGGCATGGGTCTGGAAAACGATCCTCGGGTGCTGCAAATCATGCAATTCGCCAAGAACCAGATTCTGACCGAAGCGCTGAACCAGCACGTTACCGAGGAGTACTCTCATCCGACCGATCAGCAGATTGAGGACTACTACAAGGAAAACAGCAAGAAGTATCTGGAAGTCACGTTGCAGCGCATCATCGTTCCCCGCAACCCGGGCGCGGCCGATAAGCCCAAACCATCTGAGGCCGAAGAGAAGGCCTACGCCGACCAGATCCACCAACGCTGGGTTGCAGGCGAGGACCCGGAGAAGCTGGAAAAGGAAGCTACCGAGCACGCCGGCGTTGGGACTGGGATGGCGAATGTCAATGTTGGTCCCAGGCGTCCTGGCACGCTCCCCGAGGCCCACGAAGCGGTCTTCGATCTTAAGCCGGGCGAGATTTCAGAGGTGTATTCCGATCCTGCTTCCTTCTACATCTACAAAGTAGTCTCCGTGCGTCAAGTTCCGCTTAGCGAAGCCAAGGCCTCGATCACGACGACTTTGCAGCGCCAATTGGTAGCGGACAAAATCCAGCAGATCCAGAAGTCGGTTACGCCGGTCCTGAACGACACCTACTTCGGGCCGGAAAAGCCGCCTGCTCCGATGCAGCCGCGGATTATCAACCCTCGTTCAGGCGCACGACCTGGACCAGGCGGACCGCCGCCACAAAAACCCGGGAACGAGCCGCCGCAAAACCCTCAAGCGCCGCCTCAGTAATCATGCCGCAGGAGCGCACGGTCCTAGTTACGGGTGTTGCGGGAAATCTAGGGACCAGGCTGCTTCCGTTGCTTTCTGACTTTCGCGTGGTGGGCGTAGACATGCGCCCACCAGAAAGTCCCGTCCCGCTGGCGCGCTTCCAGGAAATGGATCTGGGGCGCGAAGCCGCTTCCTGGCCGCTGATTGAGTTGCTGCGCGAGACCGGCGCCAGCTCCGTGGTGCATCTCGCCTTCATTCTCGATCCCCTGCGCAGCGGTGTGCTTGATCTGGAGCGCATGTGGCAAATCAATGTGGCCGGAACCGCTCGCGTCATGGAAGCGGTCAGCGTCGTCAATCGCACCGGAGGCCACATCGGGCAATTCATCTTTTCCAGCAGCGTGTCAGCTTACGGACCTGAAACGTCCGGACCGGTGAAAGAGGAAGCGCCACTTCGCGCGCATACTCTGCCTTATGCAATCCACAAACGCGAGAGCGACGATGTGGTCCGCTATCGTGCCGAGAGTCTGGGCGACTGCCGCACCTACATTCTGCGCCCGCACATCTTTACCGGCGCAAGCATGCAGAACTACATGGTGGGAGCGCTGCGCGGAACGCCGCTGGGCAAGAGCCAGCGCGCCGCCCGCATGCGCGCGGCCGGCAAGCGGCTTCCGCTGATGGTGCCTTTGGGCAAGAAGTATCTCGAGAAGCAGCTCCAGTTCGTGCATGTGGACGACGTAGCGCGGCTGCTCGTCTATCTGTTGCATCGCCCGGAAACCGATCCGCCGCTGACCATCCTGAATGTCGCCGGTCGCGGGGAACCGATGACCCTTCAGCGCTGTGCCGAGATTGCGAACGCCACGGTGAAGCGGGTCCCACGAGCTGCGTGTCGCCCGGTTCTCGGATTGCTGTGGAAGTTGGGCATCTCTGCAATTCCTCCTGCAGCTTTGCCTTATATGATCGGTTCGTACACCATGGACACCACGCGCCTGCAGCAGCTTCTCGGAGAGCGCTATCCACAGATCATTCAGTACACAATTGAGGACGCATTACGGGACAGCTTTAACAGCAGTGGATAGTGGATAGTGGATAGAAAGAGGCGCGAGAAACTTACCTACCAGGAAGCGATTCCTCGCTCAGTTTTAGCAAAGAAGCGATATCGGTTCTGACCAGCGCGATTGGTTTTCTTGCTCCGCTGGATTTCATTTTCATACTGTCATCTTTATTATTCTGTCATCCCGAGCGAGGACTTCAGTCCGAGTCGAGGGACCTGCTGTTTTCTCGTCTTTTCGAGCTCCGGAGTTTTGCCGATCTTATGCGAGACCTCCCCCTCCGCGTTTTACGTAGAATCAACAACTTAGACCATAAATAGCTCGCAAGCATTTGATTCCGTGTGACTTATACGTACTGTATTCTCCTGTAAGGACTTATGCGGGAAAATCGCACTCTTTTTGTGCAATTACGAGGTATACAATCAATACAAGTATAGAATACTAGCATGTTAATAAAGCATACAAAGCTACTTGCCGTTCGATTGCCCGAAGCAGAGAAGCGCCGATTCAAGATGCTGGCTGCAAGCCAGGGACTGACACTTCAGGAGGCCGTCCACGAGGCCATAGAAGCCTGGGCGTCGAAGCTCCAGCAGGAAGACACGCCGCCTCCCAACCCGCTGGCGACTGCTCCCGCGAGCGCTGATTCGCAGAAGCCGAGGCGGCACGACCGCGCTGCGAAACGAACCCAAGGCAAGCACCGGGCCGCAGATGCAACACCGGCTTCCAGGCTCAAGGGCGGCCAGCCTCCAAACCCCGAAGCCGATGCGCTGGCGTGGATAAGGCAGGCTGTGTCCCTGGATTGGTCAAAATGTTCGGCGGTGGAAAGCGTCCCCGGGAATACCGGTCCCGCCTGGGTCGTCCGCGGAACCCGCGTACCACTGGCCTTCATCTTCAGAGACCTCAGAGGCGGGCCGACCGTTCGGGGAAATTACCGAGCAATACGGACTCACCCGGGAACAGTTGAAAGCGGTGCTGCAGTTCGCCGCCGAGAGCTTCGTGCTCCCGCCTTCCGCCCGCTGACTGAGTGGTCGCACAGAAGGAGCTTTGTCCTCTTCTTACATCTCTGCCGCGAGCCTCGACACTTACTCGCAAGGGGCGCAAACGAGTCGAGCCCAACCTTGTCCGGGAAGTCGGCGAGCACGCCGTCCAGTTGTTTGTAGACCCTCTGGACTTCGCTCCCGAGGTCGGTAGCCTCGACGTTTTGCCGTCGCAGGCGCGGACGAAGCTCAACAACAGAGTATCCGGCGTTCGCGAGGAGTCCGGACAGATGTCTTGGCGCTTGCCCAAAGTGCCCTCCCTTCAGGCTGCTGAAAGCTCGTGCTCCCATCGGCGATGGCGACGCAACAGCTTCTAATAATCTTAGCCCTTTGTGAGAAGGAAGCAACGAGGAGAAAGGCGGCCAGGATAGCCGAACATAAAGGACGTTATGTTGTATCAGGGGAAGAGTCTACTGGACCCAGGAATGAGGCCGGGTTTGCGCAATGCGAGTGCCTGATCTACTTCGTTCATTCCCGCGAGCGCAACCAAGCGGCAATGAGACGCGGGCTGCGGCGGCCGTGGATGACCGCGACCACAAGGAGCGGGTTTTCGTCGGGCGCATAGGCAATCAGGTAACTGCGGACAGTGTGAAAGCGCAGCGGACGGGAAGTAAGATCGGGCCGAGTGTGACCCTGCTTTGGAAAAGCTGCAAGGTTGCGAACGGTCTGAAGAATTTCTTCGCGGACACGGCGGGCTGCTAAAGGATTGTCTTTGGCGATGAATTCCCAGATTTCGGTGAGGTCGCCGGCTGCCTCGGGGTGGAGAACAAAAGGCAGTTCGGAAGTCATTTCGAAGAGTGCTGCTTGAGCAGTTCTTCCTCGTGTTGCCGTAAGTTCTCGAAGAATGCCTCGCCGTCGATTGGCTTCACGCGCCCACTCTTGATGTCGTCGTAGCGGCTGTCGAGCATTCCGCGCACCTCAGCCACTTCTTCGAGATACCCGGCCAGGGCGTCTTCCACGAGATCGTCGGTCGCCCGGCCGCTTTTCACGGCCAACTCGTTCAGGCGGGATTCCGTCTCGGGTTTGAAGCGCACTTCCATGCGTGTCAGTTTAGAGGTGCAGCTTTGCCCTGTCAAAGGCATTTGCTCGCATCTGGACATTGTCAAAACCTGCCGGCGGCCCCACCCTTGTCGCCTGGTGTCAGCGACAGGGTTGGTAGTGTGAGCATCCCGTCATGCCTTCTTCCTCGCGCTGCGCCGCACCCAGTCGGTCCAACCCCGTTCGCTGATCTCACCGGCGGCGGCGCGCAGGACCATTGCAGTTTCCTCGGCTTGGCTGCAGGTCAATTCCCAGCCGTTCAGGTCGAGGAAGATCACCATCGCCGCGAGTGCGACGCGCTTGTTGCCATCGACAAAGGGATGATTGCGCAGCAGTCCCCAGCCATAGGCGGCGGCCAGCGCCGGCACGGTGAGGTTGCGCTTGTAGGCAGCCAGATGTTGCGGGCGCGCGACCGCCGACTCCAGCAACCCGATAGCACGCACACCGGAGACGCCGCCGTAGCGTGCGATCAATTCCTCGTGGATCGCCGCGACAGCCTCCGCCGTCAGCCAGCGCAGGCGCTTCATTTTGCCAGTTCTCGATAGCTGTTGCGGTGGCGGGACTCGGTGCGGCGAAAGGCCTCGACCTGCTCGGAGAAGTTAGCGTCAAAAGGAGACAACTCAATGCCTGAATTCGTTGCGGTCAGAGTCAACACGTCGCCTTCGCTGAGGCGGAGGGTTTCAATGAGCCGTTTGGGCAGGAGCACGCCATATCCATTGCCGATCTTGCGCAGTTTGGTCTGCATGTGAGGATTATAACATTAGTTATAATCCTTCAGGTTTAAAGGCTATGGTTGGGGCGGGCCGAGAGGGCATGGATCGCCGAACTGCCGGGGCTAAAGCGTGGTCATTACGACGCGAGATTCGCCGGACTAAAGTCCGGCGCTTCCACCGACGGATAACCGTGTCCTGGTGATAAAACTTACTTCTTCCCCCGGTACAGCCCTGCGATGCCGAAGGTGTAGGGCGTCCACGAGACTTCGCGGAAGCCGGCGGCTCGCATGCGCTCCAGCATCTCGTCGGGCGATGGGAAGCGCAGCACCGAGGCAGGCAGATAGGCGTAGGGCCCGCGCACGCCGGAGATGAGCGTGCCGATCGCAGGCAGCACGCGGCGGAAGTACACGCGGTAGAGTTTGCCCAGCAAGCCTTTGGGTTCGCCAAAGTCGAGGATGCCGACTTCGCCGCCGGGCGCGAGCACGCGATAAATCTCGGCCAGCCCGCGATCATAGTTGGCGAGGTTGCGAAACCCGAACGCCGAGGTCACCAGTTGGAACTGGCCGGTCGCGAAGGGCAGGTTCAGCGCATCCGCTTCAACCCAGCGAATGTTCCTGGTGCCAGCCTTCTGCTCGGCGCGAACCAGCATGGCGTGCGAGAAGTCTGCGCCAACGATCTGTGTGGGCGCGCCGTTCGCGGGGCCCCCAACGAGGGCCGCCTTTGCACTGGATGGGGCGGTCAAGCGACTATGCAGCGCGAAGGCCATGTCGCCAGTCCCGCAGCACAGGTCGAGCACTTCAGCGCCGGGCCGGCGCAGCACCTCGGAGAAGATGCGCGCGGTGCGGTTCCACCACAGGCGATCGACGTTCATGGAGAGCACGTGGTTGAGCAGGTCGTAGCGGGGCGCGATGGAAGTAAACATCTCGCGCACGGCGGCGGCCGCCGCCGCCTCGTCGCGCGCACCCGGAGGAGCGGCGCCGACGATGCGCTCGGTTGCAGGCGCGGGCGGTTTGTTGGGAGTGGTCATCTAACTCAAATTGTCATTCCGACCGAGCGGCGTCAGCCTTGAGCGGAGGAACCTGCTGTTCCAGGTTTAAAAAAGCAGGTCCCTCCGCTCGGACTCAAGTCCTCGGTCGGGATGACATACGCCAGCCGGTCCCTTCGCTCGGACTCAAGTCCTCGGTCGGGATGACATACGCCAGCCGGTCCCTCCGCTCGGACTCAAGTCCTCGGTCGGGATGACATACAACAGCCGGTCCCTCCGCTCGGACTCAAGTCCTCGGTCGGATGACATACAACAGCCGGTCCCTCCGCTCGGACTCGAGTCCTCGGTCGGGATGACATACAACAGTCGGGATGACAAACAACAGAAATGGTTGGGTCAAGCGCACCAATCCATTGCGCCAAGAATCATGCGCTTCCTCTACGTTATCGACAGCGATTTCGCTTCCTCAAACGCGTGTAGAATCACACGATCGGGCACGTCCTTGACCACTTCGACCTTGCCAATGGCGGTTGCCAGCACAAAATGCGGCACGCCGCCGACGGTTTTCTTGTCGGCGAGCAGCCGCTTGAGAATCCGCCTGCCCTGCACCTTGAACTTGGGCAAAGGTCCGTAGGCGAAGACAGTTGCAACGATACGTTGGGCGGTGAGCGAATCGGTCTGGTCGAGGGCATAGCCGATCAGAGCAGCGGCAATCATGCCCCAGCCGACGGCCTCGCCGTGCAAGAGCTTCCGGTAGCCGGTCTCTGCCTCGAGGGCATGTCCGATGGTGTGTCCGAAGTTCAGGATGCGGCGCTCGCCGCTCTCACGCTCGTCGGCGCTGACGACGGCGGCTTTCACGCGAATGCATTCCGTGATGAGGGACCCCAGCAACGCGCCATCGCGGCGCAACAGCGCGTCGCGGTTCGATTCCATCAGCTCGAAGATCGCAGGGTTTCGGATGACGCCATACTTCATCGCCTCGAACAGGCCCGAGCGGTATTCACGCTCAGGCAGGGTTGACAGCACATCGGGATCGACCAGCACCGCCAGCGGCTGATGAAAGGTTCCGATGAGGTTTTTGCCCGCCGCGAGATTCACGCCGGTCTTGCCGCCGATCGCGGAGTCCACTTGCGCCAGCAGGGTGGTGGGAAGCTGCACCACCGGAACGCCGCGCAGGAAGACCGACGCGAGAAATCCGCCAACGTCGCCGACCACTCCGCCGCCAAACGCGAGGATGACCGAACGCCGGTCTGCGCCGCGCTTCACCAGCTTTGCGGCAAGCTTCTCCAGTTGCGAAAGCTTCTTGCTGCGCTCGCCGTCAGGCATCTCGAGGATTTCCAGCCTGCGTCCGGCCGAGCTGAAGCTCTTCTGCAAGGTCTTGCCCCAGTGCTTGCGGATGCGGGGAGAGGTCACGGCGAAAACGCGCGATTCCGCGGGAATGATCTCGCGCAGCGCGGTTCCGGTCGAGCGCAGCAGACCGCGTTCGACCAGCACTTCATACGACCGCGAAGGAGTTTGGACCGGAATGCGAGTCAAGTGTCTAGTGTAATGGATGGGAGTCGGCGTAACACAGTTGAGGCGATTCCCCATTTGGAATTCGAGTCTGATGAAGCGGCTCCGGCGCTCTGCGTAAGTGCTACCATGACCTTAGAGAGCGCGACTGCGGCGCGAGTGGCGCCCATGGCTCCGTAGGATGAAAGCTCTTCCATCCGAAACCGACTTCATCGTGGTGGGCGCGGGCATTGCCGGCCTGCGTGCTGCGGTGGAACTTGCGTCCGCCGGCCGCGTGGTCTGCCTCGCCAAGCGCGAGGTGACGGAATCCAACACCCAATATGCGCAAGGTGGAATTGCCGCCGCCCTGAGCGACGAGGACGAGGTGCGGCTGCACCTGGAAGACACGCTGAAGGCGGGCGACGGGCTGTGCAATGAAGAGGCCGCGCGGGTGCTGGTGGAGGAAGGTCCGCCGCGCATCGAAGAGCTGATCGAGTGGGGCACGGAGTTCGATCGCGCGGGCACAAAGATCGCGTTCACACGCGAGGGAGCGCACAGCCGCAGCCGGGTGCTGCATGCCCACGGAGACTCCACCGGCCGCGAGATTGGCCGCGCGCTGTATTTGAAAGCGGCGGCGCAGAAGAACATCGGCTTCCACGAGTTCGAGTTCACCACCGAACTGGTACTGCGAGACGGCCGCGTGGTCGGCGTGCGCGTGCTCGACCAATCCGGACAGTTGCACGAGATCCATGCCAGCGCCGTGCTACTCGCCACCGGCGGACTCGGCCAGGTGTACAGCGACACCACCAATCCCGCGGTCGCCACCGGCGATGGTGTCGCCATGGCGTATCGCGCCGGCGCCGAGATCAGCGACATGGAGTTTGTGCAGTTCCATCCCACGGCGCTGTTCCTGAAGAATGCGCCGCGATTTCTTTTGTCGGAGGCGCTGCGGGGCGAAGGCGCTTACCTGCGCAACTTCGAGCTGACGCGCTTCATGCCTCACTATCACGAGGCAGGGGAACTGGCGCCGCGTGACGTGGTGGCGCGCGCCATCGCGCATGAACTGGAGCGAGTGAACCGTCCCGACGCCGCGGTGTATCTGGACATGACGCATCTCCACGGCGACCGCGTGCGCAAACGCTTTCCCACCATTTACGCCACCTGCATGCAGTACAACATCGATATCGCAACCGAGTTGGTGCCGGTACGACCGGCGGCGCATTATGCGATGGGCGGCGTGCGCACCGACCTGCGCGGGCAGACATCCATACCCGGGCTATTTGCTGCCGGGGAAGTCGCCTGCACGGGAGTGCACGGCGCCAACCGGCTGGCCAGCAATTCGCTGCTCGAAGGGCTGGTGTACGGAGCGCGTGCGGCGCAGAACATGCGCGAGCACCTGAGGTCGAATCCCAAAACTCCGATTGGGAGCGCCAAAGGCGCGTCTGCCAACAGCAACGGTCAGCAGGCAGAGACTGAGAATGTCATCCGGAAAGTGCAGTCGCTGATGTGGCAAAACGTTGGGGTGGTGCGCGAAGGCAAGAATTTGCGGCAGGTCGTGGCGGAGCTGAGCGCCCTGCAACCCCCGGCGGGTGGCGATCGCCGCGCCTGCGAGGCTGCCAACATTCTGCAAGCCGGATTGCTGATTGCGCGCTCGGCGTTGGCCCGCGAAGAGAGCCGCGGGGCGCAATACCGTCTGGATTATCCGCTCAAGAACGAAGCCAAGTTCCACAAGCATTCGGTGGTGAGCGGGGAGAAGATACGGTTCGAGTGACCAGGGCAGTTGTCAGTTGCCGGTTGTCAGCTTTACCCAGCCGCTCCGCCTGCGGCATAGCCTGTCCCTGAGCGGAGCCGAAGGGTGCTGGGCTAAACTAATTCCGCCCCTTCGGGGCTCTTTTTTCTTGCACCTTACTTCCACTGCTGCAATCAAAACTCGGTTTTCTCGCACAGAGACTCTTACGTCCTGGGCTACGATTATGCCGCCCTGCGGGCTCTCGACCGACGGCCGATTACTGGACGCCGACTGCGGTCTGGTAACTGCTGGCTGATTCCGGACAGCGGCTGACGGTTGATAGTTACGGCTGATAGCTAATAGCTGAGTGCTGACCGCTGAGTGCTGATAGCTGACCGCTGATGGCTGAGTGCTTCTTCTGATATCTTGGTCAATCACTCATCGAGGTCTTGATGCCGGCAACCCAATCCCCGGTGGCGGAGCGTCCGCAACCGAGCAAGTTCTACCGCTGGCTGGTGCTGATCTTCGTCAGCCTGGCCATGTTCGGCAATTACTACATCTATGACAGCATCAATCCGCTGGAACGGATCTTCTACGATCAACTTGGATTTTCCGCCTCCATGTTCGGATGGCTGAACTCCAGCTACAGCGCGGCAGCGGTGGCGACCTTGCTGCTGGGCGGCATCATCGTTGACCGCATCGGAATCCGAAAGTCGCTGCTGTTCTTCTCCTCTCTCTGTTTGCTGGGAGCCATCCTCACGCGCTATAGGTGGACATTACTACGTCATGCTGGCCGGCCGCGGCCTTCTAGGCTTCGGTGCGGAATCGCAGATTGTCGCGGTCACCACCGCTCTGGCTCGCTGGTTCAAGGGCAAGGAACTCAGCTTCGCGTTTGGCATTAACCTCACCATTGCAAGGATGGCGTCGATCGCCGCCGATAACTCTCCAACCTGGGCGAAGTTTGGGTTTTTTATCCGAACGGCACTTCTTCCCCGCCCAGCTGGCATCGCCCGCTGTTCCTGGCGGCGGTTGTGGGTTCGCTCTGCGTGCTCGGGGCGTTGATCTATTGGGCGACTGGAGGTCTATGCCGAGATCCCACTTCGCTTTGGGCAAAGCGGGAGAACCTGACAAATTCACCTTCGCGCAAGGGCTTAAGTTCAACCAGTCGTACTGGTACGTGGTCGCTCTTTGCTTCACGTTTTACTCGGGAGTTTTCCGCTTCCGCACATTCGCCATCGATCTTGTTCACCAGCAAGATACTGGCTGCTCAGGGGGCACCAGCTCCATGACGGCAGTTATTCGCCGCTGCCCAGCAGCACGCCGGGCAGTTGAATAGCTTGATCCCGGTTTCGGCCATGATCGCCACGCCACTGTTTGGACTGCTGGCCGACAGAGATCGGGCAACGCGCGACGCTAATGATGCTGGGATCGTTCCTGCTTATGCCGGTGTACCTGATGATTGCATTTCGCAACATCTCGCTGTTGGTGCCGATCGGAATGCTGGGCATCGCGTTTTCACTGGTGCCTGCTGTTATGTGGCCTTCTGTTGCCTACATTGTGAACGAGCACCGCCTGGGAACTGCCTATGCACTGATGGGACTGATACAGCAGGTGGGCTTTTTTATCTTCAACTGGGCGATTGGCAAGGCCAACGACATGAGCGGCGCCGGTCCGACTAATCCCCACGGCTATGCGTTGGGTATGTGGATTTTTTCCTTGCTGGGCTTTTTGGGTTTTTTCTTCGCCTACCTGTTGCGACGGCGAGAAACGGGTCCCGACGCCCACGGGCTGGAGACCATCACCACCGCTTCGCAGGCGTAAGCGCCGATGGCCACGAATGAGTACATCACGCACTTCGCGGAAGAGACGGTGGCGCTGGGTCGCAAGCTGGCGCCCACGCTGAAGAGGGCGCGCATGGTCATCCTGCGTGGCGATCTCGGCGCCGGCAAGACTACGCTGGTGAAAGGCATTGCCGAAGGTCTACAGGTGGCTTCGCAGGATGACGTTACCAGTCCGACGTTCACGCTGATCCATGAATTCCGCGGCCCTGAGATCAACCTGTTCCACGTCGATCTCTACCGTTTGGACACACCACGCGAGCTCGATACCCTCGGTCTGGACGAGCTCTTTGCTGAAGCGGGTAACTTGGTTCTGCTGGAGTGGGGCGAAAAGTTTCCTCGTTTCGTCACGGAGTGCGACGTGGAAATCAGCATCGAGCGGCTTACAGATCGGCAGCGCAAGATCACGGTGAAAGGGAAGTGAAGCGCTTGCCGGCGCCTTCTCTCTTCGAAGGCCCAATTCAGCACGGCTCTCGGAATGCGTTGCGGGATTGGGCGTGGTGCTGCAGCCATGGAGCGTGGGCAGTGGCGGCTGAACGTTCGAGCGGCGGTCGCCCCGGTGCTACAATGAGCGACGATCTCGTTCGTTTCCTCGCTATATCCGCCGAATGAGTACCTCGAACACGCCTGGGACCGTCTCGCACGCTCCAGAAGCTGGGGCCATTGTGCGCGCTTCGCGCGTAACGTGGTTGTGCGCCGGTGGCGTCATGCTGGTCTTTCTTGCACTCACCATCGGGGAGTCGCTGACGCAATGTCCGTGGATGGATGAAGGCATGTTCGCCGATGTTGCCTTTAACTTTCGCAACTTCGGACATCTGGGAAGTTCCGTGCTTGATCCTTATGGCTACCAGGAATTACCTGGAGTACATCAGTACACCTACTGGCAGTTTCCTGTATATTTTCTGGCCTTGGGAACGTGGTTACGAGTTGTGCCGGCGACCGTGGTTTGGATGAGATTGTTCTCTGTAGTATGGGGCTGCATCTTTGTCGCTTCCTGGTTTGTACTAGTCCGTTCTCTAAGCCGTAGGGACTCACTTGCTTTGCTGGTGGCCTCGGTTATTGCCCTTGATTATTCATTACTGGTTACCGCCTCCAACGGCCGCATGGACATGTTGTGTGCCGGCTTGGGGCTAGCCGGATTGGCAAGCTATTTCTGGTTCCGAGACTCGAAATGGCCGGTCGGCGTGTTGCTGGCTGCCTGTTTCGGTGCGGCCTCCCTGTTTACTCATCCCATGGGCGCGGTCATGAATGTTGCAATCGTTGCCATGGTCTTGCTGGATTGGCGAAGGATCAAATGGGTAGGTATCGTCGCAGCCAGCGTACCCTACTTAATCGGCATAGCTTGTTGTCTCTACTACATCCAGCAAGCGCCTGATCTATTTCATGCCCAGAGCAGGGCAGCTTCACAGTACCGGGTGAGTGGGGTAGGAATAATTCTGCATAACATATTCAACGACTGGAGCCATCGATATCTTTTCTACTACTACACGACCTACTCGGGCATTAACAAGCTAAAGATTGCGGCGCTACTTTTCCCGGTTTGTGGAACCATAGGCTTGCTGGCCGACCGGAACCTTCGTTCCCAGCCTCTGGGTGAGCGGCTATTGCTGTTGTTACTTATTGGATATGTCGGAGTAGCGGTTGTCGACAACCAGAAGTTCGGAAACTATCTGGTGTTTACTCTTCCCGTCGCAGCAGCCTGCGCGGGAGTATGGCTCTATGCACAGTGGCAGAAGCGCGGGAGAGGCCGGCTTCTCGCATCCGGTTTGCTTATAGTTTCGGTTGGCGCAACAGTGGCCGGGATCGGACTACAAGATCCACCGGAATGAATACCGCAACTTGTATGATCCAGCCATGGCTGCCGTGAGAGGCGTCTCTGCCTTCCGGAGGGCTGGTTATGGGAGGATCCGAATTGGGTTTCGCCCTGGGCTTCGGACCGCCGCTGGTTGATGACCGGTACCTTGGCTTCTTTTCGGGCAAGACGCCGGATGTGTTCGTGGTCAATGAGTTCTATGGTCCGATGCGTTCTTCGCCGCGTCTGAATAGCGCGTGGGAGACTTCCCGGACCACGTTGCACGACCAGTATCATCTGGTCTTCAAGAACGGGGCCTACAGCATCTATGTACGTAATGACATAGCGCCCCGGACGTAATACAACGCCCAGCCATTGCGAAAAGCTGCGACAACCGGTTCGGAGGCGCAGGCGATGGAAAGGCCGGTTGCGAAAAACGCCGGAGGGTGTAAGCATGGTCTATTTTATGAATGTGCGGAGCGTGGAGTGTATGGTTTATTCGATTCCGGTGCTGGCCAATAAGGCAGGAGCGAGTTGATGGCAAACGAAATGTCGGATGCGTTTGTATTTTTTGGAGCCACGGGCGATCTGGCGTACAAGCAGATCTTCCCTTCGCTACAAGACTTGATTCGCGACGAGGGATTCAACCTGCCGATCATCGGAGTCGCCAAGGCCGGCTGGAACCTGGACCAACTCAAAGAACGCGCCAAGGACAGCCTGGAGCATCACGGCGGACTGGAACAGGCTGCTTTCGAAAAGCTCATCCAGCCTGTTGCGTTATGTCGACGGCGATTATGCCGATGCGGCCACCTTCACTGAGCTTCGCAAACAGCTCGGAGAGGCGCAAAGCGCCGCTGCACTATCTTGCGGTTCCGCCCAGCCTGTTCGGCACGGTCGCGGACGGACTGGCGAAGTCCGGTTGTGCGACCAATGCCCGCGTTGTCGTCGAAAAGCCCTTCGGCCACGACCTGCCGACGGCGCGAGGAGCTCAATCGAACCCTGCACAAGTTCTTCCCGGAAGAGAACATCTATCGCATCGATCACTACCTCGGCAAAGAGCCGGTGCAGAACATTCTCTATACCCGGTTCGCCAATCCGATCTTCGAGCCCATCTGGAACCGCGAGTATGTCCGCAGCATCCAGATCACGATGGCGGAAAGCTTCGGCGTGCAGCGACCGCGGCAAGTTCTACGACGAGACCGGCGCGCTGCGCGACGTGGTGCAGAACCACATGCTGCAGGTGCTGGGAAATCTGACCATGGATCCGCCGACCGGCGAAGATCACGAAGCGGAGCGCGATCAGAAGGCGGCGCTGCTGAAGGCGGTCCGTCCGCTCAAGCCCGAAGACGTGGTGCGCGGCCAGTACAACGGCTACAAGTAGGTTCCGGGCGTGGCTCCCGGGTTCCACGGTCGAGACCTTCATCGCCATCAAGCTCTTCATCGATAGCTGGCGGTGGGCGGGTGTTCCCATTTATATCCGTGCGGGCAAGATGATGCCGGTTACCTGCATGGAGGCGTTTGTTGAGTTCAAGCGTCCGCCCCGGGAGACCTTCCACGAAATCGTGCCGCTGCGCTCGTCGCACATGCGGATGCGAGTGAGTCCCGACATCAGCATCGGATTCGGGGTGCGGGTGAAGGTGCCCGGCGAGCGCATGGTGGGAGAGGACGTCGAGCTGAGCCTGAAGAGCCATGCCGACCGCCGAGATGCCGCCCTATCAGCGGCTGCTGGGCGATGCGATGCGCGGGAATGGCGAGCTTTTTGCCCGCCAGGACCTGGTGGAAGCGCAGTGGCGCGTGGTGCAGCCCATTCTTGACAATGTCACTCCGGCGTACACCTACGAGCCGGGGACGTGGGGACCGGATGAGTCGCCAGCAGCTCATCGGCGCGGATGGACCCTGGATCGACCCGTCCAAGCTCACGGCCAGAGGCACAAATGACCGCCGCGGCGCGAGTTGGTGTTTCTCTTCGACGTCGACAATACCCTGCTCGACAATGATCGCTTGCAGAGCGATTTGTTTCGTCATATCGAGCGCGAGTTTGGCGCCAAGGCCCGCGCTCGGTATCTGGCGATCTTCGAAGAGCTGCGCAGCGAGTTGGGCTATGCGGACTACCTGGGCGCGCTGGAGCGCTACCGCCTGGAGAAGCTGCACGATCCCCGGGTGCTGCACGTTGCCAACTGGCTGGTGGAATATCCCTTTGCCGCGCGCCTGTATCCGGGCGCACTCGAGGTCGATACGACGGGTGCAAACGTGGGGGCAAGGTGGCGATACTGTCCGATGGGGATGCGGTTTTTCAGCCGCGCAAGGTGGACCGCTCCGGATTATGGAAGGCGTTTGGCGGAAATGTACTGATCTTTATCCACAAAGAGCAGGAGTTGGCAGTGCGTGGAGCACTTTTATCCCGCAAAGCACTATGTGATGGTCGACGATAAGTTGCGACTCCTGCAGGCGATCAAGGACGTCTGGAAGGATCGCGTCACCACGGTTTTGCGAGACAGGGTCACTACGCCAGGGACAAGAAGAGCCTCGCGGAGTACCGTCCTGCCGACATCAGCATCCGTCGCATCGGCGATATGCTTGACTATGAGCGGGCGGCATTCATGGGCTGATGAGGAGTGCGGCAGTCTGCCGAAGCGTCGCGGCAGGGCTGGTTGACCCTCAATCGATTAGCAAGAGCCAATAGGCTGCGAAAAAGTCTGAAAAGCAGATCCCTCGCGGGCTGCAGCCCGCTCGTGATGACAAGAATAAAAGAGTAGAGAAGAAGAGGAGCGAACATGGCAGATCCCAAGACGACCAGCCTGCGACCCATCGATACCCCAGCCTGGAGTGCGCTTCAGGCGCACTACGAGAAGATCAAGGACATCCATCTTGCGACAGCTGTTTGCCGATGACCCACAACGTGGGACACGCTTGACCGCCGAAGGCGCCGGTCTGTATCTGGATTACTCCAAGAACCGCGTCACCGATGAGACCATGCGCCTGCTGGTGCAGCTGGCGCGCGAGCGCGGCGTGGAAGCGACGTCGCGATGCCATGTTTCGCGGCGAGAAGATCAACATCACCGAGAAACGCGCGGTGCTGCATGTCGCTCTGCGCGCTCCGCGAGGAACGAAGATTGAAGTCGACGGCAAGGATGTCGTGGCCGACGTGCATGCCGTGCTGGACAAGATGGCTGCCTTCTCCAATCGCGATGCGCAGCGGCGAGTGGAAGGGCCACACCGGCAAGCCCATCAAGAACGTCATCAACATCGGCATCGGCGGCTCCTATCTGGGGCCGGAGATGGCCTACGACGCGCTGCGCGACTTTCACCGATCCGACGATGAGATTCCGCTTCGTCGCCAACGTGGATGGCGCGGCCTTCATCGATGCGACCCACGATCTCGATGCGGCGGAGACGCTCTTCATTCTTTCGTCCAAGACATTTACCACGCTGGAGACCATGACCAACGCGGCGACCGCGCGCAAGTGGATCGTGGACTCGCTGAAGAGCGACGCTGCCGTGGCCAAGCACTTCGTCGCGGTGTCGACGAACGAGGAAGGCGTTTCGAAGTTCGGTATCGACACGGCCAACATGTTTGGCTTCTGGGATTGGGTTGGCGGGCGCTACTCGATGGATTCGGCCATCGGCTTGTCCACCATGGTTGCCGTCGGTCCGAAGAACTTACGAGGAGCTGCTGGCCGGCTTCCACGACATGGATGAGCACTTCCGCACCACGCCGCTGGAGAAGAATCTGCCCGCGCTGATGGGGCTTCTGACAGTGTGGTACAACAACTTTTTCGGCGCGCAGACGGTCGGCATCATGCCCTACTCCGACAATATGAAGCGCTTTCCGGCCTACCTGCAGCAGTTGCAGATGGAGAGCAACGGCAAGCACGTCGACCTGGAAGGGAACCATGTGGAGTGGCAGACCGGGCCCATCATTTGGGGCGAGCCGGGCACCGACGGCCAGCATTCGTTCTATCAGTTGATTCACCAGGGGACGAAGCTGATCCCGTGCGACTTCATCGCCTTCTGTCAGCCGCTGAGCCCGCTGACGGAACAGCATGACTACTTGACGGCCAACGTCTTTGCGCAAGCCGAGGCCCTGGCGTTCGGCAAGACGGCCGAGGAGCTCAAGGCCGAAGGGTCGCCTGATTTCCAGACGCCGTTCCGGGTTTGCGAAGGCAATCGTCCAACCAACACGATTCTGGCCGACAAGCTTGACGCCGCGAACGCTGGGCACGCTGGTTGCGCTTTACGAGCACAATGTGTTCACCCAAGGCGCGGTCTGGAACATCGATTCCTTCGATCAGTGGGGCGTGGAGCTGGGCAAAGTGCTGGCCAAGCGCATTATTCCGGAGCTGGAAAGCGCCGTCCGCACCTGCCTTGAAGCACGACAGCTCGACCAACACACTGATCCGGCGCTATCGCCAATCGTTGGGGAGGAAATGAGCGCCGGAGCGCGATTCGCAGGGCCATTCCTGGCAAGCGATTCTTGCACCCGTTCTGTTTTCCCGGTACGATGACGGGATTTCCTAATCACAGAGGATCGTCTATGCGTCGCTGGTTTGCGCTCTGCGCAATGGTGTTTTGTCGATTGGAGTTAACGCAACTGCACAGGTCAACCCGGCTATTGTCGGAGGCATGAAGTGGCGGCAGATCGGGCCGTTCCGCGGTGGCCGTGTGCTTGCCGTCACTGGAGTTCCCGGCGATCCCAACACCTATTATTTCGGTGCAGTCGCCGGAGGGATCTTCAAGAGCACCAATGGCGGCCTTAGTTGGACTCCGACCTTCGACCACCAGGCGATCTCCTCGATTGGCGCTATCGCGGTGGCGGATGCCGACCACAACATCCTCTACGCAGGCAGCGGCGAAGCCTGTCTTCGCGGCAACATCTCCTACGGGGACGGAGTTTACAAATCGACCGACGCGGGACACACCTGGACCAACGTAGGTCTGAAAGACACGCGCCACATCGGGGCCGTCATCATCGATCCTCGCAATCCCGACATTGTTCTGGTCGCCGCCCTGGGACACGCGTGGGGCCCGAATTCTGAACGCGGCGTTTTCCGCACCGCGGACGGCGGCAAGACCTGGCAGAAGGTCCTCTACAAGGACGACGACACCGGCGCGGTGGAGGTGGTATTCGATCCCAAAAATTCCAGCATCGTCTACGCTGCGCTATGGCAGGTGCGCCGCCAGCCCTGGTACTTCAACAGTGGCGGCCCGGGGAGCGGCCTGTACAAATCGGTGGACGGCGGACTCACCTGGAAACAGTTGACAGGCCACGGTCTGCCGGAAGGCAATCTCGGACGCATTGGCATTTCGGTTTCGGGAGCGGATTCCAATCGCGTGTATGCGCTCATCGAAGCCAAAGAAGGCGGGCTCTATCGCTCCGACGATGCCGGCAATTCGTGGACGCGGGTGAACGATGACGAACGCTATCGGCAGCGTGCCTGGTATTTCAATCACGTGTTCGCCGATCCAAAACAGGCTGACACGGTCTACGTGCTGAACACCGGCGCGTTCCGCTCCACCGACGGCGGAAAGACCTTCACCCTGCTACCGGCTCCGCATGGCGACCATCATGACCTTTGGATCGATCCCACCAACCCGCAACGCCTTATCAACAGCAACGATGGCGGGGCGACGATTTCCGTGGACGGCGGGAAGACCTGGACGCAGCAGAACAATCAGCCGACCGCGCAGTTCTACCATGTCGCCGTCGACAATCACTGGCCCTATCGCGTGTATGGAGCGCAACAGGACAATTCCACGGTTGCCATCGCCAGCCAGACCGACGATGGGGTGATCGCGCGCCAGGATTGGTATGAAGTCGGCGGCGGCGAAAGCGGATACATCGCCCCCGATCCGCGCGATCCCGAGATCGTGTACGCAGGTTCCGACGGAGCCACCATCAGCCGCTACGATCACCGCACCAACCAGATGGAGGATGTCTCGCCGTATCCCGCTGGACACTTCGGGCAACGGCGCGGGCGAACTCAAGTACCGTTTTCAGTGGACGGAACCGGTGTTGGTTTCGGCCTACGATTCGAACGTCATCTACAGCGCATCCCAGTTCGTGCTCAAGAGCGCTGACCAGGGCCACAGTTGGAACCCCATCAGCCCCGATCTGACGCGCAACGACAAGAGCAAGCAGAAGCCCTCGGGCGGCAATATCACCTTGGACATCACCAGCGTCGAGTATTACGACACGGTGTTCGCGCTCACCGAGTCGCCCCTGCAGAAGGGAATGCTGTGGGCAGGAACCGATGACGGCCTGATTCATCTCACCCGCGACGACGGCAAGACCTGGGAGAACGTCACCCCGAAAGACATGCCGGAGTGGAGCATGGTCAGCATCATCGATGCCTCGCACCACGATGCCGGCACCGCGTATGCGGCGATTGACCGCCATAAGCTCGACGATTTCAACCCGCTCATCTACAAAACTCACGACTTCGGCAAGAGCTGGACTCGCATCACCAATGGCATACCCGCCGGCTCTTATGTGCGCTCGGTGCGCGAAGATCCCAAAATGAAAGGCCTGCTCTACGCGGGCACCGAGACCGGCGTCTACTTCTCGGCCGACGATGGCGCCCACTGGCAATCGCTGCAGTTGAACCTGCCGACCTCGCCGATCCACGATCTGGCGGTCAAAGACGATGACCTTGTGGCCGCGACCCATGGCCGGTCGTTCTGGATCCTCGACGACGTCAGCCCTCTGCGACAGGCGAATTCCGCGATTGCAGCCGAGGACTTCCACCTCTATCAACCGGCCACGGCGATACGTCTGCACTTTCCTGACGAAGTCGACCGCAAACGCCCCGTGGGGGACAACCCTCCCAAGGGCGCAATCCTGGATTACTACCTGAAGACCAAGCCGGGAGAAAAAGAAGAGATCACGATCGAGATCCTGGACGCGCAGGGCAAGCGTGTGCGCAGGCTCTCCAATCACAAAGAGAGCAAACACGAGCAGCCGCCGGAGTGGCCGGACCGCGAGAAACCGGTAGAGCTGCTACCCGCCGAGGCGGGCATGAATCGCTTCGCGTGGGACTTCCGCTACGATCCTCCGGTTCAGACTCCGGGTGCCTTCTACGCGGGTGAGCCGCCGCGCGGTCCACTGGTGATTCCCGGCGCTTACCAGGTAAAGCTCACGGTTAAGGGCCAGAGCCAGACCGCTCCCCTGGAGGTCAAGCTCGATCCCCGGCTGCAGAATTCGGTTACGGCCGCGGACATGCAAAAGCAGATCGAGCTGGCGCTCAAGGTGCAGCAGGACATCGACGCCCTGCATCGGGCCGTCAACCAGATTCGCGAACTCCGCGCGAACTTGCAGACCCTGCAGAAGTGGGCCGGAGAAAGCTCTTCCAGCAGCGAAGTTATTGCCTCCGCCCGCGCCCTCGATCAGAAGATGACGCCGGTGGAAGAGAGCCTGATTCAGGTGAAGATGAAGAGTTCGGAAGGCAACCTGCGCTATCCCAACATGCTCAACGAACAATACGCGAGCTTCAACGACCTGGTGCAGGGGGTCGATGGATCGCCAACCGCGCAGCAGTTGCTGGTCTTCGATGAACTGCACGCCCGCCTGAGCACCCAGTTGGCGAACTGGCAGGAGATCGAGCGGGCTGATGTTCCCGCGCTGAACGAGCTCATGCGCAAACATGGAGTGCCGACCATGGCCGTCGGGAGCCGGCCAGGGTGAGTAGCGCGCGCTGGCATCGTCCAACAGGGATTATTCGGGTGTTTCGGTGGGGAAGACGGCAAGCTTTGACGGGGCTTCAGCCGTGCCCCTTCAAAACGTAACATCCTTATGAGGAAATTGATCTAATAAGGTTTTATGGCGCTTGAGGAATACAAACGGAAGCGCGATTTTAAGCAGACGCCCGAGCCGCCGCCCAAGGTCGGCAAGGGCAAGCAGCGGCGATTCGTCGTGCAGAAGCACCGCGCAACCCGGCTGCATTACGACTTCCGCCTGGAGATGGAAGGCGTGCTGAAGTCGTGGGCGGTTCCCAAAGGCCCGTCGCTTGATCCTGCCGACAAGCGACTCGCCATGCAGGTGGAAGATCATCCGGTTTCGTACTTCGATTTCGAAGGCACCATTCCGACGGGCAACTATGGCGCCGGCACCGTGATGGTGTGGGACGTGGGCACGTGGGAGCCGCAGGGCAACGCCTCCGAGATGCTGCGCAAAGGCGACCTGAAGTTTCGCCTCAATGGCCAGAAGCTGAAGGGCGACTTCGCGCTGGTGCACATGAAATCGCGCCGGCCGGGGACCAAGGGGACGGAGTGGTTGCTCATCAAGCATCGCGACGCCTACGTGCAGCCAGGCTACGACATCGATGAGTACGACTATTCCGTGCTGACCAAGCGGTCGATGGATGAGATAGCGGGCGATGCCGGCTCGGCGGAGTGGAAGAGCAGCCGTAAAGTTACCGCAGGCGAGGTCTCGAAGAAGAACGACTGGCTGGCGGACTCAATTGCCAAAGCTGACGCGAAGAAAGCCAAAGCTGCGAAAGAAATCTGCAACGCGTTAAGAATCCCACTCCAGCAAAAGAAGCCAAGGTAGGACAACCCTCGTAAAAAAAAACTCCGCGCGCGCGCAGCGCCAGCTAAGGGCATAGCCCCCGAGGCCGTACAACTTGGCCACAAAGCGCCGATGCCGCGCGCCATCCATCCCATGCTGGCCACGCTGGTGGATGGTCCATTCGACGACCCGCAGTGGCTCTACGAGATCAAGTGGGACGGCTATCGTGCCATCGCCTTCCTGGAGGGCGGCTCCGCGCGTCTGGTCTCTCGCAATCAGAATGACTTGACCGCAGCCTATCCTGAACTGCGCTCCATCGGGGATTCCATCACAAGCGCGAACTGCGATTCTGGATGGCGAGATCGTCGCGCTCGACGAGCAGGGACGGCCCTCGTTCAGCCTGATGCAGCAGCGGACGGGGATTGGCGCGGGAGGCCGCCGCGTCCAGCGCACCCGCGACGATGTCCCAGTGGTGTATTACGTCTTCGACCTGCTCTACCTGGATGGCTACAACCTGATGCCGGCAGAGCTGGAGCAACGCAAGGAGGTGCTGGCCTCTATCCTGGCGAAGAACGACCTGCTGCGCTACTCCGACCATTACATCGGAAACGGCAAAACGCTGTTTCAAGCTGCGGCGCAGCGCGAATTAGAAGGCATTGTCGCCAAGCGCCGCAGCAGTCCTTATGTGCAAAAGCGCAGCCGCGACTGGCTGAAGATCAAGATTGTCCGTCGCCAGGAGTGTGTCATCGGCGGATACACCGATCCCCGCGGTGCGCGCGAAAACTTTGGCTCCGTCGTGCTGGGACTCTATGACGACCAGGGCAGACTGATTCACGTTGGCCACGCCGGAAGCGGCTTCACCGAGGAGTCGCACGCGGCATTATGGAAGCGGCTGCACGCGCTGGAAACCAAGCGCAGCCCCTTCTTCGGTAAGGTGGAAAGCGCCAGGCCGGTCCACTTTGTGAAGCCCGAACTGGTCGCCGAAATCAAGTTTTCCGAGTGGACGCACGAAGGACAGAGCGGCGGCATGAAGATGCGCGCTCCGGTGTTTGAAGGACTGCGCTTCGACAAGAAGCCGGAGGAGTGCAGGTTCGAGCGTCCGGTGAGCGCGTCAGCCGAGGTCACGAAAGCAGAGGCGGGAGATCCGTCGTAGCCGGGATCCACTGCACAACGCTGCGAATCATCCCTTGCACAATTTTGCAGCGCTCTACTTCGGGCGAGACAGAAAGCTGGGATCGCGAGCGAAAGGATTGATTACGAGAACGCCGTCAAGGTCCTGGTCTGCCTGCAAATCCTCGGTCAGCAGGAACTGGCAGGAGGTGGCCTTGGCTGCGGCGACGATCGCGGCGTCCCAGAACGAGACCTTGTAGCGGTCTTGAATTTTCCAGGCGCGCTCAAGAAGAGCGGCGTCGGTGGCCACCGGGCGCCACGCCATCAAGTTGCGCGCCTCGGCGCGAGCTTCTTCACGCGCAGCCGGCCACTTATGCGCGACATTGACATAGAACTCCTGCAAGACCTGGAAGCTGATCCGGCCGCGCCGGCTCTTCCAGAGTTCTTCCCGCCACAGCGCGGCCGCCTGTTGCTTTCTCACGTCGCCGGCGTCAAAAGCGTAAATTAGAACGTTGGTGTCAACGAAGACGGGCGCGGTCATGGACCTCCTCGCGCGATAGATAGCGGCCATCTGTTTTCAGGAACGGTTTCCGTGCGAGCGACCTTCGCATGGAGCGCTCATAGCTGTTCTTTTCGAGCATGCGCTCTTTCAATATCTCCCCTAGCAGCCGCGAGACGCTCGTCTCTTTTCGGGCGGCTTCCAAACGTGCCCAGCGTGCGACATTTTCCTCCAAACTGACGGTAACGTTCCGCAGTCTCCTTTTCATAACACGAATATAGTGAGTCACGAGATCCGTGTCAATGCAGGCTCGGAAAACGAGCGCTGGTCCGGAAACGCTGTTCTTCTTCCCTCGCCCGTACTATCATGCGGAAGTTTAACTGCCTGCTTGGGGAGGAGCGAATGAGCGCAAACCAAAAATCAAGCCGGGTCGAAGAAAGCGGTTTTGGCCGTCTCGGACTCGCCCTCGCCGCCTGGAGTGAGCGCTGGTTCCCTGATCCTCTGGTGTTTGCCTTGCTTGGCATTGTGGTGGTTTTCGTTTTCGGACTCGTCCTGCGCGAGAGCCCGGCCAAGCTCGCCGTGCAAGGCGGAAAGAATTTCTGGGCCCTGGTTCCCTTCACCATGCAGATGGTGATGATCATCATTGGCGGCTATGTGGTCGCCACCACGCCGATCGTCTATCGCGGCATTAAGGCCCTGGCCGGGCTGCCCAAAACTCCCCGCGGCGCCATCGCTCTGGTGGCCTTTCTTTCCATGCTCACCTCTCTCATCTCCTGGGGGCTAAGCCTGATTTTCAGCGGCGTGTTTGTGCGGGAGTTGAGCCACCGGGTGAAGGGAATGGATTACCGCGCCGCCGGCGGCGCCGCCTATCTGGGACTGGGAGCGGTGTGGGCGCTGGGGCTCTCCTCGTCGGCCGCCATGATGATGGCCACCAAGACCGCGATCCCGCCCCAACTTTTCAGCATCACCGGACTCATCCCGCTGCGCCAGACCATTTTCCTGTGGCAGAGCCTGGTCACGGCTGGGGTGCTGATGGTGGTCTCGGTCATCATCGCCTATCTATCGGCGCCGGCGCCACAGAATGCCAGGACCGCGGAATCCTATGGCTTGGTCTACGAAGCCATGGACTCCAAGGCGACACCACGGTCGAAACCCGGCGAGTGGCTGGAATACAGTCCGCTGCTGACCATTCTGGTGGTCGCACTTCTGGGCTGGTACCTGATCGATTTCTTTCGTGCCTCTCCGCAAGGCGCTCTGGCTGCGCTCGACCTCAACACTTACAACCTGATCTTTATCTGCGTAGGACTCCTGCTGCATTGGCGACCCAAACGGTTTCTCCAGGCGGTAGGGGAATGCGTTCCCGCCACCAGCGGCGTGCTGATTCAGTTTCCCTTTTACGCGGTCATCTTCGGAATGATTGTGGGGACCCGCATTTCCGACTGGCTGGCGCACCTGTTCACCACCATCAGCACCCACAGCACCTACCCCTTGCTGGTCGCGGTGTATTCCGCGGTACTGGGCATCTTCATTCCCTCGGGCGGGAGCAAATGGGTGATCGAAGCGCCCTATATCATGCAGGCGGCGAATGCTCATCAGGTGCATCTGGGCTGGGTGGTCCAGATCTACAACGCCTCGGAGGCGCTGCCCAACCTGGTCAATCCGTTTTGGATGCTGCCGCTGCTGGGGATGCTGCGGCTCAAGGCGCGGGACATCGTCGGCTACGGAGTACTGCAGCTGATCATCCACGTTCCGATTGTGTTTTTCCTGTGCTGGCTATTTGCCCGTTACACGCCCTACCTGCCGCCGGTGAAGTGAAGAACGGTGGATCGGGCACCACACGATTGCCAGAGGCAACTTACTTAATCTCCTTCATGGTCAGCACCGAGCCGTAGTCGTGGCCGCTGTCGTCCACGGCGCGGGCGACCACCGCGTAGAAGGCGTCGCGCAGCTCGGGATATTTCGCCACCAGCGCTTGGATCACGGCCACATTGTCCTGGTTCGCCACACGGGGGTTCGCCGCGTCTGGAGTTGCGTAAACGATGCGCAGATAGAGGTTGTTGTCGATGGCCACGGGCGCTATTTCGGTGACCTTGAAGACTCTTGCCATTGGCGGACAGGTTCATCGGAGTTCCCGTGTTGGGCAGGTCCGCGGGGCGCGCGGCTTGCATTTCGTCGGCAACCTTGTCGAGCTGCGGCGTGCTCATGAAGTTCACCGGTGCCAGCAAGTCCCACGCTGTCAGATAGTAGAACCAGGCGTTATGCGGCTGCCCTTTGGACTTGAGCTCGCGCGCTTTGCTCAGGTACCACTGCCCATCGTGACCGCCGATGGAATCGAGCCGCGGGTAGTATCCAGCCAGCTTCCACGCTCCGGACATTTCCTGCAAAATCAGCGTAAGCGTGGCCGGGTCCTTTCCGTCAACCTTCTGAAAGACGATCGCATACCGGCCCGGCGGCAAATTGGGAATGAAGAAACCGATGCGGTCCGGCGAGTTGAAGATCCCGCAATAAAAATCGGCGCGCGGCAAGGTTGCCTTGGCTTGCGAGGCATCCAGCAAATACGTTCCGGTAATCGCCGCCTGGCCTCCGGCAAGAAACGCCTTGTTGGTGACCACCGCCTGCTCGATGCTGCTGAAGTCGCCGGTAATGGCCGGAATGGCATTGGCCTTCAGCCCGGCGACATCTCCATGTGCCGACATGTCGAAATACTTGCGTGCCGCGCTCTCGATGGCATTTCTGGTGGGGGCGTCAAGCTCCGGGCCGTTGAAGCAAATCTGCGCCCGAACGACAGGGGCGGAAGCCAGCGTCAGCAAAAATACGAAACCGGTCCGAAAGCACCAGCGGCAGAGTCTGAGGGTCGTCATTCCGAGCAAGCCTCCCTTGCGTCTTCTGGGGTGGTCCGACGCGCGCGAAAGGCGCGCATCCCCCTACAAACTGCACCACTATTCAAACCTGATTGCCCCTCCGCCGGCGCAAAGTAGCAACAGACCGGCCAAAATCGGGTTTACAATAGGGCACCGGCACTGCGTCCCGACATCATCCGGGCGGAGAGCCGTCCAACTCTTATGGTACGCTGCAGGCAAAGTTTGGGATTGGCGTTCTTGCTGACAGCCGGGCTCTGCCTGGCGGGGCTGAGATCAGCCGCGCAAAGCGCGCCGCCGAAGATCGCGCCGGCAGCAGCGACAGCGGCCGCGTCGCAGCCTAAGGCGCATCCACACCGCAAGAAGGCGCCGCCTGATCCGCCGGTCCAGGAAGCTCCTGCACCGCCGCCAACCCTGGCGGAATCTCCTCCGACTCCGGCCCAGGTCACTTACAACAACGGACAGCTCACCATCGTTGCCCAGAATGCGACGTTGTCTCAGGTACTGCGTTCGGTGCAGTCGCTGACTGGCGCGTCGATTGAAATGCCGGCCGGGGTGTCGAGTGTACGGGTTGTCGGACAGCTCGGCCCAGGGCAGCCGCGGGACGTGCTCAACGCCCTGCTGAACGGATCGAAGTTCAATTACATCATCCTCGGCGTGACCGGAGACCCCGGAGCGGTACAGAAAGTGATTCTTACCACGCTGAAGCCGGCGGCCGCCGTGAACACGGCGCAGAACAATGTGGCGCCGCCACCGGAGGAGCCGCAGGAAGAGGAAAATTATGGCGAAGCGGAGCCGCAACCCCCTTCGCAGACGCCGGTGCCTCCTCAGTTCCGCCACCGGCCCAACAACATGCCGGGCCGCATGCCGGGAGCGTTTAATCCGCAACAACCCCAACAGCAGGTGCAGCCGATGTCCGACAACAACGGAGACACCCAGCCCGAGGGAGTCAAGACTCCGGAGCAGTTGTTGCAGGAATTGCAGCAGATGCAGCTACAGCAGCAGCAAATGCAGGAGCAGCTAAATCCCGCCAACCGGCAGCCGCCGCAATAATCGATCGGGAAACTTGACATCGTGGCTGCGGCCCTGGACAACGCCGCGTCGTTAGTCAACTCTTCGCAGCTTGAACCGGGCCGGCACAACGAATGCCAGGCTGGATATGGCCGATTGCCAGCGCGGCGAGCTACTCATCGCGATGTACCGTCTCCAGGGAAAATGCAGGAACGCATACTGCGATATATTCCGCGCCGTCGGGGTTGGGTGTCGAGTACTGCACCCACTCGCCCGCATGTGCGACCACTGCCTGGCCAGCACCGACGTCAATCTCGCCATCGCGATACTTCACGCGCAGCATGCCTTTCAGCACGACGGTGAACTCCTCGAACTCCGGCGTCTGGCCGGGCTCAGTCCAGCCTTGCGGGCTGCGCATGTGGGCCACGCTGGCGGCGGTGGCCTTGGAGTTCACACGGCCGATGTATTCGTCGATAAGTTTGGGCTTGTTGCCGGCAGCGGCGATACGGGTTGGCTGCGAGATGAGGGTCGGTGGCATGAAGGCTTCCTGTATTCCAGAACGGTGCACTCTTGATCCGGGCGCGTCTCCGCGCACAGCAGTTTGCTGGTACCTATCTTGTAACTTGGCAGCGACGGAAAAAACCCGGTCCTAGTCCGCCGGAACCAGCCGGGCCTTTGGCCAAGCAACATCCTTCTCGCGCGGCTGACGCGGACCGCAGGTCGTGCTGCCGGTGAGTACAGGCGCGTGATCGTCATCGCGCTTGAAAATGTATGCGCGAATCTTGAAGCAGATGTTGTTAGAGTCACCGATGAGATCCGCCCTCGGTTCGGGCGCAGGGAACTGCTGCCCGGCAGCAAGCTGCGCGGACAAAACGCCAGCCGTCCGGACCTGAGCGGGCGGTGCGGCAGGCTGCACGGTGTCAGTTGCCGCCAGCGGAGACGCCAAGAGTGAATAAGCAGGAGAAGGCTCGTTGTGGTCATAGGAAAGCCCTCCGTTGGCGGAATGATAGCACCGTTTCCGGCCGCAGGACGAGGCAATACAGCCCGGGTTATGGTAGTCTCGCTACGACTAAAGCGCTACGGCAGTACCCCACCCCTTGGGGATTGTTTTCCCGGCCACGGCGTGACACGATGCAACCAAGCGAGCACAACCCTACCGCGGTGACAGGCAGAAACCGCGGCGAAGCGACGCAGGTCATACCTCCTCTTGACCCAAGGACCTGCGCAGGGTACCTGGCACGGGCAGGCTGGCCCAGCGGCACACTCCCCGCTGGGCCTTCTTTTTGCCACCCGTGTACGCGTACCGTAGAATCGCACCATCGATCTCCACTGATGACTCTCGACTCCAACACCAAATCCGCTTTGCGGGAGCGCCTCAACTTCTATCGCGAGTTGGGCGTGGGACCGCTCTACCGCCGCGAAGTTTTGGACACTCCGACATCGGATGATTTCGATGTTGTGGTTGCGATTGAATCTGACGAATCATCAACCGCCGCGGAGGACCGCACCGCTCTGCTGCAGGCCATCGCCGACGACATCGGCCCAGACTGCCAGCGCTGCAAGCTTGCCAAACTGGGGCGCAAGCATATCGTCTTTGGCACCGGCGATCCGAACGCCGAGCTGATGTTCATCGGCGAGGGTCCGGGAGCTGACGAAGACCAGCAAGGTCTGCCGTTCGTCGGACGCGCCGGCCAACTGCTCAACAACATGATCGCGGCTATGGGCCTCAAGCGCGAACAGGTCTACATTGCCAACATTGTGAAGTGCCGTCCGCCGGGCAATCGCACTCCGGAACGCGACGAGTGCGAGACCTGCTCGCCATTCCTCATGCGGCAGATCGGCGTCATCCGGCCGAAAGTCATCGTGGCGCTGGGCGCAACCGCGGCCAAGAACCTGCTCGGCGTGAACGACTCGATGGCGTCGCTGCGCGGCCGTCTCTACGACTATTCGCCGCCGCGGACCCTGACGGATGCAGGCGAGCCGTTCGCATGCAAGCTGGCCGTCACCTACCATCCAGCGTTTCTGTTGCGCGATCCGCGGCAGAAAAAGGAAGCCTGGAAAGATTTGCAGATGGTCATGCGCCATCTCGATCTGCCTGCGCCCAAGCGCGCGCCCGAAGGCAGCTAGCCTGACATGGCACTCTTCTGCGACGTGGCCGTGCCAGTCCCGCTCGACGCCACGTTTACCTACCGCCTTCCCGAGGATGCACCCGAGCCCTGCATCGGCGGCCGCGTCATCGTGCCCTTTCGCGAGAAACGGCTGTGCGGGGTTGTCACCGAGCTGCATGATCGCGAACCCAAATTCCAGACCCGGCGGCTGAGCCAGGTGCTCGACTCCGCGCCCGCGCTTACGCCCGAACTGATGCAACTGGGCCGCTGGATAGCGCAGTACTACATCGCGCCCATCGGCGAAGTTTACCGGACCATGCTGCCGCTCTCGGCCGAGTTCCGCCGGGTCGTCGGCTACCACATTACAGACAAGGGAATTGCTGCACTGCATGCTGCATCTGCCGTCGGGTCCTCATTGCGGTCGCACAAAGAGCCGGAACACCAGATGCTGGAATATGCCGCATTAAATCGGCTCGCCGACGGTGAAGTAGTGCGCGAAGCCACGCTTCGAACGGCCTCCGGAGCAACGCAAATCTGTGCTGCAAACCTTGCTGCGAAAGAAGTGGATTGCCCGCGACGACCTCAGCGACGTCCGCGACGCCAGCCGCACCGTGCAGTTCGCGACGTTGAGAGCCGGCCGAAGGCAAGCTCAACGCCAACCAGCAGAAAATCGTGGACTACTTGCGTGCCCAGGAGAACCAGCGCGCGCCGGTGGAAGCTCTTCGCGAATTAGAGGTCCCGCGCACGACCTTGCAGACGCTGGTGCGGCGCGGCATCGTCGAGTTGACCGACGAGCAGGCGGCCTTCCACGTTTCCGGATTGAAGCCGCGCAAGCTGGAGTTCCTGTTCACGGCCGCGCAGAAAACCGCGCTCGAAGCCATCATCGGCGCCGTCGATGAGCGGAAGTTCCTGCCCATGCTGCTGCACGGCGTCACCGGCTCGGGCAAGACCGCGGTCTATCTGTCGGCGATGCAGGCGCTGCTGGCGAAAGGACGCTCCGCGATCCTGCTGGTTCCGGAGATCGGACTCACCCCGGCCATGGCCGCCGACCTGCACCAGATTTTCGGCGACGAGGTCGCCATTCTTCATTCCGCCCTCAGCGATGACGAACGCGCCGAACAGTGGAAGCGCATCCGCAACGGCGAGTCCCACATTGTGGTAGGCACACGCTCGGCCATCTTCGCGCCGGTGCCTGACCTGGCGCTCATCGTGGTGGATGAGGAGCACGATCACTCCTACAAGCAGGAGGAGATGCCGCGCTACCACGCGCGCGACGTAGCGGTGATGCGGGCCAAAATGTGCAACGCCGCCGTGGTGCTGGGCTCGGCCACGCCGTCGCTGGAGACGTACTACAACGCGGTGCAGGGCAAGTATCGTCTGCTGGAGCTGCCGGAGCGCATCGAGCAGCGTCCGCTGCCCGAGGTCGAAATCCTCGACATGCGCGAGGAATTCCAGCGCACCCGCAAGGACGAACCGCTCTCGCGCAAGCTGGTGGAGGAGATCGGGGAGCGGCTGGCGCGCAATGAGCAGGTCATGGTGCTGCTGAACCGGCGCGGCTACTCCGCGTTCGTGCTTTGCCGCGAATGCGGCGAGAGCGTGCAGTGCAAGAACTGCGCCATCTCCATGACCTACCACAAGCGCGAGCACCGGCTTCTGTGCCACTACTGCGGCTTCCAGCGCCCCGCGCCCAAGACCTGCCCCAAGTGCGGCAGCGAGTACGTGCAGTATCTCGGCACCGGGTCGGAGAAGCTGGAGCATATCCTGCACGGACTGTTTCCCCAGGCGCGCATTGCGCGGCTCGACCGCGACACGGTCCGCGGGCGCGACGACTTTGAGCGCATGTTGAGCGCGCTGCACGCCGGCGAAATCGACCTGCTGGTGGGCACGCAGATGATCGCCAAGGGTCATGACGTGGCCAACGTCACGCTGGTTGGCGTTGTCGGCTCCGACGCGGCGCTCAGTTTTCCCGACTTTCGCGCGGCCGAGCGCACCTTCCAACTGCTGACGCAAGTTGCGGGACGCGCGGGACGAGGCGACACGCCCGGCAAAGTGGTGCTGCAAACATTTTTTCCCGACCACTACGCGATTCAGTTCGCCGCCGCGCACGACTACCACGGCTTCTACGAAAAGGAAGTCCGCTTCCGCAGTTGGATGCACTACCCGCCGTTCGACGCCGTCAGCAACGTGCTGGTGCGCAGCCATAAACTTGACGAAGCGCTGGCCTGGTCGGGCATCTTGGGCAAGTGGTTCCACGGCACGCGGCTCGACGGCGTGCGCGTGATGGGACCAGCGGCGGCGGCGATCGTCCGGCTCAAGACCGAGTATCGCTATCACTTCCTGCTGAAGTCGCGCAGCCGCGAGCGCATGAACGCGGTGCTGCGGTCCATGCTCGAGCACGCCACGGCGCAAAAGATCCCGCGTAACAATGTGGTGGTGGATGTGGACGCGCTGTCGCTGATTTAGGCGATGATGTTGCGGGACAGCCGTTAAAGGTCAACAGCGCCTGCGCCGCAACACTCCGACCACACCGGGAATGCCAGGCCGAGCGAGCTATATCACGTCCGCGATCGAGACGGCAGTTCACCGGTTAATGAACGCCAGAGTGGCTGAATGACCAGACCTAGCTCAAGATTTGCCTGGCGAAGAAGTAGATCGTCAAGGTAAAGCCGATCACGATGACGATCGCACGCACGTACTCCGGCTTGGTCTTGCGCGCGAAGTAGGCGCCGAAGTAGCCGCCCAGCATGGCGCCGATGATCATGAGGATTGCCTGGGGCCAGTACACGACGTGCGGCGACACGGCGAACAGGATCATGGCCACGCCGTTGGACACAGTTGTCAGCCACGCCTTGAGTGCGTTCATGGTGTGGATGTGTTCCATGCCCAGCAGTGCCAGCATGGCCAGGATGAGGATGCCGGCGCCGGCCCCGAAATAGCCAAGGTAAAACGCGATGAACATCTGGAGGAAAATTCCGCGGCCGGTCGCGAACTCGTGATGTTCGCCTTGCTTGGCCTGCTGCCGGACCCAGCGCGTAATGCGTCCGCTCATCATGAAGATGATGGTGGCGATCAGGAGCAGCCACGGTACCAGCTTCATGAAGGTTGCGGGCGGGGTTATCAGCAGAACATAAGCGCCGAGAAAGCCTCCGATAATGCCGGTCACCGTAAGCGGCACGAGCACACGGCGCGAAGGCTGCGAAACTCGTGGCGATAGGCCCAAACGCTGGCAGGCTGTCCCGGCCACAGTGCGACGGTGTTGGTGGCGTTGGCTTTCACCGAGGGGATGCCGACGAACAACAGGGTTGGAAAGGAAACGAAGCTCCCGCCGCCAGCGACGGAATTGATGGCCCCGGCGACGACGGCAGCGATAAGGAGAATAGGCGCGTGCGCGATGTGCATAGGAAACGAAAGCCGATACTACCAGCCGCGGACGCAGAATACGAAGGTGAAGGTGCGGGAGCTGTGGGGACTGAGCGCACTGTGCGCCGCTTTTCTCTCCCGGCGGCAAACGACCATCACGCTGTGCGCGGCCCGCTTTTGGGCGGGCGGAGTCGAAGAGCACCTATTGGATCTAAGACCTATTTGTGAGAAGAGGCCCTTCGACTCGCGGCAAAGCGGCCGTTCGTTCAGGTTGGCAGCGGTTCTTGTAGTTACGGCTACGCTTCGTTGTGGTTCAAACTCTCTACGGCACAATGATGCGGCTGGACGGTTCGTCAGTCGCAACAATCGAGGGTTGCGTGTCTGGAAAGCGTTCCCGCAGAAAGTCGAGGAAGCGACGCGAGCGCGGTCGTCCCGAGGTTTGTATATGGGCCAGACGGAGCGTGAACACGAGCGTCTTCAGCATATCCGCATCCTTCAGAGCGGCGTAGCCGAGGTGCTCTTGCTCGAGTTCGCGAAACTCCTGCAGAAGCTGGTGGAGCGCGTCGATAATGGCCTGCTGTGCCAAGCCAGGCAGCGGTTCCTCATACACCAGTCCCGAACTGACCAGGGTTTGCAGACTCCTGGTCATGTTGGCCAAGGCGCCGATGACCTCGCGGTCGGTGAGGTTGCGGTCGGCGCTGTAGCGCTGGGAGAGCGTGTGCCAGACGCCCAGCATGAGCGGCTCGTGGTCGCCCAGAAATGCCTCCGAAACCTCGATGGCGGGAAACGTTTCCTCCGCTGGAAGGTCTTCGAGGCGCCGCGGCTCCTGGTGCTGACGGGCCTGCTGGAGATAGACACAATCGGAAGGGCAGTCGAGTGTGAGCTCACGCTGTTCACCGCAGCACTGCGGGCAGATGCGACCGTGCACCGCCGGGCAGAAGCGTTTCTCCTTGCGAACGCTGCAGATCGAGCAGCTCATAACAGGCACCTCGGTGGCCGGAGAATCCGGCTCCAAGCTCCCATTATGGCATCTCCGACCGGCCCGAGGTCTGCCAAACCCGCATGGGCAGCGGACCATTTGAGCATGACCTGTGGAAAACCCGCATGAAATAAGGCGAAAAATGCTTTCCACCGCGGTAAAGTTGATATAAGATAACGCTCAAGTTGAGCACTCTTACTGCTCACACCTTCAAGGAGGATTTACGAATGGCAACAGGCATGACCAAGACCCAGCTCGTCCGCTACATAGCGGAGAAGCACGAACTCAGCAATAAACAAGCTGCAGCAATTCTCGAAGGGATCGCCGAACTGGCGGTCAAAGAGACCAAGAAAAACGGCTTGTTCATCCTGCCGGGACTGGGCCGTCTGGTGAAGTCGAACCGCAAGGCGCGCATGGGCCGCAATCCGCAAACTGGCGAGGCAATCAAGATTCCTGCCAAGACTGTCGTGAAGTTTCGCGTAGCCAAGGCCGCGAAGGACTCGATCGCTCCCAAGAAGTAGCTTTTTGTTATCTAGCGCAAAGGCCGGCCCGCGCGCCGGCCTTTTGCATTGCTGTGAATAGAGGCGGGTCGATGGTCTGCGAAACGGCGGCATGGTTCAGACGAAGCAGGATTCGCAAACTATCAGGTATCTCGGGCAGCAATGGCTTATCCAAGCGCGACGAAAAGTAGCAACGGTCGGCGAGCGTTTTAGAGTGGGTCGTTTGCAGAGCTCAGAGAGGGCTTCGGAGCAGAAATGGAAAAGGCTGTGACTTTGGTTATGCTCTAGCCGCTAACTCCTGCGAGGGAGTCCGCAGCGTGGACGCATGTACCGTCACAGCCTTCGGTGCGATCACCGCTTTCGCAGTTCCGAACCCCGGCGGTCATCTCGCAACGCCGTCGGTTTTTTCGGGTCCGGTCGTCCGGCGGGTCGCCCCACCAGACTGGATCACCCAGCCTACTTTGCCTGGCTGCTTTTAGTTGCCAGCCTTTTCGGCCGTCGACGAAAGCCATCCTACAGGAGCAATTGCAATTGTCAACGCCGAAGGTTGGTGCAAATGCCGATTATTTTCGTGTGGGAAATTTTCCACTCAAGCAGTAGAAAGGAATAGGGTTTTGCGCGCCGAAGGGGGTTATCCAAGTTCAATTCACATCTTTTTCACAGAGGCCCCCATGAAACGAGCCCGCCAAGAAACCACAAATGCTGCCGTTCATCGCAGATTTCACGTGTCAGCCCTTCCGGTGAGCGCGTGAAGACTGATATAGGTCTGCAACCAAACATGCAACCGGGGCGGAAGAGGCCAAGTCGGCTATTTTGGGGCTTTCGTTGTAAACCTGCGGAACAGGAATTCTTGGGCCAAGCTGCTGACCACGCGTTCGGCGGTGCCAATAGCAAAGTTCCCCAACACCAGGCCTGCCCCGCGATTCGACTGCGGATAATAGGCATTCGAAATGGCAGCCGATGCCAAGTCGCCACCCAGGCTTGAGTAATTTGCCTGCAGATGCCCGTTGTCTCCCCGGCAGACAAATGGGTTGGAGATTGCGTGCAAAAAGCGAGATGTCTTTGTTCCGGTGCCTTGGTAGAAGTAATGTGGATCCTGGTGCAAGAGCGATGGCAGGCTCGCCCCACCAATCATAATGTCGGCGTAACCAGGCTCCGAGGCACGAATGCTGGCTGGCCAGCCCAGCCAAAGAGAAAATAGTGCTTCACGATTTCGCTGACAGGCGAAATGGGCGTACGCTAATCTAGCTGCTGTTTTCGAGGTCAAGAAGGAAATTCCGGATGACAACATCATCGTTCATGTTGTCGTCAAGAATCAGCACCTGTTGCGAGGCGGCCATTCGCCAGCAGCCGCCTGGAAACGGAGGACCACAGGATGAGACTACCCGGCGAAGCTGGAATCCCTGTAACGCTAGCGATATTTACCCTGTGCGCCGCGATGACGATGTCGGCGCAAAGCCACGAAGGTTCGTCGCCGAAACAAGCAGCTCTGCCGAGTGGCGCTCCCAAAACGGTCGTGGGCTGCCTCACGGGCTACGACGGTCACTATACGCTGGGCACGTCCAGCGATACCCTTTACCTACTGGAAGGTGATTCCGCTTTGTTTAAGCGCTATAACGCAAGGATGGTGCAGGCTACGGGAACCGTCTCCGAATCGCCGCCCGGTACATCGAAGGATAATGTCCTGTCACAACAGCCTCCCAAACTGACTGTGTCGAAACTGAAGAAGGTGGCTGACGGTTGCAACTAGAGCTTGTTTCATAACTCAGCGTCTTCCCGGTGAAAGCGCGGGCCTTCAGGCCTGCGAAAATCGCGGCTTTGAGCACGGGCTTTTAGCCCCGGCTCGCTGGGAAGCGGGTTATTGAAACAAAGCTCTGGAAGTTAATTTCAGGGGTCCATTCAATTTGAATGGATTCCTCGCGCATGGCGGCCCAGCCCCATTCCGCCGATCGTCGTTCCTGTCATCTTCGCGTTTTCTTTAAGGGCAATTGTTCAGAGGCTGTCGACCGGCAAACCGTGCCTCAATCCAAGCCATTTGATCTCTGACGGAGTCTCCTATAACCAGGCCAGGTTGCGGGTCGGAAAATTTGTCGAACTGAACACGGTCGCCCTGCTTGCACATGCGAGTAACAACCCGCGACGTCATCGCCAGCGGCACGGCAGGATCCCCGTCGTCGCTGATCACCAGGAGCGGGCTGTATGCAGGCTTCTGGCCGAGCATGTTCCTGCTAAAAAACTCCTCAACGAACTTGTTATTCTTCCAATTCCGCTTCAGCATTTCACTGGCGGGAAACCGGGAGGTATCACTCGCGCCGCCGCAGCTCTCATTGGCCTGATGATACGCAGGAATCGCCTTCTCCGTCAGCATGTCCCGTATGTCGAAAACCGGATACACGGTCTTGATCCCGTAGGCCAATAACGCCAGCATCCAAAAGGGTTGATCTTTTGCCGGCAGATCATATACGGGTTTTAAATCGGCAACTCCGGAAATAGCTATGCTGCCAAGGTAGTTTGGATCGCGAATTCCCCCTTCCATCTCGGCCACGCCAATGGCGACATTGGCTCCCTGGGAAGAGCCCATGGCGACCCATTTCGAACCAAGTTGAGGTACTGCTGCGTGCGCTGCAGGTATCGAATCGATCACATCGGTCGCATTGGACTGCACATCCATCACCGCACTTCGGAAGTTCGTTCCCAGTCCGGTATAGTCGGTTGCAACCACGGCATAGCCAAGATTCACATACATCGAAAGCAACGGTCCGTAATACAAATTTCTGAACAGTGACGGGGCACACTCACGGGCTGCGGCGCTAAAGCCGTGCGCCCAGGCAATGACCGGCCAGCCTCCCGCGGGCGGTTTTCCATCGGGAACCAGAACCACGCCAGACGCAGCTACTTCCGCTCCGCTGGCTGAGCGCGAATGATAGAGAATGCGGACTGCTGAAAAATCCGCCGACAGGTCATAGTCGTCGGAAGGCTCTGCGCGAAT
Organism: uncultured Acidobacteriaceae bacterium; assembly: GCA_963831675.1. Taxonomy (GTDB): domain Bacteria; phylum Acidobacteriota; class Terriglobia; order Terriglobales; family Acidobacteriaceae; genus Bog-257. The sequence continues at coordinate 42,148 of CAWHRM010000021.1, forward strand.
CAGTTCCCCCGGCTTGCCCGAGGGTAAGGGATTGGGGGTGTCGTAGAATTTCCCAAGCGGCAATGTGCGGAGGGGGTCGGCGCGCCTGGCACGGACGGGAGGTTGGGTTTGGGCCGAAACCAGGGTAACGGCTAGCGGCGGTAGCATTAAGACACAAACCGCAATTACAGTGAGGAATACCGAAGGGAAGCGACGAAAATCTTCACCGAGGGATGGTCGGAAAAACATCTACATTGCGTCCTCTGAACTCTCCAATGCCGCGTTTCTCAGCCTTCTGATCCTTTCGGTTGGGAATCAAAATCACAACCTCACGCCTTGCAAGCGATCATCAAACCGAGCACGATGGGCAGATAGATCACCGAGGCGTGAACCACGCGGCTGGCCAAAGGTCTGGAAGCGGAGCTTGCCAGTTTAGCCACGTGATACAGCAAGAACGTACCCGCCAGGAGCATGCCGGCCGTATAGACAGGTCCGCTGCGGTCGACCAGCGGCAGCATCGTAACACCCACCAGCGCCACCGTGAAGCCCACCATCTCGGCACGAGTGAAGCGAGAGTCCCGATCGAAGCGAGGTAACATCCGGTAGCCTGCCCGGTCGTAGTCTTCGCGGTACATCAAGGCAATTGCCAGGAAATGAGGGAACTGCCAGAGGAATAGAATTGCAAACAGGAACCAGGCGTGCCAGTTGAGGCTAGCCGAGGCTCCCGCCCACCCGATCAAGGTTGGCATAGCTCCAGGAAAAGCACCCAGCAGAGTGCATAAAGGGGTTTTCCGTTTGAGTGGGGTGTAAACCCCGAGATACGACAGCAGGGTCGAGATCGCCAGAAGAGCCGCCAGAGCATTCACTGTAACGGCAAGGTAAAGGCCTCCTGCGACGCTCACCAGAATCCCGAACAGAAGCGCCTCGCGGCCACTCAGCCTGCCCGAAGGCAACGGCCTCGACGCGGTCCGGCGCATTTGACCGTCCCAGACCCGTTCCATCCACTGATTCAGAGTTGCGGTGCCGCTGGCGACCAACAGCGTCCCTACCAATGTATTCACCAAGCCGCCGATCTTAAAGGGTGCGTGAGACCCCAGATAATAGCCTGCCGATGTCGTCATCAAAATGAGCAGGTTTACTTCCGGCTTGGTAAGGGTGCAGTAGTCCCGAAGCCTGGAAGTGGAACGAAGCCTCGGGTGCGGCAGCGGGATGGTGTTAGCGATCGCCATTTTCTCTGTTAGACCAGCTACCCCTCAGATTCAGGCCAATAGTCAGTACAAGCCGCGGCAGCCTGTGTACAACAATCTCCTCCGTTAGCTTGCAGCTTCCGGCCGCGAACCCGCCGTTGCCTCAAACGACTGGATGGCAGTGGCTTCGTCGGGTTGTATGTCAAACACGGCGTGCAGCTTTGTCATTTGAAGCAGATCCTGAACTCGCTTGCTGAGCTGAACGAGTTTGAGTTGTCCGCCTTGGCCGCATACCGTGGTGTAGGTCTTGACCAATTCGCCCAAGCCGGAACTATCGACGTACCCCACCTCGTAGAGGTTAAGCAGGATTTTCTTGCTTCCCTTATCGATCAGTTCGCGCACGACCTGGCGGAGCACCAGGGTTCCCTCGCCGGTTGTTATCCTTCCCCGGACGTCGACAACCGCGATGTCGGCGATCTGACGCGTTGCTGTCTGCATCTTAACGGGAATGTGTTCTTGAATCCCAATACCCAAGCGATTGAGGATTCCGTTAGCCACACTCGCGGTCTCGTGCGACTGGGTGCGAACGACCACCAGGCTACGACCCTCAGCCAACACTTCGCGAAAAAAAGCAACATCCTCAGGACTCTTCTCCTCGGGAGTGGGTTGCGCGACCCCACTCTCGCCCGCGACAGACTTTCCTAACGCCGAACCCGCTCCAGCACCGGCAAGGCCGAGGAGCGCAGCCGCGCCGAAACCCAGCGCAAACACCTGTCCAATTCCCGGAACGACCAGGAGCAGCGCTGCACTGACCCCTGCCGACATGCCCGTCGCAAAGCCCATAAATCCACCGACAGTTGCGCCCAGTTCCTTGCCAACCGACGTGGCTTCGGTCTCTGATCGGGTCAGAAAGACGATTGCCTCCTGCGGGACCTTCTGATCCAGCAGTTCTTTCACAGCCTCTTCCGCACGCTCGCGAGAAGCGAATACTCCGATGGCAGTCTCCAAACGATACCTCCTGCGACGGAACACTCTTACCTTAGACAACTGATAGGCCCAGCCTCATGCAAACTGTCCCGGAATGTTTACGGGCCCCCAACGATCCCGTTAGCGCTGGTAGAACTGATTGCGCCGTTTGTAGGCTACCAAGGCGACCACAATTGACAGGCACATAGGCGGAACCATGAGAATGAGGATCCCGCTCCGCAGGGCCTGAATAAAGCGGGTGGTCGACGAGGCAGCCTGGGTGTAGCAAAGAGCACAGCTTTGGGCGTAAAGCGTCAGCGGAACGAATAGCAGCATCAGGCCGCCCAAGCCCAGAATTCGCCGCCAGAGCCACCGCGGGGTCTCAGACCTGGTTTTCATTGTGAAGGCCCCGTTTGATAGGTGGGAGGAGCATCTCTCTCCATCCGAAAACTGTCTGTCCAGCCGTATTGCATAGCCGCGAGAACAAACAGAGTGATGATGCCGATCCAGGTAACAAACAGGCGATTCTCCGATCCTAAGTGCATGAAGAAGACTATCGCCAGCCCGGCTTCAACGACTGCCAGGGCGAACATGCGGAAAATCATTGTGGTTACATTGACGTGCTGATATGCAATAACAAACTGCAGCCCGGCAATGATCAATATGCAGGCATAGACGATCAAATACTTTCCCAGATTGCCGGCATACGGCGCCGCCCCGCCCTTTTGTTGTTTCGTGAGTTCCATCACGTCCTCCGCCTCCCTGTCCTATTTCGCCACGTTGAGGAGATAAACCAAGGGCACGACGAACATCCACACCAGGTCTACAAAGTGCCAGTAGAGGCCGGTGATTTCGATATCGTCGGCATCGAAACGCCCGCGTTTGTAGCGCACACCTACAACGATAAGAACGATCACCCCCACGGTGACGTGGGTCAGGTGCAGCCCAGTAATGCTAAAGAACGCTGCGCCAAACAGCCCGTTGCCCCAGGGGTTGCGAAACAGCCGCACGCCTTCATTCGATCAACCCGATCCATTCCCGGACGTGCAACAGCGCGAACAACGCCCCTCCGGCTGCGGTGATCATGGTCCAGCGAAAGGCCGCGCTTCGGTCGCCCATCTTGGCGGCCCGAACCCCGAGGAACATGGTCAGGCTGCTGGTGATAAGGATGAACGTCATCACCATGGCGTTCACCACCGTAGGGAAAAACTTGAACGGTGTGGGCCAGTTGAGGGAACCGTTGCGCAAGAAGCCGTAGGCCAGAAGACATGCCGCAAAGGTCGCTGCATCAGCAATGATGAACAGCCACATGGCCAGCTTCTTCGTCGGAATGGCGAATGGCGAGGACCTCTCCAGCACAGCAGGATGCGTTCCCATCGTTATGTCCGATTGGCTCACAGCGCCTCCTCCCAGCGGGATGTCAGATTCGCGCCCACAGTAACAGCAGCAGGTAAATCCACAGCACATCCATGAAATGCCAGTAGTACGAAACCGTACTGAGCGTGCTCAGGCGCAGGGTCGAAACTGGCCTGCTGAACCGCCAAATCACCAACGTCAAACCCGCCAGCCCCCCGAGCACGTGAAGGCCGTGCATGGCCGTAAAAAGGTAGAAGAACGAGCTGCTGGGATTGGTGGCCAGGTACCAGCCCTCCGCCTTGAGTTGCAGCCAAGCCACATATTGCCCGCCGACAAACAGCAATCCCAGTCCCAGCGTGAGCCACAGCCACAAGAGCGGAAGCGAGCGGCCTGGCTGCACTCCCCGGGCGAAGGCCGCTACACGCTTGCGAGCCAGTTCCAGGGCGCCACTGCTCGCCAGCAAGATTAAGGTGTTGAGATAAAGTACCGGGGGCAAAGTAAAATGCCGCCAGTCCATCGAAGAGCCCTGGCGAACGACCATCGCGCTGGTAATGGCAGCGAAGGTCATGGTGATGGCCGCCAGGCCCACCCAAATGCCGGTTCGGGAAGCTGGTGAGCTGTCCTCAACAGCAGGTAAGTTCCCGGTCGAAGGGGTCAGATTCCGCCATCCGCCATCGTGCGAAAGACGGGGACGAGATTTTATTTCTGGTGGTTCGTGGACCGTGGTTGCCATAACCTGCTACACCCTTGAAGTTCCAGACTTCCTGGTCGCTACTTCTCGTCGCGCACCGAGTTGATCTGCTCGGGCGAGTCCTGCATCACGTAATCGTTGGTCGCTCCCTCAATACCGTACTGGTACGGGTCGTGATAGACGACCGGAATCTTGCCTCCGAAATTATCGAACGGCGGCGGCGAGGGGATCGACCACTCCAGCGATGTCCCCTCCCAGGGATTCTGCGGCGCGCGCTTGCCCCAGAAACGGCTGTGGATCAGGTTGAACAGAAAGACGAGTTGCGCGGCGCCCGTGATCAGAGCGGCAATCGTGATGAACTTGTGCACCGGCATCAATGGCGCCATGAAGTCGTCGACGAAAGCCTGATAGCGGCGCACATTGCCCGCCATCCCCAGATAATGAAATGGCATGAAGATGCAGTACGCGCCTACAAACGTAAACCAGAAGTGGATCTTGCCCAGGGTCTCGTTCATCATTCTGCCGGTCACCTTGGAGAACCAGAAGTAGGTTCCGGCAAAGATTCCGAACAGCGCGGCGACCGCCATCACCAGGTGGAAGTGGCCGACGACGAAGTAGGTCGCATGCAGCATGACGTCAAGCGAGGGCTGGGCCAGGAAAAATCCGCTGATGCCGCCGCTGACGAACATGGAAATAAACCCCAGGGCAAACAGTGAAGCGGTGTTGATACGCAGCTTCGAACCGTAAAGACTTCCAATCCAGATCAACACAATGATGGTGGCGGGAATCGTGATTACCAGTGTGGGGAAGGAGAACACAATCGACGAGAACGGATTCATGCCGCTTACGAACATGTGATGTCCGTAAACCATGTAGCTGAGAAACGCGATCGACACCATCGAATAAATGATGACCCGGGAGCTGAGCAGAGGCCGGCGCATGTTGGTGATCAGCACATGAGAGACAACGCCCATGGCGGGCACGATCGCAATATAAACTTCCGGATGTCCGAAGAACCAAAAGAGATGTTGCCACAACAAGGTCGATCCGCCGGCATGGGTCTGTAACTGGTCATTGACAACCAGGCCGGAGGGTATGAAGAAACTCGTGCCGGCAACGTGATCCAGAATCAGCAGGATGCAAGCCGGCATTAATACCGCGAATGCCGTCAGGCCAATGCACGAGGTGATGAACCATGCCCAGACCGAAAGCGGCAGGCGCATCAGGCTCATGCCCTGGCAACGCATGTCGAGAGTGGTGGAGATGAAGTTCAACGAGCCGAGCAACTGTCCCACGCAGAAGATGGCGATCGAAACCGCCCACAGGACCTGACCGGTTCCTTGCCCCGGTCCGGCAATCTGGCCCAGGGCGCTCAGGGGGGCATATGCGGTCCACCCCGATAAAGGCGGTCCCTGCGGCACGAAGAAGGACGAGACGGCGACGACAAACGCGACGAACGTCACCCAGAACGACATCATGTTGATGTGCGGAAACGGCATGTCCTCGGCGCCTACCTGGATTGGCAGGAAGTAGTTGCCGAAACCCGCGAAGGGAGCGGTGGTCAGCACAAAGAAGACCATGATGGTGCCGTGCATGGTCATCAGTTGCAGGTAGTACTCGGGCGTGAGCACGCCGCCGGGGGCCCCGGTCTTGGACAGGAAATGGATTCCGGGAATGGCATAGTTCGGCCATGCCAGGTGAATCCTCATGATCCAGGACAGTACCAACCCGATGTAAACCGCCACCAGCGCTAGGCCGTAATACTGTTCGCCGATCACCTTGTGATCGAGGCTGAAAATGTACTTCCGGATGAACCCAGTCGGTGGAGCATGCTGATGGACAGCCTGTCCGGACATATCGTGCATGGAATGACCCTCTCAGTGCCCCGCGTTTGCCGGGAGCGGCTCGTCAATCTACTGCAATGCCGCCTGCTGCTTCAGCCATTTGTCGAAGTCCTCCTGCGACAGGACTTCAAGATACGCCTTCATGTTGTAGTGACCCAGGCCGCAGAGCTGGGTGCAGACAATTTCGTATCTGCCGATCTTGGTTGGGGTGAAATGGACGGACAGATCGAGACCGGGCACGAAATCCTGCTGGATGCGCAGCTCCCGCACGAAGAAAGAATGCCCCACATCCTTGGAGTGCATCAGCAGATGGATCTCCCGGTTTACCGGCACCGCCAGTTCGGCGGTCACGATGTCATCCTTGGAGTCTTGATCGTGTGTGGTATCGAGGCCAAAGAAGTTTTCCGTGGCCTCGTTGATCTGCTCGGGGTGAATCGGACCGAACTTCCCGTCGGGTCCCGGGTATCGGAAATAGAACGCGAACTGGCCGGCTTGGGCCTGTATGGGCAAGGCGTTCGCTGACGCCGGCGTGAAGTAGATGCTGGCCCAAGCCCGCGTGCCGAAAGCTCCCAGCGCCATCACCTCGATGCCAACCACGATCACCGCAGCGGCAACCAGACCGCGTGCTCCTCCTGGAAAGCTCTTGATCTTTTCACTTCTAGGACGATTGGAGAATCTCCAGATGAAAAATCCCAGAACGAGTTGTGCGGCCAGGAAGCAAATACCCGCCTCCACCATCGTTTCCGACATCTGCTCGTCGATCAGCGGCCCGTGGGTTGAGATGTCAACCGGCGGCTCCCAGATGTGCAGCACGATGGGGATCGCAGAAGCAATTGCGATTACGATGATCGTCACTGCAAAAAATTTCGCCATAGCGTCTCACTTGCTCAACGAAGGCTCGTTTTCCGCGCAGTTCGAGCTGCCGACGGTCATCCCGCATGCGGCCCGCACGGAAACCTCCTATTTCGCCTTATAGGTAAAGTTCGCGGTCGCCGCCTGGCCGCCCGCCACCGTCACCTTCTGGGTTTGCGTTCCGTAGGTTTCCTGCCAGGCAGTCACCGTATAGTTGCCAGGAGGCATGTTTTCGATGGTGTACGAACCGTTTTCGTCCGTCATTGCGTAGGGCCCCTTCACCACGACAAAGTAGCCGTGCATCCAGGGATGGATATTGCACTTCACCGGGATCGCCACTTCCTCGGCCTTCCAACTCTGGACGATCGGCGGCGCACCGGGCGGCTGGGAGCGGTTCCACGGGATGTTGCCCGTCATAGGATTCGGCTCAGGATGAATGTTATGCGCGGTCTGGTCGCTGGTGACTACCTTGTACTCCTGGCCAACATCCATCGCTACAACGTGCGGCGTGTACATGCATCCCTTCTGATCGAACACGGGAACGGCGGAAGGTTTCTGGCTGGCCTCACTTCCCGTCAGGCCCTGGGAAATGTACAGAACGACATTTTCGAGTCCGCTATTCTTGCCCACTACAACCAGTTCCAGCTTGGCCGGATCGTTCGCATGAGACTTTGCGCAGTACGGGTCCTTCGACATGTCGATCCCCTTCATATGGGGAGGGGTGCCGTCAAGCTTCACGGTTCCGGTAATCTTGCCATTGCGCTGCCGCGCTTACCTTGGGCCCGTGGGTCAGGGCCACAGTTGCAACCAACAACAACACGGCCAGCATTCCCGCAACTTTCAACTGAACTTTCATCGAGTGATCTCCTTATGAACAACGGGTCATGGCTTTCCGGAATTACTGCCTTGCGGCGAAGCGCTCGGCGGATTGGCAGGTGGCGGCGTCTGCGCGGGCGGAGACGACCGGAGTACTGGGAGGTGAATTGTCCGGCTGCGGCGCGTACGGATCGATCGGCGTCAGTCCGAGCTGTTTGGCGATTTGCTTCTCTTTGGTGTTGTCAGGTTGCAAGGTGCGCAGATACATCACCAAGTCCCACGCTTCATCGGGCTTCACGTTGTCGGAGAAGGACGGCATCGGTGAGCCATCCAGACCAGTCATGAAGTCCTTGTACATCGCCGCGTCAGTCGAGCCGCACTTGAAGCGTCTGCGAGTCATGGAAGTTGAAAGGTTTGATGGGACGGTTCTCATCGTCGGTCAAGGTGGCGGCGGAAGGTCCATTGCCGCGACCCGTCACACCGTGACACTTCCAGCACTCCAGCTTCTGGAAGAGTACGCGGCCATCCTTGATTCTCTCGGCGGTTACCGGCGGCTCCGGCGGTATGACGATGGGAGTGCCGGGCTTCTCCTTCACCCATCGCGGCGAGAAATGCTTCACGTAAGCGACGAGGTTTACGCGGTCTTCGTTGGTGAGCGGCAGCCAGTGCGGCATGTTGGAGTTCAAGCATCCCGCGTCCGATGGTGTCGTACAGATCGCTGTCGGTGGGCAACGTTCCCGTGGGGGTGGAGCGGCAGCGAAAGATGGCGATCGTGAAGTTGCGCGGCTTGGGATCGATCCATTGCGCGTTCTCGCCCTCCCCGTCGCCAAGCTCTCCGTGGCACCCAATACAGAACCGCTTGTAAATTGGTGCGCCAACGGTGGCATGTCCCGTCATGTTGCCGACATGGCTCTCCATGTTGAGGCGCTGATTTTCGGCGTACTCGGTCTGCTGCGCCCAACCCGGGATCCCGAGGAGCAGAACCGCCACGACGCTCCCTACCACATGCGATTTCAAAATTCGTGTGCGCATCGGATGTTCCTCAGAAGTCAAAGTCAAAGCCCAGGAAAGCGCTGTAGGTGTTCAGTTGGGTAAAGGTCAGCGGCGACGCTCCCTGCTGTTGAATCAGTGAATACTCCGCGTGATAAGCGAACCCCGCGCGGCTGAACATGAACGGGTAATAACGGAAACCGAACGTATAGGCGTTCGTATTGCCCCAATTGCCCGGCGTCGTCGACAAGGCCTGTTGCGACATCCGCACGAACTCGTCGCGCTGGATGAAGATCATTTGCGGATTGAAGACGTAGTGAGCCTCCACGAATCCGCCGTTCCAGGAAGGCGCTTTCGCGCCCGGCGGCAGCGGCATGTTGGCCGGCGTGCTGGTGCCAAAGTATGCGCTGTCCCAGCCGTGCTGGTAGAAAAGGGAGAAGTCGAGCTTCTTCGCGTAGATAAGCGCAAACACGCCTTCACGATTGAAGGGCTTGTTGCCCACCGCCGTAAGCGGCTCCCCAAACGACGTCAGATTGTAGGTCGGCCCGTTGCCGAGGAAGAGATAACCGCCGACGCGGTCAACTCCTCCCTCGTAGCCGGCGTCAAATGCCTGGCTCGCCGTGATGAAGGTGCTGTACGCATTCTTCGACGGCAGGTTGGGGGTACCATCGTTGGAGCTGAGCAAGGCTACGGAATAGCGCGTTCGATCGTTTAGCGAATGCCCCATCAACTCCGCGCCCAGCTGGTTGTCGCCCATCTGGCCGAAGTAGTTGCTGTCACCCAACGGGATGTAGTGGTAAAGCACGTAATATCCGCCGTTGTTGGACAACGTTAAAATGCGCTTCTCGGAGATGATGTTGTCAAGTTCGAATTTGCCGAACTTGACGTTGAACCACGGGCTGTGGCCGATGTTGTCGATTCTGGCGTTCGCGCTCTCCAGGCCCCACGCCCCCGTGTTGTCCATCGAGGGCACCAGGAGGAAGGACATGTTCTTGAACAAGGTGCCGCCAGTAAGAAAATCCATGCCGCTGAGATCGAAGCCGTTCACGGTGAGGTTCTGTTCGGCGACGGTGCCGTTGGGCTGGTCGACAGCGACCTTACTCGTGCTGTCCAGATGCCAGTTGGGCGTGACGCGCAAGGTCGACGGCCAGTAAGACGGATTCTGCCAGATCGGCGAATCGCGATCGTTCATCAACTGGTAACCGTTGTCCTTGAACGTCTGCCCGAAGACGTTGAGCATCGGCCACGCTTCGTGGCACGCCGAACAGGGCAATCCGTATTTCCGCGCAAAAGCGGGAATGGCCCGCCCAGGTGTGGGATTTCCAAAAAAGATCAACAGGAAAGTCAGGAGGGCAAACGCGCTTGCAAGACTTGCACACGCAGAACTAAGGAATGACCGCTTGCCGTCCGAAACAGTCGTAACACCAATCTGCATAGCGATTACCTCGCAATCGAAAACTGGTTGACTACGGCCGACTTCACAATCTAAGCAAGTTCTTATGTCCCAGCGAGAAAGCTGGGCAACCCCAAATTGCGCGAAATGCTACATCGCCCCCCGACGGTTTGGCAACAAATTTTTACAAATTTTTTACATTTTTGTGACAAAATCTCGTGACAAAATTTGGACAAGTTATGAACAGCGGTGCGCTTTCCTCGCCATTCCCTGCTTGACAACGCAATGTCTTCGAGATATTTATGCTCTCCACGTACTGCTCCACTCTGCCACTCCATGCCCATACCTCCTGCCAAAGCGGACAGTAAGTGTCTGGAAAAGATGCCTGCTCGTTTTCTGCAATCCTGTTTCGTTTTGCTGATGGCGATTTCTTCAACGGCATCTGCTCTTCCCAAAACGCGGACGGACGAAACCCACACGCTAGCCGTGCGGGTGGAATTTCCGGAGGCCGACGTTCTGAAGGCGGTGCAGGAGGTGACGCAAGATCAGATCATCCACGGGACCTACTCCTACGAGAAAGAGAGGATTCTCTACGGAGCGCATAGCGCGAACTCAGCTCGTGTTTTCGGAGTCTGGCAGGGACCGGAAAGGCTTTCTACAAAGTTGCGGAAAAGATTCTATCGCCGCGATTCTTCAAGGACAGTGAGGACATCGGAGTCATCAGCGTCCGGTACGTGGTCCAGGATGCCGGTCCTGGCGCTGCAACTCTCCAGATCGACGCTGTGTTCGTCGACGCTCGCAATGTCAGACATCCGTCCACAGGTGACGTCGAGTCGAGTGAATATGCCGCTATTCAGGCACATCTGAAGAACATTCAAGCCAGCCGGCAGAACGCCGAAGAGGCCACCGCGGAGAGTGCTGCCGAGCGCACGCCGGCGGCGGCCCAACCACCGGCGGGATCATCGTACGCGGAGTCGGCCAGCGGCTCCCCCACGCCGGACCTGAGCGTGCCAGAGCTACAGGAGCGAGTTCAGGCCTTGCGGCATCAGGTGGAATTGCGCGTCAAGGACTCAGGAGCGGCGCTGAAGTCGGCGCCGTTCCAGAGTTCGACAACCATCGTATCGTTGCCCGCCGAGACGGACGTTCTGGTCGTTGTTCTCACCCCCTACTGGTATGGGGTGGAAACCCCCGATGGGCATCGCGGCTGGATCCACCACAGCCAACTGGGGTCCTTACCGTGACTGGCGCCGTCAAACAGGCCGCCCGGACTTCCGTACACTTCGTCCCGGGCGTCTGCTGCTGGCTGCTTCTCGTGGCCTGTCTCTGTACTGCGCAGAACCCACCTGCGGAACGCACATTTCATGCCTCCAAGGCCGACGTGCAGAAGGCGCTACACGAAATACAGTCTTATCCTGGCGGAAAGCTTCCTGTTCTTGAAGGCTTTGCGGACGGCGGTGGTCGTTCGCTCGATTTGTACCAGCGCGGCCACTATCAGTATGACGTAGAAATTAGGTCAACCAGCCCCACCGAGACCTTGGTACGCGTGAATGCGAAGATTACCGCCTGGTACACGGGCTCCTCCCCGGCAAACTCTGGTTACCGCGTGCTGAAATCGAGTGGGCGCCTGGAGTCCGACTTGCTTGACGCTCTGGACGACCGGCTGAATCCGAAATCGGCGAGAAAAACGGCAGGCGTAGCGCCCACCTCCCACCCCGCCCCTGCCCTTCCCGACAGCCCATCTGCTGCATCAGCAGGCACGCTTTTCAACTACCCACACTTGACCACCGCGCCGTCGGTTGCAAAACCCGCGTCGGGCAAAGTCACAGACCCAGTTGCGAGCAAGCGAGCCCAGGAACTCAAGCAAGAAGCGGAAAACCTGGAACAGATACTTCACAACCAGGCTCGGCCGGCGAATCTGGCGGTTGTAAAACGCTCGAACACGCCAGTTGTGGCGCAGCCGTTAGAAGGAGCAGAGGTGCTGTTCCAGGCTGCTGCCGAAGACGAGTTCGAGGTCCTCGACGCCATGGAGGGCTGGGTCCATATCAAGATCTCGGGCATTTCCCGGGGATGGATACGACGGGATCATGTGGACTTGCCCGGCGCAGCCACAATTAGCTTCTCGGCCTTGCACGGCGACGAGCCCGGCGGTGACCTTGTTCGACAAATAAAAGAAGAAGTCGGACCGTTCCCTGGTACTTGGGAGCCGCTAAACGGGAAAAAGGTGAGGATCATCTGGGTGCAGCCCCTCGACAAAGACCAGTTCGGTTCCGAACCCAAGTGGAACCTGGCCAAGTCCGTCTTTCGCAAGGCTGATGCTGGCGCCCCTACTGACAGCGCCGAGGTGGCTGGAGTTGTAGTGATTTTTGATTCCGCGGATGGCGGGATGGCTGCGGCTACCTCGTCCATGCTCCAGCAGTGGCGAGCAGGGCACTTGTCAGACGACGTATTTTGGAGGCGCTGCTGGCGGGATCCTGCTGAAGCCTTCAAGACGCACGATTAGAGGTTGAACGAAGAGCACAGCCCTGCTTGTTTCTGCCATGCGCTTCTCTCTCTCTAAACAAATCGCTGAAAATATTGGCGGAAGCGTGTGCGAGTCGAACGCACCATTGACACCGCAAGGCGCCAATCGCCGGTTTTGAAGACCGGGAGAGTCACCGGACCCCCTTCGCTTCCGCAGTGGGCACCCACGAGCGTGGCACCATGCCAGTCCCAAATCCTGCTTACGACTTCTTTCCCAGTTTTTTTCGAGATGTCCCAAGTCGCTCACTTCGAACTTGTCACCGGCTGCGACACGTTTCTCGGCATCGGAAGCGTAGGGACGATTACTTTGTCGCCCCGGCTGCCGCTTGGAGAACTCGACGACCTCGATTGTGCATACGAGCGTGAAGTCTGATGGATGAGCACGACCCATTTGCGTATTGAGGTGAGTCGGTCAGCTTTAACATCCCCTGCCTGGTCTTGGCCTCGAAGCCGGTGCAAATCATTGATACCCCGCATTCCGGCGTCATTCAAAGTTCCTCCAGGAACCAGTTGCAGAAACACACCACAAGACGCTTTCTTATCTGGACGGAATTCGCAACCTCACAAGGCGGCCTACAATCTGCTAGATTGTACGACCATCGCAGGACTTCCGGTAGTCGCGGTGTACATTCCTATGGAGCCATGACAATGCCTTCTCGCAAGTTCGGCTTTGCCCAGCTAGACGTTTTTACGACACGCCCGCTGGAAGGCAATCAACTCGCAGTCTTCCCCGACGCTCGAGGCCTGAGCGATGATGAAATGCAGAAGATCGCGCGGGAGACAAATCTTTCGGAGACCACGTTCATTCTGCCGCGGGACCAGGCCGTCGAGCACCGGGAAGGCCACCAGGTCCGCATTTTCACAGTGAATGAAGAGTTGCCATTCGCCGGACATCCCACGCTCGGCACAGCCTGGTACTTGCATCAGCGTGCGCCCGCGGAGGAGATTGTTTTGGATCTCAAGGTCGGCAAAATTCCAGTGCGGTTCGAGCAGCGCGACGGCAGCCTTTTCGGCGAGATGCGCCAGGCTGAGCCCCAGTTCGGTCGGGTGCACTCGTACGCTGAGGTCGCCAAGATTCTTGGCGTAAGGGTTGCCGAACTGGATGAAAGCCTGCCCATCCAGAGCGTGTCCACAGGGATGTCTTTCATCATGGTGCCGTTCCGCTCGCTCGCCACCCTGCAGAAACTGAATGTGGGTTGGCACCAGCTTGCACCCTATCTGGCCGTGGGCAGTCCTGCGTTCTTTTATTTCATCTGCCGTGAGACCGTGGCCCCGGAAGCGACCCTGCATGCGCGCATGATTTTCTACAACGGCGAGGACCCCGCTACAGGCTCAGCGGCCGGGTGTTGCGCCGCATGGGCGGTGAAGCATGCTGTGTTGGCCCCGGAGCAACAGGGCTTGATCGAGCAGGGGAGGGAGACACGACGGCCCAGTTGGATCTACATCCGCGCGGCAAAGTCCGGCGACACTGTCACCAACGTGCGTGTCGGAGGTAACGTGGTGCAGGTGATTGACGGCGAAGTTACGATGTGAATTTGTTGCGGATATCCTGTGCACCCCGCAAAACCGTTCCCGTCGCTGGTTTTCAGCGGCCGGGAATAATTTTCATCACCTCGCGCGGTGCTGTTTCGTTCCCATCCACTACCCCAAATTTTTTCGCAGATTTAACCATTGCGGTACTTGGCAGGCTGGCGATGTGGACGTACTATCCGGATACGCTACTTGCTCTGGCGGAAAGAAAATCAATCGAAGCCGCTCAGTGACCCGCCGACGCGCCTGACTTAACAGGTTTGCTCAGCCGCGGCCTCGCGGGCACATTCGAGAAGGCCTTTGTGGGAAGGTCCATGAAACCAAAACGCACCATTCTTTGCGTTGATGATGACGAACGCTCTCTCTCCATCCGGAAAGTCATGCTCGAGACACGGGGGTACCGGGTTCTTACCTGCTCCGATCCTGACCGCGCTATTGAATTTATCAGGTGCGGTGGGGTCGATTTGGTACTCACCGATTTGATGATGCCCAAAATGAGCGGCGCAGAATTGATTGACCGCGTGAAAGCCATTTCGCCGTACACTCCGGCGCTACTGTTTTCCGGCTCCGTTAGCGCTTGCACGGAAGAACACCTTGCCGACTGCTGGCTATCCAAAGGCGAGTTCGCTCCCATGGAATTGCTGGAGCGTATTCGCCTTCTGCTGGTCCGCAAGCGCGGACCTAAGCGTTACGCTCTGCCCCGCCAGCTTGCTTCGTGAGAAGTGAGAAGACGAGCGAGAATCGGGGTCTGCCATCTTAAGAGTGACGTGCTACCCGATGGCCCAGCAGTTTCTGCCTTGCCTCTTGGCCATGTAGAGCTGCTGGTCGACTCGCTCGATGAGACTGGCTCGATCGTCACCGGCGGCGGCTACCACTCCACCGATCGAAGCCGTCACCTTTAGAAAGCCCCTGGAAGTTGGGGTTCCGGTGGCGGCAATCAGGACACGGGACCGTTCGACAACCTGCTTGATGCGCTCACGGCCCGTCTTTGGGAGCAGCAGGACGAACTCATCGCCGCCCCATCGCCCCAGCATGTCGGTGCTGCGCAGCGAGTTCATAAGAGTTTGGCCGAGGGTCTGCAGTACCCGGTCACCAATTTCGTGTCCGTATTCGTCGTTCGCCAACTTGAAGTGATCGACGTCGAGCATGCACATGGAAAAGGGCTCGCCAACCGACCCGAACAGGTGCAACAGGCGACCCAGTTGGGTCTCGAGGAAGTGGCGGTTGGGAACGCCAGTGACCAGGTCCACGAAAGCGACCTGCTCCAGTTCGGCGATACGGGCCTTGGCCTGTTCGGCTTCGTCAAGTTCCCGGAAAGTCTCCACTGCGCCGACGACTTCCCCGTTTGCGTCACGGATCGCGGTTGTACGGACCAACACCGATACGCGATACCCGAGCTTGTGGCGCAGGCTAACGTTCGCCTGCCGCGATTTCCCGTCCTTCAGAGTTCCATACAATGGGCAACCCGATTTACACAGTTCAGTCCCCTCTTCATCGACGTGGACAAGGATGTTGTCGGCGCAGGGGCGGTGCAGCAGTTCGTCGGAAGCATAGCCGGTCAAAGCGGTAGCGCCAGCATTCCACTTCTGGATTTTTCGTTCACAGTCGACAAAATAAACGCCTTCAAACATCGCATCGAGCAAGTTGTCGACGTTCGTGACTTCCTCAAGAATTAGCTTTGCAGGATTCTTCTCAGCTGGGAGCTCCACAAGGTCCTCGTCACGTGGCGCGAAGTCTGATCGCGCTAAGATTTACTGCCTTCCGCACGAACCTGGGAGAATGAGTCGATTCTACTACTATTCGCAAGTCGCCGTGTCGAATTATTTTTGAGGATACCAGTCGTAAGAGAAATGCCACTTTCCATAGAGTGGCATTTCTCTCAGGTACGGGCTATTTTCCGTACGACGATTGTGCTCCTAACTAAGACTTCCCTTTCCTCTTGCGCTCGGCCCAGCGCTGTTTCATCATTTCGGAGATACGCTTGCGAGAAGCCGCACTCATGTGGCGGCGCGGGCGTTTGGCTGTAGTGCTGCCGACTGGCCTTCCACGACGACGGGCTGAGCCAAGTCCTTCCAATGCGGAGATGGCTCTGTCAATACGCTCGCGTTCTCTCTTAAGATCTCCTAATATGTTTTGAACGTCCATGCTTCTCCTTTCGAGGTTGCAAATCGCCTAGTAGTGTAACAGTAACCTAGCAACGATGCTAAGCCTATTATTGCTGGGATTAAACATTTAAGTTTGACCAACAACCATGAAGTGGCGGATTGAGGTAGCACCTTAGTCAGGGCTGGTGCTAGCCAGGAAAGCTGGTATTTACCGCGCCTGGTAGGTTCAAAACTGAGATTATTTTGAGAATATCAAGGGTAATTGTTCAAACGGTACCTTGTTTCATTGATCAGGTTAATAGAGTAAGGAGGACACTCGTTGCCGCCTGAGAAGAGTTACCATATGACACCACCTCAGTTTCGCAAGTATGGACGCGCCATGGTTGATTGGGTTGCCGATTACTATGAACGCGTCGAGAAGCTTCCCGTTCTCTCCCAGGTGAAGCCGGGAGAAATCCGTCAGCGCCTTCCGGAAGAAGCTCCGCACAGAGGCGAGCCTTTCGAAACGGTGTTGCAAGATATCGACAGGGTAATACTGCCCGGCGTGACCCACTGGCAGTCTCCAAATTTCTTTGCCTACTTCCCTGCCAACGCTTCCGGCCCAGCCATTCTTGGCGACTTGCTCTCGTCCGCTCTGGGTGTGCAGGGAATGTTATGGGCTACCAGTCCCGCCTGTACGGAATTGGAGACGCACGTTCTGGACTGGCTCGTTCCGATGCTGGGGCTGCCGCAGAAGTTCCTGTCTACGAGCACGGGCGGCGGCGTGATCCAGGACACGGCGTCCAGTTCTTCCCTATGTGCGATGCTGGCCGCACGTGAGCGCGCCACGAGCAATGCGAGCAATCGTCGTGGCTGCGACGGGCACCTCGTCGCCTACACTTCGAACCAGGCGCACTCTTCGCTTGAGAAGGCTGCGATGGTTGCTGGTATCGGCGTCGATAATTTGCGACTGGTTGAGGTGGACGAGCGCTTCGCCATGCGCAGTGATGCGCTGAAGCATCAGATCGCAAAGGACCGCCAGTCTGGTCTAGTTCCGTTCTTTGTCTCTGCGACGGTGGGTACTACTTCTTCCAACGCTCTCGATCCTTTGCCAGCTATCGGGGCAATATGCCGCGAACAAGGCATATGGTTCCATGTGGATGCGGCCATGTCGGGCACGGCCGCTCTTTGTCCGGAGTTTCGATATATACAGGATGGAGTTGATCTCGCGGACAGCTACACGTTCAATCCGCATAAGTGGATGTTTACCAACTTCGACTGCAACTGTTTCTATGTCGCCGACCGAAAAGCGCTTATCGACACGTTAAGCATCTTGCCTGAATACTTGCGTAATACCGCCACGGAATCCGGAGCAGTGTTCGACTACCGCGACTGGCACATCCCCCTCGGGCGACGCTTCCGTTCGCTTAAGCTATGGTTCGTCATTCGTCACTATGGCGTTGAAGGACTTCAGCACCACGTCCGACGGCACGTGGAGATGGCCCAGCAGCTTGCGGAGTGGATGAAGGGGGACGATCGGTTCGAACTGGCCGCGCCCGCGCCGCTGAACCTGGTCTGTTTTCGACATCGTGGCGGGGAAGAGAGCAATCAACGCCTGATGGATCGTCTTAACCAGAGCGGCGATCTGTATCTCACCCACACGCGCCTGGATGGCCGGCTCACGCTGCGCTTCTGCGTCGGCCAGACCAACACGACGCAGCGCCACGTCGAACGGGCATGGATGCGGATTCAAGAGGAGGCGGGAAAGCTTTAGTTGTTCGTGATGACAACTCCTCTGAGATTTGGCATCTGACTGCCAAGGTCACAACCTAGCCAGCACTTCGGGCGACATATTTCCGCCGCAGGAAATTATGACTACCGTCCTATCCTGCAGTTGGGACGCTTCTTTAAAGAACGCCGCTATGGCCACGCCCGCAGCACCCTCGACCATCCAGCCTCGCTGATGTGCCCATCGCATCGCAGCCAGGATCTCCGATTCGGATACCAGCACCGCACGGTCAATGACTGTCTGGCATAGCTCGAACGTGACCGATCCGGGTTCCACTCCACCTGCGGTGCTCTCCGAGAGCGTTGGCTCCTCAGGGAAGTCAATCACTTTGCCGGCGCGCAAGCATTCATACATCGCGCGAGAATTCTGCGGCCAGCAACCGACAATTTCCGTTGGCGGCGAAACTGATTTCATATAGGCGCCAATTCCGCCGACAAGTCCGCCGCCTCCGACTGCAACATAGATGGCATCGATGGGCTGAACTTGGTGCATCACTTCAATACCGATTGTGCCCTGTCCAGCAATCACGTCACAGTCGTTGTAGGGCGAGATGTAGGTCTTTCCTAAAGTGGCGGCCGCATCACGAGCGGCGAGTTCCGCCTGAAGAGGGGTGGCCCCGGCGCGGTGAATTCTCGCACCACATTCCTGGATGAGGCGCAGCTTCGTGGCTGAGACTTGTGAGGAAACGAACACCTCAGCTTCCACTCCGCGGAATCGAGCAGCGGTGGCAACCCCGAGTGCGTGGTTGCCGGTGGATGAAGTGATGACGCCGCTAGCCGCCTGTTTGGCCGAGAGGCCCAAGACTTTGTTGGACGCTCCTCGCAACTTGAACGAACCGGTTCTCTGCAAATGTTCCAGCTTCAAGCATGCCCGCGCCGAACCGAGGCGATCATCATCTCGAACAAAAGCGACGGGAGTCTGTTGTGCGAGTTCATAGACTCGGGCGCGGGCTTCGGTGATCCTGGCATCCCATGCGGACAGTTCAATGGCCATCGTGTAGTTCTTCCACTGCCAGGGTCGCACCCCGAGGTAGGTAGCTCTTGCGCCGGAACCAGTCTTCCATCGCTGCCCGCAGACGTTCCAGGGGCACGCGCGCGCCAATCTCCATCTGACCGTCGCCCGTCGGAAGGGTGTCATCGAAGACCTGATCGTTGGTGAAGTTGCGCATGCTGAAGCTATCCAGCCATTTCACCGGACACGCATGCCGCTGCCCGGCCTCATCGTATTCGACCCGTAATTTCCGCACAAACATGGTTTGATTGTGACACGAGCGCTGCGAATTGCCATTATCGCTTCCTCGCACGTAGTGCATTCGCACCCGCCGGGCGCATGCCTGCCTCGGGGTTGAATCTGTGCTGGATTGCGATTTGTTACTCTGTTAGCTTGCATGAGACTGCGACTCTGGCTGATAGGGAGTTTTCTTGCCGTTGCTGGGTTCGCCGGGTGTGGTACTCCGGGGGCACCGCAATTGCCGTCATTGCAATTGGCGCGGCCGGTCGAGGATTTGACTGCCACCCGCGGGGGCGATCGAGTAGAGCTGGATTGGACCTTGCCGCGCAAGAACACCGATCGCACATTGGTCAAGCACATTTCTGTGACCCGCATCTGCCGGAGCCCGGGTGTCACGCCTATGAGCGCTTGTGTCGTCGTCGCCGAGGTTCCCACATCCAACTCTCCGCTCCAGCCCAAACAGAAGGGACAGCGACAACCTGAGGCAGTTCGCGTGCAGTATGCGGACGTTCTGCCACCTCAGTTAGGGCTGGAAAATCCGACAGGGTTCGTTACCTATGCCGTCGAGGAGATGAACGCCAAGGGACGCAGTGCAGGGTTGTCTAATCAGGTGACCATCCCAGTAGCGCCGACCATACCCGCGCCAGACGAATTGTCTGCCAAGATCAGCGGTGAAGGCGTAACCATATCCTGGGCTGGTCCTACTCCTGCCGCGGCGCCAGCGGGTCTTACCTTTCGATATCAAATCGAGCGCCGGCCAATGGACGGTTCCGCCTACATTGTTGTGGGCGACGCTGCGCCCTCGGCCCGTGGATCCTATCTGGACAAGACTTTCGAATGGGAGAAGAAATACGAGTACCGCATCGCAACGCAGACCGCGGTCCAGGTGAAGGGTACGAGCGCCGTAGTCCCAGGCGACAGCTCGAAGCCAGTCGAGGTGTTCACCCGCGACATCTATCCTCCCGCCCAGCCAATAGGACTCCAAGCAGTGTTCTCCAGTGTAGGACAGAAGCCGTTTGTCGACCTCACCTGGGCGCCGAACCTGGAGAACGATCTCGCAGGTTACAACGTTTTTCGCCGCTTGGAGAGCGGGGCACCACAGAAGCTCAACCAGCAGTTAATCCAGGTCCCCTCTTACCGGGACGAGGACGTTAAGGCCAGTGGAAAATATGTCTATTCTGTCTCCGCGGTGGATCTGCGCGGCAACGAGAGCCAGCGTTCCGCGGAGGCCATGGAAACCGTGCCCGACAAATGGTAAGTGTTTCAAACCAGGATTCTTCCTATGTCTTATTGCCGATTTCAACATCAGAATGACACCTGCTACGGATTGATCGAGAATGTGCGAGGAGATGCAGCCATCACCCGGACCCTCGCGAAGGCCCCACATTCCTTCACTGATTTCGAGCGCGGGGACCGGACCGAGATATCGCTCAGCGCTGTTCGTCTGCTTGCCCCGGCAGAACCAACGAAGATCGTCTGCATCGGTCGCAACTATCGCGAACACGCAAAAGAGTTGAACCATCCCATCCCAACCGAGCCGCTTTTCTTCTTGAAGCCACCCTCTTCGTTGATCGGAACAGGCGACGAGATTCGACGTCCTAATGCTCTCTCGCAGCGTGTAGACCACGAGGGTGAATTAGGCGTGGTGATTGGCAGGCGCTGCTATCGGCTTCGCGAGAGTGACGACGTCCAGCCCTACATCCTGGGCTACACCTGCATCAACGACGTCACGGCTCGTGACCTGCAGGAGAAAGATGGCCAATGGACACGGGCCAAGGGCTTCGATACGTTTTGTCCGGTCGGGCCAGTGGTCGCCGAGGGCCTTGATCCGTGGAAGGGCGTCCGTGTCCAAACTCGGGTTAACGGCCAGCTGCGACAGAACGGCACTACCGTGGATTTCCTGTTCCCGCTCGACTTGCTGGTCCGATTCATCTCGCAGGTAATGACCCTGGAGCCCGGGGATCTGATCGCGACGGGGACTCCCGCCGGTGTCGGCCCGCTACAGCCCGGAGACACGGTCGAAGTTAGCGTCGAGGAAATCGGAACCCTCAAAAATTCTGTGATGAACATCGACTGATGTGCATCTAAGCCACCAATGCCGGTCATCCCATGAATGCGGTTCGCTTGTATCCCATCTTCGCTTTTAGTGCGGTTGCAGCCCTAGTCGGTTATGCACTGCTCTCCCGCAAGAACAAGAAGCCGGAGGAGCAGATTGAGCGTGAACGGCGAACCCAGCTCACGCTCCGCGGGCGCATCATCGATGGCAACGTGATAGACGTGCTGGAACTGGAGGATGATGAATCCGGCCGGCAGATGATCCTTCTGGTCTACACCTACGATGTGGCCGGCGTGACCTACGAAGCGTCGCAGGATGTGACTCATCTTCGCCAATTCATCGACCTTTATTCCTGCCGGCTCGGCTTGCCCGCTTCCGTTAAGTATGACCCGCACAATCCGGGAGATTCGCTGGTGATTTCGGAAACCTGGTCCGGGCTTCGGAAATCGCCCATTCGGGTGCAGCCCAAAATTACCAAGTCCAACACGTTCGCATAGCTCTTCGCTGTGAAGGACGCCTCGCGAAATGTTTCTAAATGTTGACATTTGTCACGAGCCGGGGGCATCGGGCAAACTGGGAACATTGTTACAATAGGTGTGTATGCATAGCCTGCCCTTGCCGATTGCCGCGTTTGTGGCGGGGATACTGTCCTTTCTGTCGCCTTGCGTGCTTCCGCTGGTGCCGGGCTATGTGTCTCTGATTTCGGGAACCAGCGTTGAGGAGCTGCAGTCGTCAGAACACCGGATGCTGCGCACGGTTATGCTGCATTCCCTCACGTTTGTGCTAGGGTTCAGTGTGGTTTTCATCGCACTGGGTGCGGCCGCAACCGGCATTGGTCAATTTGCTGCCGAGTACCACCGATGGTTGTCGCGCATCGCAGGTATTGTGGTCATCATTTTCGGTCTACATCTGACGGGAATCTGGAAAATCAAGGCGTTGTATGCCGACAAAAGGCTGCACGACGTGAAGGGTGGCGCTGGGGCGCTGGGATCGTTCGCGGTTGGTTTTGCGTTTGCCTTCGGATGGACGCCGTGTATTGGTCCGATATTGGCCACAATTCTGGTTTTTGCAGGCGCGCAGGAAACGGTGTTCAAGGGAATCGTACTTTTGGCAATTTATTCGCTCGGCTTGGCGGTACCGTTTCTTCTAACCTCGCTGGGAGTGGATCGCTTCCTGGCGTTCTACGGCCGCTTCCGCCGTCATTTGCACACCGTTGAAGTGGTTAGCGGCGTACTGCTGATCGCCATCGGCGTGCTCATCTCTCTCAATAACCTGAAACTGCTTTCCGGCTATCTGTCATTCTTGAACCGGTTCGCGCTCTAGGGGAAACTCTTGCTGAAACGTAACGCCGTGGTTTTCGTCGCGCTGGTGGTGCTCATCATGGGCATGCTGGCCACCGGCAAATACCTTGATCGCCGCCGGAAGCACGGGCCTGTCAAGTTGGTGGGCGATGTGCGCAACGCAGCGGCTCCCGACTTCGAGTTGCCCACGCTGGATGGCCGGAGGGTCAAACTTTCGGACTTCCGCGGTCAGGCTGTGCTACTGAACTTCTGGGCGACCTGGTGTCCTCCGTGCAAAATCGAGATGCCGTGGTTTGTTGACTTGCAGAAGCAGTACGGCAAAGACGGCTTGGTAGTTCTGGGCGTAGCTATGGACGACACTGAGTCTGCCAAGATCGCTGAGTTTACTCACGAGATGGGCGTGAATTATCCCGTGCTGCTGGGTACAGATCAAGTCTCCGACGACTATGGCGACGTGCGGTCCCTGCCAACCACGTTCTATATCGATCGTAATGGAACTATTGTCGCCAAGTCAGTGGGTCTGCTGGACCGCCAGGAGATCGAGGACGACGTGAAGAAAGCTTTGACCGCAAGCAACAAACCAACTGTCACGCAACCCAGAAGGTCGGCAGCCGTGCTGAGAGCGGGGCGGACCACGAAAGCGGCGGAATGAAGCGAAAGTCTTTCGTCCTGATCGCATTCGTGATTGTTGGCATTGCCTTCGCACAGTCGCCGGGCGACAGGCAGCCGTCTGTGATCATGGCGCCGGTTGGGAAGGTGCAACTGCCCGCCGGCGGTAGCGTTAATCTGGAGTTGGATTTCCGGATCGGCACTGATTTTCATATCAACTCCAATAAGCCGAAGGCCGATTACCTGATTCCCACGATTTTGAAGCTGAACCCCTCACAACCAGTCGCAATCGCCGACGTCACGTATCCCGCCGGGGAAGACATGTCGTTCGCCTTTTCGCCCAATGAGAAGCTCAGCGTGTATAGCGGAGATTTCAGCATCAACATGGTGCTGAAGACCCAGGCTAATGCCGCGACGGGGACGTATCCGGTGAAGGGGGAGCTGCGTTTTCAGGCATGCGACCGCAGCGCGTGCTATCCGCCCCGCAGCATTACGGTGCAGTTTCAGGTGACGGTGGTGAAGAAGTAACCCGCGAACGTGCGCTTTCGCGAATTGGACTTCGCTAGAGAACGATTCACGCATCCGCTGGATTATCCGCTTTTTCCCTTCTCTCGCTTCTCGATTTTCGCCCACGTGTCCCGCAGGGGCACGGTGCGGTTGAACACCAGCGCACCCGGCTTCGAGTCGGGATCGGCACAGAAATATCCGAGTCTCTCAAACTGGTAGCGCTCACCTGGCTTTGCGTTCTTCAGTGATGGTTCCAGCTTCGCGCTGGTCAGCACCTCGAGGGAGTTTGGGTTGAGATTCGCGGTGAACTCCTGGCCCTCGGGTACATCATTCGGGTCTTCTTCGGTGAATAGGTTTTCGTATAGCCGAACCTCGGCATCCACGGCGTGCTCTGCCGAAACCCAATGAATGGTCGCCTTCACCTTCCGTCCATCAGGCGCGTTGCCGCTTCTTGTCTCCGGATCGTAGGTGCAATGGACCTCGATAACCTCACCGGTCTTCTCATCCTTCACCACGCCGGTGCACTGGATGAAATACCCACCACGCAGCCGAACTTCACGTCCGGGGGAGAGGCGGAAGAACTGCTTGGGCGGCGCTTCGCGGAAGTCGTCCTGCTCGATGTAGAGCACGCGCGAGAGCGGGACCTTTCGCGTGCCCGCGCTGGGATCTTCGGGATTATTCACCGCGTCCAGTTCTTCGACTTCACCCTCCGGGTAGTTATCGATGACGACCCGCAACGGGCGCAACACGGCCATGGCTCGCAGTGCGCGCTTGTTAAGGTCTTCACGCACGAAGTGCTCCAGCATCGCGAGTTCAATGACGCCATTGGTCTTGGAAACGCCGATAGCAGCGCAGAAGTTGCGAACCGACTCGGGCGTGTAGCCGCGCCGCCGGATGCCGGAGAGAGTGGGCATGCGGGGATCGTCCCAACCGTTCACGTAGCCGTCGCGCACCAGCTGCAGGAGCTTGCGTTTGCTCAGCAGCGTGTAGGTCAGGTTGAGGCGGTCGAACTCGAGTTGCTGCGACGGGAAGATGCCCAACTGCTCAATAAACCAGTTGTACAGCGGCCGGTGATCTTCGAATTCGAGGGTACAGATGGAATGTGTGATGCGCTCGATCGAATCAGATTGCCCGTGGGCGAAATCGTACATCGGGTAAATGCACCATTTGTTCCCGGTGCGGTGGTGCTCGGCGTGGAGAATGCGGTACATCACCGGATCGCGCATGTTCAAGTTGCGCGCGGCCATGTCGATCTTGGCGCGCAAGGTGCGGGATCCGTCAGGGAATTCGCCCGCCCTCATGCGCTCGAACAGCTCCAGATTCTCTTCGATGGAGCGATGAAGATAGGGGCTCTCTTTGCCCGGCTCGGTCAGCGTCCCGCGATACTGGCGGACTTCCTCCGCGCTGAGATCGCAGACGTAGGCTTTGCCCGCTTTGATCAGTTGCATTGCCCATTCGTGGAGTTGGTCGAAGTAATCGGAGGCGTAGTAAAGGCCCTCCCATTCGACGCCCAGCCAGCGGACGTCGGCGATGATGGAATCAACGTACTCCTGCTCTTCTTTCTCGGGATTGGTATCGTCGAAGCGCAGGTTGGTCTTGCCGCCAAACTCCGCCGCCAGCCCGAAGTTGAGGCAGATGGACTTGGCGTGACCGATGTGTAGATAGCCGTTCGGCTCGGGAGGGAAGCGGGTCTGCACGCGGCCGTTGTACTTGTTGGCCTTCAGGTCCTCGAGGATGATGTCGCGTATGAAATTGGATGGCCGCGGAGAATGCCCGGCGGCTTGTGGTGTGGCAGCGGCGGTCAAATCGCGTTCGGAAGTAGTCATGGACCTCCCTGGCTGGCGCGCGAATGGCAGGAATACGTGAGGCGCGTCATTCGCCGGAGCTTATATTTTACGTGGCAGAGGTGAAATAGGGCTGCGGCCGCATCGCCGCGCGGCAGCAAGTCCGCTCCCGGGCACTTGGGGCTCCTGTGTAGTGGATTGATCCGGGCGCGCAGCGCGTTTTCGCGGCTACGGCCAGGAAATCTCCGCCAGCAACACGGCCACTTGCGCGATGGCGGTGTTGTCGGTGCCCAGACCTTCCGGAGTTTTTGCCTTAATGCTTACACACGAGATTTCGATGCCAAGCATCTCGGCGACCTTCTGCTGAATCGCCTTGGCATGCGGGCCGATCTTCGGCGCGGCGAGAATCAGGGTACTGTCCACGTTTCCGACCACATAACGCGCTTCCTCAATCTGCTTCATCGCCTCACGCACGAACAGGACCGAGTCAGCGCCCTTCCACCTTGGGTCGCTCGGGGGAAAGTAGGTGCCGATGTCTCCGGCAGCGATTGCCCCCAGCAACGCATCGGTCAAGGCATGCAGCAGCACATCGCCATCGGAGTGGCCGGCAAGACCGCTGTGGTGCGGAATCAGAACGCCGCCGATCTTCAACGGAATGCCAGGCTCGAACTCGTGCGAGTCCCAGCCGAAACCGATTCGCGGAACGTGAGACATTTGACTGTGGGAGGACAAGGTTTTTTCTTATCCGCTCAAGCTGACCTTGCGGCGGTTCTCCTGCGACAGGAAGAACTCCGCTAACTCCAGATCGGCGGGCGTCGTGATCTTCATATTGCGCGGCGACCCCATCACCACATGCACAGTGCCCCCGCCGCGCTCGATCAGAGAAGCTTCATCGGTCCCCATGAAGCCGTCAGCCGCCGCTTCTTCGAACGCCTTCCTTAGCAGCCCGAAGCGGAAACCCTGCGGCGTTTGCGCCAGCACCATGCGTTCGCGCGGAACGGTGGCAATTACCACTGCGCCATCGGCCGTGCGGTCCACCTGCTTCACCGTATCAACGGCGGGCACACCGGCAATCGCAGCGTCGTACTTCTTTACCGCAGCGATCACGCCCAGGATCGTGTCCTGGTCTACAAAAGGCCGCACCGCGTCGTGCACCAGCACAATGTCGTCGTCATCGGCCTGGATGGCGGCCAGCGCATTGGCCACGGAATTTTGCCGGTGCTCTCCGCCTTCCACAATGCGAATCGGCTTTCCCAATCCTTCCGCCTCGATCTGCTTCTGGAAGCCGGCAGCCTCGTTCTTGGGCAGCGCCACCACGATCTCGCTCACCGCCTCGCATTGTGCGAACTTGCGCAACGTGTGCACGAGTATGGGCGTTCCCTGCAGTTCAAAAAACTGCTTTACTCTTGCTCTTGGGAGCGCCGCGCGCGGCAGACATGCGCGTGCCCAATCCGGCGGCGGGAATGATGACAACGACCTTCATTATGGGGAACGCAGTATAAACGCCACCAGCGGCTCAATTCAAATCGAGTACCGCGAACGGCAAGCGGAACTGCCCGTCAACCAATTATTCCGGCTTCGGGGCTTCGGGAATCACATTCGCAGTTGCGGACGCGGGTGCCGGCGGAGGAATGACCGGCTTACGGAAATCCGACCGTGACTCTACGGAACGCGGTGTGTACATTCCACGCTCGTCAAACTTGCCAAAAATCATTTTGCCCGCGGTGGTCTGCAACACCGAGGTGACCGAGATCTCGATGTTCTTGCCAATCATCTTCCTCGCGTTGTCCACGACCACCATGGTCCCGTCATCGAGATAGGCGACGCCCTGGTTGTATTCCTTGCCTTCCTTCAGGATAAAGACCTTCATGATCTCGCCGGGCAGCACGATCGGCTTCAACGAGTTGGCCAGTTCGTTGATGTTCAGCACCTCGACGCCTTGCAGCTGTGCAACCTTGTTGAGGTTGAAGTCGTTGGTGACGATTTTGCCTTCGTACAACTTGGCCAGCTCGATCAGTTTCAGGTCAACTTCGCGCACGGCGGGAAAATCGTCCTCCACAATCTGAATGTGGAGCGTCGCGATCTTCTGGATGCGCTGCAGGATATCCAGCCCGCGGCGGCCGCGATTGCGTTTCATGGAATCGGCCGAGTCGGCCACCAATTGCAGCTCCCGCAGCACGAACTGCGGAATCACGAGAATGCCATCGAGGAAGCCAGTCTCGGCGATGTCGGCGATGCGGCCGTCAATGATGACGCTGGTGTCGAGGATCTTGTAGCTCCGCTTGGACTGCTTCTCGCCGCCGAATATGCCTCCCAGCGCGGCCAGGTTGAGCAGGTCGCCTTTGCCCGCGCCGACGATAAGACCGACGTAGGCCATGAGCAGCATCACGAAGAGTTGCAGAAAGCTTTGGGTTGCTCCGGGACGGATGCTATTGCGAATTACCAGACTGAAGAGATAAGCGCCGATGATCCCCGAGATGCTGCCGATCACCGCTCCAATCAGCCGTTTCAGGCTGACCTGGCGCAGGCGAATTTCGAACAGAATGACGGCAAGGCCGAAGAGCACTCCCACGCCGGCAGAAGGCCAGCGCTCCAGCCCGAGGGGTTGCAGTTCGTAGCTGGCGAGCGCTGTAATGAAGACAAATAATACACGTATAAGAACCAGGTCCAAGCGACACCTCCCTGCCTGTCCTGGCGTCTACGGCCGGATTCCACGAGCGCCGGAGGTATGAAGATTATGCCGGCGATTCATTCCCGTTCCCAAGACGCACGGGCGGGCCTTGACTCGTTCGCCCCGTTCGTTAGTAATCGTCCTCGGGGCTTATTAAAGATGAATAGCGCCCCTATCCGCCGCGTCCGGCGGAGATATAAGACCCTGCAGCCGAAGTATATACCAGTTTTGAACATCAGCCGCTGCGAGCTCGATAGGAAACGGTCTGCAACCGTTCCGATTTGGGCAACGAGGACACTCGCCCAGCCGTGCGACGCCTTCGGACGCTCTGTCAGAAATGCCGAATCGGATACAACCACCAGCTCTCAGGCGAACACGGCGCCTACGGCCGCTCCCGCCAGGACAACCACCACCCACCAGCCAAAAACCACAGCCATGCAAGTGCCGCGCTTGACCCGGGTCACGCACGAATAGCCGATTCCCGCCAGTATCAGAGTCCAAATGGTGAACAGGTCGAGCGCTACCGCTACGGCATAGAGAAAGTGCGAGCTGGGGTCGACTAACCCGCCCAAGTTGCTGGCCACAGGATTCTGGAAGGTAAAGCCTTCCCCTCCGCCGATGCTCACGGCAAGAATGGCGATCAGACCCTTCACGACGCCGGGCAGCCAGGAGTACCAGGTAACGGCCAGGCACCGATTGAATGTGAGCTCCGCACCAAAACCGAAGTTAAAGGTGCCAAGCAGCACTGCGGCCATGATGGCCGCTATGATCAAAAGCAGGACCGGATAAGCGTAGGCAATCATGCGATTGATCTTGACGATGCCTTCCATTTGTGCGGCCCGCTGGTCGGGAGGCAATTGGTCCAGCTTCGCCGCCTGTTTGGGCGAAAGCGCCATCTGGTTCTCGACCACCTTGTCCATGCCAATCTTCTTATCAACCACGTACACCAGCGCCAGGCTGGAGACCGCGATCAGTACAAAGGGCAACCACCAACTGGCGCTGCGGCGGATGTCGGTGAACGTCTTGCCGGGAGCAATGAAGGTATCGACAACACGCTCGATCTCAGACAGAGGCTTGCCTTCAGTAGTGACACCGGAAGAGGTAGAACTCATGGCTCTCCTTCGAGTCGGACAATTCTGGCGGAAAAGATGCGGCGAGATTGTACCATCAGGCCTTTACCCTCGCCGGCGATTCCACCCCTCGGAGGATTTAACCTGCCGGTTTGGGAATTTCCAGTTTGTTTCGCTCAACGAGTACGGCTATGACGTCGAAATGCTGACTCCCAGCGGCGTGAACCTCTCTCTGAAGGCAGGAACCCGGGGGTTTCAGCTTCAATCGGCCACGGCGAGTGGTTCAGCGGGCCAATCGGCGATGGCAGCTTCGCTCGAGGGTGATCCCCTCGGCGTAGGTTTGGTCGCGCAGAATGCGGGAGACGATTGCGGTGTGCATCGCGTGTCCGGCGCGATCGGCCTTCACGTAACCCAGAATGCGTTTGCCGAACAATGCCAGATCGCCGATCAGGTCAAGCACCTTGTGGCGCACGAACTCGTCGCTATAGCGCAGCGGCGGATTGTCGATTCCATCGCGCGTGAGCACGATGCAGTTCTCCCGCGAGGCGCCACGAATCAGGCCCATGTTCAGCATTTCGCGCTGCTGATGGAGGAACCCGAAGGTCCGTGCGGAGGCGATTTCCCGCACGTAGCTGCCGTTCGAGAGCTCAACCTGGAAGCGTTCGCTGCCGATCAGTGGATGCGGAAAGTCGATGGCGTAGCTGACCGAGTAGCGCTCGCTGGGATAGACGCCGATGAACTTGTCGCCTTCCTGCATTTCATACGGACGCAGGATCTTCAGGTAAACGCGCTTGCGCCGCTGCTGGCGGAGTCCGGCGCTGGTGATCATCTCGATGAACGGCAAAGCGCTGCCGTCCAGAATGGGCAGCTCCAGGTTGTCGAGCTCTACAATGGCGTTGTCCACGCCCATGCCGATGAACGCCGACAGCAGGTGCTCGGTGGTCGAGATGAGCACGCCTTTCTTCATCAAGCTGGTGGCATAGCTCACCTTGGCGACGTTGCGGCAATTGGCTTCCACTTCGAAGCCGTCGAGGTCGCTGCGGCGAAACACGATGCCAGTGCCCGCCGGAGCCGGCAGGAGTCGCAGATTTACCGATGCTCCGCTATGCAGTCCGACGCCACTGCATTCGACGGAGTTTCGAATTGTTCGTTCGTACACCAAGCAGGGGTTTTAACGGGAGCGCCTATTCAGATTACAGTTTAGAGACACGGTCAGCTGTTGTATTTTTGCAACAGTCGTCGTTGTAGAGCGCACGTCTGGGGCGAGAGGAGATGTTCGTTATGTCCCGTAAGTTATTAATAAACAACATCTTAACTAGGCGTTCTTTGGATGCCCCGTCCTTTTGCCTTGCCGTCAGAGCTTAGTAACTCGCGAAGTACTCGTTGCAAAAAAGGTTGCGAGACAGGCAATTCCATAGCGTTCGAGTGTTCGAGTCGCCTCCCCGCGGAAGGCAGTCTGCGGGGTGTCCCGATCACTCGGTAGGCGCTGTGTTGCCACTAATGAGGCTGGTTAGACTGTCGGAGAGCTGCGGATTGCTCACCACGTAAAAGGTCCCGCCGCGCCCGTTCTGGCTGCTGGCACAGTTGCTTCCTGACAAAGTGCCTTGCTGGTTCATGTCGCCGAAGATTGCGTAGTGCTGATTGGTGGACGTGGAGACGCCCAGCTTGGCGTGATTATAATTGGTGCCCAACCCGCCCTGCAGTCCGAATTCCTTGCCCGACCAATGCCCGGTGGTGGCAATTTCGACCGGACCCGGGGTGCCAAGCGAGCTACTCCAGCACTTAATGGACGACGAGGCAGTGGTGGAAGGGATTTCCGGCGATGCCCACCACGTCGCGGTTCGCAGGGGAACACCGCCCAGAATGGCGGAAACCATTTGCCAGGGTGGCACGTTGAGTTTCGAGGGCTTCGAAATCAACTGCACCCCAGTCGAGAGCGTGGTTATCGAGGAGGTCGTGCTGGTCGACTTGACGCCCAGACTCGCAACCAGCTTTTGCACGTCGGCAGGACCTCCATTGTTGACGATTTGAGGGTTCGAGGTGTCGGTCACGACGCTGGCATTGTTCAGGGCCATTAAGACCTTGACCAGGTCATCCTTGGTGAGCTTCAAGGCGAAGAAATGCTGGCTGACCTGGACGTCGTTGTCCTTCACGCAGCCCAGGGTATTGCCGTCGGACTTGCGAGGAAATTCCTGGCTGCCCGCGGCCGGCCACGATGGCGTGCTGACCTGCATGACCAGACCTTCGCCGGCATCGTTCCAGGCCACCACACCTTTGGAATGACCCCAGGGAGCGCCACAGGATTCGCTGCAGCCCTTAATGTCAGGATCGTCGTAAAACTGGTCGTTCCAAACTACGTAGTGGAAGGCGCCGCTATACACCTCGTCAAAGGTCGCTCCGATGGGATCGTTCGTGGTGTCGCCAGCACAACCGTTTCCCTGTTGCAGGGTTGGAGACTCGCTGCTGGCGTAGGCAAACTGCTGGCTGAAGTTCTTGTAGCTCTGCGGGTCGCCGCCAAACGGGCACGCTCTGGTTGCTCCCTCTCCGCAGCCCGGAAACACCGAGGCATTGAACTTGAACACGAACCACCAGTCTACGGGACGCCCCTTTTGCAGGAGTGGAGAGGGTGTGGTGCACGCCGGAAGGCCGGGAGCACCACAACTGACCGTGATCGCTGGCGGCGACGGCGTCACAGTGGTGGCGCAGGCTTCCCACTAGGAAGCTGCGTGCTGGCCAGGCCGAGGGCCAGCGGCAGTAAGGTGGCGGCGGTTGCCAGTCGCCCCTTCCGGGCTGGAGTTGAAGCGGTCGAGCGTTTCGAAGAGCTTGAGCGTGTCGCAGTGGACCGCGTCGAAGAGGTTGAACGCGTTGCGGTGGTGCGTGGGCTCATGAGGTCCTCAGCTGAGCGTTACGACCGCCAAGTCGTAAACTTCCGGATATTCGTCACACGTAACCTGAATGGTGGCGTGGGCGGTTCGAGGTGCAGCTATGGGCGCCGGAGCCGGAACGACGGGAACGACACCTGGAGCCGCAGGCGGAACAAGCGGGGCCACGAGCGGAGCTGGGTCCAGGTGAGTTGGAGGCACCAGAACGACCGTGGGAGGACGCTTGGGGGCAGTGTAGAGCCCGTTGTTGTCGATGCTGCCGTCTCCCGCGATCACCTGCCACTTGAGTGTGGCATTTGGTTCGCCAGCCACCTCGGCCGAGAACTGTTGCGTTTTCTCATAAGCAATCAGCACTTTCTTGGGAGCAATCGTGATCATGGTATCGGTGGAGCGATCGGCAATCCCCGCCGGATCGCTGAACTGGATACCCTTGCTCACCAGGTAGGAGCTGCCACTGATCCCCAGCAAGGTCAGGACGGTTGCCGGGACGTCCGGAAAATGCGGGCCGACTGCCGACATCCCCGGAGCCAGCGTGGCCACAACTACCAGAAACAGGCTGAAGGCGATCACGAAGGTAAACACCAGGAACTGAAACCGGGACATGCTGGCATCGCCGGTTGGTTCGCTGATCAACTTGGAGAGATCAATATTCCCGTTGTAGATCTCCCTAAGGACCAGAAAGCCCAATATGCCAATTAACGCGCAGATCAGATATCCGCAAACCAGGGTCAGAATATACAGAGCACTCATGGCAATCTCACCTCATTTCGATCCGGGGTTGGCAAACCACCGCGCATAGGCTTTTCCACCTAGATAAACCGCGTTGCTTCCGCCCATGAGGGCCGGCCAACCATCGGGAATGTCCGGAAGCTTGCCTGACTTAGCTGTCGTCATGGTCTGCATTACGTAGTACATCGCAGCGCCCAGGGTGAAGACCAATAGCTGAACTCTTTCGGGACTGAAATACAGATTGTTGTTCTGATCGTTGTTCTTACTGCTGTTCTTATTAGCGGCGTTCTTGTTGGCACTGTCCTTATCGCCTGTTGTCTTATCGTTGCCGTTGGCGCCAGAGATCCTTCCGTAGAGCAGATATTGCGTATTGATTCTTCCGTTCAGCAGTTGAAAAACGACAATGGCGGCGAGACCCACGAGGAAGATCAGGCTTTCCCAACGCACTAGCTGAAGCAGAAGATCCATCCCCCCTCCCGGGCGAGCGCCGAGTTGAACTTAATCCGAGGTACCTGGCGACCTCGAGCCGCCTCGACCACTCTGGAACGACCTAGAAAGGATGGTCGAGATGTTACTCTGCCGTTTCCGAATGTCAAGAACAATCGTCCCTGGCAGACGACCATGGCGACTACCTCTGCTAATCGCCTCAACCCAGGCTAGCCGTTGAGCTATTTCAAATCGACCGCTAGCTTACCTCGGCCGGCTGCGCGGAGCTGGCACTCTCATAATGCTGCTTGATGTTGCCGTCTGCGCTGATGTCCATCGTCACCGGGGCGGCGAACTGGGAGACGGTTTCCATCACCGCGACACCCCAGCCGCCGGCGAAGGCGGCGCGGGAATTCCGCGTCACCTGGCCGAGCACTGCCTCCAGGTCCTTACGCTTCTTCATAAAATTCTTGTCCGTCGTCGGGTCGGCTGCGGTTGTGCTTTTCAAGGCGGACAGAACAGCGCTCAACTTGGGCGCCACCTTCGACATCGCGTCTGCCCACCAGGTGATGTCCGTCCAGTCCACACCAACGTCCGCCAGTTCATTCGGGCCGAGCGTCTTAAGGTTGTCGATGGTGTTAAACGCGCCGACAGCTCCTTTCTCATCCATCGCAGCCCAAGCGGCGTCGTCTCGCAGGATGCGGATCCGCGCGGGACCGTTCGGCCCGAAGCCGGATCAATGAGAGCGGCCATGAACCTGGCGGCCTATGTTTTCGAACTCCTGGTGTGTCCAGGCTGTTTGCTGGGCTGGATCTTTGAAGAAGAGCTTCATCGCCCCGGCGGAATCATAGGTGGCGGAAGCTTCGACCCTGACGTGGCCGAAGACGGTATTGGCGGCCAGGATCTTGTCCCAGGAGCCCGCTGGTATCAGTTTTAGGGCTTCGCCCAGCATGATCTGTTCATGCATGTCCGGCCGCGAGATCTTGTCCTTGAAGCTGAAATAGGTTTGCTTGGCCGTGAAGTCTTTGATATGGGGAGTTCCGGCCGAACCACCCGCGATATAGGCAACGGTGGCCAGGAAGCCTTCCGACAGCGCTGACCGGAGCTTGTCCGAGTCCGCTCGGAAAGGTTCCGAAGCCGTCGCGAGGTGGCTTGCGGTTACTTTGTCGGTGACCACTACCTGACCATCCGCGTCATGCAGAATGGTGCAACTCTTCGCGAACTGGTCTACGGTTTCGGCGTTGAAGAGTCCAAGCAGGTTGACGACCAGTTTGTGCTCTCGCTTTTCGGTTTCGCGGGTGATGTCACGCAGCGACTTAACGTTGGGCAGCGCCGCAAGCGCGCTCCAATCCCCGCGCAAAGCCGAGGCCAGTGCGGCATCCGTCTTGTCATTGTCGCCGCTGGAAAGATCAATGGAGTAATTGACCGCCGCCTCATCGGTGGTAGAGGCCGAGCAGGTGGCATTCAGCGACAGCGAG
Organism: uncultured Acidobacteriaceae bacterium; assembly: GCA_963831675.1. GTDB lineage: Bacteria > Acidobacteriota > Terriglobia > Terriglobales > Acidobacteriaceae > Bog-257. The sequence continues at coordinate 76,888 of CAWHRM010000021.1, forward strand.
AGGCTGTTGTCGATGCAGTCCTGGATGGCGTCGTCGAGCGCCGCCGCGTTTTTCCCGGTGATGCCAAGCTTGCTGAGGTCGGGTGCCTTGAACACCGCACCGAAGAATTTGGAGATCAAGTCCTTACCGGTAGCGTCGGCCTCAAGGCCCGCGCTCGCGCTGAAGGTCGCCTTAAAACTGCTGCCCTTCTTCTTGTAGACACCCAAACGCAACTCGTTGGCGCTGACCCGCTGACTGCGGACAACGAACTGTCCCGTCAGCTTGATCTCTCCAGCCAGGCTCAACGTGACGTCGGGGCTAATCTCAAAGCTCTGCTTAAAGGGAAGATCCGCCGATGCCAGCGAGTTAACGCTAATGGGCACGCTGTACGATCCGCTGAACTTGACGCTGCCGCTAAGGTCGCTGGCATTGATCGTTCCCACGCGGCTGGTTACGAATGACCGCTACACTGTAATCCACGGAATAGTTATTCAGGGCCGTGGTGATAGCATCCCTTAGGGTTGGAAGCGTCCCCTTGAACAAGGTGTACGTTGTAAAGTTGGCGCTCGTAGAGCCTTCCAAGGCGATACCAATCCCGTCGACCGTCGAGGCGATCTTGCCGTTGAGAGAGGTCTCGATCTCCAGCGCCATCCAGTATTCGTCGGCGGCGATCGGAACATCCGGTGTGAAATCGTCACCGAACAGTTTCTTGTCATCCGGAGAGAAGGTCTTCAGCAGCCCACACGAACCTGCCTTGAGGGTGAGCTTGGTTGCCTTGGCGATCAGCTGCGCAGGAGCGGAGAAGTTGGCGCCGAAGGTTGCTTCGTTGAATCCGGACTGGTCGACAGGTTTGTCCAATGCGCGAACGAACGGGGCAGTGTGGGAGATGATTGCCTTGAGTCCAGCTTTCGCCAGCGCTGCGTTGTCGTTCAGGTTCAGATTGGCGTTGAGAGAAAGACTGTCGGTGATTTTGATATCGGGCATGGAGTTCTCCTGATCAGCGGGTCGCTTTTGGAAGCTTCACATCTGGTTAAGCTCTGCGGGGCGGGGACATTATACTGCGGGATTGAGGAGCCGGGGCACGCCGAAGACCGTCACTGTCCATTTCGGGAAAGAGTACAGGGTCACTCTGCTTAGGGATGGACTTTCGCCAGACTCCAAGTAGAATGCTGCATTCCGGGGTCTGGGCTCGTTGCGGTGCCGGGAACCGCCCCCGGACCGAAAGGATCGCACGAGCGAGGAGGCTTCATGATTGTCGGTGTTGCCCGAGAAATTTTCCCGGGTGAGCGGCGCGTTGCGCTTGTCCCTGCGGTGATTCCCAATCTTGCGAAGGCCGGGCTGGAGATCGTGATTGAAGCGGCCGCCGGGCTGGAAGCTGGATATCCCGACGCGGAGTATGTCAACAAAGGCGCCAAAATCATGCCCGACCGTGCCGAGGTCTTTCGCGCCGCCGACATCGTCTTGCAGGTGCTTTGCTACGGCTCCAACGACCAGACCGGCGCCGCCGATCTGCCACTGTTCCACAAGGGCCAGTCTCTGATTGGCTTTTTGCGGCCTCTCGGCGATCTTCACACGGTCGAGGCGATCGCAGCCACCGGCGTTACCTCATTTTCCGTCGAATTGATCCCCCGCATCACGCGCGCCCAGAACATGGACGCGCTCTCCTCGATGAGCACCATCGCGGGCTATAAGGCTGTGCTGATCGCCGCCGATACGCTTCCTCGTATCTTTCCCATGCTGACTACCGCTGCAGGCACGATCACGCCGTCGCGCGTGCTGGTGATTGGCGCTGGCGTGGCAGGGCTTGCAGGCCATCGCGACCGCTCGCAGATTGGGCGCAGTGGTTTCCGCCTATGATCTCCGGCCCGCCGTCAAGGAGCAGGTCCAGAGCCTGGGTGGAAGGTTTGTCGAGTTGCCGATCGAGGCGGCCGACGCGCAGGATGCAGGTGGCTACGCCAAGGCCCAGGATGAAGTCGTTTTACCAGAAGCAGCGCGAATTGCTGGGACGAGTCGTTGCCGAAAGCGATGTGGTCATCACCACTGCGGTCGTTCCGGGCAAGAAGTCTCCGGTGCTGGTGACCAAGGAAATGGTGGCTGCCATGGCCCCCGGTTCCGTGATTGTGGATCTCGCCGCTGAACGCGGGGGAAACTGCGAACTCACCCGGACTGGAGAAAAGATCGTCGAGCACGGAGTGACGATTTTCGGAGCCATCAACGTGGCCAGCTCGGTGCCGTATCATGCCAGCCAGATGTACAGCAAGAACATTACAAACTTCCTTTTGCACATGGTGAAGGATGGCAAGCTCCAGATCAACCTGGAGGACGAAATCACGCGCAGCACCATCGTGACCCAGGGCGGCGAAATCGTGAACCCGCGCGTGCGCGAGTTCTACAACCTACCCGCACTGGAGTTGCAATCGAAAGAAGCGAACTCATGAACAAAGCAGACCTCATCAATAGCCTCTACGTTTTCATGCTGGCGGCGTTCATCGGATTTGAAGTGATCCGCCGCGTGTCGCCGCTGCTGCATACGCCGCTGATGTCGCTGACCAACGCGCTGGATGCGATCGCTGTGGTCGGCGCCATCATTCTGGCGGGCGAGCATAAGAACACGCTTGCGACTGTGCTCGGGACCATCGCTATCGTCGCCGCCACCAGCAACGCGGTGGGCGGCTTCATCATCACCGATCGCATGCTCAAGATGTTCAAATCCAGCCGGACGCAGAAACCATGATCCCGGGCTCCGAACACATCATTGAGATCACCTACATCGTCGCTGCCGCTCTGTTCATCTTCTCGCTCAAATGGCTGAGTTCGCCGGCGACCGCGCGGCGCGGGGTTTGGGCCGGCGAAGTGGGAATGGTGTTGGCCGTTGCGGGCACGCTTCTGTACCACGGCATCGTGGACTACAAGTGGATCGCCATCGCGCTCGTTCTCGGCACAATTATCGGTGTTCCGCTCGGGTAATGTGGCGATGACTGCGGTTCCGCAGCGAACGGCCCTCAGCCACGCTTTTGGCGCGCTCTGCGTCACCCTCGTCGGCACGGCGGAGTTCTATCTGCGCGCGCCCAACATCGCCCCGTTCATGATGTCGGTGCTGTCGCTGGAGGTGATTCTGGGCGGCCTGACCATTACGGGCAGCTTGATGGCCGCGGGCAAGCTACAGGAGGTATTGCCGCAGCGGCCCATCACCTATAAGGGACAAAACTTCGTCAACCTCGGCATGCTGGCCATCGCCATCGGTATCGCCGTCTATCTGGTGCATGATCCGTCGGCCATGCACCTGTATCCCGTCATGGTCGGGATCGCGCTTATCTTTGGCGTGATGATGATTATTCCCATCGGCGGCGCCGACATGCCCACCGTGATCTCGCTGTTGAACTCGTATGCGGGACTTTCGGCGGCGGCCATGGGCTTCGTGCTCAACAGCAAGCTGTTAATTGTGGCAGGCTCGCTCGACGGCGCCTCCGGTTTCATCCTGTCGGTCAACATGTCGAAGGCCATGAACCGCTCGTTCACCAATGTGCTGTTTGGCGCATTCGGGCAGGTACAGGCTTCGGCCGCTGGAACGGAGGCCGAAGCGCGAAGCGTGCGCAGCGCCACTCCCGAAGAAGCTGCGGCCATCCTGTCGGCGGCCAACAAAGTCGTGATCGTTCCCGGCTATGGTATGGCGGTAGCGCAAGCGCAGCACAAGGTCCGCGAACTCTACGATGCGCTGACCAAGAAAGGTGTGGACGTGAAGTTCGGCATCCATCCGGTCGCCGGACGCATGCCGGGACACATGAACGTCCTGCTCGCCGAGGCTGACATTCCCTACGACAAGCTCCAGGACATGGACGAGGTAAACGCCGATCTGCCGCAGACCGATGTCGCGCTCGTGATCGGCGCCAACGACGTCACCAACCCGGCTGCGCGCACCGACGCCAGCAGTCCCATCTACGGCATGCCGATTCTTGACGTGGACAAGGCGCGCACCGTGATGGTGATCAAGCGCAGTATGAACCCGGGATTTGCGGGAATCGACAATCCGCTTGTACTACCTGGACAACACGCTGATGCTGTTCGGCGACGCCAAGGCGTTCGTGGGCTCGATTGTGCGCGAGTTGACCGGAGTGGCGGCGCACGCATGATGGAACTCGAAGGCGCGATTTCTCGTATCCTTAGTCAGGAGATCTTATGCTTACTTTCCTTCTGTGGTGCATCCTTCTGATCTTCTGCTGGCCGCTGGCGCTGGTGGTGTTGGTGCTCTATCCGATTGTGTGGCTGATACTGTTGCCGTTCCGCATCCTGGGATTTGCGGTGGAAGGGGTGCTGGGGCTGCTAAAGGGGATTATCTTGCTGCCCGCGCGGATATTGCGCGGGCCAAGCCGCGCATTCTGAAAATGTCCTGCCAGCCACCGAGACATAAAAAGACCCGGAGCGCTTCCGCTCCGGGTCTTTCCTCGTAGCCAGGTTGCAACTACTTCATTGCCAGAACCACGACTTCGGGCTGATGGAGATCGCTGGCCATCTGCAGTTCTTTCTCGCGTTTGGATTCCGGGAAAGCAATACCGATGTTGCTCTGGCCGTCCCAAATCTGCGCCAGGAAGTACTGGTCGCCGTACTTGTGAAACACCAGCTTCGCATGCGGCGTTCCAGCGGCCAGAGAGGCCTGCACCTTCATCGGCTCAATTAGCAAACGGCCTTCCCTGGTATCCAGGTTCCGCAACGCCAGGACGTTGTCGCTGGGGGAACTGATCTCATAGCTTCCCGCCGCCATCACCTTGTCGTTCAAGCTGAAGTCGAACCCTACCTGCGCCTTGGCGCGGGCTTGGGCTTGGGTCATTGGGACGCTGACGATTAGGGCCAAAGCCAGGATCATGAGGGCCCCGTAGACGTTGGTTTTCATAAAATCCTCCATGGGGGCTCCTGTATGCGGAACCCGGGGTTGAATTTGGTCGCCGCTAACTCCTTTGGCGTTCTTTTTGCTTTCAGGCGTTTGCTGCTACGCGGATATACAGTGCAAGACGCGTGCCAACCGCAAATGGGCGAGGTGCAATTTTCCTCGTCCTGCATTTGCAATGACATACGGCAGCAGCAGGCATTTTCAGACGGATCGCGCTCTCATTTCCGTCCGATGGGACTATCCGGGTGGATACTCGCACTATCCGTCCAGTTAGCCGAGGAGAGACATGCTGATTATTCCCGCCAATCAGGCGGAGTCGGCTAAACTAGCAGGCGCGGGACCGGGATGTCCGGGAGGAAGCAGTTGGACTCAAGAGTAGTAGTGATTTCCGGGCCTTCGAAAGGCAGCATTGTGAGGATGATCGGTGGCCAGCTTGGCGTTGGCCGCGATCCTGCCAATCACCTCTGTCTAAACGACCGGGCGGTGTCGCGAAAGCATTTCTCCATCACCGAAACCGATGCCGGCTTTCACCTGGTGGACCTCGATAGTCACAACGGGACCTTTGTGAATGGAATACCTGTGCGGCGAAAGCTGCTCGGGCATGGCGACACCATCCGGGTTGGAAAGTGCGAGCTGGTCTTTCTAATCACGGAGGACGAGCTGCTGGTTTCACGCATTGTGCAATATACCGACGAGACCGTGTTCGACGGCGGGACCACGATCAGCACCCACGTGCCGCCAACGTGGACGATGCTCGGAACCGACGTCGGGCGCATGGCCCGCGACCTGAACGCGCTGTTCAAGATCGCCAACACCATAAACTCCATTCGCGATCTCGAGCCGTTACAGCGGCGGCTACTGCAACTTATCTGTGAGGTAATTCCGGCCGATGCCGGCGCAATCCTGATCACTCGCCACGTGGATGAAGAGCCGGCCTCGAGCTGCAGTTGGGACCGGAAGTCGGGCGATGCCGCACAACTGAACATCCGTCGCGATCTGGTGCAGCGCGCGCTGTGGGAGCGCGCCGTTGTGCTCAGTAAGCCGGCTCCGGAATCGAAGGACACGGAGACTGTTCTCTGCGTGCCGCTGGTCGCGGTGGACAGAACAATAGGTGTCTTATACCTGGTCGCTTCGGCGCCTGCGGTGGGATTCGAGGAAGACCACGTGAACTTCGTGAGCTCGGCCGCGCAAATCGCCGCCGTCAGCCTGGAGAATGTGCTGGCTCTGGACGTGCTACGCAGCGAAAATCGCCGCCTGCAAGCTGAGCTTGACCTCGACGGCGCCATCGTCGGCGAAAGCAAAGCCATGCGGCAACTCGAGAACTTTATCTCCCGGGTGGCGCACGGCGATACTACCGTCTTGATCCGTGGCGAGAGCGGCACGGGTAAGGAATTGGTAGCCTATGCCATTCATCGCAACAGCCCGAATGCGGACCAACCCTTTATCGCCATCAACTGTGCCGCCATTCCTGAAACGTTGCTGGAGACCGAACTGTTCGGCCACGAAAAGGGCGCATTCACCGGCGCAATCGGGACCAAGAAAGGCAAGCTGGAAGTGGCTGAGGGCGGCACCGTGTTCCTCGATGAGATCGGCGAATTGGCTCCCGCGCTGCAGGCGAAGCTGCTACGGGTTTTGCAGCAGCGGGAGTTTGAGCGAGTGGGGGGTACGCGTGTCCTGAAGTTCAACGCCCGCGTGATCGCCGCCACCAACCGCAACCTGGAGGAGGCCATCAAGAGCGGACAATTTCGCCAGGACCTTTATTACCGTTTGAACGTAGTATCCACGGTTGTGCCCCCTCTCCGCGACCGGCCTGACGACATACCCTTGCTGGCCATGTACTTCGCGGCCAAGTATGCCCAGAAGTGCAAGCGCTCGTTCAAGGGCATGTCCTCCGAAGCACGTTTGCTCCTGATGAACTACGCCTGGCCGGGCAATGTGAGGGAGTTGGAGAACGCCATCGAACATGCCATGGTTCTCGGCCTCAGCGATGAGATCGTGGTCGAGGATTTGCCGGAAGCCTTGCTGGAAACGCAATCCGCGCAGCGCGACAGCGCAAAGTATCATGACCGCCTCAACCAACTGAAGAAGCAAATGATCATGGATGCCGTGGCGCAGAAGAAAGGGAATTACACCGAAGCCGCCAAATTGCTGGGTCTTCATCCCAACTACCTGCACCGCCTCATCCGCAACCTGGATCTCAAGCCGGAGCTGAAACGGGAAAGCGGGGAGGCGCCTGCCGTGGCCGGCGAATAAGAAACTCAGGCTTTCAGGAAAATTCCCTTTCGATACATCCACCACACCGGCAGGAAACACACGCCGACGACTGCCAGCGAATACAGTAGCGACGCAAAACCCGGCGGACCCAAATGCGCAAACGTATGCTGGAATACGCGGTCCTTCCAGCCGAACGTCCCTCCCAGCAGCTCCGAGATGACATAGGCGGCAATCGCGTTGCTGCCAAAGATGAGGAATGGCTGGGTCCACCAGCCGCGACGTAGCTTGACATCGGTTGTCCAATAACAGATCGCCAGGCAAACCAGGGCAAATCCCGCGCTGAGCAGAACATAAGAGCTGGTCCAGAGATTCTTATTGATCGGGAACCAGCTATTCCAGGCCACACCCGCAATAATCCCCGCCACACCCGCCACCAGCATCCCTAGTGCTTTCTGCAGCGGACTGCGGCTGGACCGCAGCCAATTCGCCAGTCAGGACACCGCACAGGGCCGTGGCAATTGCGGGCAGTGTGCTCAGCACTCCTTCCGGATCGCGCGTACCTTCCCAGAGATGGCCGAACATCAGCTTGCGGTCTAAATAGGCAGCCAGGTTTGCGTTCGGATGCAGCAGCGGAATGTTATGGGTCGGAATTCCATACCCGGGCACGGGCACGAATCGCATCAGTGCCCAATACCCCAGCAGCAGCACCGCAATCCACAGGATACGCGCCTTGGTCCGGGCGTAGAGAGTGATCAACGCCGCCCCCAGATACGCGACAGCGATGCGCTGTAGCACTCCGGGAATTCTCCATGTTGCCAGATGGAAATGAGGCAGGCCGTTGAGCAGCAGCCCGATGGCAAAAATGGTGGCGCTGCGTCGCAGGGTGTGTAGAACGAGCGCTCCCCGCGAATCGCCCCGGCGCAACCGCGACTCGAAGGAAAACACCAGCGAGACCCCGACGATAAAAAGGAAGAAGGGAAAGATCAGGTCGGTCGGCGTCCACCCGTTCCAGCGCGCGTGTTTGAGCGGCTCGTAGGCAGCCGTGCTGCCCGGGTCGTTGACCAGGATCATCGCAGCAATCGTTGCGCCACGAAAGACATCGAGCGAGACCAACCGCCCCTGTCTTGCCGGAACCTTGGGGATTGGCTCCGTGATCTCCGTCCCGGTTTTGGCTAAGGTAGCCACGTCAATCGGATTTTACAGACTGAATTGGTGGCCAAAGAAATGTTCAGCATCGAACAGGTTTTCACAAGTACCGGTCGCCTCATCGCCCCCCGCCGGTACAGGCTGTCCGAAAATGGACACAGCAATCCACGCTGGGACAAGAACGGCTCCCCCAACACGTCGTCGGATCGCCCTAATCGATTGATAAATAAGTAGATAGGCTGCAGAAGAATTGGGTCTCGACGTGCACTGATAAGAACGCAATGGATATCGCCCGCCCCGAAATCAAACGTCAGAAGCGGCGCCGCCAACTCATCTGGGTGAGCGTCGCGCTGATCGTGCTGGTCGGCGTAACCGTGGGAATTTCCCGGTTGAAGCCCGCCGCGCCCACGGTTGACCGCAGCACGATTTGGACCGACACCGTGAAGCGAGGCTCGATGCTACGCCAGGTGCGCGGTCTGGGTTCCCTGATTCCCAGCCACGAAGACGTTCGCCAGATTCCGGCCGAGACGGAAGCCACGGTCATTCGGATCGACAAGCTGCCGGGTTCGCAGGTCGATGCCGACACCGTTCTGGTCGAGATGACCAATCCGCAACTGGAGCAGGAAGCGCTCGACGCGCAGTTGCAGGTCAAGGCTGCCCAGGCCGAGTACCAGAGCCTGAAGGTGAAACTTGCCAGCGATCTGATGAATCAGCGCGCTGGAGCGGCCACGGTCAATGCCGAATACAGCGAAGCGCAGCGCCAGGCGCAGACCGACAAGGCGCTTTACGATCTCGGCGTCATCTCCGGACTCGCCGCCAAGGCTTCCGAGGGCAAGGCCCAGGAAATGGTCACGCGCAACAAGATTGAAGATCAGCGACTGGATATCAACGAGAAGGCCATCGTCTCGCAGCTTGCGGTGCAACAGGCGAAGGTCGATGAGATGCGCGCGCTGGCCGAACTGAAACAGCAGCAGTTGCAGCGCCTGAAGGTGAAAGCTGGAGTGGCCGGTGTATTGGTCGAGATGCCGTTGCAGGTCGGGCAGCACGTTTTGCCGGGCACCGAGCTGGCGAAGATCGTCCAGCCCAATCATCTGATGGCGGAACTGAAGATCCCCGAAACCCAGGCGCGTGACGTCCAGATCGGTGAGCCCGCCTCCGTCGACACGCACAATGGCGTGATAGCTGGCGAGGTCAGCCGCGTCGATCCCGCGGTGCAGAACGGGACGGTCACGGTCGATGTGAAGCTGACTGGTGAGTTGCCCAAGGGTGCCCGGCCCGATCTGAGCGTCGATGGCACCATTGATCTTGAGAAGTTGGAGAACGTGCTCTACGTGGGACGTCCCGCTTTCGGACAGGAGAACAGCACCATTTCGATGTTCAAGCTTGACCCGGCCGGCAACTGCCGCCTCGCGTATACAGGTGAAGACCGGACGCGCATCGGTGAACCTCATCCAGATCGACTCCGGACTGAAAGAAGGCGACACCGTCATTCTTTCCGACATGTCGCGCTGGGACAACACCGATCGCGTACGGCTGGAGTAAGAGGGGATTTTCGCTCCATTCGCTCCTCGGTTTCCGGGAGCAGCTTGGCAAGGCGGTAACCGAACCGTTGGCACCGGCTCTACGTAGATGTGTAGAGAGAAGTAAAGCCTGTTGCCACAAAGCGAAAAACGAGTAGCGAAAAGCGAAAGCGACTAGCGATCAATACAGAATGGACGCCAACATGACCGAAGCAGCAAACACGCTAATCGAAATCGAGAACCTCACCAAAGTTTTTTACACCGACGAAGTCGAGACGCACGCCCTTTCCGGCGTTCATCTCAAGGTGCGCAAGGGCGAATACGTCGCCATGTCCGGCCCTTCGGGCTGCGGCAAGTCAACCTTGCTGTCGATCATCGGATTGCTCGACACCCCGACGGACGGCGACTACAAACTCAACGGGCAGCCGGTTGCCAACCTGGACTTCGCCGACCGCTCGCGCATTCGCAACCGCGAGATCGGTTTCATCTTCCAGAGTTTCAACCTCATCGGCGATCTCACCGTGTATGAGAATGTCGAGTTGCCGCTGACCTATCGTGACGGCATGCCGTCGGCCGAGCGCAAGCGGCGCGTGCTGGATTCGCTGGAGCGCGTTGGCATGGCGCACCGGCTGCGGCACTATCCCTCGCAGCTCTCCGGTGGTCAGCAGCAGCGCGTCGCCGTGGCGCGCGCCCTGGCCGGCTCGCCATCCATCCTGCTGGCCGACGAGCCGACCGGAAACCTTGACTCGCGCAATGGCGAAGCCGTCATGGAGTTGCTGCAGAAGTTGCATCGCGAGGGCTCGACCATCTGCATGGTGACGCACGATCCCCGTTTTGCCGCCCATGCCCAGCGCGAAGTTCATCTGTTCGACGGCAAAGTCGTCGCCGAAGAAGAACTCCGCCGGCTGATGCAGGAGACACAGAACTAAGGGCGAATAGCGAACCGCCGGTCCTTCGACTCCTCGCTTCGCTTGTCGGGATGACAAATCATGATCCAGCTCAAGAACCTCGAACGCAGTTACAAAACTGGAGCAGGCCAGACCTGGGTGCTGCGCCGCATCGATCTCACCATTCAGGAAGGCGAGTTCGTCACCGTTATGGGCCCATCGGGAGCAGGGAAGTCCTCGCTGTTGAACGCGCTCGCCCTGCTCGATGACCAATGGGCCGGCGAGTACTGGTTCGGCGAACAGCCGGTCCACCTCATGAAGCGGAAGGACCGCGCTGAGCTGGCCAAGCGCAAGATCGGAATGGTGTTTCAGAGCTATCACCTGCTCGACGACCTGACCGTGCAGGAGAACATCGATCTTCCTTTGTCGTACAAAGACATTCCGCGCAGTCAGCGGCAGGGCATGGTCGCTGAAACTCTCGACCACTTTCAGATCGTCGCCAAGAAGGACCTTTATCCCAGCCAGCTTTCCGGCGGACAGCAGCAGTTGGTCGGCATCGCGCGCGCCGTCATTCACAAACCGGCGCTGCTACTGGCTGATGAGCCTACGGGCAACCTGCACTCCAGCCAGGCCAAGGAAATCATGGAGCTGTTCACTCAACTGAACCGCGAAGGTACGACCATCGTGCAGGTCACGCACTCCGACGTGAACGCCTCTTTCGGCTCGCGCATTATTCAACTGCGCGATGGATGGCTGGTGGGCGACACGGCGAACTCCGCCGTCGCACCGAGCGGGGAGGCCGTCCGCTCATGAGAGCACGCGTGATGCGGTCGCCAATTCTGGCATTGCTCCTCTGCTTCCTGCTGGTCAACGCAGAGGCGCAAACCCAAGCGCCGCGCGCCCGCAACTCCCGAGCAGATGCCCAACGCGCCCACGCCACAGCCTGTGCCACTTTCAATCCACACCCCGGCCAACCTGGCGATTCCTCATTCGCACAATCCGTTCGACGCTTACGCCCCCAGCCAGGTGCCTGAGCCTAATTTGCAGAACTCGCCCCGGCTGGAACAACTCATCCGTGATGGCAAGCTTTACATCTCGCTGCAGGATGCCATCGCACTCGCCTTGGAAAACAGCCTCGATCTCGCCATCGCACGCTACAACCTGCCGATTGCCGATACTGACATTCAGCGAACCAAGGCCGGCGGCTCCTTCCGTGGCGTCAATACTGGCGTCGTGCAGGGCACTCCGGGCGGAGGCGTTGGCGGCTTTCGGAACCGGTGCACCGGGCGCGGGCGCCGGCGGCACCACGGGCGGCGCTGGCGGAGCAGGTGCCGGCGCTGCCGGCCTCGTGCAGTCCACGCTGGGCATTGGAACGCCGGTGCAATCCTACGATCCCATTGTTACGGCGACTAGCGGCCTCGAACACCTCACCCAGCCACTTGCCAACCTTCAGATCTATGGTGTTCCTCAGCTTCAGCTGAACACCACGGTGGCCAATATCAACTATTCCCAAGCCTTTCCGACGGGAACGAATTTCAGCTTCGAAGTAGACAATAACCGGCAAGCGACGAACAGCATTTACAGCAGTCTCTCGCCGCAGTTGGGGGCGTATTATCGCGTCACCTTCACTCAGCAATTGCTGGCCGGCTTCGGGACTGCTCCTAACATGCGCTTTCTGCGCATCGCCAGGAACAACAAAAAGATTTCCGACATAGCCTTCAAGAGCCAGGTCATCGCCACCATCACCCAGATCGCCAACATCTATTGGGACCTGGTCAGCGCTTACGAGGCCGAGCGGGTGACGGAGCAGTCCTTCGCGTTCGCGCAGCAAAGCCTCGGCAATGCGCAAAAGCAGCTACAACTCCAGGCGATTCCTGAAATGGATGTTATGCGGGCCGAGGCGGAGGTTTCCCGGCGCGATCAGGACTTGACCGTTGCCAGGACGAACCTGCAATTGCAGGAATCGCTGCTGAAAAATGCTCTTACCAAGAACCTTGACGATCCCGTGCTCGAGTCCATGCCGGTGGTTCCCACCGATCGCCTGGAGCCTACCGACAGTGGGCCTGCGAGACCGCTCGAAGACCTGATTAACGTGGCCTTGCAGGACCGCCCGGAGCTGTCGGAGTCGCAGATTGATTTGCAGAACCGCCAGATCAGTCGCAAGGCAGCCAAGAACGCTCTGCTGCCGACCCTGGCGCTGGTGGGCTTCTATGGCGGCACCGGCCTGGCTGGAGAATTAAATCCCAACTACTACACGACCAACAGCACCATCCTGCCAACGGATTTCGGCGGGGCCTTTACCAACGCCTTTAACAATTCGTCGCCGGATTATTTCGTGGGCGCGAACCTCAACATCCCGATCCGCAACCGGGTCGCGAAAGCCGACCAGTATCGTTCCGAGTTGGAGTATCGCCAGGCCGAGCTTCGCATGCAGCAGCTGAAAAAGCAGATCCGCATCGAAGTGCGCAACGCGCAATATGCGCTGGAGCAGGGCCGGGCGCGAGTGGCGGCTGCCAAGAAAGCCCGCGATCTGGCCGATAAAACATTCGGCATCATGAAAAAAGAGCAGGAACTGGGGGCGGGATCGAGCTTCCAGACCCTGACCGCCCAGCGCGATCTGGCCGTTGCCGAGCTTGACCTGGTCAACGCAACCACGGCCTATCAGAAGTCGAAACTGGAGCTGGAGCGCGCTACCGGCACCACACTGGAAGATAATGGCATTCAGCTTGAGGATGCGGTCAATGGCACCGCACCCTGACGGAGATCATCTTGCCGCGGACACAGGCCCAGGGAAATCAGGAAACGTTGCGCGACTCTGTCCCCGAGACTCGGCAGCGGCAGAGCCCGGGCCGCATTCTGGCCGCCGACGATCAGCCGCACATTCTTGAAGCCATCGAACTGCTGCTCCGTCCCGAAGGCTTCGACGTCGACACCGCAAGATCGCCGGCTGCCGTGCGTGAGTCGCTGGCCAGCGACTTCTACGATGCCGTCCTCATCGATCTGAATTACACTCGCGACACCACCTCGGGACAGGAAGGCCTGGACCTGCTCTCTCAGATCGTCGCCCTCGACAGCAGCATTCCCGTCATCGTCATGACCGCGTGGGGCAACGTTCGTCTTGCCGTGGAAGCGATGCGCCGCGGTGCCCGCGATTTCATTCAGAAGCCTTGGGAGAACGAACGCCTGCTGGCCATCCTTCGGACCCAGGTTGAACTGCATCGCGCCTTGCAGCGCACTCAGCATCTCGAAGCCGAGGCCAGGTTGTTGCGCGCCGAAGGGCGTCCTGAGTTCATCGCCGCCGCGCCTTCCATGCAGCCGGTGTTGCAGACCATGGCGCGCATCGGACCATCCGGCGCCAATGTACTGGTTACCGGCGAGCATGGCACCGGCAAGGAGATCGTTGCCCAGACCCTGCACGCATTGTCGCCCCGCGCCAACATGCCGCTGGTCGCCGTCAATACTGGCGCGTTGCCGGAAGGCACCTTCGAGAGCGAACTGTTCGGCCACGTGAAAGGCGCCTTCACCGATGCGCGCACCGACCGCATCGGCCGCTTCGAGCTGGCCGATAACGGAACCATCTTCCTCGATGAGATCGGAAACGTTCCCATTCGCCAGCAGGCAAAACTGCTGCGCGTTCTGGAGACCGGCGAAATCGAGCGCGTCGGCTCTTCGCGCACCAAGCACATCAACGTTCGCGTCATCTCAGCGACGAATTCGGACCTGCAGGTGGCCATTGCCGCGGGGAATTTCCGCGAGGACCTGCTCTTCCGCCTGAACACGGTTGAGATCCATATCCCGGCGTTGCGTGAACGCCGCGAAGATATTGCTGCCCTGGCGGCCCACTTTCTCAAGCGCTATGCCACGCGGTATCGTGTTGCGGTGACCGGATTTGCAGCACCCGCCCTGCAGACGATGATGCAATACGCATGGCCCGGCAATGTGCGCGAGCTGGAGCACACGCTGGAACGGGCCGTGCTCATGTGCCACACCGACGAGATTCAAGTGTCGGACCTTGGCCTGAACGTGCAACGCCCGCAGGGCCAGAACCTCGAAGAACTCAGCATCGAGGAGGTCGAAGGAATTCTGGTGCGCAAGGCACTGCAGCGCTTTCACGGAAACGTGAGCCAGGCGGCGGAGGCGCTGGGCTTGAGTCGTGGCGCTCTGTACCGCCGGATGGAACGCTATGGTCTCTAGCTCCGGCGGCGAACCCAAGTCATTCACTCCGCCGACCGCCAAGCCAGCCCCCCGAACTCCTCACGTCCGATTCCGCCCCTCCAGACTCCTCTTCGAAAAACGCATCGCCTTCTTTGCTGTGCTCGCGGCGCTGCCCGGCGTCGCATTCGGCACCACTCTCATCTGGACCAGCGCCTGGCCACGCGACGTCAAGATTGCTCTTACAACGCTGGAGTTTTTTCTTTGGCTGGTGCTCACCCTGGTGCTGCTCGACCAGATTGTGCGTCCGCTGCAAACTCTTGCCAATGTCGTTGGGGCGCTTCGCGAAGAAGACTATTCCTTCCGCGCCCGCGGCGCCGCTCCTGACGACGCTCTGGGCGAGTTGGCGCTGGAAATCAATTCCCTCGCCGACATCCTGACCGAGCAGCGCATCCAGACCATCGAGGCGACTGCGCTTCTACGCCGCGTTGTCGACGAGATCGATGCCCCGATCTTCACCTTCGACCCCGACCACGTTTTGCGATTGGTGAATGCGGCCGGTGAACGATTGCTGCAGCAGCCATCCGCGCGGCTACTCGGCCAGACCGCAGCCCACCTCGAACTCAACGCCTGCTTCGAAGCCAGAAACGAGACCCTGGTCGCGCTCCCTTACTCGACTCCGAACGCGCGCTGGATGGTGCGCCAAAGTTCCTTCCGCCAGAATGGCGTGCCCCACACCCTGATCGTGCTTTCCGACGTGAGCCGTGCCCTGCGCGAACAGGAACGCAGCGCTTGGCAGCGGCTGATCCGCGTGCTTGGCCACGAACTGAACAATTCGCTGGCGCCTATCATTTCGATCGCCGGTAGCCTGGCGTCACGCCTGCCGTTGCCTGAATTGCCTGAGGCGCAAAACGCCGACTTTCAACGCGGCCTGGACATCATCGAATCGCGCACCGCCGCCCTGCACCGCTTCCTGCAGTCCTACCGCAGGCTGGCGCAGATGCCGTCGCCAACGCTTCAGCCTGTGGAATTGCGGCCGTTGCTGGAGCGCGTCGCCATCCTCGAAACCCGGGTGAATGTCGAAATCGCATCCGGACCCGACATTGTGCTGATGATCGATCCCGACCTCATCGAGCAGATGCTGATTAACCTCGTCCGCAACGCCGTGGACGCCGCCCTGGAGCAGGCACAGTCGCCGCAAGCTGGCGCTCAGACCGCCGATCCCAAGGTTTCCATGCGCTGGGAAGCAGTTCGACCGCAAGGTGGCGCTGATGGTGGAAGACAACGGCATCGGGTTGCTCAACCCGAGCAACGCCTTCGTTCCTTTCTATACCACCAAGCCGGGAGGCTCCGGCATCGGACTGGTCCTGTCGCAGCAGATCGCCGAGGCCCACGGCGGCACCATCGAGTTGGCCAATCGCCAGGGCGACGCGCGGATGCATTGTGAAAGTTCTTCTTCCGCAGCAGCGCGGGCCCGCCTAGGTCTTTCAACGGTGGCCCTGCTTGACATCAAGCATGGTTCCTTGAAGGGGACGGCCTTTAGGTCGTCCGTAGATGCCTGATACTAGACAGGGCTTTAGATTAGAGGGTGTGTCAGAACTACGGTTGGTTTGCGACAGTGGAACGAGCGTGTGGAAAACTAGCCCCAAGGGGGCGGTTCAGCCTTGTTCAGCCTAGCCCAGCACGCAGCCGAAGGCGGAGTGCTGGGTAGAGTGGGAAGTTGATCTGAGCCCCGTAGGGGCGGCACTGTTCTCACACACGCTCTTTAGCCGCTGAGGCACCTCCGGCTGACTTAATCAGACTCTCCCTGAATTGCGGACGATCGACCGGAGCAAGATTGTTGGATGAATATTTGTCCACCCGGCTTCGCTGGAAGCGCGAGCCTTCAGAGACTGTGCAGACTCTTCAGGCTTGAGGTGCTGCATGAGAACCGGCCCAGTGCGCAAGGGAAGCGCCAACCTCCGATTCGCCACTTGTATTCTCGCGTTCCCGTTCTTGACAAAATACTTGGTTAAGTTTTGTTGCGATGTGACCTGCGCACTTGCGCGTTACGGCGCGGCACGGTATCACTGATATCGAGAGGACCGGTTGTTGTGTCTTCGCTCGGCCGCACCCAGTGTGCAGGCCTGGAAAGCTCTTTGAAAACACTTGCCAGCAGATTAGTTGTCAGTTGTCGGACTCGCCCCTGCCTCGCGCTTAAGTCCATAGGAATCTATAATTTACTTGTAAATCCTTTGGATGGAGGATTTTGCGATAGAAATGATGCGTAAGTTATTGATTCTAAGTAGCAGCGGGAGGGCAGGCAGGTAGCTAGATTGCTAGCTTGCTAGCTTGATTATCATGCTTATCTTGCTTAGCTCATTAACGCCGCGTATTTGACCCCTTTCCGCCCATTTCTGGGTGTTAAGTCCATAGGAGTCTATTGCTTACGTATAACTCCTTTGGATGGAATATTTTGCGACAGATTTGTGGTCTAAGTCGTTGATTCTAAGTAACAGGCGAGGGGGAAGGGGGAGGGGTATTTAGGAGACCGCGTCGCAGCAGGACATGCGACTCAGCGGAGCACTCCTTGAGACCACCGGCAAGAACCAGCCGCGACGGGGCGGCGGTGAAGTGAGGCCTTTGGTAGTGCTGATTTGCCCCGGGTCTGGACAGGCTATTGCTTTTCTCCCGCCGTAAACTCCGCCCAGGGATGACCGTTCATGTCCTTCAGGATCGAGCGCTGCCAATCGAACTCGGGATGTTGCTTGAGGAACTTATCGGCGATGAATTCTTCCCCGCAGGGATGTCCGGCTCGCGCCTGCAGCGTCATGTTCCGCGCCATGGTGCCGTCGGCTGCCTGCGCCGTCACCGCACCCGTCGGAGCGTACGGAGGCTCGGCCCACACCGGATCGCCGGTCGGAGAGCTCTCCCCGTGACCGCACAAGCCCCGCAGATTGCGATCGTCCTTGTTCTCGTAGGTGTCCCAGTGGTCGGCGAGGAATTTCTCGCCCAGCTCGACATCGATCTGGCCCTTGTTTGGCGGCATCAGCTCCTCCCAACGCTTGTGACGCGCATTGGGAGAACTCGCCATGTTGGCCGTATCGAAATTGGTTTCGGCCTTGGTGAGTGCGGGATCGCTGGGAAAATTCGCGCCGGCGTAATAGCCGTCCTTCGTCCGCCAAACCCGATGCATCTTCAGTCCAAGCTCAAAGCGCGCGATCTCGCCGGTGTTGTTGTCGGCCAGCAGCCAGTCGTTGGCGTAGCCGCCGTTATTGCCGTCGAGCATGATCTGCACATACTGATCGATCGAACTCGCGTACTGCAGCGCCTTGCGGGCGCGCATGAATTCCGGCTTCCCCTTGGGATCGAAGAGCGTGAAGCCGGTGATCGTCGTTTCGGTCACCATGAGCCCGGCGGAATTGATGCCAAAATCGTCGTCGCTCACGATGATTCCGGGGAAGCCATCCATCAGCATGTGGTAGCCATGTGCCGGAACGATGTCGAAGATGATGGTCCAGCGCGTGCCGGTAGCGAAGTCGGTCCAATTGCTGTGCACAATGACCGGCTTATGATCTTTGGTCCACGATCCGGTGGCGACAAACGCGCTGCAGTTCCCCGGCGCTTTCAGATCGGGCGCGTTGGCGCGCTTCTCCTGCCGGTTGAGCCAGGGAACGTAGTAGTCCGGAATTTCTTCCATCGCGTTCAGCGCGACCACGTCCCACAAGTCCAGGGTCGAACCATGGGCCTTGAGTCCGTCGGCGATGCCCTGCAACTCCTGCTGATATTCGAGATCAATATGTGGCCACAGGATGTTCTGCGCGGTCTGGCGGTAGAAATCCCATTTGCGTTTGGTGCGATAAACATCCTTGTATTGGACGGTCTTGAACCCGTCCTCAATTTCGGGCGCGAGCAGGTATCCGTGCTGGTAGCCGATGTCGGCCGGCGATCCTTCGAGATGGATATAAACCCAGCCGTCGCGCTGGAAACGATAAGCGGGCTTCAGCCGTGCCTCGTCGGGCTTATTCGCATCCTGCTTGCCGGTGCCGAAGGCGGCAGAACTGGACAACACACAGACACTCAGCACCACCCGAAGCAACCAACGACGACCAGCGCGCATGCGATCTCCCTGGAAACTTGTTGTATCTATGACCTCAAGCAGCTTAGCGTCTCGTGCGATGAATAGCAAAACGGGTGGTGAGCGTCTACACATTCCTGTGGTGCCACTCAAGACGCTGCGATATGATCTTGCGCTTCGAGGGGAACAATGCGCCGACCTCTAAATGATTTTTCGCTCGTTGCTTCAGCCACCCGGCAAAAACTCTCCGCGTGCTGTCTTCTTGTGGCGTTGTGCCTTGCTGCGGCAGTACACGCGCAACAGCAACCGAACTCAACCGGCACCTGGAAGTTCGCAGTCTCGGGAGATTCGCGCAACTGCGGCGACATCGTAATGCCGGCGATCGCGCAGGGAGTCCGCCGCGACGGTGCCGCGTTCTACTGGCACCTGGGCGATTACCGAGCCATTTACACCTTCGATGAGGACTATCGCCAGATTCATCCCAACGGTTCGGTCAGCGACTACCTCGCCAACGCCTGGCCCGATTTCATTCAGCACCAGTTGAATCCCTTCGGAGATCTGCCGGTCTTTCTGGAAATCGGAAACCATGAATTGATCTGGCCGATGACCCGTTCCCTTTATCTGGCTCAATTTGCCGACTGGCTTGACCAGCCTGTGTTGCAGCGACAGCGGCTGGCTGATGATCCCGATGACCACATGCTAAAGACCTATCATCACTGGATCGAGAATGGCGTCGACTTCATCGGCATGGACAATTCCACCAGCGACATGGTTGACCCTGCCCAGATGAAGTGGTTTCAGGCCATATTGGCGAGGGATACCAAAGATCCCTCCATTCACACCGTGGTCGTGGGCGCGCACGATTCCCTGCCCGAAGGGCTCTCGGCGGGACATAGTGCCAACGATTCTCCCCAGCAGGAGGCCAGCGGACGCATCATTTACGCCCAGCTACTGGCCTTTCGGAACAGTACGAAAAAGAATGTCTACGTGCTGGCCAGCCATTCCCATTTCGTCCTCAACAACGTTTACGACACCGCCTGCCGCTCCAAGGCAGACGTTCTGCCGGGCTGGATTACGGGCAGCGCCGGCGCTGTACGCTACCGCTTGCCGAAGGATCACTCGGCCGCCACCGTCGCCATGACCGATGTCTACGGATATCTGCTGGGCACGGTTGCGCCCGATGGCACGATTAGTTTCGAGTTCAGGCAGGTAATCAAGGCAGACGTGCCTGAGAGCGTGGTGACTGAGTTCTCGCGCAAACAGGTAGATTGGTGCTTCGCCGAGAACAAGTCATCCTACATGCCGAGTGGACCGCTTTGCCCCTGCAAGGAGTGCAAGCAGTGAAATTTGCCGGCGATCTATCTCGGCCAGCGCGCGGAGGTGTAGTTGATCGCCTCCTGGACGTTCAGTTCGCGCGTGCTCACGCCGGTCCGCACGTAAAGCCTTGGATTGTCGCCGTCCTTCACATAGACCGGCCGATGTGCCGGAGCGACCATCACGCGGCAGACGTCTTTGCTCTCCAGCGAATGGAATACCATCTGCACGGCATGACACGCGTCGCCGCCCAGCTTGGTGGCGACGGCAGTCATCAGCACTTGCTCGAAGCCGTCGCGATCGGGTTTCTTGAGCGTGGTGTAGTCGTGCTCCAGACCGGACGACGCTTCCGTCGTCCGCCACGCCGATAAGCAGCGTGCCGCCGTTGCCGTTCATGTAGCCGGCGAGCGTCTTCAGCACCACGGCCTCGAGCGCGCGGTTGAGCTTGTTCTCCCTCAGGTCCCATCGAAACGAGGACTTGAACTCCAGGTTGGCGCTTTCGCCGCGGGCGATGAGCGCGCGCAGGTCATCGCCGAGGGCGGCGCTCAACTGCTCGATCTGCTCCGACCGCCGATGCATGGCCGCATAAAACCCTGCCGCCGAAACGCTCAGTACGATGCCGACGATCGCGTAAAAGACCGTCTTCTTCGGGGTTCCGCCTCGCAGCGCAGACTGCAGTTGCGACAGCGCGAAGCCGCCCGGCGTAGACTCCGACAAAGGCCGATACTCGTAGAAGTACACGAATTCGTTGGTGGGATAGAGGATGAAAATCCCCACCGCAGCGCCCAGCAACGCCGCAATGACGAGCATTCGAAGTTGTTCCTTGACTTTCCAGGAAAGCTGCAGTGGGTTCTTCATCGCTGCTCAGCTTCTCCAGTGCAGCGTGACCGGCCCGCTCATCGGATGGCGCATTGGAGCGCCCGTGGCTTGTGCCTCCAGCCGCGCCTGCTTCAGTTCGAAATACCACTTGGCGGGCCGGTCGGCATCGTCAATCAGCATCAGGCTGGGATTGTGTTTCAGCCCTTCCGCCTGCTGGATCATGGTCAACTGGTCCTGGCGAACGAAGCGCCTTCCGAAGAACTTGGCAATGGGCGTCAGGAACGGCACATTGCGGAAGATGTTCCACGCCGCGCATACATCGATGCGGCACTGGTTCTCAGCCGTAGGCGTTACCGTCGTCAGGCTGGCAAACCACTTGTCGCCGCAGCGGATGATCTCGTAACGCCGGTTGGGCAGCACGAAATCAATGGTGGTCGTGATCGGCTGGCCATAGACGCCCAGCAGCTTGTAGGGCGCGCTATTGGCCGACGGCTGATGCGCAGTCATGCGAAAACCATCTTCAATGGGCTCGAACTGCTTGGTCTTTTCGTGGATGCTGCGCCGAGAACGCCACCACCATGCGTTGTGCACGAACGGCCCATGCGCGGGATCCATCAGCCCAATGATGCCGTGGTCCACGTTGCATGGCAGGTCCGCGCACAGGTGCGCCGTTCTGTATCGATTGCTGAACTTTGGGACCGCAGGTACCGGAGGCAATTCCGTCGTCTCGGGCCGCAGCCTGCCGCGACCAGGTTGCGGCACGTACACCCAAACGTGACCATCGCGCTCCTCGCAAGGAAACGCCGTAGCGAAAATGCGCGACGGATCGAGCGAATCCTCGCTGGTGAGGGAGGGAATTTCGCGGCATTGCCCCGACACGGGCTCGAACGACCAGCCGTGATACTTGCAGGTCACCTGCTGGCCATCGCACCACCCGTAGGAGAGCGGGATGCCCCGATGCGGACACGCGTCGCGCATGGCGAAGTATTTTCCCGCGGCGGTCCGTCCCAGTACCAGTGGAATGCCCAGCAACGTGACCGTTGTCATCCGCTTGCCGGCCAACCTGGACGAACGCAGCGCCGGGTACCAGTCGTCAAACAGCAGGGTAGCCGTTGGCCCGGAAGCCGCAACCTGCGCGCGAGTGACTTCGCCAATCATGTGGGCAAAGTCCATACTATCGCCGAACCCAGGTCACGACTAGCTGGCAGCCAGCTATTGGGACAGCAACATGACTTTGTGGTCGCGCGTGCCGGCGTTTCAAGGCTCGAAGGACGTCAGTTCGGTGTGATCTGGAAGACGACACCGCAGGCGCTGTAGCACTTGTTGGGATCCCCTGTTCCGCCTCCGGCCGCCGTGCCGTACATGTTGCCGCTTTTGTCGAATGTGATGCTGCTCCGTGGATATCCGCCGTCGCTGCCGCCGGTGAAGTCGTGCAGCGAAGTGTACGTCCAAGTACCGCTGGACGGAGTCAACTTGAAAGCGGCGCCCGCTTTGTAGGCTCCGCTACCGTGAGTCGTGCCATAGAGATTGCCGGCGCCGTCGAAAGCCAGATTGGCGATCGGCCCCGCAGCGAACTGGCCTTCGGCGCCGGTGAAGCTGTAGAGCAAGTTAAACATCCAGCTGCCATTGGAGCTAGCCAGTTCGAAAGCGGTTCCGCCGGTGCCCGATCCCCCTGTACCAGTGGCACCGTAAAGATTGCCGGCCTGGTCAAAAATAAGCCCGGCATAAGGATTCCCTCCGTCGATTCCTCCGGTAAAGCTATAAAGAATGCTTTCGGTCCATCCCGATCCCGATGGAGTCAATTTATAGATGGCACCATTGCCGTAAGCGCCGCCATAGACGGTCGTACCGTACAGGTTGCCGGATTGGTCGAAGGTGACGCCGCCCCACGGATGTTGCCCGTCGCCGCCTTGGGTGAAGCTGTAGAGGATGCTCTCCGTCCAGTTGCCGTTGGAGGGAGTCAGCTTGTAGACGACCCCACAACCTCCGGTACAGCTTCCAGTTCCACCGTTGTAGGTTGTGCCATAAAGACTCCCTGACTGGTCGAAGATGAGATCGGCGCCATAAGGATTGTCTCCGTCACTGCCGTTGAACACGTGGAGCGCAGTTTCCACCCACGGCGTCAATGCCGTGATCGGAGGAGTCGGCGCTGGCTTCAGGTTGAAGACTGCGCCGCACCCGCCGCTGCAGGCTTGCAGGTTTCCCCCATAGCCTGTCGTACCGTAGAGAGTACCGTCCTTCCCAAGGATGACCCTGGCGTATGGGATGGAACCGCCACTGCCCTGGAAGGGAAAGAGGTACAGCGGGCTTAACACCCAGCGCGATCCCTTGAAGGCCAGTTTGTAGACTGTGCCGGTGAGCGCGTCGCCCTCAAACGTCGTTCCGTAGAGATTTCCTGAGGCATCTATGCTGAGGCCGGCTGCCGGCTCCGCTCCATCTAATCCCCCAGCAAAATCGTGAATTACGTTGTAGGTTTGCGCTTGCGCCGTTCCAGTAGCACCGCTGGTGAGCACGAACCCCAAGGCCAGTGCCAGCCCTACAGCTACCGCTTGCCGCCTGGTCCCGAGAATCCCAATTCCGTGTTCCCCGGGAATCGTCATGTTTCTTCTCCAAAACGGAGTGAAGTCTACTTCTTGAGTATCGACCCGTCTTCAACTTAGGTGATTTGCCAGGCAGGCTATCTATATCCGAGTGCCTCGATTGTGCCTCGCTCGAGTGGAAAACAACCACTCTTCTCCGCTGGAGACAGCCAGTATTCAAAAGTGCGCGGCCTACTACGCTTCCACTCCTGCGGGTTGCGCATTGCGGCGAGGCCTCCGGTTCTCTTGCAGGATCTTCTTGCGCAGGCGCAACGCCTTCGGCGTGACTTCCACCAGTTCATCGTCGGCGATGAACTCAATCGCCTGTTCCAGGTTCAGGTTCTTGAACGGAACCAACCGGATCGCATCATCGGCTGTCGATGAGCGCATATTCGTGAGCTTTTTCTCGCGAACGATGTTCACCACCAGATCGTTGTCGCGGGAGTTCTCGCCCACGACCATCCCCTCGTAGACCTCCACGCCGGGACCTACGAACATCTCGCCCCGTTCCTGCAGTCCCCATAGCGCATAAGCAGTAGTGTGGCCGCCACGGTCCGCCACCAGCGCGCCGGTCACACGATGTGGGATATCTCCTTGCCACTCGGTGTAGCCGTCGAAGAGTGAGTTCATCACGATGGTGCCGCGGGTGTCGGTGAGCAGCTCACTGCGAAGCCCAATCAGGCCGCGGCTCGGGATTACGAATTCCATGCGCACCCGGCCGTAACCGTGGTTGTGCATTTTCTGCATCTGCGCTTTTCGCGCGCCCAGCTTCTCGATCACTACCCCGACGAACGATTCGGGAACGTCGATGGTCAGCCGCTCCACCGGCTCCATCAACTTACCGTCAACCTGCTTGGTCACGATTTCGGGCTTACCAACCGCCAGTTCGAACCCTTCACGACGCATCATCTCGATAAGAATCGCCAGTTGCAGCTCGCCGCGGCCCATCACCTTAAACGAGTCAGTGCTCTCGGTGTCTTCCACGCGCAGGGAGACATTGGTCAGCAACTCTTTTTCCAGGCGTTCACGCAGATTGCGCGAGGTAACGTACTGCCCTTCACGACCCGCAAACGGCGAAGTGTTCACCATGAACTGAATGGCGATGGTCGGCTCGTCGATGGTGGTCACCGGCAAAGGTGAGGGATTTTCGATATCGGTGATGGTTTCGCCGATGTTGATGCCGGTCACCCCTGCAACCGCCACAATGTCGCCCAACTCGGTGGTGACGATATCGGTCCGCTTCAGCCCGGAGAACGAGAACAGCTTCGTAATCTTGATCTTCTCCATCGAACCATCGCGCTTGGCGATGGCCACGTCCTCGCCGGTGCGCAGCGTGCCGTTGAATACACGGGCAATCGCCAGGCGGCCGAGATAATCGCTGTAATCAAGATTGGCGACCAGCACTTGCAACGGTCCGTCCGCGTCGCCGGTCGGCTCCGGAATGGTGTCAACGATCGCATCGAACAACGGACTCAGGTTCTCGCCAGGTCTGTCGGCATCGGTGGACGCTGTCCCCAGCTTGGCGTTGGTGTAGAGTACGGGAAAGTCGAGCTGGTCCTCCGCCGCGTCAAGGTCGATGAAGAGGTCGTACACTTCGTTGAGCACTTCCTGTGGCCGCGCATCGGGCCGGTCGATCTTGTTGATCACCAGGATCGGCGGCAGCTTGGCTTCCAGGGCCTTGCTCAGAACGTAGCGCGTCTGCGGCAATGGACCTTCGCTGGCGTCTACCAAAAGCATCACCCCATCTACCATTTTCAGGGCGCGTTCCACCTCGCCGCCGAAATCGCTGTGGCCCGGTGTGTCGACAATGTTGATTTTGACCTCAACCTGCCCTGAGCTGGTCGAAGGATGGTAGAAGATGGCGGTGTTCTTGGCCAGGATCGTAATGCCGCGCTCGCGCTCCAGTTCGTTAGAGTCCATCACGCGCTCGACGTGCGTCTCATTGGCGCGAAAGGTGCCGCTCTGGTTCAGCATCGCGTCCACCAGCGTGGTCTTGCCATGGTCCACGTGGGCGATGATGGCGATATTGCGTAAGCTTGTACTCAAAACGTCCCTTCTTGTCGGGAGAAACCGCGTGCGATAAGGCAAACGGGGGGATTCGAACCGGTATCTCCAGTTTACAGTACGTGTGCCGATTACTTAGCGCACTCGTCCCATGATAACCTTCTAATTACCTCGGGACGCCAGTATGACAGTTCCTGAAACGCCCTAAGGAAGCTCGATTAAGTCCGGGTTTGAAGGGGACGGCCTTGAGGCCGTCCGTAAGTTCCGCGAAATCATTGCGGCTTTAGCCGCTGGGGGATTTCGTCGTGACTTAATCAGGATTCCCCAACGGAGTCGCCACCTCAATTCCTGACCCGAGAGTGCTGAGGCCCAATCAAGCCAAGGAGAGTAGCAATGAAAGCAATGTTAATCACTGTAGTTGCAGCCACCATGACGCTTGCACCCGCAGTACGCGCCCAGGATCTTGTCAAGGATACCAAGAAGGCTGCCGACAAGACTGCGGACGTAACCAAGGACACCAGCAAGGATGTTGCGCACGGGACCGTAAAAGCCGCCGACAAGACCGCCGACGTGAGCAAGGACACCGGCAAGGCCGTCGGACATGGGACCACGACGGCCGCCAAGACCACCGGCAAGGCCGTCGACAAAGGCGCCAAGGCGACGGGCAACGCCGTCAAGACGGGCGCCGACAAGACCGTCGATGCCGTGAAGTAGGAACTGGCTGTCTTACCGGGAAAGATCTACCAGGACCGCGACGTCCAACTTCGAATAGTATTTCTTCACATCTTCCGCCCCATACTTGGCACGGAATTCTTCGACTACGGACTTCACGACCTTTGGGTCCGTGATTGGTTTCGCTCGAAATTTCGCTTCTTTGTCCCGGGCCGAAATCCGAACCTTGGGATTGTGAAGGACATTCTTGTACCACTGTGTGTCCGAGCCTTGTACCGGCAGGAGATACAGCTTGTTTCCACCCTCCGACACGAACCACACGGGAACCGAGATGATTCGTCCCGACTTTCTACCGATCACGCTGATTCGGATTTGACGGTATCGTGCAAGACGATCCTTGAGTTCGTCTTTTGAAGCTGACATCGTGAGCTCACCTCCAGGAAGGACGCCTTATCGTTCAACCGACACGCGCACCATCTTCTTCCCTGCACGCAGGGTAAATTCCGTTCCCAGCTTCACCGCGACGACCAGCTCGGTCTGGAGTTCACCGTCCACTTTCACCGCGTTCTGCTTCAGCTTGCGCAGCCCATCAGTCACGCTGGTAGCGAGTCCGGTTCGCGCCAGCAGCTTGTCGAGCTTCACCTGGACCCTGCCGTCATTCGTCGAGGCATTCGGCGCGGCAACTTCTTCGAAGTGCACGGTAACAACAGGCAGGTCCTCCGGCACTTCGTCCTTCTGGAACATGCGTGACCAGTCCTGCGCCGCCTGCTCGGCTGCTTCCTGCGAGTGGAAGTCGGCCACGATGCGCTTGCCCAGCTCCTGCTTCAGCTTCATGGGATGCGCCTGGCCGCCGGCCACTTCGCGCTTCATGCGCTCGATATCGGCCATGCTCACGTCGGTGACCAGTTCGTAGTAACGCCACATCAGCTCGTCCGAGATCGACATTACCTTGCCGAACATCTCCTGCGGCGCTTCGGTGATGCCGATGTAATTGCCGTACGACTTCGACATCTTCTGCACGCCATCGGTGCCTTCCAGCAGCGGCGTGGTCAGCACGATTTGCGGCGGCTGTCCGTAATGGCGTTGCAACTCGCGTCCCATCAGCAGATTGAATTTCTGGTCGGTGCCGCCAAGTTCGACGTCGGCCTCGAGGGCGACCGAGTCGTAGCCCTGCGCGATGGGGTACAGCAGCTCGTGCATCGCGATCGGTTTCTCCTCCTCGAAGCGCTTGTGGAAGTCTTCCCGCTCCAGCATCTGGGAGACGGTGAACTTTGCGGCCAGCCGCACGAAGCCTTCGTACCCCAGCTTGCCCAGCCACTCGCTGTTGAAGCGCACCTCAGTTTGTGTCGCGGTCGAGGATCTTGAACACCTGGGCCTTGTAGGTTTCGGCGTTCTCGTCGATCTGCTCGCGGCTGAGTGCCGGTCGCGTGGCTGAGCGCCCAGTCGGATCGCCGATGAGTCCGGTGAAATCGCCGATCAGGAAGATCACGGTGTGACCCATGTCCTGAAAGTGTTTGAGCTTGCGCATGAGCACGGTGTGGCCAAGATGCAGGTCAGGCGCGGTCGGATCGAAGCCGGCCTTCACGCGCATCGGCTTGCCGCTCTGCCGCGATTTCTCCAGCCGCTCGCGAAGATCGCTTTCGCGGATGATCTCCGCCGCGCCCTTGCGCAGGTAGGCAAGCTGCTCGTCAACGGGAAGGAAGGAAGGCATCGGCTCTGATTATAGAGATTCCCTGGTGGATTACTGCTCCAACTTCTTCGCCAGCAGCTCGTTGACCAGCGCGGGATTGGCCTGCCCTTTGGAAGCCTTCATCACCTGGCCGACGAAGAACGCGATCACGGTCTTCTTGCCGCCACGATACTGCTCCAGCTGCTTGGGATTGGCGGCCATCACCTCGTCGATGATCTTCTCGATGGCCGACGGTGTCGGTGATCTGCTGCGGCTTCTCTTTCTCGTAGATCGCGACGGAAAGTCCTCGCCGCGCTCGAAGGCAAGGTCGTACAGGTCCTTCAGCATCTTGCCGCTGATGGCGCCGCTCTCGACCAGGTCGGCGGACAGGGCCACGCCCTTCATCGAAATTGGCGACTGCTCGATCTCGACGCCTTTCGCTTTCAGCCGGCCCATCAATTCGCTCTGCACCAGGTTGGCGACGCGCTTGGGGTTCTTGGCGGCCGCGGCTGCCTCTTCGAACTGATCGGCCAACGTGCGCGTGCTGGTCAACGTGGTCGCGTCGTACTCCGTGATTCCATACTGCGCGACCATGCGCGCGCGCCGCGCCTCCGGCAGTTCGGGAAGCTTCGCGACGATCTCCTTGCGCCACTTTTCATCCACGACCAGCGGCAGCAGGTCAGGCTCCGGGAAGTAACGATAATCGTGCGCCTGTTCCTTGGAGCGCATCCCGTACGTCTTACCTTCGGCGGCGTTGTACAGGCGCGTTTCCTGCTCGATCTTGCCGCCCGCCTCGATCACCTGTTCGTGGCGCTCGATCTCGTACTCCAGCGCCTGGCGGATGAAGCGGAAGGAATTGACGTTCTTCACTTCCGTCTTGGTGCCGAACTTCGTCTGTCCGCGCGGACGGATGCTGACATTGGCATCGCAGCGCAGCGAGCCTTCTTCCATGTTGCAGTCGCTGACGCCGGTGTAGAGGATGATCTCCTTCAGCCGCGTCAGGTATTCGTGAGCTTCGTCCGGAGACGAGATGTCGGGCTCGCTGACGATCTCGATCAGCGGCACGCCGGAGCGGTTCAGGTCGATGGAGGTCCACTCGCTGCTGTCGGGCAGGCCGTCGTGCAGGCTCTTGCCGGCGTCCTCTTCCAGGTGCACGCGCGTGATGCCGATGCGCTTCGGTCCGCTCGCGGTCTTGATCTCGATGTAGCCGTGTTCGGCAAGCGGTTTGTCGTACTGCGAAATCTGGTAGCCCTTGGGCAGGTCGGGATAAAAATAGTTCTTGCGCGCGAAGATGGAGGTCTGGTTGATCTGGCAATTCAGCGCGGTCGCCGCCAGCACTGCGAACTCCACTGCGCGCCGGTTCAGCACCGGCAACGGTCCAGGCAGGCCGAGACACACCGGGCAGACATTGGTGTTGGGCGGATCGCCGAAGCGCGTCGAGCAGCCGCAGAAAATCTTGGTCTCGCGTCAGGAGCTGGACGTGGACTTCCAGTCCGATGACCGGCTCGTACTTGGAGCGCGTCGCAACCGGAGCTTCCGGCGTGGTGGCCATGTGTCGATTATAGTGGCGAGCTACGGCCGGCGATCATTCGAAGCAACGAACTTCCGTAACCCAGGATGACGCCGGTCTCGCGGATTTTCCAGGAACCAAAGCAATATCCGCGAGCTCCGCGGTTTGCCTTTTATCGTTGACCCGGTGCCGCCGCGTTTGCCAAAATCAACGGAACCTCGAAGTACATCAACTCGTTGCCGCCGTTGTCATGCACGCCGGTGAGGTACAGGTGTGATCCGGCGAGCGGTTCCTTGACGTTGAACACATCAAAAAACAGAAAGCCTGACCTGGTGGAGTGCGGTTCGACCGCTTCGGCAGCGAAGTGCGCGCGCATGATCTCGTCGTATTGCTGCTGGGCCTTCTTGTTCTTGTTGCCGCCCGGTAGCGTGATCGGTCCTACGGTCCGCGGGTTGCTGCTCCCCTGAATGTGTGCGACGCGACGGAAGACGTCGTCCACATCGAGCGCTTCCAGTTTCGCCCGCCGTCCGGTCACCATCTGCGCGACCATATTCGTGACCCTGATTGGCTGGTCGCCGTCATTGGTGATGACGAGCAGCACCGGCAGAATGCCTTCTTCGCCGAAATGGGTGATGAAGATGTCCGTCTTTGGTGGCGAGTTATAGACGTCGACAGCAACGGTCACTTTCTCGTTGGGATGAGCGTCCTTGGAGGGATAGGTGTTGGCGTTGGCAGCTTTGGGGGGAACGAACTCTTTGCCGGCCCAAAGCATGACCGACGAAAACGCGACCAGCGCGACGATCGATAACCAGACATGACGGCGAGAGAACATAGTCGGATTATCCGCTTTCCGAGGGCCAGCGCTCAACTCGCTCCTGGGCGCATGGCTTGGTTCATGCTTTGAGCGCAATTACAATCGCAACGTGTATTCGCTCTACAGCGTTCTCCTGCTGCTTGCGCTGATCGTCAGCGCGCCGTGGTGGCTGCTGGAGATGCTGCGCCACGGCAAGTACCGCACCGGACTCAGCGAGCGTCTCGGCACAGTCCCTGACCGGCTCTTCAACCAGGTCGCGGTAAATACGATCTGGATCCATGCGGTCTCGGTTGGCGAAGTGCTGGCGATCTCGCGTGTAGTCGAGGAGTTGAAAGCGCAATTGCACGGCTGGCGGATCGTCGTCTCGACCACAACCGACACAGGTCAGAAGCTGGCCCGCGAGCGCTTCGGCGAAGACAATGTCTTCTACGTTCCGCTGGATTTGCCGTTCGCCGTTCGCGCGTACCTGCAAGCGCTGCAGTCCGAAGCTACTAGTGTTGGCGGAGAGCGAGTTCTGGCCCAACCTGCTGCGTTGGGCGCGGCGATCAGGCGCAGCCGTGGCCGTGGTGAATGCGCGTGTCTCCGACCGCTCCCTGCCCGGCTATCTGCGAATTCACAAGCTGCTGCGCCGCGTGTTGCAGAACGTGCAGCTCTTCCTGGCGCAAAGCGAGGAAGACGCGCGCCGCCTGGTGCGGATGGGAGCGTCGGCTGAACATGTTCACGTCAGCGGCAACCTGAAGTTCGAAGTGAAGCCGCCGGCGAAGCCTGCGATCCTCGCACACCTCAAATCTGCCTTCGAACGGGAAGAGATCGGTCCGGCGCTGGTTGCCGGCAGCACGCTCGATGGCGAAGAGGCAATGCTGCTGGAGACGTTCGGGCAGGTCGCGACGCGATATCCGAGCGCACTGCTGGTGCTCGCGCCACGTCATCCGGAGCGATTCGAGCCGGTCGCCTCTTTGCTGGCGTCGTCGAGCAGTGCGTTATCAGCGGCGCTCGCAATGGGATGGACAGAAGCCTATCGCTGGAGGAATCTTTCTGCTCGACTCAATCGGCGAGCTGGCCAGCCTTTACGAGCTTGCCGATCTCGCATTCGTTGGCGGAAGTCTGGTCCCGCGTGGCGGGCACAACGTGCTGGAAGCCGCGCAATTTGGAGCGCCAATACTGGTCGGACCGCACACCGAGAACTTTCGCGACACGGTTGAAGTGTTCTGCAAGGGAGAGGCGCTACGGGTTGTCACTCCGCAATCGTTGACTGCGACTGTCCTGCAGTTGCTCGATAACCACGACGAACGAGCGTTGCTGGGACGCCACGCTGCCGAAGTGATGCGCTCGCAGCTGGGCGCAACCGCGCGAACGGTCAACGCCCTGCTAGGGCTCCTGCCTGAACCCACCAGAACCGCAGCCGAGCTTTCCTCGGAGAAGCAGACGTGAACCCGCTCTCGGCGCTGTATGGCGCAGCAGTCCGCGTACGAAACCAACTCTACGATCGCGGTGTGATCACGGTGAAACGCCTCGAGGGGGCGGTGGTGAGCATAGGCAATCTTACCGTCGGCGGATCCGGCAAAACCCCGTTCCTGATCATGCTCGGCGAGTTGCTCCAGCAGCGTGGCATCGCCTTCGACGTCCTATCACGAGGCTACCGACGACAGACCCAGGGCGTGACCAGTGTCGATCCCAATGGCTCAGCACGTGACTTTGGCGACGAGCCTCTGCTGATTGCGCGCAGGCTCGGGGTTCACGTCATCGTTGGCGAAAATCGCCACCAAGCTGGCCAGATGGCGGAAGCAACTTTCGGCCCGCAGCTGCATCTGCTGGACGACGGCTTTCAGCACCGGCGGCTGGCGCGCGACTTCGACATTGTGCTGGTCACGTCTACCGACACCCAGGATTCGCTGCTGCCCGCAGGACGGTTGCGCGAGCCGATTGCATCTCTCTCACGCGCTGACGCAGTTGTGTTGACCAACGACACATCCACCGACGGACTACGGCTCCAGAAGCAGTTGGTCTGGCGTGTGGTGCGCGACCTCGTCCCTCCGGAAACGCTGGAGCCCTACTTCGCGTTCTGCGGCATCGCCCGGCCGGAGAACTTCTTTGCACAACTGCAGGCGGCACAAGTCGTACTGGCCGGCACTCGCAGCTTTCGCGATCACCATCGCTATAGGACGAGGATGTGCGTGATTTGCAGCGTCTGCGCCAGCAGGCAGGGGCGCCGGCGTTCGTCACCACGAAAAGGATGCTATTAATCTCGGCCCACCTATCGCTATAGCGACGAGGATGTGCGTGATCTGCAGCGTCTGCGCCAGCAGGCAGGGGCTCCGGCGTTCGTCACTACAGAAAAGGATGCGATAAACCTCGGTCCGCATTTGCACGCGCTGCAACCGATTCACGTTGTTCCGGTGCGAATGAGGTTGGAGAATGCCGATGCGGCACTGGACGCGATGCTGGCCACGATTGCCGAGCGGAAGCAGCGGGCCACATGAGACAATCGTGAGTTGTGTTGCGCCCGGCTGCTTCCTCCAGAGCCCGCGCTTTCACTGGAGTTCATGACCCGACACTTGAAAGACACTGAGCGCTGGAAGAAGATCGTCCAGTCGTTCTGCAATGTTTCCATCACCACTCTGGTTGACCTGGTCGCCGACGAATTTGTCTTCGGCGAAATTGCCCGCGTGTCGCGTGAGGCGCCGGTGCTCATCCTCAAGCACCGCGAGCGCTCCGTTCTTCCAGGGGGCGGCGGCAACGCTGTGGTGAACCTGGCTTCGCTGGGCGTTAATGTTCTCCCCGTCGGTGTGGTGGGCGATGACGAGACTGGCAGCTTCCTGCTGGAGCAATTGCGCGAGAAGAAGGTCCCCACCAGCGGCATCGAACGGGTCAAGGGCCACATAACGCCCACCAAAACGCGCATTCTTGCTGGGATGTCACACAACAGCCGCCAGCAGGTGGTTCGCGTGGACCGCGAACCGGAGCCGCTGGACGATCTCCATCCCGCACTGCTTAACCTGGTAAACGCGGCGCGGGAATACGCGACCGCTTCCGACGCGTTTCTGGTTTCCGATTACGGATACGGCGCTGCCACGCCGCGGCTGCTCAACTTCATCAAGTCGAACCATTGCCTTCAGAACCAGCCGGTCACGCTCGACTCGCGCTATCGCATGCTGGAGTTCGAGGGTGTGACTGCGGCAACGCCCAACGAGCCGGAGGTGGAAGAGGCTCTGGGCATGAAGATCGGCCGTGATGATCAGAAGTTGTTGGCGGCCGGCGAGCGACTGATGAAACAGATGGCGCTGGAATCGCTGGTCATCACCCGCGGCCGTCACGGAATGGTGGCCTTCGAAAAAGATGCTCAGCCATTGACGGTCCCGATTTTCGGTTCCGATCAGGTGGTGGACGTTACCGGCGCGGGCGACACCGTGATCGCGACCTTCACTGCGGCGCTGGCCGCGGGCGCCGATACCGCCGATGCCGCACGGCTGGCAAACTTCGCCGGCGGCATCGTGGTAATGAAGCGCGGCACCGCCACCGTCTGGAACCAGGAACTGCTGGCCGCCATCGATCAGTATTCGGCGACTACAACCACGTGAACGACAGCACACAGAAAATCCTTTCGCGCGAAGCTCTGCGCGAACGTGTGGCCGAGTGGCGCCGCGTCGGCGAGCAGGTCGTGCTGGCCAATGGCTGCTTCGATCTCCTGCATGTCGGGCATGTCCGTTATTTGCACGGAGCGAAAGCTCTGGGCGGGAAGTTGGTGGTGGCGATCAATGCGGATGACAGCGTACGCCAGATCAAAGGCGAGGGACGCCCCCTGATGCCTGCCGCGGAGCGCGCGGAAATCATCGCATCGCTTGCCGACGTGGACGCCGTTGTGGTTTTCAGCGAGCCGGATGTGCGCGACTCTGATTCGCGAGATTCGTCCGGACGTTCACGCCAAGGGCACCGACTACACGCGAGCGAACGTTCCTGAACGCGATGACGTGCTGGCCTATGGCGGGCGAGTGGAGATCGTAGGCGACGCCAAGGACCACTCCACGACCGACTTTCTTTCGCGACTGAAGTCCTAGGGAGAAGACGCGCGTTCAGACTCCCACCATCTGGACACACTCTACTGGCTCAAGATGCGCCGTGAAATGCCGCAGGAAGGGCGCCTCGAAGGTGAGCCGCATACCTCGGATCTGTTCGCGGCGTTCCCACACTGCGAGGATCACCTCGATTACGTAATCAATGTGGCTCTGAGTGTAAACCCGGCGCGGGATCGCCAGCCGCACCAGTTCCATCTTGGCCGCAGCTCCGAACATGAGGCTGCCAATCTCCACCGAACGAATGCCGCCTTCGAGGTAAAGCTCCGCCGCCAGCGCGGCGCCGGGGAACTCATCCAGCGGAATGTGCGGCAGGAAGGCGCGCGCGTCAAGATAAATCGCATGTCCGCCCGGCGGCTGCACGATGGGCACGCCATGCTCGGAAAGATGATTGCCGAGATAGGCAGTCGAAGCGATGCGGTAGCGCAGATAATCCTCTTCGAGTGATTCCTGCACGCCAACAGCAATCGCCTCCAGATCGCGCCCGGCGAGACCTCCATAGGTGGGATAGCCTTCGGTGAGGATCAGCAGGTCCTTCTCCTGACCGGCGAGCACTGAATCATTCGTGCACAGGAAGCCGCCGATGTTCGCCATGCCATCTTTCTTCGCCGACATGGTGCACCCGTCGCCGAGCGCAAACATCTCCTGCGCTATTGCTTTGGGGGTCTTCGCGGCGTAGCCATCTTCGCGCAGCTTGATGAAGTACGCGTTCTCCGCGAAGCGGCAGGCGTCGAAATAAAGCGGGATGCCATGCTTGCGGCACACGGTGCTGACGGCGCGCGCGTTCTCCAGCGAAACCGGCTGGCCTCCGCCGGAATTGTTGGTCACCGTAAGCATCACCAGCGGAATGCGCTCGCGTCCAACGCGCCCGATGAGTTGCTCCAGCGCGCCCACATCCATGTTTCCCTTGAAGGGATGCCAGGTCGCAGGTTGACGCGCTTCGGCAATCGGTATGTCCACGGCTTCGGCGCCGACGAACTCGATGTTGGCGCGTGTGGTGTCGAAGTGCGTGTTGTTGGGAACCACGTCTCCTTTCTTGCACATCACGCTGAACAGGATGCGCTCGGCAGCGCGGCCCTGGTGGGTCGGGATCACGTGCTGGTATCCGAAGATGTCCTGGACGGAATCGCGAAAGTGATCGAAGCTGCGGCTGCCGGCATAGCTCTCGTCGCCCATCATTATCGCCGCCCATTGCCGCGTGGACATCGCGCCGGTGCCCGAATCGGTAAGCAGGTCAATCAGTACATCGTCGGCTGGCAGCAGAAAAAGGTTGTAATGCGCGGCGCGCAGCAATTCTTCGCGCTCCTCGCGCGTGGTCCAGCGGATCGGTTCCACGCTCTTGATACGAAACGGTTCGATGATGGTCTTGGTCAGCA
The DNA here is from genome assembly GCA_963831675.1 of uncultured Acidobacteriaceae bacterium. Classification (GTDB taxonomy): domain Bacteria; phylum Acidobacteriota; class Terriglobia; order Terriglobales; family Acidobacteriaceae; genus Bog-257. Next base: position 112,555 of record CAWHRM010000021.1, read on the forward strand.
TGGCAGTGGCCTTCTTGGTTTGTATGGATTACAGACCATCTTCGCGGATCTCGGGAAAAAGCGCAGTGACTGGGGTCACACATGGCAGATCGGAGCTTTAGGGACTGTTACGAAACTGCGATTGCAATTTTGGATTGCAACAAAGTGCCGTTACGGCAACCCAATCAGCCGCGAAGCGGCGGCTTTGCAGTGAGCCAGGGGCGCGAGCCCCTGGAAATCGTGCCGAGCCACGTAGTGGCGAGCCCAGCTTTGTAACAGCCTCTTTAGGTGCTTCAGGGCACGGCTTCAAAGACTGTTCAGCCCCGACTCTGTAAAAGGATTTTTAAAACAGGACCTCAGATTATGCGCAGCCGCACCGCATCGTAGGCCAGTTCGTTGGCCTCACGATTTTCTTCGCGGCAGATATGTTCGATGGAAAACTCCACCGCGCGCGCCAGCTTGCGGCAGGTCCAGTTCAGGGAGTGCAGCCGCGGGCTGCGGCAGGCGTACTCGCCGAGCATCTGCTTGACGACGATCTGCGAGTCGGAGTAAACCCGCAGCGAGCGGGCCTTCACGGCGATGGCGTGCTGCAGGGCCTCGAGCAGCGCAACATACTCGGCGACGTTATTGTCCTGGTGTCCAATCCACTTGGAAATCCTGGTGCGCTCCCCGGCGAGAGTTTCAATCACGATTCCAATACCCGCGGGTCCTGGATTTCCGTGCGAGCCGCCGTCAACATAGGCTACCAGATCAGGCATCGAGCTCCCTGTGAACAAGATGCTTCAATCCCCGGGATTCGTCAAGCCGCATTTGTGGTTCTGTCGTCAGCACATGATATGTCCGGTCGCATTAGCAAGTGAAGTGTCCGATGGGCGGGCGGCAAGGGTAAGAGAGCATGGAGGACATGATCTCTTACACCGAGACCGCGATGGAGCGGGCCATGAACGTCGAAGAAGTGATTTTGCGAGCCATTGCCAGGAAGGTCACTTGGTGGCAGGCGGCAGAAATCATCGGCATCAGCGACCGGCAGATGCCGCGCTGGCACGAGCGCGACGAGCAGTTTGGGATTCGCGGTCTGTATGACCAGCGGCGGGGCAAGCCGTCGCCCAAGCGAGTGGCGCCGGCGGAGGTGGAGAAGGTATTGCAACTGTTAGTCGCCCCGCTTGCTGCTCGCTCGCCGGGGCTTCGGCTTGCTCTTGCCCTTGAGATTGAGCGCCACTGCAGCGCGGATGAGATCCTTCAAGGCCGCCTCATCGACCTTGTCGCCTTCGTGGATGTCGATGGCGCGCCTGACATTCCCGTCGAGGCTGGAGTTGAATAGACCTGAAGGGTCCTTCAACGCAGCTCCCTTGGCAAATGTCATCTTGACGACGTTCTTGTACGTCTCTCCGGTGCAGACGATGCCGCCGTGGGACCAGACGGGAGTCCCCATCCACTTCCACTCTTCGACGATCTCAGGGTCTGCCTGGTGTACGATTTCGCGCACTTTCGCGAGCGTCTTCCCGCGCCAGTCCCCAAGTTCCTTGATCTTCTCGTCGATGAAGGCAGAGGCAGATTTCACCGGGGTCCCCACGAAGCCCGGTGTTGGCTTTGTGGGGTGGCTGACCGGGACGGGCTTTTTCATGTATCGCTCCAACTCTCGCACTTAATTTAGCTGCGCTCAGCGTAACCTGCAACCTCCGCAAGTGGAAGCCTCTTTCATGCGGTAGGGGCGGAGTACGATAGCTCAACATAGCCGTTCTTGTAAGCGACCACGTTCTTCAGATTCCACCTCTCCTCCGTCAGGGAACCACCAAACAGCCGGAGTCCTTCACCCAATAGGACAGGCGCTATCGTCAACCTGATTTCGTCCACCAGGCCGAGTTCGAGAAAACGCTGGCACAACATGGCACCACCCACGAGCCAGATGTTTCGATATCGAGGCGCGAGTTTCACGTCAACTAATGTCTTGAGATCGCCCGAATAGAACTCGACACTCTTCTTCGCCGGCGGCCATTCTCTGCCGGTCACCACTACGACCGGAGTATCGCCATACGGCCAGCCCAGTTCAAGCGCGTGTTCATACGTGCGGGAACCGATCACATAACAGTCGATCGCTTTGACGAAGGTCGCAACTTCTTCCTCCGAAATGGAAACCCCGGCTTCGTAGACGCTTCCAGTGCTATCCATCCAGGAGACACTGTTGTCCTTGCTTCGCGATGAAACCATCCAGACTGGAAACCATGTGCAAGGTTACACTTCGTCTTTTTGCATTTCCTTCGCTGCGTGACATAGTTCTTCCTCGCTTTGGCCGACATCGATACGGCAGCACGAACAAGTACAGACCGGTGAACAGGAGCAAGGCGAGCGGGAACACTGCCAGGAAGCCCAGCTTGTTGGTGTACTTCCCCTGCACCACGGCGACGATGTTGACGATGACGGCCACCGTAAAGGGACCTCCTCACGACTTTTGAGCCGCCTTGGATGGCCAGTTGGGCGCTTCAACGCCGAACTGCTTGGCGTACTCGGCGTTCAGTCGCTGCCAGCCGCCGAACTTCATGGCCTCGGGGCCGACGATGCGGCCGATGGGAGTTCCGCTGAGAAGGTGATCCAGAACATCGAAACAAATGTGCCACCCGGCAGCGCCCATTGCGATGAAGCGGTGACCGATGTTGGTCCACAGCGTCAGGCGCGTGCCGCCACCAAAGGCTTCGAGTTCCCACCGCATATCGAAGCCACCCCAGTTGTACTCAAGCACCTTGGGAGCGTCGGCTCGCGTCACTGTTGTTTCGGTAACACGCGGCGTGGGCGCTCCCACCGTGGTGAGCTTCACCGTGGTTCCAACCGTACCCAGGCTCCCATCGGCGTCGAAAGGCGCCCACTCGCGCAGATGCGCCGGGTCGGTTAGCGCCTGCCAGACTTTTTCCGGCGAGTGGCGCAGTTCTCTGACGAGAATGAGCGTCCACTTCTCTCCGTCCTTTCGTACCTGCGCCCCGCCGGCCGGACCCGGTGTGTACTGCTCGCGATCGGTCATCTTCTTCTCCTCCCGTCGTGCAGAACGTCCGCCCTACCAGCGCATCAGCTGCGTGACCTGAATGAGATTGCCGCAGGTGTCGTTCAGCATGGCGATCTTGGAGGCCGTCACGTCCTTTGGTGGCATGGTGAACTCGGCGCCGCGCGCTTTCATACGCTCGTAGTCGGCCTGCACGTCGTCGGTGTAGAACATGGCCGCGGGCTGGCCCTGTTGGAACATGGCCTGCTGATAGGCTTTGGCCGCGGGGTTGTTGTTGAGCGCCAGCTGCAGCTCGGTGCCGTCCGGCTCCTCGGGTGAGGCCACCGTGAGCCAGCGATACGGCCCCTGGCTGAAGTCGGTCTTCTTCACGAAGCCCAGCACTTCGGTATAGAAGCGCAGGGCCTTCTCCTGGTCGTCCACGTACACGCTGGTCAGTTTGATTTTCATTTCGTTTCTCCTTTGTCACGTTCGCGGTTTGGGCCGCGTCGTCTTCTCCTTGTCTTCCTTTTCGTCTGTGTTGATCGATCCATGCGGTCGAGGTGGCGTTCCAGAGCATCCACGTGAGCGGACCAGAACCGGCGGAACTGAGCCAGCCAGGCATCGACCTCCTGAAGTGGTTCCGGTTTCAGCCGGTAGAGACGGCGCTGTGCGTCCACCGTGGATTCCACGAAACCGGCCTCGCGCAGCACTCGCAGGTGCTTTGACACGGTCGGCTGCGGCATACGAAGCTGACGCTCGATCTCTCCCACCGACTGTTGTGACGAGACCAGGAGGCTCAGTATCGCGCGGCGGTTCGGCTCCGCAATGATTTCGAAGACAGATTCCACTCTCTTTATATACTCTATGGGGCATATACGTGTCAAGGCATATACAGACAGGATGTAAGTGATAGAGAAATTTGGTAGACACTAGAAGACTCGAACTCCTGACCTCTACCGCGTCAATTTCGATCTCAACAACCTAAAATCGTTTGCCTGTCTTGCTTTCGCGTCTTCACGTACCCGCAAAAACGCCCCCAAAAGGCCTGGTCTGGGGACGAATTCGTGACGAGTTTCAGCGCTCGATGTTTGGATCTGGGCTTGCCAGTTTCAACCGGCAAACGCACGCCGATGCCAGCTTTTTCGGCACATCGTTCGGGCAACTTCGTCCTCGCTAAAATGGCTTATGGCCGCGACTGCAGGTTGGCTTGCCCGCGCATCAGCGCATGGCGGTGGAGCAACTTGCTCATTGGTGACGAATGGTGACGAGTTGCAGAAACCGGCGGCGTGACGGCTGTTCACGGGCAGTAAATTCAACAAGAGAAATGGTAGGCACGAGGACACTCGAACTTCTGACCTCTACCGTGTCAATCCAGCCCGGATGGGCTTTTCAAAAACTTACAAGCGCGTGGAGACTGCCTAACTAAGTACACGCAAGTCGTACAAGACATCGCATTTTGTGGGTTGGATTGTGGGTTTGAAGGTCAAGCGGGCGGACTCCCCCTGCGACGCGGACTTGCTACCCTGACAGGCATCTCGATCGACCGATCAACCCCGCCACTCCGCATTCACCTTAAAACTGCTGCATCGAATAGTAGCTCAGGAATTCGCTGCACGGCACGCCCGTGTTTCGAAGAGCGTAGAGAAGGCGAATTGTAGACGACGGGCGTGTTTTCACGCCCGTCTCACCTTTCAGACGAGGTTACTAAGCTGGAGCGCCCGGCCAGCAAGCCAACCGTGCCCAGAGCGGGTACAACAGGCTTCGAAATTTGCTACCTGGCGATCAAGCCACGCGGATCAGTTTCTTGTTGACGAACTCACTGATGCCCAGGTCAGAGAGTTCACGGCCGTAGCCGGAGTTCTTCACGCCGCCGAATGGAAGGTCGGGGGCGGTCCATGTCGCCTGGTTGATGAAGACCATTCCGGTCTCGATCTTGCGGGCAATGCGCTTTCCTCGTTCGATGTCTTTGGTGATCACCGATCCACCCAGCCCGTAAGGTGAATCGTTAGCGAGGGCGATCGCTTCTTTTTCATCCTTCACGCGAAAGACCAGCGCCACCGGGGCGAAGAACTCCACATGGAAAGCCGGGTTCTTCGTAGTAATATCGGTCAGAATTGTGGGCTCCAAAAAGTAGCCTGGCCGGTTGAGCCGCTTGCCGCCCATGAGCACTTTCGCGCCGCCGTCGACCGCCATCTGGATCTGTTTCTCTACCAACTCCAGCGCACCTTTTGTGCACAGCGGGCCCAGCGTAGTCTTGGGATCCATCGGATCGCCGGGAACCAGCGCCGCGAGTTTTTTCTTGAAGCGCTCCAGGAACGTGTTGGCGATTGCTTCGTGGAGGATAAACCTTTTTGCGGCGACGCAGCATTCACCGGTGTTGTTCATTCGCCCCCAGACACCCCATTTAACGGCGGTGTCCAAGTCGGCATCGTCCAGGACAATAAACGCGTCGCTGCCGCCGAGCTCCATCGTTGTCTTCTTCAGAGCCTGCCCGGCTTCAGAAGCAACCGCCGAACCCGCTCTTTCGCTGCCCGTCAGTGCGACGCCTCTGATCCGAGGATCCGCTACCGCCTTCGCGGCCTGCTCGTTCGAAAGGAAGACGTTGGTGTAGACGCCTTCCGGAGCACCGGCATCGAGAAACAGCTTTTCGAATGCCAGCGCGCACTGTGGGACATTGGGCGCATGTTTGATGATAACGACATTGCCCGTCATCAAGTCCGGGCCGGCGACGCGTGCCAATTGATAATAGGGAAAATTCCACGGTTCCACGCAGAACAGCACGCCGAGCGGTTCGCTTTCGACGAGAGCCTCCCCTTCTGCTACCCTGAGCTTGCGCGGTGCCAGGAACGTGCTGGCGTTATCGGCATAGTACTCCAGTATGTCCGCGCTCAACGTGACCTCCGCCTGCGCTTCGCGGAACAGTTTGCCCATCTCGAGCGTGATGGGCTTGGCGAATTCATCAACGTTCTCACGGAGAATCGCGGCGGCCTTCTTAACGATCTTCTTGCGTTCCGCAAGCGACCTCTGACTCCAGTCGTTCTTATACACGGATTCGGCCCTGGCAATGACTTCCTCCAATTGCTCGTCCGTGTGCATTGGAAAGGTTTTGAGTAGTTCTTCTGTGAAAGGATTGATCGTCTGATACTCCATTGAATGATTCCTCTTTTTCTTGTTGAATGTCGTCCGCTCCTGCGATCGATTGGACGCGGTTGTGAGTCCGGTCCGTATGGACCGTCGCAGCCCTTATCTGTACCCTAACGCCCAGCGACTTACCGGACACCCCATTAGTTGAGCCCACCTATAGTTGCTCGGATAAGGTTGAGCAGCGGCGCGGGGTATACGCCGAACCATATGAGCAGAGATGCAAGGCCGCCGAGGACAAAAGCGCTGCCCCACTCGAGTCTCTGCTTCGAAGACTGAGTCTCCGCCACTGTGGAAAGAAGCGTGACCACGATGCGCAGGTAATAGAACAGGCCGATGACGCTGGTGAGAACCAGGACAATAATCAGTGGCCAGGCTGAAGCATTCGCGCCGGAGGCGAGGATATAGAACTTACCAATGAAACCCATGGTGGCGGGGATTCCGGCGAGCGAGAGCAGCACCGCGGTGAAGACACACGCGAGCACCGGCCTGCGCCAGAAGAGACCGCGGTAGTTTTCGAGATCGGCGGCATCGGCCTCCGAAGTTGAAAGGACCGTGATGATGCCGAAAGCCGTGAGTATGGTTACCGTGTACGCCACCAGATAGAAGGCTACGGCGCCAGCCATCAAAGTTGTGCCGGCCAGAAACGCGACGAGGATGTATCCAAAGTGCGCAATCGAAGAATAGGCGAGAACTCGCTTTACATTGTTTTGCCGCAGCGCAAGGAGATTGCCCGCAAACATTGAGGCGACGGCAATGACCGAGAACAGCAAGAATACCGCCGCAGACTGCTGAGTCCTGGCCGCCAGGAAGCGCACCAGCAGCGCCACAACCGCGGTTTTGGATGTTGTAGCGACGAAAGCCGACACCGGCGCCGGGGCGCCCTCGTATACGTCCGGTGTCCACAGATGGAAGGGGACTACGCCGAGTTTGAAGCCGATGCCGGTGACGCTCAGTGCGATACCCGGCAGCAGGAGCGCGAGGTTGGACCTGTCCAGCGAAAGATCCCGGAGGCCCAAGAACGCCATCGTGCCGGTATCTGCATAGATGAGCGCCATGCCGAAGAGAAGGAATGCTGCCGAGGCTGAAGCCAGGATCAGGTACTTGATGCCGGCTTCGAGTGCCTGACTATGGTCCGTGAAATACGCAACCATGCCGTACAGGGAAACGCTCAGAATCTCGAGCCCGAGAAGAAATGATGCAAAATGGACGCTTGTCACCAGCACCCCGCAGCCCAGGGTAGCCAGCACCAGCAGCAGATAAAGTTCCTCGCGGTGGCTGTCGTGTTTCGCGAAGTATTGGTAGGACAGCACTGCGACGGCTGCGGCCGAAGCAATGATCAGCCCCAGGTAGAACAAGGCATACCTGTCGATCAGCAGGAGCGAGGTCACTTGCCGTGGAACGAACGGGACAACCGCGAACACCGAGACGAAAGAAGCGGCGAAGCCCGTGAGCGTCAGCCCTACCGTTAGCTGCGTGACTCCGCTTCACGGCGATGCCCAGCATGACCAGAACTGCGGTCCCTGCGAGCAAAACGAGTGGAAGGAGGGCGAGTGTATCGGCGGCGTTCATGGCTGCCTCCTGAGCGCCGCAGCCGGCATCTGAAACACACGTTGTAGGTTGTCCATCGCCGGCGCAAAGGTATTGAGGACCGGTTGGGGGTAGAATCCCAGCCAGAGCAGGCCAAGGACCATCACCGCCATGACGAGACCCTCGCGACGTGTGAGGTCAGGCAGTTGCCATGAATTCGTGTTTGGGCCGAAAAAGGCGCGCTGCATCATCCGCAACGCGTAGAACGTGGACGCAAGAATTCCGAGAGTGGCGACCACGGTGAGGGCGACGCTGACTTTGTAGGATCCGAGTAACACGAGAAATTCGCCGACGAAATCGCCTAGGCCCGGCAGGCCGAGCGAGGCAAGGCTGAAGAAGAGCGCAGAAGCGCTCAGGCGCGGCGTTACCGTCCAGAGCCCGCCCATGCGGTCCAGGTCACGGGTGTGGATGCGTTCCTGCAAACCGCCGACCAGGACGAAGAGGGCGCCTGTGCTCAGCCCATGACAGATCATCGTCATGATCGCGCCCTGGAGCGCCAGTGGGTTCCAGGAGAAGATACCGAGCAACACAAAGCCCAGGTGGCTGACGCTGGTGTAGGCAACCAGGCGCTTGAGATCCGTCTGCGAAAAGGCCATCACGGCGCCATAAATAATGCCGACTACGGCGAGCACCAATGCGACAGGAGTGAATTCATGAGCGGCGCGCGGAAACAGCGGGATCACAAAGCGCAGTAGACCGTATCCGCCCGTTTTGAGCAGTAGTCCCGCCAGGATGACGCTTCCCGCTGTCGGGCGCCTCAGTGTGAGCGTCCGGCAGCCAGGTATGAAGGGGTACTACCGGCAGCTTCACTGCAAAAGCGACAAAAAAGCCGAGCATGATCGCAAGTTCTGCGCCGCTGCTGAGCGTCGTGCCCAGCAGTTCGGAGTATTCGAAGGTGTAAACGCCGGTGGTCTGATGGTGCATGAAGTACAGCGCCAGAATCGCGATCAGCATCAGCAAGCCGCTGCACTGCGTGAACAGGAAAAACTTCGTTCCGGCATAGACGCGTCGTTCGTGGCCCCAGATCACGATGAGGAAATACATCGGGATGAGCATCAGTTCCCAGGCGAAGTAGAACAGGAACAGATCCATCGCCAGGAACACGCTACGATTCCGGCCAGCACCCACATCAGATTGAAGTGGAAGAAGCCGATCTTCTCGCGGATCTCGGTCCAGGAACACAGCACCGCGACGATGCCGAGGAAGAACGTGAGTATCAGCATCAGGAAGCTGAGACCATCGACGGCAAGATGAAAATGAATGCCGAAGTTCGGGATCCAGTTCCAGTCCACTTCGTCGTACCAGGTGCTTCGAAGCGCTTAACGACCGGCCAGTCCCAGATACGCGCCGCCAGGACAAGATCGACAGCGATAGCAGCCAGCGAGATCCATCGCGGCAGCTGCGTGCTCCAGCGGGCCGATATTGCGGCGAGAATACCGGCAAGCAAGAGAACGGCAATTAAGAAGATCAGGATCATACGAACAACACCATGGCTTTCAAGAACACCTTCGCTACCAAAGCAGCACTATGGCTACAAACAGCACTGAGCCCGCAGCCATGGCTGTGGCATACCAGCGCACGCGACCAGTTTCGGTGCTGCTCAGCCAGCGATACGACGCCTCAGCTATGCGCCCGACTCCGGTATAGAATGCGTCGACAAAATCGCTCTTGTTAACGTTGGCCACCCCGATAAATGGCTGCACGAACACCTTGTCGTAAATCCAGTCGAAGCCCCAGCCGGCAAACCACCATTGGTCGAGAGCACGACCAATCGGGTTGGCGACCAGCGAGTCCGAGAGGCTCCGTTTCTTGAGGTGGAACAGGTACGCAAGACACAGCCCGGCGAGAAACAAGAGTCCGGCAATCGCCTCCGGAGCCCGTCTCTGTCAAACCGCGGGTGTGCGCCTCGATCGTCGACGGCAACGCCGAATGCAGGAATGCAAGCAACGGCTCTTTCAGATATCCGCCTACGACGGCGAGAACAGCTAGGATGACAAGAGGGACCTTCATCGCATAGCCTGGCCGCTTCGTCACGGGCGTACCCAGCGGGCCGAAGAAGACGCGGAAAATCAGCCGGAAGGTGTAGAGCGAGGTCAAGCCCGCGCCAAGCATGCCAGCCATCCAGAAGCGCGGGATGCCCGCCTGGCGCCGACCATGCTTGCCAGATGATCAGGTCCTTGCTGAAAAATCCGGCCGTGATGAACGGCAGTCCCGCCAAGCGCGCAACCTCCCGCCAGAAATGTCCAGAAAGCGACCGGCAATTCTTTTCGCAGCCCGCCCATCCGGAAGATGCTGTGCTCGTCGTCTACCGCGTTGATGATCACGCCAGCACCCAGGAACAAAAGAGCCTTGAAGAATGCGTGGGTGACGAAGTGGAACATGGCGGCTTGCCACGCGCCTACGCCCAGCGCGAGGAACATGTAACCGATCTGGCTGATCGTGGAATACGCCAGGATGCGCTTGATATCGTGCTGCGTGAGGGCGCTAAAGCCGGCAAGCAACAGTGTGGCCGCACCTACAACTGCAACGGCCGACTGTGCGGCTGGAGCGAGCGAGAACAGAACGTGCGTGCGCGCGATCAGATAGACGCCCGCCGTCACCATCGTCGCCGCGTGGATCAGTGCGCTGGTTGGCGTCGGGCCGGCCATGGCATCGGGCAACCAGACCTGCAACGGAATCTGCGCCGATTTGCCGACGGCACCACCCAACAGCAAAAGCGCTGCCGCAAGCGCCAAGGTGGATCCCGATGGCCACTGCACGGAAGCGCGCTGCATCAGGTCCTGAATCTGCAGCGTGCCCAGCTGCGTGAACAGCAGGAACAATGCCACCATCATGGCGCAATCGCCTACGCGCGTTACGATGAACGCCTTGCGGGCGGCTCGCCCGTTTGCCGGATCGCGGTACCAGAAGCCGATCAGCAGATAGCTGCACAAGCCCACACCTTCCCATCCGAGCAAGAGGAGGAGAAGGTTGTTTCCGAGCAGCAGCGTGAGCATCGAGGCGACGAACAGGTTCATGTAGGCGAAGTAGCGGCTGTAGCCCTCGTCTTCGATCATGAACTCGGCCGAATAAATATGGATCAGGAAGCCGACAAAGGTAACCACCAGAACCATCACCAGCGAGAGCGCATCGAGATAGAGTCCGATCTGCGGCTGGAAGCCCGCGACACTGATCCAGGTCCAGAGAACCTGTGTGTAAGCGTGGCCCGCCGGAGGGGTGGTTACGAAACTGGCCGCTATCAGAGCTGTAACCAGCGCTGAGAGTCCGATGGACCCCACGCCCAATGCAGCAACGGCTCTCCGCGACAATCTTGAGCCGAACAGGATGAGCAAGGTCGCGCTGAAGAAAGGCAACGCCGGAATGAGCCACAACCAGCTGATCACGTCATCCTCTCATTTCACTGATTGCGTCCACATCAAGGGACTTGAACCGGTGATAGATCTGCAGGACCAGCGCCAGTCCTACGGCTACTTCCGCGGCTGCCATGGCCAGAATGAACACAAACATTACCTGACCGTCCGCCTGATGCCATCGGGACCCGGCAACCACGAATGCCAGCCCCGCCGCATTGAGCATGACCTCCAGCGACATCAGAACGAAAATCAAATTACGTCGTACGAGCAGACCGGTCAGCCCCAGCGAGAACAAGATCCCCGCCAGTATCAGCCCGTCCCTCATCGGTACCTGTGTCATGTTGAATCTCCGGTTTTTCGGTTTTGCGGAAGCCCAGGTGATAGGCACCCACCAGCCCCGCCAGCAAGAGCATGGAGGCCAGTTCCACACCGATCATGTACGGACCAAACAAGGCGATCCCGACTTCCTTCGGTCCAGTTGACGCCCGTTCCCAGACCCGCCGATGCCCCTCGCGCCAAATAGGCGACTTCCAGCAATGAGGATGCCGGCCAGAATCACGGGGCCGGTCCAGATCCCCGGTGTCAGCCACTGTCGCTCCGTTTCCGCGGCGTGCCTTCCGACGTTGAGCATCATCACCACGAAAAGGAAGAGCACCATGATGGCGCCGGCGTACACTATGGCTTCCAGCGCCGCGACAAAAGGCGCCCCAAGCACGAAGAAGACTACCGCCACGGCAAGCAGCGACACGATCAGATAGAGAAGCGCGTGAACCAGGTTCAAGCGCGTCAGCATCAGGATCGTCGAAATGACGGCGACCGCACCCGCGATGTAAAAAGTCGGTTCCATATTGACCTCACGGCAACAGTGAATGCACATCGACGGGCGGTGATTCATGTGCCGCCTCGCCCTTGTCCTTTCCACCGATCTGGACTCCGGCGACGCGCCAGAAGTTATAGCCCGGATACTTGCCGGGCCCATCGATCAGCAGGTCGTGCTTTTCGTAAACCAGGTTCTGCCGGTGAAACTCGCCCATCTCGAAGTCCGGTGTCAACTGGATGGCGTAGGTCGGGCAGGCTTCCTCGCAATAGCCGCAGAAGATGCAGCGCGAGAAGTTGATACGGAAGAACTCGGGATACCGCCGCCCGTTTTCGTCCTCGGTCGCCTGCAGCGCGATGCAATCGACCGGACAGGCAACCGCGCACAGGTTGCATGCCACACAGCGCTCGCCGCCATCCGGATCGCGCGAAAGAATGATCCTGCCGCGGTAGCGTGGCGCGAGATACGGCTTCTCCTCCGGATATTGCACCGTAACCCTCTTTTGGAAGGCGTGGAGGAACACGTACCAGATGGTTCGAAGGATGCTGAACATGGACTAACTCCGTCAATAGGACCGCCGCGCCGGCCAGCAGCACGTTTAGCCAGGGCCAGGGGCAACATTACTTTCCAGCCCCAGGACATGAGCTGATCGAATCGCGGGCGAGGCAAAGCCGCCCGCACCAGAACAAAGAATGAAATGAAGAAGAAGGTCTTGATCAGAAACCAGACCAGTCCGGGCAGAACCGGGCCCAGCCAGCCCCCGAAAAAGAGAACCGAGATCATCGCCGAGATCAGGGTGACTCCCATGTACTCTCCGACGAAAAACATGCCGAACTTCATGCCCGAGTACTCGGAGTGATAGCCTGCCACGAGTTCGCTTTCGGCTTCCGACAGATCGAAGGGAATGCGGCGCGTTTCGGCGAAACCGGCGATCAGAAACAGAACGAAGCCCGGAAATTGCGGGATCACGAACCAGATATTCCTCTGCGCTTCGACAATGGCCGGCAGGCTGAATGACCCGGCCAGGATCACAACCCCCATGAGCGAAAGGCCCATGAAGACCTCATAGCTCAGCATCTGGGCCGCGGCCCGCATCCCGCCAAGCAGCGCGTACTTGTTGTCGGAGGACCATCCGGCGAGCACGACGCTGTAAACTCCCAGCGACGACATGGCGAGAAAGAACAGCAGGCCAACGTTCAGGTCGGCAACGATGATGCCCGGCGCCACCGGAATCACCGCGAAAGACATGAGCACGGTCACGAAGATGACAGCCGGGGCCAGGATGAAAACAGGTTTGTCCGCAAACGGAGGTACCCAGTCCTCCTTCATGAAGATCTTGATGGCGTCTGCGACGACCTGCAGGAGCCCGAAAGGCCCGGTTCGGTTCGGACCGTAGCGGTCCTGCCAGAGGGCGAGCAACCGGCGCTCTACATATATGAGAGAAGCCGCGATGGTCAGAGCCACGATCACGATTCCGAGGATCGAAAGAAGCGGATACGGACTTGTCATTTCGCCCTCTCGATCTTGACCCACGCGGGCATGGTGACTCCGCTCAGCGGTGCGATTCCGGCAGACAGGCACGCAACGCCCTGCGGAAGATCAGATCGCAGACGTACCGGAAGGCGGAAGGTACCACTCGCACAATTCAGCTCGACCGCCGCGCCCTCCGCCAGATCAGCGCAGTTGACGGCAACATGCGGTTTCGTCGCCAACTCTGCAAGTCCTCGCGCCGCCTGACTTAATTCCTCGGAGCCGATGAAGTAATACATAGGCAGCAGCAGCCACTCACCTTCGCGAGGCTCGAACGCGGGCGGGATAGCGCTGAACCAGGACTGGCCATTCGGTGCGGCAGGCTCGAACAGGCGAACACCTGCATCGCCGCCACGCAAAGGTCCGCCTGGTTCCTTTTGGTATGTATTAACCGCCTGAATGGAATTCCAGCCGGGCGACCAGAAGAACGGGATAAGAGGCGCTGGAGGTTTGTCCGGTGTTCCTTCCATCGAAAAAGACAGCGGCGAATCAGGATCCTCGGGTGTCTTCGGCTCGGAGATATTGATGTTGACCAGTGCAGCGGTCCGGCCGCTCTCGCGGTGCGGCGAGCGTGGGATTTTGGCTCCTGCAATTCGAAACGCGGCTGAGGGCGCGGCATAGGACGCCGGTGCGAGGGCGGGCAATGCCTTCGACAGAGCCGCAAGTACATCGTCCAGGTTCTGCCAGCCATCCGGCTTCAACCAGCGCCAGCTTGCGAGAACTTCGTTCTGCGGTGCAAAAACCTGGAAGAATCTCTGGGCACGTCCTTCGCTGCTGATGAATGTGCCATCGGATTCGGCGAAGGTCCCGGCCGGCAGTTCCAACTCCGCTTTTTCTGTAGTCGGGTTGGCCAAGTGATCGAGGACGATTACGTGTTTGGCAGCGCGGAGGAAAGCATCCACTTCGGCGGTGGGCCTACGTCGATAGAGATCATTCTCTAAGATAATCACCGTGTCCACGCGTTCATTGGTGACGGCTTCAAACGCCGCCGTGAGCGGCGATCCACCTATCAGGGCTGCACCCACGGTGTTGCATTCGGGGGCTGTAAAGCTGAGTGGCGAGTGGGCTGCCATCGCCACATTGGCGGCCGCTTCCATGACTGCCTGACTGCAACAGCTCAACCCGGAAATCACGAGGGGCCTCTCCGCGGTTTTCAGCGCGTTCGCAATTTCAGCGGCCAGCGGAAAATCCTGAGCCGAGGGCGCCTGCGGATCGAGAGCGTGGGCAACGGCGAAGCCCAGCCGGGCCAAATCATCGGGCGCGCCGTGAAAGGTAGCTGTAGCAACCTCGTCGAGACGAGTGGCATACGGGGTCGCAATGTACAGCGGGCCTTTCGAGTCCTGCAGTGCATCCCGAACCCCATGATCCATCCACAACGGGATGTTCGCCCGCCTGGCAATCCCCATCGGTTGCTGGCGCACCGACTGCCGGAGAGACAGCGCCATTCTGGGGGCGACACTGGTGAGATCTTCACCCAGAATGAATACCGCGTCACACTCCTCGATCTCGCGCAATGTGGGCGTCCGCATGGGACCACGCCGCAGAATCTCGATCATGCAGCGAGCCAGCGTCGCCTCAGCATCGACCATTCCCGAATAGAAGCGCTCTGGCCCCACCAGCGTTCGCAGAGCAAAATTCGCTTCAAGCGACGCGCGTGGCGAGCCGATGCCGATCACTCTGCCGCTGGCGGCCCGTTCATCCAGATGACGCCGAGCCTCCGCACTTGACACGGTTTTGCCGTTGAGAAGAGGTTGCCGAAGCCGGCGTTCGCTGTTCACGAACTCATAGCCAAACCGCCCCCGGTCACACAGAAAGTAGCCGTTCACTTCGTGGTTATAGCGATTGACGATGCGCCGTAGAGCGCCATAGCGCTCACCGGCATCGATGTTGCAGCCCAACCCACAGTGGACGCAGACCGACGGAGCGAACTGCTGATCCCACTTGCGGGCGTAATGGTGCTTCAGAGTCTTATCTGTGAAAACACCGGTGGGACAAATTTCGACGAGGTTCCCGCTGAACTCATTCTCCAGGACACCGTCTTCGTTCCGGCCAAAAAATACCGTGTTGCGCGAAGCGAATGCGTTCAGGTCTTTGCCGCCCGCGTAGTCGCGGTAATAGCGCACGCAGCGGTAACACTGGATGCATCGGTTCGCTTCGTGATTTACCAGTGGGCCCAGATCCTGGTTGCGAAATGTGCGCTTGTCGAATTCGTAGCGCCGGTAGTCGTGACCGGTCATCACGGTCATGTCCTGCAGATGACACTCGCCGCCTTCGTCGCACACTGGGCAATCATGCGGGTGATTCAGCATGAGTCCTTCAACGACGCCCGTGCGGAAGGCGGCGGCCTCAGCATCCGCGATGGAGATGCGTGTGCCCTCGGCTGCGGGCGTCATGCAGGACATCACGATCTTGCCTTCCGCATCGTGCTCGTCCTTAAAGACCTTTACCGCGCACTGGCGGCAAGCGCCCACCGAACCCAAAGCCGGATGCCAGCAGAAGTACGGCACGTTCAAGCCTTGCGACACACAGCCGTGGAGTAAGTTCTCCTCGGGGTTCATCTGGTACGGTTTGTTGTCAACGTAGACGGTAGCCATACCTATCTCCAGGGGCAGTGGCGCTCAGCGATGTGGCGCTCAAAATCGGGGCGGAAGTATTTCATCGCGGTTTGCAGCGGATCGGCAGCCCCAGGCGCGAGCGCGCAGAAAGTTTTTCCGGGACCCCACATGTTGGTTTGCGAGGCAAGCTTGTCGAGATCGCCCGGTTTTCCCTGACCATCTTCGATCGACCGCAGAATCCGTTCCGCCCAACCCAGCCCGCTCCAGCAGGGCGTGCAGAATCCGCAGGATTCACGCGCGAAAAACTTGGTCATGTTCCATGCCATACCCACTGGACAGGTATGGTCATCGAGCACAATCATCGTGCCCGTCCCCAAGCGGCTGCCGACCTTGGGCATCTCGGTGAAGTCCATGGGTGTGTCGAGGTGCTCTTCGACGATGAACGGTGTAGAGCTGCCGCCCGGCAGCAGTCCGCGAAACCTCAGCCCGTCACGCATGCCGCCGGCGTAGTCTTCGAGAATTTCGCGGGCTGTAGTCCCCATGGGCAGTTCCCAAAGTCCGGGCCGCTCCACTTTTCCGCTGACGCCGTATAGCTTCGTGCCGCCATGTTTCGTCCGGCTCAGGCCCCGGAACCACTCCGCGCCGTTGTTGATGATGTGGGGCACGCAACTAATGGTCTCTACGTTGTTCACGACGGTTGGTTTGCCGAACAGGCCCACGACGACGGGGAAAGGCGGCTTCGCCCGCGGATTCGCTCGCTTACCTTCGAGCGCATTCAGCAATCCGGTCTCATCTCCGCATATGTAGCGCCCGCCGCTGAGATGAAGATGCAGCTCCAGGCTGTAGCCGGAGCCGAGGATGTCTTTCCCCAGATAACGACGTTCGTAGGCTTCCGCAATGGCGCGTGAAAGCCGCTCTGCCGCCAGCGTGTACTCTCCGCGCAGAAAGATGTATGCGATGTCAGCCTCGATCGCGAAGCCTGCCAGGATTGCGCCTTCAATGAGCTGATGTGGATTCCGCTCCAGCAGGAACCTGTCTTTGAACGTCCCCGGCTCCATCTCGTCGGCGTTGACAATCAGGTAAGTGGGATTGGGCACATCCTTGCCCAACGGGACGAAGGACCATTTCAATCCGGTTGAAAATCCTGCTCCGCCCCGGCCGCGCAGATCCGCATTCTTCACTTCGGCGGTGACCGTTTGCGGGGTCATGCCGCCCTTCAACACCTTTCGGATCGCCTGGTATCCACCGGCCTGTTCGTAGGCCGGCAAATCCAGAACAGATCCATCTGGGCGCATACTTCCGGTCAGCGGTTTTTCGGTGGCGCTTGTCATTTGTAATTCTCGAGCTCTTTGTCGATCTTCAGCGGATCCAGATCGGTGTGCAGATGGCCGTCCACCATCAGTGCCGGGGCATGATCGCAGCATCCAAGGCAGACGGTGGGCAGCAGCGTGAAACGATTGTCGGTAGTTGTTTCGCCCAGCCGGACGCCCAGGCGCTGCTGAAGATGTTCCTGTACTTGTTCGCAGCCCATGATCCAACAACTCACGCTGTCGCACACCGAGACAACGTGGCGCCCGACGGGCCTGCGATAGATCAGGTTGTAAAAGGTGGCAATGCTGTCCAGGTCCGTCGGCGACATCCCGATATGTTCTGCGATGTCGCGAAGGCTCTCGTCGGAGACCCAGCCGCGGTGCTTCTGCACGATCTTCAGCGCGTCTATGGAAACGGCTTCGCGTTTCGGATAGTTAGCCGCCTCGCTCTCAATCTCGTGGATTTCTTCAGTCGTCAACATCGCTTACGTCCTCACCGGTCGACATCTGCCAGTACAAAATCAAGGCTGCCCAAAATCACGACCAAATCCGAAATCGTCAGCCCTCGCGACAGGAGCGGCAGGGTCTGAATGTGTGCAAACGATGGTGTGCGGATTCGCGTGCGGTACGAAACCGTGCTTCCGTCGCTCACCAGGTAATAACCGTTGTTCCCCTTCGCTGCCTCAATGGCGCCGAGCGCTTCGCCGGGCGGGATCACCGGTCCCCAACTCACGCCCAGGAAGTGCGTGATCAGCGTCTCGATGTCGTGCATCGTGCGCTCCTTCACTGGCGGGGTGGCCAGGTGGTGATCCGATTTGTACGGACCGTCTGGCATGTTCTTGACGCATTGCTCGATGATCCGCAGGCTTTGCCGCATCTCTTCGATGCGCACCGCCGCACGCGCATAGCAATCCCCGTCGCTGGCTGTGGGGATATCGAACGTAAACTGCTCGTAACCGCAGTAGGGCTGCTTCTTGCGGAAATCCCATTCCAACCCGCACGCGCGCAGATTCGCGCCGGTCACGCCCCACTCGATTGCCTCGTCCACGGTGAATGCGCCGACACCCTGAGTGCGCGCTTTGAAGATCGCGTTGCGCATAATCGTGCGGTCATACTCGATCAGGCGCGGCGGAAGGTAGCGGATGAAGTCGAGAAACAGATTCTGCCAGCCCTTGGGCAGGTCCGCGGCCACTCCGCCGATGCGAAACCACGCCGGGTGCATGCGCGCGCCGGTGATCGCCTCAACAATGCCGAAAGCGCGCTCGCGATCGTTGAACGTGAAGAACACCGGCGACATCTGTCCCAGGTCCTGCGCGAAGGTCCCGTACCAGACCAGGTGGCTGATGATGCGAAACAGCTCCGACAAGCATCACGCGGATGACTTGCGCGCGCGGCGGCACCTTGATTCCGGCCAGCTTCTCAACGGCCGTGAGATAGGCCAGATTGTTCATCACCCCGCCCAGGTAGTCGATCCGGTCGGTGTACGGGATGTAGCTGTGCCAGGACTGCCGCTCACCCATCTTCTCGGCGCCGCGATGGTGGAACCCGATCTGGGGAATCGCATCGACGATCTCCTCGCCGTCAAGCTGCAGGGCGATGCGCAACACGCCGTGCGTACCGGGGTGCTGCGGGCCGATGTTGAGAAAAAGGAAATCCGAGCCGTCGCGCTCCCGTTGCATACCCCACTCCTCCGGGCGGAACCGAAGCGCCTCCTGCTCGGCGTTCTCCTTTTCGAGCGACAAGCTGATACGGACCCATCTCCGTCGCGCGAGCCGGGTGCTCTTTGCGCAGCGGGTGCCCCGTCCAGCTCTTGGGCATGAGGATCCGTTCCAGGTGCGGGTGTCCGTCGAACGCGATCCCGAACATGTCCCACACTTCGCGCTCGTACCAATTGGCCGCCGGCCAGATGTGAGTGATGGTAGGCAGCGAGAGCCGGCCTTCGGCCAGCGCTACCTTGATGCGCAGGTATTCGTTCCTCTGCGAATGAGAGGAGGTGATAGACGACGGTGAAATCGCTCGCAGGCTGTCCATCGCGATGCGTCCTCATGCGCTCGTCGATCGCGGAGAGGTCGTAGAGCATCTTGTAGGGCTGCTCGACCTCTTCCTTGAGAAAGCGCAGAAGCGCAGGCATGCGGTCCTTCGCGACCCAAAAGGTGGGTATGTGGTCGTGCGTCTCCTGAGCCATCGCAGCCGGGCCAAACCGGTCGTTGAATTTCCTCTGCGATGGTCGGAACGGCGATCATACTTCGTCGGGCTCCCGCAACACGGTCATCTTCTTCCGCGAAGGCTGCATCAGGTCTCGCATCGAGGGCATAGGCGCGCGAGTGGTTTCCTGAGGACCGACCACCCAACTCAGCGGGCGCCGCTCTGTTCCCACAGCCTGCCGCAACAACAGCAGTCCTTCCAGAAACGCTTCCGGCCGGGGCGGGCAGCCCGGCACATAGACATCGACGGGCAGGAACTTGTCGACGCCCTGCACGACGCTGTAGATGTCGTACATGCCACCGGAATTCGCGCACGACCCCATCGAGATCACCCAGCGCGGCTCCATCATCTGTTCATAGAGCCGCTGAACGATGGGCGCCATCTTGAGGAAGACCGTCCCGGCGACGACCATCAGATCTGCTTCGCGAGGCGTGCCGCGAATGACTTCGGCGCCGAAGCGCGAGACGTCAAACTTGCTGGTGATGCTGGTTGCCATCTCCACGTAGCAGCAGGAGAGTCCGAAGTTGAAGGGCCATACCGAGTTCTTGCGGCCCCACTGCACCAGATCCTCGAGGCGGGACAGAACGACGCTCCGCCGCACGGTCTGTTCCAGCGGTTCCGGAGTCCTGAATCTGCGGTTAGTCCCGTTATGTCCGGCTTGGTTAGTGTCCACTGCATGCGGTTCTCACCTCGACGCGCTGCGATTTCCTCGACCAGTCCAACGCCCCGACTCTCCAGACATACAGCAGCGCCGCGGCCAGCGTTGCGACGAACAGTACAACTCCCCAATACCCGGCCCAGCCAACTTCGCGGACCGCTCCGGCCCAGGCGTATACGAAGACCGCTTCCAGGTCGAAAACAACGAAGAACATCGCCACCATGTAGTAGCGCATCGAAAAGCGAACGTGCGCGGATCCTTCTGAAACGATGCCGCCTTCGTACGGCTCGCCGGTGGCAGGTTCGGAGTGCCTTTGCCCTAAGACGTAAGAGACGGCGAGGACGGCTGCGACCAGAACAATAACGAAGACGAAATAGACCAGCAGCGGCCAGATCATATACGTCGAGTCCTCGTGGTCGGGAGGTCCTTGCAAGCCGCGGACCTTTGCGGTTTCCAGTCTCTGCGTCGTTACGAAATACGTTCATGTTGTCGCGGCCTCTAAGATGCTTCGTCTCGCCGAAGCTCCTGAACCAGTCCATGGCAGTACGGCAATTAAGCACGCTGGGGAACTCGTCCGTTGGCTGCAGCAACCCGGGATCCCCACTCCATCAGTTGTTTCGTACAATCGTCGCGGTCGATCGTGCATTCGATCAGCGTCGGTCCGGTTCCATGAGCGAGCGCATCTCGAATGGCTGCGGCCAGTTCGTTTCCTGTGGTAGCGCGGAACCCTCGTCCATCACCATCAGTGGAATTGAATACGGTCACGATCCCGGCATAGTCCCAGTTCTTTATGTTGTTGTAGGGGCCATCGTGAATCTCCACCTCGATCGTGTAGCCGCGATTGTTAATGAGAAAAATAATTACCGGCAGTTTGAGTCGGACCATCTGGCAGACCTCCTGCGCGGTCAGCTGGAACGAGCCGTCACCCACCATGAGGACGATCCGCCGATCAGGAGCAGCTACTGCGTATCCAAACGTCGCCGGCACGGACCAGCCGATGTGACCGTATTGCATTTCGATCTCGAACTTTGCACCGTCCGGGAGCGCCATGTTGAAGCCGTTGAACCAGGAGTCGCCGGTCTCGACGATCAACGTTGTATTTGGATCGATAACGTCTTGAATCTGACGGCACATTTCAGCCCGCGTCAGCGGAGCGTCCGGGTCGGCTATTGGTGGTTCGGCAGATTCAACCCGGGTACGCCGGAACTCAATCAACGTTGTTGCGTTCTTAGGGTTCTTTTTCGCTGCCTCCGCGAGTGCCGCCAGAAAATCGTTCAGGAATACGTCGTTATAAGTGACTCCAGCGACGTGAACACGATCCGGATCTACGTGGATCGTCTTGCTCACTGCTGGTTGTGAGGACCATCCGACTGTCGTGTAGTCATTGAAGATGGGTCCGGCGGCTAGTACTGCGTCAGCCGATTCAACCAGCTCGCTGCAACCTGGACTGCCGACTGAACCGAGATAAACGCCGATGTACTGCGCGTGCTCTTCCGGGAAGAAACCCTTCGCGCTGGGCATGACGGCGACACCGCAGCCGACTGCCTCAGCGAGGTCGTGAAAGGCTCTCACTCCGCCGTATGGTCTGAGCCTGGGTCCCGCGAGAAGAATCGGCCTGACCGCCTTTCGAAGAAAGGCGCTTGCAGCATCCACTGCTGCGCCCAATGAAACTGGATCACTTTCAGGTACGTCCAAAAGCGAGGCGCGCGGCCCGGGCGCCGAGCAAAGAGCCCCAGATAAGTTACAAGGTATTTCGATATAGACAGGCTTTCTGTTTCGGAAGGCAGCACGAATAGCTTTATCAATCAGCCAGGGCGCTTCTTCGGGGTGAGTGATCGCGACCGCCTCACACGTAATGTGGCGCGCCATCTCCAATTGATAGCGGAAGTTCAGCGTCCCCAACGTGTGGTGTAACAGATGATAAGCACCGAGATCGTTTGTGTTTGGACTGCCGGAGATGAGTATCACAGGAAGGCTCTCAGCATAGGCCGAGGCAAGAGCGTTGAATGCCGACAAGGCCCCCACGGTGTAAGTGACTACACAGGCTGCAGCACCGTGCGCGCGCGCGTAACCTTCGGCAGCAAATCCACAATTGAGTTCGTTGCAACAGTAGACCTGCTTGACCTTCTCGTTCAGGAGAAGCTGATCTAAAAGAACAAGGTTGTAATCCCCGGCTACCGCAAAATGATGCTTAAGCCCGATCTGCTCAAGCCTGGTTGCCAAATAGCTGCCTATCGTGACTGTGGACGGCGATGAATTACCGTTTGATTTTGCTGTCGACCAGTGTTTTTGTGCTGCCAACCGCTTCGCTCTCGGTTGAATCGTTGTAGTCATAGGTTTCTTGTCTCTTCCGTTGCAACAGAAAGCACGTCGCGGGCCAATCACAATCAGCGGCTGCACCGTCAGCAAACGGTGCGAAGTAACGGATTTCCAGTCGGGTAACGACGGCATGGTGTCCGCGATGTAAACGCTTCGGTGTCAATATTCCTACCTCCTGCCAAGATCTCGGCATTCCTCGACTCTGCGTACCAAGTCGGCGAAGCCACCGCATCGCAAGCTCTGGAGCGTCTCCAGCGTCAGGAGATTGACCTAATCATCACCAATATGGGGATGCCGGGGAATTCCATTATTCCGGCCGCTCGCACTGATTTGGCCGGCGGGTTTGCCTTGATATGTTCGGAACGGTTCTTAAGGAGAGGGCTTTCGAACAAATGATTGCGCGAGTTCTCAGTTTTAACGGCCGGCGTTGGTCGAGGTTTCCAGTGGCGGGTCAGGAACCCTCGATGCCACCAACGATCACGTATGAGGGAGCCAAGGGCTTCGGCCTGTTCATGCTCAAGGAGCTGCTCAAGGGACGTGCTTATGGCCATCAGGCACACAAGCTTGACAGCAAACGCTCTCATCGCGCTGCTGACAGGCCCTACCTTATTCAGCGGGTACGCAACAATGGATTCGGCGGCACTTTCCCAACAGTTGGCGCTGCCGACAGACACGATTGGCGCCTGCAATCCAGGGCCCGTAGTGGCGGATAAACTGCGGCCCGTTCATTGCTCAGCCCGTCATCCTGAATTAGTGTGCTGCGGCGCTTCCCCGCAAAGCGACAGGAGTCAATCCTCAAATCGAAGAGATGATTGCAGCAGTTTATTCGCTGCGACAACCCCAACCTCGAGTTCGGATTTTGATGCATTTTGTCGCCCCACAGCCTAGGTAGGCGAAGATTAGGACTGCTAAGCAAATGCAGTCAAGTGTTACCAGGCGCCCGCGATTGCTCTCGTGCGGTCTCCGAACTGAGGTACAAGAATGTGCCGGTAACGGATCTTTTTGCGGTTGGAACGTGTGACACCCCCCCAGAGAGATGGCCGTTGTCAATTCTTGAAGACAAGAGCCGCACGGGATGCGGCTGGACTAAAATGTCTTCCAGATATGGGGAAACCGCGAGCGAATACCGTCGTCTGGCTGGCCCTGCTGCTGGTACTCAGCGCGGGCGCTTTTGCGTTAGATCCGTCGCTGGACGTCAGTCAATACGCGCACACTGCGTGGAAGATTCGCGAGGGCTTCACCAAGGGCACCATCTTTGCGGTGGCGCAGACGCCTGATGGTTATCTGTGGCTGGGCACGGAATTCGGATTGGTCCGCTTCGACGGTGTCCAAGCCATTTCGTGGCAGCCGCCAGACGGTGCGCAACTCCCCAGCAATTGGATCAATGCCCTTTTGGTTGCGCGCGACGGCACTCTTTGGATAGGCACAGAGAAGGGGCTTGCCAGTTGGAAGGGCGGCAAGCTTACCGAATATCCGGAAGTTGCCGGGTCCGTTGTTGATTCACTGCTGCAAGATGCTGAAGGAACACTTTGGTTTGGGGTCAGGGACCCCGGCAGGCTCTGTGCCGTCCGAATCGCCAAGACGCAGTGCTATGGATCCGGGAGTTTCGGCTGGTCCGTACGTGCTTTATACCAGGACCAGGAAGGCAATCTGTGGGCGTCGGCTCAAACGGGGCTTTGGCGATGGGAGCCTGGTCCTCCAGAGCGCTACCGCTGGCCCGACGACCGAGTTGAAGCCAGGGCGCTAATCGAAGGCGGTAACGGGGCCCTCTTAATGGCAACCGGTATTTCCGGTCCGGTTGCGGGGCCGGTTAATGGTTCGATCGAAGGGCTGAAACAGTTGGTAGGCGGGAAAATTCAAGACTATGCCCTGCCTGGGATCGCGGGGCATTTCAGACCCACTTGTCTGTTCCGGAGCAGAGATGGCAGTTTGTGGATCGGCACGGCGGAAGGTTTGTTGCACCTGCACCAGGGCAGGGTCGATAGATTCTCAGTGACCGACGGTCTGTCCGGCAATTTCATTAGGGATATTTTTGAAGATCGCGAAGGCGATGTTTGGCTCTGCACGGAAAACGGCCTCGATCGGTTTCGTGAATTCGCGGCGCCGACAATTTCGGAAAACCAGGGGCTTTCAAGTTCCGCAGCTTACCTGGTGGAAGCGACGCCGGATGGAAGTATTTGGACGATCACGGCGGACGGGTTGAATCGCTGGCAAGGCGGGCATGTCACCGTTTACGGCAGGCGAAGTGTGCCGGGTCAAAACAAGCGATCCGATGAGCAAGCGCTCGTTATCAACGCGAGGGTGACAGAGGTCGCGAACAGTGTACTTCGAGGCTCGGTTTCCTCGCTGGGGCAGGATGATCGGGGACGACTGTGGGCTGGAGGTAACGAGGGTGCGTTCTACTTCGACCGCGGCCGGTTTGTGCAGGTTCCTGGCGTCGCGGGCGGAAATATACTCTCAATTGCCGGAGAGGAACAGGGGAAGGTTTGGATCAGTAACCGCGACCACGGCCTTTTCTATTGGACGCCAGAAGGTGGGGTTCAGCGCATTCCTTGGACGCGATTCGGAGACACGTCCGGGGCGGTAGCTTTGCTGCCTGATCGCTTACAGGGCGGCTTGTGGCTCGGATTTTTGGGCGGTGGAATAGCTTACGTCAAGGACGGCCAGCTCCGCTCTTCCTACAATGTCGCTGATGGACTGGGCAATGGCTCCGTGAACGACCTTCAACTTGGTTCGGAGGGTGCCGTGTGGGCAGCGACCGGGGCCGGTTTGAGCAGGGTGAAAGATAGCGCGGTCAGGACTCTTACCAGTAGGAATGGCCTGCCCTGCAACGCCGTTAATTCGGTGATCGAAGACAATGATCATTCGTTCTGGTTGTACATGGCCTGCGGCCTGGTGCGGATTAAGCGTTCCGAGTTGGACGCGTGGGTGAGTGATTCGAAGCGGAGCGTCCAGCTCACGGTTTTCGACAGCTCCGACGGCGTGAGGAGTCGTGCCCTTGCTGGCGGCCACAGCCGATTGGTGGCCAAGTCGCCAGATGGGAAAATATGGTTCTCACCCCCGGACGGGGTTAGCTTCATCGACCCGCGGCACCTTCCGTTCAACCCGCTGCCACCTCCTGTCAACGTCCAACAAATCACCGTGGATGGCCAGAGGTATGATGCCTCACAGGGCCTGCGCCTGCCTCCGAGGGTACGCAATCTCGCCATTGATTACACGGCGCTGAGCCTGGTTGCGCCGGAGAAGATGCATTTCCGATTCAAACTTGAGGGTCAAGACGATGACTGGAGAGAAGTGGCCAACCAGCGCCGGGTGGAATACTCGAATCTGCCGCCGGGAAATTACCGCTTCCGCGTCACCGCCTCCAATAACAGCGGCGTCTGGAACGAGGAAGGCGCGACACTCGATTTCTCGATCGCCCCAGCGTACTACCAGACGAACTGGTTCCGCGCGCTGTGCGCGGCTGTCTTCCTCGCGCTACTTTGGGCGGCTTATCGCCTCCGCATTCGGCAAGTGCAGCAGCAACAACACAAGTTTCGCGAAGCCATCGAGACCATTCCAGCCATGGCCTTCACGGCCCTGCCCGACGGCTCGCGCACGTTCGTCAACCGGCGCTGGGTGGAGTATACGGGTTTAACCGTAGAGCATGCGGCAGGCTTGGGCTGGCAGGCTGTAATTCATCCGGATGACCTGAAGCGGGTTCTGGAGAAATGGCGGAGGTCAGTGGCTAGCGGCGAGCCGATGGAGTATGAAGCGCGGGGCCGCGGCGCCGACGGGGAATATCACTGGTTTTTGATTCGCGCCGTTCCGATGCTGGACAAGCGAGGAAGTATTCTGCAATGGTATGGAGTCATGATCGACATTGAAGATCGCAAGCGCGCGGAACAGGAGCGCGAGGGCCTGCGGGCAGACCTCGCACACGTGAATCGCGTCAGCATGATGGGCGAGCTTACCGCATCGTTGGCACACGAAATTAAACAGCCTATCGCTGCTACCGTCTTCAACGCGAACGCCTGCTTGCGATGGCTTATACGCGACCAGCCTGATTTGGAAGAGGCGTGTGAAGCGACAAGAAGAATTGTGGAGGACGGAAAACGTGCTGGTGACATCATCGAGCGCTTACGGTTGTTTTACAAGAAGTCTTCTCCAAAACGTGAGTTGGTCGAGGTGAACGAGACGGTCCACGAAATGGTCATGCTGCTGTGGGGCGAGGCCACCCGGTATGCAATCTCGATACGGATGGATCCAGTCGCCGACCTCCCCAAAATCACCGTAGACCCTGTGCAACTGCAGCAGGTTCTCATGAACCTCATGCTCAACGCTATCGAGGCGATGAAGGAGACCGGCGGAGTACTTACGGTCAAGACGCAACTGGACCAGGACGGCCGAGTGCTAATCTCGGTGAGCGACACCGGAGTGGGGCTGCCGGCCGAGAAGGCCGACCAGATATTCAATGCCTTCTTTACCACCAAGCCGCAGGGCTCCGGCATGGGTCTGGCAATCAGCCGTTCCATCGTCGAGTCGCATGGCGGTCGTTTGTGGGCAACACCGAACTCTGGGCGGGGCGCGACTTTCCACTTCACTTTGCCGACAGCAGCCGAGGTCGTGCAACTGCCCGGCACAGGAACGGAATTCCGGTCGTCATCCAAGGAGAAATAAGCTTCACAATCACAGTAAAGGAACGTAGATGGGAAGCCGACCGCATCAGATGGTAACAACCGAAGCGCAAGCCTCCCCCTGAAATGTGTCCTACGCTGAGGTCTTGTTCTGGTCTCACGTTCCGGTGGCGCGAAGTGGGACCTCCTCGTCAGCCATCGGCAAAGTGAAGTGGAAAGTCGCGCCTCGACTGGAGTTGGAGGTTGCCCACAAACGACCGCCATGCGACTCGACGATGGAACGACTGATTGTCAGACCCATGCCGGAGCCCTGCGGCTTGGTGGTAAAGAAGGCATTGAATATCTGGTCGGCCTTTTCGGCCGGCAGCCCCACTCCGGTGTCGCTCACCGAGATCAACAAGTGACCATCCTGGTCCAGTTCCGACTTAATCTTAAGTTCACCAGCAGTGTCCTTCATGGCCTCAATGCTGTTGAGCATGAGATTTAGCAGGACCTGCTGTAGTTGCACGCGATCGGCCTTGACTTTGGGACGCGCTGCGGCAAGGTCGGTCCGTATGGAAATTCGGTACCGGTTGGCCTCGCTGCGCAGCAGGGCGGGCATCTCGCGCAGCACTTCGTTCACATCAACCAGCTCTCGTTCCGCTGGAGCACCTTGCCTGTAGAGGGACCTCAAACGACTGATAACTTCTGCCGCGCGGTTCCCGTCCTGCACGATCCGCGTGGCTGCCGTGCGCGCCTCCTGCACATCTGGTTCGTCCCGCGCGAGCCAACGCATGCAGGCATTGGCGTTGTTGATTGCCGCAGCGATGGGCTGCCTTAGCTCGTGCGCCAGGGAGGCAGACAGCTCGCCCAGCATGCTGACCCGGTTCACATGTGCGAGATCCGCCTCTAGCTGACGCAATCGCTCGCGCTCTTGCTCGGCACGCTTGCGTTCGGTTACATCCACATGCGTACCGACGAATTCAACAGGTTCTCCGCTCGCATTGAAGACGGGATGGCCGACCACATGGATGTGTCTCACCGTTCCGTCGGGCAGCACGATTCTGAACTCCCCGACGTACTCTCTTCTCTCTTGGAAAGCTTCCTCGACGTATCCGAGCACCCTGTCGCGATCCTCTGGGTGGATGCGTTGCAACACCATGTCGCGGGTCGGAGTGTCCTGCTGTGGATCGAAGCCCCAGATTCGGAAATCTTCCTCAGACCAGTAGAGGATCTCGCGGCTGCTGCCATCGCTAGCAAAGCTGCCAGTGTGGGTCAGCTTTTGCGCTTCAGACAGATAAGCCTCACTGCGCCGCAGAGCTTCTTCGGCCAACTTGCGGTCCTCGATATCGGTGCGCGTGCCGTACCACCGCAGGATCCGTCCCTGCTCATCTCGCAGCGGATTGTCTCGGATCAAGAACCAGCGATACCCTCCGTCTTTTCCCCGTATTCTTCCCTCCACCTCAATAGGGGCACCATCGGAACGCGCCCGCTCACGGGCGGCCTCTAACTTCTTCAGATCTTCCGCATTAAAGATTCTGGCAACTGCGTCTTTTGACTGCACCTCTTGGGGAGTAAGGCCGGTGTATTCCAGTTCTCGCCGGTTGGCAAAAACAGGAGTCCAGTCCGCATCGAAAACAAAGACTTGCTGCGGAATCACATCCACCAGCTCTCGAAGCTCGGCTTCGCTCTGTCGAATCTTTTCCTCGGCCTGCTTTCGATCCGTTATATCGCGAATGGTACCCGAAATCAGCACGCCCTCCTGGGTTTGCAGCGGGCTGAGGCTGACCTCCACCGGAAACTCCCGCCCATCTTTATGCAGGCCATATAGTTCCAACCCGGACCCCATCGGCCGCGCACGAGGGTCAGCAACAAAAGCCGTGCGGTGTTCCGGATGCTTGCTCCGGAACCGCTCCGGTAGCAACATTTCGACTTCGTTCCCCAATACCTCTGATCGGTCATAGCCAAACAGCTTCTCCAGTTGCGTATTGACCAAAACAACTCTGCCCTCACGGTTCACCACCCCGACCGCATCAGGCGCCGCTTCCAGCAAACCCCGAAATTTCTGTTCCGCCTGTCTTAACGCTTGCTCAGCCTGCTTGCGATCTTCAATGTCCGTCAGGACTCCATACCACTTGAAGATGTTTCCGCTTTTGTCGCGCAATGGCACGGCACGAATCAAGAACCAGCGATATTCGCCGTCCGCCGCGCGGCGGAAACGCGTCTCATCTTCGAACGGCTCACCCCCCGCCGAGCAGACTCGCCACATCTCCATGTGTCGTTGCAGGTCTTCTGGGTGGACTACGCCTTGCCAGCCAAGTCCTTTCGTTTCCTCCGGAGATAAGCCTGTGTATTCGCGCCAACCGCGGCTTACGAATTCGTTGGAAGGCCCGGGCAAAGCAATGAACACCATTGCCGGAACGTTTTCGATGAGATCGCGAAGCTCACCTTCACTCCGGCGGGCGGCCTCTTCGGCTCGCTTCTGCTCCGTAATGTCCTCGCAGACGACCAGCAGCACCAGCCGATTTTTCAGTGAGACGGCATTGGCGGTCTCGCGCACCCAAAGCATCGTGCCATCTTTACGGATCTTCCTGGCTTCCCACCTCATCATCAGCCCGGGCTTCTCGAAACAATCCTGGGCATGCTCTTGAACCGCATCCCGATCGGGCTCATAAAACACATTCAACACAGGCTGGCCAAGCAGTTCGCCCACGCTGTAGCCCAACTTTTCCGCGCCGAAGGTGTTCACAAGGACGATCTTGCCTTTCGCATCCACGACGAAGTACATCGTTGGATTGCTCTCGAACGCCGCTCTCCATTGCTCCTCAATTTCTTCGCGAGCTTGTTCAGCCCGCTTGCGCTCAGTGATGTCGGTGTTGGTTACGAGGACTGCGGAGGGCATGCCCTGTGCGTCGCGCTCCAAAGACCATCGGCTTGCAACCGTCAGCTGCGTTCCGAACTTCTCGGTATGCACGAGCTCGCCTTCCCAGCGGCCTGTGCGCATCAACTCTTCCTCGATTCGGTCAAAGGGCACCGGGAAGACCGTCTTAAGCAACTCGTGAGCAACCTTGCCAACCGTTTCGTCGACCGTCCAGC
Source organism: uncultured Acidobacteriaceae bacterium (assembly GCA_963831675.1). Classification (GTDB taxonomy): domain Bacteria; phylum Acidobacteriota; class Terriglobia; order Terriglobales; family Acidobacteriaceae; genus Bog-257. The sequence goes on from CAWHRM010000021.1 coordinate 142,674, forward strand.
CATACAGCTCTTCAGCGCCGCGGTTCCAGTACTTTATCGTTCCTTTCATATCGCGGACAAAGATGGCGTCGTGCGTCAGACTGAGTAGTTTCGCCTGCTCTCGCAAGGAGGCCTCGCTCTGGCGCAACGCCTCCTCAGCCTTCTTGCGCTCGGCTCTTTCTCCGGCTTCGCGCAATGCCCGGCGAACTGAAGGCCCAATTCTCGAAAGACGTGTCTTGAATACATAGTCTGTGGCCCCCATTTTGAGGGCTTCAATCGCCATTTCTTCGACCAGCGTCCCGGACACGAAGATGAAGGGAACCTCCGGACAAACTTCTTGTGCAATTTTCAAGGCAGAAATGCCGTCAAACAGGGGAAGAGTGTAGTCCGCCAGGACCAGGTCAAATCCACCCTGCTGAAGGAATGCGACGAAGCCGGCCTGAGTGTCTGCACGCGTCAAGTCGCAGACAATGCCTTCAGCTTCCAGGCTTGCCTGAACAAGCTCTGCGTCCCTGGGCTCGTCTTCGAGATAGAGAATTCGCAATAGTAAAAGCCTCTAATTTCAATCCATTTAAGCGCCGATTGCGCATAGCGGCAGATCGAGGCCACCTGGATTTTGCGACTACCGTTGACTATTTCTTTTTCACACTCCCGGGTGGTGGCTCGTTGATGACCGCCCAGAAGACCCCGAGCTCCTTGATGGCGTTCACGAATTCGTGGAAATCCACCGGCTTCACCACATAGGCGTTAACGCCCAGTTCGTAGCTGGCGACCATGTCCTTTTCTTCATGGGATGACGTGAGCACGACCACCGGAATCATCTTCAGTTGTTCATCCTTCTTGATCTGCTTCAGCACTTCGAGTCCATCGACCTTCGGCAGTTTCAGATCGAGCAGAAGGACCGCGGGATTCTCGCGAGCCCGTCGCATGAAGTTCCCCCGGCAATATAGATAATCCAGCGCCTGTTCGCCGTCGGCAGCGACAACGACCTCGTTCGCGAGATTGTATTCATCCAAAGCCGTCAACGTAAGCTCAACGTCTTTCTGGTCGTCTTCGACAAGTAAAATGCGTCCGATGGTTTCCATTTTGTCAGTTCGCTCCCGTGATTTTGGCAAGTGAGATGTAGAAGGTGGCGCCGCCATTTACCGTGCCTTCCGCCCAGACACGGCCGCCATGCCGGTGTACGATGCGTTGAACCGTGGCCAGGCCGATACCAGTACCCTCGAAAGCCTCCTGCGGGTGAAGCCGCTGGAAGACGCCGAACAGCTTGTTGGAATATTTCATGTCGAATCCGACCCCGTTGTCTCGAACGAACAGCACTATGTGGTCTTCTTTCTGGTTCGTGCATCCGATTTCGATGTCCGCCTGGGGCCGCGTGCGAGTGAATTTTACAGCGTTGGAAATCAGGTTGACCAGCGCCAGCCGCAACATGGCACGATCTCCATACCACTCGGGTAATGGATCTATCTTCCAGACGATCTTGCGATCGTTAGCATCCTGGCCGACCTCGGCCACGGCTTCTTGCACGAGCTGCTTCAGGCTGACGGTAGAATTGTGTGCCTCGGCACGGCTGATCCGGGAAAACGCGAGCAGGTCGTCGATCAGGCTGCCCATCCGTTTTGCCGCTTCCAGGATCATCGTCAGGTAACGCTGACTCTTTTCATTGAGAGACGAAGCCGCGCTCTTGCTCAGAAGCTCGGCAAAACCTGCCGTGTGGCGTAGTGGGGCGCGTAGGTCGTGCGATATGGAATAGGCAAAGGCTTCCAGCTCCTTGTTGCTGGCTTCGAGCGCCGCAGACCGTTTAGCAAGTTGCTGGTTGAGCGCTTGCATCTCTTCCTCCCAGCTCTTTCGAGCGGTGATGTCGTTGCCGGTTTCGAGGATCGCAACCGGGCGGCGCTGTGGATCACGGCGCAGGGACCACCGGCTGGCTACGATCACCTGGGTGCCATCCGCCTTGGTGTGCGTGAGTTCGCCCTCCCATCGATCCGTCTGCAGCAACTCCTCCCAAATTTCCGGGAACGGCTGTGGGAAAACGGTGCCCAGGAGCTCCCCGGGTCGCTTGCCAATCGCCTCCTTCTGCGTCCATCCGTAGAACTCTTCCGCGCCTCGATTCCAGTAGGTGATGATCGAATTCATGTCCCGGATGAAAATTGAGTCGTGCGTCAGGTCGAGGAGGCTGGATCTCTCCTCTATTTCGATCCTGAGCTTATCCCGGGTCTGGCGAAGATCTTCTTCGATGCGGCGCCGAATCGTGGCGAACCACGTGATCAGTGCACCGAATGAGGCAAAAATGATGAAATATGGGATCTCCGCGGCTTCGACGGACAGGATGGTGTACAGCGGCGCCACGAAGAAGTAGTTCAAGCCCATTAAGGACAGGAGGACTCCCAACACTGCAGGTCCTGGCCCTCCATACCAGGAAGTTGTTGCGATCGCAAAAAGCAGCAGCGGAACTTCAGCGTCCCGGAAATGGAAATGCTGCAGCAGCAGCGCCGCCGCCAATGCGACACCGACGGAAATAACCGCAAGTCCATAGCGTTGGAGATGCATCCGCTCGCCCCGGCCCCGATTGTATCAAGACAGTTGTGGCAGGAAGCCCCGCAGCGGCGGCTATACGTGACAGCGGCCCCTTCAGATACGGATGGCCGGATGCGGTGGTTTTGTGGGAGTAAACTCCGATCCGCTTTTGATCGCGGACGGCATTGTGGCGATGAAAGGAAACGGGCCCCTTAATGGAACGCCTCGTCCTCTGGGGAAGATTGTGCTCGCGGACGATCCGGGGTGGCTGCCGAAGCAACTGGTGCGCGTTTGATGGGATTCGAACCCGTCCGAAGCGTTCACCTTCGCGAGGGATCGAGATTCCTCGGTAGCGCTTTCCGGCATTCATCGACCAGGTTGGAGGCGCGGGCAATGTTCCCGCGACTCCCTTCCAGGTGGTGCCCGAGTTTCGATATCTTCATGCTTTTTGACAGCGCCCATAGGCTCCGTCGCTGTAGCTGAGTTTCAGCGAAGTGCTGTATTGCGGCTATCGAGGTGTAGTTGCTTGGTCGGGTCTTAGGTTAGAGGCGAGTGCCAACGTGTTGGCAACCGCCCAGCATTCCGGCACGGTCCGGCGTCATTGCGCTTCATTCCGCCAGCTATGCGGCTTCCCGCTCAAACACTTGCGAGCCAGAGTGCCTCGTCCTGCTCGGTATCTCGTTTGCAACTTAATGGGGGCGGGCGGCCGATTCTGGGCCGGTGGCAAGGTCTTGCCATTAGAGCGGAGGGAAGCAGGCATGCATTATGTGAGCCAAGCAGCAGGCCGTGTTCTGCATTCTGGCATTGCGGCACCCGCAGTTGCAGCAGTTCCTGCCGAAGTGAACAGTGGGTGCGACGACTCTAATCCTCGGAAAAACCCGGGACGGCATGTCGCTCAGCACAAGATGCAACAACGGCGGGGACCAAAACTCGATGAGCTTACAGGAGATTCGTCAGTGAAAAACATGTGGATTTTTTTACTCGGATTCATCTTTTTGTTCACCATGGTTGCGTTCGCGCAGGAATATCCGAGGTTTGAAGTGAATGCCGGCTATTCCCTCGTTAACTTTCATCCCAACTTCGCCCCTATCACGAGCTTCAACTTGAACGGCGGCGGTGGTGGCGTTGTTTACAACCTGACTTCCTGGATCGGCATTAAGGGAGACCTTATGGGGTATGGAACTTCCAGCGGATTCAAGGACCAGATTAGGGGCCTTGGATACGGCGGGTCGGCTAGTGGAAACCTGTTCACCTACATGTTCGGCCCGCAGATCAAGAAGCACTCGGGCAAACTGCAGCCGTTTGCCGAAGGCCTATTCGGCGGCGCGCACAGCAACGCTTATGGCACGATTTTGAAGGCAAAGGGCGACCTGGTAAACGGCAGTGGCAGTAACAACGGGTTCGCCATGGAGTGGGGGGGCGGTTTGGATTGGGCAGTGGCTAAGAACGTCCAGATCCGGCCGGTCGAGGTGGATTATCTGTACAACCACTTTGGATCGAATCACGTCGTTGGGTACTCCGCCAGCCAGAACAACTTCAAGTACGTCACTGGCGTTAACTTTACCTTCGGCAGCAAGTGAGAGTTTAGGAGGTTTGTATGTTCAAGCCCCATCGGTTTCTAGTTGGCATCATGTGCGCAAGTTTTCTCGTCGCTCCGGCCGCCTCCGATGGGGCTGAGTTGAAGGAAAAGACCGTGAAGACCTGGGATGCGTACATCCAAACGGTAGATTCGCAGATGCGCAGTCGCCCCCAGGGCTCCTTTCTCTGGGTTGACGAGGACCCGGCCCGCGCCGAACGCGTTCGCGCGGGTCAGATCCTCGTCTCGCCGGTTGGTAAGAAAAACCCGAAGCCGGTGCCCTCGGGCTTGATCCACGATTGGGTAGGAGCAGCCTTCATCCCCGGCGCCCGGCTTGGAGACGTCTTGTCTGTGGTTCGCAATTACGGTCATTACAAGGACTTTTACAAACCCATGGTTGTCGATGCCAAGCCGCTTGGCACTGAGGGAAGCTGCGACAAGTACTCGATGCGCGTGGTGTACAAGGAGAGAGTAGCCGAGACTGCACTCGACACCGAATACCAAGCCTGCTATCTCCAGCTCGACGAACTACGTTGGTCCAGCACCGCGCACTCGACGCGCGTGCAGGAGATTGAGCACTACGGCCGACCTGATGAGCGGGACCTTCCACCAAACCTAGGCAACGGCTACGTCTGGCGACTCTACACTGTTACCAGGTGCGAAGAGAGAGACGGTGGCGTCTATATTGAGCTGGAGGCGATTGCCCTCAGCCGGGACATCCCAGTCGCGGTGCGCTGGATGGTCGATCCGATTGTGCGTAGGGTCTCCAGGAACACGCTACTGACCTCTCTTCAACAGACGGAAGAGGCGGTGCGCTCAACAGCCGGGACCGCAAACAGGGCAGCGAAATCGTCCACCATTGCTGCCAGCAACGCCGAGGGCACGATCGCTTCGGCCAGCAAGATAGCGAACCGCTTTGCCTCACGCCAGAAGCCTTGACCTTGAGCAGAATGGGACTCCAGTGCGCTTGTAGAAGTCCGCGCCAGCAACAAGTCCCAACCTCCATGTGGATGGCGTCCATATCTCGTTTTCCCTAGACCGACGGATAACCGCCAAACCGTTACATATAATAATGATATAACCGTCAGCGGCGACAGCACGGTCGGGACGCACACAAATGCAGCGGCGACAGCACGGTCGGGACGCACACAAATGAAGAAGTGCCATCCGAAAAGCTGGCCTTCAGTGCAAAGCGGCGTTTAGGAGACTGATACAGGGTTTGTTTCCGAGCTCAGGCTTCTTGTCGCGCCGCCGAATTCACCCGAGGCGTCGGATCGCTTCCGATTTGAGAGCCCTTACAGCAAAAGAAACCGAGTTGCCGGTACGGGCAAGCACATTTGGCAGGCGAACCTGTGCCGAACTGATGTCGCGGGCTTATTTTGGGGCTTTCGTTGTAAACCTGCGGAACAGGAATTCTTGGGCCAAGCTGCTGACCACGCGTTCGGCGGTGCCAATAGCAAAGTTCCCCAACACCAGGCCTGCCCCGCGATTCGACTGCGGATAATAGGCATTCGAAATGGCAGCCGATGCCAAGTCGCCACCCAGGCTTGAGTAATTTGCCTGCAGATGCCCGTTGTCTCCCCGGCAGACAAATGGGTTGGAGATTGCGTGCAAAAAGCGAGATGTCTTTGTTCCGGTGCCTTGGTAGAAGTAACGTGGGTCCTGGTGCAAGAGCGATGGCAGGATTGCCCCACCAATCATAATGTCGGTAAAGCCATTGGCGGCAGTGACTCCAAATCGCTGGCCATATCCCTTTGCGCCCTGCTGGAAGTCTAGGCTGTTTGCCGCCTGCCGTATGCCGGCAACGAAGCCTACGCCCATGGCGGTGACCGGATCAGTGGAGACTTTCATAGCAAGCTGGAATTTGAGTTTTGCCGTGAGCGGCGCGGGATCGCGATCATAGGTAACATAAAAATTGGGGATGATGCCCAAGACGCGCTGCTTTTCCTCCACCGCGACCTGTTCGGTAGCAACCTCGACCGGCGAGTAACCTACATTAACGCTGGTTCGTACACTTTCAAGCCGGAGTTCGCAGCCAGTCAGAATCTTGTACTGGCCTGGCTCGAGCACGAAGGAAGGTGAGGTCCATTCTGCAAATCCATCGGCATGGATCGTGACTCGGTAAGGGATTCCTGACCTGACATTGCGCAACTCAAAGAAGCCATTCTCGTTTGCCACGGCGGTATAGAAGTCGCTGGATGCAGGCCCTTGCAGAACCACGTTGGCATCTGGAACGGGGTCGTCGTTCGGATCGGTTACCGTTGCAACAATACTGCCGGCCCGCTCTTGTGGGGTCGGGACGTTTTGTGCCGGCGCTGGGGCCGTCAACACCAATGCGAGCCCCACAACTAGCAGAAAGGACTGCGGCGCCTTCAATCGATTCGGAATGTACATCTGCATGTTCAAAGCATCACCCGTTGCGGTCATCAGGTCGTTGGCGTTGGTCTTCCTTTTCTTACAAGAGCTGAACCGATAACCAAGCTCACAGTTTCGCGGAGATGACGAGTCACGGACCTGATAACGCTAGATTCGCAGAAGCGATACGACGTGAAACTACGTGATCCGGTTCAAGCCTCTTCGCTCGGCAATCGATAATGCAGCTGACGTGCCACGCCGTGCGACCCTAAGTTATTGAAGAGAGGAGTTATTCGAGCAAAGGCGTGCAGTTGGGCTGCCGGAATATGGGCAGTGAACAGATCGTGGGCATCGCATGACCCAGCATGGCCGTGCGCAAGTCATCCCAGAACTATTCGCACGGCCTGAAAGCCGAGCATTTCGGCCTGGAGCGTTCTGCCCATGATAGGCTGGGGATCAGAATGTACAGCGCTACCGCAATCGCCAGAATCAGCATCGCAATTTTCGTTATCTTCATGATTTGTCCTAGTTCGTTGTTGCCGCAGAACCTGCGACCCGCACTTGCGTCATGCTCTTTGCCGGCTCATTTGTTGGAGTATCCGGTTGCTTTGGCGCATACTTGGAGGCACATTTCGCTTGCAGTTGTTTAGCGTGGAAAATACCATCGTGACCGAAGCTGCCCTCGGCCAATGCCTGAGACTTGTCCTTAAAACTGTCGGGCGGCGCTTCCGTCCCGTTGTACACCACGTTCAGGAGTTGATCGTTCTCCACCATCACAAATTCGACTTTGCTACCCGTATGCTTGATTGAGCCTGGCTGAACGCTGCCACCCACGCGTAACCGCATGGAATAAGCGGAATCGCCCATGCCACGCAGCTCCTTGATGGTGACGTAGTAGCTCTTGCTGTCCCGAACCCCGGTGTATGCCAGGTATCCCATGACTAGAAGTATGAGAACGGTTACGCTGCCAAACTTGAGATACTTGCTGCTGTCGCGCGACATAAGTAACTCCTGCTCCGAGCAAACTGCCTTTCTCGACCGGTCGCGTTGAAACCGGCGAGGTATCGGGCTGGCCTTCCAAACTCCCTGGTCCTGCTCAGGCCACAGGCCTGGATTCCAACATCTGAGCACTGGGCTGGGAAGTCTGCACCAGCAGCGACTTGATATAGCTCTCGCCCGCGTACATCATCTGCTTCCACAGGACGTAGGCGCGATCCCCTTCGTTCAAGAAGTTCATCGCTTGTTGCTGATTCAGAAATCTTCCCTGTTCCTGCATGAACATCATCAGGTGGACGGTTGTAATCTCAGCCACAACCTTTTCGCGTTGCTTCTTTGGCGTCATTGCCTACCCCCTGGGGTTCTGCGATGCGGGCCGCTAAGGACGAAGCTGCAATAGTCACTCAGCGCTTTTTCGTCTGCTAGTCGTTGCATTTCACCGACCCGAAGTATGAACGGGATGTTGCTGAAGCAGAATGGCTTATGACGGGCCCTCGCCTCCGTGCCCGAAGGTCTGGTGGGGACATGTTGGCACTTGCTGGATTTTGTCACTGTCGCCGCGTCGATTACCCAGACAAATGCAAACTCTGGATGGCAGTTCGATTGCTTGCCCGCTGTGGTGAATTGGCCCACGCCGCGTGGCCTATCCAGCGGGAGACGGGTCGTCTGGCGTGATGACATTCATCGTTAATCAGGATGATGGAGTCGTGTATCAGAAGGATCTCGGCAAAAAGACCGCTGCTCTTGCCAATCTGAAGACCAGGAGAGGCAAGAGGATCGTCGGGAAGAAGGGAATTTGAAGACCCGCGCCGAGTTGCTTGACACCAGGGTCTGTCACCATCCCGGCGGGAACCGTTATTTGTGTGCGCACTATCGATGGCATCGATTCCACTCAGAACCGCGTGGGGGATCGCTTCCAAGCCTCGCTGGAAGAACCGCTGATGGTAGACGGCAACGTTGTAGTTCCCAAGGGCTCCTACGTTTATGGCCGGTTGGCGGAGTCGAAGGAGTCAGGAACGTTCACCGGCAGGTCGGAGCTACGGCTGGAGCTGACGGGGATCGTGGTGAATGGACAGACGGTGCCGATCGTGACAGGAGAATACGAATCGACCGGCAAGTCGCGCGGGGAGAGCACAGCGAAGAGAACGGTTGGCGGATTGGCCGTTGGATCGATCATTGGCGCCCTTGCTGGTGGCGGCAGAGGAGCGGCGATCGGCGCTGGGGTTGGCGCTGGGGTCGGAGCCGGGTCGGAGATAATAACCAAGGGAGACCAAGTGAAGGTGCCCAGCGAGACACTGCTCGATTTCACACTGCGGCAGGATGTAACGGTGCCGATTCGCCGGAGTTAGTTCTTGCCAGAGATTCGAAGTCAGTGTGCTCTGAACAGGAATTGCATCGATTGCAGGGGGATTCAGTGAAGCAACTAAGAATTGGCAGGCGCGCTCTGCTCTTAGCGCCGCTGGTGCTGATCGTGCTATTTTGCGGATCCGGATGTGACTCAACAAGCTTGGCTCAAACTCAGCTTGCAACATCCAGCGGTAACAGTTCGAGGACGCCACAGCTGAACCCCGAAAGCCAAGCCTGGCTGGCCACAGCCATTAGCAGCGGCAACTTCCCCGACTTGCGCTGGCCTGATTTCAGCGATTACCGCCAGCATGTGAAGAAATTCTACGAACTCAACGGTAATTCGTTGTGGTGGGTCAACGGCATGGAGCCAACCCCGCAGGCGCGACAAGTGATCGCGCTGCTGCTCCAAGCTGACCAAAAGGGACTCTCTGCAGACGACTATGACGGTTCCCGGTGGAACGATCGGCTGGCAAGACTTAAACCCGCAACCACGCAGCCGATGGAAGCGGATGCCGTGAAATTTGATCTCGCGGTTACAGTGTGCGCGATGAGGTACATCTCTGACCTCCACATTGGCAAGGTGAATCCCAAGCACCTTGCTTTCGCTTTCGACGACGAGTCCAAGAAGTACGATCTGCCTGAATTTCTCAAAGACCACGTTGCGAACGGGAGCGACGTTTCCGGCGCCTTGGCTCACGTAGAGCCGCCATATCCCGGTTACCGCCGTACGATGCAAATTCTTCAAACCTACATGGAGCTTGCCAAGAGAGATGATGGACAGCAACTCCCGCCCATCACGAAGACGATTGTGCCCGGTGACGGCTATGCGGGCGTCCCACAAATCACGCAAAGGCTCCGGTTGGTCGGCGACCTTCCGGCTAACGCCAACGTTCCGGCTGACCAATCCATTTACGACGGCGCGCTGGTGGACGCCGTGAAGAACTTTCAGCGACGGCATGGCCGGGATCCGAACGGGCGTCTTGACGCTCAAACCCTGGCAGACTTGAACGTTCCTCTGAGCCGCCGAGTCCGGCAAATGCAATTGACCCTGGAGCGATGGCGGTGGTTGCCGCCCATCTCTCAACCGCCTGTCGTGGCGAACATTCCCGAATTTCGTCTACGCGCCTATGACAAAGACTTCAACGTCGCTGTGACCATGAACGTCGTGGTTGGCAAGTCTTACGGCCACCAGACTCCGGTGTTTAGCGACACCATGGAGTATGTCGTCTTCCGGCCGTACTGGGAGGTGCCACCCTCCATCATCCGAGGGGAACTGGTTCCGCACATTGCTCGCGACCCCGGATATTTGTCGAAGAAGGGATTCGAGGTTGTAGACAGCCAACAAAGGGTGGTTGGTGAAGGAACGGTATCGAGCGAAGAACTCAGCCAACTTCGGTCCGGAAGGCTTTTCATCCGGCAAAAGCCGGGCGCAAAGAACGCACTCGGCCAGGTGAAGTTCGTCTTCCCAAATAGCTACAACGTGTACATGCACGACACTCCATCTACCGAATTCTTCGCAAAGTCGCGGCGGGACTTCAGTCACGGCTGTATCCGGCTGGAACACCCCGCCGACCTGGCTGCCTGGGTCCTGCGGGACAATCCCGGCTGGACCCCGGACCGTATTCGCGCCGCCATGAACGGCAGCACGACCCAGCAGGTCAATCTCGCGCACCCGATTCCGGTCCTGATCGTCTATGGAACCGTGGTCGTGCCGGAAGATGGAGTCGTTTACTTCTACGATGACATCTACGGCCACGACGCGGCCTTGGAGAAGGTTCTGGCGAAGGGCTATCCCTATCCCTGGTGAGACTTAACTACCACTGACGCACGCGTCCCACGTCCACATGCACGAAGTCGGAACTGCGATAGTAACCAACTCCCCCGCGATGCAAGCGCAGCGCCGCATCCCGCACGGATGCGGTCGAAATTCCAGGTAACCGAATGTCGATGGCCTCCGCCTGCATGTGAAGGCTGTGGCGAGCCACGCCCGTGTGGGCGCTACGGGTACGCAGAAATTCGTTGCTCCATGGCGTGCGGTATCCGCAGATCACGTCGATCTCACCGCCGGAATCGTTCAAGGACGCGGTCAGGTCGTGGAGCAGGTCGAACAGGTGGGGATCAAAATGATGAACCTCTCCCGTACGATGGTCGCGGAGATAGTGGTCGAGCGCGGCCAGCGCTTCTGGCAAGTAATCTTCGCCGCGCCGATAAACGATATCGAGTCGCTCGTTGGTGTGGGTATGATAAAAGCGAAGCCGGTACTCGGGCTGGGAGGGCAATACAGCTTCCGACGATCGGCCCAGCGGCGCGGCCAGTAACAGCATGATAAGAGATAACGTGTATTTTAGGGTGCCCAATCTCATTCTTGTAGAAGAAACCTCTCGATTTGCGCTCGAGTCGTATCGCCAACTCTGCGCCTGCTTTATTGTTTGCTCTTTCCCGCGACTGTGTAGGGATCAGTCATCTCAGCCAAGGGTAAGACCTGATAGGTGGCGAAGTTGTAAACCGGCGACATGGCTAGCAGACGATCTAGTTCCTCGTTGGAGGTGACCTTGTAGATCCAGGCTCCGCCGTGGCTTCCCACCACGTGATAGCGGCATTCGAGCTTGCCATCGGCTTCGAGTTTCTCGCCGTACTTGGGCTGCTCGGCAATCGCGCGAACCACGTCAGGGGTCAACCTCGTTACATCGAAATGCCATAGGACAAGAAACTTCATCCGATCTCTCCCGGGACTGCTTGCTAATCCTCAATGATAACAGGGGCTACGTAATGTTAACGTCGCCGCCGCAACCGCCGCTAAGACTGAATTGCCGTGATCGGAGCAACTGCTTTTTTGTGATCGGCTTGCCGTCCAGGCCTCGATCTGTATCACCGCGGGGCCGCCCGAGCGGCCGAAGTAAAGCCACATGCCAAATTATCGGCAGGAATGGTGCCGCAAACGGCAACTTCCGTCGACTACAAATTTCCCGCGTCCTCCCCATAACTGACTGATACGAAGCGACAACGACTCGGAAACACCCTCCAGCGTTCCAGTGGAGCTTCAATTGCATATAAAGAGTCAGTCGTCAACCGAAGGCACCGTTGCGAAACGACCAGGGGCATAGGTGTCGACCGCCATAACGGTACACAGAGAGGGATGATGAAGAAGAATCTCGCAATACTTGTAATGCTCGTGGGAGTTTTCCCGCTGGGCGGAAACAACCTGCTCGCTCAGGATGTTCCCGGCCCGCAATCAATTAAGCGGGACGGGGTGCGCAGAAACCCCACCGCAAACGATGACCTGCGGTTGCTTTCGGTTCCAGACGTCCAATTGTTGACGAAAGACTTGAAGTCGCAACAGAAGCAGATTGTCGCGGCCAACCTGACCCTGACTGACGTCGAGGCGGAAAAGTTCTGGCCAGTCTATGACCGCTATGCCGAGGCCCTCGCCAAGATCAACGACACGAAGTTCGCGCTGATCGAGGAATACGCCCAGGGATATGACGCGATGACGGACGAGCAGGCGAAGGACTACATAAAAAGGCGGGCTGCTGTAGAACAGTCCACCATGGAATTGAGGATCAAATACATTCCAATCTTTGGCAAGGTGTTAACGGGGAAGGAAACGGCGTTGTTCTTTCAAATCGAGTGGCGACTTGGTCTGCTGACCGACTTGGAATTGGCACAAATGCCGCTCGTTGAATACCAATTACAGGGACCACAGTGACCCGGCGCGTCGAAAAGAGTCCTTACGCTGGGTCTCCGCTGCACGGCATCTTTTTCGCCGCGAAGGTCTGTAAGCAAACTTAACCGGATTGTTATGAGTTGTAAATCGGAGCAGACTTGCCAAAGGTTCATCATTTGCCATCCGCCTTGCCACTCCGCGATTCCAGGCAACGTCTGTTTTCAGCCAGGTGTGAGTGGCCTCACTTGTGCACTCCAAAGTGGAGATTGACCCTGCGGGGCGCGGCGATGCAGCCCATCGAACTGGGACCATCAAAACTTCTTAAAACCACATATTACCTGGACGTAAGGAGCTTGAAACATGACACCTGTCGCAGTTAGCGATGAACCATCCACTCTTTCCCTGAGTGCGTACGGACCAGCGAGATCCACCATTGAAGGAACCCCCTTGAGTCCAACCGACTTGCGGAAGATCGATGCATACTGGCGAGCCTGCAAATATCTGGCTCTCGGCATGATTTATCTTCAGGAAAATCCCCTGTTGAAGGAACCCCTGAAGCCCGAGCACATCAAGAACCGGCTACTCGGACACTGGGGATCGAGTCCCGGCCTCGCATTTATCTATCTTCACCTGAACCGGCTCATCAAGAAATACGACTTGGACGTGATTTTCATGGCCGGGCCAGGCCATGGCGCACCAGGTGTATTGGGCCCCGGATATCTCGAAGGAACCTACTCCGAGATCTATCCGGAAAAGAGTGAAGACGAAGAAGGTCTGCGCGAGTTCTTCAAGCAGTTTTCGTTTCCCGGCGGCATCGGCAGCCATTGCACTCCTGAAACTCCCGGATCGATCCACGAAGGCGGCGAATTGGGGTACGTGCTTTCTCATGCTTGCGGCGCTGCCTTCGACAACCCTGAACTGATCGTGGCCGCGGTAGTCGGCGACGGTGAATCGGAGACAGGCCCGCTGGCCACTTCCTGGCACGTCAACAAGTTTCTCAATCCCATTCGGGACGGAGCGGTTCTGCCCATCCTGCACCTGAATGGATACAAGATTAACAACCCCACTGTGCTGGCGCGGATTACGCACGAAGAGCTGGAAAGCCTGCTGTCTGGATACGGCTGGACCCCTTACTTCGTGGAGGGTTCCGATCCAGAGAGCATGCACCAGGCGATGGCGGCGACGGTTGAGCACTGCGTTCGCGAAATCAGAGAGCACCAGGAGAAATGCCGAACCACGGGTGTTCCCATGCGGCCTCGTTGGCCCATGATTGTGCTGCGGTCTCCAAAAGGTTGGAGCGCGCCTCTGGAGGTGGGCGGCCACAGGCTCGAGGGCTTTTGGCGCGCCCACCAGGTCCCATTGACGGACGTCAAGAAGAACCCTGAACAACTGCGCATTCTCGAGAACTGGATGAAATCGTTGAAACCGGAAGAGTTGTTCGACGCGAATGGCCGGCTGATTCCGGAACTGAAAGAACTCGCCCCGCTCGGCAGTCGCAGAATGAGTGCCAACCCTCATGCCAATGGCGGAATTCTCAAGAAAGCTTTACGCCTGCCCGATTTTCGCGATTATGCGGTGAAGTTTGACCGACCTGGAACGCTTGAAGTAGAGAATGTACCGCCACTGGGGAGCTTCCTGCGCGACGTAATGAAATCCAACATGAACAACTTTCGGGTTTTCGGCCCGGACGAAACCACTTCGAACAAGCTGCAAGCCATCTATGAGGTCTCAAAGAAATTCTGGATTGAAGAGTACTTCCCAGAAGACAAAGATGGGGGCGAATTAGCACCGGATGGGCGCGTGGTGGAGATGCTCAGCGAGCACACCATGGAAGGCATGCTCGAAGGCTACCTGCTGACGGGACGCAATGGCTTCTTCTCCTCGTACGAAGCCTTTGTCCACGTCATCGACTCCATGTTCAACCAGCACGCCAAGTGGTTATCGATCTGCAACCGCCTGTCGTGGCGTCAGAACATTGCATCCCTGAACCTGCTCATTACTTCGACGGTCTGGCGCCAGGATCACAACGGCTTCACCCACCAGGATCCAGGCTTCCTGGACGTAGTCCTAAACAAGAGCGCTGCCGTCACCCGAATTTATCTTCCGCCCGACAGCAATTGTCTCCTGTCGGTCGCCGATCACTGCCTGCGAAGCGAGAACTACGTCAACGTAATCGTCTCCGATAAGCAACTCCACCTCCAGTATCTGGATATCGATGCCGCGGTTGTGCATTGCACAAAGGGCATCGGCATCTGGGAATGGGCAAGTAACGACCAGGGCGGCGAGCCGGATGTCGTTATGGCCTCGGCTGGCGATATACCGACGCAAGAGGCATTAGCCGCAACGGTCCTGCTGCGACAGGAGTTTCCCGACGTGAAGATCCGCTTCGTTAACGTAGTGGATTTGTTCAAGCTGGAGCCGGACACGGAGCATCCGCACGGGTTGCCGGACCGGGACTTCGATTCTCTATTCACGGTTGACAAGCCAATCATCTTCAACTTCCACGGGTACCCCTGGCTGGTTCACCGTTTGACTTACCGTCGCAAGAACAGAAATCTGCACGTGCGGGGCTACAAGGAGAAGGGCAACATCAATACTCCTCTGGAGTTGGCCATCGAAAACCAGGCCGACCGATTTAGCCTGGCAATGGATGTGATCGACCGCACCCCGTCCCTGCAGAAGATTGGGGGCCACGCCAAGGAAAGGTTCCGCAATAAGCAGATCGCGTGCCAGGACTATGCATTCCAGCACGGCATTGACAGCCCGGAAATTACCGGATGGACGTGGCCGTACGAACCAGCCTGAATTTAGGCGCGCGCGTAGGGTGGCCGGGGTGACAAGAAACCGGCCACCTGACAACATACCGCGCCATTAGCCTGGATTATTCATCAGGGCCTGACGCTTTGAAGGGGCACGGCTTCAGCCGTGCCGTAGAGCTGCCTTTCTTAGGATGGCTTTAGCCGCTGAGGGACTTCGGTTTGAAGACGCAGTGCGAGTGCCCTCAGGGGCTGAAGCCCAACTCACCACGCATCCGTGACGGCACGGCTGAAGCCGTGCCCCTTCAAAGCTTCCCGCCCTCAGCTACCGAAACACCTGAATAATGCAGGTTAGCTCCGCATCCCGCTCCATCCTCGTGATAACAGATCGGCTGTAAAGAGGCCAGCTACGGTTTGCTCGACGCGGGTGCGGCGGCGTTAATCAGCTCCACGTCGATGGTGATGGGCACGTCGTTGCCAACAATGGCGGAAGCCCCGCTTACTCCGAAGTCCATGCGATTGACCTTGGTGCTGGCGGAGGCACCCATATGCGAATTTCCCTTCGGGTCCTGCACCGGCGCTGAGGGGCCATCGACATCGAGGACCACTTCCTTGGTAACGCCGTGGATGGTGAGGTCTCCGGTGATTTTCAGCTTGCCGGGGCCGGCAGCTTCGACCTGTTTGGACTTGAAGGTAAGGGTTGGATATTTGGCAACGTCGAAGAAGTTGGGGCTGCGCAAGTCGTTGTCACGGCGCTCCACGCGCGTGTCCACGGAGTTGGCATCGATGGTTACCTCGATCGTGTCCTTGCTGGGATCGGCAGGGTCGTAGGTGGCAGTACCGCTTACCTTGGTGAACGCTCCGCGAACTGTAGAGATACCCATGTGGCGCACGGAAAACTGCGCTGTGGAATGGTTAGGATCGATTTGCCAGGTCTTGGCCTGGGCAAAGGCAGAAGTAGTGAAGGCTATAGCTGCGGTAATAACCAGCAGGTAACGAGACATGTATGGTTTTGTCCTGTTTTGTTCTGACAACCCTGGAATGGTGTGACATAACGGTATTGTCAGTAGTATAGCAAGGCCATGGACATTGGCCCAGAAGCAGCCAGGCCCGGACATCGGACAGCCGGTAGCGAAGAGAATAGCGCTCCTACTCCACCCAGTCCGCGATGAAGATATTGGTCTCGTGCGGGACCTTGCCGTTGCGGTTCGACGCCCATACCAACCGCTTGCCGTCGGAGGTAAACATGGGGAAGGAGTCGAAGTCGGGAGAGTAGGTAATGCGTTCCAACCCCGTGCCATCGATGTGGATGACGTAGAGGTCGAAGTCACGCCCATTCTTGGGGTCGTTCATGTTAGAGGCGAAGATGATCCGCTTGCCATCAGGGAGGAAGAAGGGCGCGAAGTTGGCAGCGCCATTGTTGGTGACCTGGTGTTTATTATTGCCGTCGGCGTCCATCACCCATATCTCGAGATTGCCCGGACGTATCAACCCCTGGGCATAGAGTCCCTTATAGTCTGCTATCTCCTGCGGCGTCTTGGGATGCTCGGCGCGATAGACGATCTCCTTACCGTCATACGACCAGAAGGGGCCGCCGTCATAGCCTAGCTCATGGGTTAGCTGTTTAACGTGGCTACCATCGGCATCCATGGTATAGATATCGAGGTCTCCATTACGTGTCGAGGTAAAGACAATCTTCTTGCCGTCGCGGGTAATGGTGGCTTCGGCGTTGTAGCCGGGAGCGTCGGTAAGGAGATGGAGATCGCTGCCGTCAAGGTTCGCAGTATAGATCTTATAGCTGCTGTAGATAGGCCAGACGTAGCCGTGGGAATAGTCAGGCTCTAGGGGGACACTCCGCGCTGGCGGCATGGGTGGAGGAGTACAGCATATGATCGCCGGAGGGGAAGATATAGCTACAGGTAGTCCTGCCTTTGCCGGTCGAGACCAGCCTGGGCGTCGCGGGTTGCCGTCGGGCGTGTCCACCGGCATGGTATAGATCTGGTCACAGGGAACGCCTTCGCCCTGGTGTTGGAAGCTCAACATCTTGTCGTCAGCAGAGAAGTAGGCTTCGGCATTCTGTCCGCCAAAGGTGAGCTGATGGAGATTGCGCAGATGCTTCTGTTCCTGCGGTAATAATAAGGATTCCTTGTTGGCTGGAGTTGCTGTCTGCTGTGAGTACAACATCGGCGTAGCTATAGCGATAAGCAAGATCAGCAGCAGCCGGGTGCGAAAAAATCGGTGTGCCATCAAGAGAAACCTTACCAGAAATGCGATGGAATTTTCCTTGAGTCTGGCCGAATGTTTCCCGGATCGGGAAAAGGCGTCTAGAGGCCTTTGCAGGCGATTTAAGCCCTCTCAACTCGCTGGACGCCCCTCGGTGTCATCCCGGACCTTTGCATCGATCCTGGGGCATCCTGGCGCATTCTTCGGGCACTTTTACGGCGAGGTCGATAGCAAAATGGTGGGCGCACAACATACTACCTAAGTTTTACGCACCCTCGGGGAGCGATTGTTCTTTTCCCTTCCCTGGAGCCTGGATTATTCATCAGGGTCTGACGCTTGGAAGGGGCACGGCTTCAGCCGTGCCGTAAAACTGCCTTTATAATGATGGCTTTAGCCGCTGAGGGACTTCGGTTTGGAGACGAAGTGCGAGTGCCCTCCGAGGCTGAGGCCCAACTCACCACGCACCATGACGGCACGGCTTCAGCCGTGCCCTTTCCAAGCTTCCCGCCCTCAGCTACCCGACACAGATCAATAATCCAGGCCGCACAGGTCCTTGCGCCATGGACTTAGGACGCATTCACTCGCACGCGGTAGCACTGAGGTGGGAATGAGGAAGACTTAAATAGACGAGGAGGTGGACAGACGTAGACAACACGATTGCCCGATTGCTTTCTACCGCAATTACACGCATACTCCACAAGTCAATTCCAAGCCCAAAACAAACGTAGTACGTGACTTTCGACAGCGGAAGCATTTGTAGTTGGATTGCGTCACAAGCCATTCGATCCTCCTGCCCCGTCTCTGGGCGACTCTCACGATTTGAATTGGGTTGAAGTGTGCGGTAAGAGTGGCGCGCTGAACACAGATCAGAGTGCGCGACACCCTAACCATTTTTTGTTACAGCAACGGCGTAAACCAAACTAGCGGAGGATGAAAATCTTGAACAGGAAACCAAAAGTACTTGCAGGACTGTGCGCGTTGGCCATGGCTGCTGTGTGGGCTGTGCCGGCAGGTGCGCAGATGTCAGAGGTGAAGGAAAAACCCGCGATGTACTCGTACGTTGGGTTTTGGAATATTCCCCGCGCGCAGTGGGGAGAGATGGCCAAGGCCGGAGAGGCCGATCGGACAATCCTGGACAAGGCCGTAGCGGACGGAACCCTGGTGGGCTATGGCAGCGACGTCAATCTGGTTCATCAGATTGACGGCGCAACCCATGACGATTGGTGGTCGGCGATGTCCATGGCTGGGACTACTCCAACGTGCTGGACCAGTTCTACAAGGCCGGGCAGTTCCACTTCGCCCGTCCTGGAAAGTGCCACCAAACACTGGGATGGCATTTATGTCAGTCACTTTTACAACTGGCATCCCGGGTCGTGGAAGGGCGCCTACACCCACGGGTCGTACTACAAGTTAAAGGCGGACGCTCCCGACGACGCGGTGGAGATACTCAGCAAGAACGCGGTTGTGCCGCTGCTGGAGAAAATGCTGGCCGACGGCACGATCCACGAGTATGAAGTCGATACCGAAGCCATCCATACCGAAGCGCCCGGTGCGTTTTGGATTTTTTATATCGCGGCCAACGCCGAAGGCCTGGACAAGGTCAACTCAGCCTTGCGGGAAACCATGAAGACGAACCCCTTGAGGGGTCCGGCATTTAGTTCCATGGTCGACTACAGCGCGCACCGCGATTATCTGTCACGCTCGAACATAACCTACAAATAGTTTCCGCATTCTCTTCCCGGGACGCGAGCGGCCCGCACTTAGTGGCGCCCGCGCCCCGGCCTTTAGCAATGCGGCATTGGAACAAGAGTATGGGCGCACTCAGATCGTTCTTGGCGGAAAGGCATTTCTGATCTCCACTTTGCGCTGACGCCTTCCGGCATTCGACCGGCGGCAACAACGCTGCCCGGTTTCGCGACGCGGAAAGGAAGGACTGTGGCTACTGCAGTTTCGAGAGCTGGAACTCGTAGGAAGTCAATCCAAACCAAGCATGTAGTGTGGATTGTGTTCGGTCTGATGACCCTGTTCGTGCTGCTCACGCGTGACCTGACACTTCTGGATTCTCACTCATTTCTGCGGCAACGCTACGAGGCGATTCCCTGGCTGATGCTGGCGCACGGCGTTCCCGGAGCGCTGGCGCTGCTGCTCGGAGCGTTCCAGTTTTCCAGCCGGCTGCGTGCGCGCTATCTGCAGGTGCATAGCAGCGATGGGCCGCATCTACGTCGGATGTGTTGCCATCTCCGCACCGGTGGCGGTCGCGGTTGCCATCGCTTTGCCCATCCCGACCTTGTTGA
>CAWHRM010000022.1:0-177258 GCA_963831675.1 uncultured Acidobacteriaceae bacterium
GTGGCGGCGGGGGCGGAGATGGCGCCCGGCCCCGACCGCATCTTCGCCGAGGCCGAGCTGATCGTGAAGGTGAAGGAGCCGTCCGCGGCCGAATGCAAGATGCTCCGACAGGGGCAAGTGCTGTTCACCTATCTCCATCTCGCCGCCGACCGCGAGCAGGCCGAGGACCTGCTGAAGTCCGGCGTCATCGCCATCGCCTACGAGACGGTGACGAGCCCGCAGGGCGGGTTGCGCTTCTCGTGCCGATGTCGGAGGTCGCGGGCCGCATGGCGCCGCAGGCGGGCGCCCATTGCCTCGAGAAGGAGAACGGCGGGCGCGGCGTGCTGCTCGGCGGCGTCCCCGGCGTGCCGGCTGCCGACGTGCTCGTGCTCGGCGGCGGCACCGTCGGCGCCAACGCGGCGCGGATCGCCGCGGGCATGGGCGCCTATGTCACGGTGGTCGACCGCAGCCCCGAGGCGCTACGCCGCATCAGACTCCAATTTCGGCGGCACCGTGCGGACCGTGTTCTCGACCCGCGACGCTGTCGAGACCCTGTGTCGCCGCGCCGACCTCGTCATCGGCACGGTGCTCATCCCCGGCGCCAAGGCGCCGAAGCTCATCAGCGCGGCGACGGTGAAGGCGATGAAGCCGGGCTCGGTCATCGTCGACGTCTCGATCGACCAGGGCGGCTGCTCGGAGACCTCACACCCGACCACGCATTCGCACCCGACTTACGTGGTCGACGACGTCGTGCACTATTGCGTCGCCAACATGCCGGGCGCGGTCGCCCGCACCTCGACCTTCGCGCTCAACAACATGACGCTGCCGTTCGTCCTCGCCCTCGCCGACAAGGGCTACCGCGTCGCGCTCGGCCAGGATCCGCACCTGCGCGCCGGCCTCAATGTCTGCGAGGGCCGCATCACCTACAAGGCGGTCGCCGACGCGCTGAAGCTGCCCTACGTCCCTGCCGAGCAGGCGCTGCGGATGTGAACACGTGAGCCGAGAGCCGCGGTGGCTCGGCAAAGGCGGCGGGCCGGTTATTTTTGTTTGGAGCTGGGACGACGGCGCGTGCCGGCGGCCTCTGCCACGCGCTTCGGCCGCGCGGACGCCCCGCGTGCCATCGGGACAAACTTCGCAGCGGCCGCCATCTCGGGAGCGTCCAGCGCTTTGGCATCCCCGATCTCGCAAATCTGATCGACATTGACGTGGACCGGCGCCGGTTTGTTGTTCACCAAATGCGTAAGCGCAATAAAGTTCGCCATCGGGCGCTCCATGGATTCGAGTTGAAAATCTAAAAACACGCAACCACAAGTATATCGGAGTTTTAGTGACTCAACAATTGAAATGAGCCCGTACCGGCCGAACCGGCGCTGCGGATGTGAGGTTTGGTCGCTCCCGGGGGCGCATCAGCGCTAACCCCGGACTCCAGACGACCTCGCCGTTCGCACCGCAGCCTGGATTCCGGGGCGGGTGCGTCGGCCCCGGAATGACGGGCCAAGGAGCCGGCATGCTCACCCGTTCAGCTGCGTGATGAACTTCGTGTTGAGATACGCATCGAGCGCGTCGGCGCCGCCTTCGCTGCCGTAGCCGGAATCCTTGACGCCGCCGAAGCGGACCTCGGGCAGCGCGAGGCCGTGATGGTTGATCGACACCATTCCGCTTTCGATCGCGTGGCCGATCGCCGCCGCGGTCTTGGTGGAGCGGGTGTAGGCGTAGGCCGGCAAGGCCGTAAGGCAGCCGGTTCGCCTCCTCGACCGCCTCGTCGAAGCTGCCGAACGAGTTGATGATGCGCGAGCGGACCGAACGGCTCCTCGTTCATGATGCGGGCTTCGCGCGGCACCTCGGTCAGGACGGTCGGCTCGAAGAAGATAGCCCTTGTTGCCGATCCGGCGCCCGCCGGTCTCGAGCTTGGCGCCCTTCGATACGGCGTCGGTGACGAAGGCTTCGACGGCATCGAGGCGGCGGCTGTGGGCGAGCGGGCCCATGCGGGTGTCGTCCTTGAGGCCGTCGCCGACCTTGACCGCCTTCGCCGCGGCGACGAACTTGTCGACGAACTGCTGGTAGACCGGCTCCTGGACCAGAAAGCGGGTCGGCGAGACGCAGACCTGGCCGGCGTTGCGGAACTTGTTGGCGCCGAGAATCTTCCGCCGCGACATCGACGTCGGCGTCGTCGAAACACGATCGCCGGGGCATGGCCGCCGAGCTCCATGGTGACACGCTTCATGTGCGCCCCGGCGAGCGCAGCAAGCTGCTTGCCGACTGCGGTCGAGCCGGTGAAGGAGATCTTGCGGATCACCGGATGCGGGATGAGGTAGGACGAGATTTCCGCCGGCACCCCGAACACGAGATTGATCACGCCGGCCGGCAGCCCGGCCTGGACAAAGGCATCGACGAGGGCCGCGCAGGACGCCGGCGTCTCTTCAGGGCCTTTGAGGATGATCGAGCAGCCGGCGGCGAGCGCGGCGGAGACCTTGCGCACCGCCTGGTTGATCGGGAAATTCCACGGCGTGAACGCGGCGACCGGGCCGACCGGCTCCTTCACCTCGAGCTGCCAGATGCCGTCGCCGCGCGGCGGGATCGTACGACCATAAGCGCGCCGCGCCTCTTCGGCGAACCAGTCGATGACGTCGGCACCGGCCAGTGTCTCGCCTTTCGACTCCACCAGCGGCTTGCCCTGCTCCATGGTCATCAGCGTCGCGATCTCGCCGGCGCGGCCGCGCAGGATGTCGGCCGCCTTGCGCATCAGCCGGTAGCGCTCGTGGGGCGGCACCTTGCGCCATACCGCGAAGCCCTTCTGCGCGGCAGCGAGCGCTAAGTCGAGATCGGCCTTCTCGGCATGGGCGACAGTACCGAGCGGCTCGGCCGTCGCAGGGTTGAGCACGACGAGGGTCTTGCCGCTCGCCGCCGGCTTCCAGGCGCCGTCGATGTAGAGGTTGACGTTCGGGTACATGATGCACCTCGGGGGATGTGGCCGGTTTGTCGGAGCATGATCCCGAAAAGTTGCAGACTTTTCGGACAAGATCATGCTCGAAACCAAGGACTCGAGCGCCGACCGCTTCACTCGAAAGGACGGCGCGAGACGGTCTTTAGAGGACCCCTGCCCCGCCAGCAACGCCTATTGTGGCGCGGCGGTCATGCGGGCGCTCGCACGAGATCATTTTACTTCGTGCGGATGAGCTCGAAGCGGACATTGCTTTCGAACTGGTTGGTCGTCTCCTTGCCGGAATGCGGATCGTACTGGCTCTGGCCGGGCTTGCGCAGGTGCCTGGTCACGAGGAGGGCGCGGGTGGCCTCGTCGATCGCTTTCTCGCAGCGCTGCTTGATGAAGACGCCGGTGACCGCCGTCTCGCCCTCGGCGGGGGGCTGGTCTTCGCATGTCCAGTTGTCGCGGCCGAACCGCGCATTGAAGAAATTGCGCAGCAGGTAGGCCTCGTCGCGGTCGCCGGTGGGATCGCGCGGGTCGGTGACGATGCGGATGCCGCGGAGGACGCCCGCCTCGTCGATCAGCGCCGACACCGTGATCGGAAAGCCGTAGGTCTTGGTGCCGATGTACTGTTCCATCTGACCCTCGATATTGTTGGCCTTGGCCCAGTACTCGATCTCGTCGTCATAGCGGAAATAGACCTCGCGCAAGCCGCCGGGCTCCTGACGGCAGCGGCGGAAGTCCTTCCACCCGGTGAGTTGCAGACCCGGCGGGCCGCCATTGGTGCCGCAGGCGTAATCGACGAAGTCGTCGGGCTGCGCGGCGATATCCGCGCCGAGCTTGAGGTCCCACACTTCGCGCCGGGTCGGGCGCTCGTCGGCGCCGGCCGGTCCGGCGATCGACACACAGAGCGCGGCGAGGATCACGGCGGAGGCGAAACAGCGGTGAGACATGGCTCCTCCCGATGCGGCGGCACGGCGCTTTGGCAGCGCCCGCGAACCTGTGTTATCCACCGCTACCTATCTTAACCAACGTTCGGCGCGGAGCTGATTTTCCGCGGCCGTCGCGAAATTCGCAACAGGCGATCCATGCTCCGATCGGGTCTCTTTGCCTCAGCGCTCGCTCTCGCCCTGCTGCCGGCCGCGGCCGTTGCCGCCAGCGAGGCCGAGTTCCTCGCTGGCCAGACCAAGACATGTGCGAAATGTGCCCTCGCCAAAGCGTCGCTCAAGCGGCGCGACCTCGGCGGCGCCGACCTTTCCGGCGCGAACCTCGCCGGCGCCGTGTTCCACCGGAGCAAACTGCTCGGCACGAATTTCGCGGGCGCCGACCTCACCGGCGCCAATCTCAACAAGACCGACCTCAAGAACGCCGTGCTCACCAACGTCAAGGGCGCCGGTGCGATGTTCTACGAGTTCGATCTCAGCGTCGCCAATTTCACCGGCGCCGACCTCACCGAGGGCAAGCTCGGCAAGGCGCGGATGGTGCGTACCATTCTCGATCAGGCGAAGCTCACCGAAGCGATCCTGACCGGGGCGCGGCTCGACAACGCCTCGCTGCGCGGCGCCGAGCTGCAGCGCGCGAACCTCGTCGGGACGTCGATGCGCGGCACCAATCTCGAAGGCGCAAACCTCGAGGACTCCGGCCTCGTCGATGCCGTGCTGCGCGAGGCGAACCTCAAGGGTGCGAACCTGTCCGGCGCCGACCTGTTCGGCGCCGACCTCACCGGCGCCAACCTCGCCGGCGCCGACCTCTCGGAATCGCGCCTCTCACGCGCGATCCTGACCGACGCCAATCTCGAGGGCGTCAACCTCAAGGGCGCGCTGATGCCGGATGGGACGACGCACGAGTAGCCCATGATCCCTCCCCGGCTTCGGAGAGGGTGGCCGCGCAAAGCGCGGTCGTCCGCGAGCGAAGCGAGTAGGAAGAAAGCGCCCCACCCTGCCCTCCCCGAAGTCGGGGAGAGAAAAGGGGCGCGAGCCAATAATTTCTCCGTCATTCCGGGGCGGTGTGCAGCGCTGCGCCGAGTCCGGAATTCAGACTTTCTTGCGTAGGGCTGGATTCCGGGTTCCGCCTACGGCGGCCCCGGAATGACGCAACGTCAAACATACGCCGTCGCCCGCCCGGCCAGCAGCACCAGGGTCCAGCTTGCGAGCGACACCGCGGCGAAGCCCATGCCGCGCTCGAGCGGGGCGTCGGCGCGCAGTGCGCCGCCGAAACGCCAGTAGAACGCCGCGACGTTGATGAGGCCGAGCGCGAGCATCGCCATCTTGAACTGGAAGGCGTGGTTACGGAGCATCGGCACCGCATCGGCCGACAGCATCACGATGCCCGAGGCGATCTGCAGCGCGAGCCCGATCGCCGCGATCGGCATGGCGGCGCGGTAGGTCGCGAGCGGGTGCGGCGCCGCGCGCAGGAGCTGGATGTCGAAGGTCGCGATGGCGCCGACGAGCAGCGCACCGCCAAGCACATGGGCGAGGTTCGCGAGCGGATAGAGCCAAGCCGAGCCGCGCGCGGCGACGCCGAGGCCCGACTGCTCGAGCGCCCGCATCACCGCTTCGAGGGCGGACACGCTCTAACGCAACTCGACGGTCTTGCCGTCGACCGTGATCCGCTCCGCCCGCATCTCGTGCTCGGGCCGCGTCGACGGATAGCCCTCGACGACGACCGGCGTGCCGGGCTTGAGCATGTCCTTCTTGATGCCGCGCGTCTCCATCCGGTAGAGCGGCGCGAGCGTCGCCTGCCAGGTCGCGTCCTGATATTTGAGGAAGACGTGGGCGTGCGGGTCGGCCCATTCGAGCGACTCGACTGGCGCGGAAATCTTGAGGACCTTGTTGGCGTCGTAGCTGCCCCAGCCGTGATGGGCCCAGGCTGCGCCCGCCGAAACCACCGCCGCGAGCGCGATCAGGATCGTGCGCTTATCCATAGCTGCACCTCTCGTGTTTGGTTCCAATTCATGTAGCCCGCATGAGCGGAGCGACATGCGGGATCTTCTGGCAACGAACGCGCCTCAACCGCCGTTCCCGGATGTCGCTGCGCTCATCCGGGCTACATGGTTCGCCAACCTCAGTTCCAATAGGGCGGATAGCCCGAAGTTTTGCCCTGCGCGTCGAGGAGGCGCAGCATCGCCGGCCATTCCAGCACGCCGTACGGGCGCCGCGTGCCTGGCTGGTAGAGGTGCGCCGTGTGGGCAAGCACGTTCTCCCCGGGCATGGTGAGGCCGGCGCCGGCGGCCATGGCATCGACCTGGGCGCGGCAGGACATTTCGAGCTGGTACATGGTGTTGAACGCCTGCTGAACGGTCGCGCCGCAGGTGAGCAGGCCGTGGTTGCGCATGATCATGGCGTCATGCGGCCCGAGATCGCTCACCAGCCGCTCGCGCTCGGCAAGGTCGATCGCCGGACCCTCGTAGTCGTGATAGCCGATGTGGCCGTGGAACCGGATCGAGGTCTGCGACATCGGCAACAGCCCGCAGGCCATCGCGGCGACCGCCATGCCGGCGGGCGTATGGGTGTGGAGCACGCATTTGACCTCGGGGCGCGCCGGTGGATCGCTTCGCAACCCTTATTGAAAATTGGGCACCAGAGGTGCCTGACAGCTCGGCTCTGGTAAAGCCCAACATAGAACATGGCTGCGGCGCTGGCCGCAGCCAGGCCCATCGCCAGGAAGCGATCCGTAGAATGTAAATGTTGCTGCATCTGGTCCTTTGGCAGTCTACAACTGCAGTTACAGCGCGACCCTTCATTTCCACGATTCCTCACATCAGAAAACGTTACAGATTAGTCTCGCCTGGACACAAAATTAGTCGGCTGTAACGCAAGCCTGGTTGACGAATCGTTCGTAATGAGTGCCTTCAGCCAACCTGCAGAGCAAATCATCCGCAGAAAACAGTTGGTATGCATTTAATTCGTTCAACAACTAGGAGAGTCACAATGAAGCAGTTTGGATATCTACATCGCACCACGTTGATTGCTGCTCTGTTTGCAGCATTCGCTGCCACTACAGCCTTCGCCCAGGAAGCCCGCGTAAGCATCCCCAGCAGCAAGTCTTTCGACCAGACAGTCGAGGCCTTCAAGATGGCCGTCAGCAAAGGAGGCATGATGGTGATGAGCACCGTCGACCAGGGCAATATGCTCAAGATGACCGGCCTCGACATGAAGGGGACTTTGTTTCTCGTCGGTAATCCCAATATCGGCAAGCAGGTGTTTGAAAAGGATCCCGCCGCCGGGCTTTACCTGCCGCTGCGCGTGTACATCTACCAGGGCACCAACAACAAGGCCTACCTGAGTTACGACAAACCGTCGGTCGTGCTCAAGGCGTTCAACAACGCGAGCATTGATCAGACGGCAGCCATGCTCGATCAAAAGCTGGACATGCTCACCCACATGGTCGCCCAGTAGCGGTTCCCAGGTTGATCGGAAGGGAGGAACGTGGATTCCTCCCTTCAGGAGTACTCCCATGAAACGTGTTTTGACGATTCTGTTGCTGCTCGTTTCAGCCTCGGTGTCGCCGCTGATCTTTCCGATTGCGGAGTCAGGCAGAAGCTCGATGGATGTGCTCGCGAAGCTCGCCCTCCTGCCAGCGGCGGGCCTTCTTCTGATCACGCTAGGTATGCTTTATCGTTTCGACGAATCGCTGGCAAGAGCTAGTGCCGTTGGCCTGGCGGCGGGAGCCGTTGCGACGGTTGCCCTGGAAGCCATCCGACTGCCGGGTTTTTGGCTTGGTTTCATGCCTGGAAATTTGCCGCGACTCATGGGCGTGCTGTTGCTCAATCAATTCGCGTCTGGGCCGTCGATGAAATCGAACGTCGCCGGTTGGGCCTATCATTTCTGGAATGGCGCCAGCTTTGGTCTGATCTACGTGCTGGTTTTTGGAAGCCGTCGACGTTGGATGGGAGCTGTGTTTGGCGTACTGCTCGGTTTGGGTTTCATGTTCAGCCCCGTCGTCTCGGCTTTGGGCGTAGGCTTTATGGGGCTGGATTTTTCCACAGGATTCCCCTTGACGGTCACGTTTGCACACGCAGCTTTCGGTCTCGCATTGGGCTGGCTCACCGCAGGGTGGCTGGGTTTTGTCGATAGCCCCTTGTTGGGAGCCGTTCGCCAGTGTCTTCCAAAACGCCTCGTAGCTCAGCGATTCTCACAGTAGGCCGCGCGGACAGGCTGTAACCGTTCTGATTCTGGCGAATCGTTGTAAAAGGGGCCATCCGTATTGATACCGTCTATGGAAGAGAAAGAACCAGCGGAAAGATCGAGCGAGCCGGTGCTGATCCAGAGGATCCTGGCGGGAGAGAAGGATCTTTTCCATGACTTGATCCGCCCGTATGAGCGTGGGGCTTTTCTGCTGGCCTATTCGATTCTCCGCAATCATGACGACGCCGAGGAGACAGTGCAACAGGCAATGGTCAAGATCTTCTTGCATCTTGCGCAGCTTACGGAAAGTGACAAGTTCAAGCAGTGGGCCATGCGTGTGGTCGAAAACGAGGCGAAGATGTACCGACGAAAGCGGCGGCAGCATCTTTACGAGTCCCTTGATCAGAGCTCGACAGAAGCCTCGGACGATAAGCCGTTTTACCCAAAGCAATTCGCCGACTGGCGCGACTTGCCGAGTGATGCGGTCGAACAGAAGGAGGTCCGCGAAGCAGTCGCCAAAGCACTCGCCGAGTTGCCGGACATTTACCGCGAGGTCTTCACTCTGCGCGACATGCAGCACCTGGATGTTGAGGAGACCGCAGAGGTTCTCGGCATTGGCGAATCGGCAGTCAAGACCCGGCTGCATCGGGCACGTCTCATGCTGCGCGAGTCACTCACGCCGATGTTTGCGAAGCCAAGAGTCTCCGTCTGGGAGCGCTGGAAAGGATCGAACCCATGGTTAGCTGCAAAACGATAGTCGCCCACCTCTCCGAATATGTGGACGGAGACGCCACGGTTGAGATGCGCCAGAAGATTGAGCGGCATCTGCGCGGTTGCCGCCGCTGCTCGGCGGTTTACGACAGCACGCGAAAGATGCTCGTGATCACCGGGGACGAACGGGTCTTCGAACTTCCTGCCGGATTCAGCGAGCGCTTGCACGGTTTTCTGAGTGAGGCGCTTTCAAAATCGGATACGCATTGAGCAACAAGTCGATAAAGATCACGCATCGCCCTACAGGCTT
This sequence comes from uncultured Acidobacteriaceae bacterium, assembly GCA_963831675.1. Lineage (GTDB taxonomy): Bacteria > Acidobacteriota > Terriglobia > Terriglobales > Acidobacteriaceae > Bog-257. The sequence continues at coordinate 9,050 of CAWHRM010000022.1, forward strand.
AGTACTGGCACAAGGACCGATTGGATGGGGCATCACTCCGTTTGAAGGAAATTACTACATCAGCCGCCGCCATTTGAAAGACGGCGTTTTCAAGGCGAACTTCATCCCTGGGTTGTGTCCCTATAAATTCCTTTATGTGTGGGTGAATCTTCTACTTCCCGATGGAAACAAAGAAAAGGGCCTGGGCTGGATGTACTGGCTGCCCAATCCGCTTCTCCCCTTCATTTGGTTTCGCGTTGCTCTGCCTGGTAATCATCCAAGCCTCTGCGTCGAGCGCAGCACAGGTGACAATCAGAGCAGCTAGGCTCGGGATCGCACCTGGTTCAAGGGCAATCCGGAAGTTGAGTGTCAGTTGGCAGAACAGGGCATTGCATGAATTGGCCCTCTGTCGTCAAGAAGAGAGGACTTCCGGAGGGCCGACCAATGGTTGTGGATCTGTGGTCTGCCAACCTGAGATTGGCCCCAAACCGGAGTGGGAGCGGCCCATGAATCCTTTCTTCTACAACGAGGAGGCAGGGGCAAAGGGGCTGCCGCCCATTTCCCCTGCACCCCCTATCCCCGCCGAACCTCCTCCGCTACGCTTCGGACCATCTCTCCCGGACCATCTCGCTTGACGAAGCCGAACACTTCTTGCACAATCATCACGCCAGCGTCGCTGCGCTCCGACTGCTGTTCACCTTCACTCCGGAACGCCGTTCGGCTTGCCTCCGGAATCGATGTTCACCTTCACCGGAATACCCATTATTTGTTCGTCCGCCGTGGCACATGTCACCGCCAATCGGTTGACGCAACCATAAATGGTTGTAAGAAAGGGCTCACGGCTATTTATGAGTAAGGGTACGATTGTACCGTCGCTATTCTTGGCCTTTGCCTTGACGGTTGCTCGCAGGATGCGGCTCTTCCCAGCCGGCGCCGCCAGCTCCCGCTTCCCTGAGCGTCGGCAACGTCAACCTGATCTTCGTAGTCAGCGAGGATCTGGCTTATCAAGCCTCCGGAGATGTCAATCCAAAGACGGCAAACCTCACCAATCAGGGATTACAGCGGTCGCTCCTCATGGCCCCGTTTTTAAATCAGCAGGTGTTGGGGGCAAGAATGTGACCGGCATCTACGCGCTCGAACCCATGACCCATTTGCAAACCACAAACAATTACCCCGACATGGTGGCACTTGAGAGCATTCAGCAGTTCGCCATGCTGAACCAGATCACTCTGTCCAGTGACCAAGAGGGCGGGACCCCATATACCGGCCAGAGCTTCCCAATCAATGCATCCTATGCGTCAGGGCCGCTACCCATCGGAGTTGCTCCACCGCCGCAATTCTGCCCGAATTGCCAGGGGCTCGATTTCAATGATGAGGAAGGCGACAACGAGGCCCTGCTGACCACTATCGTGAAGAACAACCCGCCGGGTTTCTATGTCTTCTCGGCACCATGGGAAACCGTGAGCGCCTTGATGGCGAATATTAACAAGCTCGAACATTACAACCTGGCTCTTCCGGCAAGCTATATCAGTCCCAACTTTATCCACGCGATTTCGATCACGCCGTCGGGAAGTCCAGCCTGATCACCTACGACAGCCACCTGACCCCGCCTTCCACCTACCCTGTGCTACCCCCGCCGCCGCCGGTCAGCACTCCATGCACGGCGCAGACGCCTTTCAGCATAAGGGTGACCGGCGGTCAGGGTGGCGCCGTGATTCCAGCGGGAACCAACACTAACGAAACCCTTTACATCATCCGGCACGCAGACGCGCATCCGCGGACCTACTGGGACGACAACAACTATGTCGGTGCCGGGCAATGGCGCGCGCTGGATCTTCCCAGCGCACTGCTCGGCAAAGTCAGTGCCAACCAGGTATATTCGATCGACCCAGCTCAATTTAACCCAGGTTCTCTTAGCACTTCGGGAGACTCCACCTGGTCGTCGGTTGCGCCAGCCCTGACCGCCGAACCGTATGCAATCGCCAACCACTTGCCCTACAATCTGGTCAGCAGCTTCCAGATCTCCGATACGCAGGCGACCAGTGATTTTTTCTTCAACGGCGGCACATTGTCCAATCAGACGGTGCTGGTGGCGTGGGCTTTCCAATTCATACAACCAATAATCTTAGCGCTGCTCACGAGCTATAACGCCGCTCAACAGGCTCCGCCTTCTGGCGTGTGACCGCCCACCGACTACGACACCATCTGGACGGTGAAGCTTGACGCCCACGGCAACTTGACGGTGAACAACGGGATGTGCGAAGGCATCAACTCCGCGGCGCTGCCGGCGACGCCTCCGCAACTTTGATGGTCGCTCAGGCAGCGGCCGCGCCAGTCGTGGATGAAAACGGTCGCCGTCGCTCGGCCCGCCATCATCGCCGGTCAATCTAGTCTCGTAAACAGGAGATTTTGATGCGGTCCGTCCCAAGCGTGGTTCTATCTCTGACCTCAGTGGTTCTTCTTCTCAGTGTTTGCACTCGCGGTGCTAGCTCTACTCAATCGCCCTCGGCACTGAGGTATGCTTCCAGCACAGCGATCTATACCAAGGGGGTACTTGTCACCGCGAATATCCCGTCCAGCAGCGGCGGAGTGGCGACCTTGTATAGGATTAGCCCGGCTCTTCCGGCGGGCCTGAGCCTGAGCAGCAGCACGGGTATCATCAGCGGAACTCCCATCGCCGCGACCGCCGCGAACATTTATACGGTAACTGCTTCCAACCTCGGCAGCAGCACCACGGCGACTCTGACGATCACCGTGATTGACGCTTCCCCGGCGCAGACCCTGCCCAACCTGGGCCAACAGATTACGCCGCTAGCGCCTTCAAATTCCCGCTTCGAACCCATGAACCCCGATCTGCCCGACAATCCAGCCTGGCTGGCGGGGCAGGCGGTCACCACCGTGGTGAGCCCGGATGGCAAGACCCTACTGGTTCTGACTAGCGGGTACAATCGCGTCTACAACACCGATGGCGCACCTTTTAAATTGTCGGACTCGAAAGAGTACGTGTTCATCTATGACATTTCGAAGCACACGCCGGTCAGGAAGCAAGTGGTGCAGGTCCCAAATACCTACAGCGGAATTGTCTTCGATCCATCCGGCAAGGCTTTTTACGTGTCCGGCGGCATGGATGACTTTCCCTTTGACAAGGCTGGTGACAATGTCCACATCATTGCTCTGAGCGCCGACGGAACTTGGGTAGAGCAGCCCGGAACGGAGCTTGCTTTGGGCCACCGCGCGGGCCTTGGCCTTGCCGTGCCTAACGACGGATTAGTTCCGATCAACAGCATGGTTTTCGTACAGCCTTGCGCCGCCGGCGTAGCTATTTCGAATGATGGCAAGACGCTGGTGGTAGCGAATTACTACAACGACTCGATAACGGTGTTCAACGGAGGCTTGGGCAACTGGTCGAAGGGAACGGAACTCGACCTGCGCCCCGGCAAGAGCGACGCCTCGCAGGCGGGTACGCCGGGCGGCGAATATCCCTTTTGGGTGGCGGTGAAGGGGACCGGATCGAGCGCGACAGCGTATGTATCAAGCATTCGCGACCGCGAGATCGACGTGGTGAATTTGGGCCTGTCGCCGAAGCCCACGGTAATCGCCCGCATCCAAGTGAAAGGCCAACCGAACAAGATGACGCTGAACGCCGCCCAGTCGCTGCTGTATGTCGTCGAAGACCAGTCGGATACCGTTGACGTAATCGATACCACGAAGAACGCGATCCTCGAAACCATCCCGGTGATCGCTCCGGTTTCCGTAGTGCCTTCCTCGCTGGCGCAATATACGGGTGCGAACCCCAACAGCGTGACGCTCTCGCCGGATGAGACGCAACTCTACGTGACGAATGGCAATCTGAATTGCATCGCGGTGGTGGCGCTGGGCGGAACCAATAGCGGCGACCAGGTGGTTGGTCTCATTCCGACCGGTTGGTACCCGAACTCCGTGAGCTTCAGCGGCGATGGCAAGTGGGTGTACGTGGTGAACGGGAAGTCGCCGACGGGCCCGAATCCCGACTTCTGCTATGGCGGCTACGGGCCGCCGGGACCCACAAAACTTGCGTTGCCTCGAATCAGTACAATCCCCAGTTGATCAAAGCCGGCTTCCAGAGCTTCCCGCGCCCCAGCCCGGCGCAACTCACGACGCTGACGGCGCAGGTAGCCACCAACAACCGTTTCTCCAGCACCGAGAGCGCCAGCGACGCCGCGGTTATGGCGGCCGTTCGTCAGGGCGTCAAGCACGTTATCTTCATCATCAAGGAAAACCGGACTTACGACCAGATTCTGGGCGACCTGGAAATCGGCAATGGCGATCCTGATCTGACGGAGTTTGGACAGCCGCTCACGCCGAATCTGCATAACCTGGCGCGAAACTTCGTCACGCTCGACAACTTCATGGACACCGCCGAAGTCAGCTATGACGGCTGGCTGTGGACCACGTCGGCCCGCGCCCCCGACGTGGTCGAACGTCAATTTCCGGTGGCCTATGCGGGACGCGGCCTCAGCTTGGATTCCGAGGGCTTAAATCGCAATGTCAACGTTGCGATTCCGACCCTCGCCGGACGCCGGGCGGCCGATCCTCTCACCCCAGACGATCCGGATCTGTTACCGGGCCAGACCGACGTGGCGGCGCCGGATGGACCGAACAATGAAGTGAATACCGGCTATTTGTGGGACGCCGCGTTGCGGGCGAATCTCACGGTTCGCAACTATGGTTTCTTCGTGGACACGACCCTCTATCCAGTGAAGCCGCCGACCGGGACCCACATCGTCCCCATTCCCCTTGACCGGAACCCTTTCTCAACCAACACGACGGTGGCCTTCCCTGCGAGCGCCTCCCTCACCCCGTACACCGATCCGTACATACGAGAGATTAAGCTAGTGCTCGGCTGGGTGCCTCAACAGTCAGGCTCCTGAAGAGGGGAAGGAGATCAAATGGGAAAAGAGATCGAGCGCAAGTTTCGGGTGAAGAACGATTCCTGGCGAGGTCAGGTCAGCGGCAAACGTTATCGCCAGGGATATCTCAGCACCGTCAAAGAACGCACGGTTCGCGTTCGAACTGCAGGCGACAAGGGATTTCTTACGATCAAAGGCATCACAGTCGGTGCAAGCCGGCCTGAATATGAGTACGAGGTTCCAGTGGCGGACGCCAACGAAATGCTTGACCAGCTTTGCGAACGGCCATTGATTGAGAAGACTCGCTATCGCATATCGCACGCAGGGCTGGTGTGGGAAGTCGATGAGTTCGAGGGTGAAAACCGCGGCTTAATCACCGCGGAAGTCGAACTCAAGGATGAACACCAATCAGTTGACACTTCCTGACTGGGTTGGTCAGGAGGTCACCGGCGATCCGCGATACTTCAACGCGAATCTGGTGGCGAAGCCGTTCACCACGTGGTGAGGGTGAAGGCGCCAGGAGATTCCAGAGGAATTGCAGCGAGCGTATAAAAAGTCACTATAAGACAGTTGTCATACCGATAAATATCCGCCACTGAGGAGCGACTATGCGAACCGCCACAGCAACTGCACCAAGCCGTACAAAAGACAGCAAACCTCTGACCAAGACGGAGGCGGTAACCCCCAGTTGGGTGGGACGCGTTCCCCAGCTCAAGCCTGGCCAGTATGCCGATGGCATGCCCATCCATGCGCCCGAGTACGTCTGCTGCAAGCTCATCCTGCGGCCCAACAAGTTCCACTCGCGCGAGAGCTTCTTCGACTTCGGCAAGGTCTTTAGGGAACCCGCGAAAGAACACGGCGTGAAGTACACGACGGAAGGCTTCATCGAACAGCCGGTCAAGATCCGCGAAGTGCTGTTCATCGATACGGATGACTTCCGCCTCTACAACAACGCCTTCATTCTGCGCCGCCGCATCCCCTACAAGGACGGCTTCCCCATCGGCGAGCCCGAGATCGTCTTCAAGTTCAGGCATCCCGAGTTGCAGACCGCGGCCGAGACCGACGTCCGGCCCAACATCCTCGGCGATCACCGCGTCAAGTTCAAGGTCCAGGCCCTGCCGCTGAAGGAGAAGCTGGGCGGCATCCGTCTGCTCTACTCCCACAACGTGCAATTCACCCGCGGAGCCATCGGATTAGGCCGCGAAAATATCAGCGACATGGATGCTTTGATCGAAATGCTGCCGGTACTTGGCGAAGGTCAGAAAGACCCCGAAAGAAGCAGATCCATCTGGTCAGCAATACCATTGTCGAAGAAGTCCTGCAGGACATCGGCCTGCTCGACTTCGGCGACGGCCTGACCTGCAAGGCCAACGTGGCCATCTGGCGTACCCGTGGTGAGCACCGCCCGCTCATCGGCGAATTCGCTTACCAGTTCCGCTTCCAGGACCGCGACAAACTCAGCAAAGATGCCCTGCGCCGTACCGAAGCATTCTTCATCTCGCTGCAGTACGCCGCCGAAGACTACATCAACCTGGGTGCCACCAAGACGGCCACGGTGTACCGGCTGCTGGGCAATCCGCCGAAATCGCACGAATGATCGTCCGCACGTCACTGTCACAGAAGGCCGAAGCGCTCGCTGAGCGCCTCGGCCTTTCTTACGATCATCTCCTCGGCTTCCGCTTTGCCGTCAACGTTTTGATCGCCACGCACCATTGTGTGGTTCACTCTGCGGGAAATTCGGTGACACCAATCCCGATCTGGGCGATCGCCTCTTTGGTTGCGGCCTCAGACCCCGAGCCCGAGCAGGCACGCCAGCTTTTTCGCAGCCGGCATCATCAACGTGCTGGTCGGCTGCGCCGTTGGCTTCCTTTTTCTCTCTGTCGGCAGCGGCAGACCACGGATGGTCCCGGTAGCACTCGCCGTCACGGTGTTGATCTCCAGCTATTTGGTGCGCGTCAAGACCATGTGGCGCCAGGCGCCGATCACCGCAGCCATCGTCATCGCCGCCGGCCTCGCCAGCGCCTCCGCCACGGTTGGGCTCGGACGCGGGTTGCACAGAGTGGCCGAGGTGCTCTTCGGCAGCCTTGTAGGCATCTTGGTCAGTTGGCTGATGTCGAAGGTCTGGCTGGTCCGCCGCCCCGAAGAACGAACTGGAGCGGGGTGACGGAGGCCACTACCAGCTGCGGACTACCGTTGGCTAATGGCTCTACACCGTGAGCTCTTTGAGTTCAGTATGCGTTCTGTTGCCCGGTCAATGACGCTGGTAACTTCATCTGCGAAGCTCTAACGTCCGAGAACTTCTGCAGCCGTCGCTTTGCTTTCGGCACGCTGAACCACGTCGGGTTTCGGTACTACCTCGAGTGGTGGAGCTACGTGCTTAACCTTGCACAAGTGAGCATCAACCAGGACGACTTGTCCGCGCGAGCCCGGTCGTCTGGGTTTGCAATGCCGGTAGCAAACAAAAGGGGTAGGTTCCACTGAGCCTCTTACGCCGGCTTCTTCGAATGCTTCCCGTGCAGCGGCGTCGGCGTTCGTTGCATCTTGGTCCACTCTACCCTTTGGAAATGTCCAATGGCCGTTCCTGGTGCGCACCAAAAGGAATTCCGGTTCACCGCAGCGTACCCGGTAACACACCGCAGCCACGTGGACGCGCTGGAGATTAGATGCTGAGCGAGAACTTGAGACGGCGGAATCGCGAAGCGCCGCCGTATAGGGACGGCAGACAGTCCTTGCGAGACAAGAATTGCACGAGAACTCCCACTCCTTAGTATGCTGCCCTTCGCATCCGAAATAGCGTGAATTGTGTGTTAATCGCTGAACCAGTACCAACTGCATAAACAGGGAGCAAGAACTCGATCAGCAGTTGGGGCGTTATCGACCGATACGCTGGTTCACATGTCGCTAAAGAATGAGAACCGGCTGGAAATGCGTTAAGAGCATCAGAGCCGAGGGTCTCAGCTAAAGCGTCTGATTACAGACCGGGGATGTGGTCCACGGAATGTGTGTCCGCTCCAACCGGTACGATCTACTTGAAATGTCACTTGATGAGAGCAGGGCTTCGCATGAATTGGCTGTTTTGTGGTCAAAGCCAGAAAGGGGTCCTGGGGGGATGCCACCGGATCGTGTCCGACCGTACCTACGCGCAGAGCCAGGTATTTCTCATTCCACAAACCGTTCCACAAAATGCGATGTCTTATACGACTTGCGTGTACTTAGGCAACCTCCACGCACTTGTAAGTCGTTGTAAAACCTAACTCCGCCAGATTCACACGGTGGAAGTCACAGGTTCGAATCCTGTAGCGCCCACCAACCTATCAATCCCTACAAAACATCCTGCCCTTCTGCATTGCTCCGGCTGACACCGAAAACGACCCAGTGCCTGAGGTAACGAACAGGCTCCGTTGGGCACGCTGAATCGCTATTGCAGCAGTTGCAGCGAACGCAGCGTTGGCAGCAAGTCGGGAAGCAGGTCCGCCATGGCATGTACCAGAACAATGAGGGCGAAGTTGCGCGTGCGGGCCCATAGAGCGCCGAAGAAGAAGCCGGCGACAGACGTGATCACGATGGAATAGCCAACCGCCATGAGAAAGGGAGGATGAGGGGGTAGCCCCTCCTGCGTCAATCCCGTGCGGAGATACAAACCGGGCGCGTGGGCCAGACCGAACAGCAGAGACATGAGAACGATGCCACCGAGTTCGGACCGGAGTACGCGGGAAAGCCTCGACTGCAACAACACCCGAAAGAAGAACTCCTCGACAATGCCAGCCTCAATCGCCAACCACACAAAGACAATAGGAAACCCGATCATCAACTTCGAAGCCGGAAGATGCGCCTGCAAAATGTCGTGCAGGCCGCGACCAAAAACTGCCTGAAAACCGATCACGAGCAGGGACATGGCCAGCAAAGTGGTCATGTCGCGTCGGCGAAAGGAAATTGGTATCAGGGAACGCAGCGTGTAGCCGAAAGATGAAATCAGGATCCACGCAGGAATGATCACAAAAAAAACCAACTTGGCTATGACGATGGCCACCGCATTCGCTGGATCCGCGGGCATGATTCTGCGGATGGCACTGCTGCCCCACGCAATGTACGCCGCTAAAGGCAGCAGGTACGCCAACAACATGGCCAGCTCTCTCGCAGGATTGATAACACGATCGTTGAGGGGCGGGGCGCCGATGGTCAGCAGCCAGGCGACGAACGGAAAAGCACCGCCCAGTATGCCGAGAATAAACAGCGGCTCGGTCACATCGAAATGCCAGGCGCGATTCATCCCGAACAACGACACGGCATACAAGAGCAGATAACCGATCAGCAGCGCAGGTCCCAGGTGCTTGTAACTGCTTTTCATTGCGATACGTTCGATCGAGGATCAATCATGACGTTACTGATACGCTTGCCCTCTTTGGTTTGTTCCGGATTGAGCCTATGAAAAGCGACCGCAACTCCGACGTGCGCTATCCTTGATCCATGCAAGTCCGCGTGCTCTACCTGGGGATGCTGCGCGATATTGCCGGCCGCGATCGTGAAGCTGTCGAGTTGGCTGAAGGCTCGCGCCTGAGCGATCTCTTTGCAGAGATGGAACAGCGCTTTCCCAAGCTGCAAGGATTTCGCAGTTCCCTCGCCTTGGCACTAAATCAGGAGTACACGGATGGCACTGCCGAATTGCATAACAACGACGAAGTGGCTCTGATCCCTCCCGTGAGCGGTGGCTCGACAGACGACGCTTCGACTGCCGAAGCTCCTCTGCCGCTGATCTCGGAGCATGCACGACTGCTGGGCGAGCCGATCAAGACGGCTTCCATCCTGTCTGCGATCAAACATCCGGAAGACGGCGCTGTGGCGATCTTCGACGGCATCGTGCGCAACCACTCTCGCGGCCGCCGCACGTTGTACCTTGACTATACGGCTTACGAGCCAATGGCATTGCGACAGATGGAGCAGCTTGCCCAGCAGGCGCTGGCCAGCTACGCCATCCGCGACCTTCGTCTGGTACATCGGCTGGGGCGGTTACAGATCGGTGAAAGCAGCGTCTATATCGCAGTCGCCTCGGCGCATCGCGCCGCCGCTTTTGACGCCTGTCGCTGGTTGATTGATACATTGAAGAGAACGGTACCCATCTGGAAGAAAGAATACTTCGAGGACGGCGCGGTATGGGCCGATGGTGAACCGTTTCCACCGGAAGTTCCGCTCGCGGGTGGAAGCGCGTCAAAGTAGCAGAACCAGGGTTTCAGCTAAGGAATGTCTATCACGAGAAAGATTTCCATGCGTGGCATGGCACAGGTCTGCGCGCTTGCGGTTGTGTGCTGTTGCGCCGCTTGCGCCAACCAGCTACTGGCACAGACGTCGCAGAGCACCGTTCCGCGTCCGCCGGACACGCTGAAGCCGCAGCAGTCGAGTGGCGTCCCACGTCCTCCGGACCCGCAGAAACAGACTGCCGCAGCTCAAACCGACGAGCAGCCGGGCACCACGTTCAAAGTGAACGTCAAGTTGGTGAACATTTTCACCACCGTCACCGATGGCGGCGGCTCTCCCGTTTCATCCTTGAAAGAAGAAGACTTCCAGGTCTTTGAGGACGGCAAGCCGCAGAAGATCGCAGTCTTTCATCGCGAATCGGAGCTGCCGTTGTCCATCGTGGTGGCCATCGACACCAGCCTCAGCACTCGCGGCGATCAAAAGCTTGAACTCGAGTCAGCAAGGCGCTTCGCACATGCCATTCTGCGTCCGATTGACGGTCTGGCGCTCTTCCAGTTCAGCGAGATTGTGGACCAGGTTACTCCCTTCACCTCGGACGTGCGCGTGATCGATCGCGCCATCAATCACGTCCACTCCGGAGCCGCGACTGCGCTGTACGACACGCTGTATCTCGGCTCCGACGCGCTGCTGGATCGGCGTGGCCGGAAGGTGATGGTGGTGATCACGGACGGCGGTGACACGGTGAGCAAGACCAGCTACCAGGAGGCGGTACGCGAGGCCCAGCAGGCTGAGGTCATTCTCTATAGCATCATCATCGTTCCCATCGAGAACAGCGCGGGCCGCGACATCGGCGGGGAACATGCGCTCATCCAGCTTTCGCGCGACACCGGAGGTAAGTACTTCTACGCCAGCGGGTTGGAGCAACTCGATGCTGCCTTCCGCAAGATTAGCGACGAGTTGCGCACCCAATATCTGATCGCCTACTACCCCAGTGCCCGACTTGCCGACTCGGATTTCCGCCGCATTGACATCAAGATCGATCCGGCCACCAAGGACTATCCTAACCCCGCCGAGCTTCAGGTTCGTCACCGCACCGGCTATTACACCATGCCCGCGAAATAGGCTGCTTCCGGCCTGTTAGCTTCTCAAGGTAAAGACGCGCCAGGCGTCTCTAGAGTGCGTCTCATCGCAGAATTTCTGCAATAAATGGAAAATTGGAGGTCCTGGAATCTTTCAAAAGTAATACTTTTGTGGAGCGCGTGTGCTTCTACTGCCCGCTATCATATTTTGATTCATCGAGTTATGGAGTCCCTTTATTCGGCTCTTGAGTGGCAATTCGCATGCACCACTTTTGTCCGAAACATAGCCGAGGACCCACCCCTCGGCCACTGAGAAATGGTAGCTGTCAGGAGGAAAGGTTCAGTCCATGAAAATATTCTACGCGCTCATCTCGCTGTTGCTGGCAGCCGCCCTCATGGCGCCTGCTGCTTTCGGCCAGTCACTACTCTCTGGCGACATCGCAGGAACGGTCACTGACCCGAGCCGGGCGGTGGTTGCGGGTGCAACCGTCGAACTGAAGAGCTTGGACACCGGGTCAACCCAAACGACCACGACAAATAGCACAGGCTACTATCGCTTTTCGCTGCTGAAGACGGGCAATTACCAGGTCACGGTTAAACAGAGTGGTTTCGCGACGGCCCAGCTTCCGGTAACGGTTTCGGTGGGCCAGTCGTCGACGACGAACATTACCCTGACCCTGTCGAGCACGGCGCAGACTATCGAAGTGACGGGTGCCGCGCCGCTCTTGAATACCACCAGTGCGAGCATCAGCACTCCCTTTACGCAGTTGGAAATGTCGCAACTGCCAAGTCCCGGTGGCGACATCTCCAACATCGCCCAGACCGCTCCAGGCGCGGTGCTGAACAACCAGGGTGGCTACGGAAACTTCACCGTTAATGGCCTGCCGGGGACCTCAAACCTGTTCACGGTCAACGGCGAGAACGACATGGATCCGTACTTCAACATCAACAACACGGGTGCCACCAACCTCACGATCGGTTCCGGCGAAATTCAGGAGGCCACGGTGGTCGCCAACGCCTACTCCGGCGAATACGGCCAGCTTTCGGGCGCACAGGTCACCTACGTGACCAAGTCCGGCAGCAATGCATTTCACGGCGCGGCCCAGTACTGGTGGAACGGGCGCACCATGAACGCCAATGACTGGATGAACAACAACTCGGGAACTCCGAGGCCTTTCTCAAACGCGAACCAGTGGATGGGCCAAGTAGGCGGCCCCATCATCAAGAACAAGACATTCTTCTTCTTTGACACGGAAGGTCTGCGCTTCGTTCTACCGAACGTGATTAATACCACCATTCCGACGCCCGCGTTCGCTGCCGCAACGCTGGCCAACGTTCAGACTCTGCAGCCGGCGGAGTACCCGCTGTACCAGAAGATGTTTCAATTGTTTGCCGGAGCGAAGGGTGCGGGGAGCGCGCAAGCAGTCCCTAATAACACCGCCTGCAATGCGCTGGTTTTGCCGGGCTTTAATCCCGCGACGCAAGCCTGCGCCGCTTCCTTCCAGTCCACCCCAACCGCTCTTGGATCGCAGTGGATTCTGGCCTTTCAAGATCGACCAGAACATTGGGCAAAATGACAAGCTGTTCGGGCGCTATAAGCAGGACCATGGTACGCAGCCGACCTATCTGGATCCGATTAACGCCAATTTCGACGCGTTGTCCAACCAGCCTTCGTGGGACGTGCAGCTCCAGGAAACGCACATCTTCTCTCCCAACATGGCCAACGAATTCACGGCCGCGGGGAGCCACTACGTGGCCCAGTTCACCCAGACTCAGCCCCTGGCGTTTGACACCTTTCCCGCCAGATTGACCTTTTCTGGAAATGTGCCGTTCACCTCATTCAACCCGATGAGTTCGTTCCCGCAGGGACGTAATATCACCCAGTATCAGTTCATCGACAACCTCTCTTGGACGCACGGGCACCACAGCTTCAAGTTCGGCGCTAACTTCCGCCGCTATGACGTCAGCGATCACAACTTCTTCTACAACTATCCCCGGGTTTTCTTCGGGGCCGGCAGCAGTATCCCCGGTGGCACTTTGCAGGGGATGGTGGACGGTCTGGCGGGCCGGTACCGCCAATCTGACAACCAGGCCAGCAACGTGCCCATCGCCTTGTGGGGCCTCGGCATCTATGCGCAAGATGACTGGAAGGTGAAGCAGAACCTGACCTTGACGCTCGCCTTGCGCGTGGAGCGCAACTCGAACCCGGTTTGTCAGATCAACTGTTTTGCCAACTACAAGACGGCCTGGTCGAACCTGCCCAGCGTGCAGGCGGGAGCAGACGCAGGCAATATTCCCTACACGTCGGACATCGCTTATAACCAGCACCGGGCCTACCCCGGCGTGGACGGGTTGGACTGGTCCCCGCGCATCGGCTTCAGTTGGTCGCCTTACGGGAACGGCAAGACCGTCATCAGCGGCGGCTTTGGCCTGTTCTACGACAACCCGGCGGCTGGGCTGGTGGATGACCTACTTGCCAATCCTCCGGTGGCGGTCCTGCTCAACGTCCAGCCGACGAAGGGAGGCACCCTGGCCTTTGATCCCGGGCCAAACGGTTCGCATGCGATCTACCAGGCCTCCGCGACCGCCTTCAACTGCTGGTTTTACTTCAGGGCAGACTTATTCGCAGATCGCAGCGGCGTTGGAACAGCTGGGGGTGCCGTTCTCTCCGCCCAACTTCACCGCTGTCACCGGCACCATCCATGCTCCGCGCTGGCAGGAGTGGAACATCCAACTCCAGCAACAGTTGACTGATTCGACTGCGTTGGTGGTCAACTACGTCGGCAATCACGGCATCCGAATCCCCTACGCCAACGGGTGGTACAACGCGGCCAACCCCGGGTTCTACCCCGAGGGCGCGTTGCCGGACAACCCGGCGGTGCCCAACTATGGAGTGGCCTCGCAGGTCCAGAGTGGCGCCATCTCCAACTACAATGGCATCACGGTCAGCATCCGGCGCAACTTCTCGAAATGGGTTTCGGCCCACGCCAACTACACTTGGTCGCACAATATGGATGAACTGTCCAATGGCGGCATCTCCGACTACGATCTCAGCGCTGACTCGCTCGACCTCGATGCAAATCTGCCCGGGCAGCCTGCGGCAGTGCAACTACGGCAACTCGGATTACGACATTCGGAACAACTTCAACGCCGACTTCGTCATCCATCCTGCCTACCACTTCGGCAACAGCTTCCTGAACTACGCGCTGGGTGGATGGGAGTGGTCAGGCAAGATCTTCTGGCGGAGCGGATTGCCGTTCTCGATTATTGACGGCAATACCAGCGGGGGCGTCCCCAACAACACCGCTGTTCCGACCCTGGGTTACCCCATTCTGCCGGGTAATGCCCCCGGACAAGGTAGCTGTGGCGTAGGTGCTGCCAGTGCCAACGGAACCGCAACCCCGTGTCTGAATGCTGCCGCGTTCGTCGACTCTGCCTCTGATTCCTTCTCCGGCTACGCCGGCTTCTCGCCGCAGCGCCGCAACCAGTACCATGGGCCGCATTTCTTCGACTTCGACATGGCTCTCTACAAGACCTTCAAGATTGGGGAGAGAGTCCAGTTCGGAGTCGGCGCTCAGGCCTACAACGTGTTCAACCATCCGAACTTCTCCAACCCCGATAACTATCTGGGGGACTCGACGTTCGGCCAGATCAACACTATGCAGAACATGCCGACGAGCCCTTATGGTTCGTTCCTGGGATTCGACTCGTCTCCGCGTGTTGTGCAGATTTCGGGCAAGGTCACCTTCTAACCAGTTCGGTTCTGCTACACCTCCGGCGGCCCTTCTCGGGCCGCTTTTTTGCTTCTGGTGTCAGCTTGCCAGTTGTCAGTTCCCAGTTCTGAGTTTTGAGGAACTCGATCTGGCAACCGACTACTGGCTACGAACGACTGTTCTGTTACACTGCCATTTTCGAGGTCATAATGCAGAATCCTACGCAGCCATCGATCCAATTGACGAATACGTCTGATTACCGGGAAAACTATGCCAATAGCGTGCAGGTCCGGGTGAACGTCTGGGACTTCTTCCTGGTGTTCGGCACCCTGCAACAGCAGGACGAAACCCGGGTCGAGGTCCGCAACTTCCAGGGCATCTTCCTGAGCCCGCAGCAGGCGAAGGCGCTGTACACCATCCTGCAGCAGAACCTGGTGAACTACGAGAACACTTTCGGCGAGATCAAACTCGATCCACGTGTCGACGCCGGGCACCGGTCCGGTCCATTAGCAAGATGCGTGAGCTTGTGAGGTCATGGTAGACCGAGGGACAGGTCCGCGAACACCTCTTCGTCTACTCGCTCCTCTTCACCGGCCTGTTCGTTACCCATCTGCCGCTGCTGCGACTGCCTTACTTCTGGGACGAAGCCGGCTACTTCATTCCCGCGGCGCGCGATCTGCTGCTGACCGGTTCGCTGGTTCCGCACACCACGCTCTCCAACGCGCATCCGCCTCTGGTGATGATCTGGCTGGCGTTCTGGTGGAAGTTCAGCGCCTTCACGCCGGCGGCGACGCGAACGGCCATGTTGATGGTGGCAGCCTTTGCGCTGCTGGGGTTGTGGCGGCTGTCTCGCGACGTGGCCAACCAAACGGTCGCTGTCGCCACGGTACTGTGTACCGCACTCTACCCGGTCTTCTTCACGCAGAGTTCGCTGGCCCATCTCGACATGATGGCCGCGGCGTTCACGCTGTGGGGACTGGCAATGTACGTCGAGCGCAAGCCAGTCGCTACCATCGTGTTCTTCGCGCTCGCACCACTGGCCAAGGAGACTGCGATTGTCACGCCCATGGCGTTGTTCGCATGGGAGCTGCTTTGTCCGCTGCTGAACCGAAAGGATGCGGGAGCTGAGGCCTTGTGCCTGACTCGCGCCAGCAAGCTGCGCACGTTTTCATTCCTGCTGTGCCTGCTCCCGCTGGCCGGATGGTTTGTCTACCATCATCATCGGACCGGCTTCTACCTGGGCAATCCGCAGTATCTGCGGTACAACCTGGAGGCCACGCTCAGTCCGCTGCGTATCGTTCTCGCGATGCTGATCCGGCTGTGGCATATTCTGGGATATCTGAACCTGTTTGTGCTGACGCTGGCTGCGGCGTATGTGATGGCGCGCCCGCCGCTGACGGAGTCCGACGGCAGCCAGCGGCCACGGATTCCGATCAACGTGCAGTTGGTCTTTGCAGTCGTTATTGTGGCAAACGTTGTGGCTCTCTCGGCGTTGGGAGGCGCGGTGTTGGCCCGCTACATGCTTCCGGCATACCCGCTCGTGATCCTGGTGTGCGTCTCGACGCTGCGCCGTCGGATGCGGCATTGGGTCTGGTGGATCGCGGTCAGCTGCGCAGCTTTCCTGTTTGCCTTGCTCACGCCTCCACCCTATCGCATCGCACCGGAGGACACGTTGTTGTACCGCGACTACATCATCCTCCACAAGCTTGCAGCCAACGAGCTTTCAGTGCGCTATCCGCAAGCGCGGGTGCTAACGGCGTGGCCAGCTTCGGATGAACTCACGCGTCCCTTCCTGGGCTATGTCAAGCAGCCGCTCACGGTCGTGCGCATCGAGAACTTCTCGCCGCTGGAAATGGCGCGTGCGGCACAGTTCACGGACCAATTCGATGTCGTGCTACTCTTCACCACGAAGTGGCAACCGCCACATCCGCTGTTCCGCATGCTTGCCTTTCGGCAAAACCCTGCAGCAGTTGTTCTTCGACTATCACGAGGACCTCCCTCCGTTGGCGGCCGCAGACCTTCTTCGCGGCCGCGTTGTCCGTTACCTGAACCGCAACAACGAGTGGGTGTCGATTATCGCGATGGAGAAGATCGAAAATGTCTCAATGCAAAACTCATCGTCTGCGGCCGACTACCCATTCTCGAATTAGCACGTCTATATAGAAATAGAAGCCTCGCACCGTATTTCCAACCGGTAACGAAACTAACCCGACACTTTGGAGGATGTAATGGCAGACAATAAGCTGCAAGGCTGCCGCGTGGCCATTCTCGCCACCGACTTATTTGAGGAAGCCGAACTCATGGAACCGCGCAAGGCGCTGACCGATGCCGGCGCCGAGACCGTCGTCATCGCACCGCATGGCGGCGAAATCCAGGCGGTGAAACACGATACGAAAACACAGAAGGTCAAAGTTGACATGACGCTGGACAAGGCAAGGCCGGATGGATTCGATGCCGTGCTCCTGCCTGGTGGCGCGATGAACGCGGACGCCCTGCGCATGGAGAAGAAGGCGCAGGAATTCGTGCAGCAATTCGAGCGGGAAGGGAAACCGCTCGCGGTCATTTGTCACGGCGCATGGCTGCTGATCTCAGCCGGCTTAGTCAAGGGCCGCCATATGACCAGCTACTACACCATTCAGGACGATTTGAAGAACGCCGGCGCTCGCTGGACCAGCGACCCCACTGTACGGGATCGCAACTGGGTGAGCAGCCGTCAGCCCAGCGACATCCCGGAGTTCAACCGGTACATGATCGAGCTCTTCGTCGAAGCGCGGCAGAAATCGCGTAAGGCTGCGTAATCCAGGTTCGACACTGCAATGTGCGCTCCTCTTCCCTGCGGGGAGCGTGCATATTTACCAAAACAATCCCAGGTAACATCTTGCGTGCTTCCCGCCGAAAGCCCAAACTGCTGACGTGCAGTTCACCATCCGCGACTATCGTGCCGCCGATTTCGACCGCCTGTGGCAGATCGACCAACTCTGCTTTCCTGAAGGCATCGCATACACGCAGATGGACCTGACCGGCTTCATTCTGAAACGCAACGCGATCACGCTGGTGGCGGAGGCGCGAGCGGTCAATGCAGATCGAGGGGAGCCAGCAGGCCCAGGATACCCAGTCGCAGATTGCCGGCTTCGTTATGGCCCATCCGGTTCGCGGAAAGATGGCCCGCATTGTCACGCTCGACATTGTGCCCGAGGCGCGCCGCTCTGGGCTGGCTTCGCGGCTGATGGAAGAATGTGAGCAACGACTGCGGGCCGCCGGCTGTATCCGGGTTTATCTGGAGACAGCCGTCAATAACGAACCCGCATTGCGGCTGTATCGCAAGCTGGGATACGAAATCGTTCGCACTCTGCCCGAGTATTACTCCAGCCACTCGCTGGACGCGTTCCAAATGGCGAAACGTCTATAGACATGATGAAGGCGCCCTCTCGGGCGCCTATTCGGCTTGGTCTCGTACCGGCTACGCGACGTCGCGGTCCTTCTGACGTTCACGCTCGCCTTCGTCGCCCTCGCGCTCAACTTCTCGGTTCTTGTCGTGCGGACCTTTGATTTCATCCTTGGCATCTCGGGCCGCATCCTTCATCTTCCCCCAGGCATTCTCAGCTTTGCCCTTAACCTGCTGAACGGCACCTTCGACTTGGGCTTCGCTGTCCCCGGTCCACTCTCCCACCTGGCGCTTGGCACGCCCTGCCGCGTCATCCAACTTGCCTTTCACTCGGTCCTTATTCATTGCTTCACCTCACAGTTTGAATTTTGAAGATTGCTCTGAGGCACTGGCCCGCTACGCAAGTGCCCCATTCAAGCTTGAAATCGGTCTTGCGACCCTCAAACGACCGTTCTGCGGCCGGAAATCAGCTGGAAAATTAGCGCCACTACGGCGAGAACCAACAGTATGTGAATGAATCCCCCAAGTGTGTAGCTGGTAACTACCCCCAGCAGCCACAGAATCAGCAGGATTACAAAAAGTGTCCAAAGCATGTTTCCCTCCTTCGGCGTTGCTCGCTCATCTACCTCGACGACTTCTTGGTTGGACGCCGAATTGTGTGCGATGGTTGTTGGGACGGTGCTAGCGAATTCGCGGCGATTCCTGCAAGAAAAATTCGCGTGCGCCAGGCAACCTCGCGCGAGTCTGCTATTGCGCTCTGCTATGCTCTGCGCAGAGCATGAAAGTCGCCATACAAGGAGAACTCGGCTCGTTTAGCCACGAAGCGGCGGGAAAAATGCTGCCGCGAGCCAGTGTGGTTCCTTGCGCGCGCTCGGCTGAGGTGTTCGATCGGGTCGAGAAAGGATCCGTACAAGCTCGCGGTGATTCCGATTGAGAATTCGCTGGCGGGGTCAGTGGCGGAGCACTTCGATTTGTTGCTCACACGCGACGTGTTCATCCATCGCGAATTCCCTCTGCGCATACGACACAACTTAATTGCGCCCCCAGGCATGAAGCTGACTGACGTCCGCCGCGTGTATTCCCATCCTGTGGCGCTGGACCAATGCCGGAACTTTTTTCGTATGCGCCCGAAGATCCAGGCGGTGCCTTTCTACGACACAGCCGGGAGGCGTTCGCCATCTCATGACCGAAAAGCTGGGTGACGCAGCCGCCATTGCGCCGGCGCAGGCGGCGCAGCAATATGGAGGACGTATTCTGCTGGGCGGCCTGGAGGACGACCAACAGAACTACACTCGTTTTCTGCTGATCAGCAAATCACACAAAGTCGGCAAGGGCGCGAACAAGACATCCATCGGCTTCGCGCTGAAGAACCTGCCGGGCGTGCTCTTCAAGGCGCTAAGCGTCTTTGCCCTGCGAGATATCGACCTCAGCAAGATCGAGTCAAGGCCTCTACGCGGCCATCCCTGGGAGTATGTTTTCTTCGTCGATATTCTGCGTGGCGATGACGAAGCCGCCCGCAACGCGCTGCGACACCTGGCCGAGATCGCCGAATTCGTAAAAGTCTTGGGAATCTATCCGGCAGCAAATTCGAACTCAAGTTAGCAGGCGAAATTGTGGCCGGCGATCGGTTCCGATTTGGGAGATGAAAGCGTCACGAGCGAGACTTATTGCGGTCGCAGGCTGCCAATCCCTGATACAATCTTGTGCTCCTGGGAATGGGCCCGCCGATGCGAAGCCTACGCTGGTCGGCAGCCATTGCCGGATTGTCCAGCCCTTAACCGATTCAGGAACCGGGCAGCGGTTGCCGATAGCACAGAATTGGGTCCACTTGGAGCTGTCTTCGGTAGCCATTTTAGGTTGATTTTTTGAGGTCTTGGCGGTGCATCCTTTGCTAACGCGCCTCATCTAAAGCTTGAGTGCCTTAGACTCAAGGAGTCATATGTCTAACCATAATAAAGATTTAGAGCCGGTCGATCCAGAGCTCCGTGACGACGCCACTGAGGCCCGGACGCTGCCTGTCCTGCCCGTTCGCGATACGGTTCTGTTCCCCCATGCGGTGCTGCCGCTGACCGTTGGCCGCGAAAGTTCTGTCCTGTTGATCAATTCGCTGGGCGAGGACAAGACCATCGTCGTTGTGGCACAGCGGGAGGCCCGGGTGGATTCGCCGCAGCCGACGGATTTGTTCGCAGTAGGAAGTCTGGCGGTTGTCCACAAGGTCGTGCGGATGCCCAACCAGAGCCTGTTCGTCTTTGCCGAGGGCCTGGAGCGGGTGAAGGTAACAGAGTACACACAGTTGACGCCGTTCATGCGCGCCACCGTGGAGACGATACCTGAGCCTCCCACGCCCAAGGGCGCCGAGATCGAAGCGCTGCAACGCAACGTCCTGACGCTGTTCCAGCAGATTGTTGCCGGCTCACCGACGTTGTCGGACGAGCTGTCGACGGTTGCCGGAAACATCGACGACGCCGGCCGCATGGTCGATTTCATCGCTTCGTCGCTGCCGTCGCTGTCCACGCGCGACAAGCAGGATGTGCTGGAAACGCCCGACGTTCGCGTCCGGCTGGAGAAGATCAACCAGCACCTGGCCAAGGAACTGGAAGTCCAGCAACTGCGCAACAAAATCCAGAGCGAAGTGCAGGACCGGGTACAGCAGACGCAACGCGAGTACTACCTGCGCGAGCAGATGAAGGCCATCCAGAAGGAACTTGGCGAGCAGGATGAAACCACTCGCGACGCCGAGGAGCTGCGGCAGAAGATCGAAGCCGCTGGCATGCCCGAGGATGTGAAGAAAGAGGCGCTGAAGGAGCTCGGCCGCCTGGCCCGCATGTCGCCGATGGCTGCTGACTACGGGCTGACCCGCAACTACATCGAGTGGCTGGCCGTACTGCCGTGGCAGAAATCGTCCGGCGTTGAGGTCGACATTCTGAAGGCGAAGGAGATCCTCGACTCCGATCACTACGATCTGGAAAAGGTGAAGGACCGCATTCTGGATTACCTGTCGGTGCGCCGCTTGAAGCCCAACATGAAGGGGCCGATCCTGTGCTTCGTCGGACCTCCGGGTGTTGGTAAGACGTCGCTGGGCAAGTCGATCGCGCGTGCGCTGGGCCGCAAGTTTGTGCGGCTGTCGCTGGGCGGCGTGCACGATGAGGCCGAAATCCGCGGACATCGCCGTACCTACATCGGCGCGCTGCCCGGCCAGATCATGCAGGGCATTCGCCGCGCGGAGACCAACGATCCGGTGTTCATGCTCGACGAAATCGACAAGGTGGGGCGCGACTTCCGCGGCGATCCGGCCTCGGCCCTGCTGGAGGCGCTCGATCCCGAGCAGAACTTCAGCTTCCGCGATAACTATCTCGACGTGCCGTTCGATTTGTCGAAGGTGCTGTTCATCACCACGGCGAACATGCTCGATCCCGTAGCTGATCCGTTGCGCGACCGCATGGAGATTATCGAGCTGCAAGGCTACACCGAGGAAGAAAAGGTACACATCGCGTTTCAGTACCTGATTCCGCGGCAGATCGAGGAGAATGGAGTCACCGGCGACCAGATCGAGTTTCCGGAAGAAACGATCCGCTTTATCATTCGGCATTACACGCGGGAAGCCGGTGTACGCAGCCTGGAGCGGACGATTGGAACCATCTGCCGCAAGCAGGCGCGCCGCATCGCGGAGGGCAAGACTGACAAGCTGGTGGTCACGCCCGAATTGGTGCAGCAGACCGACATGCTGGGCGGCATGAAGATCCGCACCGAAGGCGAAATCGCTGAGCGCACCAAGCGCGCAGGGGTCGCGGTTGGCCTGGCG
The DNA here is from genome assembly GCA_963831675.1 of uncultured Acidobacteriaceae bacterium. GTDB lineage: Bacteria > Acidobacteriota > Terriglobia > Terriglobales > Acidobacteriaceae > Bog-257. The sequence goes on from CAWHRM010000022.1 coordinate 31,090, forward strand.
TGGACACCGACGGGCGGCGACGTGCTCTTCGTCGAAGCCAACAAGATGAAGGGCAAGGGCGGATTCACCATGACCGGACAGCTCGGCCAGGTGATGCAGGAATCCATGCAGGCGGCTCTGACGTGGGTGCGGTCGAATGCGAAGGAGCTTGGCATTGACGAAGGATTCTTCGCCGATCACGACATTCACATTCACGTGCCGGCGGGAGCGATTCCGAAGGACGGCCCATCGGCTGGCGTGACCATGGTGACCGCGCTGGTGTCGTTGCTGACGGACCGGCCCGTGCGTCCGCTGACGGCGATGACTGGCGAGATCACGCTGAGCGGCAACGTGCTGCCCATCGGCGGCATTAAAGAGAAGGCGCTGGCGGCCAAGCGCGCCGGCGTGAACGACATCATCCTGCCTGCCGAGAATCGCCAGAATGTGCAGGAAGACCTGACACCCGAGCAGCTTTTGGGACTCGACATGCACTACGTCAAGACGATCCAGGAGCTGCTGGAGATTGCTCTTCCGACCAGCCACGACGAGGTCAAGAAAGACGCCGAAGTTCGCGAAGAGGTATTGAGCACAGTGCCGGTGGGTTAACTGCCACTCACGAAAAAAGCAGGCACGGAGAACGTCCGTGCCTTTGCTTTTTCTCCCTTCCACGTTCCCCCAGTCATCTGCTGGGCCGCCTACTGCTACCGTACAATAAACTAACGAGTCCGATTTCCGGCTGCGGAACAGCCAGTCAGCGACATTTCCGATTCCAGCGGCATGAACAAGATCTTGGTCCTTCTGCTTTTGGTCGCTCCTCTGCTCGCGCAGAGCAACATGGGTGAGCTGCGTCTGAAGGTGACCGATCCAGCCGGTCTCGGCATAAAGAGCTCAGTTGTACTGATCAGTGAGGCCAATCACTATAGCGAGGCGTTTTCCACGGACGATGCCGGCGATCTAGTGGTGAAGCGGCTTCCGTTTGGTATGTATAACCTGGAAGTCCGGCACGCGACGTTTGCTCCAGCCTCACAATCGATTGAAATTCGTTCTGCTATTCCCACCAGTCAGCTTGTTAAACTCGGCATGTCTCCGCTCCAGACAACCATAGAAGTGCAGGCGAACGACACCCTGGTCGATCCTCACCGTGTCGGCTCGGTCAACCAGGTCGGCGCGGACACGATTACGGATCGCGAAACGTCACTCCCCGGACGTTCTTTACAGGACTTGGTGAACTCGCAGCCGGGATGGCTCTACGAAGGCAATGCTGTCCTTCATCCACGCGGCTCGGAATACCAGACCCAATTTGTGGTGGATGGAATTCCCCTTACCGACAACCGTTCTCCCGGACATGGTCCTGAGATGGAAGCCGACAGTGTTCAATCCATGAGCGTCTACACAGCCGGGATACCAGCCGAGTATGGGCGAAAGATGGGGGGCGTAATCGAGGTCAATACCGCGAAGAACAGCCGCGAAGGTTTGCACGGCCAGTTTGTGCTGTCGGGTGGCAGTTTTGACACTGCCGGCGCTTACACCAATCTCCAGTATCTCTCCGGGAAAAACCTGCTCGGGATCAGTGCCAGCGGTGCGATGACCAGCCGCTACCTCAGTCCTCCGGTTACCCAGAACTACACCAACAATGGAACCACTGGGGATTTCGCCGGCACTTACGAGCGAGACTTCACACCCAGTGACCGCCTGAGCTTGATGTTTCGCCACGAGCTGGCGCGCTTCGACATTCCCAATGAGCAGGTGCAGCAGGCCGCCGGTCAGCGGCAGGATGGGGACATCTTCGAGAACATGGGAATGGTCTCCTATCAGCACATTTTCTCATCGAATGTTGTGGGCAACCTTGGCGGAATGGTTCGCGACAATTCCAATAGCCTGTCGTCGAACCTGCTGTCCACGCCCATCATCGCCTTCCAGAGCAACCACTTTACCGAGGCATATTTCAAGGGAGCGGTTTCCATTCATCGCGGCATTCAGGAATGGAAGATCGGTGTCGAGTCCGACAACATCTTCCTGCACGAGCGCTTCGGTGACGTAATCACGGACCCCTCGCAATTCGATCCTGGTACGCCGCCTACCTTCAGCTTTATGGGCAATCGGCCGGACCTCGAGCAGTCCGCCTACGTCCAGGATTTGATCCGTCTGGGCAAATGGACCATCAGCGCAGGTCTCCGCTGGGACCACTATCAGCTCGTCGTCAACCAGAACGCGCTCAGCCCGCGTCTGGGCGTTTCGCGTTACTTCGCGAAGAGCGATCTCCTGGTTCACGCTGCCTACGACAGGGTCTTCCAGACGCCGTCGTTTGAAAACATCCTGCTCTCCAGCTCGCCCAGCGTCGTGGTGCTGAACCCCAACGTGCTACACCTGCCCGTCGAGCCGTCTCACGGTGACTACTACGAGGCTGGCATGACCAAGGGCTTCATGGGGAAGGTCAGCCTGGATGTGAATGCGTATTTCCGCGATGTGAACAACTTCGCGGACGACGATTTGCTCCTCAACACCCCGGTCAGCTTTCCCATCGCGTTTCGCAAGGCCCAGATCTATGGGGCAGAGGGCAAAGTCAGCATTCCAATCTGGGGCCACCTGTCAGGGTTTGTAAGCTACTCCTACATGGTGGGTTCGGCGTACTTCCCGGTCACGGGAGGACTCTTCCTGGGTCAGTCGGCGACGAACGCACGGACGGATTTGGCCGGACGTTTCTGGATCTCCCAGGACCAGAGGAACACGGTGCGGACCAGGTTTCGCTATCAGTTCAAGCCGCGGCTATGGGGCGCGCTCGGTGCAGACTACGGAAGTGGGCTGCCCGTAGATTTTGACGGCACGTATGAAGAGGCGCTGGCACAATACGGTCAGGCAGTCATTGATCGCGTGAATTTCTACCGCGACCGGGTGCGGCCTTCACTATCGGTGGATGCTTCGGTGGGCGCAGACATCTGGAAGAAAGACAATACTGTAGTGCGCATGCAGTTCGACGCCCAGAACCTGAATAATCGACTTAACCTCACCGATTTTGCTGGTCTCTTCTCGGGGAACGCGATAGCACCGCCGCGCAGCTTCGCGGTCCGGCTGCAGACAGTTTTCTAGCCGGACTCTATGGCTTCCCGAAGAATCGAAAGTAAACCCTGAGCAGACCGGATCGTTCTTCCGGAGACTGTGCTTGCTGCCAGTCATAAATCTGCCGCTCCGACTGGCGCAGTCGATTGAGGAATTCGTCGTCGGTGATGCGACGCTTGGCCATAAGCTTCCTGTGTTTGCGTCTCATTCTTCCCCAGTTCCGAAGCCCGGCCCAGAATCCATGCAGGTATGCACTGAATGCCCGGTGACGCACGGCGAACATGAGCCAGAGACCCTGATAGACAGCGATTCGGGGCAGCAACCGCCACAACACCACACGAGGATAATCCTTGGCCAGGAGGTAGATCTGGTTGCGCGTGAGGTATTCGACAATCCGGGGATGCAGAGAGTCACCTAACGTCGCACTGCCAATGTGATACGCTACCGCCTCCGGCAAATAAATTCCCATATATCCGAGAAGATTTGCTCCTAGGGCGAGATCGAGGTCCTCGAGATAGGCAAAGAAATCCTCATCCAGCCGGCTGCAGAGATCCAATATCTCGCGCCGGTACAGCACGGCAGCGCCGCAGCCGCTAAGAATCGGCATCCGCCGATCGTATTGGCCAACATCCCGGTCGAAATGACCTAGACGATACGCTGCGCCAGCCATCAGCATCGCGTCTCCCACACCGTCGAGATGAGTTCGCTGCATCGCGCGCAGGAGTTTGCCGGCTGCGAAGCCGAGCTTGGGGTCAGCATCGAGCGCTCCAACCAGCTTCTCAACGTAGTCGGGCTGCAGCTCGACATCGTTGTTTAGCAACAAAATGTAACGGGATTCGGTCTGGGCAACGGCGCGATTGATGGAGCCTGTCGTGCCCTCGTTGGTAGCCAGTTCGATACGGTGTGTGTTCGGGGGAAGAGGATCGGAAAGAATGCTGCCGGCCTGCGCTTCGTTTTCGATTACAAAGGCTTCCCACTCATCGGGTGGCAGCGTCTGTTGTTGAAGGAACTGCAAGCAGTGTGCGGTGAGGTCTGGGCGATGCAGCGAGGGGATCGCGATGGTGACGGTCTTCACGCGGCTCTGCTGGCGATTGTACACACACCCGGTCTCGGATCATGGACTTACCCGGCATGAACTCCAGTTAAACCTCGTCGAGCGGGCGGATTTGGACGCGCGAATCCTGAAGCCGCAGATGGTAGAACCGTTCGAATTGCCCGCGTTCCTGACGCGTGGGCAAGACCAGCTTGGGAACGAGCTTCCACTGCCACTTGTAGAGCCAACCTTGCTTCCCCCGAATGTATGGGATTTCGTGAGCGACAACCTCCAGGTTACGTGCGCAGAGAAAAAATAGCGTAAAACTCAGGGTTGTCTTCAAAGTGTTCCAGCGATAGGCACGGTCGTTCGGATGCAGGTAATAAAGCGCTGGGTGATACTGCAGGACGACCCGGTGGTAATAAGGCAGCAGCTTGAATAGCCGCAGAAGCTTGAATCCGCCGCGCAGGTCCCAGGCAAAATTAACCTTGCCGCGTCCGTCAGGAGAGAGCACATCAACCATGTGCCCATCGGCGCGGAGCCGCGCCACGCTCTGTTCACCATAAGCGCCGATGCCACACGGCGTCGGTGGATAAGTTGAGATCATCAGATAGCGCAAACCAAACCACCCCAGTATGGGCCTGCTTAGGCGAACTTCACGTGACGGTCAGCAATGTTTCTTCGACCAGTTCACCGATTGCCCGGCGTAACGGGACAATCATCGGCCAGTAGAGAATCCGCGTCTGTTTTCTGCTACAACCCGCTCCATTTCCTCCGCGATCCGCCGCCATAGGTTAGTCCCCTCATATTCAAGCGCCTTCTCCTGCCCGCCTAAACCCATTGTGCGCTGTAGATCAGCGTTGGCCAGCAGCTTCTCAATTTCGTCTGCCAGGGCCTTGGCATCGCCGAATGGAACAATCGCTCCGCCTCCGCTCGCGGTGATGAGCTCACGCGAGACGGCGATATCTGCGGCGATCACAGGCTTGGCGTTGGCCCACGCTTCCAGCATGACGAGCCCAAGTGACTCCACTCGCGAGGGCTGTGCCACAACCGTGGCCGAAGCCAGCAAATCGCGCTTCTGTTCATCGCCGAAGGCCGGCAAACTCAGGAACCGCGGGCTGGCAGGTGGATTCGCAGCTATATGGCGGTCAAAATCCGACATGCTCGGACCGGCCATCGCCAGCCACGCATTCGAACCCTGTGCCCAAAGCATCTTCATGGCTTCCAGGAGCGTGATAGAACCCTTTTCGAAAGTCTTGACGCCGAGATGCAAGACCAGCGGCCCATCCACTCCGTACCGCGTGCGCAGATATTCGGAATCGCCGTCCACAGCGAGCGCCAAATCGATCCCGTAGGGCGCAACGACCTTGTCCGGCTTGACTCCGAGGTCATCCAGCCTCTGCCGCTCCGTGCCCGTCATGCAAAAAATCTTGGCACTGCGCCGGAGAATACTCAGCTGATAAGCCTGCAGGTAGTGCCGGGCAACTTCATCGTTGTCTTGTTCACCGAGGTGGGCACAGGGAGTGGCGACCACAGGTACGCCCCGGGCTTCAGCGGCCTGCAAGCCGGCGTACATCAGGTTGGTGTAGGGGAGAGGGCCAATGTGAAAGAGGTCAGCATCAACCGCGCGAAGTGCCTTGCGCAACCCGGGAATGCGGAACGACGGCCGCCAGAATTGGGCCTTCCACCTCCAGTAAGGGAGCATTCCCAACAGGCGGCTCAGCCTTCGGCGCATTCTGTTATGGCAAATCGGAAAGCGCCACACGGTCACTCCATCGACCGATAGCTGCTCCTCCGGGAATGTCTTGAATCCGGGCAACCAGAAGGCCTCCAGATCGTTGGCAACGGTGGTGAACACCGTCACGCGATGGCCGCGCGCTACCAGGTATTTCGAGAGCGCCAGCAGGGAGTTCTCATACCCGCCACGGTAAGGATAAAAGCGGGGGGCTACGAATACGACGTGCATCGGGAGCGGCGCTGACTAATGCGCGCCGACGACCTCCGGGGTCAGGGAACTCTTGTACACCTCGATGACGTCGTCGGGACGGCCATCGGCAATGACGGAGCCCCGGTCGATGAGAATCGCCCGGTCGCAGTGCTGCGCAACCTGCGCCATGGTGTGACTGACAAACAGGATTGTCTTGCCCGCTTTGCGAAAATCGTGGATACGCTCAAAGCACTTCTCCTGGAAAGGCATGTCACCCACCGCGAGGATCTCATCGATCAGCAGAATCTCGGGATCAATCTCGGTCGCCACCGAAAACGCCAACCTCATGTACATGCCGGAAGAGTATTGCTTGACCGGCGCGTCAATGAAGTCGCCGATCTCGGCAAAGTCGATGATGCGCTGCTCGCGCTCCCGCATTTCGCGTTTGGAGTGGCCCATCAAAAGGCCGTTGATCAGGATGTTCTCTCGCCCGGTCAACTCGTGGTGGAAGCCAGCGCCCAGTTCGATCAACGCGGCCAGAGAGCCATTGACCTCGACCTTTCCCGTGCTCGGCCGGTACACGCCCGAAACGATCTTTAGCAGCGTGCTCTTGCCCGATCCGTTGCGTCCGATCAGCCCCAGCATCTGCCCGCGTGGGACCTCCAGCGAGACATTCTTGACGGCATCGAAATCGTAAAAATGGGATTCGTGCCGAAAGAACTTGGCAAACAGTTCGCGCAAGGTGTCGGGGCGCTCCTGGATGACCCGAAAGCGCTGGGTGATGTTCTCCAACCGGATTGGAACTGAATCTTGAGGACATTACTCAATCAAACGTAGAAGACAAAATTATCCTGATACTTGCGAAAGATGGCGAACCCAATGAACAAACTAACCAACCCGCAGACGAACGAAGCCGCAATCGATTGCGGCCTTGGCAGCATGGCCGTAGTACACAGACAGCCGGAAACCGTTGATTACATAGATCAGCGGATTCAGCTTGAAGATCCATCGCTCCTTCTCCGGGATGAGGTCGAGAGGGTAGATGATGGGAGTAAGGTAAAACCAGGCCGACAGCAAAACTTGGAGAATGTGCGCCACGTCGCGGTAGTAGACATTGGCGGCAGCGAAGAAGAATGTCATTCCCAGCGTAAAAAGCATCAGCGCCAGCAGCGGGACGGGCAGGAACAGCCAGGTCCAGTAGAACGGATGACGCATCGCCACAACCAGGATCGCCAAGGGGATCAACGACAGCCCGAGGTTGATGAGGTTGGAAACGATGGCCGCCATAGGGAAAACCAGCTTCGCAACCCTGACCTTCTTGATCAGGTCGCCGTTGCCCACGATGGATTCGACGGCATAGGAGAGCGACTGTGAAAAGAACGTCCACGGCAGCAGCACGCTCAACAGAAAAATGGCATAGTGCGGTATCGCGAAGCGCATGATGGTCGCGAAGACCATGGTCAGTACAATCATGAGCAATGCCGGATTCAACAGCGCCCACAGGAATCCCAGTACTGACCGCTTGTAGCGGATTTTCAGTTCCTTCAGGGCCAGCGCCCAGATCAACTCGCGATAGCGGTATGTGTCACGAAACAACTCAATCATAAGTAGAATCTTTACCGGAACTGCCGTGCAAGTCCGGCAATTGGAAGCAAATATGAATGTTAAACGATTTTGCCGAGACGTGCGTCGCCGCCCCGTGCACTATGGTCGGTTTTCAACGGTTCGGTCCGAGGTTTAGATCGGTCATCCCGCGCAGCAAACCGCGCTGCTCCTCGGTGAAGTTGTTGCGGAACTCGTCGGAATTCATCAGTTGGTTTCGCTGCATCGGGGGGCATACCCCGCAATCGGCGGTAGGCTTGCGAGACCTTCTCCCTCTGATCTTCCGGAAGGCTGTGATAGCGGTCAAACAGGTTGCGGGCGCTGGCCTGCTGTTCCGGCGTCATATGCTCGTAGGTCTCCATCCGGTCCAGGATCTTCGCCTTTTTCTCCGGAGGCTGGCTGTTGAAGTTGCGAAGACGTTCGAGCAGCTTGTTCTGTTTCTCTGGTGAAAGCTTCTGGAATGCCGGATCCTGCTTCAGTTGCTGTTCCTGCTGGTCGGGAGGAAGGTTGCCATACTTGCGCAACCAATCGCCGCGATGGGGCCCTGGGCCTTTGGGTTGGAACTGATAGCTGTTAACCGACATCTGCGAGGTCGCCGGTGGCGCCGCGCTCTTGGGAGGCGGGTTCGACTGCCTCGCCGGCGCCGACCTTTGCCATCCCGGCAGAAAGCGCCAGTGCCGGCACCGTACTGAATGCCAGTACCAGAATAGCCAGAATGGACTTGGAGGGGCGCACGACTTCTAGTTACTCCGTTGACGACCGCCCGTCAAGAGCGTCGAACTCAGAAAACAGGTCGGCGTTCTTGTCGAGGTACTGGAGATCGCTGACTGCGTTCCCGGGAGTATTCACCCGGACCACGTTGTCGTTGGCGGCCATAGTATTGCGGTCCTGGAAATTGCCGACCTCAAACATGCTGACGCCCACCACAACCAGCACCATCGCGGCCGCTGCCACCACCGGCCGGCGCAGCCACGCCAACCAGCCAGCCGGCTGATCGGAAGCTTCCTCGCGGACTCGGGCCCGCAATCTGGAACTGAAGTAAGGAGAAGGCTCTGGCGCCTGCCACTCATCGAGCAGCGCCATTGTCTGCCTCAACGAAGTCAATTCCTGCGCACAGGCGTCACAGGTCCGCAGATGCTCCCGCACTTCCGGCGAAGCCGCTTCCGGCTCGCTCAACACCGCTTCCATCAATGCTTCTCGAATGTTCTCGCACTTCATGGCGCACCCTACTTCCCGGTTTACAAAAACTGTTTCAATGTTTCACGCAGCGTTTCATAGGCTCTGAACAACAACGACTTGGTTGCCGATTCGCTCAACTTCAACACCGCAGCGATCTGCTTGTAATCCATGTTCTGATACTTGTGCATCAGCACGGCCATACGCTGACGCTCCGGCAGGGCCTCGACCTGGCAACGAATGGCGGCCAGCCGCTCGCGCCGAAGAATGGTCTGCTCGGCATTCAGACTGCCATCCGCCACATCCATGGTCAAGCCCGTCTCGGTGTCGGGCTCGTCAATATTGACGGTGTTCTCCGGGCGTTCATGCTTGGTGTCGCGCGCGTGGTTCACCGCCAGGTTGGTAGCAATGCGATACAGCCACGTGGTGAACTTGGCGCTCGCCGCATAACTCTGCCGGGAACGATAGACCCGCAGAAACACTTCCTGCGCCAGTTCCTCCGCCACCGCCTGATTGTGAGTCATGCGATACATGAAGCTGATTATCGGCCGGCGATATTTCTGCACCAGATAATCAAAAGCTCCATCGTCGCCGGCGGCCACGCGCAGCATGACCTCGGCGTCGCTGAGCATTTCAAGCAAACCAGGATCAGCCAAACCGCCCCTCAACCCTGGCGGTTCCGCCGTGCCCTGAACGGCGCCGCCGACCAGCAAGACTCGATCTAACGCAATGCTGCCCACATCCGCACTAACCCTCCTGCCTCCAGAAAGTTGCGCTGAAACCGGCCAGTCCGGCGTCGGCTCCGGATCAACCCAATCAGGAGTTCCATCCTCCCGCACATTAGGAACTTCCGAGCCAGGGATGGGGTCCTTTTTCGCCATGTGGCAAGCAACAGGGTTTGTCAGTATTATGCATCACAGAGCCTATGCCCAGCACCCCAGATATCGATTTGCGGCCAAAACACTTGTGGGGCAATGGCTTATTTGCGCTTCTGCTCCTCCTGGGCCTGGTCTTCGGATCGCTGCGGGTCGTCGCCCAGGATCAACCAAGTCCTCCGCTGGGTCAGGACCAGCCAAAAGCGTCAGACCAGCAGCCGCTCACTCTGACCGAGCAGGTCATCCAGGACGTGTTTGAGCCGCTGCAACGCGGCATCGTGGAGCAGAGTCTGCCTCAGATACTGGCCGTCTTCGACCAACAGGAGACGCCTGACTTTGCCCGGCTTCGCGACCAGTTCAGGGCGTTCTTGACCCAATATGAGGCGATTCGCTTTCGCTATAAGCTGCTACAGGTCACCTCAGAGAAGGAGCAAGGCGTCGCCATTGCCGAGATCGACATGGCCGCTACACCGGCCGACCAGACCCAACTCGCGGTGCAACGCAGTACCCAGATGCACTTCGAAATGAAGCTCGGAGACAAGGGCTGGAAACTGGTGGGACTCAAGCCCAGCGACTTCTTCACGCAATGAAGCGCATCTATCCCGAACAGCCCATTGTCGGCATTGGCGCTATCATCGTGCACGGCGACCGCGTTCTGCTGGTTCGCCGCGCCACCGAGCCCCTCCAGGGCGAGTGGTCCGTTCCCGGCGGCATGCTGGAACTCGGCGAGACACTCCGGGATGGCGTCCGCCGTGAGGTGCTGGAGGAGACTGGACTCGTCGTTGAGCCTGGCGAGGTGCTTGACGTCTTCGACAGCATCTTCACCGACGGCCAGGGTCGAACGCAGTATCACTATGTTCTGATCGACTATCTATGCAAGCTGATCTCCGGAGAAGCCACGGCGGGCACTGACGTCAGCGATGTGAGATGGGTCAGCGAACCGAGCTGGCGGAGATGAGGCTAAGGGACTCGATCGAGCAAGTGTTGCGGAAAGGATTCGCACGCACTGTGCGGATTTAGCAGTTGACGCCACAACGTTTTGCGGAGACGATTTCGTTTTCGGAGGGTTTGATGGTACACGCATTTGTACGCCGTATTGTAATTCTGCTTTTCTTGTCCGCCTTAGCGTCGGCCGTGGCGCAAACGACGACGACCAATCCCCTAGCGCCGGCCCCCGCGACTCCTGCCAACCAAGCTCCACCACCGAAGCCCCCGGACATCGTTTGCTGGGGCAGCGGCCCGAATTGGAGTATCCAGTTCGTCTCTTGGGGAGCACGATATCTGGGAATCAATCAGCCGGACCAGGATTTTCTCGGCGGCTTCTTCTGGGTACCGGGGGATAAGGTTTGGGCGTGGCACCGTAACAGCGACCTCGCTCCGACCAGCGGTTACGGCCTGTCGGCCGTCATCAAGAAGACCTCCTGCACCGATCCGGTCCGCAAGGAAACCTTCCCTTATTCTGCGCAGGTCAATTTGCCAACCGGGGACATGGTGAGCGGCTGTTGCCGTAAGCTGAGGCCCGGAGAAGCCCCCGTCGGTCCGCACGGCCTTCCCTCCAATAACACACCGCCGCAATAGAAAAGACCCGCAGCGCAACGCGCCAGCGGGTCCTTCCGGTTAGCTGTTGGGATTGGCCTGAGGCTGTCCACTCTATGTGGCCCCAGCGGCAGACTTCACAGCTATGGAGTCGTGCGAGGAAATTAGAGCAGAAGCCCTAAGCCTCAGCCACCTCACTTGGGATACTACATGGACCATCAATCTTCATATATTTGGATCACCCTCCTTTCCAGTGTAGGGGCAAAATATCATTGCCAGGGTCCGGCGTCAAATGCAGAGTTCTCCTCCTGCTGTCTCGCCAAGTGGCCTCAGTTCTTACCTTCTGCAATTTGCAGATCGAGAGTGGAGCGCTCGCCGTTGATCACAACGGTGCCCGAGTCGAGTAACTGCTGGCCGGTGCAGTCATAGGTGGCAAAGCAACGCATCATTCGAAAGGGAACGAAAAACTCTACTGCCTCTGTCTGCGCTCCATCGTGCTCGTCGAAGGCCAGCGCTGCGAGTTTGTAGCGCGAACTTCCGGCCCGCCCTTCGGCCAGGTGCCCAGGTTATGGCTGAGTTTCTTGTTGCCGCTGATCGATGGCCAAAACACGTTGTGCTGCACCGAGTCGTCATTCTGAAACTCGACCGTCGTGCCGGTCTGTACCACGAGGACGCGTGGATTGAACATCAGGCCCTTCTGGTCCATCAAGGGCTTCTCGGCAGGAGCCGGGAAGGTCTTGCCCGTGATCGCGTCTACGTAAACTACGGAGCTTCCCGGTGACACCTTGCCCTCGATAGTCCCCGGCAACGACTGTGCCTGCTACAACGGTGGCCAGAGCCAGCATGAAGATACTGCGCATCATTGACACTCTTCGTCTCCTTGATCGAAGGTTCTTGCATTCAGCTCGCTAATACGCGAACGTCAAGCCAAGAACGAGCGTATTGGTGTGAAACGGGTTCAGCGCGACCGGCAAGCCGGTCAGCGGATTGGTTGCGATCACAACTGACTGGGATGGCCGGAACTGGTATTCGAACGACGCCTTAATGTTGGGATGGATGAGGAACTGTACTGCCGGCGTGAAGCGGTTGCGGGTAGAACCAAACGGTCCGTTGAATGGAGCGCCGGTGAAACCGGAGCCATCGTCGTTTCTTATCAGTCCGTTGATGCGATCGGATGTCGAGTTCACTCCGTCGTAGCGGAACATTACGTACATCCACGGATAGGCCAGCCATTCGACGTCAGCGAAACCGCCGCTAAAGGTCGAAGGCGCGCTGTGAGCGAATCCGACGGGCACGGCTTCGTTTAAGCTCTGCAATGAAATCAAGTTCCCGCCCGCATCGATGGGCAGCAGGTTGTAGTCGTGCCCGTACATGTACAGGGCGTTGAACTGCAGACAGCAGCGGTAGTTGAACGTCATGTTGCCGCCGACACGGTAGAACGGTTCACGAGCGGTGATCACGCCGATGTGCCGTCAGCGCCCGTGACCGGCAGTCGCTGTACCGAACGTCCGTAGAAATAGTAGGTGCCGAGGTTCAGATAGGTGTGGTCGTGTGGTCCGGTTGGACCGGCGGCCTGTATGGCGTCACGACTTTCCTTGTTGCGCTCCAGATTGAAGCGGTAGTTGAACGTGGCGTAGATGTCCTTGAAGTTTGCATCCGAGGCTACGCCGACGCCGCCATTGTTGCTGCCCGTAGCTTGCGGAACATACGGACTGCCCGCATTCGAGTCCTGCCCTACTCCGTTTGTATTTTGGTTAATGAAGGCGATCGAGTAGTTGTAGCCGCCCGTGTGCAGTCCCCCGCTCAGCTCGATGCCTTGCGCGGCCGCATCCATCGTGAACTGGTTATTCACGAACTGCTGCAGCGGGATGAACGAGTTCATCGCACCAATGTTGGATTGCGTATAGATGTCGTACGGGCTGATCCAGATCGACTTGGACTGCGTGAACGGCAAATCGAGTTCGAACTGACCAACCCGGAGGTTCAGAAAGTTCTTCGGCAGCTTCATCAGACGGCCGATGTTGACGAACTTCAAATACGCATCGCCCAATCCGGCGTTGGCATTCGCTCCCCCGACGCTGATGTCGTTGTCCACCCAGAACGCAATGTCGCTGCCGAAGTTCCCGGCGGTGAACAGGCTGAATAGCCCGGTCTCGAAGTCCGTCCTCGGAACGAACGGCGGAAGGGTTCCCGCCGGGGTCAGTGAGGCAAACTTTCCGCTGCTGGTCCCGGTGTACTGGAAGTAGTTGGTCATCTGCATACCGATAGGCGGAATGCCCGGTATGGTTCCCGGCCAGATGGCTTTTGGCCATAGCTCTTTGTTCGCCGGCGCACCCAGCATCACCGGAGGGATCTTGAGCATGGATTCGTCATCTTTAGGAAACTTGAAGCCGGCGTCCTTGAACGCTTTCCCGAAGTCGTTCAGCTTGGGAAAGTCAAGGTGGCATGTGCTGCAACTGGTGCCGTACATGCGCGCGAACGCCGGTATGGCATAGCTGGTGCTCGAAAAAGTAAGCGTTAGCAAAACCAGCATCGGAAGCAAACTTAGCTTATGAAACACCTTGAAGAGTTGCCGTAACATCCTCCGTCCTCCCCTGAGATTTAGTTTTTACCGCCATGCTGCCGCCTTGCCTTTGCCCCGACAGCCTTTGAAATTCGCGCATGGTGAAACCCAGACCTCCTGCCAGCAGCAGGATCACAAAGATTCCTACCATCGACAGCACGACAACGGTTTGCAGGTTTGTGCCTTCGGCCTGGCCGCTGTGGCTCCGGCGACTTGTCCGGCACAAACAGATCCGCTACCAGCTCTCTCCGCAGGTGGGGTTCCTCCCCCTGCTGCTGGACTTTGTTGCGATAGCGCGATCACCGAATCGGGTCGTGCCGATTCCGCAGGCGGATAGAGTGTGAGGTACAGATACACATCCGCCGCTTCTTCCTCGCTCAAGTAATAAAAAACCGGCATCCTGCCCCGGTAGAGCATCGGCGGAGCGCCCATGAGGATCGGCGCACCGCTTGTGACCTTCCGGATGAATTCGGGCCGGCTCTCGCGCGCCGTAAGAACACTCAGCGGCGGGATCGCCCCGTCCCAGATCTGCTGAGGTTCAGGATCTGCGCCCGTCGCGCTGTGACAGGTGTGACAAGTGGACTTCACAATGTGCTCGCCCACGCGAACCGGCGATTCCTTCACCGCGACCTGCTCCCTCTCCGCGCCAGGAACGCCGGCAAGCTGCTTCAGATAAGCGAAGAGCGAACCGACCTCGGCTTCATTCAAGTGGGGAAACGACGGCATGTTCTCCCCGCCATTGTGGAGTCGTTGCAACAGTGCCGCTTTGGACTGCTGCGCAAGCTTGATCGCATCCGCGCGGCTGATGTCCATGCCCGCGCTCTTCATTCGTTCCATCACCAGCGCGATGGAAGTCGCCCGCACCGGATTGATGACTGAGTTGATTTCCGGAGGAGCACCCTGCCCTGACTCCCCGTGACATCCCCGGCAATTCAAGCGGTAGAGATCGGAGCCGTGAAGGGTTACGGTTGGCGTCGCTGAGTTGGACAAGGATGCCGGCTGCCACCGAGGTGCATCCTCTCCGGGCGCAGGCGCGGGCGGCCCTAAGTGTCCTGTCTTGCCCATGCTGGTTTCGCTGAACGACCGATTAAGGTGTACCAGCCAGCTCTCGCCCGCGACGGTTGTCACCGCATCTTTTCCGCCAACGGCCCTCCGGACGGATAGGCTCGGGCCGTTTGCCTGGGCGTAAACGCATTGTGCAGCCAGCAACAGCATGGCGATCACCATCGCAAAAACTCGTGGGTTCTTCGGCCACTGCATATGTCCTCCGACTTGCTCAACGCTCGACATCAACGCAAGCCTACGGGGATGCGATGGTGGGGTTGTCAGTGGGGCGTCAGCTTAGTGTCAAAAGTTGGTGATGATGTGAACGGCTTGTTCCGCGCTGCTTTTGGGCACCTTACTTACGGGTAGGTGTTATATTTTCGCCACCATGTTCCGCCGCGTCGTCCTGCTGTTCGCTCTTGTTGTCGCCTCGCTCCACGCCCAGGAGGCGAAACAAACCTTCAAGATCCAACCTCTGCGGCCGGTGACGGAACTGCGCGTCGAGGCATTGAAGGCACAGCCTCCCGTCGAGCAGGGCGACTTCCGCCAGCCCGAACTGGTGGAACTCATCAAGCTCGACCCGACTCTTAAGCTTGACATCCATTACGCATCGAACAACAATTTTTTGGGAACGCCGCTGTACACCGAGGCGCGCGCATTTCTCCAGCGTCCGGCGGCCGAGGCGGTGGCGCGCGCTAATCGCAAGTTGCATCTGCAGGGCTATGGTCTGCTGATCTTCGACGCTTACCGGCCCTGGTACGTGACGAAAATCTTCTGGGATGCGACGCCACCCGAGCAACACGGTTATGTGGCTGATCCCTCCCAAGGCTCGCGTCACAACCGCGGATGCGCGGTGGACTTGACCATCTACTCTCTGAAGACCGGTCAGCCCATCTCCATGCCGAGCAGCTACGACGAGTTCTCCGACAGTGCGCACGCCGACTATCGCGGTGGCACCGCCGACGAGCGCGCTCACCGCGAGTTGTTGCGCGAGACGATGGAAGCGGAAGGATTCAGCGTCTATCCGAACGAATGGTGGCACTTCGATTACAAGGACTGGCGCCAGTATCCCATCATGAACACGCCCTTCTCGCAAATTAAGAGCGTCTCTACCGAATAGTTGGTGCAGGTGCTGGTGTGGGGCAGGGCCAAGTCACCGTTCCGCGCGGATTGTGCTCAGACCCGATCTTGGTTCGATTCCGTTTGATCCGCGAAAATCCACGGCGAAATCTGCTTTACGCTCGCTCGAACGCATGCTTGAGGTGCAACTCTTCCAGCGCGTGATCTTGGGCCGCGACAAACACCTGCGCTTGTGCCAGCAGGCCATCCGTCGCACGAGCGTAATCCCCCGCCAGTTCAACCATGCCACGTGTCGCCAGGTCCTGTGCAGCCGCGACCAGCTTGTCCACCATGTTGGGATCGGCGGCGCCCAGGTACTGCGCATCACACGGATCGCTGATCATCACTGGCTCGCGCTGGTTTCCGCTCAACCAGAAAACCTTGCGCGCCACAAACTCCTCCACCTGCTGCTGCGTGGCGTGCCCGAACGTGAAATGTTGCTGGCGAATGCTATAGCTCCGGCTCGACACCGGAACTGGCTGCCGCTTGCCCGACTTCAGCAACTCAAGTTGTTTCTCGTCGAGCGCCTTGCGGGCAGTGTTAATGGCGACCCAGAACGCCAGGTCGCTGTCGAGCGACGGCAACACTTCCTTAATGGTCTGCGCCAGGTTAAGCGCGATGTCGGCGTGCAGCTGGCCTCCGTCGGCCAGGCGCACGCTGCCATGTACCACGTACCAGTCGCTGCCACCCTCCGAGCGATGGAACGGCCATTGCAGCTCGATGCGCACCGGAAAACCGTGCAACGTAACCCCGTCAAATGTCTTCGCTGTCGGCATAGTTTACGGAGAGCTTAGCTTTAGGTGTGCGGCCCGAGCCGGACCTCCTCGTAAAGCTCGTCGCGTGTACAGCGACCAACTTTCACGACGCGCTGGTAACGTAACCTAGTGACAAGCGCGGTTCGGGCATCAACCGCCGCACGCTCTCGCTGCCCCTTAGGCAAATTACTCTCTACGGCTTTCCTGACTCGATTCTTCATGGTGATAGGGCGTCTCTGCTCTCGAAGCGAGTCTGCCATCCGAACGCCAGCGCAATTATTCCATAATAGAGGAGCGCAATGGACACGGCACACATCGTCGACTTGCTCGCGCCGTTTACGGAGGAGGTGGAACTGTCCCCCGCGCTGCTTGAGCAGTTGCATCTCTATCTCGATCTCTTGTTGCGCTGGAATGCGCGCATCAGTCTGACCGCGGTGCGCGATCCTGAGCAGATCGTTAGGCGGCACTTTGGGGAATCGCTTTTCGCTGCGCAAGTACTGCTCGGCGATTCTCGGGTAGAGCAGGCCTCTAGGCCCGCGTCCGACCCGTCAAGTCATGCGGAGGGCCTTCAGCCCCGGGACGACGCCGTAAAGACGCTGGCCGACGTCGGCTCCGGGGCCGGCTTTCCCGGGATACCCATCAAGCTACTTGCGGTCAAGCTCGAGCTGACGCTGATTGAATCGCAGAGCAAGAAAGCCACATTCTTGCGTGAGGTCATCCGATCCCTTGGCCTCGACCGCGCTGAAGTCTTCTGCGGTCGCGTCGAGCACTGGGACAAGACCGCAGACTTCGTCACGTTGCGAGCAGTCGAGCAATTCGACCGCGTGTTGCCCATCGCGGCGAAGCTGGTCGCGACCAGTGGAAAGCTGTGCTTGCTGATCGGCGCGGGCCAGGTTCATCGGGCCCAGCAGGTCCTCGGCGCAGATTGGAAGTGGCAGGAACCCAACGTTGTGCCACAGACCGTGGCACGAGTTGTCTTGGTGGGGAGCCGCCATTGAATCGGCTATACTCCTCCAATTCAGGGAGAATGAGTGACATCCGTTGACGTAAGCAGCCGTCGGGAAATTCGGCCGCAGCCCAGCCCGGGCGCGCTTACCTCGCCCCGCAATCGCACTATCATCCTCGCTCTCCTGCTCGCGGTTGTCACCGTCGCGCTGTATTACCCGGTGCATAGCCACCCGTTCCTCAACTACGACGACACCCTATACGTCACGGAAAACGACCAAGTCCAGGTCGGCCTGACGTGGCTCACGGTCAAGTGGGCATTCACGTCCTTCGCGGTTGGCACCTGGCATCCGCTGACCTGGATCTCTCACGCCCTCGATTGCCAATTGTTCGGCGTGGATCCCAGCGGGCCTCACGACGTCAACCTGCTGCTTCACGTCACTGAATGTGGTGCTGCTGTTCTGGGTGCTGCAAGCGGCGACGGGTTACATTGGCCGCAGCGCGATGGTGGCTGCGCTGTTTGCCCTGCATCCTATCAACGTAGAATCCGTGGCCTGGATTGCCGAGCGCAAAAATCTGCTGAGCATGTTGTTCTTTTTGCTCGCGCTCGGCGCTTACCGATGGTATGCGCTTAGCCCCCGAGCCGCGCGATACCTTGCGGTTGCGCTCCTCTTCGCATTGGGATTGC
The DNA here is from genome assembly GCA_963831675.1 of uncultured Acidobacteriaceae bacterium. Taxonomy (GTDB): domain Bacteria; phylum Acidobacteriota; class Terriglobia; order Terriglobales; family Acidobacteriaceae; genus Bog-257. The sequence goes on from CAWHRM010000022.1 coordinate 49,389, forward strand.
TGGCCAAGCCGCAAGTGATCACCTTTCCCTTCGTTCTGCTGTTGTGGGACTACTGGCCGCTGCAGCGGATGTCTCTTGCCGGTGACGAATCTCCTCGGCCTGTCAAGGCAGGCATCCCCGCCAAAAGTCTTTCCTGGCTGGTCTTGGAGAAACTTCCGCTGTTCGCGCTTTCGGCGGCCAGCGCTGTCATCACCATGGCCGCCGCCCGCACCGATACCGAGAAGATCCTCTATCCGCGTCACATCCGCATCGAGACCGCGATCGTTTCGTACTTCCAATATTTGGGAAAGGCATTTTGGCCTTCACGCCTGGCGGTTTTTTACCCGCACCCCGGAAGCTCTCTGCGGCCTTGGCACGCCTATGCAGCGTTGTTCCTGCTCGTAGCAATTACGGCGCTGCTCTTCGAAGCCCGCCGTCGCCGATATCTTCTGGTCGGATGGTTGTGGTTCTTGGGGACTTTGGTCCCGATGCTCGGCTTGCAGCCGGTCGGCTACAAGGGGATGCAAGGTATCGCCGACCGCTACGCTTACCTGCCCTTCCTGGGGCTGTTCATCATGATCTGCTGGGGCGTGGCAGACTTTGTCTCCCAGCACAAACCCGGAATGCGAACCGCCTGGCTGACCGGCTTTAGTCTGGCCGTACTGCTGGTGCTGGCGGCAATTACTCATCGTCAAGTCACCTACTGGAGCGACAACGCCAGCCTGTGGTCGCACGCCTTGCAAGTGACAGGCGCCAATTGGCTGGCGGAAAACAATCTTGGCAAAATACTAATGAGCGAAGGCAACGAAGACGCAGGCGTGGCGCATTTCCTTCGCGCGGTGGCCATTTATCCCAACGATCCGGTCAGCAACATGAACATTGCCCTGTACGAGCAGAAGCACGGCAACTTGACCGACGCCATTACCCACTTCAAGGTTGCCATTACCATGTCGCACGACAACCCGCTAAAGATCGCAGCGCTCAAGAGCCTGGGCCGCGCTTACACCGATTTGGGAGACGCGGCGCGGGCCCGCGAGTGTTTCGCAGCTGCGGCCAGACCGGGCCAGTAGGAGAGCGGATTGACGTCTGCAGGTCGGAGTCCCCTACCAGAGAACAGATCTACTCCCACCCCAGGGGCATCATCCGAGAAGTGGGCGTTCGCCCTTGCTCTTCTGCTCATCGTCGCCACGGTCGCGCTGTACCATTCGGTCAGGCATTATCCATTTGTCACTTTTGACGACCCGGATTACATCACTCGCAACTTTCAGATTCAGACCGGGCTCGACTGGGGTACAGTGCAATGGGCGTTCACCTCGTTCTATGCGTCGAATTGGCATCCCCTCACCTGGCTCTCGCACGCGCTTGATTGCCAGTTGTTCCACCTCGATCCCTCGGGACATCACGACACTAATGTTCTGTTCCACGCGTTGAACGCGGCGCTGCTGTTCTGGGTCCTTTGGCGAGCCACGGGGTATGCGGGCCGCAGTTTTATGGTGGCGGCGTTGTTCGCGCTGCATCCTATTAACGTCGAGTCCGTGGCTTGGGTCTCCGAACGCAAGAACGTGCTGAGCATGTTCTTTTTTCTGTTCGCCCTCGGCTGCTATCGCTGGTATGCCCTCAAACCGCGAATCGACCGTTACCTCGCCGTCGCCTCGCTGTACGCGCTGGGGTTGATGGCCAAGCCTCAAGTCATCACCTTCCCCTGTGTTCTCTTACTTTGGGACTATTGGCCCCTGCAGCGAATGTTCTCCCCCGCAAACGACTTGACGGCGACAGCGCCCGGCGTTGGGGCCCCTGCGAAAAGTCTCGGCTGGCTGATCGCCGAGAAGCTGCCACTGTTCGCGCTTTCCGCCGTAAGCGCAGCGCTTACCATTAAGGCTCAGGCATCGAGTGGCGCTCTCAACGGCACTTTCACTTCGTATCCACTTGCCATTCGCCTGGAGAACGCCATCGTCTCCTATGTGCGTTACCTCGAAAAGGCTGTCTGGCCCGCGCACCTCGCCGTCTATTACCCTCATCCGGAAAGCCTGCTAAACGGGTGGCAGGTCGCCGCAGCCGCTGCCCTTCTCCTGGCGATTACTGCTTTGGGCGTCGCTGGCCGGCGCCGCCGTTATTTCCTGGTGGGCTGGCTCTGGTTTGTCGGCACTCTGGTCCCGATGATCGGCCTGGTGCAGGTCGGCGCGCAGGGCATGGCCGATCGCTACGCATACCTGCCCTTCATCGGACTGTTCCTGATGATCTGCTGGGGCGTGGCAGACCTTCAGCCATCCGCTGCCAAGGTCGGCCCGGCCTCTGCCTCGAATCGCGCCAGCGCGGGACGAGTTGAAGATCGCGAGACTCCGCCCGAGGGAGCGCAACCGTCTTCTATCTTGCTTACCCTCGCCTGCGTTGCGATCTTGCTGGCGTTGACAGTGGTGACTCATCGCCAGCTTGGGTACTGGCGCAACAGTGTGGCGTTGTGGGAGCACGCCGCTGAAACCATCAGTGGTAACTGGATGGCCGAGGACATGCTCGGCGGCCTGATGCTGGAACTGGGAAAGCCGGACGACGCTCTGTCGCACTATTATCGAGCCCTCGCCCTGGACCCCTCCGATCCCATCAGCAACATCAACATCGGCAACTGGAAGCAATATTCCGGCAAGCCCCGCGAGGCGATCGAGTATTACCAGAAGGTGCTCCAGTCACCGCGCGCGCCCGAGGTGCTGAAAGCCAAAGCCGCCGAAGGACTGCAGCGCGCTTATCGCGATCTCGGTAACCCCGCCCTTCCCGGAGAAACCTTGAATCAACCTTGACGTCTGCGCGCCCACCGAGGACATTGAACCCAAGGCGGCGACGCGTTGTGTAAATACACGACGTCACTCCACTCTCCTGCCCGACACGAATGGATTGCCCACAGTAACGAACCGCAGCGGTCGCTCCACTGCTTTTCGAATTCCGATTCGTGGCGTGGCCGCAATGCGTTCGGGACAGTACCCGTCATCGGCAAACCACAGATCGGAGCGGCGCGAAGTCAGGTCTTTGGCGTTGTCCCGTGTGCGCGTGATGCCAAGCGCTTCCGCCATTCGCCCTGGCCCGCTGGAGAGCAGTCGCAACTGTGAGGCGCGTGGCGAGATTGGAAGCTCGAGGCCGCGCGCGTACGCCATCGCGTCCAGCCCAAATAAAGGCTCCATGGCGCGCAGCAAGACACCTTCGCCCACGCCTTCGGGCATGCACGAGACGTTGAGGCAATAGTGGTTGCCGTAGATGAAATACACATACGCCCGCCCCGGCGGACCGAAGAGCACGGCGTTGCGCGGTGTGAGCCCGGCGTGGGCGTGTGCGGCTGGGTCGCCGGTGCCGAGGTAGGCTTCGTCCTCGACGACGCGCCCGGCAAGCAACTTGCGGCCTTCGCGACGAATGAGGAGCTTGCCCAGCAACTCGCGGCCTACCGTGACCGGGTCGCGGTTGAAGAACTGGCGAGGAAGAATCCGCGCGTCACGCAGCTTTGCGGCCGTGAGGCTGGCGGGTTGCGATGATTCTGTGACGATGCTGTGACGGCGATTCGGCACGCTTCTGTTTACAAGTTCGACCTTGCAAGTGTATCGCCCGCGACAAAGCATGATTCAAATTTTCCGTGCCTTCCGTGTCTCGGTGGTGAACACGCAGTCGGCCATTTACAATCGCTCGCATGATCGCGCACCTTCGTGGACATCTCATTGCCAAGCACCCAAACCAGGCCATCGTCGAGGCCGCGGGCGTCGGCTACGACGTGACCATCACCGTGCCTACGTTCTCCGACCTGCCTGCGCTTGGCAGCGAGGTCGGGCTGCACGTTCACACTCACGTTCGGGAAGACACGATCGCTCTCTATGGCTTCCTCCGCGCAGAAGAGAAGCAGCTCTTCGAGAAGCTGATCACGGTAAGCGGTATCGGACCGAAGCTGGCAATCACCATCCTCAGCGGCATGGCGACCGCAGAAATGGTGGGTGCGATCCGCAGCAACGACTTCGCGCGGCTGACGAAAATCCCCGGCATCGGACGAAAAACCGCCGAGCGCATGTGCGTCGAGCTGCGCGACAAGCTCGAAGGCTTCGGTGCGCCGCAGCCGGTGGCATCGCATTCGGCGGTGGAAGAGGACGTGATCTCCGCGCTCAGCAACCTCGGCTTCCAGCGCGCTCTGGCGGAGAAGGCGGTCGACCGGGCCGTGCAATCCGCAGGGCGGGAAAATTTCGATGCCATCTTTCGGGCGGCGCTAGCTGCGCTGTCGAAATGACTCAGCGGATGTGTCACAACACTAGAGGTTATGACATTGGTCCCCCCTGTGTGACATAATGTGGCTAAGGTGGCAGGCATGGAAGAACTGCGTGTACGGATCAATGAGAACGGCCGGATCGTAATACCGGCCCCGATTCGCTCGGCTCTGGGGATCAGCCCGGGCGATGAGCTGGTCCTTAACGTCAAGAATGGTGAGCTTCATATCACGACAGTCAGAAACCGCATTGCCAAAGCGCAGCAACTCGTCGGCCGTTATACGAAGCGCGGTACACACCTGTCGGACGAACTGATCGCAGAGCGAAGGGCTGCCGCCCAAGCATGAGTAGGATCGTACTCGACGCGTCAGCAATCTTGGCTGTCTTGGGCCGTGAGCCAGGCGCAGACCGCGTGTTGCCGCATGTGATGGACACCGCGACCAGCGCCGTCAACCTGGCCGAGGTTCACGGCAAACTCGTGGGCCGTGGCATTCCCAAAGATGAAGCATGGGAAGCCACCATCAGCCTGGTGCGCGAGGCAGTCGCCTTTGACAGCGAGCAGGCCGCACTGACTGGAATGTTGGTTCCCGAGACCAGGCCTTATGGGTTGTCGCTTGGCGACAGGGCCTGTCTGGCGCTGAGCATCATCCTCAAGGCGCCGGTCTACACAACAGAGCGAGCCTGGAAGAAACTGAAGTTGGGGATCCAGGTGCATGTCATCCGCTGAGCCTGTGACCATCGAGAGGCCCTTGAGTTATTTTCCGATGCAGAAACTGGAGATGTCGGCAAGCGCCAATGTTTATTGGGGTTATCAGGTCAGCTTCGACCATCTCAGCAATTTCTAACGCGGTCTCCCAAAGGCCGATCTGGAAGGCTACCTTTCCACATTCGTTTAGCCCTGTGCAAAAGCGCAGTTTTCCACTCTCGACCCGAACTGCCGCTTTCACGCTGGTAAGAGCAAGCCCAGCTGCAACCCAAGATGAGCCCTCCGTTGTTTTTCGTTCTGAAGCGGATTTTTGTTTTCGTATACATCGAGGTGCGCGGGAGCGGTGCGGCGGGGCGCAGAAGGCAGCGCCGCGCTTCCGGGATCTGGCAGAAGCGCGCTGCCGCCAATCACTTGCTCGCCATCGGCTTCAACTGATCGAGTGCCAGGTTCACCTCCAGGACATTCACTCGAGGCTCGCCCAGGAATCCAAGCTGGCGGTTAGATGTGTGTTGATCAATGATCTGACGCGCCTGGGCTCCGCTCAAGCCACGTTCACGAGCTAGGCGCGGCACTTGGAATTCCGCCGCCGCCGGAGTGATATCCGGGTCCAAGCCTGACGCGGATGTAGTAACCAAATCGATGGGAACCGGTTGCCCCGGATTCTCCGCTTGCAGATGGGCGACATCGCCCTTCACGCGATCAATCAGCTTCTGATTAGTTGGACCTAAGTTGGTGCCGCCGGAGTTGGCCGCATCGTAGCCGTTCCCTGCCGCCGAAGGACGGGAGTGCAGATAGCCGGGCCCGGTGAATCCCTGGCCGATGATTCTCGATCCCACGACTTCTCTATTGCGCACGATGAGCTGGCCGTTGGCCTTGTCGCGAAACAGCACCTGCGCCAGGCCCGTCACCAGCAGCGGATAAATAATGCCCAGCAGTACGGTGGTGACCACGGTCATGAGAATTGCAATCTTAAGATTCTGTTTCATAGCTCCTTACCTCTACGCCAGTCCGACCCGCGTGATAAGCACATCAATCAGCTTGATCCCGATGAACGGCACAAGGATCCCGCCCACGCCATAAATCCACAGGTTGCGCCGCAAAAGCGCTGCCGCGCCCATGGGACGATACTTGACGCCGCGCAACGCCAGAGGAATCAAGGCAATGATGATGATCGCGTTGAAGATCACCGCCGAAAGAATGGCCGACTGCGGCGTCCGCAGATGCATGATGTTCAACGCGTTCAGCACGGGAAACGTTCCCGCAAACATTGCTGGGATGATGGCAAAATACTTCGCCACATCGTTGGCAATCGAGAAGGTGGTCAGCGAGCCGCGGGTCATCAGCAACTGCTTGCCGATGGCGACCACTTCAATCAGCTTGGTCGGGTTCGAATCCAGGTCAACCATGTTGCCCGCTTCCTTGGCTGCCTGGGTGCCGGTATTCATGGCCACGCCGACATCGGCCTGCGCCAGCGCGGGAGCGTCGTTGGTGCCGTCGCCGGTCATGGCGACCAGCTTGCCTTGCGACTGTTCTCGCCGGATCAAGTCCATCTTGTCCTTGGGAGTCGCTTCGGCGAGGAAGTCATCCACTCCGGCTTCGCGCGCAATCGCCGCCGCGGTGAGCGGGTTGTCGCCGGTAATCATCACCGTCTTGATGCCCATGGCCCGCAACTGGTCAAAGCGCTCCTGCATGCCGCCCTTCACGATGTCCTTCAGGTGAATCACGCCCAGCGCCCGATGTTTTTCGGCAACCACTAAAGGCGTCCCTCCCGAGCGCGAGATCGCCTCCACCGCGGACTGCACCTCGGCGGGCACTGCGCTCCCATTCGCCGCGAGATAGCGGGTGATGGCGTCGGTGGCACCCTTGCGAATCTGGTTGCCATTCATGTTCACGCCCGACATGCGGGTCTGCGCGGTGAACGGAACGAACTCCATCTCATGCGAAGACAGCTCGCGCCCTCGCAGGCCGTACCTTTCCTTGGCCAGCACGACAATCGAGCGGCCTTCCGGAGTCTCATCCGCCAGCGAGGAGAGCTGTGCGGCATCCGCCATTTCTCTTTCACTCACGCCGGGAGCGGGAATGAACTCTGCTGCTTGGCGATTGCCCAGCGTGATGGTTCCCGTCTTGTCCAGCAGCAAAGTATCCACGTCCCCCGCAGCTTCGACCGCGCGTCCCGACATCGCCAGCACGTTGTGTTGAATCAGGCGATCCATGCCGGCAATGCCGATGGCCGAAAGCAGCCCTCCAATCGTAGTTGGAATCAGGCACACCAGCAGCGAAACCAGCACGAACACGGTCTGCGGCGAGCCGGAGTAGATGGCAAAAGGCTGCAAGGTTACCACCGCCAGCAGGAAGATGATCGTTAGACCCGCCAGCAGAATGTTGAGCGCAATCTCGTTCGGCGTCTTCTGCCGCTCCGCTCCTTCGACCAGCGCGATCATCCGATCGAGGAAGGTCTCGCCGGGGTTGGACGTCACCTTCACTTTGATCTGGTCGGAGAGCACGCGCGTGCCCCCGGTCACTGCCGAACGATCGCCACCGGCCTCGCGAATCACGGGCGCGGACTCGCCGGTTATCGCCGACTCGTCCACCGATGCCACTCCTTCGATGATTTCTCCATCCGACGGAACAAATTCGCCGGCGGAGACCAGGACCACATCTCCCGCGCGCAGCTTCGAGCTCGCTATCTGCTCGGTGCGGCCATCGTCCACCAGGCGGTTGGCGATGGTTTCCGAGCGTGCCTTCCTCAGCGTGTCGGCTTGCGCTTTGCCCCGGCCCTCCGCCATGGCTTCAGCGAAGTTGGCGAACAGCACTGTGAACCACAGCCAAAGCGTGATCTGCAGATTGAAGCCGAAGTTCCTGGGATCGCGCAGCAGCAACACCGTGGTGATCACGCTGCCCACCTCCACCACGAACATCACCGGATTGCCCATCATGTGTCGTGGATCCAGCTTCACGAAAGAATCCAGGATCGCGCGCCGCACGATCTTTAAGTCCCAAGCTTTCTTTTTCGAACTCTTGCTTGCCATTTTCTGGTCCTCAGAAAACCTTTCCTGCCTGCATCAGCAGGTGCTCAAGGATGGGTCCCAGGCTGAGCGCCGGGAAGAATGTCAACGCCCCCACGATAACAATCACTCCTATCAGCAGCGCGCTGAACAGCGGTGTGGTCACGGGAAAAGTTCCCAGCGACGGTGGCACGTACTTCTTGCCCGCGAGATTGCCGGCAATGGCCAGCATGGGGATGATCATCAGGAACCGGCCAATCAGCATGGTGAACCCGCCCGCGGTGTTGTACCAAAGCGTGTTCGTGGTCAGCCCCGCGAAAGCGGAGCCGTTGTTGCCCGCTTGCGAGGTGAAGGAATACAGAATCTCGGTTAACCCGTGCGGTCCCGGATTCAGGATGCTGGTGGTCCCGAATCCATTCACCGACGAAATCGCCGTGAACACCAGGATGACGAGGGGGAACACCAGCACCACCAGCATCGCCATCTTGACGTCATAGGCCTCGATCTTCTTGCCTAGATATTCCGGCGTGCGGCCCACCATCAACCCGGCAATGAATACTGCCAGCACGATATAGATCAGGATGCCGTACATCCCGGCACCCACGCCGCCGAAGATGACTTCGCTCAGCATGATGTTCACCAGCGGCACCATGCCCCCCAGCGGGGTGAACGAATCGTGCCACGCGATAATCGCGCCACAACTCGCATCCGTGGTCACGGTTGCGAACAGTGCTGAGTTAGTGATGCCAAATCGGACTTCCTTGCCTTCCATGTTGCCGCCTGGTTGCAGCGCGGTCACGTGCTGGTCGGCCCCGGCAAGAAGTGGATTACCCCGAGACTCAGCCCAATACGCCGCTGTGACACCCGCGAGAAACAAAATCGCCATCGCTGCCCAGACCGCCCATCCGTGGCTCTGCGAGCCGGTCATGCGCCCCAGCGTGTAGGTCAGTCCTGCGCCGATGGCAAAAATGCAGAACAGCTCAATCAGGTTCGACAACGGGGTTGGACTTTCAAACGGATGCGCACTGTTAGCGTTGAAAAAGCCGCCACCATTGGTGCCCCATTCCTTGATGATCTCCTGCGAGGCCACTGGGCCTTGTGCAATGGTCTGGGTTGTCACCGTGTCCATGACCGGCTTGCCGCTGGCGTCCACCGCCGGTTTGCCGTCAGCGCCCACATGCTGGACCTGCTGCGGTTCAACCAGCTTCACCGAGTCGTACGGTTTCAGGTTCTGCACCACGCCCTGCGAGACCAGCAGCAGAGCACCGACGATGCAGAACGGCAGCAACACCCAGAGGCAGCTGCGAACCATGTCCACCCAGAAATTTCCGATGGTCTGCATCTGACGCCGTGCGATGCCGCGAATGAACGCGATCGCCAGCGCAATCCCGACCGCCGCCGACACGAAGTTGTGATAGGCGAGACCGGCCATCTGTGTCAGATAGCTCATGGTGGATTCGCCCGAGTAGTTTTGCCAGTTGGTGTTGGTGGTGAACGAAGCTGCCGTGTTGAAGGCGAGGGCTTGCGGCACGGCTGCAAGCTTTTGCGGATTCAGTGGCAGGAACCCCTGCACCCGCTCGATAAAATACAACAAAACCATCGAAACCGCGCTGAACAAGAGCATGGCGAACGCGTATTCAGTCCAGCGCATCTCGTGGTTTTCATCCACCCCCGTCATGCGATACAGCAGGCGCTCCACCGGCCGCAGCACCGGGTCCATGAAAGTCCGCTCGCGGTTGAAAACCCGCGTCATGAAGACACCCAGGGGCTTGGTCACCGCGAGGATGAGCAAAAGAAATACCGCGATCTGAAACCATCCATTGGCGGTCATGTCAGAATTTCTCCGGTCGCAACAGCGCGTAAAACAGATAAACCATCATCAGCGCGCAAATAACAATCATGATGGTTGATTGGATATGCATAGTCCCCTCACTTGATCCGGTCGCAGAAGCGGACGTATCCCAGCGACAAAGCAAAGAATGCGAGTGCGATTGCGACAAATACGGCGTCTTGCATGTTCAACTCCTAGATCCGTGAACTTCACCACGGCCCTTGTTTGCGGCCCAACTCCCCACTAGCTCTCAAAACAGAAATCCCATCTCAACCACCCCGCGGGTCTGGCTCCCTTTTGTCCCAAAGGAACCGAAGGCATCACCCGGCGTGAAATTGTTCGCTTGTACAAACGAAATGTCCGTGCGCGTGAAGAACTTCTTGTACTGATACGTGGGCGTCAGCGTGATTGACCAGCCTGCGCTACCCGGACCGTACAGCAGGTTGACGGATTGTTCCGCCGCACCCCCCGTGCTCGCGATGTATTCCCCGCGCCCAGCGAGTGAGAACCCATGCTGAAAGGTGTGGCTCACCAGCACTGCACCGCCGCTGGTGGACGCGCCCTGCACAATGCCGATCCTCCGATTGGCCGGTACATCGCTGTATTGAAAGTAGGGCTGCACGATCCACTTCCCTTTCGTGTAGGTGTAGATCAGCGCGTACATGCTGCTGTTGTTTTGCACCGGCGTAGCCAGGTTTTGCCAGGCAGTCGTCCCCAGGTACCCCATGCCGGCGAACGCGAGGCTGTGCGGCCCGTTGGTGTAAGTCAGGGCGCCGCTCAGCCCCGAATAGCGGTTGGAATAGTAGCCATCGTTCCAACTGAACGATGCGGTGAACTTTCCTAGTGTCTGATTGATCTGCACACCGCGGGTAATCGCGTTTTCCTGGTTCCACAACAGCCCGCGCTCGACGTTCATGTTTTGGAAGTCGAAGGTGTACTCAGCGCCCATCAGCGTAGGCAGTATTCCGATCAATAGATTGGTATTCTTCGCCGGCACGAGCTTCACATAAGCCACAGGAACCGGGCCCCATAGATCGTTGTTCGTTTTCGCGTTCGAGATAAAAGGCGACCCCAAAGAGACAATGTCGTAGGCGCCCGCCTGAACATAGAACTGAAACCAGCCCGTTGCCTTCTGAAAAAAGAGCTGCGCATTGCTGAAGGCGCCTTCTGCTCCGTTATTGCCCGCAACCGCGTTATTTTGAAATAGCCCGATTCCGCTAGCTACGCCGTTCAGACTCAGCTTGCCAAAAGGTCCACCTTCGATATTCATCGGCAGCGCTGCCTGCAGCGGGCCCGTGATCGAAGGAGTAGGAAGCGGGCTGGGGGCCGCAGCCGGCGACTGCTCTGCTGTTTGCTGCTGGTCCGTCGGCTGTGTGGCCGGAGGGTTTGTCCCCTCGGGCAACGGCTGGACCGCCTGCGGCTGCGGTTCGCCGGAGTTCCGGGGCGTGCCTCTCTGCTCCTGCGCCCTCAGCGAGCCCGAAGATATCGCGAGCACCACCAGCAGAATCGCGGCAGTCTTGTTCTGCATCCGGAACTCCGCCATTTGTTTTTCAAGCTCGACAAAGAATCGCCGGCCCGCTATTGAATTCACAGCTTCAGACTGCGGCGCCTTGCGCACGCTCGTCGGCCTGAGTGATCGTTGCCGGGGCTTCGCACAATTCACCAAGAACACCACAAAGAAAACCACACTCAAGCAGCAGATCGCGAGAAACAAAGTATGCATCATTTCCCATTGCGCGTGTGTAGACGCGCCCTTCCAGCCAATCCATTGGAGCATTCGCGATATAAAGGTGCGCTAAGGAGTTCGTAAGTTTTTCGTAAAGACCAATTTGGTAACCCCTTTCGTTAGTGCACCCCGGCGTTTAGCTGGCTTCTGATTATCTGGTTGCTTCAGCAAGCCCCAATAGATTGCGGTTAAGATCTCTCGCTCGCCGAATCTGCTCCTACATGGTTGATCTGCGAGCGGTCCCGAAGCCAAGCAGTGTCTGAAATGCGGCGGCCAGTCTCTTTCGACGGTTGTGCCGAAAGACGAATTCATCGAGGTAAACCTGGAGTTGCTCCTTGCTTACTCCGTGGCAGGTTCCGATCAGCAACTCTATTTTCCGATGCAGAAGGAGCTGAAGATCAGGTTCAGGATATCGTCGGCGGTGGTGGCGCCGGTGATTTCGTCCAGCGGACGTAGCGCGTTATAGAGGTCCAACAGCACCATCTCGTGCGGGGTTTTCAGAGGAACGGCACCGGCGGCGCGGTCGAGCGCGGCGATGGCATCGTCCACCAGCTTTTGCTGGCGAACGTTGGTAAGCAAGCCGCTCTCGTGCTCGGCGCCCGCATCGCCGCGGACAGTTTCGAGAACCCTCGAGCGCAACTCCTCGATGCCTTCGCCGGTCAGCGCCGATGTGAAAATCGTGGATGGAACTGAAGCAGCGTCTTAGCTTTGCGTCTTCTGCGACAACGCGGGTTGCCGTTTCTGTCAGAGCAACTCGCGCCTCGTCGGAGCCCGCATGAGATAACTTGCGAGCAACGTCACTGCGATCGCCGTTCAGCAGGTCGCTCTTGTTGCAGACAATAACTGCGTGGACGGTCGTGCGTCTTTTCCAGCAGCTCCCAATCTGGCGTGAAGTCATCTCCAGAGATTTCTGATGCATCGAGTACAACGAGAACGATATCCGCGTCGGCGATCGCTTCCACGGACTTGCTCACACCGATGCTCTCGGCTTCATCGAGCGCAGTTCGAATTCCCGCAGTGTCCACCAGCTTGACAGGAATGCCGCCGATGGAAACCGTCTCAGCTTACCAGGTCGCGCGTGGTTCCAGGTGTTGCGGTCACGATGGCCCGCTCGCGCTCCACCAGCCGGTTGAACAGGCTCGACTTGCCCACGTTCGGCCGTCCCACGATGGCCAGCGTCAGGCCTTCGTGCACGAGTTTCCCAAAGGCGAAGCTGGCCAGCAGTTCCTGCAACGGTTCACGGATCGCGGCAATGCGCGACAGAATCTGTTCGTCGGGCATTACCGAGACGTCATCCTCGGCGAAGTCCACTCCTGCTTCTAGCGTGGCGATCAATTCCACGAGCTTCTGCTTCGTGGGCTGTATGCGCTTCGACACCGCGCCTTCGAGTTGGCGCGCCGCAACCTGCGCCTGGTAGAGCGTCTGCGACTCGATGAGATCGCGCACCGCTTCGGCCTGCGTGAGATCAATGCGGCCGTTGAGAAAGGCACGCATGGTGAACTCGCCGGGTTCGGCCAGCCGGGCGCCTGCCGCGAGGGCCATCTGCACGACATGGCGAAGCACGACCGGCGATCCGTGACAGGAAATCTCGACCACGTCATCGGTCGTATAGGAATGCGGCTTGGCAAAGAAGGTGACGATTACCTCGTCGAGGCGTTCACTGGTCGCTGGATCGATCAGCTCGCCGAAGTGCGCGCGCCCGGCCTCGAGGTTGGGTTCACGTGCCAGACGCAGCATCGAATACGCGAGTATTGAGCGCCTCGGTGCCCGAGAGGCGCACCACTCCAATACCGCCGCGCCCGGGAGGCGTGGCAATGGCAACGATGGTGTCGTCGAGGTTCAAGAAGTCATTATTTACCACGGAAGCACAGAGGCAAGAGGTTTTCGTAGTACCTGCCTGGCCTTCTACATTCGCCTCGCCTTGCTCCTAAGGCGTTATCCCGGAGCCAATCGTTTGGGATTACGAATCATGTTGTCGGCGCGAAGAGCGAAAAGCGAGAGCCTAGCGTCTTCGCGACACGGGTGGCGCGGGCGGCTTACCTTTGTAGTCCTTGGGATAGACCACGACGTGGCGCTGGGCAGCTTCGCCCGCGCTCTCCGTGCGCAGGTCTGTCGAGGTCGCGCAGGGCAAGATGCACGATGCGGCGTTCGCGCGACGACATCGGCGCGAACGCGTACGGTATGCTGCTCTTGCGGACGCGTTCGGCCGCGACATCGGCGGCCAGCCGTAGCTCCTGCAAACGCGCCGAGCGGAAGTTCTGGCAGTCGAAGCTGATCTTCTCGTGCTCGTCGGGCGCGAGCCGCAGCATCTCAAGCGAGACGTGCTCCAAGGCGCGCAGCAGCTCGCCACCGTTTTCCAGCACCAGCGGGCTGTCGGCAGCCGGAGAGCTCGACCAGGATTTCAGGGTGCTCCCATTCGCGATCGCGCGTCACGGGAGGATCGACCGTGATCTTGTAGCGCAGGCGGAAATCTCCGTTGGCGATGATCGCGTTCAGAAATTCGCTAATCTTCTTGGCGGCGGCGATTTTGTCGGGCATAGGCATAGACCGTCTCTACTTGCTCGCCTTCTTCCTGGCTCGCTTTTCCGCTTCGGCACGCATCTCGCGGCCCAGACCGCTGCGGTTCATGATGTACTGCTGAGCGATGCCGATGATGTTGCCCACCACCCAGTAAACGCTCAACCCCGAAGGCAGCGATTGAAGCTGAACCAGCCGATCATCAGCGGCATCATCAGCGTCATCATCTGCTGCTGCTTGGGATCCATGCCTGAGCTGGGCGTCATCTTCTGCACCAGGAAAGTGCTGACGACGATCACCACCGGCATGATGAACAGCTTGTCAGGCGACGACAGATCGTGCAGCCAGAGGAATGGCGCCTGACGCAGCTCGATCGCGTTCTGCAGCATGGAATAGAACGCGAACAGGAACGGCATCTGGATGACCAGCGGCATGCAACCGCCCGCCGGATTCACATGTTCGCGCTTGTACAGCTCGCCAATCTCGGCGTTCATCTCCTGCCGCTTGGGATCGCGCATCGGGATACTTCTTGTACTTTTCCTGGATGGCCTTCATCTGCGGCTGAAGCTTTTGCATCTTCAGCGCCGACTTCATGCTGGTGATGCGCAACGGCAGCAGCGCCAGGTTGATGATGACGGTCAGGATGATGATGGCCACGCCCCAATTGCTGGCCATGTGTTCGTGCGTCCACTTCAGCCACAGGAAGAGCGGGCGCGCGATGACACTGAAGAAGCCGAAGTCCACCACGTTGCGAAGATCGGGGCCGTCCATCTGGCCGGGCGCGGTGTTCGAACGGACAGACTCGAGCACGTCGAGCGCCTTGGGACCAACGAACAGCCGCTCCCGTGGTGACGCCCTGACATATCGCCGACGCGCCGCCCCTAGTACGTCGTAGCGGTTCACGCTGTTCGGATCGGGCTTCTTGGGATCCTTCGGAACTGTGATCGCTTCGTGCAGGGTCACCATCGTCGCCGTGTCCGGATTGTCGGGCAGGAAGATGGCGGCGAAGAACTGGTCCTGCGGCCCGGCCCAGTTGAGCGGGCCATGAAGAGTGTTGCCGTTGCTGACTTTCTTGGCGGCGAGCCGTTCCACTTTGCCGTCGGCCATATAGTCGATGCGAGCCGAGGCATACAACGGACCGTTGGTCTGGTCGCCGAAGCCCGCCGGCCACATGCCGGGTACGCCTCTATTGGCTTGCCGTTCTGCGTGACGTCGGTTTCGATCGAGACTACGTAAGTATCACCAAACTGGAAAGTCTTGTGGACAGTAACGTCGTCATCGGCGTATTCGTAGGTTAACGTGGCCGGAGCCGCGACGTTGCCGGTTGGCACGGCGACATAAAGCGCAGAGTTGATCTGGTTGCGCAGGTCCTTGTCGTAGGTATACAGGCTCAGCGGCAAGCCAAACTTCGTCGCATCCTTGTTGACCAGGTCGAGCGGGTTTCCGTCCTCGTCTTTGTATTTCTTCAGGATCCAGGACTTCGCTTGGGCGCCGCGATTGGTAAAGACGATGCGGTAGAGGCTGTTCTCGACCACGGTCTCGTTCTCGGCCGTCGCGGTCTTCGAAACAACGGAAGTCTTCCTCGCATGAACGGCTGCCGGGCCCGGGACGCCCGCTGCCGGCTGCGCGCGCGCCTGGCTTCGCCGGTGCGGCAGCGCTGCTTTGCGCCGTTTCGGAGGAATTCGCCTTCTGCTGTGGCGGGTTCGGCCGGTTCTTGAACAGAAAGAGCTGCGCGATGATGATCACCGCGAAGGTCACGGCGAACACCAGCAGCATGCGGCGGTCGCCCCCGCCGCCTTCTTGTTGTGGATTACGATACTCGGCCAAGTTCGGTTCCGTTCAGCATCAGGGTCCCCATTACGCGCCGGTTTTGCGCACGATGGGGCGGAATGGTGGCGGCCCCACGTGTGCGTTGGCACCGTGGCCAGCGGCCATGGCTTTCAGCTTTCCCTCGCCGCCAAATGGGAGCAGGTCGTGTCGCGACGCGGGTGGCGGCGGCACCGGGTCGAATCCAGCTCGCGCAAACGGATGGCAGCGCAGCAATCGTCCAGCGGCAAGGACGCTGCCACGAATGGCCCCATGATGCTCGACGGCTTCCATCGCATATTCCGAGCACGTGGGCACGAAACGGCAGGCATGCGGCAACATCGGCGAGATGAATCGCTTATAGCACCGCAACACGAATTGGGCCGCCTGTTTCATTTCTGTCCCGCAACCCGCGCACGCTGTGCTGCCAACCGCAAAGCACGCGTCACTTCGTCCACCAGTTCCCCGAAAGGCAAAACCAAAACGCTCTTTCGCGGATTAAACACCACATCCACCGGGTCTTCGTACCCCGGCCAAGCCAGTCGTACCGCCTCTCGCATCCTGCGCCTGATACGGTTTCGCTCGACGGACCCTCCCAGCACCCTGCCAACGGTGAAACCGATTCGCAGCCCCGATTTTGCGTCGGGGTTGTCGCGCCGCAGATAAAACACAGTCACATTTCCCGTAAACTGCCGGCGACCGTTCTTGTAGACCCTCTCAAACGCGGAGTGCTTCAGCAGCCGCTTCGATTTCGGAAACTTATTACTGGCGGCGGTGACGTTTTGAGCCATTCAGCGCTCGGCGCTGGTCCGCCCGGTTTACCTTATGTTACGGCCGAGTCTTGGGCGGCTCCCAATGATCCATCTGGAAATGCTGCGATAACGCAGAGTCTCAGGTCTTAGGGTTTACTCGCGGTGGCCAGCCTTCACAGCGACGCGTTTGCGCCCCTTGGCGCGCCGGCGCGAAAGCACCGCCCGCCCGCTTTTGGTCTTCATGCGAGAACGAAATCCGTGCGTCTTTGAGCGGCGACGACGGTTGGGTTGGAATGTGCGCTTCGGCATCGAAAACTGCGCTCCTCACTGGCAAAAAATTCAATTGAGCAAACCTGAAGTATATCGGTCAGTGTGCCCCACTGGCAACTTGCCGGCAACACGGCGGGGTCTCACGCTGTCAAACTCAGCCAGTTCTGAACGAAACGCCACTCACGCTGGTTTCCATTGGAGGTTCCTGGAGCTGATCTCCGGCCCGCTGTGCGACCCGCTTGATCACACTTTAGTGTAATTGATAGCCCGACTACTAGCACCTTAAGTCGAATCTGTTTGTCACTTTTGGCTTGCTGAATGTGGCTGATCGGTGTTATCTATCTCTAAACCCCAAAGAGAACTTTGCTACCAAAGACATGAGGGCATCCGTTGCAAGTGTAGTTGGAGGTGGTATGCGAACTCCGCGGTTCCTTTCCCAAGCAATACTCCTGATGGTGATCATCCTGACGCTGACAACCCTCGCCGGCGCGGGCGCATATTCCGCAGTCATCGTCTACGGTGACAGTTTTTCCGACAACGGTAACCTGTTTCGTGATCTCGGCGTTCCGGCATCGCCTTATTGGTATGGTCGATACTCGAACGGCCCGGTCGCCGTGGAAGATCTGGCCGCCAGCTTCGGCGTGACGCTGTTCGACGAGGCTTGGGGAGGCGCGACAACTGGTGTAGGAAACGTCCTTGACAACGGAACGACGAGTACTCTTGGGTACGACCAACTGCCAGGCATGACGACTGCGTTTAATGCCACAAGAAATTCTTTTCCGCCAGGCCTGGTCAACAATTCTTTGTTCGTGGTCTGGGGAGGAATCAACGACTTTTCGACCAACGGTCTGACCCTCCTGACTGCGGACCACGCCGTATCGGACATCGTCGCGATCGTCACTGCTTTGCAGGCCGATGGGAGCAAAGAGGATTCTGGTTCCAGGAATACCCGATCTCGGTTTCACCCCCTTGTACCATCTGCAAAGCAAGGCTGGATGGGCCAACTACGTGAGTGAGTACTTCAACCAGAGGCTGCGGAATGCGCTGCCAAAGGGCGTTGTGTACTATGACACCGCGACTTTATACCGAAAGATGACCGCCAATCCGCTTTTGTATGGGCTCACCGATACGACCGACGCCTGCTACAGTCAGGGGGCAGTTTGCGGACAGCCTTATCTCTATCTTTACTGGGATAGCCTCCATCCCACGGCCCACGCGCATCAAATTCTAGCCCGTGAAATCTTCATTGCCGCGTCAGGCAACTGAACCCATTTTCTCCTGAGGAACCCGGTGCGCAGGACACCTTGCGTTTCCCGGCTTGCATCCAACCGGCGAAACACGGAAACTGTAGCTACCATCTGAATGAATCTCGCACTGTTTGGCGGTACCTTCGACCCCATCCATCGCGGACACGTCGTCGTGGCCCGCGCCGCCGCCGTGAAGTTCCAACTGAAGCAGGTGTTGTTCGTTCCGGCGGACATTCCTCCGCACAAACAGAAGACCCCAATCACATCCTTTTGTCACCGCTATGCCATGATTTCGTTGGGGCTGGCCGGTGAGAAGGACCTGGTCCCGTCTCTGCTGGAAGCCCCCGATCCCGAAGGCGGCAAGGACCGTCCTCCGAGCTACTCCATTGAAACCGTGCGCCGGGTTAAAAAGACGCTGGGCAAGAGCGACCACCTATACTTCCTTATCGGGATGGACGCGTTCAAAGATATTGCGAAGTGGTACAAGCCGGAAGAAGTACTCGGCGAGTGCGATTTCATCGTTGCAGCGCGGCCTGGTTATTCACTGGCCGACGTGGCTTCCTCATTGCCTGAGAAGCTGCGGCCTAACGCCGCCGTGACGAAGTTGTTTCGCAAGGAGAAGATGGCTGGGCCGCTGGTGCTTCCGGGCGCCACACTGCACATGCTGCCCGAGACCCATGAGAACGTATCGGCCACGCAGATTCGCGCCGCGCTGGACCGTGGTGGAGCGCTGAAGCGTCTCGTGCCCGACGCCGTCGCGGAATATATACACAAAGAACGTCTCTATCGTAGCCGTACAAGAGAAGGAAAATACTTGACGCACCTCGAGCTGATCGCATGAAGAAGAATGAATTGAGGGCACAAATCGCCATCGCCGTGCGCGCCTGCCAGGAGAAGAAGGCCACCGACATCACTGTCCTGCAACTCGACGCACAGGCCAGCGGCTTCACGGATTATTTTGTCCTTTGCTCAGGGGCCAACCCGCGGCAGGTGCAGGCCATCGCCGACGACGTGGACCAGAAGCTCGGCGTTGTCGGCGTTCACCCCAAGCACATCGAGGGCTACACCCAGGCCGACTGGGCGCTGATGGACTACGTGGATTTCGTGGTGCACATTTTTTCTGAGAGCGCGCGCAAGTTCTACGATCTGGAGCGGCTATGGAAGTCGGCCAAGCGATTGCAGGTCACCGATCTGGAAAAGCCGACGCACAAGCCTGCGGCCAGGAAGACCGCGACCAAGCGGCCTGCGCGCCCCAGGAAGGCTGTGGTGAAATTGTCGCCGGAGCGCGCGCCTCGCAAGCGTGCCACGACGACACGCAAACGCCAGGGTTCTTGAGCCGTGAAACTTCGCATCGCATGGATTGGCAGGACCCGCAGTTCCGCAATCCAGTCGCTGACCGCCGAGTATCTTAAGCGCCTTTCGCGCTACGCCGCCTCCGAGGCGCTGGAACTGATGTCGGAAGCGGCGCTGCTCAAGTTGGTGGAGAAAAGCTCGGCCCGCACCCCACCGGTGTTGGTGCTTCTCGATTCGCGCGGGCGGCAGCTCACGTCGGAGGAGATCGCAAATTTCCTCGAGTATCATCAATCGCACGGCACGCAAGAGCTGTTGTTTGCCGTCGGTCCCGCTGATGGTTGGAGCGAAACCACGCGCACCGCTGCCAATACCATTCTTTCGTTTGGCAAGGTCACGTTGCCCCACGAACTGGCGCGCGTGGTGCTACTGGAACAGCTTTATCGCGGATTTACCATCCTGAAAGGACATCCGTACCATGGCGGACATTAGCAGCTGAAACTACTCAGCCCCGGCGCGATGCCGGGGCTGAATGCCTAACTGCTACCGTTTTCGTCGCGGTTCGAGACAAACCACGATCAATTTACATTCTGCGGCGAACGTAGCCCAAAACTCCCAGAATGCCGCTCCCGAACAAAATCAGTGACGCCGGCTCAGGCGTTGTGCCTCCTCCAGGTCCCGTGGCGATGAACCCGCTGCCCCCGCCGTTTGCCACATGGCCTGCGACAAAGGTATCGACGTCAGACGACTGCAATGCCCCATTGGGTCACTGATGACGAAACTGAATAAGTTCTGGGAGCCGGTTCCATCGGGCGCGCATCCACTTCCGCCGTTGAGTCCGGTATTCAGAGTGTAGTCGAACTTGCCGAAACCATCTTCTTGCATCGATCCGCCTAGCGATGCCCCGCCAAGCCCGGAAGTGCACGTTGCCCCGAAGTTAAAGCAGTCGAGGAACAAATTCGGGTCAGCGCTGTTGAACCCCAGACGGTCAAACTGGAAGTGGTCGGCCGGGCCCGAAAGCTGAACTGTAATAAAAAGTTGGCCGGTAAAACTTCCCGTACCAAGAGCCACGTCCCAAGTGCCGCAAGGCGTCGAACTGGAGCAGGGAAGCACCGACGAATCGTTGGTTTGGGTGAAAAAACTAATCGAGTCCGCGAATGCCGCGTTGCAACAAACAACGCTGAAGAACACGATCACGCTCAGTACCGTTACTCGCATCTTATTTTCCATAGTTGAATTGGTTCCCCTCTGGCGCTTAACTTCTTGGCACTTTCCTTGGCTTGCAATTTCGCCCCAACCTGCAACACTCAGGGGCGGTCGACGACGCTCTACAACAGGCAATACCCAAACCGTGGCACTACAAGTCATTTGTTTTGATGGGAGCGTGGAGTCACTTCCATCTAGTGTGTGCATATGGTTGCACAACTGTCACCTAGATAATTTCCTATAACCACTTAGATGGATAGCGTGCAAGCACTTTGGTTGGTTTACAACGGCCCATCTATAAAAGTCTATAAATTGATCCCAAGGTGAGCCAATTCCACTGCAAGGCCTGAACCGGGAATCGCCAAGATTACGGTGGTACTCGGGACATCACCCCGCTCGCACAGGCAATGCTGCCCTGACCCAGAGGGAACGCCGCCGGGTACTGCCTGTCCGCATTCGTCTATACTCGCCTTTTGCCGCATCGGAGAGCCCATGAGGTCTTGGTCGCGGTTTGTCAACCGCGTTGTCATATTGCTCGCGATCGCAATGCTGCTACCCAGTGTTTTTGGACAGACATCCCCTCCCGCGGGAAAGTCCGCTGCAGATTTTGCACCGCTGCAACAATGGGAAAATGTGGTTCTCAGCGGCAACGCTGCTGCTCTAAAGGCGTTGTACAGCACCAATCCTCCAGCCCAGATCGTCACTCCCGCGGGCCAGACCAGCGGCGACTCTGACGTCGCATTCTGGATTGGCCTTAAAGTGCGGCGCATGAAGTTAGCCATTCTTCAGTCCGACTCGCCACAAAACGGAGTCCACCAAGTTGTCTTTCAGGCTGAAGTCCGTTCCGGTGTCGCTGGGGAACACACTGTGTACATCACCGAAGGACAACTTTGGCAACAGCAAGGTGAGCAGTGGCGACTGGCGGCGACCAAACGCAGCGACCCTGCTCGGCTACAACAGCCCACCTCGACCAGCAAGGTCATCTATGCTGCTGGACTCGATGCCCACTCTGAGATCAAACGGGCTTTGGCGCTGGCCTCCAGGGAACACAAGCGGGTGCTGGTGGTCTTTGGCGCCAACTGGTGCTATGACTGCCATGTTCTCGACTTGGCATTTCATCGCCCGGATATCGAGTCCGTGCTCCAGAAGAACTACGAGGTCGTGCATGTAGACGTTGGCGAAGGGAACAAGAACCAGGACCTGATGGAGCAGTATCAAGTGCCCATGAAGAAGGGAATCCCCGCGATAGCCGTGCTCGACGGCGCTGGCAAGCTGCTTTACAGCCAGAGAGGCGGCGAGTTCGAGAAAGCGCGAGCCCTCGCACCGGAAGACGTGCTGGCGTTCCTGAACCAGTGGAAGCCCCCGGTCCACTGAGCGGCGCCACCAGCAACAGAAGGTATCAGATATGGCCAGCGAGCTTCCGCACAGATAATTTTTGACATTTCAAAAACGCAAGTTGGTGTATAGTTAGAAACCGTTTTGGGTTCCTGCCACTGAGTCCACCCGAAGCTTTACAAAAAATTATGCGGGATAGGAACAAGGCTTCCCTTGTGCCTGCCCTGATCTCTCACATCGGAGGTGTGTTCTGTCTAAAGCATTGCATTCTAGTGTCGGGACGTTGCTTGGGTTGACCCTGCTGTGTGGCCTGGCCCTCGCGCAGGGCACCGCGTCTGCAAAATCTGCGCCCTTAACCATCACCCTAAATTCAAGTTTAGCTAGCCCGCAGATGCTCGGGGCCAGCATCCTCTGGACGGCAACGCTGCAAAACGGAATCCAAGGCCACACCTACGACTATCAATTCCGCGCGGCCCTGCAAGGTCAGGACCAGATCGTGCGGGATTTCGGCCCCAATAACTCCTTCACCTGGGTGCCGTACACGGTGGAAGGAACTTATGTCGTCACCGTAACCGTTCGGGACATCACCCAGCAGCCGTATCAGATCTTCCCGCCGGTGTCGGCGCAATACGTTTTGCTGCCTTGGGTCACGAGCCCCGGCGGTTCCGTATGTGAATCCGACCTCGCATCCCCTGGTGGCTTTCTTTAGCGGCCCACCATGCGCCACGGGTCACTTCCTGCGGGTCCGGTTCCGGCAAACCGGCGCGCAGGCAACGATGACGACGAATGCCGTAGCGTGCTCACAAAACAGCGCCAACTTCCTGGTTGCGGGGATGTTGCCATCCACCGAGTACTTGATGCACTGGGAAGAATTCGCTAATAATTTCCAAAACAGTGGCCCGGACCTGGCATTCACGACCGGGTCGCTTCCCTCGGATTTCCCCCGGTTGCACACCAAGGTCCTGGTGCCACCGAGCCAGCATGACGCGGCGTTTCCGGTGGTGCTGTTTCACTTTCTTCCGCCTGTCGGTCAACCTCTGGTTGCCTGGCCGACTGCCACCGATCTTTCGGGGAATGTCATCTGGTACTACCCCGGCGAGCTGTTGCTGACCCGCACCGAAGTGGGCGGCAACTTCTTTTCGCTGTCCAATTTTCTCCTTCAAGAGTACGACTTCGTGGGCAACAAAATCCTGGAAACCAATACTGAGATTTTGAACGAGCAATTGATAGCCAAGGGTTATCCAGTCATGACCTCGTTTAATGCCCATGAAGTGCGGCGCCTGCCCAACGGTGGCATCCTTCTGATCGGCGCCCGCGATGTGGTCTCCTTAAACAAGCAGGGAGGATCGCCTGGTCATCCGGTTGACATCCTCGGGGACATGGTCCTGGTCCTGGACCACAACATGCAATTGGTGTGGGCCTGGGATTCGTTCGCCCACCAGGATGTGGGCCGCGCTTCCACCATGGGGGACCTTTGCGTGGAAAATGGGGGAGCAGGCTGTCCCGCTTTTAACCCGGCGTTCTCCCAAGCCAATGATTGGTTGCACTCCAACTCCGTGCAGCTCACCGCCGACGGAAACCTCCTGCTCTCCGAACGCGACCAGGACTGGGTCATCAAGATCAACTACAACAATGGCAAGGGAGACGGTAGCGTGCTGTGGCGGATGGGTCCGTTCGGCGATTTCACCATCCTGAATCCACCGCAAAACCCTTGCGGCGACCCCCAGGTTTTCCCCTGGTTTACTCACCAGCACGATGCGGCATTTCAAATTCAAACCAACGCCCTGAAGCTTTTCACGGTTTTTGACGACGGCAACCTCCGGGTTAAGCAATGTGGAATGGGAAATAGCCGGGGCATGGTCTTGTACGTGGGAGAAGCGGCACGCACCATCTATATTGCGACTCTGGCCGATCTTGGCCAGTACTCGGTCGCTCTAGGCAGTGCGCAAGTGCTGATTTCACCTCCCAACAATGTCTATGCCAGCTTCGGCAATGGTCTCCTCAACCTCGGTGGCCACGCGGCGCAAGCCCCGGAGGTCGACCTTAACGGCAACATCGTCTACAACCTGCAGGCCGATGCCTTTTCATACCGGACCTATCGCATGCAGGACCTGTACACTCCCACCTTGCCGTAGCACTTGAGTCCCACAATGTGAGATTGCGCAGACGAAGGGTAGTACCCAGAATCCCACAATGTGGGATTCTGGTTTTTGGGGAAGTTGGCGATCGATCGCGCTTCAGCGCTTGCTGAACCCTGCGCGCCGTTGATGGCTATAGCGGGCAAGCGCGTCTTCAATCACCGGCAGGGCATGCGCCGATGCCTGTATCTCATCCACTTCCACAGCCTTGCCCTCAAGCTGTTTGTAGTCGAGGAAGAAACGGCGCAGCATGCTGAGGCGGTGCTCCGGCATCTGGCTGGCCTCTGTGTAGGAGTTGAACTCCGGGTCATGGATGGCGACGGCGACGATTTTGTGGTCTTTCTTGCCCGCATCAATCATCGTCATCAAGCCAATGGCGCGGGCTTGAATCAGCGTGAGGGGTACGACGGCCTCCTGGCACAAAACCAGCACGTCGAGAGGGTCATCATCTTCCGCGAGCGTCTGAGGGATGAACCCGTAATTGGCCGGATAGTACACCGCGGAATAGAGCACGCGATCGAGCTTGATAAGCCCGCTCTGCTTGTCCAGTTCGTACTTGACGCTCGATCCGAACGGGATTTCGATGACGGAATAGAACTCCTGCGGCAGGTTTTCGCCGGGGGAGATGTCGTGCCAGGCATGGGTCATAGGCGCTCCAGCAGCACTTCGGACGAAAGTCATTGTAGCTGAGCGGCACGAGAGACCAAACGAAGAGGCGCGGAGGAATCCACAGGGACCTTCCGCGCCATGAATTTTGCGGTTGCTAGGGATCAGTAGCGGTGCGGCAACTCTTGCTCGGTCTCAACCGAACTGGTCAGCGAGCCTACCAGATAGCTGATCAGGATGACGCCAATCACCGCTATCGTTACTACATCCATGTTTCCACCTCACCCTGCCTCAGCGACCAGCACCGAAGCTGTGTTCGTTTCCTCCCCGGCAAATGCCTCTCCATCCACCCTGGTTGGATGTAGGGCGCACCGAGAGCTGTGCAACTCTTGTAACACAGAATGTCCATCCTGTGTAGTGAAAACTCGTGATCGCAACAGCTGACTTTGCAAGTAACGCCGAGTGACCGCTTGTTCCCTGGCTGCGGGTCGTCACCTCGAACCACTTACCGCTTCCGGGGAACGTTCGTCCCGTTGTTCTTCAGCGTGGATTGTGTGATCGAGCCGTCCAGATTGTGGGTGACATTATGGCACACCAGCGTACAAGTGTTCGTGGCGCGGTTGTAGGAGACCGGCGTGCCTCCGTTCGGAGCGACTACGTTGATGTCGAAGTTCACCAGGCGCTCTCCGGTGATGGTCCCGCTTCTGGCCCCCATGCCGTGGGCAGTGTGACAAACCGAACACGAGAAGCCGGTGTTGATGTGCGAAGCATGCTGGTTCCAGCTGGCGTTCGAGACCACGTTGTTAAGGTCGTGGCACTTGCCGCACATCGCATACGGACCCTTGAAGCTCAAGTCTGGGTTGGGGAATAGGTTCGTAATCGGTTGGCCTGGCGCTGGCGCCTGGCTGAATTGGTAGTCCCTCTCGAGGATATGGGTGTGCGTCGATCCGTGCGGGCCGCTGGCGCCCGCACCGCCAAACTCCCTGTTATCGTCGCTGTTGTGGCAATCGGTGCAGAACACCTGTTGGCCCATAGCGCGGCCATTCGTCGTACCGCCATTTTCATCCAACATGGTCGGCAGCAGGCTGGGCTGCGGCAGCGGACTGCTGCGGGCGTGCGTTACCGGATGGCTGGACCTCGCCGTGGCGGCAAACTGGGGAATCACATTCAGCGGATCGTTCGCTGAAACCGCTCGCAGGGGCAAATATCCAAAGACCGGATTGGAAACCTTCCCGGTGCTGTTGCCGTGACACCGCAGGCAGCTCTCATACTGATTGACCGCGGGATTCACGATAGTCTGCCCGTCC
Source organism: uncultured Acidobacteriaceae bacterium (assembly GCA_963831675.1). GTDB lineage: Bacteria > Acidobacteriota > Terriglobia > Terriglobales > Acidobacteriaceae > Bog-257. The sequence goes on from CAWHRM010000022.1 coordinate 75,339, forward strand.
GACGCGCTGATTCCTGCCACGCCGTTCTGCGACAAACGAAGGGCAGGCGGTGGCGTGAAGATCGTCACCTGCTGCGAGCCGTGCCCGTTGTGGCAATCCGCGCAGGTCGCGTGACGGTTGTTATTGAGCAGCACGTCTTCGGCCGCATCGTGGGTATTGTTCCCTGCCGGAAACGGATGTCCCACCTTGGCGAACTCGGCAAAGACATTCGGGAAGGGCAGGAGTCAGGTTTGTACCGCCGCCATGGCAGCCAATGCAGTCCTGCTCGTTAGGCCCATGCAACAACCGCGCCGGCCCCAGCGCGTTGTGCGGTGTGTGGCACGAGAGGCACGCGTTCCCGCCAACGGTGCCATAGCTCCCCAGGTTGACGCCGTTGGCAACCTTGTTCGTCGCTAGGTCGTGGGCGCTCGTGCTCCAGCCCGCCAGAGGATTTATCTGGTTCGAAATCGTTCGGTTGGGATCGTGACAGGCCAGGCACATCTGCGCCTTGGAACTGTCACGGACCAGGAAGTTCTGCGACAGCACATCGATGGCCTGCACGTGAGCGTTATGGCACGACGTGCATTCAATGTTTCCGTTGATCAGTTTGACCTTGCCGAGCGGATCGCCGGTCTTGCCTTGCGAAGCCAGCGACGCAATCAGGTCAATCGCATCCTTGATGGGCAACTGCACACTGAATGGATGGGATGACTGCAGATTGGTGCCCAACACGTCCTGCAGGTACATGGAGCCGGTCATGGTGACCTGCCCGGAGACAATCGTGTTGCCCACCGCCACGGTCCCATCGTGACAGCTCAAACACAAGTTGCTGTCGGAGCCCAGCACCGGCTGCTGACCCTTCTGGTGATAGGTGCTGCTGGTGTAGAGCTGATAGCTTGCCTTGGTCTGCGTCTGGTTCCACAGCGCCTTGCCGGTCGCCAATCCCGAGTGCGGCGCGTGGCAGTACGAACACGATCCCGGTCGTGCGCCCGTGATCGGCGATTTGCTGCCCGGCGAGAGGTCGTGCATTCCGATAACGTCGCCATTGATCTGCGCCAGCAGGGGCATCCCGGTCAAGAGCAACGCGACCAAAAACGCGCGCTTCACTCCGAGCCTCCCCTGGCCGGCTTGGTCAAGCCGTAGTAATGGAAGACCTGCACCCGCCGGTTGAAGGAGTCAACCACGAAGATGCGATCGTCGCGATCGATGAACAGTCCCGCCGGCAACTGAAACTCTCCCGGCGCGGTGCCACGTTCGCCGAAGGTGTACAGCAACTCGCCTTCCCGGTCGAACACCTGCACCACACCCCACAGGCCATCGACCACGTAGAGATCGCCTTCCGAGTCAAACCCCACACCCTTGGGACGAAACATCGTGCCCGATTGGTCGCCCAGTTGTCCGATTGCGTACTGGAATTGCCCGGAGCGGTCGAGCACCTGCACGCGGAAGTTCATCGCGTCCACCACCGCCAGGTTGTCGCCGTGCAGCCGCAATTCGGTGGGATAGTTGAACTCGCCTTTGCCTTCGCCGTTGCTGCCGATGGTCTGCAGCACGCTGCCCTGCATGTCCATGACAAAGATCTTGTCGCGCAGCGTGTCGGTCACATAGATTCGCTGCGCCGCCGAATCCACCGCAATTCCCGTGGGACGCTTGAAGAAGCCTTCGCCGCCCTTCAGGCTGCCGATGGTCCGCTGAAACTTCCCGTCGGAGTTGAAGACAAATACTTTGCCTGCCTCCGAATCGGTCACGTAGATGTTGTCGTGGGCATCCACCGCGACGCACTGTGGCGTCAGCATGGGATCTTTGCCCTTGTCGGCGCGAAACAGGAATTTGTACTTCTGCTGCTGGAAGTCGAAGATGTGGACCCCGTAGGCGCCCGGATCGGTCACGATGATGCGGCCGCGGGAGTCGGTGGCGATGCTGTAAGGACGGACAAGAGTTTGGAATGCCGGCTCGCCGGCGACGAAGTCGAGCACCTTCTTAAAGAAGGGCCGCTTGGGTTGCACTTCGCGCGCCGAGTGGAAGCTGCGCTCGTAGGTAAGCTTGCGGCCGCCCAGCAGCGACATTTCCGGCGGCGCCGCTTCCGGCGTTACTGGCTGTTTTTTCTCTTTAGACGCCGCCGACCCTGATGCCAGCAGCACCAAGGTGACAATTGCGATTTGGAGTGCCTTCCCCAGCAAAGCCGGACACGACCCATCAGAAGAAATTGAAGTAGCGCGATACTCCAAAGTATATCGAGTTTACGTTGCTAGCCGGCAACCCCGAGGCACTAAATCCTTGCACCAGCCTTCCGTATCCGCCGGTGAAGGTGAGCTTCCTGAACTGATAATTCCCGTTGACGAAAATCTGTTCATTGTGATTGGCGGAAAATGTCAGGCCCGCAACGGTGTTGCTGTCGGCGCGCGAGAAACTGGCCCCCAACGTCAGGTGGCGTGCCGGTGAAGACCCCAGCGCAAACGAATAACCGGAGCCGCCGTAGAACAGCAGCCACTCCGGCGGTATTACCCCCGGAGGCAGGCCCGGAGGCAGGGTGATCCCGTTCCCACTCAGAAGGCCGTACCCGTTGGTCTTCGCGTAAGCCGCGCTGGCCGTAAGTCTCCGCATTCCTAGGCTGGTGGAGTAGCTCTCGCCGCCGTTGCCGGTGTAGGGCTGGTAAACAATCACGCTATGCGAACCGGCCGCGCTGGCCGTCCACACAATCCGTCCCGAAGCGGTGCCGCACGTTCCCGGAGTAGATATAATACGAGTTCGAGTACGTGATCAGGTAAGTCTGGACATTTTGGGCGTAGCCGCCACTTCCGCTGATGAACCAGTCGGCGAACGTCCGGTTCCAGCCCGCGTTCGTCGTAAAGCTCAGGCCGTTGCCGGAAATGGTGTCGGAGGTATTGTCGGCGAAGTTTACCGATACGTTAAAGAAGCCACCCCCAGTACTGCCCGTTGTAGACAGCACCCGCACCATACGTGTTGGCGCCGTAGATTCGTCCCAGATAGGTCTGCACGCGGCGCTGCACCACAAAATTCAACTGCAAATTAGGGGCTACCGCGTAGGCGCTATAGCCGGACAAGTAGAAAGCACTCGAGGACTGTTGCGTCTGTTGCAGTACCCCGCCGCTCTGCTGTGCTTGTCCTGACGCTCCGCTGGTTTGCGGCTGTAATGAACTGGTTCCCTGCGACGACGCACCGGTCGGGGGAAGGAGCGATTGGTAGAACGATCCCGCAAAATTGTCCGTGTAGCCCATGCTGGCCGAGAAATTCAGCTTTTGCGTGGGATTGATCCCGGCAGCCGCGTTGACCGTGTCAATGGCCCCGTTGAACTGATAACCGAGATAGTTGGAATTCACGTACGAGTGCGAATAGCTGGCGGATGCCGAACCATGCATGGGCAGGTTGTGCGAGGCGCCAACCACGAATGAGTTGTTGTCGGAGCTGTAACTTTGCGGCTGGTTTCCGAACACGTCCGGAACCTCGGAATTGGACGGTTCCGATGTTGTAGGCGGCATTCAGGTTGAAACCTGCAATCGCATAGTTCGAGCGCACGTTGAAGTTATGGTAGCCGTTGCTGCCATTCTGGTTGGCACCCAGCACGCTGTATGCGCTATTACCGTGTTGAAGGTTGCCTCAGGCTCGGCAGACCCGGCAGGAAGGCCCCCCAGCCAATGCTGAACCCCTGGCCGTTGCCCTTGGTAGTGTAGTCCGGGATGCCGGGGAAGCCGAAGTTTCCCTGGCTGTTCCAGGACTTGGAAAATCCGATTGAGCCCGGAAAATGGCTGCCGCCGAAGATGTTGCTGGAGAATTCGAAACCGCTGCTGTCAAACAGGGATTTTGACGCGGAGTTCGCTTGCGACTGGTTGTAATAAGGAGAGAAATCGAAGTTGAGGAAGTTGGGATTGTAATAATAGCCCGACAGCGTTCCGTTCCCTCCAAAATTCACCGAGTGGCTCGAGTTGATCGTGTTTCCCCAGATATCGTTGTAGCCGGCCGAGACAATCACCGTTTAGGTTCAGGTCAAGGTTGTCCCCGACCTGGAGTTGCGCCGCGACGGGAAGTGTCAGGAGAAGGACCCCGGCTAGTCCACACAACGCGTCTCGAATACGCCTGCTCACGGCATCAACCTTCTCTACAGCACTTCCACGTTGGCGTTCTGCCGCAGCTTCTTGCCCAGCGCCGCGCGCACTTCGTTGGTCTTCTTGTCCTGCAATTGCTTCATCAACTGGACCTGCACATCTGCGAACTTGATCTTGCCCGCCGGTATGTGTTTGTTCAGACGGATAATGGTGTAAGCGTCTTCAATCTGGATCAGGTCGGTGACTTGCCCCTGTTGCATGGCCAGAAGCGCCTTCACCATGTCCGGGGGGCAGCTTGCGAGCGGTCCACCTTGTGGTGGTCGCCCATCATGACCCGGTAGTCGTCCTCGGAAATCTTCTCAGCCAATAGCCCAAACTCCTCGTAGGTCTTGGTCGCTTTCGCCTGCTTCAAAGCGTCGTCAGCTTTCTTACGGGCCTCTTTCAACTGGGCGGGCGTGGCGTTCTTGCGGAGGAAGAATCGAGATCGTCTGGATGGCAAAGGATTCCGGATACTGAAAAATCGCCGGATTCTTGTCGTAGTAGGCTTTGGCCTCGGCGACCGTAACCGTGGACTTGCTGTCCACGTCGCTCTTCAAGCAGGGCTTCAATCATCAGCGAGCGCCGGATTTTCTCGCGCAACTGCCGCTCGGAGCCGTTGAACTCGCTTTGCACAAAACTTTTGTATTCCGCTGGACTGGAAAACTGCTTGCGAAAATCCGCCTCGGCCCGGTTCAGCCGTTCGGCCGATACCGTGATCTTGCGGCGTTGCGCCTCCTGGTAGACCAGCTCCTCGAAGATGATCATCTGCATCGCACCCTGGCGAATTTGCGGTTCCATCTCCTGAGGTACGCTGCCGTTGTGCTGCCGCGCGTAAGGAAAGATGGCGAACATCTCGCGCTGCAGGTCGCGATCGGTCAGCACCGTGCCGTTGACCCGCGCTACCGGCTTGCCCGTAACTATCATGGCCGGCGCTGGTGTGCCCGGCCGGCGCTGGCTGCGAAATCACGGTGGGAGCGTGGGAGGCCACTTGAGCCAGGCCCGCGGGTACGGCGCGAGAGAAGCATGACGCAGATTGAGAGCTTGTACTTCATTTCCTCACCCCAAAAAACTGGGGAGAGAGCTTTCTCTCTCCCCTAAGTTTCATAACGACTAGAAAGTGGTTCCAGCCGTGCCGTTGTTCATTTCGTTGGCTTCGCCACCGTGGCACTCGCGGCAGAACTGCGCCGTCTGGTTGGAGCCGGCGGTGCCGCTGGCCGGGTTGTAAGGTGCGCGCACGAAGAACATCGTCGCGTAGTAGCCGCTAGGCAGACCCGACTTCGCACCCTGCGTAACCTTCACCACGTTCATCACGTGCTGGTTGTGGCAGGTGGTGCAGGTAACGACCGGGGTGTTGTTGTAGTTCCCGGGGCTCACGAAGAAGCCGTAGTTCTGCACGAACTGATACATCTTGGTGCCCGCCGGATAAGTGATGGTGCCGTTGACGATGGTGCAGTCCCAGTTGTACTGGCCGCCGCAACCGATCGTGGCATTCAGGCCCACCGGGTGATCGTTGAGGTAGTTGCCGGCCGTGGTGCCGTCGTTTCCGAGCAGGGTCGGAATCGTGTTGTAGGTACCGTAGGTGGAGGGCAGCGCTCTCATAGACTGCGTTTTTCATCATGGCGCCCTTGGCGAGGTTGCCGTCATGGCAGCTCAGGCACTCGGTGATGTTGCGATCAGGAGTGACAGCGTCCAAGCCCGGCAGGGTCTCGTGTCCATTCTCCCGCATCGCCAAATTGGAAGGTCTGGCCAACCAGCGAACCCACATCCTGGCCCCACAGAGCGTGGTTGCCGGCTGAGGCATACGCGGTCTTGGCTGCGCCGTTGCCGTACGCGCCGCTGTGCGGAGCATGGCAGGCCGCGCAACCCCGGCCATAATTGAGGTGAGCGCCGAGGACGTCGTTCGCCGGCGAGGCACCGATCTGGGCCATCGCAAAGGTTGCGGCGGCGAAGATCACGAGCGTGACTAGCATTACTTTTTTCATTTGATCGATCTCCTGATATGAAACTGCAGTTCGCATGATTTTTATGTCTTGGAGACCCTAGGCCCCGGCGGCCTCCGCTTGTGGATAGTGCATGTGGCTGGCCGAAACTGAACCGTACTTCAGTCAGACCGTTTAATTCTGCTTAAACTACTGATTCAAAATGACTTGTTAGATTTACAGCCAGACGAAATCCGGCTTGTCAGAAGTGGCCCGACCCGGCTCTTGCTGGGTGAAATGATCCACTTCCCACGGAGGTATCGTCAAATCCCGCAGTGCCGGGATTCCTCCCAGATGGTCGGTTCTAAGTGCTTGCGGGTAAGACGCTTACACTTTGGTCGTAGCAAGCGAGGAGAGGCATGATTCCCAATGCCCCATTCTCCGTTCTGAGGCCCTGGCTCAGAACGTGAACTTCGCGGCGAACTGAATGCCGCGCGGGCCGCCTCCGCCCAGGAATGGGTTGCCGATGCCGACATCGCCGGTCGCGGTCAGCGCATAATATCCGACGCCGCGGCCGTGCTACCGATCCCGTTCACGCCCGGATCGGCGATGAAGTTCGGCAGCTCTGGGTTGGCGAAGTTGGGATGGTTGAAGAGATTGAAGAACTCGGCCCGCAATTGCAGGTTCAAACGCTCGGTGATCTGGGTGTTCTTGAAGACCGAGAAGTTGAACTCTTTGAAGCTGGGACCAATCAGCGAGTTGCGGCCGAGATTGCCAAAGTGGCGTGTTCCGGCGAGGCAATTGCTGTCGCCACTGCCCGTGGTCGCGGTCGTGTTGCCGAAGGTGCAAGGAACCTGGAAGTTGGCCAGGTTGAGGAAGTTGGCGGGCACGCTTCCATACTGGATGGGCCCCACAACCTGGGGGCGGTCGAATCCTTCTCCCGATCCGGAGTAGTCGCCTTGGAAGTTGTAGTTCAAGGTGAAGGGCTGACCATCCTGCAGATTCAAGACTCCGTCAATGCCCCAGCCGCTCTTCAACCTGGCCATCGAGCCGTGTGACGTGGGGAACTGGTAGACGAAATTCCACGTGAACCGGTGGCGGATATCGAAGTTCGAGTTCCCCTTCTCCAGTTGAGGCGCCAGGCTGTTGTTGGGCTGCGAGGCGTTGGGAATGAAGTCTTCCAGGTCGCTGGCGTTGTCAATGGAGTGCGACCAGACAAAGTTGGCCTGGGTTGAGAGTCCGTGCCAATTGGTCGTCTGCAAGCTGACTTGGAGCGCGTTGTAGTTCGAGTAGGCGGTCGACTCCTCCTGGTTGACGTAGAAAAAATTCGGAAACGCGGTGCGCGGAACGTTGCCTCCGCTGTCGAAGCCCGCGATGGGACAGTTGGGAGAGGTGAATCCGCCCGCACAAGCCGGCCCGGTGTCGTAGCTCGTGATCTGCGACTGGCTGGGCTGGTTGATGTCGCGGAATCGGAACAGATGGGTCCCCTTCGACCCCACGTAGGTGAGCTGCATCATGACGTTGTTGGTGATCGCCTGCTGCACGTTGACGTTCCAATTCTGCACGTAAGGGGTGCGGATGTTCGGATCGACACCGAAGAAGCTGCCCAGCGGAGACGCTCCCACAAATACCGGCGAGCCGGCGGTAATCGGACCCGACGTGGCGCTCAGAAAAGTGATGGGCGCCGCTCCAACTCCGGTGTACGCCGGTCCGGGACAGAAGGTGCAGTTGTAGGGAAGGTGCCCCAGGAACATGTCCTGCGAGAAGGCGTCGTAGAACAACCCCCACCCCGCGCGAAAAACGGTCTTGCCCTTTCCCCCGACGTCGTAGGCAAAGGCAATGCGGGGAGCGAAGTTGTTGTAGTCGGGATTGTAGAGATGGCTGGGACCGCCGGCGCCGCCCACCTGCACCAGCGTGCCGCCGTTGACGGCGGACATCTGGTAGAAAAGATTGTTCTTCTCACCCGCGACACCGAAGTAGTCCCAACGCAGTCCGAGGTTCAGCGTCAGGCGCGAGTGTCCAGCGGAAGCTGTCCTGCACATAGAGTCCATTGTTGTTCTCATATTCATGCCGGTTGGTGTAGCCGGAGGCCTGGCTTCCGCCGGAAGGCAGACCCTCCAGAAAAGACGTGAGATCGTCGAAGCTGAGCTTGCCGCGGAAGTTGGAGTTCTGCTGGATCTGGATCGAGGTCCGGCGGAATTCGTAGCCGAACTTGAGATCGTGGCGGCCGATCTTCCAGGAGTAGTTGTCGACAAACTGCCAGTTGGTGTCCACGCGTTGCCGCGGCACGCCGGGCGAGGCGCCGATAACGGAAAACTCGCCGACTGAGATCTTCGGCAATCCGTAATTAAACGCGGTGACGCCGGTGTCCAGACCGATCGACGCGGGGTTGAAGGTGCTGTCTTGCGGGAAAAATCCTTCCGCAAAACGGTTCCACCCAAAGCGCGCTTCGTTCACCTGGGACGAGTTGACGACCTTCACCCACGACAATGCCACCAACTGCACGCGCGTCGGAGTAACGGTGTTGAAGCCGGGGAGCAGTCCACCCGCCAACTGCGCAAAAGGAAAGCTCTGGTTGCTGTTGCCGTAGTAGTAGCGGCCGGTGATGTTGTTGTTGGAGTTGGGATTGTAGTCGACCTTGGTGATTAAGCTGTCGACGTTGTTGAGGAACCGGGTGGACGTGGCCAGGTTATCGGCGGAGCGCCGGGACTCGGCGGATTGCAGGTTCCGTCCAGGTTGGCCGAGGCGCCACCAATGTCGGGCGCCGGCCAGGGATTGCGGGCCAGCAGGTTCAGCATCGGCTGGCTCAAGGGCACGCCGTTGGCAGCGGCCATGGCCTTGGCCTGGGCAATGGAATTCTGATCGGGGACGCAGCTCAGTCCGGCTTGCGCGCCGCTTTCGCGCTGGCCTTCGTAGTCCACGAAGAAGAAGGCCTTGTCCTTGACGATGGGGCCGCCCAGCGAACCGCCGAACTGATTGTTGAGGAATGGATTCTTGGGCTGGCTGCCGATGTTGAAGTAGTTGCGGGCGCCGAGCGCGCCGCTGCGGTAATACTCCATCGCCGAACCATGCCACTGGTTGGTGCCGCTCTTGGTTACGATGTTGACGATGGCGCCGCTATTGCGCCCGTATTCCGCCTCGTAATTGGAAAGCACGTGCAGTTCGCCAATCGCGTCAATGGGCAGAATGGTCGCCGGATCGCCAAAGACCCCGGCCTCGTTGATGGCCGGATCGTTGCGGTAGCCGTCGTTCATGTCCGTGCCGTCCAGCAGATAATTGTTGGAGCGGCCACGCGAGCCGTTCATGGAGAACGTGCCGAAGGAACCCGGCGAATCGGTGATCTGGTCGGGCGAGCCGGCAACGCCCGGGTTCAGATAGATGAGCTTGGTGTAGTCGCGGCCGTTCACCGGAAGATTTTCGATGGTCTGCGACGTCAGTATGCCACCCAGATTCGAACTGGTGGTTTCAATCTGCGGCAGTTGTTCGCCGGAAACCTCGACCTTCTCCGCCACCTCGCCGGGCTTGAGAACTGCGTCAACGCGACGGTCGGAAGCGACGTCCACCGTTACATCCTTGATGGAAGCCGTGTGAAAACCACTCTTGCGAAATTGTGACCGTGTACGTCCCGATGGGCAGCTCCGGAATGGAGTAGCTGCCGTCACTGCTGGTCTGGGTGGTGCGCTCCAGTCCGGTACCCTGATTGCGGGCTTTTACTGTTGCCTCGGAAATCACGGCGCCGGAGGCGTCGCTTACCGTTCCGAGAATCGTTCCGCGAAAGGTTTGCGCAGAAACAAGAGTGGCTGCGAACAGTAGCGTCAGTACAGGAAGCACGAAACGCTTGCAGGTCATGGTTCCCTCGGAGTTTGTGAAAGGCTAGTGGGGCGGGATTATAAACTGCGGGCAGCAGAAAGCGAACAGGAATTCCACGAACAGCGCCGGGGAGAGATAGTGGCGCATGGCGCCGTGGTCGGCGCTCAGTGCAGAGGGGGACGCCGGTGGTGCCAATCGGTGTGCACCTGCAACATTTCAGCGGCTGCGATCACCGCATTATCGTTCAGCACCTGCGCAAGAAACTGAATGCCAATCGGCAGTCCGCCCCCGGTGAATCCGCATGGAACGCTGAGCGCCGGCAGTCCGCAGAGGTTGCCGATCCCGCCTATAGGATCGGCGAACGACAGATCGGTCTCGAGGTTGGTGTCAAGCGTGGTCGCCGATATGGGCTGCGAGGGCGCAACCAGCACATCCCATTGCTGAAAGATGACGTCCATCTTCTGCTGCAGGACGCGGCGAATACGTTGCGCGCGAATGTAGTCCTGAGAGTCCACGGTTTGTGCGACGTATCCGCCCACGCGGCTCAGCGGATCGCTGAGCTGCGCAACCTCTCCCGAGTCAATCAGCTTGGAGAACGCCGACGCGGCTTCGACATTGATGACGATTCCTCCGGCAGCTTCAAAAGGCCCTTCCGGCAATTGCACGCTGCTGGTACTCTGCCCAGCCTGTTGAAGCGCGGCCAACCCCTGCTCGAACGCTACCGCGATCTCTGGATCGGGTTTCTCCCACGCCTTCTCGATGCGAGCCATGCGCAACGGCGCCTTCGGCGGGTTGTAGATGAACCGCGCCTGTGACTCGGGCAGCGAACCAGCGTCGGTTGAATCATGTCCGCTAATGGCGCCTAGAACCAGCGAACAATCGGCGGCGGTGCGGCACATGGGACCAATCTTGTCCATGGAGTAGGAGAGCGCCATCGCGCCACCGCGGCCGACACGTCCGAAGGTGGGGCGCAATCCGGAGACGCCGCAGAACGCCGAGGGACAGACGATGGAGCCCCAGGTTTCCGTGCCAATGGCGAATGCCGCCAGCCCTGACGCGACGATTGCGCCCGAGCCGCTGGACGACCCGCAGGTCCAGCAGTTCGTGTTCCATGGATTCTTGGCTGCGCCGGTCGCCGACGCCGCGGCGAAGCGATAGCCCAGTCCGCCGGCCAGTTCGATCATCGCCGCTTTACCCAGCAGCACCGCCCCCGCTTCGTTCAGCTTGTTGATGACCGTCGCGTTGTAATCGAAGCGCTGGTTCTGGTACGGCTTGGCCCCCCACGTTGTGGGATATCCTTTGACGGCGAGCAGGTCCTTGGCCGCATAGGGAATCCCGTGCAGCGGCCCGCGATAGTGGCCCTGGCTGATCTCGGCCTCCGCCTGCCGCGCCTGTTGTAGTGCGAGGTCGGGCGTGAGCGTGGCGTAAGCGTTGAGCTGCGGGCCGTACTTCTTGCAGCGTTCGAGGTAAGCCTCGGTGAGCTCGACGGGCGACAGCTTGCGCGTGCGAATGCGGTCGCCCAACTCGCGCACGCTGAGATATAGAACGTCTTCGCCGATCATCCCTGGCTCCTTCCCCTCGCACGCTCGGCGTCGGTGAACTTGAGCACGGTCGCAGGCTGATCGGAGTTCTCGAGCGGAAAGGCGCGAAACGCGGCCAGCGGCTTCTGGCCTTCCATGACGAGACGGTGCACGTCCTTTTTCTCCGCTTCGCTCAAGCGGCTTCCGTAGTTCTGAATGATCCACTGATACTTCAGTTCGCCCTCCGCTTCCAGAGCGGGCGAAAGCGGCGCCGGGGACTGCGGCGGGGCTGCGGCTGCGGGAGTTGGCTTAGTCGCGGTCTCCTGCGAGAGCAACGTGGCCGGCACGACCACCGCGGTTGTAGCTGCCAGCGCCGCGCGGCGCGCAAACTCACGGCGGGAAAGTTTGCGGCTGGTTTCGCCGACTTCAGAATTTTGTGCGGGTACTGGTCCTGGCATACGCGTCACTCCTGCCGACAACATCGCGCGAAGGGCGCAAGCGTATCGGATGCGGTGAAGCTAGTCAATTCGCCGCGAGTGGCGCGAAGCTGAGTGCTCCACTCGTGCCGGCGTAACCAGCGGCTCCTCCCATTTTGGGATCCGGCAGACCGAAATGGCGTTTTGCGAGAGGTGGCATACAGCAACGGCCACGCTGGCCGATGTGATTCCTATGGAACCGGGCAAATCGCTTGTCAAACCACGATTTCTCAGGAGAAACACGATGAAAGTGTGGAAAACGTTACCGCTACTCGCACTGGGGCTCATGATGTGCGTCGTTTGGGCCGGCTGCGGCTCGTCCTCCAAACCACCGGCACCGGCACAGCTGAAGATCATGACTTCCTCGCTGCCCGCGGGAACGGTAAACGTGACCTACAGCGCTCCAACCGAGGCCGGCGGTGGAACCGCTCCCTACATCTGGAGTGTCGCTTCGGGCAGCCTGCCGCGCGGTTTGAGCCTGAGCACTAGCGGAATGATCAGCGGCATGCCCACGACCGCGGGAAGCTCAAACTTCACCCTGCAAGTCATGGATTCGACATTGCCGCCTGCCACCGCCACCTCATCCTTGAGCATTGCGGTCCAAGGCGCGGTCAGCGTTACTACAAGCTCGTTGCCCGGCGGAACCGTTGGCTCTACCTACGCTGCAGCTCTTGGGGCCACGGGCGGAGTGACCCCGTACAAGTGGAGCGTCAGCGCGGGGTCTCTGCCCTCCGGTCTGACTCTGACCAGCAGTGGAACAATCACGGGCACTCCAGCGTCAGCCGCGACCTCCTCCTTCACCGTGCAAGTCGCCGACTCGGAGTCAAGTCCCGCCACATCGACAAAGAGCTTGAACATCAGCATCCACGCGGGATTGGCTATTACCACCAACTCCCTGCCATCCGGTATCGTCGGCACCGCCTACAGTACGAACCTGGCGGCAACAGGAGGAGTCACGGCTTACACGTGGAGCCTGCTAACTGGCAGTTTGCCGGCGGGATTGAGCTTGAGTGGCGCCGGCGTAATTTCAGGGACGCCGGCAGCGGCAGGGACCGCGGATTTTACGGTCCAGGTCAGCGACTCGGAATCGACTCCGCAGACTGCGACGGCGGAACTCAGCATCACCGTCAATCAGGTGACGATCACGACCTCGTCGCCGCCTGCCGGAACCACGAACGTTGCCTACACCGCCACTCTGGCTGCGGCTGGAGGAGTGACTCCGTACACCTGGACCCTTCTTTCCGGCGGCTTACCGGTAGGATTGAACTTGAGCGCCACGGGTGTGATTTCCGGTACGCCCACGGTCACCGGGCCTTCCACATTTACCGTGCAGGTCGCGGATTCTGAAGGGACACCGGCAACGGCCACAGCGCAACTGACCATCACCATCAACAGCGGTGGCCAACCCGGTAAGCTTGAAGGCAACTATGCATTCTTCCTGAAAGGGTCCAACTCCACGGGCCGCTGGACGATTGCTGGAAGCTTCATCTCCGACGGAAACGGAAACATTACCAGCGGCGTTCTGGACGGCAATTCGGTGGCGGGGCAACCGTACAACACAACGTTTACCGGCACCTACTCCATTCCAAGCTCCGGGTTGAACACCATGACCATCCAGGGCCCATCGTGGGGGCCCATGACCCTGGCGTTTGTCCTGTTCGCTTCCGGCAACGGCAGTATCATCGAGTACGACGACGCTAATGGCCAAGGCAGCCGCGGCTCAGGGAAACTGCTCAAGCAGGACCCTACCGCATTCTCCAGAAGCAACATTTCCGGGGGCTTCACCTTTGGGATGACAGGAGCCGGCGCGTCGGGAGAGCGCGTGGTCGAAGTGGGGGTCTTCGCCATTGACCACGGCATCCTCGCCTTGGGGGCATGCATGATCAACGATGGCGGCGACTTCAGCATTTGCGCCTTCACTGGCCTCATGTCTGCCGTCGATCCGCAGACCGGACGGGCCACAACCCAGATCCTGAGCACCAGTGGACCTGGTAATCAGGCCGTCTATGTGGTCACTAGCAGCGAGTTGCTGTTGGAGCAAATCGACTGGGTCACGGATACAGGCAATCCGATGTTGCTGGGTTGGGCGCAACAGCAAATCGGGCCCTTCACCAACGCCTCATTGAACGGACCTGTCGTCCTCTATTATCAGGGCATCCACGGCGGAGATGGAACCGACCAGTCGGGGGCCATGATTGTAAACTTCGACGGGAACGGCAACTTAACATTGGTTGCTTCCGACGACGATTCGGGCGGCAACTTCACGCAGGGCGCGCCTGCGCCAGGTACCTATTCAGTGCAGCCGGATGGAACGTTCACATTCAGCTTGGATGCCGAGGAAAATCTCCGGGAAAAAATCCAGGGCCAAACCGAGGGAAGCGCTGCGACGGGATACGTGATCGGTCCGAACCAGGCGCTCCTGGTGGGGGATGGCTCCAACCTCATCTTCGGCATCATGGAACCGCAAACTGGTGGGCCGTTTTCGAACGGATCAGTGCAAGGTGAGTATGTGGGAGGCTCGCTCGAGCCAGTTGACTACGTCAACGGAACCAACGATGTCAGCACGATCACGGCAGATGGCCTGGGCACGATCACCTTCGCCGACGACTCCAGCAGTGGGTTGGGACTAGGTGGAACCCTTGGCGACGTTACGTACACCATTGCACCGAATGGCCGGGGCACCGGCAGCGACAGCGAGAGCGGACACGCCACTATCTTTTACATGATCTCGCCTGGCAAGTTTGTTGCCCTGCGGACGAATGCAGATGCGCGGGTGGACGTGTTCGAGCACTGAGCGCTTATTGGTCCCGGAAACCTTGGGCTGGCGCCTTCGGGCGCCGGCCCGTTTTTCATGAACGGACTGACCCGCTAGATGACTACCGTCTCGTGGTACTCGCCGTACACGTGGCGCATGGCATCGGAGATTTCGCCGACGGTGCCATTTGCTTCGACCGCCTCGACAATCACGGGCATCAGGTTGCCGGTGCCGCGCGCGGTGTCTTCGACTTGCTTTAGCGCCGCCTGCCACTTCCCCTGGTCGCGCTTGGCGCGCACGGCGCGCAGTCGCTCGACCTGCTTGCGCTCCAGCGACTCGTCGATCCTTTGCAGCGGGATGGACTTCTCTTCGTCCAGTTCGAAGGCATTCACGCCGACGACGATGGCTTCGTGGCGATCAACCTTCTGCTGGTATTCGTACGCGGCGTTCTGGATTTCCTGCTGGATGTAGCCGCGTTCGATGGCCTTCAGCACGCCACCCATGGCGTCGATCTTGTCGATGTAGGCGCGAGCGCCTGCCTCGATCTGGTTGGTCAGCGCCTCGATATAGTACGACCCTGCCAATGGATCGATGGTCTGGGGCGCGCCCGACTCGTAGGCAACGATCTGCTGGGTACGCAGCGCGATGCGCGCCGACTGCTCGGTGGGCAGCGCCAGCGCCTCGTCGAACGAGTTGGTGTGCAGCGACTGCGTCCCGCCGAGCACCGCGGACATGGCCTGCAGTGCGGTGCGAACGATGTTGTTTTCCGGCTGCTGTGCGGTCAGGGTCGACCCAGCGGTCTGGGTGTGGAAACGCAGCATCCATGACTTGGCGTTCTTGGCCCCGAAGCGGTCACGCATGATGCGGGCCCACATGCGCCGTGCAGCCCGGAACTTCGCCACTTCTTCCAGGAAATTACTGTGCGCGTTAAAGAAGAACGACAGCCGCGGCGCGAACTTGTCCACGTCTAAACCGGCGTCGATTGCGGCCTGCACGTACGTTATGCCATTGGCCAGGGTGAACGCTACCTCCTGCACCGCGGTCGATCCCGCCTCTCGCATGTGGTAGCCGGAAATCGAGATGGTGTTCCACTCGGGCACGTTCTCGTTCGTATAGGAGAAGATGTCGGTGATGATGCGCATGGCCTGCGCCGGCGGGTAGATGTAGGTGCCGCGTGCGATGTATTCCTTCAGCACGTCGTTTTGCACGGTGCCGGAAAGCTTGCGCACGTCTTGCCCGGTGCGGCGCGCGGTCACGATGTAGAGCGCCAGCAAAATCGATGCGCTGGCGTTGATGGTCATCGAGGTGGAGATCTTTTCCAGGTTGATGCCGTCGAACAGACGCATCATGTCCTCGATGGAATCGATGGCCACACCGACCTTGCCGACCTCGCCCATGGCCAGCGGGCTGTCGGAGTCCATCCCGATCTGCGTAGGCAGATCGAACGCCACGCTCAATCCGGTTGTGCCCTGGCTCAGCAGATACTTATAGCGGCGATTGGACTCTTCGGCGTCGCCCATGCCCGCGTATTGCCGCATGGTCCACAGCCGCCCTCGATACATCGTGGCTTGTACGCCGCGGGTGTAGGGAAACTGACCGGGAAAGTTGACGTCACGGTCGTAGTCCCATCCTTCGAGGTCGGAGGGGCTGTAGAGCGGATGAATGTTGATATGCGAAGAGGTTTCCTGCTCGTCAGCCAACTTGGTGGCGACGGCGGCTTTTTCCTTTGTTTCGGGCATGGGAGTAGGCCTTCGTTAACTAGAGATGACTTAACTATTCATCAGTTGCCGGGAAGCCGCTATGACATGCGTCACAATTTCCAGAAGCAGTTTCGAGTTTCCAGTTTCAAGTTGCCGGTTCGAAACGAGGCCAGTGGACGACTGGTGCCCTTGAGATGTTCGGCATCATCGTCTCTAGTTTCTCGAATCCGTTGTACTTGAAACTCGAAACTCGAAACTGGAACTAACGCTTCCGCGATCTCCAGAAGGAACTCACGCCAAAGTAGGTGAAAACCAGGGCAAAGCCAGCCGCCAGCGCGGGTTTGGCCAATCCTTCCTCGCCCGCGGCGTAGCGATGATACCCGCGGACGGCTGCACCGCCGCCCACCACGGCAAGCACCAGGAAGAGCAATCCGGTTACTTCCAGCCAGAGCGCGTGCAGCACATGCCGGATGCTGCGCAAGGTGGTGGTGCCGGCTTTGTAGAAAGCCCGTACTAAGCGGTTCTCCCCGCTCTTGCGTCCTGCGACGCGGAGAAACGCCCGGCCCTGAGTACCAAAATCGCGGGGTGACACGCGCTTGACCTCGTCTACGCTGCGATTGACGCCAGAAAGCGCTATTCTACCAGTGGTGAGGTTCGGGTCTGGCGGGGCCGACCGGGGCGGCAAAAATGGATGCCGCCGTTACAAAACTTTCACGCGTTGTTTGCATCAAAAACTGTGTCACTGGGGTGGCAAAAGAGTTAAAGTGCTTGAGGCACTTTTCGAGTGCGCACCGGGACACCGGTCGCTCGCTCCGGAAAAGAGGACCAGGTGGCGTCATGGACAACCGGCTCAAAGGCTTGATGAAGGAATTGGGGGAGGCGATCAACAGCTCGCTTTCCGATTCCGACGAAATTGCCGAGGTCATCTCCCGGATCAAGGCGGGTGGATACGACGTGTTTCTTGTGCTGGAGGCCACCATTGGACTGAACCAGCGCGACGGCGACGCAGTAGAGAGAAACCCTATCAAGATTCCTCGGTCCTCGTCCCAGTTCCAGATGACATCGCAGGATGTGAAGTTCCTGAAGTCGCTGCGCATCAGTGTGGATGACGTGAAGAAGCGTTGACTCCTCCGCTTCGCCTTGCGCACCGCCGCTCACGCCATCCGGTGTGCTACCATTTCGAGTTCGCCGGTGGGTTAGCACGCGCCGCCAGGGCGCGGTCAGCCTCCCTGTAAACCGGTTTACAAACCCCTGCCGGAAATTGGCATTTGGGAAATCGCCAGGATGAGACAAACCCTCGGAGTCTTGCTGGCTGGTGGAGCGGGCGAACGTCTCTACCCGCTGACTCGCGATCGCGCCAAGCCGGCCGTCACCTTCGGCGGCATTTATCGCATCATCGACATCACGCTTTCCAACTGCATCAACTCCGATCTGCGCAAAGTTTATATCTTGACGCAGTACAAGGCCCTGTCGCTGAACCGCCACATCCGTGAAGGCTGGGGCAACATCGTGGGCCGGGAGCTGGGCGAGTTCATCGAGATCATGCCGCCCATGAAACGCGTCAGCGAAAACTGGTACATGGGCACCGCTGACGCCGTCTACCAGAACATTTACTCCATCGGTTCCGAGCAGCCGAAGTATGTGCTCGTCCTCTCCGGCGACCATATCTACAAAATGAACTACGACCTCATGCTGCGGCAGCACAAAGACTCAGGGGCCGAGGTCAGTCTCGCGACCATCCTCATCGATCCTTCTGAGACCCGGCATTTTGGTGTGGTTGATGTCGATCGTACCGGAAGGGTCGTCGGCTTCCAGGAGAAGCCGGAACAAACCGAGTTGCGCTCCCCCTACAACCCCGACATGGTATCGGCGTCAATGGGAGTTTACGTGTTCAATACCGATGTGCTCATCCCGGCGCTGCTGAAGGATGCCGAGGACCCGGCTTCGCGCCACGACTTCGGGCACAACATTCTGCCACGGCTGGTGGACGACTATAAGGTCTACTCGTTCAACTTCATTGACGAGAACCGGAAGGAAGCGCTCTACTGGCGCGATGTGGGAACGCTGGAAGCCTACTATGACGCCAACATGGACCTGATTTCCGTGGCCCCGGTGTTCAATCTTTACGACAAGGCCTGGCCCATTCGCACTCACATGCGGCAGTATCCGCCGGCCAAATTCGTGTTCAGCGATGCCGGACGCACCGGACAGGCGCACGACTCAATCGTCTCCATGGGTTGCATTGTTTCCGGCGGGTCGGTGCGCAGTAGTATTCTCTCGCCCGACGTGCGCGTCAACTCCTACTCGGAGATCGACACCAGCATCCTGTTTTCGCACGTGAATGTGGGCCGTCATTGCCGCATCCGCAAAGCAATCATCGATCGTGACGTCGACATTCCCGAAGGAACGGTCATCGGCTACGACACCGAGGCCGACCGTGCGAAATATCACGTCACCGACAGTGGAATCACCGTGGTCACCCGCGACTACTCGCTGTTCGAGAATCCTGTCACGGTGGACTACTTCACCTCGGAGTAGTCTGCATTTACCACAGAGACACGGAGGCACGGAGAAACCCTGTGTCCTTTGTTTTCCGAATGCAGGGGGTGTTACGTGCGTTTCACCGCTTCTGTAGGAGTCGCAGGCTCGGCAGCGCGAATTCTGCCGTTGCGAATCGCGCGTCTCAGTTCTTCCCAGTCCTTGAAGGTCTGGTTCGCGTAAACCACGCCGAACGTGGCCATGGCGCGGTCGAATTTATCGCTAGTGCCCAGATAGCCCGCGATAGCGCAGGAATCGCCCGAGCGTGCGTGCCCTTTGGAGAGCAGCTCGCCGCACATCTCCGCGTACTCCACCAGCCCGTTGCCATTGAGGTCCTCCGCTTCAATGCTCGCTTTGTGATCGCGGAGCTGGCGAACTACATACTCGCGGCGGCCGATGGAGGTCCATCCCAGAAAGATGTCGGACTGCATTTGCATGGCGCGGCCGCCGTCGGCGACGCGCTGTCCCTGATGTGCCGCTACCGGACTGTGGGGTAAGTACTGCGCGTAGACTGACCCGGGCTCTTCCTTGATCTGGAGAAATAACGGGTCGGAAACAGCGCCCCCTCCGAACATCAGCAGCACGTAGTCGCGCAGCCCCACGCTGCCGGTGCCCACCACCCGGAAGGCGACGTCCTCGACCTGATACTGGGCGAAGAAGCGCGCCCGTTCGGGCAACAGGGTGTCCTCATAAGCGAGCAAGGACGCGACCGCTTGGTTGGCTTCTTTCGTGGACACGTGATACTGCTGGGGCTTCTGGTCACGAAAAACATGCTTGCCCTCGCGGAGGACGGTCAACTTCCCCAGATTGCGCAGCGGGGTATCGCGTTCCGCCTTGTGCAGCATCGAGCGTAAGGGATCGATTTCGCGATAGATCTGAAAGCGCGCGAGCTCAACCACCGGCATTTCGGAGAACCGGCGCATCCATTCGCGGTATCGGCGCACAAAGGCGAGGACTGCATTTCTGCACTGCTTTTCGGAATTGCCGGCTTCGCGCCCGGCCAGCACCAGGCTCGCCGCCATGCGCTTCACGTCCCACTCCCAGGGCCCAGCGATGGTCTCGTCGAAGTCGTTGATGTCGAAGATGAGCCGGCCGTCGGGAGCTTCGAACGCTCCCATGTTCTGCACATGCGCGTCGCCGCAAATCTGGGTCATCAAGCCGGTGCGCGGCAACGGCGCCAGGTCGGCCGCCATCACCGGCACTGCCCCACGAAAGAACCGGTAAGGGGTGGCCGCCATGCGGGCCCATTTGATCGACAACAAAGAAGGAATGCGTCCACGTTGCGACGCCAGCAGCAGAGGGATCACGTCGTGCTTGCGATCTTTGGGCGTCCAGTTTGCCTGGTCGACACGCCCGACTATGTTGCGGCAAGAGCGGCCAAGCTGGCGACGTTCTACACGGGTCATGACCTTCGACTTGTGGGAGAGCATGAAACAACTTATACCCTGCAACCCGCCACCGCGCCGAAAGGCGCGTGGCACGTCTAAATTATCGAGGGAAGCCCTGAGCTGCAAGACATGCTTCACCGATGGCCTTGGTCAGGCCTGAGCTTGCCTTGATCGTGTTCGGCTTCATTCCCGAATCGGGAAATTTGGCCGGTTACTTTCGTAAGTTGACCTGCTCTTTTTTCGTGACTTCTGACTTGATCTGCGCCTAGCCTTGAGTTGTGGTGAACGGTTTTCTTGGACGGCGGGCTGCCGCCAAGGTTCGCATCCTTGCAGCACAATAAAGGGCAGGCGTCCGCTTCTTTCGTCGCCGGGAAGCGGTCGGAGAGACTGGCGTCGACCGGTCGTAACCCTAAGGGACTCTATCAAGTGCGAATAACTCCTTGTGAATCAATAACTTATCGGTGAAATGTATCGTAACTTACTGAAAACAAATGTGCGCGTGAGGGGCTACCCGGCGCTCAATAGGGCGACAGAGGCCACGACTTAGGAGAGAACAGCGAAGACCGAGCTCCTTGGGGCCGCGCTAAGATAGAAGCCAGAAGCCAGAAGCCAGAAGCTAGAAGCTGGCAGTTGACTCAGTCTGTGAGGAGTACCGATGTCGGCCACTATTCTCGACGGAACCAGGATCGCGGCTCAAATCAAAGCGGAAGTGGGCGAAGAGGTGAAGGAACTCACCTCCGCCGGTCTGCGTCCCGGATTGGCTGTTGTGCTCGCCGGACACAATCCTGCGTCGGAGATCTACGTCCGCAACAAGGTGAGGAGCTGCGAGCAGCTCGGCATCTACAGCGAGAAACACACACCACCCGATAGCGTCACGACCGCGGAGCTGCTTGATCTGGTGGATGAGCTCAACCGGCGTGACGAGATCGATGGCATCCTGGTGCAATTGCCACTGCCGCCCCAGGTAGACGCGAAAAAGGTTCTGCTCGCCGTTTCACCGGACAAAGATGTGGATGGATTTCATCCCATGAACGTTGGCTATCTTTCGACCCAGCGTCCCGGGTTGGTTCCGTGCACACCGGCAGGCATCGTCGAGATTCTAAAGCGCAGCAACATACCCATCGCTGGCGCCGAAGCGGTAGTCGTAGGACGCAGTGACATCGTGGGAAAGCCGGTTGCCATGCTGCTGCTGAACGGCAACGCGACCGTCACGGTCTGCCACTCCAAGACACACGACCTGCCCGCGGTCTGCCGCCGCGCCGATATCCTCGTTGCCGCCATCGGGAAAGCAGGCATGATCGATCCTGCGTTCGTGAAACCGGGGGCGACCGTCATTGACGTGGGCATGAACACAATCACCGACCCGGACGAATTCCAGAGGTTCTTCGCCGGAAACGAGAAGCGGGAGCGCGACTTCGCTGCAAAAGGTTCGACGCTGATGGGCGACGTGGATCCCAGGGTGGCCGAAATCGCTGGAGCGATCACGCCAGTGCCCGGCGGCGTCGGCCCCCTAACCATCGCCATGCTGATGAGCAACACTGTGAAAGCGGCGAAGCTGCGGCGTGGGAATACGGTGGGAGCGGTGGCGACGCGCTAGTTGCGCCGCTTCCATACAACTTCATGTTGCCGAAAATCGCTCAAGGACCAGGCATGAATCATGTTCAATGCGAGCGCGATGCGGCGGTGTTGTGCATCGCCCTGAACCGTCCGGAGAAAAAGAATGCGTTGACCGCGGAGATGTACAGCGCGCTCGCCGACGCGGTGGAGCAAGGCGAAGCCGATCCGGCGGTGCGCGCGCTGTTGCTGCACGCGACTGGAGACGCGTTTACCGGCGGTAATGACCTCATCGACTTCCTGCAGAAGCCCTGGGCCGGACAGCAGACACCGCCGGCCGTCCGATTCATCCATGCAGTCACACACGCGCAGAAGCCCATCGTTGCTGCCGTGCAGGGACTCGCAGTGGGTGTCGGCGTGACCATCCTGCTGCATTGCGACCTGGTTTACGCCGCCGAGGGCGCGAAGTTCATCATGCCATTTGTCGACCTCGGCATCGTTGCTGAGGCGGGCTCGACGGTATTGCTACCGGCGCTGATCGGACATCAGCGGGCAGCAGAGTTGCTGATGCTGGGCGCTCCTCTCACTGCGCAGCGTGCCTATGAACTGGGTTTGGTGAATGCCGTCGTCGCACCCGACGCGCTGTTTGCTACCGCTTCTCAGGCGGCGCACAGGCTGGCGGAAAAACCCATGGGCGCGTTACTGGCCTGCAAGCGGCTGATGAAGCGGGCGCTTCACTCCGAAGTCGAGCGCGCGCTGCAGGAGGAAGTGGCGGAGATCAGAGTCCGGTTGGACTCCCCGGAGACGAAGGAGGCGCTCACCGCGTTTGTCGAAAAACGCAAGCCAGACTTCTCCAAGTTTCGGTGACATCCGCGCGCCAGATCTGATTTTTAACTGGATTAAGACCTGAGAAATCGGCCTCTTTGCTGTTAGAATATTCTGCGTCTACGGACCGCCTGTTATGCTATTCAAGAAAGGGGGCTGAATGCCCATGTCAAGAACCAAAACAGCTATATCCTGTGTGCTCGCATCCCTGCTTCTGATTCTGACCCTGCCCGCGTGGGGCGCCGACAAGAACAAAGACGAAGAGACCATCAGAAACGCTACCACGGTGTTGCAAGCGATGGTTGGCAGCAAGGATGTTCCAGCCAGCACAGTAGCGAAGGCTGATTGCATCGTAATCCTGCCCAGTGTGAAGAAGTTCGCCGTGGGCATTGGCGGAACGGGAGGCCGCGGTCCGATGACTTGCCGTGAGGGCGCGGACTTTAACGGCAAATGGTCACTGCCCGCCATGTACAGCATCGGTGGCGCCAGTGCCGGCCTTCAGATCGGCGGCACGGCCAAGGATTACATCCTTCTGATCATGGCACCGTCGGCAGCGAACAAGCTTCTGGACGGCAAAGTCAAAGTTGGCAGTGACGCGACTGCGGCGGCCGGTTCCGGGGCCAGTGCCAGTACGAGTACGGCTGACATTCTGACCTATGCCCGGACTTCTGGACTTTTCGCCGGCGTATCGCTCGACGGCGCCTCGCTCGACCCTGACAGTGACGCTAACCAGCGCCTGTACGGGAAGTCGGTCAGCGCACGCGAGATCGTCGGCGGCAAGGATGTTAAGGCGACGCCCGCTGGCCAGCAACTGCAGTCGCTGCTCAATAGCAAGGCGGGAAAGAAGATGTAATTGGCCCGCCGCGCGGCTGCCCAGTGGTTGTCGCCGGCGTCGACCTTCCGTCGGAGAAGAATGCCCCGTTCAAGCGGATGGTGCTGGAACGGGGCGTTGGTATTGCTCCGGCAATCGCGGCGCTTCGCGGCGGTGCGCAGTGGCAAGGACGGATATTGGTGTGAGTCGAACCAACCGTTGGCGCCGCGAAGGGCCCATCGCCGGTTTTGACGGACCCCGGCTAATGTTGTCTGGATCTGAGCGATTAGGTCTTGGTCTCTGCAATCCATAACGATACAGGGACCACACTTTTGTGCGTGTGTCTGGGCTTTGTGGATGAATGTCATCGAACGCTTGCAGGAATTTCTTTGCGATCAGACGATCTGACAGAGCGTCACCGGCCGCGGCCTCAGAGAAGGTTTGTCCTGGGACCGGTTTGACCAACTTACAATCCGCCGTCGAATAACATTGGTAAGCAGGGCGATGCGAAGCCATGTCCCAAACCGCTGAGTACGTTTAGTAGCTGACTGGAACGGAGTGTCAGAGGGTGAAGCACGTCGTAATCGTAGGTGGTGGTTTCGCCGGACTGAACTGTGCCCGCAAGCTGGCCGCGCATCCGGACGTTCGAATCACCCTGCTCGACAAGAACAACTATCAGCAGTTCCAGCCGTTGCTCTATCAGGTGGCCTCCGCCATGTTAGCGCCGAGCAATGCTGCCTTTCAGTTTGCGAAGCGTCCTCCGAGAGCACCCGAACGTCGACGTGAAAATGGCGGAGGTCGTCTCCACCGATCTCGGCGCCCGCACCGCCTTGGCGGCGGACGGACAGAAATATCAGGGCGACTTTCTGGTTCTTGCTGCTGGGTCACAGGTTCACTTCTTCGGCACTCCGGGAGCAGACAAGAACACCTACCCGCTGTATTCACTGCACGATGCCGAGTTGCTGCGGTCGCGGATCCTTGCCGTCATCGAGGCTGCCGATTGCGATGCCTCGCTTATCGCCAAAGGTGCGCTGAACTTCGTCATTGTTGGAGCTGGCCCCACGGGCGCTGAAATGGCAGGCGCGTTTGGGGATGCGATTCATGTGGCGCTCCATAGAGGGTTCCGGAAGGAACTCGCCAGCCAGACCCAAATTTTCCTGGTGGACCGGGGTCACGTGGTCCTGAATGCATTCTCTCCCAAGGCCCAAGCCTACGCCGCTAAGATGCTGGAGCAACGCGGGGTGCATCTGCGCTTGGGCATCGGCGTCGAGGAGGTGGGTTCCGGTCACGTGGTGCTGTCGGACGGAAGCAGGATCCAGACCCACACGGTGATCTGGGCGGGAGGCCTGAAAGCCTCAGCTTTGTCCGACAATGTGGGAGTACAAACCGGACATGGGGGCCGCATCGACGTTCAACCCGACCTCACCGTGCCTGGCTTTGCGGGGGTTTACGCTCTGGGAGATTTCGCGAACATTACCGATGCCAATGGTTCGCCTCTGCCGCAACTGGCGTCGGTCGCGGAGCAGTGCGGCAAGTGGTGCGCCAAGAACATCGAATCGGACATTGCGGGCGAGCCCAGAGAGCCCTTTCGCTACTTCGACAAGGGAATTATGGCGATGATCGGGCGCGACTCCGCCGTGGCTGAGGTCGGCCCGCACCACCACGAACTTCAGGGCACAATTGCTTTTGCCGCGTGGCTCGGGGTACACGCGGCATTACTCACCACCAGCCGTGCGAAAGTCGAGGCCTTTGTGGAATGGGCTTGGGACTACCTGGGCGGGGCGCGCGCCGATCAGATTCTCGACCGGAACAAGCAGGCGGACATTAACTGGAACGATGACGAGGAAGACCGAGCCACGGCAGCGCCTTCGGGGAATTAAGACTCGGGGCCGACCCTGCCTCGACGGACCAATCACGCGATCTTGTGAGGTGCGTCACAGACAACCCATAACCAAGCTGTTTAAATGATCTCACTCCCAGACCTGGTAGCGGAGGCTTTTTACGACTCCCCACAAGGTCTTGTTTGTTTGCGCCGATTATCGAGCGACCCGCCACGCCACTTTTCCTCTTGCCGCTGTTTTCCCATTTCTCCCAGCTCTGGACCGTTGGCCGCCGTAGATCCGAAGCCACCGCGGACACACTCGATCGATCTGCGGGATTGACCGTTTTGAGTAAGGCAGCTCCGGCACGGCAGGGGTCCTGCTCCGCACTCGCTTCTGAAGATGTGGCACTCGTACGTCGGTGAGGGGTGACGCCCCCGGGTTAGATGTGCTACGGGGTTGCTGCTGAAGTAGCGCTCTCCCGCGGATCCCATTGATGCCAATCACCACCATTGCCGATCACTTAGGCTGCGTGCATTGCCGAATAGCTGTGCAAGATTCCGCCAGCTAGTCCTGTTCGATAGAGAACCCTGGTCATGGACAAGAAATCGATGGAGCCGTCGTCCGAACTGGTGGCCGCCAGCGAGGGGAGGATTCTCATCTGCATTCCTATCGTTCATACGCAAGCCGACATGGGCGCGCTGAATGAGCCGATACAACGTTTGAAAGTCAAGAAGCTGGGGAAAAGAGTCTGGGAGCAGAACCTTGAGCTGGTTAAGAACTTCTGGACGCAAATCGAACAAGCTATGGACAGCTTGGCGCTACCCTACGACCGAGTTCGTCTCTATCAGGATGGGCTGCCGGTTTGCGGACACGAATGGGAGATCGTCACCGACCTGGCAAGGGCGGGGAGCCAGAACTATCAGTTGCTGCTTAAGCTGAAGGAAAAGGGCGCAATTCTCATGGGTACGGAGTCCTCCGAACTTCTGGTGGAAGAATATCAACTGGCTAAGCAATTCTTTGCTGAACAAATTTCGCCGGCCGCCGCCCGGCAAGCCCACGGGAAAAGTTTGCAGGATTCCCTGCTCCAACGCCGTGACCAATTCATCGGCCGAAGAATCAGCCAGACCCTTCTGGCCGGCGAAACCGGCTTGCTTTTTGTGGGGATGCTGCACTCGGTAGAACCCTGGCTCGACCAGGACATCCAGGTGCTTCACCCGGTTCGCCAACCCCAAAAGGGCGGAGACAGACCGTCGTGACCGTCGAAGGCAACAAGATCCTTATTGTCGATGCGCAGGAGGGAATCTGCGCCCTGCTGTCGGAGTATTTGAAACGCGAGGGAATGATTCCGGTCGTGGCCCACACCGGGGCGGCCGCGCTGGACAAGATCCGCACCGAGTCGCCCGACCTACTGATCGTGGATCTGAAGCTTTCGGACATGAGCGGCATCCAGGCGATGCAGGCTGCGAAGGCGCTGGATGAAGATCTCCCCACCATTCTGGTGACGGGGTATCCCAATATTCGAGAGGCAGTTGCCGCCATACGGGCGGGGGCGCACGACTACCTGGAGAAACCTGTCAAGCACCATGAAGTGCTGCGCGTGGTGTTCCGCGCCTTGAACGAGCGCAAGCTCAAACGTAAGCTGCGACACCTGTCCTGCAAGGTGGAAGACACAGCGGCGCTGCGAGAGTCCATGGGGCCCAGCACCGGGGTTGCGCGCTTGATCTCGGAAGTGAAGCAGGTCGCAAGGACCGACTTCAGTGTTCTGATTCTGGGGGAAACCGGAGCCGGCAAGGACCTGGTGGCTCGCGCCATCCACGGACTGGGCTCGCGGTCCAAGGGTCCGTTTGTGGCAGTGGATTGCGGAGCCATTCCAGAAACCCTGATCGAAGGGGAGCTGTTTGGTTATGAGAAAGGGGCCTTCACCGGGGCGGACCGACAGAAGATCGGAAAATTCGAAACCGCCCTGGGCGGGACCTTCTTTCTGGATGAAGTGTCAAACATGCCTCTGGGATCGCAGGCCAAGCTTCTGCGTGTGTTGCAGGACAGGGTCATTCACCGCATTGGAAGCACCCGGCCCATTTCTGTCGATGTGCGAGTTCTGGCTGCCAGTAATCAAGATCTGCAGAAGCTGACCGAATCGGAAGAGGGCACACTTCGCCGTGACGTTTACTTTCGGTTGAACGAATTCGCGATCCGGGTTCCACCTTTGCGAGAGCGCCGGGAAGACATTTTGTACTTGGCCAAGCGGTTCGTAGACATTACCAATATCGAGTTACAAAAAGACGTACGGAACTTCACCGAGCAGGCGGTGGATCTCCTGCTTGCGTACCATTGGCCGGGTAACGTCCGCCAGCTTCGTTCCACCATCCGCAGAGCGGTGCTTTTGGCCGACGACATCATTGCGGAGCAGCACTTGGCCATCGAAGTCGCCCACCCGGCGGTGCTGACCGACGTAGCTGGCGCCTCGGCGGTCCCGGTTTCAGCCCAGCGGAACTGTTCCCTCAAAGAAATTGTGCAACACAACACCGCCATGGTGGAGCGCGGGGTCCTGGCCCGGGTGCTGCGCGAAACCCGGGGCAATAAAGCGGAAGCTGCACGCTTGCTGCGCATCGACTACAAAACCATTCAATTGAAAATTAAAGGCTACGGTCTACAGATAGACAGAGCCAGAAGAGGAGACTTCTAGTGGAAAAAGGAAAACAGAAAGACATGCAAGGCGGAATCGGCGGCGGTCTGGGGGGAATCCTGAAGGGTCTGGGAGATTTGGTTGAAAGACTCGGCGAATTGGAACAACACGGAGAGATCTCCCGGACGGGGTCGATTAACGGTCCGGGAGAACAACTCCGCGGGATCTACGGATTTACGGTGAAGGTGGGATTGGGAGACCAGGGGCCCCGCATTGAACCCTTTGGAAATATTCGCCGCGACGCCGAGTCTGGCCGGACCGAGGTGCAAGAGGTCCGCGAACCCATGGTCGACGTTTTTGAGGAAGACGACCATCTTCTTGTCCTGGCGGAATTACCCGGCATCGGCAAGGACGACATTCAGGTTGACCTGAAAGATGATGTCCTGACAATTGTTGCCGAACGGGGAGAGAAGAAGTATCGCAAAGAAGTTCTTTTGCCCTGCTGTGTCCCAAAAGTGAAAATGCAGGTCACGTGCAACAACGGCGTCTTAGAAATCAAGTGCCCTAAGTAGCCGAGATTCGGGTCTCTGGAGCCGTCATGAAAATAGATACCACTGCGCTCAAGCTCAAAGTCAGGGAAGCTCTCAGCAAGGACGTGGGCCGGGCCTACGCGCGTATGGGTCCAGAGGATCTGGCCCGGTTAGGCGTCGAAGTAGGCGACATTGTGGAAGTGGCCGGCAAGACTAAAACCGTCTGCAAGGCGATGCCGGCGTACAAGGAAATGCGCGGCCAATCTCAGATCCAACTGGATGGACTCACGCGGGAGAATGCCGGGGTTGGGCTCGATGAGGTGGTTCAGATACGCCGGACGAATTGCCCACCCGCCGAGCGGGTGGTGCTGGTGCCAACCAACGTGGTCCCTTCCGAGCGGGATATGGATTACATTGGCAGCCGCCTTGACGGCCTGCCGGTGTCGGCCGAGAACCGCATTCGGGCCGTCCTGTTTGGATCGCGTTGGGCCGATTTCAAGGTGGAAAAGACGGTACCGCAGGGGCCGGTGCTGATTGGCCCAACGACCCAGCTTCTGATCTCCAAGCTTAAACCGCACGAAGCAGCTGAGCGAGCCGTGTCCTATGAAGACATTGGCGGACTCAGGCCTCATCTGGTCAGAATACGGGAAATGATTGAGCTTCCGCTGCGCTACCCGGAGGTGTTCGAGCGGCTGGGAATCGATGCCCCGAAAGGCGTGCTTCTCTATGGCCCGCCAGGTTGCGGCAAGACGCTCATCGCGCGGGCCATCGCTCACGAGACGCAGGCGAGTTTCTTTTCCGTCAGCGGCCCCGAAGTGATTCATAAGTTTTACGGCGAGAGCGAAGCTCATTTGAGGAAAATCTTTGAAGAGGCCGGCCGCAAGGCGCCGAGCATTATCTTCCTCGACGAACTCGATGCCATTGCGCCCCGTCGCGACCAGGTGGTGGGCGAAGTGGAGAAGCGGGTTGTCGCCCAGTTGCTGGCCCTGATGGATGGTCTTTCGAAGAGAAACAAGGTCATTGTCATCGCGGCCACAAACCTCCCTCAAGTTCTCGATCCGGCGTTGCGTCGGCCAGGGCGGTTTGACCGGGAGATTTCCATTCCCATCCCCGACCGCCATGGCCGCCAGGAGATCCTGGAGATTCACAGCCGTGGAATGCCGCTGGCCGAAGAGGTCAATCTAGCGCACCTGGCGGATATCACGCACGGTTTTGTGGGGGCAGACCTGGAGGCCCTATGCCGGGAGTCGGCAATGATTTGTCTGCGCCGCATCATGCCCGACGTGGACTTTGGCCTGGCCCACATACCTTACGACCAACTCGCCAAGCTAGAGGTCAAGATGGATGACTTCCTCTCGGCTCTTCAAACCATTGAACCCTCGGCGATGCGCGAGGTGTTTGTCGAAGTCTCCAACGTGGGATGGGAGGACGTGGGAGGACTGGCTGAGATCAAGGCCCGGCTGGTGGAAGCGGTCGAGTGGCCGCTGCAATATCCCACTCTGTTTACTCAGGCCGGCATCCGGCCACCCAAGGGCATCCTGCTGTCCGGTCCTCCCGGCTGCGGGAAGACCCTGCTTGCCAAAGCGGTTGCCAGCGAAACCAATGTCAACTTCATTTCCATCAAAGGGCCGGAATTGCTTTCCAAGTACGTGGGAGAATCCGAGAGGGCGGTGCGCGACATCTTTCGCAAGGCGAGGCAGGCCGCTCCCTGCATTATTTTCTTCGACGAAATCGATGCGCTGGTGCCGAGCCGAAGCGCCGGCACCTCGGACTCGCACACCTCGGAACGTGTCCTCAGCCAGTTTCTTACCGAACTGGACGGTGTGGAAGAGTTGCGGGGGGTGCTGGTATTGGGAGCAACCAACCGGCTGGATATGCTTGACCCCGCCATCATCCGGCCCGGCCGCTTTGACCAGATCGTGGAAATCCCGCTCCCCGATGAAGCCGGCCGTGCCGACGTTTTCCGCATTCAGTTTCGCAACAAGCCCATGGGTGGGGAAGTAAGCGTCGCAGACTTGGCGGCGCGAACCAGCGGGTACAGTGGCGCCGACATTAGCGCGCTGTGCCATCAGGCTGCCTTGCGGGCGATCCGGCGGGCGGTTCACGACGGAGAAGGGCCGGTTGACGGCAATACAAAGGTGAATATTGAGGCCGCTGATTTGGAAGCGTCCATGCAGAACATCAGTCGATAAATTTATGGAGCGGTCCTAATTCGATGGAAAACGGCGAGCCCGCACTCTACTTGTTTTGCTTTGCCTTCTCGGACGCGGTCCGTGAGGTCCAGGCAACCGCTGTGGACGGCCACAGCCCGGTCTCAGTAAGTCATCATGCTCCCGATCTGTGTGCAGTGTTGAGTGAAGTTGCACAGGAGGATTTCTGTGGACCGGCGGCAGAACTGCACTTGCAGCAACTGGCTTGGGTGGCGCCCCGCGCCGTACGTCACGAGGCGGTGATCGAAGAAGTGATGGCATGCTCCCCGATTCTGCCGCTGCCTTTCGGTACCCTTTTTTCGTCGCTCCAGGCCCTGACCGAGTTTGTGGACCAGCATCGCGAGACCATAGTTCTGTTTCTGCAGCGAGTAGCAGGTCACCGGGAGTGGTCGGTAAAGGGCTTGTTCGATCATCAGCGAGCCCAACAGGCCCTCACCTCTGCCAGCCTGACAGCACAACAGCAACAGCTCTCCACCTTGCCCCCAGGGACGCGCCACTTCGCTGAACAGCGCATCTGCAGAGACGTCGAGAAAGACTTGCGTATCTGGCTGGAGGGGAGCTGTCGCACCCTCGCGAGCGACCTCACGAGCTATGCTTCGGATTTCCGCGAATGTGCGGTAGCACCGAGCGCGAATTTGGAGAACGGAATCGAGGAGGTACTGAATTGGGCCTTCCTGTTGCCCGAATCAGCTATAGCTCCGTTTCGCGAGTACCTGACCCAGGCGGACTTGGACCACCGATCGAACGGACTGTCGCTGCAACTTTCCGGCCCCTGGCCGCCATTTCGTTTTGTTCCCGCTTTGTCCTCGGCCGGCGCCCCATGAGTTACTTGCTCTACTGTGTGTTTCGTAACGTTCCGCAGCAGCCGGAACTCGAAGCCCTTACTGGTGTTGAGGGGAAACCGGTGCTGGTAATGAACCATGGTGACTTAGGAGCCGGAATTTCTGAGATGCAGAAGCTGGACTCGCTTCCCGATGTGGCGACGGTCCTCGCCTATGAGAGTGTCGTCGAGTCTTTTTTCAGCCGGCGAACCATAGTTCCCATGCGTTACGGTTGCACGGTTCGGGACAAATCGGAGCTCACTGCCTGGTTGGACCGGCATCATGAGGAGTATGCCGCCCTGCTCGATCGTCTCGAAGGGTTAGCTGAAATGGGCATCCGGCTTCCAGCCTGCGGCCCTGAAGGCGGCCTGGACAATGACCTGGCTGCCGTACCGCCAGCCGGTTTTCAGGATTCCAATCGATTGGGCGTTTCTTATCTGTCAGCCAAGAAGTTGTATTACGAAAGTACAGACCGGACGGCCCAACGGCAAAAGGAACTGGTCAACACGCTGTGCCACCCCCTGTCCGACCTGTTCGTGCATCGCAAAGTGGAATTGCCATCCCCGGCGGCGCCTTCTCTGTCCCTTTACTTCCTGGTACCGCGCGCTTCGGTCGAATCCTTTCGCAAGGTGAGCCAGAAATGTCTTGCGGACGGGCTCGCGAAGCTGCAGGTAAGCGGACCCTGGCCACCGTACAACTTCGTTGACCTCTCAAATGCTAGCGGGATTTCGTGAACAACAAGGTTTTCGATTTCTGGTGTGGGGAGCACATGGCTCACTGTAAGGGTACGCGCTCCATAGAACGGACTCCCCAGTTGCTTATCAAGAGTAGGCGCTCTGCTTGCAATACAGCATCGGTAATCAGTATGACTCGCTCAGATCGTGTTCATAAGAATGGTGATCACTCTGCCACTAGAGTAATTCAGCTGGCAAGAGTTGAAGAGCCTGCCTACACCACAACTAGAAGGCCATCGACGTGCACTATTCCTAGGATGTAAGGCAAATAAGTTTTTCCTTAGGAATGGAGAGATAATTATGGCGAAAGTCCAAAAGTCCACCGACTCTTCCAGCTTAGCGGAAGTGGTCGATCGAATTCTCGACAAGGGCATCGTAATCGACATCTGGGCGAAAGTTTCGCTGGTCGGGATCGAACTGCTGTCAGTCGAGGCCCGGGTAGTGATCGCTTCGGTTGAAACCTACCTGAAATATGCAGAGGCCATCGGGCTGACTGCCACTGCTGCGTCTCCTGCCTAACGCATAGTCGAAGGCATGACTGTAACCGAGTGGGGGGGCCGCTTTGGCCCCTCGGCTTGGCCGAATACCGAAACCAGCTGTGTAGAAACAACGAAGGAGGACACCCATGGGTAGATTGACGGAAGACATGACCCGGTTGTGCGAGGAAATCCAGGTGCTGCGAGCGGACCGTCAGGAGCTGAAGAAAGAGCTCGCTGAAGGAACCAAGGCACGTCAGGTTGAGGTCCTGGAGACCTGCGCGGCTTTTGCGGACGCGCGAGCCTGGAGGGCTGAAGGAGATCGTAATAGCCGGCGGAACTTCCTGGATAACCTGAAACAAGTAGTAGCCGAACAGGGAAAGACCACCCGGGACGATCTGGCGTCGGCCCGGCGCACCTGGGGCACATTGCAGCAGGCATGACGACCGTGGCTAAGCCGAATCCACATCGGTAGTACCGGCAGCGAAGCAAAGGAGGATGAGGGTGCGTGCTTTTTCTGAAGGTATGACCAGGGTTCGCGACGAGATCGTCATCTTGCGGCAGAAGCGCGAGCAACTACTCTTCGTCGTGCGGCGGGGCAATACGGATCGCAGAGTCAACGTATCCCAGATGATGGCTGCGTTCTTGACGGAGTTTATCGAAGTCACCCGGTGGAGAAGGGCCGGTCGGAACCTGTTCGCGGCGGATCTCAGGCGGGTGGTCTACACCCTCCGGCAGGAGACCCAGGTGGAACTCGGTGCCGTCCGAGAAGCCTGGGCCAGACTTAATTCGACCGCGCTCCGCCCCGCCGTTCGAATGCACCAAGACCTGGAAGCAGAAACGCATGCCCCTGGCAAGAATCCCACGTCCCATGGCGGACGAGGGCGACCATGCATGCGTGCAGGGAGAGTTGAGACGAAGATCGAGCGGTGTGGTAGGCGGCAACACATTCGACATCAGACCCGGCTTTGAATCTTAAAAGGAGTTCAAATCATCGTGCCATCCCTTGATCTCAAGCGATATGCAATTGCCGATCGCATTCTAAGTGAGGAGTTCCCGGTCAACGGCGACCGTTCTACGGCCACCGAATACGTCGGGGTGAAGGTGCCCGGGGAAGAAATCAATGTCGTCCCGGAACCCAGTGATTCGTTCGTCTTGACTCCCTACATTGAGAGCCTCACCGCCCGCGCGCTCACTTACCTGGATGTCGGATATGCGCTTCACTTTGCGGGCCCGGCGGGAACCGGAAAGACTACGCTGGCACTCCACGTTGCTACAAAGCGAGGCCGGCCGGTCGTCCTTATCCATGGTGATGACGAGTATGCGAGTTCCGATCTGGTGGGCAAAGACTCTGGTTACCGCAAGTATAAGCTGGTGGACAATTACATTCACTCGGTTGTAAAGACCGAAGAGAGCTTGAACAAGGTGTGGGAAGACCAGAGGCTGACAACCGCCTGCATAAACGGCTTTACGCTGATCTACGATGAATTCAACCGGTCCCGGCCGGAGGCCAATAATGTCCTTCTCAGCGTGCTGGAGGGCAAGATTCTTAACTTGCCGAACCTACGCAGGTCGGGGGAAGGCAACCTACACGTACACGAGGAGTTTCGCGCCATTCTGACCTCGAACCCCGAAGAGTATGCCGGGGTCCATAAGACCCAGGACGCACTGCTGGATCGCCTGATCACGATGAATCTTGGGCACCTGGATCGCGAGACAGAGATAGCGATAGCTATGGCGAAGTCCGGGCTACCCTTGCCCGATGCGGAATCGATCGTGGATATCATTCGCGAGCTGCGTGGCGTGGGGGTGAACAATCACCGCCCCACGATCCGTGCGGCGATCGCCATCGCCCGTATCCTCGCCCACAACAACGGATCGGCTGAGGCCGGCGACCCAACCTTTGAGACCATCTGCCACGATGTACTCAACACCGACACTGCGAAAATCACTCACCAGGGCCACTCCCTTATGGCGGAAAAGGTGAAAGAAACCATACGAACCGTCTGCGGCGAACGAGCAACGCGGAGCAAGGACCGCCACAAACAGGAACGGGAAAGGAAACAAACATGCCCATCCCACTTCGAGGCCTGAGGACCATTCGCACTCTGGCAGGAAGAGTGGACCTGATTGCGGTTCCTCATCGGGCGCACTTGCAGATCGCCTGCCTGGAGACTCGAGAAGGCCCGGCGTAATACCGAGCGAACCAGCGCGTTTCGGCGAGTGACGGAGCTCGATACCCGACTCAAGGAAATCGATGCTGAGCAGACTAGGCTCCAGCAGGCGCTGGCCGAACGAAAAGGGAACCCTGTGGAAACCAGAATAGGGCGGCAATCCAGGGGGCGTACTCAAGCATTCAAGATTCGATATTGAGGCCTTTTCGCTCGGTGTTGGTTCCATCTGTAGCCCACTGCGCCCGCTAGACTAAGGAGGGAAACAAAGTGAGTACCGCTCACACCCCGATTGCCACATCTGCTGAGAAACGCTACCTGAAGCGCGCAGCCGCCGCAGAGAAAATATATCTCTACGCAATCATTGCCGGTGGTCAAGACGAGTCTCATGAAGAGCTCGGCATCGACCGACGCAAGCTGTATTCCATCTCGGCTGGACCCATCGCAGCCGTCGTCAGCGACGTAGCGGGTGACAGCTTGCGCCCGGAACGCGCCCGTCTTGCAGCCCATCACGAAGTCTTGAAAAGACTGATGGCGAAGAGCACGCCGCTTCCCATGTCGTTTGGCGTGGTTGCCGACAGCCCCGCCGCGGTTCGCAGAATGCTCTCTCGCAATCAGCGCGTCATCCTCGATGAACTGCACCACGTTGCCGAGAAAGTTGAGATGGGGCTGCGCGTTACGTGGGATGTGGCTAACATCTTTGAATATTTCGTGAACACTCATATGGAACTCAGGGAGGCTCGAGACCGATTCCTGGCGTCCAATTGCGAACCCACACAGGAGCAAAAGATCGAAGTTGGAAGAATGTTCGACCACCTCCTGAATGAAGACCGGGAAGCCTACGCCGATCTTGCGACAACCATGTTCGCCAGCCACGGGTCTGAAATCAAGCGGCTGAAGTGCCGCAATGAGCGCGAAGCCATGAACCTGGCTTGCCTGGTCCGACGTGACGCCATGCCGCAGTTCGAAGCTGACGTGTTTGAGGTGGCGAAGCAGTTCGATAACAACTTTGCGCTCGACTACAACGGTCCGTGGGCCCCGCACAACTTCGTGAATATTGAACTTGAGCTCTGACGACCGGGGAGGATCGGATGTTTGTAGTGGATGACCTCCTGATGGCTCCGGCCCATGGTTTGCTCTGGATCTTCCAGGAAATCTATCGGGCGGCCCAGGAGGAGCTGGTTACCGACGCTGAATCCATTACTGCGGAACTCAGTGCTCTCTACATGAGGCTGGAAACGGGAAAGCTCACAGAAGAAGAGTTTGGCGAAGAAGAGAGTGTCCTGCTGGAGCGGCTGGACAAGATACGCAAACGCGGCACGGAAATGCGATAGAAGCACAGCGAAGAATCAGGGGCCAAGCCGGTGAAGCAAGAAACGCTGGAGGAGTACGTGACACCCACGCAGGATGCAGGGATTCCACGTTTTCTGACTCCCCAGGGTTTGCAGCTGCTCATCTTCGGCGGAAAAGGCGGGGTCGGAAAAACCACTTGCGCGACGGCCGCAGCGCTGCGATTGGCTGCACAAGCGCCACAGTTGTCTTTCTTGCTGGTTTCGACAGACCCGGCCCACTCTCTTGCCGATAGCCTGGCGGATCTGGTTCCACCTGGAAATCTGCGGGTCCTCGAACTCGACCCGCAAGAGTATCTGGTGGATTTCAAGAAGAAGCACAACGACAAATTGCGGGAAATCGCATCCCGGGGAACCTTTCTCGATGACGAGGAAATCAACCGTTTTCTCGATCTTTCGTTGCCCGGGCTGGATGAACTCATGGCCTTTCTGGAGATATCCGCGTGGGTGGAGAAGCGCGTCTACGACTGCATCATTGTCGATACCGCCCCGAGCGGACATACCTTGCGGCTGCTCGCCATGCCGCAATTCCTCCGGAAATGGGTGGCCATGCTGGAGACTCTCCTGGCCAAGCACCGCTACATGAAGTGGGTTTTCGCCCGCACCAGCGACCGCGATGATCTCGACACCTTTCTGGAGGAACTGACCCGTCTCCGTAGAGCGAATGGAAGCTGTCCTCGAGGACTCACGCCGCTGCAGTCTTGTTCCTGTGATGCTGGCGGAGGAAATGAGCCTGCGCGAGACCGTCTCAATCGTGAAGGAAGCGGACCGCCTTAAGCTGCCCATTAGCGACATCATCATCAACAAGCTGTATCCCGACAGCCACTGTCCAGCTTGTCGCGAAGAATATTACCTGCAGGCTTGTACGCTCAGAGATCTCTTTCCTCAAGACCTCCCTGACCCGTTTTACGCTATGGGGACTTCCGCTCCACGCCGAGGAAGTTCGCGGACAAATTGCTTTGGCGTCATTCTGGGAGGACGCCAGACCAATCCGGGAGCCTCCCCAGGTAGCACCGGAACCGAGGTTAACTTCCGAGATTAAGGTGAATGCCAGCCTTCCACCGCCTTCATCAGAAACTACCCTCCTTATTTTTGCGGGCAAAGGCGGCGTGGGAAAGACCACGTTGGCGTGTGCTACCGCCTTGCATTTGGCTAGGCTTTCATCGGGCCGGAAAGTCCTTCTTGTTTCAACGGGACCGTCCCACTCGCTGTCCAGCTGCCTGGACATGCCGCTCAGCTCGCAGCCACAACGCGTCTTCCCTGGCGTTACTGCCATCGAGATCGATTCCGAAGCGGAATTCAAGGCCTTGAAACAGCAGTACGCGGGCGACATTGAGAGGTTCTTGGAGACGCTCTCGAGCAATTTTGACTTGGCATTTGATCGTGAGGTGCTGGAGAGAACCCTCGATCTTTCTCCTCCGGGGTTAGACGAGGTGATGGGCCTGACACGGGTCATGGCTCTTCTCGCCTCCGGCGAATTCGACATATTAGTTCTTGACTCGGCGGCAACGGGTCACCTGATTAGGCTCCTGGAGCTTCCCGAGATCATCGACCAATGGCTCAAAGCCTTCTTCAATCTATTTCTAAAATACCAACCGATTTTCAGGCTTACGGAGTTTTCTCGAGAGTTGGTGTCACTGTCAAAGAACCTCAAGCAATTGCGGCAATTGCTGAACAATCCGGCTCAATCCGCGCTTTACGCGGTGAGCATTCCTACCGACATGGCCTTTGAAGAAACCCGCGACTTGCTGGCCGCCTGCGGACGTTTAGGCGTGAACGTTCCGGGAATATTCCTCAATCTTGTGACCCCGCCGAGTCACTGCCTCTTGTGTTCGGCAATGAACCGGCAGGAGTCCTTGATACATGAGAAGTTCAGGCAAAATTTTCCCTGCGGCATTAGCCTGGTTTACCGCTGCAGCGAGGTCCGCGGTCTCCACGGACTGGAACAACTGGGGGATGCCCTCTATCAATGCGAGCCTGTCGATGCAGAGGCGGTCTATGCCCACTGATACAAAGATGCGAGCTGTGCTCTCTGCGGCTCCTCGGCTCACGCTTGGTGATGCCCAGCGGCCCTCACTTTGCGAGGTTCTCGACCGGGTACTGAACAAAGGGGCCGTGATCGATGGCGAAGCGACGATCTCGGTGGCAGGGATTGACCTGGTTTACCTTGGACTGAGACTGGTACTGACGTCCATCGAGACAGCCCGCCGCAAGTCCCAGTTCGGAGTTTCCGAATTCGGTCCGGCAACAAGCCTCGGGGAGGAACAGCTAAATGGCCACTGTTGAAGGTCCGCGCATGGATTGTCGGGACCTGAGCGTTTGCTCTCAAGTGATGAACGCCGGAGCTCTTCCACTCGGGTCTGAAGTGGGCGAGATTCTGCCGAGCCGATCCGGCCGGTTGAACTTCGATGTCAACGGCACCAAGAACGGACTGGGACAGCTGGTGCTGACCCTGGTTAAGCTCCTGCATGAGTTGCTGGAGCGCCAGGCTATACGTCGCGTGGACGCCGGCTCGCTGACTGATCAGCAGACCGAAAAGCTGGGACTGGCCCTCATGCAGCAAGCCCAGGAAATCGAGCGGCTCAGGAAGGAATTCGGCCTGGAAGAAGAGGATTTGAACCTTGATCTCGGCCCGCTCGGAAGGCTTCTATAAGGAAACTCCATGATTCAACAACAAGCGCTATCACACTCGGTTCAGTCTTCTACATTGGCGGACGTCCTCGAACGCGTTTTGGACAAAGGGATCGTTATCGCTGGCGATATCAGGGTCAAACTGGTCGATATCGAACTGCTCTCGATTCAGATCCGACTGGTGATTTGCTCAGTCGACAAAGCCAAAGAAATGGGCATGGATTGGTGGGTGAATAACCCAATCTTTCGTCCGGACAAGCAGCAAGAGATCGCACAGGCTTCTCTTACCCGAATCGAGGAGAGACTGGCCACATTGGAAGATTCTCTCAGCAAAGCGACCGCTCACTCCATTTGAGCCAGCAAACGCTTGTAGATCCTCCAGCCATGTGCGGCTGCGCATCGGCAATCTCTCTATTTTCCTGTTTGCGTATGCGCCGACTGGACTGGCGCTGAGGACAGCGTCGGACCGGAGCCAACAAGCTTGCCTCCTGCCGTTGCTGATCGCCGACGGTTTCGCCTGAACACCATCTCACGCGCGTTTTCCTCAAGTCCCACAGTAGTGTCGATGATAGCCGTATCGGCATATGGGGTGTCAGCCAGGCTGGCTGGGTGATCCCGCTCGCTATAGCACGTTCTCCCGGCACATTTGCCTTTTTAGTGATCGTAAGGGGTGGGGGAGTCAGACCTGTTTATGAGTTCGGGATTGGAGTCACCCAAAATGGCGGATTCGGGAGCAAGATCGAAGAAGAAGGTGCCTCCGCCCAGAAACGGCTCAATATAGCGGGCGTACCCTTTCTTTGGTACATAGCGCCGCAGTTCTGGAAGGAGTCGGCTTTTGCCGCCAGCTCACTTGAGGAACGGCTTCGCCCGCTCCCGTCCGATTTGGCCAAAGAGATCGGGCCGTGCCGAACCTACATTCTGCTGGCCCGTGGCAATCATTCTGCTAATCAATTGACTCCACTATAATCACCTTCCGGTCTGAGCGAAAGTGACAATCTGAGGCACGGTCAAAAGTAGGGTCGGAATGGAACCTGTTCCCAAAGGCGACCTGGTACCTCCCCTGTCCGCAGCTGTTGCGGACAGGGTGGGAGCGATGAACGTGCAACAGCGCTACCGCCGCAAACCAACCTTCTACATCTTTGCCGGAGCGGCG
Source organism: uncultured Acidobacteriaceae bacterium (assembly GCA_963831675.1). Lineage (GTDB taxonomy): Bacteria > Acidobacteriota > Terriglobia > Terriglobales > Acidobacteriaceae > Bog-257. The sequence goes on from CAWHRM010000022.1 coordinate 115,241, forward strand.
CCGGCGAGTGTGTATTCACCCTCGCACGAGTAGTCCAGACCGCCATCGGCGGCGCCGGTGAGTTTGCAGGTACCAGACCCTTTGATACCTTTCATCTTTCCGGTGCCGCCGGTGATCTGATACTTATTCTGACCGGCCTGAAACACGTTATCTTTTGTGGTCCCCGAGGTTTGATAGTTGTAGAAAACCTTATCGCCGCTGTCGTACGTTTCCACGAAGACGCCCCAGGTCTTAACGCGGTTTCCCGCAGCGTCTCCGTGCTCGGAAAACGCGCCCCCTTTACTCATCGCACCACCGGTTTCTCCCTTGGCGACGCATTTGCCTTGCGCCAGCGTGAAGACATGGCCCGGCTGATCGCCGGCAGGGATACTTTGCTGGACGTCAGGTTTGGCACAGGTGCCGGATATAGAGTTTTTCGTTTGGCCGGAGGCCATTGCAACCACCAAGACAAACAGCGCACAGCCGCACAGGATCTTGGATTTCATCTGCAGCTTCCTTTCTGACTTCAAGTATGGCCGACATTGTACGCCCGTCTCCCCCGTTCGCAACGCGATGAAATGACCGCCACCTGGAACGCTGGTCTTCCTCGCCCCCGCACACTGGACTCCCCGGCTCCGAAACGGAGTTTTGCTCATCACAGGCCCACGTGACGGGCGCACTTGTCTCTGGCGCGCGTGGCGCGTATCAACGTAAGGTGAGGACGAGGTTGGCGTGTCCCCTCACCGCCGCACCAGGGTGCAGGCGGAGTCAGTTCTTTGACATCAGTAGATGGCGGGTAGGGGCCAGTGGATAATTCCGAAGCTGACGATGGGCCAGGCGAGGACTCCGCCGAAAGGGACGGGTTGTTAGCTAAATGGGCAACTTTTCTCTTCTCTCAGCTCCACCCAAAATGGCGAAATCTGGTCTGTAACTCCTTATGCTTCTATCGCGTACGTATAACTCACGTTGATTCAATACTTTACATGCTAAATCCTATGTAAGTGATTGATTCTAAGGACGACCAGAGGGGGTTGGAAGGGCCCAGTAAACATGTCGGTTAACGCAGAATAAACCACGCGCGGTCCTGCTTGCCTCATGTCTCACCGACGTAGGATGCGCCTCATCTTCCGTTTCACACCACCGATGCCATCGGGCAGCGGCGCCAGACTTTGCGAACACAAGAGTGCTCTAAAGTTTGTAGAGAATTCGGTCATCGCTTAACCGTTGCGTGGCGACCTCGGGAATTAGCCTGGTCTTTCCTCTATGGCGCCAGCGAATCGCTCGAATCCTGGGTGTAGAATTATTCATAGGGAGGCTTGCTATGACCACGAATGCGGCCCCCGTATTGCAGCTGGACACCGAGAAACAACCGGCGATGACCCTCGTGCATTGCGCGGGCAAAGTAATTATCGAATCTTGCTCTCATTTCTCCGCCACCGTTCGAGCTCTCATTCCTGAAGGCAAACCGATCAGGGTCGACCTCAGCAAAGTTACGCTGGTCGACAGCGTTGGCATCGGCACGTTCGTCAGCCTGTGGGCTGCCGCCAAGAACGAAGGCTGCGATCTGAAGTTCATGAGTCCGAACCCACAGGTCCAGGACTTGGTCCAGACCGCGCGATTGCAGGATCTGTTTGAGCCGGTGGCTGTGCTGGCTTAAGGCGGGCTGGCGTCAAGCGATCCTTTTTCGCGCCAAATGGGTAACGCGCTTGCCCGGATGATGTAAGATACCCCGACGAAAGGGTGACCACCCGCCAGGTGCTTCCATGAGCCTTGCTGACAGCGTTGACGCTGTTCTTGCGCAGAAAACTGGGCAGGCTGTTTTGTCCGTTGCTCCCGAGCAGTCGGTTTACGAAGCCATTGAGAAGATGGCGCAACATGGAGTCGGCGCTTTGCTCGTGATCTCTGAAAGCAAACTGGTGGGGATCGTTTCCGAACGTGATTACGCGCGCAAAGTCATCCTCCAGGGACGGCTTTCGAAGGAAACTCCGGTCAGCCACATCATGACCAGCCCGGTCATCTTTGTCACTCGCCAGCAGACCGTGGATGAGTGCATGGCGATCATGACCAACCACCACATCCGTCATCTGCCGGTGATGCAGGGCGATAAGGTCGCGGGCGTGCTGTCCATCGGCGATCTGGTGAAGTGGATCATCTCCGGCCAGCAACACCACATCGCGCAACTCGAAGGCTATATCACGGGAAAGTATCCGGCGTGAGACCGAATGGGATTCCCGGGTCGCATCCGCTTGAGCAGCGGCCACACAAGTTTGGCGCCGGCTGGTGAAGAGAGAGTTACTCGCCTTTCCACTGGAACGCGCCGGGCTGCGGCAGACCCAAGTGCGCCAGAACGCGGTTAACGAACTCGCGTGCGATCTCGTCGGTCGAGACGGGACGGAAGTAGAAAGCCGGAATCACCGGGAAGATGGTCGCGCCTGCTTCGGTAGCGAGCGTCATATTGCGCAGGTGAATCAGATTGAAGGGCGTCTCGCGCACGCAGAGGATGAGCGGCCGCCGCTCCTTCAGGCAGACGTCGGCGGCGCGTTCGATCAACTGGATCGCCATGCCGTTGGCAATGCGTGCCAGCGTTCCCACACTGCATGGCAGCACGACCATGGCGTCGGTCCGATAGGAACCGCTGGCGACATTGGCTCCGACGTCGGTGTTGGTCTGCTGACGGATTTTCTGCGACGAGCGTCCAAGTAGCTTCTCGACCAACTCGTTGCGGCCCGAAACCTGGAGTTCTTCGGCCATCACTCGCAGTCCGCCGTCAGATAGGATGAGGTTCACGATGGCAACCCGGTCGTCACCATCGAGCGCGTCCAGTAAGTGCCTGGCAAAGATGGAGCCGCTTGCGCCAGTGATGGCGACCGTCAGCGTTCGCGGAGCGGAATTGGTCGGAGCGGACATCTAAGCTTTACATCGTACCATCCGACCAAGCGCCTCGCAGCGACCATTGGCATGGCGCTCGGTGTTGTCGCCTACAACTTGAAACTCGGACCCCAAATCTTGAGACTATCCACTGACCGCTGATTATGAATTCAGACGCGCTCAAGAAGCTCTTTGACGAGGTGAAGCGCGGCAAGCTCTCGCCCGACGAGGCTGTCCAACGGCTAAAACATCTTCCCTTCGAAGACCTCGGCTTCGCGAACGTGGACCATCATCGGACGCTGCGCGTCGGCATGCCCGAGGTGATATTCGGGCCGGGGAAAAGTCCGCAACAGTTTGCCGAGATCTTCGCGCGTCTCGCGAAACCCGGACACAATGTGCTGGCGACGAGGGTTTCAGCGGAGCAGTTTCGCTCAGTCAAGCGCAAGCATCGCAAAGTCGAACTGCATGATCTGGCGCGCGCGGTCACGCTGACGCAAGACACAACCATATATGGCAAAGGCACCATCATCGTGGTGTCGGCGGGTACAAGCGACATCCCGGTTGCCGAGGAAGCGGTGGTCACCGCGCAGATCATGGGAAACGAGGTACAGCACGTCTACGACGTGGGAGTCGCTGGCATCCATCGGCTGCTGGCGCGCCGAGAGGCGCTGACCAAAGCCCGCGTGGTGATTGTCTGCGCCGGAATGGAAGGCGCGCTGCCCAGCGTTGTGGGTGGGTTGGTTGGCGTTCCCGTCATCGCAGTGCCGACCAGCGTCGGCTACGGAGCTTCGTACCAGGGCGTCGCGGCGCTGCTGGGAATGCTGAACTCCTGCGCCTCCAATGTCAGCGTGGTCAACATCGATAACGGCTTCGGCGCGGGATATGTAGCTTCGATCATCAATCGGCTCGGGTAATTTTCAGTTGTCAGACACAACTAAAAAGGAGGACCACCTCTGATGGGCGTCCAAGAAAAGAATCTCAATTTGCAACTGAAAGACTGAAAGGGCCAGAGTTCACTTACCTCACGACAGTCATGACAATGTACATAGACAGTGCCAAAGGATACGTTCAGGTCGCGACCGGCGCACTCCTGCTTCCAATTGTATTTCTGCACAATGTGATGGGATTGAGACAAGAAGATGCCTTGACCTGGATTCCTGGCCCCATGTGGCTTTCGTGGATCTTGCTGCTGTTGTCGATCGGGGCAGGTTTGCTTTACCAAGTAAGAGCGGTACGATATCTCGAGATTGAAATGGAAGGGGGAGACCAGCATGGCCCAGATTCACTCGGAGAGCGGGTGAAACAAAGCTTCGACAAAAACCCAGGTGACATCTTCGACGTCATGGTCTCCGCTTTCTACCTTGGAACAACTTTCTTCGTGATCGGAGCGGTTGAGGCGCGGCACTATTTCTTTTGGCTTCCATACGTCCTATGTCCAGCAGCCGTGCTGCTAACCGGCGCCGCATATAAGTTCGTAATGTAATTCGCAGGTCAAGCCCTGGTCCTTAAGTCGACTTCACGATGCCTACCTCAAGCTCCATGACAATAGCTGGTTCGTAAGGATCGGAGTAGTAATCTGGAACCACGTCACGAGTTCGGAACCCGAACTTTTGGTTCAAACCGATCGAGGATTCATTACTCTGTCGAGCGTTCGTCACAATTAACCCAAATCCGTGTTGCCTTGCATACTCGATTTGCCACTCTTTCATTCTGGCCCCGAAGCCCTGCCTGTGATACTCAGGTAATACTCCTGTGCTCTCTATATAAAGACATCCCGGCCTCGGCTCTTCGTCGTAATCAACGTCGCGTTTCAGTGCAAGACAGCCGACGGTGCTGCCATCTACCACCATCCAATACGACTCAAGTTCTGCCCAATCCTCAGGCAGGAAGAGGTCCTCTGGATACGCCCCGAATACTTTGCGGTCAAAATCGCACAAAGCTTCGATGTCATCTGGGATGATCGCTTTGCTGAACTCAATGTTGGCGTGACCTGTCATTTTCGCCCCGCCCCAGGAAACTTATCCAAAACCGGAAGCAACTGAGAGTGTGCAGCCGACATACAGCAGCTACTTCTCCCCGAATACCCGCCGGAAGATCTTGTCCACGTTCCGCAGCGGCCGCTGCAGATTAAAGGCATGTTCCAGCGTCTCGCGCTTTACCTTGGACGCGATCTCCGGATCGTTCATGATGAGCTCGCGGAAGTTCAAGTCTTCCTGCCACGCTCGCATTGCGTTCAACTGCACCAGGCGATACGCTTCCTCGCGCAGCATTCCGGCCTCCACCAGGTCGAGCAACAATTGCCCGCTGAAGACCAGCCCACCCGTGGATTCCAGGTTCTTCATCATGCGTTTGGGATAGACCAGCAGCGTGTCAATGAGATTGGTTGTTTTGCTCAGAAGATAGTCAACGAGGATGGTCGAGTCCGGCAGGATGATGCGCTCGGCCGAGGAATGGGAGATGTCGCGTTCGTGCCATAGCGCGACGTTTTCCAGCGCCGCTTGCGAATTCGCCCGGACAACCCGCGCCAGTCCGCTGATCTGCTCGCAGGTAACCGGATTGCGCTTGTGCGGCATGGCCGACGAGCCTTTTTGCTTCTCGCCGAAATACTCTTCCGCCTCGCGAACTTCGGTGCGCTGCAGGTGGCGGACCTCGGTGGCAATCTTGTCGAGCGTGGACGCGATCACCGCCAGCGTGGCGACGTAGAAGGCATGGCGGTCGCGCTGAATCACCTGCGACGACACGGCGGCGACATTGAGACCCAACCGCTGGCAGATTTTCTCTTCGTATTCGGGCTCGAGATGGGCTGCATTGCCCACTGCTCCGGAAAGCTTACCAACCCGCATTTGCTCGGCGGCCATGGCAAAGCGCTCCATATCGCGCTGGACTTCGGAATACCAGTTGGCCAGCTTCAAGCCGAAGGTGATGGGCTCAGCATGAATGCCGTGGGTGCGGCCGATGGCGGGAGTGCCCTTAAACTCCCAGGCGCGGCGCTTCAGGACCTCGCGCAGTTTCGTCAGGTCTTCGCGAAGGATGGCCGATGCCTGCTTCACCAGCAGGGCTTGGGCAGTATCGACCACGTCATTGGAGGTGAGCCCGTAATGAAGCCAGCGCGATTCAGGCCCAACTTTCTCCGCCACGACGGTGGTGAAGGCGATGACATCGTGCTTCACTTCGGCTTCGATCTGGTGGATGCGAGCGACATCGATGTCGCCCTTTTCGCGGATGGCCGTGGCGGCGGACTGGGGCACGATTCCGGCTTCGGCAAGGGTTTCGGTGGCGGCGATTTCCACTTCGAGCCACGTCCGAAACTTGTTTTCGTCACTCCAGATGCGCCCCATCTCGGGCCGCGTATAACGAGCGATCAAGCGAGAGCTCCTTTCCAAGCTGCAATGGCAGACACGAAAAACCTTCCCCTAGGCGAGGATGCCCATCCGCTTGCCAACGCGTTTGAGGGTGTCGAGCGCCTGGTCGAGTTCATCGCGCGTGTGGGTCGCTGTCATGATGGTGCGGATGCGGGCCTTGCCTTCGGGCACGGTGGGAAACGCGATGCCGGTTCCCATCACGCCCTCGTTGAACAGCTCGCGCGAGAAATCCATGGTGAGGCGGCCATCGCCCACGATGATGGGCGTGATCGGCGTCTCGCTCGCAGGCGTGTTGCGCCCGCCAATATTGAAGCCGAGGCCGCCCAGCTCCTTTTTCCAGTAGCGGGTGTTCTCCCACAGCTTCTCGATGCGCTCCGGCTCCTGCTCCAGCACGTCAAAGGCGGCGATACAGGTGGCCGCGACCGACGGCGGATGGGAGGTCGAGAACAGGAAGGGGCGTCCGCGATGATAGAGAAACTCGATGAGATCGCGGGTGCCGCAAACGTATCCGCCCAGCGCGCCAATGGCCTTCGACAGCGTGCCGACCTGCACATCCACCCGGCCGTGCAGATGGAAGTGGTCAACCGTACCGCGGCCGTTGCGGCCAAGGACGCCGGAAGAGTGAGCGTCGTCCACCATCATGATGGCGCCGTACTTTTCGGCCAGCTCGGTCAGCTGCGGCAGTGCGCCGATGTCGCCATCCATGGAGAACACCCCATCGGTGATCAGCAGCTTGTGGCCGGACTCGTTCTTGATCTCGTTCAACAGCTCTTCGGCATGGGCCGCGTCTTTGTGGCGGAAGACCTTGATCTTGGCGCGCGAAAGCCGGGCCCCGTCGATGATGCTGGCGTGGTTGAGCTCGTCGGAGATGATGAAGTCTTCTTTGCCGAGGATGGCGGAAACCGTGCCCGCATTCGCCGTGAAGCCCGACTGGAAGACCACGCAGGCTTCCACGTTCTTGAAGCGCGCGATCTTCTCTTCCAGCTCCATGTGGATCTTCATGGTGCCGGCGATGGTACGCACCGCGCCTGAACCAACACCATATTTCCTGGTGGCCTCGAGGGCGGCTTCGCGCAGCTTGGGATGCGTGGTGAGGCCAAGGTAGTTGTTGGAAGCGAGATTGATGACCTTCTTGCCGTCGAAGGTGCAGACCGGCGCCTGCTCGTCGTCGAGCACGCGCAGCTTGAAGTAGGTGCCCTTCCGCTTGAGGTCATTCAGCTGGTCAGTGAGATAGGTGAGCGGATTGGTGCGAGTGGTAAGAGTTGCCATCGATGTCTCCGAGTGCGACCCAACATTCTATCTCGCAGCGCGAAGCGGCGGGAGGTTGTGATGGTGCAAAGTACACGAAACCAGGGTAAGGCCAGGGGCAGCGGCTACGCCGCCCCGCGTGCGAAACGGCGCGTCAGCAATCGTGAGCGATCTGTATAGACGTCGTAGATACGTTTGACTAGACTATGTATATCCGAAAGGGCAATGGTTCATGAAAACTCAACTGGTCAAGTGGGGCAACAGCCTCGCCGTTCGTATCCCCAGGCCCGCAGTCGCTGCGGCCAGACTTAAGGAAGGCGATTCACTCGAGATCGAAGCCGCTGCCGAAGGTCAACTTGAGCTTCGCAAGGAAAGCAAGATGCCCACCCTAATGCAGTTGGTTTCCCAAATAACGACCGAGAACCGGTACTCCGAGATATCAACTGGCGCGGAAACCGGCAAGGAAATTGTTGAATGGTAACCTCCTACGTTCCCGAAGGCGGAGACATCGTGATCATGGATTTCGATCCCCGAGTCGGTCGCGAACAAGCCAAGCGACGGCCGGCACTGGTGCTTACCGATCAGCGTTACAACCGGGCCAGCGGCCTGGCTATAGTTTGTCCACTCACGAGCAAGCGCAAGCCGTACCCCTTCGCACTGCCGGTTACGGTTGACCAGGTGGAAGGTGCGGTCCTGGTGGACCAGCTAAAGAGCATGGATTGGTCTGGCCGAAAAGCGGAATTCCATTCCAAGGCAGACCCTGCCCTGGTCAGAAAGGTGCGGCAATATATTGCCGTTTTGCTTGGCCTTCGTTGATACCCCGACGCCTGACGCCGATCTCCAGGCAGGACAATTCTTGTAGCGAACTGGCAGGTTGATCCGGGGTGTTTCGCGGGACTTACCGGTACCCTCCAAACCGGCAGGTTTCTTGGAGGAAAAACGTCTGCTGTAGGGCTGAGACGTTCTAATAGCCGCTTAGCTTACAAAGAACTCATGCTGGCGAGGAATTCGCTATTTGCGCGGGTTTTGCCCAGCTTCTCGATGAGCAACTCCATGGCCTCAACCGGGGAGAGCGGGTTCAGCACCTTGCGAAGCACCCAGATACGGGTCAAGTCCTCTTTGGGAATAATCAGCTCTTCCTTGCGCGTGCCCGAACGCTGAATATCAATGGCCGGGAAGGTGCGTTTGTCGCTCAGTTTGCGGTCGAGAATGACCTCGCAATTGCCGGTGCCCTTAAACTCTTCGAAAATGACGTCATCCATGCGCGACCCGGTTTCCACCAGGGCGGTCGCGATAATGGTCAGCGAGCCACCTTCCTCGATGTTGCGGGCCGCACCGAAAAACCGCTTCGGGCGCTGCAACGCGTTGGAATCGACGCCGCCGGAGAGTACCTTGCCGGAAGGCGGAACAATGGTGTTGTAGGCGCGCGCCAGACGGGTGATGGAATCCAGCAGGATCACAACGTCCCGCTTGTGTTCGACCAGGCGCTTGGCCTTTTCGATGACCATCTCGGCCACCTGCACGTGACGCGCAGCTGGCTCGTCAAATGTGGACGAGATGACCTCGCCCTTGACCGAGCGCTGCATGTCGGTAACTTCTTCGGGACGCTCGTCGATAAGCAGCACGATCAGCACAACCTCAGGGTGGTTAGTCGTGATCGAGTTGGCGATGTTCTGCAGGATCATCGTTTTGCCGGCACGTGGCGGAGAGACGATGAGGCCGCGCTGGCCCTTGCCGAGCGGAGTGAGCAGGTCCATGACACGGGCGCTGATATTCTCGCGCACGGTCTCGAGCTTGAGACGTTCCTGCGGATACAGGGGCGTGAGATTGTCGAAGAGGATCTTGTTGCGCGCCTCTTCCGGCGATTCAAAGTTGACCGCCTCAATCTTGACTAACGCGAAATATTTTTCGCCCTCATGCGGAGGCCGCACCTGGCCGCTGATGGTATCGCCGGTTTTCAGGTCGAACTTGCGGATCTGCGACGGCGAAACGTAGATATCGTCCGGACCGGGAAGATAGTTGTAATCGGGCGAGCGCAGGAATCCATAGCCGTCAGGCAGGATTTCCAGTACTCCCTCGGCAAAGATATGGCCTTCCTTTTCGCTCTGTGCCTGAAGGATCTTGAAGATGAGGTCCTGCTTGCGCAGGCCGCTGGCGCCGGGCAGCTCCAGGGACCGAGCGATGCGTGTCAACTCGGTGATGTTTTTTTCTTTTAACTCTGAGATTGTCATGTTCACCTACGGGGATTTTGCAGAAGGGCGGGCCGGAGGATTCTGCGGGGAACGCGCCAAAGGCGCGGCGCGCTTACTAAGCTGCGCGCCGCTGCGCTTCGGAAGCGGTCTCCGGCTCCAGGATTACATCCTGCCGTTCGGAATCGGCAATGCGGTGCAACACTTCGTTAGTGGTGTCCTGAATGCGCGTGTTGGGCTTGTGGAACTTGCGGGTTGCCTTGGAAGCAAGTTGGCACAGCATGTAACGGTTGCGTAATGTGGTTACCGCTTCGAAAACTAATTTAGAACGCATCATGAGACTTCTCCTTGTGTCTATGAATGAACATCCCGGAGCCCGGTCCGGTGGGACCTTCGCTCCTGACGTATGAAATGGAATGCGGTGGGAACCATCGACAATATGCACGGCAGGAGTCATTTGGTTGGATGCCGGTCTGATTGTTTCGGTTCGACTTTTTTCCGCTGTTGCCTCTGGCCCTTGAAATTCAAGGAAACTCTTTTCTCACGATAACTTAGCAGTGACCTTGCGGTCCTCGGCAAAACGCACTACTGGAAACTCACCTTCCACATTCCCTTGGGATGGCATTCAGTGCGTGACCGGCTCGGGGCAGGATGCCTTGGGCGGGTAGCTACGAGACGGCGCCCTAGTGAAAATTGTAAGGTAATCGCTGGAAGCTCCCGAGTCAAGATAAATCTTTCCCCCTCATAACGGTTTCCCGTGTGCCAGTTAGACGCGGTGCCCTTCCAAAGGTTCCGCTAATTTGTAACCCACTGCGGATCAATAAGTTGTACCCAGAATCGGCATTTCCATCCGAAAATCCATTCCCGACCTCAAGCTTACCTCTATATAACTGAAACTTAAACTACTTATAGCAACTACGGGACGCGGCAGCCGCCAAGAACGGGGCCTGCCGAATGCCCTACGCCCAAAATGTTCGATCTAAGGTTCGATACTGAATGGCTTCCGCAATGTGGCCAGGTTCGATCATCTCGGCCCCCGTCAGATCGGCCACGGTGCGGGAGACCTTGAGGATACGGTCATGCGCCCTGGCGCTCAGCCCCTGCTTCACCATGGCCCGCTCCAGCAGGTGTTCCGAGTCGGTACCCAGTTCGCAATATTTTCTGATCTCGCGCGAACCCATCTGGGCATTGGCATAAATGCGCTCCGCGCCGGCGCTGAACCGGTCCAGTTGTGTTTCGCGAGCGCGAATCACGCGCTTGCGGATATCGCCGGAACTCTCAGGTGCGATACCGCTGCGCAGCTCGCGGTAGTTGACCGAGGGAACGTCAATATGGATATCAATGCGGTCAAGGAGCGGACCGGAAATCTTGGAGACATAACGCTGGATGATCATGGGCGTACAGTGACATTCACGTGAGCGATCGTTAAAGTAGCCACAGGGGCAGGGATTCATGGCGGCCACCAGCATGAAGCGCGCTGGGAAGCTGAGCGACATAGCGGCGCGCGCGATGGTCACCGTGCCATCTTCCAGCGGCTGGCGCATGACTTCCAGCACGTTGCGCGGAAACTCGGGCAGCTCATCCAGAAACAGCACCCCGTTGTGGGCCAGCGACACCTCGCCCGGACGCGGAATCATGCCACCGCCAATCAGTCCGGCATCGGAAATGGTGTGGTGCGGGGAGCGGAACGGACGGGTGCCCACCAGTCCGCTGCTTGAATCGAGCACACCTGCCACGCTGTGAATCTTGGTGGTCTCCAGGGCCTCGTCAAAGGTCAGCGGAGGCAGGATAGTCGCCATCCGCTTGGCCAGCATTGTCTTGCCGGATCCCGGCGGACCGATCATCAGCAGGTTGTGTCCACCGGCCGCGGCGATCTCGATGGCCCGCTTCGCCGTCTGCTGGCCGCGAACATCGCCGAAATCTACCGCGAAATGCTGCGACGTTTCGAGCAGCGCTCGGGTGTCCACCTTGACCGGAACGACCCCATTCCCGGTATTGAGGAGCTGCACAACTTCCGTCAGCGAGTGGACCGGATACACGTCGACGCCCTCCACTACGGCGGCCTCGCGCGCGTTCACCTCGGGAACGATCAGCCTGCGAATGTTATTGGCCCGCGCGGTAACCGCGATGGGAAGCGCTCCGCGAATGCCGCGAACGCCGCCGTCCAGCGACAACTCTCCCACGAACAGCGTGTCCTCGGGCGGCTTATGGTTTAGGCCGCCATAAGCCCCCAGGATGCCGAGCGCCATGGGAAGGTCAAAGCCGGAACCCTCCTTGCGAATGTCGGCGGGAGCAAGATTGATGGTGGTGGTAGTACAGGGCACGTCGTAGCCGCTGTTCTTCAGCGCCGCGCGGATGCGCTCGCGGCTCTCACGGACTGTAGTGTCGGGCAGCCCGACAGTCGTGAACGTGTCGCGGTCCGACTTTATCGGAGCGATATCGACCTCCACCTCAATGAGGCTGGCGTCGATCCCGTAAACCGCGGCGCTGAGTGTTTTGTAGAGCATGCGAGGGAGCGCACGCCTACCACCTCATTACAACTAACAGATTTCGCTGATTTGGCGTGTGATCTTAATCACCTAGTAACGTGACTAGAGTTCCAGGAAGCAGGTTACTGCCGTGGTCCAGGCGGCAAATCGGTCGGGAAAATAAAAAGCGGCGGAATTCTGTCCGGAAGCGCAGCGCCCAGTTGCACATCCGAAAGACCGAAACGGCCCAAGAATTCCGCCAACCGACGAAGGTAGCCGAGCACTCGCACAGCAACCTAAGCTGCGTTCCGCTTTCTCGACTCGCCCGTTCGCTGCGGGTGGCAGCGACAGGCCCAACGGAGAGCATTGTTGCACTGGAAGTTGCCAAGGTGAAATCCCCCTTCGGGAGTATCGCCGTACAACTTCAGTCGTAACGCTGACCTTATCTCTCGAAAACCGTGAGCGACATTGCCGGCGCGCCTGAGTTTCTAAACCCTGCAACCGTTGCGTTACCCGGCCGCTACCCCCGCAGCGGCGATACGAGGTGCCTTGAAGCCCGCGGAGAACGCACTGTCCTGCGCATCCACCACGGCGATGGTGGTCATGTTGACGATGTCCTCTACCTCGACGCCACGTTGCAGCAGATGGACCGGCTTGGCCATCCCCATCAGGATGGGACCAACCGCCTCGGCGCCACCGACTCCGATGAGAAGCTTGCAAGCAATGTTACCCGCTTCCAGATCAGGGAAGATAAGCACGTTGGCGCCGTCCTTGAGGGAGGAGAAGGGGAAAGCTGCTTCCAGTTTCTTGCCGTTCACCGCCACGTTACCCTGCACCTCGCCGTCAACGACGAGGGTTGGATCGGCGTAGCGCGCCAGCTCAGCCGCGCGGCGCATCTTGTCGCAGAGCGGATGCTTGGTGCTGCCAAAGCTGGAGAACGACAACATGGCCACGCGCGGTTCAATATCGAACCGCCGCGCCTCCTGGGCTGCGCAGAGGGCGATCTCCGCCAGGTCTTCGGCTGTAGGATCGATATTGACGGTGGCGTCGGCCAGGAAATACAGATCACCCTTGCGGTTGATGATCAGATAGAGACCTGACACCTTGTGGATTCCCTCACGAACGCCGATCACTTGCAATGCGGGGCGAATGGTGTCCGGATAGTTCTGGGTTACGCCGGAAACAATAGCGTCTGCATCGCCCATACGCACCATCATTGAACCAAAGATATTGCCATCGTTCATCAGGTCATCCGCCGAGCCCAGAGTGACTCCACGGCGTTGCCGCAATCGGTAAAGCTCGTGGACATACGCTTGCCGTTTAGGAGCCGTCTCAGGTTCGACAATGGTGACACCGTCGAGCGGCACTCCCAACTCTGCGGCCGTGCGCTGGATCTCTTTGGTGCGGCCCAACAGAATCGGAATCGCAATGTTCTCCTCGATCAGGACGTGGCATGCCCGCAGGATCTTCTGGTGCGAGCCTTCCGGAAACACGACGCGCTTCGGATTGGCCTGCGCTTTGTGGATCATCAGGCGCATCAGTTCGTGCGCCTTGCCCAACCGCTTCTCCAGCTGCTCGCGATATTCGGCAATATCGACGGGATTTTGCGCCACTCCGGTGTCCATCGCCGCCTTGGCGACGGCCGCCGCCTCCCAAACCAGTACACGGGGGTCGAACGGCTTGGGAATGATGTAGTCCACCCCGAACTTCAGGCATTCCACGCCATAAGCGCGGCAGACCGAGTCGGGAACATCTTCCTTGGCCAGCGCCGCCAGGGCATACGTCGCCGCCAGCTTCATTTCTTCATTGATGGTGGTGGCATGCACGTCGAGAGCGCCGCGGAAGATAAACGGGAATCCGAGAACGTTATTGACCTGATTCGGATAATCGGAGCGCCCGGTTGCCATGATGATGTCATCGCGGACGGCACGCGCCTCGTCGTAGGTAATCTCCGGGTCAGGGTTCGCCATGGCGAACACTACCGCGTGCGGAGCCAGGGACGCGATCATCTGAGGGGTGAAGGCCCCTTTCTTGGAAAGGCCCAGCAGCACATCGGCGCCTTTGGCAGCGTCGGCAAGAGTTCGCAGCGGCGTGTCTTTTGCGAACCGCTCCTTGTAAGAATTCATTCCTTCTTTGCGGCCCTTGTAGATGACGCCCTTGGTGTCAACCATGGTGATGTTCTCGCGCTTCACACCCATGCAGATATAGTGTTCTGCGCAGGCGATGCCGGAAGCGCCAGCACCGTTGACGACCACCTTGATCTGGTCCATGTGCTTGCCGGTCAGTTCCACGGCATTTACCAACGCTGCACCAGAGATGATAGCCGTACCGTGCTGGTCGTCGTGAAAGACCGGGATCTTCATCGTCTTCTTGAGGGTTTCTTCGATGTAGAAGCACTCCGGCGCTTTGATGTCTTCCAGGTTGATGCCGCCGAAGGTGGGCTCCAGGAGTTGGCAGGTCTTGATGATTTCGTCGGCGTCATGGGTATTCAGCTCGATATCGAAAACGTCGATGTCGGCAAACCTCTTGAACAGGACACCTTTGCCTTCCATGACCGGCTTGCCGGCCAGGGCGCCGATGTCGCCCAGTCCGAGCACGGCGGTGCCGTTGGTCACCACAGCGACCAGGTTTCCCTTAGCGGTGTACTTGAATGCGTCCTGCGGGTTCTTCTCGATCTCGAGGCAGGGGTCCGCTACGCCAGGCGTGTAGGCCAGGCTGAGATCGCGTTGTGTGAGACAAGGCTTGGTGGAGACGACCTCAATTTTTCCCGGCCGTGACCCAAAGTGGTAGTCGAGTGCATCCTGCTTGGTAATTGCCATGAAGGCCTCCGAATCCATGAACGTGAGATTGCATGCAGGGCTGGACATCTCCGGTTCGGTCGCGACCGTGGCAGCTAATCAGTGGAGCGCCGGGTGGAAAAACAGATTGGCGAGTACAACGGGCCTTCCACAAATCGAGACACCCGGAGTCTCCAGGAGCCGGAAGAGTGCTTCCCTGGGATTTCAGCATGTGCTCTTCCCGGCGTGGGGGATAGTGCAGGTGTCACAAAGGGTTGTGAGCGCGGACACTAAGCAGCGGAAAGCCTCCAACCCGACTGCACTTACGAGGTTAGAAGAATGCCCACAATGCTGGCGGACATCAGGTTCGCCAGGGTGCCGGCAATCATTGCCCGAAAGCCCAGCTGGGCCAGATCGCGGCGGCGATTGGGGGCCAGAGCACTGAGGCCGCCAATCTGAATGCCGATGGAGCCGAAGTTCGCAAATCCGCACAAGGCAAACGTCGCAATGGTGAAGGACCGTGGGTCGAGCGATGCCTTCTGCGTCGCTCAACATGCTGAACGCGACCAGTTCATTCAGCACCATGCGGGTGCCCAGCAGGTTGCCGATGGCAAGGCAATCATGCCAGGGCACGCCGATCAGCCAGGCGACGGGCGCGAAGATCACTCCGAAGATGGTTTCCAATTTTGCCGGGAACCAGCGAAAACCATGCGCCGCCAGGAGGTTGTGCGTGCCGCCGAGAATGCCATCCAACAGCGCAATCAGCGCCAGGAACGAGATGAGAATTGCCGCGACATTTAGCGCCAGATGCAGACCGTCCGTCGTGCCTTTCGCGGCGGCGTCGAGCACATTGCTGCTCCGCTCTTCGAACTCGATGTCGTCGAGTTTGGTCACTCCAGCCGTAAGCGGCTTCTCGGTTTCTGGCACCAGCATCTTGGAGATGAGAATCGTTCCGGGCGCGGTCATGATCACCGCGCCCAGCAAATGGCGGGCCTCGATGCCGAGCAGGATATAAGCGCCCAGCATGGCGCCGGAGACGTGGGCCATTCCGCTGGTCATGATGGTCATCAGCTCCGACCGGGTGACCTTCGGCAGAAAGGGGCGAATCGTCAGCGGCGCTTCGGTTTGCCCCATGAAGATGCTGGCGGCCACATTCAGCGATTCAGCGCCGCTGGCTCCCATAAAGCGCATCATCACCTTGGCGAATTGCCGGATGATGAACTGCATTACGCCGTAGTAGTACAGAATGGAAAAGAACGCGGCGATGAAAATGATGATGGGCAAAACCTGGAACGCGAAGACCACTCCGAACCTCGACATCTTGCTGCCAAGATCGCCGAATACGAATTGGGAACCGGCATAAGAGTAGCTGAGAAGGCGGTTAACCCCATCGCCCGCTACGGTCATCGCCCGCACGCCCCAGCCGACGCGAAGCACGAGGATGGCGAAGACGAATTGCAGCACAAGTCCGACCACAACCGTGCGCAGGCGGATGGATTTCCGTGCCGTCGAAAAGAGGAAAGCAAACAGGAGGATTGCGACAATGCCCAGCACGCCCGTCAGACGTGCCATGCGAGTTCCTGGATAATCGGCGCGGCAGCCCAAACCACCTGGACCGTGGGTAGAGTGGGATCGGGCAGCTCCGGGCACATGGTCATGGTTCAGGTTTCCGAAGGAGCACCCAATTCCCGCACGATCAGCACGCTGGCGCTGGCGCCGATGCGGTTGGCCCCGGCCTCGACCATGTCCATAAGCTGGGCCGCGGTGCGAATGCCGCCAGCCGCCTTCACACCCAGCTTCAGACCGACCACGCCGCGCATCAGCACCACGTCAGCAGCCGTAGCGCCCGACGCCGCGAAGCCGGTGGAAGTCTTTACGAAGTCCACGCCAGCTTCCAGCGCCAGCGAACAGGCGAAAATTTTCTCCACGTGGGTAAGCAGCGCGTTCTCAAGAATCACCTTGAGCAGCGCTCCGTGATCGTGCGCCATCCGCGCCAGGCTGCGCATCTCCGTCTCCACCAGGGCGCGATCGCGCGCCTTAACCGCGGCGATGTTCAGCACCGCATCGATCTCCTGCGCGCCGCTGCGTAATACCGCCTCCGCTTCAGCGAGTTTGGTCACGGTAAGATTTGCGCCCAGCGGGAAACCGACCACCGTTCCGACCTTGACGGCGGTCCCGCGCAGTTGTGCCACGGCCAAGCTCACCTGGACCGGATTCACCATGGCGGTGTGGAAGCCGTAACGCAAAGCCTCGCCGCACAAAGCAGTTACTTCGCTGCGAAGCGCATCGGGTTTCAAAAGTGTGTGGTCAATGAGACTGGCGGCAGCTGCGCCAATCGCTCACCAGGCTGGCTGGAGCCCCGGCGATAACAGAAGAGTTCCCAGACATGAGCAGATGAGATTCTATCGCGTCTCGGAGCTGGATTCCAAAATACAAATGTCCGGCAGGTTACGATAATGTTCCGCGAAGTCAAGCCCGTATCCGACGACAAACTCATCGGGAATCGCAAACCCGACGTAGTCCCCGTGGACGGGCTCGGTGCGTCGCGATATTTTGTCGAGCAGGGCGGCGACTTTCAGCGACTTCGGCCGGTGTGCCTGCAGCCGGTTCATCAGGTACGTCAGGGTGAGGCCGGTGTCCAGAATGTCCTCCACCAGGATGATGTTTCGCCCCTCCACCGAGCGGTCAAGGTCCTTTAGCAGCCTCACTTCACCGCTCTGTTGTTTGGCGCTGCCATAGCTCGACACCGCAACGAAATCGAAGGTGGTGTCGAGCTTGATCTGGCGGGCAAGATCGGCCAGGAAGATGGTGGCCCCTTTGAGCACTCCAATCAGCACCAGCGATTCGCCGGCAAAGTCGGCGGTAATGCGCTCACCCAACTGGGCAACCTTGGCCGCGATCTGCTCGCGGGTGATCAGCACTCTCAGCTTGTCCACGGAATTTTTACCTGCAATCTTTGCTGCTGGTGTACAGTTTCGTGGTTCCCGTCGGAAGGGTCAAATGTTGCAGACTCGACGCCTTTTCACCAAGCTTCCCTTCATGGAGACCGGTTCACATTCTGGCACGCGGGTTGCCGACGCCCTGGCCAGCGCCCTGGTGATTGCTCTGGTCGTCACCATGACGGTCAGCGCGCGTGCGGCTTCGGACGAGGTCCGCACCGAAACCTATTTCCAGAGCATTCGCAAGGACCCTAATCTCCTGCTGGCGTTCTTGCGAGAAATGCCCAAGGGAGCTGACCTCCATAATCACCTCACCGGCTCCATCTACGCCGAGTCCTATATTCAAATCGCAGCCAAGCATGGGGATTGTGTCGACCCCAAGACCTTTACCATCGTCGCCGGACCGTGCACAACGCCGGCCGTACCCGTCTCCATCGCCCTGTCCGACCCGGCCTTATATGCCCACATGATCGACGCCTTGTCCATGCGCAACTGGCAGCTCTCCGGGCAATCCGGGCACGACCATTTCTTCGACGCCTTTGGGAAGTTCGCGCAGGCAACCGATGGCGCTACTGACAAACTGCTGGTGGAAGCGGCTTCGCGGGCGGCGTCGCAACGCGAGATTTACCAGGAGCTGATGCTGACACCAACCGGCAAGGACCTGGAGACCCTGGCGCGAAAGCTGGGGGAAGAACTGAAGTGGGATGACAACTTCGGCCATGCGCGGCCAGCCACGGACGGCGATTTCGACGCCATGCGGCAAGAGTTGCTGTCCAACGGACTGAGCGAGATGCTGAACACCGCGCGGCAAGACCTGCAGCAAGCGGAAGCGCAGCGCAACGCTGATATGCACTGCGGCACCCCGCAATCCGATCCGGGCTGCCAGGTCGAGCAGCGGTTTCTGGCTCAAGTCTCACGCGGCAAATCCAAAGCCATCGTGTTCGCTCAAATGTTCTCTGGCTTTTTGCTGGCAGGCGCAGACCCCTCGGTGGTTCCACCCGCTCTCCACCTGCTCGGCATCAATCTGGTCATGCCCGAGGACTGGTATGTCCCTATGCAAGACTTCTCGCTGCAGATGCGCATGCTCAACTATTTGCATGGGAAGTATCCGCGTGTGCACATCGCCCTGCATGCCGGCGAGTTGGTGGAAGGTCTTGTGCCGCCCGAAGGTCTGCAATTCCACGTGCGCGATTCAGTCGAGATTGGACACGCCGAACGCATCGGTCACGGGGTTGATGTGATGAACGAGCCGGGTCCCCTCGAATTGATGCATGAGATGGCCCAGAACAACGTCATGGTCGAGATCTGCCTGACCAGCAACGACGACATCCTGGGCGTTCGTGGGCCGGAACATCCGCTTCGTGAGTATATCCACGCCGGTGTGCCGGTGGCACTGGCAACCGATGACGAAGGTGTGGCGCGGTCAGACATGACCCACGAGTTTCTGAAAGGCGCGGAGGAACAAGACCTATCGTATTTGCAGTTGAAGAAGATGGCCCGTACCAGCCTGGAACACGCGTTTATCGGCGGCGCCAGCTTATGGCGTGACGGAAAAGCCTTCCTCATGGTGAAAGAGTGTGCGGGCCAGAAGCCGGGGCCCGAAAAGCCAGCGGCAGCTTGCCAGAAGTTCCTCGAGAGCAGCGAGAAGGCGCGCCTGCAATGGAAGCTGGAATCGCAACTCCGGCAGTTCGAGTCGCGACCGTGGACGGCATCTGCAGGTGGGGTGCGACCGGTGGCGACCTAGTAGCACGGACTCATGATCTTGCAAGCGAGTCGTGTAAGGTTAATTGGCCTTCGAGTCGAGAGGGAATCCCGGTCAGCGATTCGTAGGCGCCGGGAACCAAGGGATTAGTCTGCCAATTTCTTCCGATACTTCCGATTCTTCCGCTGCCGGCTATGCTTCCAGCGTTGCCGTGCGCAACCAACTGCGCCGGTCGTTTCGGGTCCGAGACGGTGTGGCGCTGATCGTGTCGAACGTGATCGGCGTTGGCATCTTTACAGCGCCGGCCATCGTCGCCAAACTGGCGCCGTCGCCGGGTGCGATGCTCGCCCTCTGGATCGCAGGCGGATGTCTTGCCCTGGCTGGGGCAATGTCGTATGCGCAACTAGGAAGGATGTGGCCGTTGGCTGGTGGCGAGTATATTTACCTCTCCAGGGCCTACGGTCCCACGGCAGGCTTTCTTTCCGGGTGGACTTCGCTGATCGCTGGTTTTTCTGGGGCGGTGGCGGCCAGTGCAGTTGGGTTAGTCATTTACCTTGGGCGGTATTTCCCCGCATTAGCCTCCGATCACAGCTTATTTTCTATCAACTTCTACGTTGGCGCGTTTACATTTTCCCCGCGTTCGCTCACCGCGGCCTCCGTCATCATCCTGTTTGCTGCCTTGCACGCCTGTAATGTCGGTGCCGGCAGGCTAACCCAGAACATGCTTGCGTCGCTCATCCTGGCGATCATCGTGATTTTCTGCGTGCTCGGCTTCGCCGTGGGCACGGGTTCCTGGTCGCACTTCCACTCGCCCACCGCCCCCTTCCGGCCCGTGAACTTGTTGTTGGCCCTGATTCCCATCATGTTTACCTACAGCGGCTGGAATGCCGCAGCATACATTTCCGAGGAAATGTATGACACCCGGCGCACCATCGGGCCGGCCCTCATGATCGGAACGTACATCATCGTAGGTCTCTACGTTGTCCTGAGCACGCTTTACCTGTATGCGATTCCTCCGGCTGCCATGCAGAACGCCGTGAATGTAGGCGACGTTGCCGCGCAAGCGCTGTTCGGGGTGGGAAGAAACTTCGTTACGCCCACGCTCATCATCGCGCTGCTGGGCGCCATTAGCGCCATGACGATCGCGGGGCCGCGGGTTTACTTCGCCATGGCGCGCGATCGGGCCTTTGTTCCCAGCTTCGCGCGTACCAGCGCAAGATTCGGAACGCCGGCCCTGGCGATCGCTCTGCAGGCCGGGTGGAGCATCGTGCTGGTCACGGTTGGCGGTTTTGAACCAATCCTCATGTACACCGGCTTTACGATTCTTCTGTCTTCCGGTGCAGCGGTAGCGGGCCTGTTCGTGGTGCAGCGGCAGGCCCTGCGGTCCGATCCCAGCCTTTGGTTCAAGATGACGGCTCCCGCAATTTTCGTCCTGGCTTGCGCCGCCATCGTGGTCAATGCGGTGGTGGGAGATCCGAAGACCGCGCTGGTGGGATCTCTGCTCATCGCCGCCGGTCTGCCCGTTTTCTTCTGGTCACGGCGAGGCAAGGCTGCTCAATCCGCCAGCGACTCCGAAGCAACAACCCCCGAGGCGCTGGTCCGCTGAATCCGCCCTTAAGTTGCATTATTCATCTGTTTCGGTAGCTGAGGGCGGGAAGCTTTGAAGGGGCACGGCTTTCAGCCGTGCCGTCACGGGTGCGTGGTGAGTTGGGCTTCAAGCCCCTGAGGGCACTCGCACTTCGTCTCCAAACCGAAGTCCCTCGGCGGCTAAAGCCATCATAATAAAGGCAGGTCTACGGCGCAGCTGAAGCCGTGCCCCTTCAAAGCGTCAAGCCCTGATGAATAATCCATGCTAAGTACTCGGCAAAAACGCCTTGTAGAATCGAAGCTAATGACCAGTAATCACCGCATGGGATTCTGCTTGCTTCTCTCCTGCCTCTTTGCTTTCGGCGCGGCCTTCGCGCAGCATCCCCAGTTCGTTCCTCTTGCCTCGGCCCAGCCTGTCCTAAGCGCGATGCGCGACTCGCTACCGCCGGAATTGAAAGTCTCGAACCCCATCACTGCCGCTGCCTGGGACAAATGGGTGCAAACCCAGGACAAGAAAATCCGCATCCGGGTTGAGGAAGGAGAGGAAAACACTCTCACCAACCTGCTGCGGCTGGGCATCACTTATAGCAGAGAGCCCCGCATCGAGTACGAGCAACTCGACCGCTACGGAAAAAGTACGTATATCGATTCGATTGCCGACAAGCGGGCTAACGATCTCGTCAGGGCGCTTGCCGTGCCGCACCCCAGTCAGGGCATGTTGGAGATGCGTGAGTTCCTCGAAAAGAAGGGCTACAGCCTGAAAACGCCCGCAGACCAGAAGAAAGTAAAAGGCTACCTGCTGGCCAACCTGGCTCGCCTGCGCGACGACGTGGCCCGTGACCGGCAGGAGGCCCAGGCCAACCGCTTTCAGGCTTTCAAGGACCGCGGGATCTCAACGGATAGCAATCTTTATCCCGACTACATCGTCGATCTGCACTTGCAAAGCATGATGAAGCAAGGGTTGCTGAAGCCGGGGAATGTGCATCGCGTCGCCATCGTTGGTCCCGGCCTTGACTTCGTAAACAAGAAGTCCGGCGCCGATTTCTATCCTCCGCAAACCACCCAACCGTTCGCCGTAATGGACTCGCTCATCCGGCTCAGCCTCGCCGATCCCGCCTCGCTTCACGTCTACACCTTCGACATCAGTTCACGCGTCAACCAGCACATTAAGCAGGCCCGGAAGAACGCGGCTGCCGGCAACCCCTATGTCATCCAACTCTTGGCGAGCCCTTCGGACCAATGGGACCCTGCCTACCATTCGGGGTTCCTGGAGTTTTGGCAAAGGCTAGGTAGCCAGGTCGGGAAGCCTACGGCCTCCATTCCAGTTCCCGAGGGGGCAGGGGACGTCTGGAACCGCGCGGTGAGCATACGCCCTGACATCGTGAAAAAAGTGGTTCCGGTGGACATGAATGTCGTGTTTCAGAGGGTGTTGCTATCGCCAGAAAATCAGTTTGATTTAGTGATCGCAACCAATATCTTCGTCTACTACGGCACTCTGGAGCAGTCTCTGGCCCGCGCCAACATCGGGGAGATGGTCAAGCCCGGCGGTTTCCTCCTGACCAATGGGGCTTTGCCGGGCAATGCTCCCTCCACGCTGACCGATTCGCTGAAGACCACGGTGCCGATTACCTCCACCGCCAGGGACTACATGTTCGGCTACGTCCGCCAGAAATAGCGGATGAAACACACGACAGTTTGGGCCTGCACTATCGGAAGCCTGGTTCCAGTTACGGTCCGGGCTGAGGTGCGGTTGGTGGCCCGATCTCTGGAGCCGTGCGCATTCGCGGCTTCGGGCTTGCTGGAGGTTGCGATGAATCCGGCCTCGATGGTACTGGAGACACCGGATCTTGCGCACTCTGGATCCATGCGGTGTACCACATGTCGCGCAGCATTTGCGCCCCAGCGGCGAGCCGCTGACGAATGAATTCCCGGGACTCTGCCGTGCCCTCCCCGTCGAAACCGCCGGCCTTTGCCAGCTGGTATACCTTTTCGACATACTGATGCGAAGTGCGTAGGTAGCTTAGATAATCCTGGAAGGGATCCGTCAGCAATCGAGGCGATGCCGTCACCAGATCGGCAAACTGCAACTGCCTTTGGTTGGCAGCTACGAAAGTACCTTCCATCTGCCAATGAATCGCGTTCGCAGTCGTATAGCCGTTGGGATTGGGTCCGACCCAGCCGTTGTAGTGCACCGTAGTATGCAACGGATTGGAGGCATCGCCGACATAGTGCCCCAACCAACCGGCGTAGAAGACAGCGTTGCTCTCGGCGAACTCCGGATTACGGCGATCACGCAGCGCATGGCGATACTCGCGAAAGGCGACCACGAGCCGGCCGAAGACCTCCATCGCGATGTATGGCTGCAAACCTACTCGATCCGGAAGCAGATAATCAGGTTTGCCAGGAGTCTGCTCACGCCTGGCATCCAACTCGCGATAGAAGCTGTAGCGGTCGGGGGGCAGAGTCATGCCCTCTACGCGCTCCAGATCAATGAAGTGGTCGGGTTCCTGCGATACCTTGAGTGCCAGTTCCGAGTGCTCGCGCCACCGATCGGGCTCGGAACCAAGATAGGCGAGTTGGTCGGCCGCATCGCGCAGAAAGGCCGGAACATCCGCAGGCAGCTTCTCCGCCGCCACGTGATTGATCGCACTGTGTCCTTCGTTACCCCACGGCCATGCTGTGGTCGCGAAGCACAACAGAATCAGCAAGGAGATTGCGGTCCGAAACGGAGTGGATCTCATCTCAGTGGCATCCGAGCGGTAGCTTCCCAATGGCTAGTTTAGCCGCACGGCTCGCCCGAGGTTGCGGTTGAAACAGACTTTTCACACTGCGGTGCTTGCTCCAATTTGTGTCTCATACCCCGTTTGATACGCCGAATTCAGGTGCACCCTGCCGTCGTGCACGGCCAACTTATCTCCAAAACCGGTCCGCGACAATGCCCATTGTGATATGAGCACTTTTATTTTGCCTGAAACGCTCGGCAGATACTCCGAGCGCTCTTAGCAGACTACGTGGGCTCGCACCAGGCTATTCGCCAGATTAGTCCCGAGACACGCGGTACAGGTAAACCGGATGGATAAGTATTTGTGAAACAAGCTCTAACCTTGTCACGGCGAGCCAGATTATTTCCGGATTGCCGACAATCCATCCAAAGCGGGTCGCGATGCCGGTCGTGGTAGCCACAGTCAGGTCTTGCGCTCGCCCTCTTCGAGGTCAAAGGAAAGATTTCGTTTGACACTGCTCCCGGTCGCTTTATAATGATTCTTATTCGATAATCATGCGCCTCACCCATGAACAGTTCCGTGAGCTGGCCGCGAAGCACGGTTTGGCGGTCACGCACCAGCGTCAGGTGGTCTATGAGGCGGTCATCGCTTCCCACGGACACCATTCCCCAGAAACCATTTACGCCGCGGTCCGGCGTCGCATTCCATCCATTTCGCTCGCCACGGTCTACAACAATCTGCGGCTTTTCATCGAGTGTGGATTGCTGCGCGAGGTCACTCCTCATGCGTCGACGTTGCGCGTGGACGGCAATCTCAAACCTCATCACCACCTGGTCTGCTCGCGCTGCAAATCGGTGCAGGACATCGAAGGAGAGTTCATCGATTTCAATCGGCTATCCCGGCAACTGCCGGGCGGCTTTGATCTGACGCAGCCGTTGATCGAGGTCTTTGGCCTCTGTCGCCGCTGCAGTGTAAAAACCTAAGCAAAACATTTGTGCCCAATGAGACTTTACCCACATTTCCGAAAGCAAGAATCTTGATAAAGCGGCGATTGCGCGAATGGGAAAGCCAGGATGCGCTCGTAGTTCGTCATAGTTTTCTTGAAGGAAGGAGCAATCATGTCAACCGAAGCAAAGTGCCCGTTCCAACACACAGCAGCTGGGGCCGCGACCAATGCGGAATGGTGGCCGAATCAGCTGAACCTGAAGATCCTGCACCAGCACTCCCCCCTGTCCGATCCTATGGACAAGGAGTTCAACTACGCCGAAGAATTCAAGAGCCTCGACCTGAACGCCGTGATCAAGGACCTGCATGCCTTGATGACGGACTCGCAGGATTGGTGGCCGGCCGACTTTGGCCACTATGGGCCACTTTTCATTCGTATGGCGTGGCACAGCGCGGGTACGTACCGCATCGGCGACGGCCGTGGCGGGGCAGGCTCTGGCGAACAACGTTTCGCGCCCCTCAATAGCTGGCCGGACAACGTGAACCTCGACAAGGCGCGCCGGCTGCTGTGGCCGATCAAGCAGAAGTATGGGCGGAAAATCTCCTGGGCCGACCTCATGATTCTCGCCGGCAACGTCGCCCTCGAGTCGATGGGCTTTAAGACCTTCGGTTTTGGCGGCGGGCGCGAGGACGTCTGGGAGCCCGGAGAGGACATTTTCTGGGGGCCTGAGGGCAAGTGGCTGGCGGACGAGCGCTACAGCGGCGACCGTGATCTCGAGAATCCGCTCGCTGCCGTGCAAATGGGTCTGATCTATGTGAATCCGGAAGGGCCGAATGGAAAGCCCGATCCCATCGCTGCTGCACGCGACATCCGAGAGACTTTCGCCCGCATGGCGATGAATGACGAGGAAACGGTTGCGCTCATTGCCGGCGGTCATACTTTCGGGAAGACCCACGGCGCCGGCGATCCGAGCAAGTACGTCGGTCCCGAACCCGAGGCTGCCCCCATCGAGCAGCAAGGCTTGGGCTGGAAAAACACTTATGGCAGCGGCAACGGCGACTACACCATCGGCAGCGGCCTGGAAGTCACCTGGACCACGACACCCACGAAGTGGAGCAACAACTTCTTCCACAACCTGTTCAGCTACGAATGGGAACTGACCAAGAGCCCGGCCGGTGCGCATCAGTGGGTGGCGAAGAACGGTGCAGGTGCCGGTACGGTGCCGGATGCAGCCGATCCCTCAAAGCGTCACGCGCCGACCATGCTCACCACGGACCTCTCCTTGCGATTGGATCCTGCTTACGAAAAGATTTCGCGGCGCTTCTACGAGCATCCGGAAGAGCTCGCAGACGCGTTTGCGCGGGCGTGGTTCAAGCTGACGCACCGCGACATGGGGCCGATCTCGCGGTACCTTGGCCCGCTGGTTCCGAAGGAGCCTCAGATCTGGCAAGACCCTGTTCCCGCCGTGGATCATAAATTGATCGGGGAGCAGGACATTGCTGCTCTGAAGGGGAAGATCCTTGCATCCGGACTGTCGATCTCCCAGCTGGTCACGACTGCCTGGGCATCGGCGTCGTCGTTCCGCGGCTCTGACAAGCGCGGTGGTGCGAACGGGGCGCGCATTCGCCTCGCGCCACAAAAGGATTGGGAAGTGAACCAGCCGACCGAACTGGCGAAGGTCCTTCAGAAGCTGGAGGCGATCCAAAAGGAGTTCAACGGCTCGCAATCCGACGGGAACAAAGGGAAGAGGGTCTCGCTTGCTGACCTGATCGTTCTGGGCGGCTGCGCAGCCGTCGAGGAAGCCGCGAAAAGGGCCGGGCACGAGGTGAAGGTTCCCTTCTCGCCGGGGCGCACGGATGCTTCGCAGGAGCAGACCGATGTGCACTCGTTCGCCGTAATGGAGCCGAACGCCGACGGGTTCCGCAACTATCTCCGGAAGCGAAACGGAACATCGCCCGAGGAGATGCTGGTGGACCGGGCGCAGTTGCTGAAGCTGACTGCCCCCGAGATGACGGTTCTCGTCGGCGGCATGCGCGCCCTGAATGCGAACTTCGGGCAGGCCAAACACGGCGTCTTCACCAACCGGCCCGAGACGCTGACGAATGATTTCTTCGTCAACCTGCTCGACATGAATACGAAGTGGCAGGCCTCCTCTACATCCGAAGGCGTGTATGAGGGGCGCGATCGCAGCGACGGACAAAGTCAAGTGGACCGGCACGCGCGTCGATCTTCTCTTCGGTTCGAACTCCCAGCTCCGGGCAATCGCGGAAGTCTATGCATGTGACGACTCGAAGGAGGCGTTTGTGAAGGACTTCGCGGCTGCATGGGGCAAGGTGATGAACCTTGATCGCTACGACCTTGCCTGAGCTCGGCGAAAAAGAAAGCTGTCAGCTTCGTGCTGTTGCTGTTGTTTGGATCGGCTAAAGCGAAGTCGTCGCTTTTTCTGGCTCGGGGGCGCATCGAGCGCCCCATCCAGGAATCTCGCCCTCCTCTCTCGCTTTCGTTCGGTTGCGAAAAGCGAGCTGTTATTCGTAGCGCAGCGACTGTGTCGGATCGATTCCGATGGCTCGCCGCACAGGAAAGTAACAAGCCAACAGAACCACAACCATCATTACGAGCGTTGCGGCTGCAATGGTGACTGAGTCGGTAGGTTTGACATTGAAAAGGAGGCTCCTCATTACCCGAGTAAAGGCGAACACGCAAAGAATCCCGGCTCCAAGCCCAACTACCGCAAGCAGCGCGCCTTGACCCATAATCAATTTCAGCACATGGCTGCGGCGCGCGCCGACAGCCATGCGAATGCCAATTTCGTGAGTTCTCTGGCTCACGGTATACGACATCACACTGTAGATGCCCACAAAAGCCAGGATTACGGCCAAGCCGGCGAAGAGTGTGAGCAAGGCCATGTTGAAGCGGTGCTGGCTGAGAGATTTACCCAGTATTGCGTCCATGTCTAATACGTGATCAACCGGGATTCGATTGTCGAGAGACCATATCTGTTGTTTGATCGCCGGCAATAGACTCGCGGAATTGTCGGGTGCCCGCACCACCACCGACATCCACCGCCTCCACGCTTCATCCGACTGCGAAAAGGGCGTGAAAACGGCCGGGTAAGCCGGCGCGGCAAGAGAGACCTGCTTCACGTCTCCGACCACGCCGACAATGGTCATCCATCGCGAAGACTCGGTATCGCGGGCCCAGCGAATCCGCTGGCCGATCGGGTCTTGACCAGCGAAAAGTTCGCGTGCCATGGCCTGATTGATGACAGCCACAAGCGGATGTCCCTCCCGATCCATATCCGTTAACGTGCGGCCTGCCCGGAGCGGAATCTGCATGACGCGAAAGTAGTCTCCCATCACGCACAACGTGTCTACTTCCGGTTCGGCGCCGGGGGGTTGAGGTTGCCGCCCCTCGATCACCAGATTATGTGTCAGCTCGCTGCCGTTCAGGGGAAGGTCCCCGACCATCGCGGCCTCGACTCCAGGAAGAGGGTTCAATTTCTCCAGAAGCTGGCGCCGAAACAGAGTTTGCGTTGCGGTCTTATCGTAGCGGGTGGCCGGCAACTGAATGGGAACGGAGGTCAAGTGGTCTGGATTAAATCCGGGATCGACGGCGTGTAGACGCGCGAAGCTCCTGATCAGCAAGCCCGCCCCGGCAAGAAGGATCATCGCCAGTGCAAGCTGCCCCGCCACCAGAATCTTGCGGAAGCTGAGCCCTCTGTGGCCGGCTGTTGCGGTCCGTCCTTCCTGTTTCAAAGCCTCGGATACATCCGCGCCCGAGGCGCTCCAGGCCGGCGCCAGGCCGAAGATAAGCCCGGTTAACGTGGATACCAAAAGACCAAAAACCAGGACTCTGGAATCCATCGAAATACCGCTCAGGTAAGCCAGCGCCGCCGGTTTGGAGGCGACGAGCAGATCGGTTGCCAGCCTCGCTAGCACCATGCCCACAGCCCCACCCAGTACGGCAAGCACGACGCTTTCCGTCAGCGCCTGACCGATCAGGCGGCGTCGGCTGCCCCCAAGCGCTGCTCTGACCACCATCTCGCGTCGACGTGTCATGCTGCGCGCCATCAGCAGGCCGGCGAAATTCGCACAAGCAATCAGCAGAACTACGCACACCGCTCCGAAAAGCACCTGAAGAGCTGGCCGGACGTTGCCCGTTATCAGTTCTTGGAGGCGCACGGGCACGGTATGGCGGCCCCGTTCCTCGCTGGGGAAGTTTTCCCCGAGTCTGGCGTCGATTACAGCCATGCCCGCGCCCGCCTGGTCCAGTGTGATGCCCGGCTTGAGCCGCCAATAGGAGCGCATAAAGTGGACGCCACGATAGGCGGCAGCTTCCGGATAAGCCACCCACAGTGAAACGAAGACGTCGAGATTGAATTCCGGCGCGGCAAAGCGCTCTGGCATCACTCCAATGACCGTATACGCGTTGCCGCTCAGAGCTATCGACTTGCCAATGATATTTGGGTCGCTTCCGAGGTATTCTCGCCAGAACGGGTAGGCAAGCACAACCACGCGAGGCCCGTCCCGGCGATCTTCGTTTGCGGAGAGAGTGCGGCCTAACATTGCCGGGACTCCAAGTACCTGGAACAGCCCCGCGTCCACAAATCCTGCGTGCACTCCGAGTGGCTCGGCGCCGCCGGTGTAATCCATGGGCTCAGGGTTAACGGCTCCGCCAGCGGAGAAAAACCGACTGCTTTGAGCGCGAATCTCTTCCACATCCGGCAGAGACTCGTTACCACGCCACGTCACCAGTTCGCTCGGATTTGCGTAGGGCAAAGGACGGAGCAGCACAGCATTGATCACCGTGAAGATCGCCGTGTTGGCGCCGATCCCAAGGGCCAGCGTAATCACGCAAACCAGCGTGAATCCTGGGTTCTTGTGTAGCTGGCGAAATGCAAACCGCAGATCCTGAAGAACGCTATCCATTGACCAACCCTCCCCATCAACCCAGAATCCTGCAAAGAGATCGGGAGCACGTTTCTTACTAATCAAGCAGAGATGTTAAACCATTTAAGTTCTGTGACTTAGGGCGCTCATGCTTGATGGCTTCCGGCCAAGCTCTGTTCGATCTCGCACGTCGGCGTCCACCTACGAACAAGTTCAGAGCTGGGATACTGCGCCAGCTTCCCCAACGGGACGCGCGAGCCCTTATGTGCCGTGCGGATAGGGGCGCAGAAAGAAAAATCAGAATCAGCTCGACATGTGTGATAGTGTGTTGTAGTTAACTATAACAGTAGATTAACTGGGGTTCATTTGAGCTGATCGACGCCAGCGAAAACCTTGGCCCGAGAGCAAAAAAGAAATGAACTTCATGAGGAGATGAAAATGAAATCCCGTTCTATGCTGTTCGTTGTTCTGATGGCGCTCTCCACCCTGGCTTTGGCGCAGTCCGACGCGCAAAAGTCCCCCACGGCTCCTGTGCCGTCCGCGGCGCAGAAGTCGTTCGCAACCATGAAAAGTCTGGCGGGTAGCTGGGAAGGCCACGTGACAACCGTCCCGCCGGCAGCCGACATAGAAGGTAAGCTCATGCAGGTCTCGCTTCGCGTGACTTCCATGGGTCACACGCTTATGCATGAGGTGACGGGAACTGGAAGACCCGACGATCCCATCACCATGTTCGTTGTAGACGGAGATCGCTTGCTGCTGACCCATTATTGTGACGCGGATAATCGGCCTCGTATGGTAGGCACGATGTCGCCGGACGGGAAGACAGTGGAATTCGAGTTTCTCGACATTTCCGGTAACTGCGGTACGGACACATGCAGCATGCGGTGTTCACCATCATCGACGCGAACCATCACACCGAGGACTGGACGTTCATGCTCGCGGGCGACAAGTCGGTGCACGCGCACTTCGACCTGCAGCGCACAAAATGACAGGAGCGTATCCCTGATAAGGCTATCTGGAAAACCTGATGGACCGTGAGTGGAACGACAGTCAGCCGATTTACCGCCAGCTTCGCGACCGCGTGGTCGCGATGATACTCGACGGCGTGCTCAAGGAAGGCGATCCGCTGCCGTCGGTGCGCAATGTCGCGGCCGAATATCGGGTCAATCCGCTCACGGTCCTGAAGGGCTATCAGCAACTGGTCGACGAAGGGCTGGTCGAAAGCAGGCGAGGTCGCGGCATGTTCATCAATGCGGGCGCGCGCAATCTGCTGCTGCAGGGCGAACGCCAGAAGTTTCTGGCGGAACAATGGCCGCGGGTCTACGCAACCATTCAGCGGCTCGGCCTGACGCCGGAAGAACTGCTGGAGGCCGCCGCAACGATCCACGGGTCGAAGCCGGATGCCGCAGAGGAGGAGCGCTGAAGCCATGACATGTCATAGAAGCACGCGGCCTGCGCAAGGCGTTCGGCACGACCGTCGCGCTGGACGGCGTCAATTTGCGCGTGGAAGAGGGCCGCATTCTGGGACTGATCGGTCCCAACGGCGCGGGCAAGACCACCGCGCTCAACGCGATTCTCGGCCTGACTCCGTATCAGGGAGAACTGAGGGTGCTGGGACGCGACCCCTGGACCGAGCGCGATCAGCTCATGCGCGATGTCTGCTTCATCGCCGATGTCGCCGTGCTGCCGCGCTGGATACGGGTTTCGCAGGCGCTCGACTACGTCGCCGGCGTGCATCCGCGATTCGATCGCGCCAAGGCGGAAGGTTTTCTGGCCAAGACCACCATCCGGCACGACAGCAAGGTCCGGGAATTGTCGAAGGGCATGGTGACCCAGCTGCACCTCGCTCTGGTCATGGCCATCGACGCGAGATTGCTGGTGCTGGACGAGCCGACGCTGGGCCTCGACATCCTGTATCGCAAGCAGTTCTACGATTCGCTGCTGAACGACTACTTCGATCGCAGCCGCACCATCGTCGTGACGACGCATCAGGTGGAAGAGATCCAGCACGTCCTCACCGACCTCATGTTCATCGACCGCGGCCGCATCGTGCTCGATTGCAGCATGGAAGAGTTGGAGTCGCGCTATCTGGAAGTGATGGTGAATCCCGAGCAGGTCGCCGCGGCGCGGGCGCTCAAGCCGATGCACGAGCGCCAGGTGTTCGGTCGCAGCATCCTGCTGTTCGATCGCGTCGATCGTCAGCAACTGGCCGCGCTGGCGAGGTGCGCACGCCCAGCATCGCCGACTTGTTCGTCGCCGTGATGGGCAATCAGGCGGGCCAGGCACAAGGAGCGGCTCAGATGAATACTCAATCGAACGCCATGCCCGAGTCTCCCCACGAATCGCAGGTAATCGCGCCCGCGGCCATCCCGGCGACCCGGCGCATGTACTGGTCGGTGCGGCGCGAATTGTGGGAGAACCGTTCGATCTACATCGCGCCGCTGGCGGTCGCCGGCCCTATTTCTGTTCGGCTTCCTGATCAGCATGGGTCGCCTGCCGGCACAGGATGCGGGCCGCGTTGGCGCTCGATCCGATGCAGCAGCACGAGTTGATCGAGCAGCCGTACCACTTCGCTGCGCTTCTGATCATGGCGACCACTTTTCTCGTCGCGGTGTTCTACTGTCTCGACGCGCTGCACGGCGAACGCCGCGATCGCAGCATTCTGTTCTGGAAGTCGCTGCCGGTTTCCGATCTCACGACGGTGCTCTCGAAGGCGAGCATTCCGCTCGTGGTTCTGCCGCTGCTCACCTTCGCCGTCACCGTTGTCACGCAGTTGATCATGCTGCTGCTGAGCAGCGCAGTACTGCTGGGAAGCGGTCTGAGCGTCGCGACGCTGTGGACACAGTTGTCGCTGGTTCCAGATGTCGCTGCTGCTGCTCTACCACCTTGTGACCGTGCATGCGCTCTGGTATGCGCCCATCTACGGCTGGCTGCTGCTGGTCTCAGGCTGGGCGCGGCGCGCGGCATTTCTCTGGGCCGTCTTGCCGCTGCTCGCGATTGGCATCGTCGAGAAGATCGCGTTCAACACTTCGCATTTCGCTGCCATGCTGAAGCACCGCATGAGTGGCGGCGCGGAAGCTGTCACTACCGCCGGGTGGTGTCCCGATGGATCCGATGACCCACCTCACTCTGGGTCATTTCCTGAGCAGTCCGGGTCTGTGGATCGGCTTGGCACTCGCCGCGGCATTCCTCGCCGCAGCGGTCCGGCTGCGCCGCTATCAAGGACCGATCTGAGTCGCGATCACCCTTGATCCCAGTTCCTCGCTGCGGAGCAACGATTGTATCGGCCTCCGTAAGCGGGAGTCCCTACAATATTCGCACCCCCCAATTCGTCTACATCCGTAGATGAAGGACGCGGCGAGCCTGGAGCGAATGAGCCTGGAACAGGACCGGCGGATCTCCGAGGTGGTCATGCAGGAGCAGTCCCGGCTGCGCAACTTCATTCGCCGGCGTGTGCCTGACCGGCGCGATGCCGAAGACATCCTGCAGGAGGTCTTCTACGAACTGGTGGAGGCGAATCGCCTGCTGATGCCGATCGAGCACATTACCGGCTGGCTCTTCCGGGTGGCGCGCAACCGCATCACCGATCTCTTCCGCAAGAAGAAGCCGGAGAGCTTCGGCAATGCGGCCGTGGCTGACGACGACGAAGAGGTGCCGCGGCTGGAGGACTTGCTGCCTTCGCCCGAGGCCGGGCCGGACGCTCTTTATGCCCGCAGCGTGCTTCTCGATGAACTTGAGTTTGCGCTGGACGAGCTACCCGATGAGCAGCGCGAGGTGTTTGTCGGACACGAACTGGAGGGGCGCACCTTTAAGGAGATGGCCGCCGAAACCGGCGTGAGCGTCAATACGCTGCTCTCGCGCAAGCGCTATGCGGTGCTGCATCTGCGCGAGCGATTGCAAAGCATTTACGACGAGTTTACGAAAGCATGAGGGACTGAACATGAGACCGAAAGTGAAGAAACTGATTCTCATTGCTCCGCTGGCGATCGTGGGGATTGCGCTATTTATCTTCGTCGGCGGCGAAATCGTACTGCATCTGTGGAATTGGCTGTTGCCGCCGCTGTTCGGCTGGCGCCAGCTCACCTTCTGGCAGGCGATCGGGATGCTGGCACTATGCCGGATCCTGTTTGGCGGGGTGAGTGGCCGCGGGTTCCGCCGTTCCTACTCCGGCCGTCGCATGGCCGAGCGCTGGGAACGCATGACGCCCGAGGAGCGCGAAAAACTCCGGCAAGGCATGCGCGGACGCTGCGGCTTCGGCACGCCGGCGAGCGAGAGCAAGCAGTCATAACCCGCAAGGCGCTGCCGCTCCGGCCAGGGGAGGCAGCGTTCTTAAGGCTGGGGAGGCGGGTGGCTCTTGAGACGCGGGGTCAATTTCTTGATAACAAATTCCTGGAAGATACCGGCAAGGCTACCTGTCGCAATTCTGACCAGCGAGTTTTGAAAATACAATTCCGCACTGCGATCGCTTGCCGGAAGGTAAAGAAACGAGATACCGGTGGTTGCGAAAGACCCGAGAATGGCCGAGTAATTCGGCTGATAGCGTTTATTATCGCCCCTGCACATCACGGAATTGCCAAGCGCATACAGAAGGCGCGATCGAGTGGTGCCCGTGCCCCGGTAGAAATAGCGTGGATCCTGTTTCAGCAGAGAGGTCAGGACAGCGCTATCGAGGAACGTACCTATGAAAACGTCGCCGTAGGTTGCGCCGAAGCGTCTCGCATATCCTGCTGCCCCTTGTCCGTATCCGCCATATTGATCTGCCGCCTGCTGAATTCCAGCCAGGGCGCCGACGCCCACGATGGTAATGGGATCGGAAACCGACTTCCAGGCAAGCTCAAACTTTTGCTTGGGTGAAAGCGGAGCCGCATCGGGAACGTAGGTGACATAGAAATTCGGGATGAAGCCAAGTACACGCTGCTTCTCCTGCTCCTTAATCTGCTCTTCCGCCACTTCGACCTGGGAGAGTGAGACTCGCACTTCCGTCACGGGTTTGGGAAGAGCCAGCATGATCTCGGGCACAATGTAAGCCTGTCCCGGGACGAGAACTCCAGAGGACACGTGGGTCGTGAAACCGGGCGCCGTAATGGTGAGCTGAAATGGCCCGGGAGGGAGATTGGCAAAGGAGAATTGCCCATTGTCGCCTGACAATACCTCTTGTTTTGCGGATTCATCTTCCCGCGTAAGCTGCACGTGAGCGCCGACGGCGACGGCTCCGGCTGGATCAATCACGGTTCCGCTGATGCTGCCTGGCAGTTGCTGATCCGCCTGCGCACCGGCGGAAGCGCCTTTCCCGCGTGCGTCCTGTGCACTGTCCGTTCCCTGGACAATGGAAGGCTGCTGAGACTGAGCCAGAGCCGGTGATGGGAAGCTGCAGGGCAGCATGCATAGGATCAGCCAGAGTAAGCCCCCAACGCCAGGGACCCATCCCCGGAGGTTTCGGCGCAACGATTCCTGGCCGGAGCGTCGTTTCGCAAAATGCATAGTTCTTATGATATCGCGTACCCTCTTTTTTCCGCCACGGTAGCACTGCTGGTGTGTATGGTTCAGGGGTCCACGCGGGGCGGCCTTCACGCTGAAGGCGCCGGGGCTCAGCGGTGCTGCATGCGGTCAGACTGAGCCAGACATCTGGACATTCATCGAACCTTAACCATCCTGTAACCGTACAGCAAACGTTAGCTGAAAACATCGATAGCGAATCCTACAGGGCGGAAGGGTTCAATCCCTGAGATTGCAAGGAGCTTCCTATGACAGCTAACTTCGTGCGAAAGCTGGATCGTCTGGGTGCGAGCGCTCGGCGGCTGGCGATGCTTTGGTTGATGATCCTGGCCGGTGTCGTAGTTGCATCAGCGCAGAATGGCAGTGCCTACTTTGAGCCCGGCAACCTGGTGGTCAGCCGCAGCGTGTACGACAACAATCCAAACAACGTGACGGTTGGCCAGGTGCTGCCGCCAAACTGCCAGGCCACACAAGCTGGATGTAACGGAAACGCGACCAATGATGGTACCTACCCTTACGTTTGGAATAACGACATGGTCGATAGCAGCTTCGGCATTACGTCGAAGATATTCCTGGACCAGTACACGCCGGCAGGATCGTTGGTTAACTCACTGGAAATTCCAAGCAGCTCACGGCTGGGAGTCGCGCTTCTGAAGGACCAACTGGTCACCAGTTTCTCCTCCAAGTCCGAAGTAGCGCTGAACCTCTCGCTTGACGGCCAACACCTGACCTTTATGGGCTATGTTGACGCCATCGACGATCTCGATGTATCCAATTCGAATACCCCTTCGATCGTCGATCCGACCAATCCTGTGGGGCGGGGCTTCTACCGCGCCGTCGCGCTAGTGGATAGTCAAGGGAACCTCAATTTCACCAAAACCAATGCCTACAGCGGAAACAATGGCCGTGCGGCCATCTTCAACGACGCTAATGGCGCGAGTTTCTTCTATACGGCAGGCAACGCCGGCAATGGCGGCAATCCGCAACCGGACGGTGTCATTGTCGGAGCGGGAGCGCAGATCCTAACGCCCAAGTTCACGAGCGAAATCCTCCAACAGCCCGGACTTCCCACGCCGGTGGCCAGCTTTAACATTACGCAACTCGGAGATAAGCAGGACAAGATCGGGAAGGACACTAACTTCCGCGGTCTCACGATTTTCAATAACGTTCTGTATTACACCAAGGGCAGCGGCGGCAACGGCGTCAACACCGTCTACTGGGTCGATCCTACGCTCGCGATCTGCAACGATTCGAACGGCATCGGCCTTCCTCCAGCTAATGCGATTCTGCCTACAGCGCCCCTCGCTTACGACCCGTCACTGCTGCAAACCAAGGGACTCGATCCCAACAACATGTGCGTCCTGAATGGCTTTCCCACCGCACTCAAGTCCAAGACTACCTTCCCATTCGGCATCTGGTTTGCGAACGCCGATACGTTGTACGTTGCGGATGAAGGCAATGGCGACAATACCTACTCCAACGGAATGTACACGGTTGCGGCAGCTCAGACGACGGCAGGACTACAGAAATGGATCTTCGATTCCGGCTCGGGCCAGTGGAACCTGGCCTACGTTTTGCAAGCCGGATTACAACTGGGAACACCCTACACCGTCGATGGCTATCCGACAGGGAACAATTCGGCGACCGGCCTGCCCTGGTCTCCGGGAACCGACGGCCTGCGTAATATCACCGGCATTGTGAACGGGGACGGCACCGCGACCATCTATGCCATAACATCCACCGTAAGCGGAAACGGCGATCAGGGGGCCGATCCCAACGAACTCGTAGTCATCACCGATAAATTGAGCGCGACCAGTCTACCGGGAGACGAAAGCTTCACGACGATGCTGACGGCTAGATTTGCAGAAGTCTTGCGGGGCGTCTCCTTCACTCCGGGAACGGCCACGCACTGACGGAGTTGTGGGAAGGGTCATGCCGGGCGGCCACGTGCCGATGGTCTGCTACACACAAATCGGAACGGCGGTGGCTCACTAAGCACCGCCGTTCCTTCGTCGTGATTTCCAACACATCGCGCGCTGCTTCGCCGTGCCGGTTCTTCTTACCTTGCCCGGGCGAGCACGAGGGTGACGTCGTCGGGCTGTTCGCCGCCGGCGATCCAGTCGGCGACGGCACCGGTGACGATGTCGCTGATGCGGGCCAAGGGCTGATCGCGATGGCGCTGGATCAGTTCGATCAGGCGCTCCTCACCGAACTCGCCAAATTCATTTTCCGGCTCGGTGATGCCATCGCTGTAGGCGACGAAGATGTCGCCCGGCTCCATGACGACGGTGCTCTCGTCGTAGCTCATGCGCGTCGAAGAGGCCGACGACGGTGCCCGAAGTCTCCAGCCGCGTGACGTGGTCGTTGCCGCCCAGCACGCAGCGGAGGCAGAGTGCCCTGCGTTGGAATAGGTCAGAGTACGCGAGCCGGCGTCGTAGCAGCCGAGGAACATGGTCGCGTACTTCTCCGGCGGGGTGCTGCGATAGAGCTGGTAGTTCAGCGTGGCCATCAGAACGCCGGGCGAAAGTCCCGAGTCGCCGTTGCCGTCGACGCGGCAGAATGCCGGAAGCGTGCTGCTATCCGGAACGCCGGCACCAACCGCGACGGAGGCCAGCGTCTGTTCCGGCTCCAGCGAGTAGGCGCGAACGAAGGCGTGCACCGTCGCCATCAGCAGCGCAGCCGAAATTCCTTTACCGCTGATGTCGCCCACCGCGAGCATGAGCGTTGTCTTCGCGCAGCGGAATGAAGTCGTAGTAGTCGCCGCTCACGGTGCGCGCCGGGCGGCAGATCGCCGTGCACCTCCAGCGAGGGCAGGCCGCTGAGGTCGGCAGGGAAGAGCAGCGCCTGCACTTCGTGAGCGATCGCCAGTTCGCCTTCCAGCCGCTGCTTCTCTTTCTGCTCGGCGATCAGCCTGGCCAGCGACTGCGGTCATGGAGTTGAACGACTGCTCGAGCGCCGCCATCTGGTCGTGGGTGCGGACCTGGATGCGGTGGGTGAGGTCGCCGCGATTGATGTGTTCAGTTGCGTCGTAGAGCTCGGCCACCGACTTGGTCATGCTGCGCGTGAGCCGCATGCCGATGATACAGCGCGATCAGCTCGATCAGACCGAAGAAGATGGCGATACCGATCAGCACATCGCAGAACGATGCCGGACTTCTCGCCCAGGGTGCTGAACAGCGTGCCGTAGAGCATCGAAGGCCGGGTCTCGACCAGCATCAGGCCGTCAAGGGCTTTTCCGGTTTGCCAGTCGACGGCGTCGAAGCGCGTAGCAAAGGGAAACTCGAAGTCGAAGCTGTTCAGGGCCGGCGGAACGCGTCCCGCTTGCGCCCGGCCGCTGTCATTGGACAGGCTTACCCGGGCCCGCGCCTCGCCGATACCGAGGGACAGCGTGGCAGGCCGGGAAGCAAGACGCTTGGCCGTGTCAGGTACCGCGGAGGAGTGAAGCGGAGGAGCAGCCATCGAAGATAGCGTCGCGGGGTGGAAGCCGAAGGCTGCTGCGCGGGTGTCTCGCTGTTGTCGCTCGTCCGGCGGAAGGATGGCGACCGACCCCAATTGCGAAGCGGCGCTGCGCAGCAGCTCCGCAGTGATGGGCACATTGGAGATGACAATCAGGCGATGCGTGCCTTCGTCGAACCGCTTCACCACGCGGAGATGCAGGCGCCTGCCGTCGAGCACAATACCGCTGAAGTCGCCCTTGATTTCGGTGGAGAGCTGGATTGGTTGGGCTTCGACGCCTTGGCGGTCGGGAGGAACAACGAAGCCATGCTCGCCCTCCCATATGGTCACGGTGCGATGGCGAAAATTTCCCGCCGAGGCGCTGGCGATTTCGTCGGCAAGCCGCTCCGTCAAGCTGCCGGTTCTGGCCAGACTGCGGAACTGCGACCGCGAGGGCCGTATTCGCCGATTCGAGATGTTGCAACTCCGATTGCAGGTCCGCCGAAGCGACGTAGGTGGCGAACTGTCCGGCGAACAGATAGCCGGCGAGAAGGGCCATCGCCACCAGCAGAATGATGGGAATGACGCCGATGAAAACGTAGGTGACGATCAGGCGGTTGCGCAGCCGCCACATGAGCCGCCGTCGGACCCAGCGCAACCCCATGACAAAACTGCAACCGATGAAAACGTACAGAACGAAGCTGGCCCACGCGCTCAGCATCGAGTTCGATGGCGATCGGATGATAAGCCGCAGCAACTCGCAGGAGCAGCGCGAGGTCGCCGAACCAGAGCGTCGTCTTCCCCAACTTCGTCTTGGGGCGAAGGACACGTCTCAGCCAGGCCTTGATTACGGTCGAATCTGGAAGCTTGGGCGCCATAAGAACAGTTGCCAGTCGCCAGTTGTCAGTAGTCAGTTGCGAGAGTGAACTGACAACCGGCAACTCGCAACTGTCAGATCTCCGGATAGAGGTCGAAGAATGCTTCCACGCTATTGCGCAACTGCTTTTCGATATCCTCTTTCGAGCCCTCGACGATGTGCAGAGTCACCCGGGCCTCACGGCCGTTCTTCAGCTTCACCGTGCCCTCGCCCACTTCTGCGACTTCTTCCGAGGGCAGAAGACGCATGCCATATACCAGAGTAAGCTTTGCCATCCTCCGATTCTAACCGTTTCGCAAACAACGGGCACTTGTTAGAATCCGGAGGGCCTATCATTCGATAAGCCGCTGAGCCGGAAGATCTTATTTTGCTGGCGCGCGGAGCGCGGCTGGGCGGTTTGCATCTTCCGGCGCGCAGGAGAATCAAACCGACTTCTATGCCTGACAATGTTCGCAACGTCATCATCATCGGCTCCGGATGTTCGGGGCTGACTGCGGCGCTGTATGCCGCGCGCGCCAATCTCAGCCCGCTAGTCATCGACGGACATGAGCCCGGCGGGCAGCTTGGCATCACCACGCTGGTGGAGAATTTTCCCGGCTTTCCCGAGGGCATCCAGGGTCCGGAGCTGATCGACAACATGCGCAAACAGGCTGCGCGTTTCGGCGCGGAGTACGTGGCTGGCCACGTAGTAAAGGTCGACCTCAGTCAGAAGACAGCCGGCTTGGGCAAGAAGCCGATCGAGGTCAACTTGGGACGTGAGACTCTGCTGACCCGTACGCTGATCATCGCCAGCGGCGCCTCGGCGCGATGGCTGGGG
The DNA here is from genome assembly GCA_963831675.1 of uncultured Acidobacteriaceae bacterium. Lineage (GTDB taxonomy): Bacteria > Acidobacteriota > Terriglobia > Terriglobales > Acidobacteriaceae > Bog-257. The sequence continues at coordinate 155,543 of CAWHRM010000022.1, forward strand.
TTGCCGAGCGAGCAGGCGCTGATCGGTCACGGCGTTTCGTCGTGCGCCACGTGCGATGGCTTTTTCTTTTCCGGCAAGGAGATTGTCGTCATCGGTGGCGGCGACTCGGCCATGGAGGAGGCGCTGTTCCTCACCCGCTTCGCCACCAAGGTCACCATCATTCATCGGCGTGGCGAGTTTCGCGCTTCGAAGATCATGCTCGACCGCGCCCGCAAGCATGAGCAGATCCGACTTCCTTACCGACACGGTTGTGGATGACGTGTACGACGTCAATAAGAAGGAAGTGACCGGGCTTCGCTTGCGCAATGTGAAGACCGGCGAGCAGTGGGACTTCCCGGCCAGCGCGATGTTTCTGGGCATCGGACACACGCCCAATGCGGACTTCGTCGGTAACCAGCTCGACCGCGACGGCGAAGGCTATCTTATCCCCGAAGGATTTGTTGGCTCGCGCGTGCCCGGCGTCTTCATCAGCGGTGACGTGGCCGACCGTCATTATCGCCAGGCGGTGACGGCGGCTGGAACCGGCTGCATGGCCGCGCTCGAAGTGGAGAAATATCTGGAGGAGATTGGGAAGTAGGGCGCTGCCAGGCTTACTTGTGGATAGGGTTATCGTGTCATCCCGAATGACGAGCGCACTGAGGAATCGAGGGGACCCTATGGCCGCCAACAATCCAAAGATGACAGTCGTTGAGGTTCCGGCTGTATTGACAGATCATGCCAACTTCTCACGATGACTTTTCCCGCGCTGACCAGGCCGCGCAATTCATCCTCGGACACAGCCCGCTCCGGCCACACATCGCGGTGGTTCTGGGGTCAGGTCTGGGCGCGCTCGCCGATGAAGTGAAGGACGCAGTGCGGATCCCCTACAGAGACATTCCACATTTCCCGGTCAGCACGGCTTTCGGCCATGCGGGCCAGTTGGTCCTCGGTAAGCTGGATGAAGTTCCGCTGGCGGTCATGCAGGGCCGGGTGCATTTGTATGAGGGTTATTCGGCGCAGCAAGTCGTGTTTCCGGTGCGAGCACTGGGTCGAATGGGGGTGCGGGCCATCATCCTGACCTGCGCCGCCGGCGGCGTCAATACAAATCACAAGAGCGGCGCGCTGGTGGTGCTCCGCGATCACATCAATTTTCAGGGGCAAAATCCGCTGGCCGGGCCGAACGAGGAACGGCTGGGAATCCGCCATCCCGACATGACCCATGCCTACAACCAGCAGTTCCGCCGGTTTGCGGCGGAAGAAGCGGAGCGGCTTGGCGATCGCATCTTCGAAGGCGTTTACGCCGCGGTGTTAGGCCCCAGCTTTGAGACGCCGGCGGAGATCAAGTTTCTGCGCATGATCGGCGCCGACCTGGTCGGCATGTCAACCGTGCCCGAGGTCATTGCGGCGCGCCACCTCGGACTGGAGGTGCTGGCGATCGCGTGCGTCACCAACATGGCCGCCGGAATCACGGGCGAGAAGATCACGCACGAAGAAGTGATGGAGACGGGCGAACGCGTGCGCGGCAAGTTCCTCGCACTGGTGCGTGCGGTCGTGCCGAAGATCGAGCAGTATCTGAACGCGGACGCAACCGCGGACTAAGAGAGTCGCTGGAGCGCTCCAGTCGTAAGCTAAACTGTCTTGCCCATGCGCGCGGAAATCTACCTCATTGGCATTGCCGGGCCTTCTGGATCGGGCAAGAGCTATCTGGCACAGCATCTTGCCGCCGAGGTGCAGGCCAACGTGCTCGAACTGGATCGCTACTATCGTGATCTTTCGCATCTATCGCCGGAACAACGCGCGCGGGTAAACTTCGACGCGCCGGAGTCGCTGGAGCACGAACTACTCATCGAGCAAATCGCACGGCTGAGAAATGGGGAAGCCGTGCCACTTCCGGTCTACGACTTCACCACCCACACTCGCACCGCGAAGACGGAGTCACTGCAGCCGGCGGAGGTCCTCATTGTGGAGGGCCTGTTTACGCTGCATTGGCCGGGCTTGCGGGAACTGCTGGGTACCAAAGTTTATGTCGACCTGAGCGACGATGTCTGCCTCGATCGGCGCAAAGCCCGCGACATGCGGGAGCGGGGCCGCACTGCCGAATCGGTGATGGAACAATACCAGGCCACGGTCGCCCCCATGGCGCAGCGCTACGTGCGTCCTACCATGGTTCATGCCGATGTTGTGGTGGGCGGCGCGGAGCGCGTCGAAGATGGAGTGGCGCGGGTGGTGGAGCATTACCGGCAGCGCAGGACAAAGCATCCTGCCGCCGGTCGAGGCAAGAGGTGAAACTTCCAATCGCGGACTTCAGACGACGGCGGCGAGTTGGCGGCGGCGTTCGGCCAGCGCTGACTGGATGAACGTTACCTCGCGCCCCAGCATATCGGTGGCTTCCCGGCAGAGATCGGGGCGCTCGCGCATCAGTTCAAGAAAGTCTCTGCTTGGGACATAGACCGCGTCGGACGCCACCAGGGCCACTGCACTCAGGCTGTATGGCCTTCCGGTGAATGTGGATGGCAGCCCCAGCAGGGAACCGGCAGTGAAGTCCCGGTCCAGGTTCGGCAGGTCTTTCACGCTCATGCGCACCTTCCCCTTGCAGACGAGGTAAACGCCCGCGCATTTCCCGTCCTCGTGAAATAACACCTGCGAGGCGGGGTAGTGCTGGTTGCTGCCTACGGCTCCCAGGATGCTCCTCAGTTCTTCCGATGCGGTGAGGATATTTGTTTTGGCGCCCACATTTTTCATTCAGTAGTTATGCCAAAGTCGGGCCTGATCTTCTGTGACCCCTATCACAGGTGGCTGTGAGCCAACTGCCCCGATATGGTGGAGCTGGCGCGAAGCAAATGGGCCGGCTAACGTGAAAATGCCCCCGAGACTTTGGGTCTCGGGGGCGATCAAGGCTGTCAACCCACCTAGCCGGAATCGGTGGCACTGGACGTGGTGGAATGGGCGGCACGGGACGCGGCGGAATAGGTGGAGGTGGAATGGGCGGCATACCGGCTACCATCTTGGGTGGAATCGGTGGCACGGGACGCGGCGGAATGGGTGGAGGTGGAATGGGCGGCATACCGGCTACCATCTTGGGCGGAATGGGCGGCACGGGACGCGGCGGAATAGGTGGAGGTGGAATGGGCGGCATACCGGCTACCATCTTGGGTGGAATCGGCGGCACGGGACGCGGCGGAATGGGTGGAGGTGGAATGGGCGGCATACCGGCTACCATCTTGGGCGGAATGGGCGGCACGGGACGCGGCGGAATGGGTGGAGGTGGAATGGGCGGCATACCGGCTACCATCTTGGGTGGAATCGGTGGCACGGGACGCGGCGGAATGGGTGGAGGTGGAATGGGCGGCATACCGGCTACCATCTTGGGTGGAATCGGCGGCACGGGACGCGGCGGAATGGGTGGAGGTGGAATGGGCGGCATACCGGCTACCATCTTGGGTGGAATGGGCGGCACGGGACGCGGCGGAATAGGTGGAGGTGGAATGGGCGGCATACCGGCTACCATCTTGGGTGGAATCGGTGGCACGGGACGCGGCGGAATGGGCGGTGGGTGTATCGGTGGTACCTGCGCAACCACCTGATTTCCAACAGCCAACGAAGGAGTCGCCCCATATCCTGCTGTCAGGAAGAACAGCAGAAGGAGTACGATCCCTGCAAATAGTTTGCGAGTCATACCTTCTTCCTCCTTAGGTGTGGAGAGTGTCGCCGTTAATATGTCTCCAGGCCGTGAGCGGACTGGAGGTTGCGCATGAGGCGAGTCAGGCGCACTGTTAACCGGAGTAGCCAAGACGTTGCGCGTCGGTCCAAACATTGTTGGCGCAAGAAGCGCGCACGCTGGAGTTAGCGAATTTTCTTGAGTTTCATGACGGCCTCTCTGAAGATCAAGGGAGGCAACAACCGCTTTTCGTCAGGCTGCTTTGTATGCCTGGCGGCTGCAGGGTGGAAATCCCGGTGGCAGTGCCCTGGGTTACCAGAAGACGTCGGTGCTCACGACAAAAGCTGTGCGGTCCCAATTCCCTCGAACACGTGTAAACGTCTACTAAGGGTCTAGGGAGAGAACTTTGGTTGCTGGGCGGAAACGTTTTGGAGGTCTATCCGACAGTAAAGGGGCCGCCTACCAACGTACTTCTGTTACAGGCGCAGCTACCGGATTCGCTCAGCAAGAACTAGCCGCTCTCCGCATCTCAATATGTACGCCACAGCAGAATTCGGGTCAGTGATCTTCGACACCGAGCGATGTGATAAGCCCGGTCGCCGGCGCGCTCACGCTACAAGCACAGTCCTGCAAGGATGGTTGGGTGGACAAGGGCTGTGAATTCTGACATTCGCTCTGTATCTTCGCCCAAGTACCGCCACCTGTGAGCCATTGACTATTGAATGGTCTTGACCGAGACTCAGTGCGTTCGCTGTCCATCTTCGCGGTACAGGTTCAGTTTCCGTCCACAAAACGTCAGGTGGCATCCCGGGAGCGACTGGTGGGCAGGTTATCGTCCCGCGAACACTTCAAACGGAACCAGTTCGCAAGAAGAGCAATTGGAGGTTTACGATGAGCACCCCGCCGCCTCCCGATCTGAACTGCATTCTGCTGAACGCTTGCGGTGCAGCCTACAACATTGCTCCGGGAACCTGCACATACACCGCGGACGGTACCTACAGCCCACACGTCCCTTACACCCAGGGTCCGCAGACGGCTTGCGGAGGCGAAGGTCTGATCAACGCGGCTACGGTGGGGCAATGCCCATTTGGCATCGTGGTGGCCTTCCGGGGTACGTTGCCGCCTTCGCTCAACGATCCCGACAGCTGGCTCGATTGGCTGCAGAATTTCTTCGCCGTGCCTCTCTCCAATCCAAGCGGGCCAAACCGGGTGCCGGGTCAGGTCCACAGCGGCTTCTTCAATGCGACAGCATCCATCATCCACAAGGTGCAGACCCTGGTATCCGGCTTCAACCCAGGGCCCGACAATCCGGTTTTCGTCACGGGGCACAGCAAGGGTGGCGCCATGGCCAGTATTGGGGCCTACATTCTCAGTCAAAACCTGGACGTTCCCAATGTTCAGCGACTGATTACGTTCGCATCGGCCAGGCCAGGGGATGCCCGGCTTTCGCAACGGCTTCGAGCAGGTTCTTGGTCAGACCCGCTATGAGAACTTCAACGACATTGTGCCATTACTTCCTCCGTCCATCGATTTCATTGAGCCGCTGAGCCGTCATCCGGAGATTCTGATCACGCATACAGGGCGTAGATTGGTCCACTTGCTGGAGAGCGCCAAAGATTGGAACTACGTTCCGGTTGGGACAATGCTATTCATCACCAGCACGTTCCAGGTGATCTCAAACGAGAGTGTGGCCCAACAGACCTTGGACGTCGTCGCGGAGTTCGTTGAAGACTTCTTGCAGCGAAATTTCTCTTCCTTCGCGCGCGCCCACTCGCTTCTGCCCGGCAACGGATACAATTCCGGGGTTTGCGGTCACCTCAAGTTGACGAAAGCACGCGCTCAGGCTGGGGTCCGGTGAAGGCCCTCAGGCTCCCCGCCTGGCGGCCCCTTCTGATTGTCCTGCTGCTTCTCTTATGCGCGCGCACGACCTGACAGTCCTACCTCTCTCGCAAACCGCCTTGCACGAAGAAAGAAGCTTGAGCTCACGCACTTGGACTACAATTGACGGAGGAGTTGTTTGTTATCAAGCGGCTCCAAGTAACGGAGGACCGAGATTCAATGAAGGCAATTTTAGTTACCGTAGTCGCAGCCACTCTTACAATCGGACAAGCGGTCCGTGCCCAGAGCCTCGGAGACATCTCCACCACTACGGCGCCCACTATGGCAGTATCCCCGATGACGGTATCCCCGATGACGGTATCCCCGATGACGACATCTAATATGTCGGCATCCTCCTCGCAGACATTTTCGATGCCGACCTCCCCAATACCGGCGGTCACGATACCGGCATTCTCAATACCGGCATTCTCGATACCGCCGTCCGCAATACCGGCGGTCACGATACCGACATCTCCGATACCGGCGTTCTCCATACCGGCGGTCACGATACCGACATCCCTAATACCTGCATTCTCTATAACGGGATTCTCTATGGAAGGACCATCTTCTAAAGCCGCAAGCGTCACCTCGGGCGTCGGCCCGTCAGCTGCAACTCAAGCAGCGCCCAATGGCGTCAGTAACCAGCAATACCCGTGAGGATGTGGCTTCGCAAGCGAAAAGTGTGCTGGCAGTTGACCTACCAAGAACTGCAGGGATGGGTGTTGGTGGCATCTGTACGGACAACGCAATCAACCGCATCAAGACTTACCGACTGGTGGCGGTCTGCGGGCGCTCGTCGCATCGAACCTATTGAGAGATTTGGTGGACCTGGTCGGGATCGAACCGACGACCTCTTCCATGCCATGGAAGCGCGCTCCCAGCTGCGCCACAGGCCCACTTCGCGGATGGAACGCAGCCCAAACGAGCCGCGTCTGATTCATTTTCTCTTAGCAGCATAGCTTAGTCAAACTTCGATCGCGTGATTCCGCTGAATGCGATTGCGGAAAGCCGCTGAGCCTCCAGTGGAGTAAACTGGAGAGTTCTGGCCGGGACGGCTGGCCGCTACCTCGTCGCGCCGCATCCAATTATTTTTCTCTGGCCTCGGGAACAAGACTGCTCCGCCTCGTCTACCGCAGAATTTCGACAGGAATAGGAACGGAAGATGAGGATTCGATTGCTTCTGGTTTGCCTCTCGCTGGCCTCACTGGGGCTGGATGCGCAAACCGCGGCGGGGCAGGCTGAGAAGGCCAGCTGCGACTGCCGCACCTGCCCCCAGAGTTGGCAGTTCCTCGATGCCGTCCGTCTTACCCGACTTGGATAAGCTGCAAGCCGCTGCTTCGCAGGCCGCTACGGATATCGGTTATCTGAGGATCGAGAAGTGGAAGGCGGATGGCGAAAGCAAACGGCAGGCGCAGAACAATGCCGATTCCGTTCAGCGGAACTTGACTTCTGCCTTACCGGGATTGATCGAAGCCGTACGCGCCGCTCCGCAGGACGTGAACGCTGAATTCAAGCTCTATCGCAACCTGAACGCCTTATACGACGTGTTCGGTTCCCTGACCGAATCGACTGGCGCTTTCGGCCCCAAGAGCGATTACGAGGCGCTGGCGCAACAACTCCAGGTCATTGCCTCGGTGCGTCGCGATCTCGGGGATACGCTGGAGGGGCTCACCGCGTCGACCCAGTCCGAGTTGACCCAGTTGCGAAGCCAGGTCCGCGCCCAGCAACAGTCCATGGCGGCTGCCGCCGCCGCCGCTCCTCCGAGGAAGATTCTGGTGGATGACACTCAGCCGTCGCCAAAAACTGTCCACAAGAAGAAAAAGCCTGCGGCATCGGGCAGCACCTCGGGACCGGATGCCCAAGGTGCGAACTCAGGCAACAGCGCGCCCAATATACCCAAACCGTAGGGAACCTTTGTCTTTGCTGTGGGGTCTATGTGAGTGAGCCCTCCCTCGGGCTGGGTGCCGTCTTGTCTTCTGCGACTGTCCGTTGGGAGTGTGAAACGAGACGGTGGCTGCGTCAGCGACCGTCGCGGGACGTTGTTGCGGGCTCCGAATCTATTTATCATTGAGGCACGCCTTTGGCGGGAGCAACAATAGTGAGTGACCTCGCAAGTGCGATAGGAGTTCGCACCGCGGAAGCCGCGATCGTGGCTGAATTAAAGGCCGGATCGGAAGAGGCTTTCGAATGGCTTATCGCGCATTACAACCAGCCGGTCTACAGCCTGGTTTACCGGATTCTCGACGACCCCTCTGACGCGGCCGATACCACTCAGGAAGTGTTCATCAAAGTTTTTCGCGGGATCAAGAAGTTCAACGCGGATTCCAGCTTAAAGACCTGGATCTACCGGATTGCCGTAAATGAAGCTTCGAACCACCGGCGTTGGTGGTTTCGGCACAAAGTGCAGGAAACCTCCATCGAGCCCCCGTTGGGCGAGGAAAGCTCGTCGCCTGGCATCAAGGACAGGCTGGTGGACGAAGGCAAGTCTCCGCTGCAGAACGTATGTGACGAGGAATTGCGGGCCCGCGTGGAAACAGAATTGAAGGCCCTCACCGAGCCTTACCGGACGACGGTGGTTCTGCGCGATCTCGAGGAACTGTCGTACGAAGAGATCGCCGAAGTGATGCAGACATCGCTGGGAACGGTGAAGTCCCGTCTGGTGCGAGGCCGCGCAGCCTTGCGCAAGCGTCTGGAGCGTCACCTGAAGGCGTTTGGGCTGGATGCGGTAGATGTGCGGGAGGAGAGAAGCGGCAATGCCGGTTCGATAGGCGGTCAAGAGATTGAGGTCATGCCATGAAGTGCTCAGTTGTGCAAGGACTCATGTCTTCGGCCCTGGATGGCGAAGTGACACGCGGCCAGTTGGCCCGGGTCGACGAGCACTTGCAACGGTGCGCGGAATGCGCTGCGCGCTATGCGTCCGTCCGGAAGATCCAATCGCTGGTCGGTTCGCTGGGACGGAAAGCTGCGCCAGCGGATTTGGCGTTGAGGCTCCGCGTAGCACTCTCGCAGGAGATCGCCAACGGCAAGCGGTCACCCTGGGAGTCGCTGCGCGTTCGCTGGGAGAATGCATTCAACGCCGTCATGGTTCCAGCCACAGCAGGCCTGGTGACGACCCTCATCATCTTCGGGTTGCTGATTAGCTTGATCTATCCCAACCAAGTCGGGGCTGCCAACGATGTGCCAACCATGCTCTACACCCCAGCGGAGTTGGAGTTCACTCCCTTCGAGCTGTCGATGGGCGCCAGCAACGCGGACGCTCTGATCGTGGAAGCTTACGTCGGTCCCGATGGCCGCGTTCTGGATTACCGTATTCTCTCGGCGCCCGAGGACGCGCAATCCATTCTTCCGGAGCTGAAGAACACCCTGATCTTCACGACGTTCCATCCTGCCACCGCTTTCGGACGGCCAACCGCGAGCCGCGTGGTCCTTTCGTTCTCGAAAGTTCAGGTCAAGGGGTAGGGCTGGCTGTCCCGGCAGCGTGGGAGTATTGATCTCCGGATTTGCGCGCGCGAAACTCACCCCGTAAACTGAGAAGACGGATTTCCTGCTGAAGTTGGCTCCTGGCTTTCGCTGTTGGCTCTGACAACTCACATCTCGCAAAAAGTGGATTGCCAGGACCGAGGCGCGCGGCTACGAGCTAAAGTGGAGGCCTCGCTGAGCGGTTCGCGTCGTATTCTGGTTTTATCATTGGCTCTGGTGTGGTTGACCTGTGCCGCTACGGCCCAGTCTAAGACTACCCTCGACGTCAGCGAGACCCTGTTCAGTGTGGTCGCGGCAATCAATGTCTGCGGCTACGATGCGGAATTGCAGTCTTCACCGCCCATTCGCGCGCAAGTGCGGGCTGACTTGGCCGAGGCGAGTAAGTCCCCCCAAGTAGCAGCCGCCGAAAAGCAGATGTGCCGCTTTTATCTCGACCACCGCCAGGGCGACAGCGCGCACGACCTGGCGCAATATGTTTCGCTGGCGTTGAGTTTGGGTGGCGCTCCCGACTTCAGCCCCATGCTCAAGGAGTCCGACCTGCCGCCGGATTCGACCTATGTGCTGGGCTTTTTGCCGTTGCTGAAGCAATACTACGCGGCCGCCAAGCTGCACTCCGTCTGGCTGAAGTATCAGCCCCAGTACCTTGCCCTGATCGACGAGTACCACGAGCCGGTTGCGAAGATGATCACCTCGACCGACAACTATTTGCGCATGCCGTCCTCCGGATATGCGGGCCGCAGCTTCACCGTCTATCTGGAACCTATGAGCGCGCCCGGACAGGTCAACTCGCGTAATTATCTTCAGGATTATTACTACCTGGTGGTATCTCCTGCCGCCGCCAACCTGCACATGGATGCGATCCGGCACACCTACCTGCACTTCGTGCTTGACCCGCTGATCGCGAAGCGTGCGACGGCGCTGCAGCGGCTCAAACCGATTCTGGCCCCCCTGCAAAAAGCGCCCATGGCGGAAGACTACAAGCTGGACAGCGGTCTCCTGGTAATCGAGTGCCTCATCCGTGCCATCGAGGCGCGCACGCCCGCCGATCCAAAATTGCCGGTCAAGGACCGCCAGGCCATGGTGCAGCGCGACCAGGCGGAAGGCTTCATACTCACCGGGTACTTCTACGAGCAACTGCGTGATTTCGATAAGGGAAACACTGGCCTGCAGGACGCCTTTCCCGACTGGCTGCATAACATGGATGTAGACCACGAGAAGAAACTGGCCAGTGAGACGGAATTTGCTCCAGAAGCTACGCCTGAGGTGGTAAAGGCGGCGCAACCTGCATCTCAAAAGAAAGTAGTGCTGGCCGAACTGGAGCTGGCCGGCGGCAATACCGCGGCTGCCGAAAAACTGGCGGGTGAGGCTTTGTCGGCGAATGAAGATCCTGCGCAGGCCTACTTCGTGCTGGCCCGGGCCGCGAGTTTGAGCGGCAACATGCAGGGTGCGCAGGAAAACTTTCAGAAAGCGCTGAGTGCCACGAAAGATCCGCGGGTGGCGTCCTGGTGTCACATTTATTTAGGACGCATCCTAGATCTTCAGGAGGAGCGCGAGGCTGCGGTGGCGCAGTATCAGGCTGCGCTCAAGACTGGAGACAGCTCGACGGATACGAAGAACGCCGCCGAGCATGGCCTCAAAGAACCGTATCAGCCGCCAGCGGCCCGGCAGCAACCGCAATAGTCCGCATTCATCGAGGACAGGCGGCTCACGGAGTTCTCCGCAATAGAAAGGACGAGGGAATGAAATTGAGTTTGACAACTTGCGCGGTGCTGCTGGCCGCGAGCATGGCGATGGCCCAGGCGACCTCGACCCCGGCACCCAGCCAGAGTGGGCAAGCCCGGGGCAAAGCAGCTCCAAAGTCAGCGGCGCCCAGCAACCCGCCGGCGCAGACTCCCGGCGGTGGCCGCGTGTTGCAGGCTAAAACGCAGGACGAGTTGAAGGCCTATCAGGAAGCTGCCGCCAAGCCCGACCCTGCCGGGATGGAAGCTGCGGCCGATGCGTTTGCCGCGAAGTACCCGAACAGCGAGATGAAGGGCACCCTATACGTTCGTGCGATGGGCCTCTACGCCCAGGCAAACAATGGTGAAAAAGTAATCGAGGTAGGCAGGAAAGCGATTGCCGATGATGCCACCAATCCGGTTCCGCTGGTGCAGGTGGCCTCCGTTCTGGCTGAGACCACGCGCGATACCGACCTGGACCGCGATCAACGATTGAACGAAGCTGCCAAGGATGCACAGGCCGCGATCGACAATATCAACACCGGTCTCATTGTTCCTCCCAACGCTCCACCGGAGAAGGTGGCAGCCGCAAAGGCCAACATTCTGACCATGGCCTATGACACTCTTGGCATGATCGACCTGAACAAGAAAGACTTTGCCGCCGCCGAACAGGCCCTGCTGAAGGCCGTCGACGCCAGCAAGGCCGGTCCGGAGGCGGTGGTTTTCCTGCGGCTGTCGGTAGCCCAGGACCAGCTGAAGCAGTATCCGCAAGCGCTCGATTCGGCCAACAAGGCGGTACAGTACGCGCCCCAAGGCAGCACCGCGCAGAGCCTGGCCAAGCAGCAACAGGCGCGAGTGCAGAAGCTGATGGAAGCTGCTTCACCTTCTACCCCGGCAGCTTCACCGCCGGCGACACCGCCTCCAGCTAAGCCGGCAAACCAGCCTTCAAGTACGACTCCGCCCAACACGCCGCATTAAGATGGGGTTAGTTTGGGATTCATTTTGACCAGACTTTCGGCGGAGGATTAAAACCAACGGTACGCGGCGTTGCTCGCGGCCGAACTACAGCAACCGGGAATGAAATCCGACTCTAACGATCTTTCTGTGCTGGAGGACACTCTGGGACATCGCTTCCGCCGCCGCGCGCTGCTGGAGCAGGCCCTTACGCATGCCTCTTACGCTCGTGAATTGGAGTCGCAGAGCGCTGCGGTCGGCGCACCCGCGCCCGCTCCCGACAACGAGCAGATGGAATTTCTCGGCGATGCGGTGCTCGCGTTTGTTATCAGTCAGGAACTTTTCCGGCGTTTCCCCGAATACCACGAAGGAGAGCTGTCGAAGTTGCGCGCCCATATTGTCAGTGCGCGTCATCTGCTTCGTCCTGCGCGGGCGCTGAAGATCGGGCAATTCTTGCGGCTCGGCAAAGGCGAAGAACGCAGTGGCGGGCGCAGTAAGAGCGCCCTGCTCACCGACGCGCTGGAGGCGATCATCGCTGCGTTGTACCTCGATGGCGGACTCGATCCGGCACAGCGCTTCATCTTGCAGGCGATTCTCGAACCGGAGCTCGCCGAAGTGCACAAGCTCGGCGACAAGCAATTGCCGGTCATGGACTACAAATCGGCCTTGCAGGAGGTGGCGCACGCCAGCGGACGTCCGCAGCCCCGCTATGTTCTGGTAAAGGAGGAAGGTCCCGACCATCGCAAGTTGTTCACCATGGAAGCCCATATCGCTGCGTCGGCCCACGGAGAAAAGGGCTTCATTTGCCGCGGCGAAGGCAACACCAAGAAGCTGGCCGAACAGGGGGCTGCACGGAAGGCTTGGGAGTATCTACAATCAGTGAAGGCAGGTTCTGCGGGAGGCTCCCCCGGTCCCACCAGCGGATCTTCTGAGCAGTCATGAGTGAAGTCGGCACCGATCCACAAGTCAGCGCCCCTCCCGAAAGGCCGAAGCCCGACGAGAAGCGCGGCCACACGGACATCCATTCCGGCGGCATGAGTTCGTTGCAGTCGCTCGCCATCACCATTGTCATCGCCGTCTTCGTCATAACCTTCATCGTGCAGGCCTTCCAGATCCCGTCCGAGTCGATGGAGAAGACCCTGCTCATCGGCGACTATCTTCTGGTGGACAAAGTCCACTACGGACATTCGCGCTTCTGGGGATGGCTCCTCCCCTACCACCCCGTGCGACGGCAGGACATCATTGTCTTTCGCTATCCCGTGAACCCGAAGCAGCATTTCGTGAAACGCGTGATTGCAGTCCCAGGCGATCGCGTGCGCCTCATCAATAAGCACGTCTACGTCAACGGTGTCCGCCAGGATGACGACTATGCCACTTTCAACTGGGAGCAGCATGATAAGTTCCGCGACAACTTTCCTGACGGAGGTCTCTACGGTGACAGGATCTCGGCCAGATGGTTCTTGCGCGCTCAAAAGCTGGTGGAGGACGGCGAGTTGATTGTCCCCGAAGGGTCATACTTCGTTCTTGGTGACAATCGCGACGACAGCTATGACTCGCGCTACTGGGGCTTTGTCCCCGCGGAGAACGTGGTTGGCCGGCCGCTGGTGATCTACTGGTCCATGGACCGGGCCACGGCTGACGTCGCCAGCGAGGCGCCGTCTGATAGACTTTCGAGTCTGGCGCACAATGTTGCCGGCATGGTCGAGGGCTTGCGCTGGCGACCGCATGTTGCGGACCGTGCAATAGTTGCCTTGACCGGCAGGTCGATACAGAGGAAAACGCATTTGGCTACAACTAAGAGTTCAGTAAAGACGGCGCCACCCAAAGTCCAGAACCCGGTGCAGCCGCCGAAGCCGGTCAAGCCCAAGGAGACGACTCCGGAATTCATCGCCTCCATGGCCATCATTATTGTGACCGGCCTGTTCATTATCACGTTTGCGCTGCAGGCATTCGAAATCCCGTCCAGTTCCATGGAGAACACGCTGCTCATCGGCGACCACGTTTTCGTGGATCGCACCATGCTGGCGCCGATGACGAAGTGGATCGATAAACTCATTCCCTATCGCGAGCCCCGGCACGGCGACATTTTTGTGTTCATCTCACCCGCCCAACCCGGCCTTTATGTGGTCAAACGCGTCATGGGCATTCCGGGCGATCACATTCACTTGCAGGATGGTGTGGTGTATCGCAATGGCGAACGCCTCAATGAGCCGTACGTGAATCCGCAAAGGCGATTACAACGCCTACCGTGATAACTTTCCCAGCGTTCCAGCCACCGAATATGACGACGTGACGCCTGCCTGGAGGATGGAGCTTCCCTCCTACTTGCAGAATGGCGACCTGGTGGTGCCTCCGGGCAGCATCTTCGCCATGGGCGACAACCGCGACGTCAGCCTCGACAGCCGTTATTGGGGCTTTGTCCCGCGGGAGAACGTGATTGGGCGTCCGATGTTCGTCTATTGGTCGTTCATCACGCCTCGTGACGAGTACCAGCGCCAGAGCCTCGGCGATCGTATAGGCTGGTTCTTCGACATTGTCATTCACTTCTTCGACAAGACACGTTGGTCCCGGATGTTCCACGTGGTGCATTGATGGCAGGCCGCGCGCCTCGGCGGATGATGTGGGCGGTCCTGCTGGTGGTCCTGCTGGGATTGCTCCTGGTGCCGCCATTCATCAACGTCAACCGTTACCGCAACCGGGTGGCGGAGGCCATCAGCCGCGCACTGGGGCGGGAAGTCACCGTCTCCAACATCGAACTGAAGCTGCTGCCGCGCCCTGGACTTGTGCTGTCCAATTTTGTGGTTGCCGACGATCCCAGCTACGGTGTTCGAACCGATGCTGCGCGCCGGAACCGTTACCGCCTACATTCGCCTGACCTCCTTGTGGCGAGGACGGCTGGAGATTGGAACGCTCAACCTGGACAGCCCCAGTCTGAACCTGGTTCGGCGCTCCGATGGACACTGGAACCTTGAGGAACTGGTCGAACGGACCGGGCAGGTAGCTTCGGCTCCGACCACGAAGACGCGGCCTGAATCGCGTCCTCGCTTTCCCTATGTCGAAGCCTCAACCGGCCGCATCAACTTCAAACTGGGACAGGTGAAAAAGGCGTTCGCCTTCACCGACGCCGATTTCGCGCTCTGGCTGGAGTCGGAGACCCAGTGGGGCATACGGCTGGAGGGCCGTCCCATGCGCACCGACGTCGGCATCAACGACACCGGCACGCTCAAGCTGGACGGGCGGTTCCAACGCGGCTACGCCCTGCGAAACACTCCGGTCAACTTCAAAATCACCCTCACTGGCGGACCGCTTGGTCAGATCACCAAGTTGATCTACGGATACGACCGCGGCTGGCGCGGTACAGCCGCTTCGAACGCGATTTTGACGGGCACGCCGTCGGCTCTGGGCATCACCGTCGACGCCCAGGTGGATGACTTTCGCCGCTACGATATTGCTCTCGGCGAAGCCCTACGAATGAGGGCGCACTGCACCGGAACCTACTCTTCGCCCGATGGCGCCCTACGTGACGTGCAATGCGAATCGCCTGTGGGTCCGGGAATTCTACGGATTCGCGGCAACGCGCAGGGTTGGCTCGGCGAGTCCTACGATTTGGGCATTTCGGCCGAGCAGGTCCCAGCGGAACGCCTGGTGGCCCTCGCGCGTCATGCCAAGAAAGACCTTCCGGCCGATCTCACTGCAACCGGCGACGTGGAAGCTGTCTTCGCCGTCCGCAAGCTGCCCGGTGGAGTACCCGAGTGGAGCGGCGGTGGACGCTGCCAGCAACTCGCCCTTCACGCCCAGGTGCTGAAACAGGATTTGGAAGTCGGAGAGGTGCAGTTCGTGGTTCCCAGCGCGATTCCTTCGACTCCCAAACGCAAGCGCTCCGCGTCGTAAAGCTCCGCCACCCGCCACCAATACGGAACCCAGCCTGGTGGTGAAACCGTTTCCGCTTTCTTTGGGAGCGTCGTCACCGGCAACCGCCAGTGCCGCGTTTGACCGTGAGCACTACCGCGTAACCCTGAACGGGGAGGCCGAATTGGCGAGGCTTTTGAACCTGGGCAAAGCTCTGGGCGTCGGTACGCCGGGTGTGGGTCTCGCGGGGCCAGCGCAAATCGACTTCGAGGTTGCCGGAACATGGGTCGGCTTCGCGCCCCCGGTGCCGTCCGGCAAAGTCCAGTTGCGCAACGCTACGGCTGAATTGCAAGGCGTTTCCGAGCCTCTGCAAATCGCTTCCGCTACCGCCACGCTGGCTAATCAGGCGGTGAATGTGACTGCCTTCGACGCAGCCTTCACCCAGGGTCCCGAGATCAGCGGATCGGCCAGTTTTCCCGTGCATTGCACCGCGCCGGAAACTTGCATTGTGCACTTCGACGCCCACACCAACGACGCTTCGCTGGCTCGCTTGAATCGTCTGGTTAATCCCAGTTTTCGCTCGCAGCCCTGGTACCGCTTGCTGGCTCCCTGGCAGCGCCGCGAGGACGCCCTGTTGAAGCTCCGTGCCAGCGGCCATTTCACGGCGGCACGGCTGGAGTTGGGAGCGGCCCTCGCCAATAACGTCAGCGGCGCGGCTGAGCTCGACGCTGGCAAACTGCGGGTCAGCGACCTTCGCGGCGACCTGCTGGGCGGACACCACACCGGAACCTGGACTGCCGATTTCACCGTGTCGCCGCCGAGGTTCGCCGGCTCCGGCAATCTCGCGCGCGTGACGATGGCACAGCTTGCCACCCTCATGCATGACAACTGGGCCACTGGCACGATGGACGCCAAATACAGTCTGGCCATGGCTGGCCTGACCGCCGCCGCTTTGCGCACTTCAGCCACCGGTTCCGCCGTCTTTACTTGGGACGGTGGTTCTTTGCGCCATGTCACGCTCGATAGCCGCGGCGCTCCCGTCACCTTCTCGGAGTTCGCCGGATCGGTGACCCTGCAGAACGCAACTTTGACATTGACAGATTGCAAGCTGCAATCCTCCGGTATGGGCTACGCGGTGAAGGGCACTGCATCGTTTGACCGGAATTTGGATCTTCGTCTGGAACGCGCCGGGCAGGCCTATGCCATCTCTGGCCCCCTCGACAAGCCGCGCGTGGAAACCGTGCCCTCGCCCCCATCCGCAGAGGCCGCGCTGCGATGAGCCTGTCCGCTGTCCTGTTTTTGATAGCGGCAATGTTCGGGCCTGCCCAACCGTCTCAGCATGGCGCCCACAGTCCAGAATTCCGGGCCATGCAGCAGAAGCTCGAATACCTGCGACACAACGCGGCGAAGCCCGATCCCGATCCCAAACCCATCCAACTGACCGAGCGCGAGGCCAACGCCTACTTCAACGAGGGCGGCGTGAAGCTACCCAAGGGCGTCAGCAACGTCCATCTCACCTCGCAGCCAGGAGTGATCGATGGACACGCACAGGTTGACTTCGAGGCCATCATGGAGGGCAAAGGATCGACCAACCCGCTCCTGAGTTTGTTTAGCGGATCGCACGACATCCACATCGTTGCTCAGGCTGGCGGCTCCGCAGGTACGTGCTACCATTCGCGTGCAGTCAGCCTACCTCGACGGCATTGAGCTGCCGCAGATAGCGTTGCAGTTCTTCGCCCAGCACTACCTCACACCGAAATATCCTCACGTCGGAGTCGCCAGCGCCTTCAAGCTCCCGTTGCGAATTGACAGCGCCGTGGTAGAGGCTGGTCGAGTAGAGTTGATACAGAAATAGTCTGGACCATCCGAGAGGCCGATGGCCTCCGACTCTTGAAGAGACACGGCTTCAGCCCGCTCTTCGATGCGACATTTCAGCATGGTAGTATCGAATACTAACTGTAATGTTTGGTCACGTTAATCCTGTCAACGTCTTCTTCGAGATTATCGTCCTGCTGTTTGCCATCTGCGTACATGAGTCGGCACACGCGTGGATGGCCAACCGGCTGGGCGATCCCGACGGCGAAGATGCTGGGCGCGTCGTTGAACCCCATCGTCCACATGAGCCCGATGCCTGCCGCGGCCGCGGCGCCGGTCAGGTAGGCCGTGGGGAGCGCCCGAAGCCGGGCAGCGCAGCGAGCACGCCGCACGCGCAGATCGTGACCGCGACCATCGCGAGCCACGGGTTCGACAGGTAGAGGGCCACCGGGATCGCGATGCCGCCGAGCAGCGCGGGCACGGCCACCCGGACCGTCGGGCTCGCCGCGCGGTGGGTCCAGACGACCATCACGACCAACCCGATCACGTAAGGGACCGCGGTGATCACGCCCTGTTGCACCGTGGAGAAGTGGGTGCCGTACTGGGCGGCGAAGCCCTTGATGATCGTCGGGAGAAAGAAGCCGAGCGCGTAGAGCCCGTATACCACCCCGAAGTACACCCAGGACAGCGCGAGCACGCGCGGGCTGCGCGGCGCCCCGAGCACCGACGTCGGGCTGGCTTGGGAGACCTCTTTCGCTTCGGTTGCCAGCTGATCCTCCAGCGCCTCGCGCTCGGCCTGCGGCATCCATCCCGCCGCGGACGGCCGGTCGGTCAGCAGGAACCAGACGACGACGGCCAGCAGCACCGAGGGATGCCCTCGATCAGGAACATCACCCGCCACCCCGACAGGCCGAACAGCCCGTCGCCATGCTGGATGATTCAGGGTGGAGAGCACCGCGCCGACCGCTGTCGAGATCGGGATCGCGGTCATGAAATAGGCGGTCATCCGGGCGCGCTGACCGGCAGGGAACCAGTACATCAGGTACAGGATGATGCCGGGGAAGAAGCCCGCCTCGGCCACGCCCAGCAGGAATCGCAGCACGATGAGCCAGGTCGCGTTCGGCACGAAGGCCATGATCGTCGCGACGATTCCCAGGTCACGAGGATGCGGGCGATCCAACGACGGGCGCCGAACCGGTGAGCATCAGGTTGCTCGGCACCTCGAGCAGGAGGTACCCGATGAAGAACACGCCCGCCGCCACGCCGAACAGGGTGGCCGAGAGGCCCAACTCGGCGTTCATGCCGTTCGGCCCCGCGAAGCCGATGTTGACCCGGTCCAGGTAGTTGACGAAGTACAGCAAGATCAGCAGGGGGACGAGGCGTCGGCCCGCTCGGCGCACCCCGGCCCTGACGAGTTGGTCTTGTGTGCCGACTCCGGTGCCGGACGTCATGGAGGTTCCTCTCGGAAGGTCGTCCGCTGTCGAGCGTCCATGCGATACCTGTGACCATGCTCGACGCAAGCCGGGGCGAGCATAGGGATGGCCGTGGTCGATGTCGTCGAGCGTGCGCAGCGCTCTCGTGGCGGACTCCCTGCTCGTGGCGTCGACGCCGGGCGCGGTGGCCACCCGGCGCAGCGCGGTTCGGGCCTCTTCGGTGCCGATGCTCGCCAGCACGTCGACGGCGGGGTCGGGGGGAGTGCCCGCGAGGAGCGCCTCGGCCAGCAGCGGCACGGAGCGGTCGCCCGCGCGGGTCAGCTGCATTCCCGCGACGGCCCGCTCGGTCTCGTCGCCGTCGGCCAGTGCGCTGACCAGCGCCCGGCCTGCAGGCGCGGCACCGGCGTGCCGCCACGCCGCGCCCGCGACGAGCAGCCGGGCGGCACCTGCGGCGCTCATGACGTCAGGCTAGTGTCCTGCGCCGGAAGTTCGTTGCGTATATCGGCGGATCCAGGTGTGCGTCGGCAAGGCGCTGGTCCGCGCCTGGTCCCGGGCGTACTCGGCCGGACCAGCAACGCCGCTGACGTGCGCCTGGGCCGTGAGATATGTGGCGAACGTCCGGCGCGGAGCACTAGTGCGGCGCCCACAAACGTTCACCGGGTCCTCGCGCACCCAGGCGACGACTCGCGGCGTTGCCGCCCTCGCGAAGACGCCCGGTATGAGCTTCGGGCGGCGCCTTGCGAGGCGCCGCCTGGATCACGCGATCACCCCGGCAACGTTCGTGGCCACCGCACTCGGTCACAGTGCGCCTGCGAGGCCGTACCTGTTCCAGTAATCAGGGTCGTGTGTGTCGCTGTGCGCGAACCAGCCGTTGACGTGCGAGGTCACCTTGCCCGCCGCGGCTGGCGGCGGGGTGAACGTCTGGCCGCCGCCGTCGGCGAGGATCACCAGGTCCAGGTGACCAGTATGTCGATGATCCGCTGCACGCGGCCGAAGTCCGGGAACCACTCCGGGTGGACCGGCCAGCTCAGCAGGACGAGCCGGTCGAGCTGCAGGCCGAGCCCGTCGCGAGGTTCGCCACCGTGCCGCCGTGGCTGTGGGTGAACAGGTCCGGTTGGTGGAGGCCCTGGTCGGCGACCCAGTCGAGCATCTGCTGTGCGGCGAGCCTGCGTGCGCCGTCGGAGTACAGGCCGCTCCACTTGAAGCTGGGGTTGTGCAGGTGCAACGGCGGGGTGAGCGCGTCCAGGTAGGTGTAGAAGTCGCCACCGGGCTGCCACCACGTCGTCAGCGCCGCGAACGTGCCCGTGGGTGAGGAAGGCGGTGTGGGAGGGCCCGGCGCCGTCCAGCCGCGACGGACGGCCGACGACACGGCGCAGCGCCGGATGGCCGGGGTCGACGCGGCTGAGGCCGATCCGGCCGATGTCCTTTGGCCATTCCGCGGCCTCGGGAGGCGCCATCGACGAGCTGGTCCCGCACGTCGTCGCGGGGTCCGGTGGTGTCGAGCGCGGCGACCGCGGCGGCCGTGCGCACCAGCCGGTTGTCGCTGCGCAGGCACGCTCGACGAGCGCCGCCCCGTTGATGGGGTTCGGATCGGCCACGAGGCGCTCCATCAGCGCAGCACGCGTGCTCGCCGGAACCGACGGCCCGCGCCGTTCCCGCTGTTCTTCGGCGGTGATGCCCATCGGCGCCACCGCCTCGTCGAGCGGGATCGGCTCCGGACGGCCGAGCGGGGTGAGGTCGGCGGGGAGCCCGATGTCGGTGGGGCGGTCGACCCGTGCCGCGTCGCCCGCGGCCGCCGCGCCCAGCGAGAGGACGATCGCCGCCTGGCTCAGATGGGCGTCCGAGTCGCGCGCCGGGCGTATGCCGCAGGGCCCGGCACAGGGCGTGGGGTCCTGTCGGCCAGCCATGACGCTCCTGTGCGGTCTCGGTCCTCCGGCGGATCACCGATCGAAGTCGCGCGTGGACGTGCCGTCAATACTCTGCCAACACTCCGGGCACCGATGAGTCGGCGGGTCGTCGCCGGTCTCACCGATATCCGATGAGTGAGGTGGCGATGAACGCGTTGACAGAGCGGCTCGACCGGCACGTGCGGGCCGGAACGCTCCCCGGAGCGGTGGCCGCGGTCGCCACGGGAGACGACGTGGAGTTCGCCGTCGTCGGCGCCCGCAGCATCGACGGACCGCCCATGACCCGCGACACCATCTTCCGGATAGCTTCGGTCACCAAGCCGATCACCGCCGCCGCCGCGATGGTGCTCGTCGACGACCGCACGCTCGGGCTGGACGATCCGGTGGCGCGCTGGCTTCCGAGTTGGCGTCGCCGATGGTCGTGCGCACCCCGCAGTCGCCGGTCGACGACGTGGTGCCCGCGCGCCGGGCGATCACCGTGCGCGACCTGCTGACGTTCCGCAACGGCCACGGCTTCCCCGACGACTTCTCGTTGCCCGCGGTAGGACTGCTGTTCAGCGAGTTGCGGCAGGGCCCGCCCGCGCCGCAGGGGCAGGCCCCACCGCGCCAAGTCGATGCGCGTTCCTCGCCGCATCCAGTTGCTGCGCGAGCACGGCAACGCCTCGCTCTACGACCCAGGCCGACCTGCTGGGCGTGCTGGTCGCCCGCCGCCACGGCAGCGCCCTCGGCGAGTTCTCGCCGAGCGCATCTTCGGCCCGCTCGCCATGCGCGACACCGGATTCCACGTGCCAGCGGCCGAGCTCGACC
Organism: uncultured Acidobacteriaceae bacterium; assembly: GCA_963831675.1. Lineage (GTDB taxonomy): Bacteria > Acidobacteriota > Terriglobia > Terriglobales > Acidobacteriaceae > Bog-257. The sequence continues at coordinate 177,021 of CAWHRM010000022.1, forward strand.
GCTTCACAACCGCGTACCGGCCCGACGGGTCCGGGCTCGTGGTCACCGACCCGCCGGACGGCCAGTGGAACACAGCACCCCCCTTCTGCTCGGGTGCGGGCGGCCTGGTCTCGACCGTCGACGACCTCCTCGCCTTCCAGCGCATGCTCGTCGCGGGCGGCGCCGGTGTGCTCTCCCCGGAGTCCGTGGCGCTGATGGTCACCAACCACCTGACACCGACGCAGCGGGCAGACAGCGC
>CAWHRM010000023.1:0-66298 GCA_963831675.1 uncultured Acidobacteriaceae bacterium
CAGGCGCAGTCCGGCCAGGCCCAGCAGTCTGGCCAGGCCCAGCAGGGACAGGCGCCCCCAACGACGTATGCAACGCCTACGGCGGACCAGCTTTACCAGCTCGTCGCTCCCATTGCTCTGTTTCCCGACAATCTAGTGGCTATGGTTCTGGCGGCCTCAACTTTTCCGGACCAGGTCAACGCTGCCTATCAGTGGCTGCAGCAGAATTCCAGCCTCAAGGGCCAGCAGCTCACGGAGGCGGCCAATCAGCAGTCCTGGGATAACAGCGTCAAGGGATTGACCCAGTTTCCTGACGTGCTGAACCAGATGGCCACCAACCTGTCGTGGACCTCCGCCCTGGGCGACGCCTACTACAACATTCCGCAGAGCGTGATGAACGCCGTACAAGTCATGCGCCAGCGCGCCTACCAGGCCGGTAATCTGAAGAGCACGCAGCAGCAGAACGTCAGCGTGCAAAACCAGGCGCCGGGAAGCGCGGCGCCGGCTCCGGCGTCGTCGGGCGAAACCCAGACCACGATCGTGCAGCCTCCGCCGCAGACCATCATCATCCAACCGGCGCAGCCGGAGGTGGTGTATGTGCCCACCTACAACCCAACCGTAGTCTATGGAGCTCCGGTGGCGGCGTATCCCGGTTACTCCACCGGAGCCATGGTCGCCACGGGCCTCATCTCCTTTGGGGTTGGCATGGCCGTTGGCGCCGCCATCAGCGGAGGAGGGGGATGTTGCGGATGGGGGTATAACTCTTGGGGCTGTGGCTGGAACAATTCCACCGTGGTTTACAACCACAATACCTACATCTCCAACTCGAATACCTTCGCCAACCGAAATAACTATTACAACCGCAATAACGTCAACTACAACAACATCAATGCCAACAATATCAATCGCAATAACATTAACGCCAACAACATTAACCGGAACAACGTCAACGCCAACAATCTAAACCGCAACAACCGCGCCAACAATTTCAACAGCAACAACGAGCCGCACTTCAATCAGAACCTTAATCAGAAGCAATTCAGAAATGACAATGCGCAGAATCTGGCGCAGCAACGCGGTGGCGGCCAGCCCAACTTCAATCAGCAAAATCGAGGCGGACTTAACCAGCAGCAAAACCGCGCGGGTCAGCAGCAAAACCGCGCGGGCCTCAACCAGAATCAGGGGCGTGCCAACAATATGAATCAAAATCAGCGGCAACCACAGCGCGGCTACGGCCAACAAGGTAACCGTGGCGGCGGCAACAGCGCCTTCGGCGACTATGGTCAGGGCGGCAGTGCTCGAACCAACAGCGCGCGCGGCCAACAAAGCCTGGCAGGTAACCGCGGCGGCGGCGGCGAGCAGCGCGCCGGGGGCGGAGGCGGCGGCGGCGGGGCCCGCGCTGGCGGAGGCGGGGCGCGTGGTGGCGGAGGAGGAGGCGGCCGCCGCAGGTAGTTAAAGCGTACAGCCTAGCCCTGGGGCGCAGGACTGAAATCAAGGAGAACACGTACTGTGAAATTCATCGCGCAATCTTCCCGAGTGGTTACTTCCCGGACGCCGCTGGCGATAGGTGCCGTGAGCCTGTTGTTTCTGCTGATGACTCCATACCTGTTGGGCCAGCAGGGCAACGAGAAGACCTTCAATTCTCCCGGCGACGCCGTGCTGGCCCTTTACAACGCGGTGAAGTCCAATGACAACCAGGCCGTGAGCTGCGATCCTCGGTTCCAACTCCGGTCCCATCCTCCACACTGGAGACGAGGTCGCCGACAAGAAAATGGGAGAGGACTTCATTCGCCGTTACGAACAGATGCATCGCGTGGTGATGGAGCCGGACCAGACCGTTACCCTCTACATCGGCGCTGACAACTGGCCCATGCCCATTCCCGTCGTCAAGAACAGCAATGGCGCCTGGTATTTCGACACCGAAACCGGCATGAAGGAAATCCTCTATCGCCGTATCGGCAGGAACGAGAACGACGCCATCGAAGTTCTCTACACTCTCGTTGACGCCCAGCACGATTACGCCTCGGAGACCCATGACGGCGACAAGACCAAGCATTACGCCATGAAGTTCATCAGTACTGAGGGCAAGCAGGATGGACTCTACTGGAAGACCAGCGACAATGAGACCCCGAGTCCAATTGGGCCGCTGCTCGTAGTCGCTTCCGGCGAGGGCTACGCGATGAAGCAGGGCCAGCAGGCGCCCTTCCACGGCTACTACTTCCGCATCCTCACCAGGCAGGGACCTGCAGCTAAGGGTGGCGCGCGCGACTACGTTGTGAATGGCCAGCTCACCCGCGGCTTCGCCTTCGTAGCCTATCCGGCCGAGTACCGCAATTCCGGCGTCATGAGCTTCATCGTCAATCAGGACGGCGTCGTGTATGAAAAAGACCTGGGTCAGGACACGGAGAAGCTCGCGGCTGCCATGTCGGAGTACAACCCAGACAAGACCTGGGCCCCGGCCGACTAAGGCCCGGATGCTCGTCTAACCCCGCTCCTCCGGGAATCCTCTCTCTTGGCCATGTGTCACTCAGCTATGTGAGTCGCGTCCTAGCGTCGGCGCGGGGCGAAGCATTATGTTGGCATTAGAGTTGGGCGTTTTGGCGCAAGTCCCATTCTGATTGCATCCAGAGTGGGGCGTTCCCTCGACCTGGGCTGCTCAGGGCTTGTCCTGATTGAAGCCGCAGGAGCGAGCTAAAGATCCAGCAGGCGCCTGGACGTAACCAGCCAATGATGAAATGAAATGTCGACCCCTACGCGGGAGATCCTCTCCCTTACCCGCGCGCCGTTTTGTGAGTGGCGCGTCCCGCCGAAGTACGGCACAAAATCAGGTGCGAGGTTTTGGGTGTCAGGGTCTGAGTCCGCGAGTCTGTGGAGCCTCCTGCTGCCATCCGCGGCATGCTTTTACCCATCGACTGTGCTCCGTCACCTATCCACGGCACGGAGTCGCACCTTCAGAACTGCGCCCAGGACGAGGAGGTAAGTGCTTTAGAATCTATTGCATACCTATAAGTCTTTGGGGCTCAAGGTTTTATCATACATTTGTGTGTCAAGTTGTTGATTCTGAAGAAGAGGGGGAAGGGGTAGGGGTTGGTAACGAAGTAGTGATGGCGTCGGCAGAATTGAAGAGCAGCCGGCACGGCTTGATTAGTTCTGAGACCGTGCGACGGGGTTGGCCATCTCCGGATAAAGGCACCTTCAACCGCAACTTGGCGGACGAACCCCGCATCCAATGCCTGCCGCTTTTGGCGGTCGGAGGTAGCGTTAGATGAATCCTGTTGCTCTTGCGCTAGGCATAGGAATTGTTGCCGGGTTGCGCGCCTTGACCGCGCCGGCCGCTGTAAGCTGGGCTGCCCACCTGGGCTGGCTGCACCTCGAAGGCACTTCATTAGCCTTCATGGGATCGGCGGTAACCGTGGGGATCTTGTCGGTGCTGGCAATCGTCGAGTACATCACGGATCAGTTGCCCTCGACCCCGGCGCGAACGGTTCCGATGCAGTTGATCGCGCGCCTCATCATGGGAGCGTTGTCCGGCGCCTGCATTTGCGTGTCGGCTGGCCAGTCGCTGCTGGTAGGAGCGGCGTTGGGCATAGTCGGCGCTCTGATCGGCACATACGGCGGTTACTATACGCGCAAGGGGCTGGTGAACAGTCTCAAGGTGAAGGACATCCTCATCGCCATCCCTGAGGACCTGGTCGCAATCGGGCTCGCATACTTTATCGTGCGATAAGTTGGTTTGCGCTGAGAGGAAGATTCGCAACCATGAAATACGACGCGGTTGTTATCGGGAGTGGGCAGGCTGGGGTGCCACTATCGCATGCTCTGGCCGACCATGGATGGTCCGTCGCCCTCATCGAAAAGGGCAACCTGGGCGGCACCTGTATCAACACCGGATGCACTCCAACCAAGACCATGGTTCATCGCGCGCAGGTGGCGCACTATGCGCGAAACGCTGCTCGCTGGGGCGTTGTGGCCCACGAGGTCAGCGCCGACCTGGCGAAGATCGTTGCCCAGAAAAATCAGCTTGTCCAAAGCCGCCGCGACCGCCAGCTGAAGGGAATCGAGCAGCGCGCGAACCTGCGCCTGTACCGCGGCGTGGCGCATTTCACCGGTCCGAAGCAAATCAACGTCGGTGAGGAACGGATCGAAAGCGCCCGCATCTTCATCAATACCGGCGGGCGCGCCCTGATTCCACCGGTTCCCGGTCTGGACTCGATCAACTACCTCACCAACGAAACCATCATGGAAGTGACGGAGCTGCCGGAGCATTTGGTCGTTCTCGGCGGCGGCTACATTGGTCTCGAATTCGGGCAGATGTTCTCGCGCTTTGGCAGCCGTGTGACCATCATCCAGAGCAACAGCCAGATCGTTCCGCGCGAAGATCCCGAAGTCGCGGCCGAGCTGCAGAGGGCGCTCGAGGCGGAAGGAATCCAGTTTCTGCTCAGCGCGCGCACAACGCAGGTGCGACCGCAGGGCAGTGAGGTGGTATTGACCATCGAGCGGGCTGGCGGCACATCCACCATGACCGGCTCGCACCTTCTGATTGCAACCGGAAGGCGTCCCAACACCGAGGACCTGGCACTCGACAAAGCGGGAATCGCAACCAACCAAGACGGCTCGGTCAAGGTCAACAGCAAGCTCGAAACCAATGTGCCTGGCATTTGGGCCTTGGGCGACGTCAAAGGCGGCCCCGCGTTCACTCACATCTCGTACAACGATTTCCAGATCGTTTACGCCAACCTGATTGAAGGCAAGAACCTCACAACGGACAATCGCATTGTTCCGTATTGCGTCTTCACCGATCCGCAGTTGGGCGGCGCCGGCATGACCGAGAAGGAAGCGCGGGCCAAAGGATACAAGCTGAAAATCGGAACGGTGCCGATGTCAGTTGTGGCGCGCGCTTATGAGCGGGACGAGACCGCCGGTCTGATGAAGATTATTGTGGACGCCAGCAACGATCGCATTCTCGGCGCGACGATTTTGTCGGGCGATGGAGGCGAAACCGTCCACGTTCTTTACACGCTCATGCTCGCTGATGTCCCGTACACCCTGCTGAAGGGAGCGGTATACATCCATCCTACGTGGGCGGAAGGATTGTTCTTTCTGCTGGACGATGTGAAGCCGGTCGTCGCGTGAGAAGAGGGTCGCAAATCCCGTGGCGCGTACATTCAGCACTCGCCAGCCAGCATGCCTCCCTTGATGTTCTAGCCGCCGGCGATGGCTCCGATGATCAAGAGCGGCTCCGCTCCCGACGCGACCGAATCGGGCAATGGAGCGTCGGGCGATTCATGGGAAAGGTCTTCCTCGCAAGCGAAGAACCGCAAAAATGGCCGGCGCTCTTGCGTGACATGGTCGCGAATCGTACCACGCAACATCGGATAACAAGCCTCGAGGGCGTCGAGGACCGAGCGCTGCGTTGCCCGACCCTCGACTTCCAACTTCACCTCGCCGTTGACCTTCGCCAGCGTCCGCAGATGCGCTGGCAGTTCGATCCGGATCATGGCAGCGTCTGGACCTCCACAGAAAGCACGGCCGGAAGGTCGCGGACGATCGGAGCCCAGCTGTCTCCGGCGTCGGCCGAGGCATAAACTTGCCCGCCGGTGGTGCCAAAATAGACGCCACAGGAATCGAGCGAATCCACGGCCATCGCGTCGCGCAGCACATTGACGTAACAGTCGCTCTGCGGAAGTCCTTTCGTCAGGGCTTCCCATTCATTTCCGCCGGTTCGGCTGCGGTAAACGCGGAGCTTGCCTTCCATCACATAGTGCTCCCCATCGCTCTTGATAGGGACGACATAGATGGTCTCCGGCTCGTGCGCATGCACGTCGATCGCGAACCCAAAGTCAGTCGGCAGGTTTCCGCTGACCTCGTGCCACGAATCTCCGGCGTCGTCACTGCGCATCACGTCCCAGTGCTTCTGCATGAACAGCACGCCGGGACGCGAGCCGTGCATGGCGATATGGTGGACACAGTGGCCGATCTCGGCTGTCGGGTCGGGAATGTACGGAGACCGCAGTCCCTGGTTGATCGGCTTCCAGGTCTGGCCACCGTCGTCGGTGCGGAAAGCCCCCGCTGCCGAGATAGCGATGAAGATCCGGCGTGGATTGCTGGGATCCAGAATGATGGTGTGCAGGCACAACCCGCCGGCGCCAGGCTGCCAGCGCGGTCCTGAGCCGTGGCCACGGAGTCCTGGCAGTTCCTGCCACGACTTGCCGGCGTCGGTTGAACGGAAGAGCGCAGCATCCTCCACTCCGGCGTAAACCGTGTCCGGATCGGTTAGGGACGGCTCGAGATGCCAGACCCGCTTGAACTCCCAGGGATGCTGAGTGCCGTCGTACCACTGATGCGTGGTGAGCGTCTTGCCGGTTTCCGGAGAAGTGTCGTATACGAACTTGTTGCTTGCGCCCGCTGGCGCCCCGCCTGGCCCGGGCAGCGGTCCGCCCCCAGGTATTTCCCAAGTCTTGCCGCCGTCGCTTGAGCGCTGGATGACCTGTCCAAACCAGCCGCTGGACTGGGAGGCATACACCCGGTTCGGGTCAGCAGGTGAACCCTTCATGTGGTAAATCTCCCAGCCTGCAAAATGGGGACCGCTGATGTCCCACCGTTCGCGCTTTCCGTCCGACTCCAGCACAAATGCGCCCTTGCGTGTGCCGACCAATACTCGTACCTTGCTCATCCTCACTCCTTCCTACCCGCGGTGCGGGTGGTCCTAATTGTACCGACGTTCGGACCGACTCAAAATCGACATGCCTGGCGAAATTTATGTGCCCTCATGATTGAGGTAGTAGTGAACCGCGGGGGTGATGATGAGCGACAGCACCATAGAAATCGCGATGCCTCCGATCACGGCGATAGCGAGGGGTTGCAGCATTTGCGAGCCGGCGCCGATGGCCAGTGCCAGAGGCAGCATCCCTGCAGCGGCAGCCAGAGCTGTCATGAGGATGGGACGAAGCCGGCGTCGGCCCGCCTGGATCATCGCATCGTATGCTGAGAGTCCCGCCCGGCGGAACTTCTGATCGGCGTCGAGCAGCAGGATACCGTTCTTTGCGACGATGCCGATCACCATGATCAGTCCCATGAATGACGCAATATTAAAGGTAATGCCCGTAATCAGCAGTGCAAGAAATACGCCAGACGTCGAGAGCAGAGCCGAAGCCAGAATCGCCACTGGCGCAGCCAGCGTGCGAAATTCGAACAGCAACACCAGGAAGACCAGCAAAATCGCCAGCACCAGTACCAACAGCAGGTCATGGAACGATTGTTGCTGCTCGGCATAGGTCCCGCCGTAGATGACGCGGATAGAGGACGGCAAGTGCAAGTCGTTGACCTTCTTCTGCACGGCAGCTACGCCGCTGCCCAGGTCACGTCCTTCCAGCCGCGCGGTTACAGCCACATCGCGCTGGAGGTCCTCGCGGCGAATCTCTGTTTGCCCCGGCAACTGAGTGACGTTGGCCATTGCTCCCAGCGTCGCCGTGCGCCCGTTTGCACTGTTCAGCAGCGTATTGCTCATGGCGTCCAGCGAGCTGCGATTCGCGTCGGGGTAGCGCACGCGAATCGTGTAAGGAATGTCCTGCGCAATGACAGGGGTGGCCGCCGGCTCGCCCTCAAGAATGGCAGAGGCGTCAACGGCGACCTCCTCGGGGGTGAAGCCTGCGCGTGCGACCACAGCCGGATTCACCTGGAATACAATCGCCGGTCCGCTGATGGTATTTTCGATGCCGTTCCGAATGTCCACCACGCCCGGCACTTTCTCGATGGCGTCGCCGATTCGCGGCGCCCAGTGACTGAGGAGCGCGGCGTCAGGCGAGAACAGCTTGATCTGGATTGGCTCGGGCGCGTTTGACAGATCGCCGATCATGTCCTGCAAGACTTGCACGAACTCCACCTCCAGCGCCGGTTCCTGCTGCTTGATGGTGGCCCGCAGCTCTTCCATGATCTCCTCCACGCTACGGTTGCGCTTACTTTTCAGTTTCACCGCAAAGTCGCCCCGGTTCGCTTCGGTAACGGCGGCGAGGCCCAGCTCCAGGCCAGTGCGCCGCGAGAAGCTGTCGATTTCGGGAACGTGCTGGAGTATCTGTTCGACGTGGTTGAGCAGGCGGTTGCTTTCCTCGAGCGATGTACCGGCGGGAGTGAAGTAGTCGAGAATGAATCCTCCCTCGTCCATCTCCGGCAGCAGGTCTGTCCCCAGCGCCTTGTAGCAAAAGAAAGAGGCGACGATCAGCGCCACGCTGAAGAGCGCAATCCACTTTGGGCGTTCGAGCGCGAACCGCAGCCAGCGGTCGTAGAAGTCAATCACTCGGCGGAAACGGCCGCTGAGAGCAGCTTCTTCCGCTGCCAGCAACTTGTCCGCGTCGTTGAGATCGTTGCGCGATGCTGCGTTGGCATTGTTCTGACGAATGAAATACTGGCTCAACGTAGGCGTCCACGTTAGAGCAAGCCCGAGTGATGTAAGCAGCGACACGCTGACCGTGATGGCCAGCGCGCGAAAGAACACGCCCGTCACCCCCGCGATGGCGATCAATGGTAGAAAGACGACGATGGGCGTGATCGTAGAACCGACCAGTGGAATAGTGATTTCCTTCAGCGCGCTTTGGATCGCTTCGACCGGGCCCTGACCGGCATCGCGATGCAGGGCGATGTTTTCGATTACCACAATGGCATCGTCGATGACCAGGCCCACGGCTGCCGCCAGTCCCCCGAGCGTCATCAGGTTGAAGGTCTGATGCAGGACCTTCAGGGCGATGAAGGTGATCAGAACGGTCGCTGGAATGACCAGCGCGGCGACCGCCGAAGTTCCCCAATCGCGCAGGAACAGAACCATGATGATTGACGCCAGCACCAGGCCGATCAGGATCGCATCGCGCACGCTCTTGATGGATTCGTTGACGATCTCCGATTGATCGTAGAAGGGCTGGAGTTGGATACCGGGCGGCAGAGTGCGGCGAATTTGATCGACGGCGGCGTGCACTTCATCGGCAACCGCAACCGTGTTGCTGTCGGGCTGACGGTTAATGCTGAGCAGGACCGCGGGCTTGCCATTCGCGGTAACGATCGTGTACACGGGCTTCACGGCAGGCCCGACGGTCGCCACATCGCCGATGCGGACCGGAATTCCCGTCTGCGTATCCTTGATTACAATCTGCGCCAGTTGCGTTGGATCTTTTACCTGGCCGTCCACCAGTCCGAGATAGAGCTGATGGTTTTGTTGCAGCAAGCCCGGCGAGTCGATGAGGTTGGTCCGGCGGACCGCATCGAGGATGTCGGTGACAGTCACGCTGGTCGCCAGCAACTTGGCTGGATCGGGCGTGATGTGAAACTCAGGCTCCTGTCCGCCTTGCACCAGGACCGATGCCACGCCGTCGAGGCGATTGAGCCGCGGCTTCAGATCGTAGGTCGCCATGGTCCACAGCTGCGTCTGCGGAACCGTATCCGAGGTCAGACTGTAACCAATGATGGGGAAACTGGCAAAATTCAGTCGATGGGTCTGGATGTTGGTGGTGGGCGGCAATGTGCTGCGAATCCGCGACAGGGCTGCATCGACAAGTTGCAGCGTGGTTACCATGTCCACGTTCCAATCGAAGAAGAGGTCTACTTCGGCTGAGCCGCGGCTGGTGATGGAGCGTACCGTCTTCAGTCCGGGAACACTATTGACCGATTCCTCGATCGGGCGAGTGATCGTGACCATCATCTGATCAATCGGCATGACTCCGTTGTCCACGCCGATGAGGACCCGCGGGAAGTCCATTGCTGGGAATACTGAGATGGGAATGGTGAATGCGAGATAAGCTCCGGCCATCGTCAGAATAAGGATGAGAAAGACCAGTGGCTTGGCGTGGCGCGTGAACCAGTAGCGGTCGTCCGCAGGACCGCTGTTGCGCAGACGCTGGAGCATGGATTTCCAGGGCATGCGCATCTCAGTTCTTGTTGTCGCCCGCAGGCTTTTCCCTGCTTGCGTCAGGGTTTCCGGAGTCAGCCGATGGAGTCATCTCCGCGACCTTCACCTTGGTGTTATCAGGCAAGCCATAAGCACCCGTGATAATGACTTTCTCTCCTTCGGTGAGCCCCTTGGTTATCTGCAAACGATCGCCCTGGCGGATGCCGGTTTCGACACTCACTTGATGAGCCTTGCCGTCGGCCCCGGCAATCATCACGGTGCTGACACCGTCAGGGGTCTTCAGCAACGCGGATGCAGGCACGACAATCGCATCGTTCACCGTGCGCGCAACCATCTGCACGGTTGCCGTCGTTCCCGGACGCAGGCCTCCATCGGGATTGGGTGCCACCACCCACACCTCCACGGTCGTACTGTTGGGATCGAGTGCTGGGCTTATCAGAGTAACCTTGCCGTTGACTTGGATGTTGCCTGGCGCTGTGATGGTTGCAGGGTCCCCGACCTCCAGCGCGGCTGCGGCGGCTTGGGGAATGTGTGCACGCGCGGTCACGGATGAGGTGTCCATGACGACGAGCAATGGTGTCCCTGCGGGGGCCGTTTCGCCGGGATAAAGCGGGCGCTCGGTCACCACGCCATCGATCGGGCTGCGAATCTCGGAGTAAGAAAGCTGGGCTGCGGCGCCCTCGTATTTTCCCTGCGCCGACGTGAGTTGCCCTTTCGCGAGCTTCATTTGGTCTTTCTTTCCGGCGGCCTCCAAGGCCGCCAGATGACGCTGAGCGATCTCATAACTTGCTTTCGCCTGAATGATCGCCACCGCCGACTGGTCGAATTCCTTGCGCGGCAAGGCCCCCTGTTCGTAAAGGATTTTGCGACTATCGTAGATTTTCTGCTGCGTCTCGTACTCCTGCCGGGCGGCCTTCAGATCGGATTCTGCCTTTTGCCACTCCTCGGGAAGGCTGGATGAGGTCTCGAGTCCGTATGCGGCTTGCGCCTGTTCGTAGACACCCTTGCTTTCAACCTCGGCCGCTGACAGATCTCGATTTTCCATTACAGCGAGCAATTCGCCACGATGCACCCGGCTGCCGCGATTGACGTAGAAGGTCTTCACCGGCGCACTGATTTTGGGGGTGATTGCCGCCTGGTCCTTAGGGAAGAGAATGGCATCGGTGGTGATGATCTGCTCGATCTTTCCGCGCTCCGCGACCGCCGTCTGCACGGTGACGACTGGCTCGGTTTCTTTTTCACTCTTTGAGCATGAGACAGTCATTATCGTCCCGAGTCCCACAATGAGGGATAGCAGCGAGTTCCTACGGATAGAGGGCGTTTTCATGATCAGAATGTTCCCGTGAGCGTCTGCAAATTCGCGATTGCCAGGTGATATCGGGCCTCACCGTCGTGATAGGCGTTACGCTCTGCAGTCAACGTATTCTGCGCGTCCACCACTTCCAGGGCGGAGGCCTCACCCGCCTGATAACGCAAGTTCGTCAGCCGCAGGCTCTCGGCCGCCAGGTCCGCAGAGTTGCTCAGAGTATCCAGTTGTCCGCGGGCCGTCTCAGCTTCCGAATAGAACGATTGCAAGTCGGCGAGCGCTTGTCGTTGGGCCGCACTAAGTTCCACTTGCGCCTGGTGGCGTTGCAGTTCGGCCTGCTTCACTTTGCTCTGCGTCGCGCCCCAGCTAAATACGGGGATGTTCACGCTCGCCACTGCCGCGTAGCCGAGGTTGCGAAAGCCGTTGCGGTCATAGGTTGCAAATTGGTTGGCATCGATTCCATAGAACCAGTCCACGGTGAGCGACGGAAGATGGCCGGCACGAGCCACAGTTACTTCTTTGTCGGCTACGGCGAGCGCGGCGAACGCGGCTTGCAACTCCGGATTATTGTTCTTGGCCATTTCCTGAACGTCAGTCAACGCAGGAAGCGCGGGCGCGGCCGACAGGTCATTCACCAGGGTGAAATCCTGGAAGAAGTTGGGAAACACCAGGACGGCGACTGCCAGTCGAGCATTCTCCTCGGCAAGTTTGGTGTCCTGCAACTGGCGTTGCAGATCGTTGGCCTGGATCTGTGCCTTAACCACATCCGAGTGCGCTACCTCTCCGCCGATCTCAAGCTTCCGGCTGATGTCGAGGAAGTGTTGCGCTTCTCCAGCAGCCTGCGAGGCACTTACAGTTTTCTCCTGCGCCACGAGCAGTCCGTAGAACGCCTGTACCACTGTGACCACCAGTCCCCGAGCGGCGATTTCGGCTTTGGCTGTTGCCAGGGCCTGCGCGGCTTTGGCTCGTTGATAGTCGGGCAGGGAACCGAATCCCAATGCCTCGTGAGCGATGCCCTGGCTGAGGTATTCGTGCACGCCGTTGTTGGCGATGAACACTCCTGTTGGCGTGCCGTTAGCCTGGGTGTAAATGAAACTACTGGCGTAATTTACGCCCGGCAGCATTGCTGCCCGCGCCTGCACGCGGTCTTCGCGCGCCAATCCCAACTCCGTGAGTGCCGCCTGAAATTGTGGACTGTTTGATTTTGCCCTTGCGATTGCATCTGCGAGCGTTAGCACCACAGTTCCAGAGCCTGGGGAGCCCAGCGGTTGAGGGGGAGGCGAGGTTTGTGTTACCTGCGCTTCTAGTCCGCATGCCGCAGCCAGCACAGCGGTGCAAGCAAGCTTAAAGATTCTATCGGTCAACAAGAGTATTTCTCGGATTGAGTTTCGTTCACTGCCGAAGCGGCGATCATAGTTCCCTCTCAGTCCACGTTTGACGAACCCGGCAACTTTGGGTTCGTCCTCGACCAGCAGAATGCGCATGACGGCCTCATCTAAAGGGAATCGGCAAACCAGACAAGGGTGACGCCACAGATTTCTCAAGGGTGCAAACACGGTTCAGCATAAGTTGGTCAAAGCATGAATGCAATTTGTATACCGTGTAGCGGCTGTTCTACATGGCGTCCATGGCATTGACTTGACCAAGGAAAATAACAGATCGCAAGCGGGCATCGGCGCTCTCCTTTCTCGCCACGCCGATTGTGGACCAGTGCAGCGATGTCCACGATGACATCAGCGCGAACGACCCTGCGACTTCCAGATTTGCAACCAGAATTAACTGCGCTGACCTTGGATCCATCAGCTACAATTGAATCATGGCACGTGGATGGGAAAGTAAGTCTGTAGAAGCTCAAATCGAAGAATTGACATCCGAATCCGCAAGAAACGTAGATGCTGCCTCTGCGGAAGAACTGCAATCCAGAAATAAGAAAACCGGCCTGATGCTCTCGCGCAAGCGGGTGCTGCAGCAACTGGAGCACAGCACGGACGAACGCTATTCCGAGCTCCTGCGCCGGACACTGGCCGATCTGGATGCGCAAATTGCGGCGCTGCCTTGACTGTCTCGCATCGGCTTTCTGCTTTACGGCCCGAAGTTCCCAGCAACTCGTCACAATCGGCTTCTCTTGGGAAAGCCGCCTGAAAATGCAAGTTCGAATTGCATTAGAATACAGCCTTCCAGAGGAACACCCGTGAGACCTTTTCTTTTCTCGCTTGCTTATGTCTTGGTTGCGGCGATTGCCGCCTCCGCAGCGCCGCCGGACAAGAACGCAACCCGATTCACCGTGCCGGTGGAGTACTACAAACTACCGAACGGACTACGCGTGGTGCTCTCGCCCGACCACTCTTCACCAACCGTCGCGATCGGTGTTTACTACCGGATCGGCTTTCGGATTGAGCCCCGCGATCGGACCGGGTTCGCTCACCTGTTCGAGCACATGATGTTCCAGGGATCACAGAACCTGGGCAAGATGGAGATGATCCGGCTGGTGCAGCAAAATGGCGGCCTGCTGAATGGATCGACGCGCTTCGACTTCACCAACTACTTCGAAGTCGTACCCGCGAACAAGCTTGCGACCATGCTGTGGGCGGAAGCCGATCGCATGCGGGGATTGGCCATCACCGAAGAGAACCTGACCAACCAGAAAGGCGTGGTCAGCAACGAAGTGAAGGTCAATGTGATCAACACGCCGTATGGCGGTTTCCCCTGGCTGGACATGCCACAATATGCCAACACCAACTGGTACAACGCGCACAACTTCTATGGCGATTTGAAGGACATTGACGCGGCAACGTTGCCCGATGTGCAGCACTTCTTCCAGACCTACTACACGCCGAACAACGCTGCACTGGCCATCGTCGGCGATTTCGAGCCAGCCGATGCGAAGGCCATGGTCGCAAAGTATTTTGGCGGCATTCCATCGGTGCCGCTCGCCGAAACAGCCGGACATCACCGAGCCGAAGCAGGAAAAGGAACGTCAGGCGACGAAGGTGGATCCGCTGGCAAAGCGGCCGGCGCTGGCGGTCTCGTACCACATGCCGGAGCGGAATACGCCCGAGTATTACGCTATGGGGCTGATCGATCAGATGTTGCTGCAGGGGGACAACAGCCTGTTGCATGACGAACTGGTCAAGCGGCGTGGCTACACCGACAGCGTGGATGGCGGAATCAATCTGTTGGGAAACATGTTCAATTACCAGGGTCCAATGTTGTGGACGGCGTACCTGTTCCACGACAGCACGGTAAAACCGGACGAGATTGTGAATGCCATGGAGTCGCAGATAGCTCCGTTGCGCGAAAAGCCGGTCGATCAGGCCATGGTGGACCGAGCGCTGATCAAGATGCGTTCCAGCTTTTACGACTCACTGGGCGACTTCAGCGGCTTCGGACGCGCCGACCTGCTGGCGAGCTTCGCATTGTTTGATAACGATCCCGCGCGGATCAATGACATCGAAGCGCAGTTCCAGAAAGTTACACCTGAGCTGATACAGAAGACCGCAGCCGAGTACTTGCGGCCTACGAACCGCACCGTCCTGGTGGTGGAGCCCAAGCCGGCCGACACAGCCGGGCAGAAGAGCGGTAACTGAGGACAGAATTCTCATGCGGAATATTTGCGTCAACTTGATTTGCGGGGCAATGCTGTTGCCCCTTGCGATGTCGGCTGCAGTCGGACAGAGCGGTGCTGCGCCGAAACAGACACCACCGGCGGGCGGTCCACCCAAACCGTTTCACTTGCCGCAACTGGAGAAATTCTCCTTGCCCAACGGCCTGCAGGTCACCATGGCGCAGTTTGGCTCGATTCCAAAGGTGGAAGTCAGTGTCGCCGTGCGCTCCGGAAGCTTGAACGAGTCGGCAGACCAGGTCTGGCTGGCGGAGCTCACCGGCCGCCTGATCAAGGAAGGCACAACCTCGCTGACTTCAGAGCAGGTGGCGCAGCAAGCCGCGTCCATGGGCGGCGCGATTAACGTCACTGTAGGACCGGACGTCACCCGTATCGACAGCGATGTGCTTTCCGAGTTCGGGCCCAAGATCGTCGCATTGCTGGCCGACGTGGTAATGCATCCTCTGTTGCCGGAGTCGGATGTGCCGCGACTGAAGCAGGATCTGCAGCGCAAGCTGAGCATCGACATGACACAGCCAGGTGTGCTGGCCCAGGACCGATTTATGCGTGCGCTCTATCCCGACCATCCGTACGGGCGCATTCTCTCAACTGAGCTGATGATCAACTCGTTCAATGTGTCTGAGGTAAAGAAATTTTACGAGAGCAACTTTGGGGCTGCCCGCACCCACATTTACGTGGCCGGGAAGTTCGATCCGGCTGCCGTCAAGGCAGCGATCACCAAGGCGTTTTCCGATTGGAAGCGCGGGCCGGACCCGCGCATTGACATTCCCAAGCCTGTCGAAAAACGGCAGCTCGACCTCTTAGACCGCCCCGGAGCGGCGCAATCGACCCTGTATATGGGTTTGCCGGCGATTGATCCCAGTAATGCAGACTATATCCCTTTGCAGGTGATGAACGCTCTTCTCGGCGGCTCTTTCGGCTCGCGTATTACTTCGAATATCCGCGAACAGAAGGGATATACCTATTCGCCCAGAAGCCAGGTCTCGGTGCGCTACCGCGATGGCTATTGGGTGGAGGTCGCGGATGTCACCACCGCGGTGACCGGGCCCTCAATCAAGGAAATCCTCTACGAGATCGACCGGTTGCAAAACACACCGCCATCGACCGCGGAGCTGGATGGGATCAAGAACTATATGGCAGGAGTGTTTGTCATTCGCAATTCAAGCCGTGAAGGGGTAATCAATCAACTGCAGTTTGTGGATTTGCATCAACTCGGCGACAAATACCTGGATACGTATGTCCAGAAGGTATATGCGGTGACACCGCAGCAAGTGCAGGAGATGGCGCGAAAGTATGTCGTGCCAGACAAGTTCACAATCGTGGTTGTTGGCGACAAGGCAAAGATAGCGGATCAGGTCGCGCCCTATGTCAAATGACCGGAATGCCTTCCTCCACGTACGGTCGCGATGTTTCGACGAGGGCAGGCATCGAGGTTCATTCGCTCGTTGCACTACGAATTGCCGTCTGCTACTCCTCACACCCACCTGTGACAGCCGTCACGGAAGCAGGTTCAACTACGATGCACAATGGCGCCAGAGGTGCAGTATGCCAGTCCTCGTCATTGCAGTTGTCTTCTTCGCGATTTTCCTCGTCATCGGCGTGATGGGAATAACCGCGATCGTCGCCGAGCACCGTGGCGGTAAGCTCTTCAGTTGGAAATGGAGCGACGAGCCTAAGCCGGTGAAGACCGCCGCCAAACCGGTGGTTTGAAAGTCTGAAACGCCACCTTGGAATAACACGACCACCAAGGCAGAACGCTAGTGGTCCGATCGAGCGATCCCTCTGCCCGGCTTAAAATTCCCGTCTGCTAGAAAATCCATCGGACGCAATTTCCCCGTACTTCCATCAGCGATTGCCGCTGAATCCCTGTCGTAGCACAAAAGGAAGCGGAATCAGCAGCAAACTTGCTTCGGCTTCGATCGCGACTCGCTGCAACTTTCCCTCTACTCGCGAGTCCTATCAGTAGCGCTCCAGCAGAGGTGATGCATGCCTGACGATAAACCGGCCCTAGAGCGACAGCACGAGGGCGGGAACGAGCCAGAGCAATCCGAGCCCCAGGCTCAGCCAGAATTTGTGGTCCAGGGACAGCAAGAGCCGGCGCAAGAGGAAAGGGCTCCTGCACCTCTGCCCACCGCCGGCCCGGCGGGTGAACCGATTCGGGTTGTCAACCCGGCCGAGCGCAAGCGGATGAATCGCCGCGAACTGCTGAAGC
Organism: uncultured Acidobacteriaceae bacterium; assembly: GCA_963831675.1. Classification (GTDB taxonomy): domain Bacteria; phylum Acidobacteriota; class Terriglobia; order Terriglobales; family Acidobacteriaceae; genus Bog-257. The sequence continues at coordinate 17,012 of CAWHRM010000023.1, forward strand.
TTGTACCCGTTCTGGCTGTGGGTGCGTTCGCCATCCCCAAGTTTCGCCAGCCGCTGCTCGACGAAGGTCTCCGCTTCAGCGATTGGGCATCGGGCGAGCTGTTTGGACGCCATCGTCTGGCGCAGACCTTTTCCAACAGCGACGTCGTTCCCTTCGAGCGCTTTCCCTACAACTTCTATGACGTTCCCGATCCTGGCGCAGACCTCGAAAAATGGACGCTGACGGTGCAGGGAATGGTGCAGCATCCGGGAGAATACAAGCTGGAGCAGGTTCAAGCGCTCCCCAAGATCGTGCAGAACACGCGGCACGTCTGCGTCGAAGGCTGGGACGTGATCGGCAACTTCGGCGGAACGCGGGCTTCCGATTTCCTGCGCCTCATCGGCGCCGACACCAGCGCCCGCTTTCTGGAAGTGACGTGCCTGGACGGATACTACGAGTCCATTGACATGGCGACCGTGCTCCATCCGCAGACGCTGTTCTGCTACGAGATGTATGGCAAGCCGCTGGACCGCGGACACGGCGCGCCGCTGCGGCTGCAAATGCCGACCAAACTTGGCTACAAGCAGGCCAAGTATCTGGACACCATCCGCGTGACCAACGTATTGCAAGCCGGCCAGCGAGGCTACTGGGAAGATCAGGGCTATAGCTGGTATGGCGGACTGTGAGGGCGACGATGGCGACGAATGCTGCGGCAATCAAGCCCGCGGAAACGGCAGAGCGGGAAACCGTGGCCTACGAGCATCCATGGATTGTGCGCGTTGCGCACTGGCTGAATGCGGTTGCTGTGGTCGTCCTGATTGGCAGCGGCCTGCGCATCTTTCGCGCCTTCCCCAGCTTCGGCCCGAAGATTCCGCAAGAGGACTTCATCCACATTCCTGGGCAGTTCACCATCGGCGGCTGGCTGGGCGGCGCGTTGCAGTGGCACTTTACCTTCATGTGGATCTTCCTTGGCAGCGGGCTGATGTACGTCATCTATCAGCTTGTGACCGGCCATTGGCGCCAGTTGCTGTTCACCCCGCGCGATGTTCCAGGCGTTTGGCCGATGGCTCGGCACTACTTCCTCTTCGGCCCCAAACCGCCGGTTGACGCGGCTTACAATCCCCTGCAAAAGCTCGCCTACACTTCCACCCTCTTCTTTGGAGTGATGTCCACGGTGACTGGAATGGTGCTCTACAAGCCGGCGCAGTTCTGGTGGCTGGCTTGGCCAATGGGCGGATTCCACCTCGCGCGCATCTGGCATTTCGTGGCCATGTGCGGATTCGTGGCTTTCATTCCCGGCCACCTCATCATGGTCGCGTTGCATGGATGGAACAATTTCTATTCCATGATCACAGGATGGAAGCGCGGTCCGGAGTATCTGGGATGATCTCTCTTCGCAGCGAATCCTGAGGAGCGGAACGCAGCACCCGTACCACACATAGTGTCATTCCCGATTTGGAACCAATTACTTTATTAGGGCCCGACATCTGTTGACGCAGCCCGGTTGGAGGACAAGAATTAAGGTAACCATTGACAGGTTACCTGCCAAGGAGTTGCTGGAATGCGTGTGCTGGTTGTGGAAGACGACGCTCCTCTGGCCAGTTTTGTCCGTAAGGGACTGGAAGCGGAGCACTACGCGGTGGATGTGGCGCCCGACGGCGAACAGGCGCGGCACATGGCCCTCGAAAGCGACTACGACCTGCTGGTCTTGGACTTGAACCTGCCTAAGCTCGATGGCTTTGGCGTGCTAAGTTCGATCCGGCCGAAGAAGCCGTCGCTGCCCGTACTGGTTCTCACGGCACGCAGCCGGGTTGAAGATCGAGTGCAGTCGCTCGACAGCGGGGCTGACGATTGCCTGATCAAGCCGTTCTCGTTCACCGAGCTGTCGGCTCGGGTTCGTGCTCTGCTGCGACGCGGTCCGCGCACGGTTGACACCGTGCTGCGGGTTGCGGATTTGGAGCTCGACCGCGTGGAGCGAAAGGTGGAGCGAGCCGGCAAGCGCGTGGACCTCACATCCAAGGAATTTGCCCTGCTCGAATACCTTATGCGGAACGCGGGACACCGTATCACTCGCGCTATGATCGTCGAGCACGTGTGGAACCTGTCGTTCGACACCACCACCAACATTGTTGACGTTTACATCAATTACCTGCGCAAGAAGGTTGATGGAGAACACTCGCCGCATCTGATTCATACCATCCGCGGAGTGGGATACGAATTGAGTTGCCATGCTGAGGCGATGACGTGACCCCTGTTGCCGAATGCCCGGCGCCTCATCCCACCGAGCAGTACAGTCTTGTCTCCGACGTTTTCCACCAACTGAGCCAGCCGCTTACCGCATTGCAGTGCTCGCTGGAGCTTTCGCTCACCCGCGATCAGACAGCTTGAGGAGTTCCGCTTCAGTGTGGAGGCCGCACTGCAGAATGCCGAGCGTCTGCGGCAACGCCTGCTTCTGTTGCGCGAACTGAGCGACGCCGACGATCCCGGAGACATGTCCGCGCCGGTTGACCTGCAGCAGCTGTTGCAGACCTTGCAGGAGGATTTGCTCCCCGTTTTCGAGTCGGCTGGCGGACGTTTCAATGTGGAGTGCGGAGCCATGCAGATTCGAGGAAATGCGGCTAAGCTGACCCGGTCGTTCTTCTATCTGCTGGGGTATCTGGAACGCAGCTCTCCGCAAGCCGTCCTCAGCGTCGGGGTCGAGAAGATCAAGGGCAGCACGTGGAAGTTAGAATGGCGCTGTCGGACGGTTTGTCCTGGGCAGCTCCATCGGATGACCTCTCCGAGTCCGTGTCGGCTGGCGAGGTGGAGATCGCGCGCCGAACCTTTCGAGCCCTGGGAGGCGATCTGGAATTGGTTGAGTCTGCTTCCGGACAAACCGTCTGGACGGCCAGCCTGCCCATCGCGCAGTGAATCGCAGCGCAAACTGCGCTTTTTCACCGCAGAATGAACGCTCGTCGAGCAACCGGGATTTCTTCAATTTCCTAGAAACTTCTAATCTGCGATTAAGGTCATTCTAATGATCGGGGATTACAACATTCTTATGACAACCTCAGTGCAATCCTTTTACTCCCCCGATTCGGCGGTGATCGTCGCCAGCCCGAATCCTGGAACTCGCAGGCAAATTGTGCAGAGCCTTCTCCAGTCGCGCATCCCAGTGACTGAAGCACTGGGCGGAGCCGATGCCCTGGGAAAGCTGGAAAGCAGCGAATGCCAACTGCTGTTCCTTGATCGCAAGCTGCCCGACCTCGACGCAGACGAGTTATTGCAGACGATTCACCGGCGCTTTCCCGGGATCGACGTATTGCTGCTCGATGAAGCCGGTCATCCTGTGCTGCCTTCGCAGTGGCGCAGCGCGGGCGCACACAATCTGTTTGAAACGATTGGCCGCCGCGAGGCTCCGGCGACGTTGACGCACTCGCCACACGTCACTTCCCTTGCCATGGAGCCTTTGCCGGAAATGATCGGGCAGTCCCCCTGCATGCATCTGGTTTACCGCATGGCTCGATTGGTCGCACCGCGCACCACTCCGGTGCTGATCACCGGAGCGAGCGGCACGGGCAAGGAAGTGGTCGCTCAGGCAATTCATCGCCTGAGTCCACGCGCCAACAAAGAGTTCGTGGTCATCAACTGTGCGGCCATTCCCGAGAGCTCTGCTGGAGTCTGAGCTGTTTGGGTATGTACGCGGTGCCTTCACCGGCGCAGTGCAGTCCCGTATTGGCCGACTCCATAGCGCTCACGGCGGGACGTTGTTTCTCGACGAGATCGGTGAGCTGCCACTGGGCATGCAGGCCAAGCTGTTGCGCTTTCTCGATCAGGGCGAGGTGCAGCGGCTGGGCAGCTCGGATGTTTTCCGGGTCGATGTGCGCGTTCTGGCCGCGAGCAATGCCAAGCTCGCTGAGCTGGTCGAGCGCAGGCTGTTCCGTGAAGACCTCTTCTATCGCGTGTCGGTATTTCCCATCGAGCTGCCTCCGCTGTCGCAACGGCGGACCGACATCGAAGCGCTGGCACTTCACTTCCTGCGCAAGTTCGAGCCGGAGGCAACCCGCCGGGACACTGTCTCCGGAAGCTGTCCGGCTGTTGGAAAAGCACTCGTGGCCGGGTAACGTGCGGGAGTTACAGCATGTGATTGAACGCGCCTCCATCCTCGCCGAAGGCGGGCCGATTCGTCCTGAGCATTTAGGTCTACCGGGCAGTGCGATTTCGCAGCTAGCGGTGACAGGCACTTACTTTTCCTGAGCGCGATCGGTTCTGTACCGGCCACAATCGCCAGCGCCGTGCACGAGTGGTAGGCACACGTTGCCCGGCTCACAACATGCACACCACAATCTATCGCCACACGGCGAGACGCGTTCCGTGCCTTCTTTCGAACACCAGCGAGGAAGCAATTCCGAGCGCGCCTGCGATCCATAAGCAGGGAACTGCGCTGCCAGCGATGCTGCCTTCTGAATCAGGTGGACGAGACGCCATCCTCGGGTGTCTCATTTGCCAGTCTCCTGGATGGCTACTAAGTACATGTCTCACTGAAGAAGCCTCGCGCCGCTTGTGAACAGCGTGATGCTGTTCTGAAATCCCCCAGCTTGGACCTGTGCGGTTCAGCTCCAACCTCGTGGGCTGCGGCGAGATGCTGTGAGGACGATTTTCAAAGTTCTCTCATGAAGTCCTTCTAATTCTCCGTCCCACCAGCAGTCTTTCCACTGTTGCCACGAGGGCAATACCGCGCGCCAAAACCGCACGATCGAGAGGGTTTTGCAGGCAACTCGGTGGCTCGTTTTACCCGCTTCTAATCTGCACGGCAATCATTTTGCACGTCCTCATAAGGCAAGGCGGCGTACTCTGCCGCGCAAAGTCGCCGCCATCATGAATAAAAAACGGACTGATTCGATAAGGAGGAAGCATGACCGCCGCCCAAGCTTGCCAGCACCTCGGTGAACCGGTCGGGGAAGACTTCGAACAGTTGCTGCTGGAGCAGTTGCCACAGGTGAAATACGTAGCCCGCCGCATCCACGAGCGCCTGCCCCAACATGTACCATTCGACGACCTGGTGCATGCCGGTATCGTGGGACTGATCGATGCCATGCACAAGTACGATGCCACCAAGAACGTGCGTTTCTCTTGCTACGCAAAGTTCCGCATCCGCGGCGCCATCCTCGACAGCCTGCGCGAAATGGACTGGAGCCCTCGCGACTTGCGACGCAAAGCGCGCCGCCTGGAAGCCACCGTGCAGAAATTGCAGAGTGAGCTGGGACGCTCGGCCACCGAGGCTGAAGTGGCGCAAGCCATGGATATGAGCTTGGACGATTTTCAGCACATGCGGGACGAGATTCGCGGGTTGGAGGTCGGCAGTTTGCAGATTGAGTCGCTGGAGGACGGGAAGGAAACCGACCTGAGCGAGACCATTCCCGGACCCGCCAACCAGGATCCGTTATTTCTCTGCATGCAGGGCGAGCGCAAACAGTTGCTGGCCGACGCTATAGCCCAGTTGCCCCAACGCGAGCAGCAGGTGCTCGCACTCTATTACCAGGAAGAGCTAACCATGAAGGAAGTGGGAGCAGTGTTGGGTGTAGGAGAATCACGAGTTTCGCAGATCCATTCCGCGGCCGTGACAAGGCTGCGCGCCACTCTGAACAACGCACAAGAAACACATACCGCCGCTCTAGCATGTTTGGCCGGCGCCCCGAAGCCTTCGGCGGGTGTATGGAAGAGATACTAACCCGGATCGAAGTCGAGGGGCCGGAAAGCCTCCACTCAACGCCAGCGATTCCTGCTGGGCGCAAGTCGGGTCGCAGCGTCGGCTGGCGGTTCGGCACCCGAGAGCATTGGTTAAAGTGGGTGTTTTTTGCTGCCGATGAAGAAAGAAGGCAGAGACCATGGATTGCGTAGGCGAACTGACCACAATTGATAACCGCTTGGGCAGGGCGGGTGGTTTGGCCGCGCTGCATAATTCCCGTCTCTGCCAACCTGATCTTCCGATTCTTGGCCTTCCAGTTCTGACCCGCTCGGCCGCGCTGCTCACCCTTTTGCTGCAGGATGGCACCGTCGACCTGGAGCTGACCAATTCCGTGGTTGCGCTGGATCCAGGTCTGGCATTTGGGACGTTGCAGGTGGCGAACCTGGAGCGTAACGGCGAGGGCGAGATCTGGCAGTTGCCGCTGGCTGTGGTAGCCGCGGGTTGCGATCGCCTGCTGGCAATGGTGAACTGTGCACCCAAAGTAGAGTCGAGTTACGACTGTGGGACGAGTGCGAAGCTCCGCCAACTCTACGTGCGTGCCGTGCAGCGGGCCTGCATTGCAGAACTACTGACCAAGGGTTTAGGGGATGCCAATCCGAAGCAGTCGTATGTGGCAGGGTTGCTCTTTGGTTTGCCAGGCATATTGAATCTGGACCGCCGGGATCCTGTTCGTTCTGTTGCCCTGAAGTCACCGTTGTCGGTTCGTGTATCGGCGGACTTACCGGCGGTGGTTGCCACTCCATCAAGCAGAACGGGAGAACATAACGCTGTCGCAGCCAGCGTGCTCATTGCCCATCGGCTGCTTGAAATCTCCGGGGGAAAATTCCCGGAATCGTTTCGGGAACTTGAGGATCTAACGGCGAGTCCGCTCTGGGAAGCTGGGGATGAGCGCACCTCGCGCCAGCGCTGCCAGCTTCTCTCGCAAGGCTGCAAATTGGGAAAATGGGCAGCCGCGAACGCGCTAAGGCTTTCTCCATGGGAATTCATGACCAGGCTGCACCGGCACAAGTCGTGGGAGTAGCGAATGCAAGCGCTCGCACCTTGATCATGGATGACTCTTTCCTTCAGCCCAATGTTTCTGCCCCTTTGCCGATCAAGCTGGTGAACCGCTAATGAAACCTGTATCGCAAAATCTGTGCCTTCCCCTGCTGATAGTGACGCTGGTATCACTCGCGGCCTTTGGGCAAACCAGCGAACCTTACGTGCAGATTCGTGACGTGGCCACAGTCGAACATGCCCCGGGAAATTCATTGGTCGGCTACGGCATGGTCGTCGGGCTGGCAGGTACCGGCGACCGGCAACAAACGATGTTCAGCAGCCAGATGCTGAGCAACATCCTACTTAGCATGGGAGTGACGCTTCCGAACGCGGCAGTTGGCGCGAAGAATGTTGCAGCCGTGTTTGTTACCGCGTCACTGCCGCCATTTGCCCATCCTGGAACCCAAATCGACGTTACTGTTTCGTCCATCGGCGACGCCACCAACCTGAAAGGCGGCACGCTGTTGCTGGCGCCACTTTACGCCGCCGATGGCCAGGTTTATGCCGAGGCGCAAGGTCCGGTCACGCTGGGCGGATTCTCCGCCGGCCGAACTGGCAACATCGAGCCGTCAAACCATCCTGTGGCGGGACGAGTTCCCAAGGGCGCGATGGTGGAGCGCGATGCCTCGCTCGATTCGCGGCGGCTGCCGAAAGGATCGAGTCTGCAGCAGTAAAAGATCCCCCGAAAAAAAGATTAAAGCTTTCTCATCTATTGCCGATCACTCAAATTGCAGGGCAATCCAGCAGAACGGGGGTACTGCGAAAATTGACTTCGAATCCGTTGGCCATGCCGAAGCTGGCGCACAACAGAGATACCGCTGCGGGAGTGAAGCTCGGAGACATCACCAACCCGGCACCGCCGAACGCCAATGATATAGCGCATCCATCCAGGTGGAGCGACGCTGTGCAGAGGCTCAGGAAACAACTGGACGAACTTCCCGATGTCCGGCAAGATCGGGTGAATCCGCTCAAGCAGGCGATCAGCGATGGCGCCTACCAAATCTCGCCGTACGCCATCGCCACTGCAATGCTAGCGGACCTCGGACTGTAGGCCCCAGAACAGCGGCCAGCACTGTAAACTACTCAGCAACCTTTCCCCCGAGACATCGTTGGGATTCCCATTTCGGGACGGGGAGCGTCAATCCTTGACGACCCCTCCCCCCTCCCTCTCGGCCGGCGGCTTGTGCACTCCGAACAAAACCTTCTGGCGGGTGGCGGCGCGCCCCGCTTGCGCGGCGCCTCCGGCGCACACTGCAGATAGGACAGCACCAGGTCGCGGCGGCACTGCGGATCGTCGGTCTGGCTGGCTGCCAGCAGGGTGTCGCTCAGGTATTCCTCGGTCTTCCAGTTCGGTTCCTGGGGCTCGGTGGCAGGGTCGTGGACCGCGCCGAAGCGGTCGATCCAGGGATCGTCGGGCGAACCCATGCAGACGTCGGCGTGACGCATGGGAGGCGGCAGTTCGGTGGTCTTCAACTCGGCGGCGTGTTCGGCAATGTCGAAGTCTTCTTCCAGGCGGTCATACTGGTTGCATTGCACTTTCTTGCCTGGCCGGAAGTCCACTCCCTGGTTCAGGTTGGAGCTGGCGATTTGCAGCGCGTACAGCGGTTGGCCCGACATTTTAGGGGAAATGCGGTTGCGCAGCATGGCATCGATGACCATCATCAACGACACCTGAATGGAGTTGGCGTCCTCCAGAGGCGGCAGCTGCAGAGGCGTGTGGTCCTGGGTCGCTTCCTGCTTTTCGGCGCGCAGCCGGCGGGCAACGCAGGTGAGATGCCAGTGACAGTAGTCGCGGCCGCGCAAAGCGGGCGCGCCGCAGAATTCGCCGTCGGGTTTGATGTGTTCACAATGACGCATGATGGTTCTCCTTGTTGGTTAGCAATTAGCAATTAGCAGTTAGCCAGTTAGCCATTGGCCGTTAGCCGTTAGCCGTTAGCGGTTAGCATTCAGCATTCAGAAGGCGGCAACTCCGGCCGCTATCCACTGACCACTGGCCACTATCCACTTTCTTCACCCCCCTCCCCCCTGTGTCTGCAAATAATTGAAAACAAAGGGATGGGAAAAATCTTTGCCGCTAAATACTTGCAGCCATGGGAGTTATAGGCAAAAACTTGAGCCGCAAGGACTTAGCCGTGGTGTGGAGCGGGTTTCACCACGGAGGCACACGGAGGTCACGGAGAAATCAAGTTTCTCAGGCACCTCTGTGTCTCGGTGCTTCTGTGGTGGAAGTGTGTCTTCGGTGATGAAATGCGCGCGGGAATTCCGCAGCGGTCGCAACCGACGGTGGTCCGCTCGGGATGGGCCATGCAACGGCTGGACGCCGGAACCGGGTCGAAGAGGTGACCCGTCAGCTTCGCATCCTCAGTCCGCAACCCGCATGGCGGGCGGCACAAAACTACGACGCCTGGGTCCGTGGTTAGCGAGTGTGGCGCAGCCGTGGCGCGCTAACTGGAGAGTAGAGGTTAAAGTAACCAAAGTCAAGCACTAAAGTAATAATAACTGGTTACCATTCCCGAAATGGGAATGCGGATCCAGCGGGAAGGTTTACCACCGAGGGCGGCTTGGGTTATCACCATTTCAGAAGAATCCTAGGCCAGATTCACATGCACGTCCACATCATCTAAGTCAAAATCTCGTGTCCAGAAACCGGGGGTAGTGGTGCCGTTTCGCATCCACAGGCTCACCGCTTGGCGGTCTGCGTGTTTTCCTTCTGCCTTTTCTTGGCCTCAGCACGGAGCTTTGCTTCTCCCTGCGGCCCTTGCGGTCTCGGATTAACGGAGATTGAAACCTGCGGTGATGGGTTTTTTATTGCGTTCTTCTCAAGTATCGCATCGAAACCAAGAGAGCAGAGTACCTTTTGTAGTGCTTCGGATGCGTTGCGACTGCGCTTGTCACTCGTCGCTGAAATAGTAACTCCAGTTGGCAGCGGCCCTCCTGCTATGGGGCCCCCCATGAAGAATCTCGGAGGAGCGGCTTCCCATCTTGCCGCTAACAGCGCCTTTTCAATATCTGTGGCGAATAGCACAGCTTCAGCGTTCCCGGCGTCGTACCACAGACCAGCGTGTTCCCCGGCAAAAAGCCAAATATTTGCTTTAATCTCCGATTGCTGTCCATTTGTTAATCTGCGCCATGCCACGCTAGCCTCTAACTCGAAACGCGCCATTCGTTCATCTTCGGCTTCCTTGCGCAATTGCGCGGCCCCTTTTTCTAGCCCACCGGCCCGTTCATTGGCCTTTCCTGCCACTTGTTGCGCGTTCCCAGCCTCTACGTTTAGCAGGGCGACGAGTTGGTCGCTTTTGCTGCGCAATTCGGCGCCTTTGCTACGCAGGGAACCATTGATGTTTGTGATCCTTACGCCAGCCCAAAGTTCACCAACGATACCGCCCGTTATGAGTAAGACGCTAACGATTTCGACTATGAACTTCTTGATAGATGGCCGGTCTGGGGGACGAACAATGCCACGCCCCCACGCCTGCATCTCATCGCGACGTTCACGCCAGATTACCCAGAGTTCCATCACAACCCCGAACGCAACTACAGCGGTGAACCATGGCAACGTTCGTTCCCAAGGCACTGAGGAACTTTCTAGAGTCCTAATATCTCTTTCTAATGCAGATATGGCGCTCTGTAAGGCCGAGGCGTCGGTAGGCAGACTTGAGGCACTTTGGATTAAATGCGCAAAAGTCGCCATCGGTTCTCTTGTCGCCTCGATGCTTGTTGGGATTGGCCTCATAATCCTAGCACTGAGGGATTGCTGCGACTGTGGAAATCAAACGGCACCACTACCAGAATCTGGTTGACAGGCGACCCTTCTCGTTCGATAATCGCGGGTCTTCAGCTACGAGCCTATACCCAAGAGCAATTCCTGGCCGCAGGGTCGCGGGCCCTCCACGTTTGGTTTCGCCCTTCGAGAACGAAAGGAGTCGTACCATGCAACTTCGTCGACTGGCCAACCTGGCCGGCGTAATGTTTTGCGCTTGCGCATTCGGTTTGGTTTTCCCTTTGTTGTTCACCGCGCCTGCTCAGGGGCAATCGTGTTCCCATAGCGATTTGGCCAAACTTCCCGTTCCTCTCGTAATGCCTCCGTCGCACCGGGTGGTGCAGTTGATTAACTGTTCCAGCGTGGAGATGCTGGGCGCTACCAATGCGGCCGGGCCTCAGCAGGTTCCGGTCCTTCCACGAGAGGGAACCTGGGTCATGCAGCCCTACGGCACCACTGACCAACAGGGCCATCTTCTCTACATCCTGACCATCGACATACCGCCGGAATGGGAGAACACCAACGGAAAGGGTACCAATGGCCCGAATATCTGGGCCCGGACCGGTTGCCGTTATGATCCAACTGCGTCCCGGACGAAAGACCCTGACGGCCTGGGCATAGCCCAGTGCGAGACCGGGGGCTCGGGGGGCGTATACGACACCAGTAAGGCAAAGAAGGGACCACCGGGCGGGACCACGATTACCGAGTGGACGTTCTACAAACCCGACAGCAACCACCCCGACTATTACACGGACGGATTCGATATCAGCGCGGTAAATGGTGTGAGTCTTACCGTCGACATCCAGGGAGTGGGCGGCGGTCCTGACAACAAATACTCGTGCGACCCGTGGTGGTTGAGCAAAAACTACCCTCTTGCGGCACATGGAGTGGATTTGCGAGGGTCAAACTTGTGTCCCAACTCGTCCCGGCTCATGCGTTCCGACCTTACGCCGGAAAACAAACATAATCCGTCGTGGCCGTACGGGTACGTGATCGTGGGCAAAAACGGCATGCCGGAAAATTACACGTATCAGGGAAAGAAGTGGGGCGACACGGTGGTGGGCTGCTTCTCGAATTGTGGGAAGTACGAGTTTCCGAGCGTACCCGATCCAAAGTGCGATCCGAAAACAGACCCCACTTGCTACGCCTGGACGGTATTTTGCTCGAAGACAAACCCGGACAACCCGCAAAAGTGTCCCATGGGTAAGGACTCCGAGTGCGACCTGAACTTTGCGTGCTGGATCAATCCCGGCAGCGACACCGATCACACCTGCCAGCCCCGAGGGTTTATCCAAAAGAAGACCTGCGCTGGCAACGTCTGCACTTTTCCGTATGGCTTTCCCAACAACTGCTTTAATCCGCCCAAGGCGGACGATGCTGGACAACCTCCCTTCGGCCGTTGCAAGGATGTCATCAGCGGTGCCCCGAAGGACCCCAAGCAACGGCCGGTCGTCTGCATTGGCGACGATACGGTCCACGGGGTAATGCCTCACGCCTATAGCTGGCCTAGTGACGCCCAAAGCTATAGTTTCGACGCGCCGGTCTACCGAATCCTCTTCGCACCAGGGGGAACCGATGTTCCCATTGCACCGTCGGTGGGGCCGAAGCTGCCACTTTGTAGTGATTTGCCCAGCATCTACAACTACGCCACCTGGGGGCTGCCAAATGGTCTCTGCTCGGTTCCCATAAATAATGGGGCGAAATACGGCATCGCCCAGCCGAAGGATGCACCGAACCCGTCTTGGCAGTGCGACCTTAGCACCGAGACTGGAGACAATGGCGTGATATGTCAGTGGAAGGCGAATTAGGGGTCGTCTATTGGCTGACGGCTGAGTGCAAGTTCACGGGCCGAGGAAAACTCGGCCCGAGGACTTAGGCCGAGGGCAGCCTTTTACTTGAGTGATCGATTGATTCTGCCGCCCCATCGCCGCCAAGTGCATGGCGTACCAAAGATGAGCCTGAGTTCATCGGGGCGCGATGCTCATTGCGGTTTTCCAGAAGTATCCTGGACGCGTGTCTGATCCGTGATCCAGTTGACTTCCCAGGTCTTGCCTCCATCGGCTGAATAGGACTGCTCGAAGTGGGCTGAATTCGGGGTGATGTTCGACCAAATAAATCGAACATAGACGGATCTGCCCTTCCATAATTCCTGATCGTAAAACTCACCGCGTCCATTGTTGAACTCGCCGACCATAGGTTGAATGGGCTGGCCCAAAGCGGGATCCTTGCTGTTAGCCCAATAGATGCTCCATTGATGGGTTTGCGGATTGTAAACACGCAGAGTCAAACCCTCGATGTGACCGGTTGGGCTATCGGTTTCGAATTCCTCCAGGTTGGCGCGACCGTCCCAGACTTTTCGCGTGACTGAAGTCCCATCAAACTTGACCCAGGTTGTGGAGCCGACTAAACGATCCTGGAGCCGCGATAAATGAATCTCCCAAGTACCAATTTCGAAATCGAAATCGTGTTGCCCATCACGTTCCTTGGGAGCCTGTTGGAGGTTGGTTGCCGCCCCTCCCCGATTCTGCTGAGCGGGGGCGGGGAGAGGAGGTAAGACTACGACCAGCCCGCACACCATGAGAAGAGCCTGAATGTATTGAATGGTTTTCATCGCTGTGGTGCTAAACTCGCGCCAGATGCACGCCAAACCACTTTTTGTGGTCGCACCAGGTTTGCTCCAGGGTGAAACCGCTCTGCCGGAGAATCGATTCGATCATCTCGTCGGTGTACTTGTAACTGTTTTCGGTGTGAATCCGCTCTCCTGGATCGAGTGAGACGTCCATATCCAGCGCTGGTATGAATACGCGCTGGGCCTCCGTGCTCTCCAGGTAGATCTCCATACGGAATTGGCGCCGGTTCCACAGGGCAATGTGGCGAAACCGATCGAGATCGAAATCGGCGTCCAGTTCACGGTTTAAGCGCGCCAGAATGTTCTTGTTGAAGGCAGTGGTCACTCCCTGCGAGTCATTGTAGGCCGGCAGAAGAATCTTGGGACTCTTTGCGAAATCGGCTCCCAGCAGCAGAGCGTCGCCTGGTCGCAGCGTCTGCCGGATACGGCGCAGCATGCGTATTGCGTCGGGCGGTTCGAAGTTCCCGATACTGGAGCCAATGTAAAGCACTAGCTTGCGCCCGCTGATGCGGCTCAGCGCCGGGACCCCGCCGGTGTAGTCAGCGACGATGGGATTGACCCGCAGGTTCGGGAACTGTCTCCCGAGCTGCCGCACGGCCTCATCCAGCGCAGACGGCGAAACGTCGATGGGATAGAACACCGTGCGACTCTGGCGCAGCAGTAACTCTTCAATCAAGATGCGGGTCTTGCTTGCGGTGCCTGCGCCAAGCTCCACCAGGGTCAGCGATGGTCCGGCTTGCCCCAGGATTTCGCTGGCGAATCGCTCCAGGATGGAACGCTCGGTGCGCGTCAGGTAATACTCCGGCAGCTCGGTGATCTGCTCAAACAGCTCCGACCCGGCCTCATCGTAAAATAGCCAGGCGGGAAGGCGCTTTGGGGTAGCGCTCAGCCCCTCGCGTACTTCGAGGGCCATGGCGTCGGTGGCGATGAACTGAAGCTGTTTGCTAGTTGCCATTCGCTAACCGGATGCCCATAAATTGCCAGCGCGCATGGGGCGGAAAGAAGTTGCGGTAGGTCGCTCGTATGTGCGATTGCGGGGTGGCGCACGAGCCGCCGCGCAGCACCATCTGATTGCACATGAACTTGCCGTTATACTCGCCGACGGCGCCCGCGGCGGGCCTGAAGTTGGGATACGGAAGATAAGCGCTGCCCGTCCATTCCCAAACGTCGCCGAACATCTGCGTCAACGGTTCTGTTGCGTCGGTGGCCCGCGGATGGATCCGGCCAGTCTCCAATAGATTACCGGCGACGGCACAAGCCTGGGCGGCTACCTCCCACTCAAACTCGGTGGCCAGGCGAGCACCGGCCCAGCGCGCAAAGGCATCGGCCTCGTAATAGCTGACGTGGCAGACCGGCTCGTCCATCGGTACCGGCGTCATGCCTTCGATGGTGTAGTGCCACCAATCTCCGTCTCGCCGTTCCCAGTACAACGGAGCGTTCCATTGGTTATTACGAACGCAGTCCCATCCATCGGAAAGCCACAACCCGGCCGTGTCGTAAGCGCCGGCGCGCATGAACTCCAGGTACTCGGCATTAGTTGTCAATCGCGACGCCAGCCGGAACGGTTCCAGATAAACACTGTGACGTGGGGCCTCGTTGTCGAACGTGAAGCCATCGCCCTCGAAGCCGATGGCACACACGCCTCCTGCAAAACTGCGCCACTTCAACGGCGACGGCCTTGCGGTGGCACTCTCTTCCCGGCCCTCAGGCATCGCGCGATACGCCGGCCGAAGCGGGTTCGTCCACAACCCGTTCTTCACGTCCGTGACGATCAATTCCTGATGCTGCTGCTCGTGGTTCAGGCCGAGGGTGACCAGGTCGAGCGCCTCAGGGGCAAGGTCATCCGACAAGATGCGTGCCATGGCCTCGTCGATGTAATCGCGATAGGCATGCACCTCGTCCAAGCCGGGACGAGACAGGACATGCCTCAACCCGCGCAAGGGACGGTCGCCGACTGCGTTGTAATAGGAATTGAACAGGTTGCGAAACTCTCCCTGGAATGGTCGATACCGTTCCACGTATTGGGAGAGAACAAAGGTCTCGAAGAACCACGTGGTATGCGCCAGGTGCCACTTCGCGGGGCTGGCGTCGGGCATCGGCTGCAAGCTGTGGTCCTCGACGCTGAGCGGCGCACAGAGGTGCAGCGAAGTCCGGCGTATTGCCAGGTATTTGTCCAATAGAGACATTTCCCCGGAGATAACCTGGGTTGTCGTTAACTCGCGGGATGTGCCTGTGCTGTGCATATCAATTGCAGCTCGCTACTGGGATGCAGAATCTGGACATTATGGCGACGAAAATCCAACCGCACAACATCCTGTCTGGCACGCAGGAAATTGGGCACCCAACACAAGATGCACCTGGTAGGAGAAGGCTACAAATTTTCTAGGGGGCCCCTGCTGAAAAAGTCATCGAAGAAGCGGGTTCGGGTAGTGCGGGGCTTCAGCGCCGCATCAGCCAACGGGTCAGACCGTGGCCTTTTAGGCCCTGAGGTACCTGCCCCCATTTCGCTGAGACCTGCGTATTTCGCCGGTTTGGAGCGAAGTACCTCAGCGGCTGAAGCCGGCTTTCATCGATTCCGCTTAACGCGGGCCTTGAAGGCCCGCACTACCCGACCTGCCGCTTGCATGGAATGCAACCTGCCAGGGGCCCTGCGTGAGGATGTGAATAACTCATGAAAATGCAAGGAAATCGTCCGAGTGCCGTGAAGCGGGGTTATTTCGCTGTCCTGGTTGGAGATGCCGGCTCCAGGCTGGGCGCTTCCACGTGGAACGAAGGCTGCTGGTAGAGTCCCCACATTTCATTCCAGCGCACGTTCAGCATCTCCACGCCCATGTTGAGCCCGTCGCGCAGGGGATTGATCCTGGAGCGGTGATCGTGCGCCCATTCGACCGCGACTTCGACGGTCCGCAGCTTGAACTTGTTGGCCAGAAACAGCAGCTCGGGATCGAAGCCCCAGCGCTCGACGTGCTGCCGCGTAAAAACGGTGTGTGCCGCCGCCCGGGTAAACGCCTTGAAGCCACACTGCGTGTCGCGATAACCCAGCCCCAGTACGATTCTAAGACCCAGATTGAACAACCTTCCGTACACCTGGCGATACCACGGCTGACGTTCGGTTTGCAGCTCGGCCTGCAGCCAGCGGGAACCAATGGCTATGTCGGCGCCCTGCGCGATCGCATGGAACAGCTTTCCAGCCTCATAGATCGGCGATGACAAATCAGCGTCGGTGAACAGCATCACATCGCCGCGGCCCTGCAGCATTCCATTGCGAACGCTGTAACCTTTGCCTCGATTTCCTGGGTTCTCCAGCAACCGGATTTCAGGGTTGGTGGCGGCAAAGCGGCGGACAACGGCAGCGGTATCATCGCTGGAGCCGTCGTTCACCACGATGACTTCCGCTTGCAGTTGCCGCTGATGGATGTAGTCCAGCACCTTCGGCAAGGAAGTGCTCAGCCGTTCGCTCTCGTTATAAGCCGGGATGATGATGCTGTAATTCAAGTTGGTCGTTAGTAACTCGGGCGCCTGTTCATTGTATGACAGTTGCAAGAGAGCGAATCTCCAGGGTGGAAGCAATGGCGGCTTGTAGGGACCAAAGAGGGTGTGTGAGAACCGTGCCGCCCCTACGGCGCTCAGATCAACTTCCCACTCTACCCAGCACTCCGCCTTCGGCTGCGTGCTGGGCTAGGTTGAACCGCCCCCTTGGGGCTAGTTTTCCGGACGCTCGTTCCACTGTCGCAAACCAACCGTAGTTCTCACACACCCTCTAAAGGGCAACCCGGAATCGTTCCACCGAGGTTATGGCTTGCAGCTTGTACGGCTCAGGATTAGCCTTCCCTTAGAGATGCGCAGGCTTTATACGGTCGTTGTCTTGCTGTCCGCGGTCTTCGTCAGCGCGGCCTCCAAGCCGCATATGGTTGCGTTCGGCAGCTCGCAGCAGGTCAAGCTATTCATCGGGCCCGCGGAAGACAAGACAATGGACATTACGGTGCGCCCGCTCTACGTCGATTCGAAACTGAAGGAGTTCACTACCGGCAAACCGCACGACGTCACCGATAGGGTGTTTGTCGTTCGCCGTGCATTTCGCATCAACGACGCGCTTCCCGACGACGCTCGCAAGTCGCCCAGGTGGCTGTGGCAGCGCGGAGGATGGCTGCTGGTCGACCGCAGCTCAGGTAAGATCACACAGCTCAAGCTGCCCGATTTCGATCCGTTCTATTCGGAGGTAAGCTGGTATCGCGACTACGCGGCGTATTGCGGCCTCACCAGCAATGCGGAACGGGTGCTGGCGGTGGTCGCGCAGATCGGTGGCAGGAAACCGCTGTATCGCAAGGAACTCGGCAAGGCCAGTGGCGGAGATTTGCCGGACGCCGATTGTGCCGCGCCCCACTGGGACCGTCAACCGGCCCGCGTGACCTTCCTGCCGAAGGCGGTCGAGAAGTTCAGCGTGACCGTAAGCGGCCACATCGCCGACTTGGCGCCAGAATCCTCGACGGAAGAACAGTAACAGTCCGGAGCATGCACTCACGTGAAGACCTTTGACGAGCTGTTGCGCGGCGCCGAAGTGGCCCACGGACATCTCTGTGCCGGACAGATACTCGGTGTGCGTCTCGCCATGCTCGGACTCGAGTTGCTGGGCATCAACGATCCCCACGGCAAAGACCGCAAGCGCCTCATCACCTTCGTCGAGATTGATCGTTGCGCGACCGACGCTGTTGCAGTTGTAACCGGTTGCCGTCTGGGTAAACGTGCCCTCAAGTTTCGCGACTGGGGAAAAGTAGCTGCTACTTTTGTCGATCTTGAGTCGGGCCGGGCGGTACGGGTCTGCGCGAAGGAAAGCTCGAAAGCGCTGGCGCGCCAAATGCATCCCGAGATTGAGAGCAAGAACCAGCAGCAGATGCTGGCTTACCGCGAGATGGCGACTGACGATTTGTTCAGCGTGCAGTGGGTAAAGGTCTCGCTTCCACCTGAGGAATTGCCCGGTTACAAGGGCGAACGGATCGTTTGTGCGGAATGCGGCGAAGGCATCAACTTTCAGCGCGAAGTGCGACAGAACGAAAAAATCCTGTGCCGCTCCTGCGCCGGTGAGCGCTACTACGAAGCGCTGCCTTGACTTGGAATCTCTCTCCCATCCTCCCAATTACTTTTCGTTGCGCCGGAAGAAAAGATTAAGGATCAGTCCGAAGGCATTGGTTTGCTGATTGGGACGAACGCCCGTGCTGTTAGCGTGTTCGTAGTAGGGATTGATCTCCGTCTTCTTACCCAGCGGGAAAATACAACCCGCATAAATCGAAGTGTTGCTCCATTTGCCATACTGGCTGTTGTAGTAAAACTCGACGCTGGCGTTCAACGAGGGATGGTAGTCGCGGATCGTAATCGTCCGCTGCAAGGTGACCCGGTTGCGGTAACGCCAGTAGGTGTTGCCGTTCTTGAAGTTGATTTCCAGACGATTTCTGTCGAAAAGCGCCAAGCCGGCCTTCAGTGGAATGTTGGACGTAGCCATCAGCAGAATGCGATTTTCCGAGGGGCCGCCCGCAGCCGGCAGATAGCGATAGCCGACGGACAACACCAGCCATTGCTTTTTGGAATCGTCCAGGTCGAAGGTTGTGAGGGTCCTCAGCTTAGCGCCGGGTTTGACATAGAAATTGAAGCTGGGACCGATCTCCGCTTGCGTTTTATCGCCGTCTTCCCGAGTTTGCTTGGCTTGAAACCAGAGTTGGGAACGGGGAGTGAGACCGGTGTAGACATCAACCTCCGGCAGGAACTCTGTTATCTGCGCGCTCGCGGGCAGGCACACCGTGATGACAAGTAAAGCCACAACCAGCCACCAGCGGGCGGAAATCATTCGTTCGGCCTCTTCTAAGGTCAAGAAAGGGCTACTGTAGCAGAGTGTTCAGCCAAATCAGTGGATGGCATTCCCTGGGACAGCCGCGTTGGCGTTATTTTGCGCGGGTCAACGGAGAACCGGGGTATCAACCCTGAGCAGGAGTCCGCTGCCGCCGCTCACCTGTACATTGCTGGACGATTCCAGCACGATTTCGCCTATCGGATCGCTCCTCCCGGCGTGGGCGATTTTCAAATCGCGAAATCCATAGGCTCCGCAGGCGGATGTCGAGAAAATCCACAACGCCTGCGCGCGGTCATTTCCATGAATCGCGCCACGGCATCCTCGATCAGGCACTGCAGTCAATTTCGCCGTCACGTCGCCGCCGATAGTCGCCCTCCCCAGCACCTGATTGTCCGCCGCAATCACCTGACCGTTGCCCCGATATACCGCGTCGCCCCCCACTTGTACCGTGTTCCAATCGTTATAGGAGGTGCCGTAATCGTCCCAGGCATTGGTGGGAATCTGTGCTTCATAAACATCCATCATGGAAGCGATCACCCGCAGGCTTGTTGTGAGTGAAATGAAATGTCCATGCATCACGAGTTGATCGAATTTCAATACCAGCCGGGAACCAGAAGTTGCAGTCGAGCGGTTCACTTGCAGGATGTGTCCTACGATCCCCGTTCCGGCAGGGATACGTGTTCCGTCAGGAAGCGGAATATCCTGCATGATGCGGGCAGAAACTTTCTCGCCTGGTTTGTTTTTTTTCGTATCGAGCGGCGAGTTCAGCATGACCGGCAAGGTGGTGCCTGCTGGAATCCGCTGCGCCACCAGCACCAAGGCGGATAAAAACAAGCATGCGGCAAAGAACTTCAGCCATTTCATACCCGCAACTCCGGGACAAAGGTGCCCTTTCCGGATCAGCATCCGACGAGAGAGCGTAAAGCTTGTTTCATAAATACTGGTTCAGCATCTTCCCGGTGGAAGCGCGGGCCTTCAGAGACTGTGTCGCAACCGGTGCCGCCGCTACGCGGCTCGTCTCAATTTTCCACTTGACCCGGGGCTTGCGCCCCGGGCTCAAACCACCGCCACCGCTTCGCGGCTGATTCCTGCGTTTTTTTGGCGGATTGTTCCACCGCCAGACTTCATTCTTAGTCGCGACACAGTCTCTTCAGGCCCGCGAAAAATCGCGGCTTTGAGCACGGGCTTTAAGCCCCGGCTCGCCGGGAAGCGGGTTTTTGAAACAAGCTATACCTTAAAGATGAGCAGGGGTGGATCAGGGCTCACAAACTTGCCTCTGGCAGTACGCGGCCAGAAAAAACGGGCGGCCCGGTCGCGGCCGCCCATTGCAGTCAAAGCAGTTGTATTCAACGTTGGGTTGTTAGAAAGTGAACACCGGTCCGAACTCCGTGCGCCAGTCGATCGATGTGCAGTTTGGCAATCCGGAGATCTTGGTGGTGCAAACACCCTTGGTGTCTGCAACAGCCTGGCTGTTGTAATAACTCTCTTCAAAGCCGAACTGCACCCAGGGATTCATCTTATAGAACACGGTTACGGCTTTGATCGAGCTCTTGATGGGCCCGCCGCCGGTGGTCGCGTTAATCCCCTTGGCGAACCTGAAGTCATTGGCAACATCCGCATCGAGACCGTATTCGAAGTACGCTTGCCAGCCGGCATTTCTGCCTTTCGGCTCGGCGTTGAACCAGCGCGAGAGTGGGAAGCCGATTTGGACGAATCCACCGTAGCCTCGCACTGGCAGTTGAGGTGCAACGACAGGTTGTCCGGCCGAGTTCAGCCCAAAGACCACCGTCGACGAATTATCAACTGACAAGCCTTTGGCTGTCCCAGTCAGACCCAAAGCCTGGTTGTAGTTGGATTGGAGTTGGCCGGCAAAGAAGAACCGCAGGTCAGCGCCGTAATAACCGCTCGCCACAACCGTCGCCCAGCGGGTCGGGAGTGAGATTGCCACCTGATTGCCGTATCCGTTACTGTTGGCGTCAACGCCCCTTGGAAAGGCGCTCTTGAACGCTTCAGGCACCGCAGATGCCAGCACCGTCGCCTGGCGCGCTGCATAGAATCCGCTCCAGAGGATCTGCGCCGGAACCACGCCGGGGGCTTTGTCGAGTTGGAATTGCAGGACCACTCTGGATTCCAGCGTCGGACGCGCCGCGTCTGAACCCTGGCGCTCGCCGTATCCCAACTGGTTGGCCAATCCCAGCCCGCCGACCTCGGTGCAAGTTGTGGGTGTACCCAGTGCGGTCACGGTGCACTGGATATTGTCTGCCGGTGGGAGGCCTTCGGCCGGGGTCATGATTGCAAACTCAGGCGAGAGCTTCCAATTACGGGAGCCACCAAGTTTTTGCACGAAGCCGAGTCGCATCTGTGGAGCGCGCTCGTACAGGTTGCCCCAGTAAGCGCCGAAGAACGTCGTCTCAAACAGGTTCATAAGGGCGCTGGAGCCGAAGATTGTCCAGTCTTGCCCGGCCTCGAAGAAGATGTCCGTGTTTGGCCTCACGTTCCAGTCAATGCGTCCATAGGCCAGACGCAACTGCACCGCATTGCTGCGAATGGTCGAGACGTTGCGGTTGTCAACGCGGCTGAAGTTGCCCTCGTAATCGGCCTCGATCTGTCCGGTGACCGTCACGTTTTTCGAGATGTCAGGCCACTCAAATCTGCTTCCCATCCTGGTTTGCCGAGCCTTGAGATGGAATTCCGCGTTGGGATTAGGTCCGGTGTCGGGGTTGAGGAAGCCGGGTGGCGGGAAGTCATCTCCACGGGGCGAACTTGAATCGTACGCCATCGTGGCCTTGATGAAGCCATATGGCAGTACTCGTACTGCTCCTAACGTGATGGCAGGTTTCAGGCCATCTTTGTTCGGCGCGTCAAGAGCCAGCACTCGTACCGGCGCGATGGCCGGAATGACGGTCGGTCCGGTCTCGGCAGGTTTGGCCTGCGCCGCCTGACCTGTGACCAGGCTAGCACTCTGCAACGGACCCGATTCGGTATCCACCAGCGAGTGCATCGTCTCCGCTTCCGCAGTTGCATTTTTCAGCTCGGCCGCTTCCGAGTCATTGACGACGCCCTTTGCTTTAAGCAACAGCAGCAACTGTTCCATCCCGGCGGATCCGGACACGTTGCGCAGACTGTTGGCTTCCGTGGTGGTCAGAATGCCTTTCTTGACCAGCAGGTCAACCAAGCTTGGATTGATGACGGATCCTGGGCCCGCACTGGCGCCGCTGTTCGTCGGCGCGGCACTGGCAGCCGCATTATTCGGATCCACGGCGGTCGCAGCACTCGCATCCGCGGCGAAAAGCACCGCTGGAAACAAGAGACAAGTGATGACGACCAAGGACAGTACCGATGACCAAACACGTACTCGCATTTTGCCTCCGAAGATAGGCCCATTTCGCTTGCCAGATGGGAATGCCTGGTGTCACCGGGACGGGTTTGTGTTGAGTCCCACCTGTAATGGGCTTGCGGGCAAAACTTTAAGGGAGGAGGAGGGGAGGCTCTGCGGACATTTCTCACTACTGGTTGTGACGTACGTCACAAGTCGGCAGTGACATTATTTTGTAATAGTTACTGTAAGTCCTTACCCGGAAACAGGTTACGTCGATAGACCTTCTGGCCGCAGAGTCCCCTGCCACTTTTAGGGTAAAAGTCTACGGTGCGCGCGCGGGTTCGCGCCAGCAAACGAGACAATGCAGTCAAGTTAAGCCAGATCAGGACGCCAGGCACGACACACTCTGCCCAACTCGGAGTTGAATTCCCCGTGAGCCGCCGCGATTACATCAACAATTCGGGAAGCACCATGTCCACACGACGGTTCTTCTGGAAACAGTCCGAGTCGTCCTGCGCACACACCGGGTAAAGCTTGCCCCATCCCGTGGCAAAGCCAATCTGCGACTCGCTCACTCCACGACTCATCAACGAGTTCTTCACAAACTGAGCGCGCCGGTAGGAGAGCACCAGGTTGTAGAAGATGTCTCCGCGAATGTCGGCGTAACCCTCGATCCAAAAATGCGCATCAGAGTGCTGCTTGAGCCAGTCCGCATCGCGATCGAGCACCGCCGCATCAATGACTTTGCTATACACGTTGAATGGAAAGTAGACTTCCTTCACATTCTGGCTGAATTCCTGGGGTTGGGGAGCTTGAGCCTCAAGTCTTGCAGCCGGCAGCAAGACAGCTGCCGCGAGTAAAAAGCTGGCGAGCGACACCCACGAACATCTCAAAGCCGGAATCCGTCGCATAACTTTCTCCACAAGTAGGTTTGGTTGCAGGTCAGCGATGAGTGAGCCAGCAGACTGGCACATCGTCCTGTATGCCAAGTGCCGGCCAAGTCTGCGCCAACCGAATTCACGCGAGCATAGCCGAAGAACGTTACAGGATGATGAATCTGGCTATCTCCTATTTCAGAAATCAATTTGACTGGCAAAGGACAACTGCTTTGGTGCGCTCGCCGTATTGCGGGAGGAAACTGCGATTCGCGGAACATTCATCGAGCTTTCACAAGTCTGTAACTTTTCGTCCATACCATGCCGTTGAACGTCCAGCGACAGATTCTCAGTTTGCATCGGTTCTCCAGCGTTCGAGAACTCGTTATGACTCATCCGCCCACTTTGGTTTCAGGAGAGAAAGAGAAAATGAAACGACGACTGGCTTTAGCGCTGTCGGTATTGATTACGACCAGCGTTTTCGCACAAACCGATTCTCAAAGCCCGAAGCCGAAATCTGCCCGCAAAAGCACTTCCGCAGCTCCGGTTTCGAAGCAGCTTGAGGACATGAAGGATGCAATTTCCGCTCAACAGCAGCAGATTATGCAGTTGCAGCAGCAAGTGCAAAACCGCGACCAAGCCATCCAGGCGTTACAGCAGCAGGTAGGCCAGGCCCAAGCGGCGGCGCAACAGGCACAGCAGGCCGCAAACGCCGCGAACAAGGGTGAGGTCCCCGAGAACGCGGACATCGGCAGCCTACAACACGACGTTGCTGATCTGAAGGCGGTTTCTGGCAACACCGTGAACGAACTGCAGGAGACGCAGAAGCGGGTTGCCGGTCTCGAGAGCCCATTGGCCATTCACTATAAGGGAATCACGATTACCCCGGGCGGCTTCCTGGCGGCAGAAACCGTGTGGCGTCAGCGCGCAGAGGGGGCTGATATCAACACGAACCTCAACGGCATTCCGTACCCTGGTGCCTCACAGGCCCACATGTCGGAGTTCTATGGTTCCGGCCGTCAGTCGCGCGTCTCGATGCTGGCGCAAGGCAAGCTGGAGAACATGAACATGACGGGCTACGTGGAAGCTGACTTCCTCTCGGCCGGCGTGACCTCCAACAACAACCAAAGCAATTCCTACACCCTGCGGCAACGCCAGGTGTGGGGACAAGCCGCATTGCACAATGGCTGGACCTTCACCGGTGGCCAAATGTGGAGCCTGGTGACGGAAACCAGACAAGGCTTGGACAACCGAACCGAAGCCCTGCCGATGACAATCGACCCGCAGTACACAGTCGGCTTCAGTTGGGCGCGTCAGTATGCCTTCCGCGTTACCAAGAACATCAGAAACAAGGCCTGGATCGGCTTCTCGGTGGAGAACTCACAGGAGACACTCACCACACATGGCAACACCGCCAACTCCTTCCTGATCGGATCGCCGGGCAACGCGGGTGGTTTGTATAACGCTGCGATCAGTGGCTGCTCGACCTCGGTCAATGCTGCCGGAGCCCCGGTCACGACATGCTCCGCCCTGGCGAACTATTCGTTCAACCCGTCTCCTGATTTCATCGGAAAGTTGGCCTTCCAGCCGGGCTTTGGTCATTATGAAGTCTTCGGAATACTTACCCAATTCCGCGATCGGATCTTTCCCAACGCTGGAGCGGCTACACCGTCTGCGGCCGGCGCCTTCAACAACTCGACGTGGACGGGGGGCGGCGGCGCCAACGCCCGCTGGGCAATGTTCCAGAAACGCATCGACTTGGGTTTACATGTCTTGGCCGGCAACGGCGTAGGACGCTATGGAACCTCTGGCCTGTCGGATATAACGATTAGTCCCAACAGCACGGTGGTTCCCATCACCAACTATCAGGGCCTGTTCACGCTGGAGTATCACTCTCCGAAGTGGGACTGGTACGGCAACGGCGGTATCGAGTATGACGAACGGGAAGCCTTCTTGAACTCCAAAGGCGCCCCGGTGGGCTACGGTGCACTGCTGTTCAACAACACCGGCTGCGGCATAGAGACGTTGCCTAGTTCGGGCTTTGGCGCGGGTTTCAATCCGGGCGGCTTGTCAAACTGCAACGCCGATACCAAGGACATCATCGAAGGCTCGCTCGGCTTCTGGTACAAGCCGTACAACGGACCGAAGGGCAAGCTGCAATTCGGTTTGCAGTACTCGTACCTGACAAAGACCGCGTGGTCCGGCGTTGGTACGAAGGTGCCTGCGCCACCGGGCGCCAACCCGACGGCGACCGACAACATGATCTTCACGTCCTTCCGCTATTACCTGCCGTAAGCAACTCGGGTGGCCAGCGCTCGCTTGGCCACCCGAGTTTTTTCCTAATCTGAAGCAGAGGTCGCTCCCCGGGTTCCGCAGCAGGGATCTCTACTCCTTTTCGCCGATCGCTTCCATCAGGCTCTTGGTCGTCGTCACATCGATTCCATGCCGCTCTCCCCCGCGCACGATTGGACCGGCAATGCCGTCCAACTCAAGTTGCCGTCTGGCGACCACATCCTTCTGCATGGAGCTGCGCATGCCCGGCGGAATGCTCTCGAACACCGCTTGCAGCTTCGCCACGTCCACTTCCGCGCCGCTCGCCCTCGCCACCGCGTAGGCCTCAGCAATGGCGGAATCCAGCCTGCGCTTCCACTCCTGGTCGGCGAACACCTCTCCCTTGTTCTTCCCCGAAGCCGATGTCACCAGCGCGAAAGGCTCTAGGAAGCACAACTTGCTCCAAAGCAACGTCTGCTCGTTCTTCATGAACTGGCAGGTAAATCCCATCTCGCCCAGGCGCGCGACGATCGCTCCCAACCGCGGTTCGCCGCTGGCCGCAAGGTTCAAGCGAACGAACGGAGAGCGCTGCACGAACTGTCCGGGCGCAATCCTCTCCGCTTCCACTGCGATGGTCGCCGGCACCACGCGGTCCGCGCCAAAGCGCACACGGAGCACCTCGATATGGTCCACTCCGTTCAGCAGCGGAACCACCATGGCGGGCGAGGCCTTCACCGATTCCAACGCCGCTTGCAGTTGATACGTCTTGGTCGCTATCCATAGCACGTCCACCGGTTCCGTCAGCGTGGCCACGGCTTTCGCCGACGCGGTGATCGCCCCGGACGGACGCTCCAGTGTCAAGTTCTCGGGATACTCGGGCAGGCTCTCCGGCCGGACAATCAAGGTTACGTCTTCATTCAGCGACGCCAGCGCGGCGCCGACCAAACCTCCAATTGCTCCCGCCCCCAAAATTGCATGTTTCATCAAGTCGCTCCTGATAAGCATTCAGCAGGCTGCTGAAAAACTCCATGCTAGCAGCCGGTCGGGTAGTGCGGGCCTTCAGGCCCGCGTTAAGCGGGATCGATGAAAGCCGGCTTTTAGCCGCTGAGGTACTTCGATCCAAAACCCGCGAAATACGCAGGTCTCAGCGACATGGGGGCAGCTACCTTCAGGGCCTAAAAGGCCCGGTCTGACCCGTTGGTTGACGCGGCGCTGAAGCGCCGCACTACCCGAACCCGCTTCTCTGATGACTTTTTCAGCAGCATCTAGCCATCAGCACTGAGCATCAGCATCTAACCATCAGCACTGAGCATTCAGCTACTAAAACCTGCATGGGTGAGCAATGCCGAGGTGATGGTTTTGACGTACTGTTGAACCCTGTCGGCAAATCGTACGCTGGTAACTGACTACTGGCTACTACTGACTACTACTGGCTACTGACTACCGGCTACTGACTACCGGCTACTGGCAACCGACTACTGGCTGCTGGCAACTGCCTGGTAGTCCAGCGACGCAGCCCCCAGAATTCGCCCGCTCCCCGGCTGCTGCACCAGCACCACAACTTTGAGCTTGGCCGGGTTCCAATCGTGATGCGCCGCGACATCAACGTTGGTTTCAAACTGCCCGTTCTTCGCCGTGCCCAGTTCGCGCAACTGACGCACCACCGCGGCGTGCCGCAGCGTGCGCCCGCCGTTCTCGCCTCCGCCGACCGCGGTTGAGAGTCCGTCCTCGGTGATGGCAAGCAGAATCTTCGGCCGTTCCGACGGCGGAGCCTGCACCGCGATGTGCAGCTTTTGCTGCGGCTCCCATTGCAGTGTCACCTGCGCCGGCTTGGGTTCGGCCGCCGCCTTGCTTATGTTGCGATAGACCTCTGCCCCGCCATTCCCCACCAGTTGCAAGTGACCGTCGATCACCATCTGCGGCGTGTACACAGTTGCGAGATGAAGCTCGTGGGCGTAGTTGTTCTGCCGCTCGCTGAATGCCGCCGAAGAAAAGCGGTCCGTCCATCCAATGTAGTTCCAGTAATCCACATGCTCGCCCAGAAGAATAAGCTTTACTCCGCCGGGAGGACTCTCCTGGCTCAACTTGACCAATAGCGCATCGGCAGGCGGACAACTGGAGCACCCTTCCGAAGTGAACAGTTCAATGACTACCGGAGTTTGGGCCCAAGCGCTGGAACTAAGACATATCAGGAGAGCACCGATAGTGCCGAACAGGAGCAGCGGTTTCTTCATACTGCAGGATAGGACGCGCGAGGTGGGCAAGAAGTTTCAGGCAAGGATCGAAAGCCGTTGCCCCACCTCTGGTTTGCGTTCCCTTTCCAGAGCAGTGACCCTGTGCTTGCCCTGTTTCCCGCTCTTGTGAGTGCACAATAGGGCAGTCGGCTTACTGCCTCAATGCACCAGCGGCCATTTCTGGATAAACGCTAGATCGACCTGAATCATGCCTGTTTTCGCAAACAAAATGCCCCACTCAAGCTTCGACTTGAGTGGGGTGCGTGGTGTGGAGTTTGTTGGGCCAGTCACCAACAAATGGGTGGATTTCCGGCGCACTGTGGAACTTGGAATGCCGTGACGAAGTTCCAGCCGTTCGGAGTTCCGAGCCCAGTCACGTTGTCCCATCCCGCGGCGGTATGGAGCGACGAGTCTGTACCGAATGTCAACACGTACCAGTTGTTCGAAGCAGTGGTATTGTACAAGGCGCTAACAAAATCAGGATTAGCCCAGAAGAGCGACCCAAGCCCAGCCAAGTATCCTTGGGGATAAATTTCACAATTGATAAAGGGCGTGGTGGTATCGCAGTACGTTCCACTTACATCGTTCGGTACTTCCAGTGAGTAGCTACTGTGTTGTATGTCGGTTATTGCAGGCGCGCCGGCGGTGTACAGCTTTCCCGCTGCCAGACCGAGTGAAGGCCCAATTCCCGTGTTCTGAATCGACCATTGATTAGTAATCGCCCATACAGCCGAGAACATTGGCGTAGCCAGACTGGTACCACCGACCGGAAAAATCGCCGCATAACCGGCCGGTTGGTCGTACGATTCAATGATCAATGCCCCCGTGTTGCCATCGGCCAGGTAGGCGATATCAGGGACATGCCTGTTCCCGCTTAATCCGTACGCCGCCTGCCACGACGGCTGGGCCCAGAACGCGCTGGTCCCGCCGCCTGCGCCTCCTTGGAAGCCCAGGAACCAGGGAAAGCTCGGTGTACCGCTGTGGACAATCTGAGTCAGATTATTGCCCCAGCCTGTTTGGAATAATATGTCGCCGCTCCCGTTGTTTTTCAGGAATAACGAGGTCCCTCCCACAGCAGTGACCGACGGATCACTGGCGGGCCAAGAAACCTGAATCGTTCCTGTATTTGCCTGAAAGTCGCCATCGTCGCCCGACGAGAAGTTCAGGGAGATGCCCATCGCGGCAGCGGTTGAGGCGAGACTATTAAAGGCCGTCAGCGTGGTCGAGGGAATGGCTGTCTCTGGCGCTCCCCAACTGTTGGAGATCTGGTAGCTGCACTGCTTGGTACCACTAATAGTGACGCAATTGTTGGTTATGGCGCTCGACTCTTCCAAGAGTAAATTGGCAACGGTAAAGTCTTTGGCCACGAAGAGATCGATCCATGCGCCCGGAGCGAACGCATGTGCGGATTCCACATCCAAAGTAGCCTCGAGATTTGAATTCCCTGTATTGCCACCTCGAATATTTGCGCTGTCGGTGATGATCAATGTCGTGCCCGGCAACGAAAAGTAGCCATCAAATGTACTCAGGTCCTGGGATATTGTTGGGGACCCATACGGAACCACAATCGACACGGTTTGGCCAGTCCCGTTGTAGCCGTTTGTATATACTGCGTCCAAGCCGTACGCGTGTTGTAGCTGGACGGGACTATAGCCGCATATTCCGGTTGCATAGTTGAGGGTGCTTGTATACTTACTTCCTTTGTACTCGTAGACATAAATGCCGGCTAGCGGAAATTTGTCGTCCTCCGGCGCCCCCCAACAATTCCCCGTAAACCCTGCCGGCGTCACTTGGTTGACGGACGTTTGCGCCGGCTGACCTGTCCTTGGGTCAACTGGCCGCCTGGCGTGCGACTCCGCCTCAAGATTGTCAAGGCCCAGCACAGCTAAGGTCAGTGCACCTGTGGAGCCTTCTAAGGCGGCATCCGTGCTATTCGCGTAGTAGGTTTTCCCATTCCAGCTAAAGCGATCTATCTGAACATGGAAGGCCCTTTCCACATCCGCTACACGACCCCGCGCCGTAACAAACTGGTTGTACTTGTCCGTCTCCGTCACGTATAGGTTTTGGGACTTGAGGAAGGCACTAACTGCAGATGCCTCCGCGGCACTCGGGCCGAACATCGCTGCATACTGCTCCGACGTGAGCCATCGTTGATAGTTCGAAGATCCAGGCGTATACAACTCCTTTTCCAGTTCCCGAAAGGCAACTTCATTGTGCCGCTTGAGCAAAATTGACACAGTTATTTGCTTGCCGGGATCTTCTGGGCCGAGGTCTTGAGATTGTGTCACAAGTCGAGGTGTGCTGCCGGGTAGGACCATGAGGTTGCCCTGGGCGCTTGCCATACTCGCGAACAGGGCAATAGCTACGAGTTGGAGTACAGCGGCTTCGAAAATTCTGCGCACAGAACGGCGACTTAGAGCGTAGAGAGCATGATCGGTCGCTCTTGTGGGGGTTGGCGATTCGATACATTGGATTGTGGTCTGCGGTTTCATGATGACCTCCTTATTGGTCATAGCTTGTGGCGCCGGTCAGTCGACCGACGCCAAGTTGTGGTCGTGGGATTTTGCCTCGCTACCCGGAGGCGGGACGTTGCCCCACCTCCGGTTCGCGTTCCCCTTGGAGAGCAGGTGACCCTCTTTTGCCTTGCTTCCCGCTCTCGTGAACGCACAATAGGTCAGTCGGCTTAGTGCCTCAATGCACTAGCGGTAATTTCTGGGTGGATTGAGGTCATCAACGGGTGTATTTTGGGTGTACTGGGGCAACTAGCTCATTCCAAAGGTCTTGGAGATGGCATGAAACGGCCATACCGGGAGGTCGGGAAGCTCCGCCAAAGCGGTTTTTCATCTGGACTATTAGCGTGGACAAGGATCAAGGTGAAATCACGGGCAAGATTGACCTCGGCGCGCTTTTCCCAACCGGCCCGGAGCGGTATCAATAAGGTAACCGGACGCGATTGAACGTCCAAGGCGACTTGGAAGTAGTGGCTGCCAAGTTCTTGGGCTCGGACCCCAGAGCGCGAACTTGGCGCGACCTCCGTCTCCCCGGCATTCAGGCAGACGACCACGGCCAGCCGAATGCGCAGTCTTGGACGCACCAACCCAACGCCGCGAACCTGTCACTACTGCCCATCGCCTGCCAACTACGGCACGGCCATCAATGCGGTGGCGACTGGGGCGGGGTTGGAGCTTGCGGCTGGACTTGCATCTGCGGTTGTGAGGGGTTGGGTGGAGGGGTGACTGGCGCCGCCGGAGTGTTGACTCCCGGAACCGGAATCGGGGTCAGGTTTGGCTGCGTCAAGTCGTTGGTATTCGCCGGTACGACCCCAGGCACCTTCGGCAGGTGCTGCACCTTGGCGGCTTCGGCGTCCGTCATGTCAATGCCGAGCTTGGTCAGCGTCTCTGCTGTCGAAAGGTCAAGCTGTACCTTCGACTTCTCGTAATTCGTAGCTGCGACCAGAACATTCGACTCGGCTTGGGTCAAAGCGCTCGAAGCCTGCAACACCAGGGTGCTGGTGGAAGCGCCCATGCGCAATTTTTTCTGCTCGGCGTCCAGGTTCTGCGCGGCGTAATCGCGGGCCGCAATGGCCGCCTGGAGCCCGACATAGTTTTGCTGCAGTGCGAATTGCGCCTGCCGTACCTGCAGCCGGATGGTGTTCTCGGTTTGCTGCAGGCTCATCTGCGCCTGGCGATATTCCAACACCGAGCGCACCTGGTCGGCCTGGATTTGACGATTGCGCAGCGGAATGTTGATGTTGACGCCAATCCCTTTGTCCGGCGCGCTGCTATTGAACAGGTTTTGGAAAGCATCGCTGTAGCCGGTGGTCGGGATAGTCCCGGGCGGCGGACAAAAACTGCTGGTGCACAGCGGGTTTTGCGGTCCCGCCAGAGCGGAGGCGCCATAAAAGGCAAACACATCCACCGTCGGCAGCAATTGATTGCGAATCGACTTCCGCGAGATTTCATTATTGGTGAGCGTAAGCCGCGCGGTAGCAATCTCCGGGCGTTGTTGCAGGGCCTCATTGATCAGGTCCTCGACCGGGGCCACCTGGTACTGCTCGCTGATGTTCAGCGTGTCGGTGGGAACCACCGGCGCTACCGCCAGGATCGGGTCGGCCACATTGCGCGTAATGGCGTTCTTCATCAGTAGTTGCTGCAACTGAAGATTCACCTGTGCGCTAATCAGGTTCTGCTGCGCAGTGGCAACGGCGCTTTGCGACTGAACTACGGCAAGCGGAGCGAGCGTCCCGGCGGCGACTTGCTTCTGATTGTCGGAAAGCGTCTTGTTGGCGAGGTCCTGGGCGCGCTGCTGCACGGTTACGTTGGCGTACGCGTTGACCAGGTCCCAATAAATATTCTCGATCTGCGAAACCGTCTGGATGATCTGCTGGCGAAAGGTAACGTCAGCGATTTCGCGGTTATTTCTGGCAATGCGGATCCATCGCAGATTGGGGTCAAAGCCGAACCCGGACAGCAGATGCTGTCGCAGCTCAAAACGGAAATTGGGACTCAGGGTTGGATTCAGGGAGTTGAACGCTGAATTGGAGGAGATACGATTGTTATTGAAGCCCACCGTCATGAGGGTGCCGGTCGAGAATCCCTGGCTGTAGAGGAAATTAGCCGTGGTTGTGTTCTGTTGCAGAGTCGGAGTACCCGTGAACACGGTGTTCGCCTCGGGCGTGGTGGCGTGTTCCCCTGACACAGTTCCTGTAATGACAGGATCGAAGTTATCGATCGGAGGGCCTTCACCCGTCGTAGATGCAACGATGCCTCCCACACCCGCTCCGGCGCCGCCAACCCCAATGGTCGTGCCACCAGCACCTGAGCCAGTCGAGCCTGTCGTGGATGTTCCCGTGCCGCCGGCGGAGGTAGTTCCTGTGGTCCCGCCGGGCGTGCCCTGTACCAGTCCCGCATTAACGCCAAGCGCTACCGCTCCAGAACCCGTTCGCAGAATGTCGGTATCGGCAATCGACAGGTTGTAGCGCTGAATGCCGATGTCCAGATTGTCTTCCAGCGCCATGGCGACCGCATCGTTGAGCGACAGGTACATCTTGCCGTCTATGAGCAGGCGATCGGAGCGCCCGCTGTTGGTCACGTTCAGGGGTGCAACCTCGCGCACCATGTACACCACAAAAGGATTGGGCCACTGCCGCTTTCCCCGGCTGTAATCCTGGTCGGAATAGGGATGATCGCGGCGCTGCGGCATCGGTGCCTGCGGCAGCGGCGTCAGTGGCGGACCAGGCGGTACGGCCGTTTGGGCCGGCGCGGTCTGGGCAAAACTTGTGGCAGCCATTAAACAAAACAACGCCATTGACAGAAATTTTGGCAGCAGATTCACATGCTTAGAAACAGGCATTTTGTCTCCGGGAACTGAGGCTTTGCGTTCTGTGTCCTTCATTCGATTCGTTGGTCCCTGTCGCCGATCTCTGCTACGGAAACAGTCGCAAAGAATCATCTCAAGATGACATCGCAGGGGACGGAAATCGCTTGCTCCATCACAAGCCGCAGGAATGGCATAGTATAGCTGACACGCAAGGGTGATTTTCGGCGCTTTACACTGCTTAACATAGCTTTACAGAGCTGTAACCGCACGTGCCGAACACGGCCATAGGAAGAATGTGAGTCGCAATCTCAAGATAACGTTGTCTTACGACGGATCGTTGTTCCACGGATGGCAGATCCAGCCTGGGGTGCCCACTGTGCAAGGTACTCTGGCCGAATGCATCAAGCGGCTCACCGGCGAGGACGTGCTGCCCCAAGGCTCAGGGCGCACCGACGCCGGGGTTCACGCGCTCGGTCAGGTCGCGTCCGTGCATCTGGAATCTCCCATTCCGGAATCCAACCTGATCATCGCGCTCAATGACGTTCTGCCACCCTCCATACGTGTGAATTCGATCGAGGCGGTGTACAAGAACTTCCACGCGCGACATTCAGCTTCTGCGAAAACCTATCGCTACCGCATTTATCGTGGAGCGATTTGTCCGCCGTTCCTGGCTCGCTATGTCTATCATGATCCCTACCCGATGAACGAGGAGGCGCTCATTCGCTCCTCCGAATACACCGTCGGCACGCATGACTTCACCTCCTTCGCGGCATCGGACCCGGATCGCAGCGCACGCATCGCAGAAAGTCGGGAGGAAAGCGAAAAGCTGGCCCCATCGAACATTCGCACCATCCATTCCTCGCAATGGATGCGGACTGACGATGAGCTGACTTACACGGTGCGCGGAAACGGATTCCTCCACCATATGGTGCGAAACCTGGTTGGCACGTTTCTTCAGGTTGGCAAGGGCGCGTTGCAGGTGGAGGACGTTTCACGGATCCTGGAGGCGCGCGATCGCAGCGCGGCCGGTCCCACCGCGCCCGCTTGCGGACTTTACCTGGTCAGCGTTGAATATTAGACATGGCTACCCAAACAACCGCCGTTGGAAACAGCACGATCGTAACCACGAATCCGGCAACCGGAGAGGTATTGGCTGAGTTGGCATGTGCCAACACCAGCGATGTACAACATGCAGTGCTCCGCGCCAAGCAGGCGCAACCTATATGGGAGGCAGCGCCGGTAAGAGAGCGTATCGCCTTGCTGCGCCGCTTCCAAGGGCTCTTGAGCGAGCGCCGCGATGATGTCGCCGGTCTCATTTGCCGCGAAGCCGGCAAGCCCGTTGTGGAGGCGCTGGTCACGGAAGTCCTCGTCGTGCTCGATGCTGCGCAGTTCTGCATCCGCAATGCGCACCAATTTCTGCGAGAAGAGCGGCTGCCGCACGGCAATCCTGTCATGAAAATGAAGCGCGGCAAGCTGGTGCGCGAACCCTTTGGCGTCATCGGCATCATTTCGCCGTGGAACTATCCGTTCTCGATTCCCGCGGTTGAAACGCTCGCAGCGTTGGTGACGGGCAACGCAGTCGTGTTGAAGCCGTCAGAGTTCACGCCGCTGATCGCGCTCGAATTGCAGCGCCTATTGCTGGCTGCCGGTTTGAATCCCGATCTCATGCAGGTGGTCATCGGCGAAGGTCCTGCAGGCGCCGCGCTCATCGACTCGCCCATCGACAAACTCATCTTCACGGGGAGTGTCGCAACCGGCAGGCGCGTCGGTGAAGCTGCCGCCCGGAAGTTGCTGCCGGTTGTGCTGGAGTTGGGCGGCAAAGATCCCATGCTCGTGCTCGACGACGCCGACGTTGACATCGCCTCCAGCGGCGCGGTGTGGGGCGCGTTCGTCAATGCCGGACAGACATGTCTCTCGGTCGAGCGTTGCTACGTCCATCGCAGCCTCTATGACGACTTCCTGGAAGCTTGCCGCAGCAAGGTTGCCAGGCTGCGCGTGGGCAACGGAGTCGATTCCGAGGTCGAGCAAGGGCCGTTGATCGGCGAGCGTCAGTTGCGGATTGTGGAAGATCATGTAACCGACGCGCTTCGGCATGGCGCGCGCTTGATCCTGGGCGGCAAGCGTCTGACCGACCTTGGACCCAACTTCTACGCTCCGACACTGCTGGCGGACGTGACTCACGACATGCGCCTGATGCGCGAGGAGACTTTCGGGCCGGTGCTTCCTATCGCGCCGTTCGACAACGATGACGAAGCGGTGCGCCTGGCGAATGACAGCGATTTCGGCCTGGCTGCCAGTGTTTGGACGCGCGACCGCCGCCGCGGCGAGGCCATGGCTGCCCGCCTCAAAGCCGGCACCGTGATGGTGAACGACGTCATCTCGTGCTTCGGTATCGCGGAAGCCCCGCATGGCGGATTCAAGTTCAGCGGCATCGGCCGCACCCACGGCGAGATGGGCATGGCCGAGATGGTCCAGGTAAAGCACGTGGACGTGGACCTGCTCCCCGGCGTCCCCAAACCCTGGTGGTTCGGATACGACGGCAAACTCAAACAGCAGATGGGCGGCTTTATTGACTTCCTGTTCGCCCGTAGCCTGGGCACGAGGCTTAGCGGGGCGCTGCGGTCGGTGGGACTGGTGCGGCGGGGGAACCGGATCTGACAGTCCGACGCTAGGCACCTTGTCCGACACTCACGAACCGCGGGAAATGTGATGGACGGTACCACTCTGTACGTCTTGCTTGTCGTTTTTGTCGCCACGCTGATTCGATCTGCATTCGGATTTGGCGAGGCGCTGGTTGCCGTTCCGTTGCTGGCGCTCCGCCTTCCCGTTGTCGTCGCTGCCCCGCTGGCCGTGCTCGTCTCGATCACCGTGGCTGCCGTCATCGTTGCGCAAGACTGGCAAAAGATCCATCTGCGCAGCACCGGGTGGCTGGTGGTTTCGACGTTGGCCGGTATTCCGCTGGGCCTCGTGCTTCTGACTGCCGGCAATCACCACATGGTCAAGGGATCTCTGGCGGTCATCATCATGGCCTTTTCAGCGTATGCCTTGATTGGGCGCAAACCGCCGGAATTGCACAGCGACAGTCGAATCTGGCTTCTCGGCTGCGGCTTCTGTGCCGGAGTCCTCGGTGGAGCGTATGGAATGAATGGGCCGCCGCTGGCAATCTATGGATCGATGCGACGCTGGTCCGCGCAACACTTCCGCGCGACCTTGCAGGGATACTTCCTTCCCGCCAGCATCATCGGCATGGGAGGGTATTGGCTGGCCGGTCTATGGGTCCCGCTCGTGACCCGCTATTACCTGTTGTCGCTGCCGATTGCGATTCCGGCGATCTTGCTGGGCCGGATGGTGAACCATCGTCTGCACGGTGAGGCCTTTCTCAAGTATGTTCATTTCGGCCTGGTGTTGACCGGTGCAGCGCTGCTGGTCCAGGCCTTTCGTCAGTAGTAGTTGAATACGCGGTATTGAGATATTCCTCGCAACAGGCGATACTGCCATCATGCCTGAGACCATGCAGACGGAGGCCCCGCAGCTTCCAAAACATAAGGTGAAATACAAGAAGGCATTCCAGCGCGCCTGCAATGAGCCGGACGCGAAGGGCAAGCTGTGCGGCGGGCACCTGAAGCGCTGGTTTTATCTGGCCGATGTACTGGAGCAGGCCTGCGGCGATGTTCGACAGGCGTTTGGCGATCACGCGGAGATCTATCGTTGTGAGCACTGCAAGACGTTGTACCTGCCCAGCGAAGAGGAACCGCAAGGCAGGAATGTTGCCGGTCTGGGTAAGCAATCCATTTTTGGATTGACCCTGACAGCCAAGCCTGGCGAAGAAAAGAGCAAGCCGTAACCGGTGTTTGGGCGATAATCTGAAGCGTCGCGGGCCATGTCCCGCATCTTTTCAAGTGGGGCCGGCGTGGTGGGACGCCGGACACGGGATACCCGACGAGCGCAAATTTTGCGCTGGTTGGGTGGAAGTACGGGGTGTCAACAAAACAGTGACTGCTAACGTCGGCGATCTTATTTACGACTGGAACACCATCTATGCTCGCTCGATGATACCGGCGGGCAGGGTCCTGCTGAATGACGAATCGCTGCGGGATGGACTGCAGTCGCCGTCGGTCCGCGATCCTTCCATCGAAGAGAAGATCCACATCCTCCATTTGATGGAGGGACTCGGCATCAACTCACTCGACATCGGCCTGCCCGGAGCCGGCCCTCGGGCCATGGCGCACTGCGAAGCCCTGGCGCGCGAGATTGGCCGCGCTCACCTGAAGATCAAGCCCAACTGCGCCGCTCGCACTCATCAGAACGACATCCGTCCGGTCGCCGAGATCGTGCAGCGCACCGGCGTTCCCATTGAAGCCGCAACCTTTATCGGGTCCAGCCCCATCCGGCGTTACACCGAGGATTGGACCGACGACTTCCTCTTGCGCACTACCGAGAACGCGGTGAAGTATGCCGTCTCGCTTGGTCTTGACGTGATGTACGTGACCGAGGACACCACGCGCTGCGATCCCGAGACCATCCAGCGGATGTACAGCACCGCGATCCGCTGCGGCGCCAAGGCCATCGTGATTTGCGATACCTGCGGACACGCCACCCCCATGGGCGTGGTCGCGCTCATGCACTTCGTCATCAACGAAGTGGTGAAGCCCTCCGGCGAAAATATACGCGTCGAGTGGCATGGCCATTGCGATCGCGGGCTGGCCGTCGCCAATTCCCTGGCCGCTCTAGTGGCTGGAGCCGAGGTAGTGCATGCCACCGCCTGCGGCATCGGAGAGCGCGTCGGCAACACCCAGATGGACCAGATGCTGGTCAACCTGAAACTGATGGGTATTGAACCTTGGAAGAGCCAGGACCTCACCAGGCTCAAGGAGTATTGCGAGGCCGTCGCCAACGCTACGGGAGTGCCGATTCCCAAGAACTACCCCGTGGTCGGCGAAGACGCTTTCAAGACGGGCACCGGCGTCCACGCGGCGGCCGTCATCAAGGCCTATCGCAAGAATGATGTGCTGTTGGCCAACAGTATTTACTCAGGCGTACCTTCGCACTACTTCGGCATGGAGCAGATCATCGAGATTGGTCCCATGAGCGGCAAGTCGAATGTGCAGTTCTGGCTGGAACGGCACGCTATTCCGGCTACCGACGAACTGGTCGACCGCATCTACCAGCGCGCCAAGGATTCCGACCGCATGCTGACCGACGCCGAAATCCTGGAATGCGTTCAGCCGGCACAGGGCGTGCGGTCCAGCCGCGCTTCGTAAATCAGAGCTAGAACAATTCGCTATGTGATCCGAGGCGCACCAACTCCAAGGTTGCGGCGTCCGGCTTTCGATAGATCAAAACCAACTCCGGTCTGATGTGGCAATCGCGGTGGTCTTTCCAGGGCCCACTCAAGGGATGGTCATTGTTTCGCGGCGGCAGAGGTTGTCATCTCCGAGTAGCTTGACAATTTCCAGCAGGGCGTCATCCAGAATAGTTCGATACCGCCCCGCACGCTGCCGTTTGTAGTCCCGCTTAAACTTGGCCGTGTACTTAATCGTTCTCATTCAGACTCGCGAGTAGATCCTTGGGGCTCCCCGCTGTTACCAGCTCCCCGCGTCGAGCCGCCTCCATGGCGGCGACGGTCTCCGCGTTTGGAGTCCGAATCTCAAACGGTAGCTTCTTTTCGGCTGCCACGCGCACTAACAGGAGCCGGAAGGCGTCCGACACCGTGAGTCCCATGGACTTCAAAACGGCTGCGGCTTGGTTCTTTACTTGTTCGTCAATACGCGCCCGAACCACGGCATTGGCAGGCATGAGCTCAATCTCCTGAGCTACATTGTAGCTCAAACCGGCAAGTTGCACCTTGCCGACGTTCGTTCTACTGGTTCATCACACGTATCGCACGTGTTATGCGTATCACGGGAGAAGGTGAGACTGCCCAATTGACGACTTCACATGATTCCGGCAAGCAAATGTCACGCTGAGTCTGAGTAAGCCGACTTTTGAATTCTTGCTGCCCGGCGGGATACTTCCGTTAGCGGCCCTTCTGGCCCAGTAGATTGAGATCCTGGTCGGCGAAGAAGAAGCCTACGAACCTGCTGAACGACAGGCCCATGCTACTTCTCGACGAAGGATTTCTCATGGGAGGAGTACATCCTGGCCGTTACACGTTGCACGAGCGATAAACATCCGCGTAACGCTTTCGCTTCTTCCAACCGCGTATTACCATCGGAGCATCCTCCATGGGTCTCGGTCCTCCAGCGCGGGCAGTCTCCGGAGAAGAGTTTTCCTTCGACGAATCCCGGTCGTCGCGTTCTGCACAGCAGCAGGTTGCGCACATCGCTGAGCTGCGCCGGGTCCATGAAGCGTTCGCCTGGTTCCGCTCTCACGCGCGCGCACTGGAGGACTTGCAGCTCCAGGTGACGTCGATCGCGGCCCCGCCGTGGGGCGAAGGTCCCCGCAGCGACTGGCTCAAGCAACATTTCACGGAACTGGGCCTTTCCAACGTGCATCAGGACGAAATCGGCAACGTCTTCGGCGTCCGTCCCGGCAGCGACCCGAACGCGCCCTTCATCGCGTTGAGTGCGCACCTGGACACGGTGTTTCCCGCGGGCACGGAGATTTCCGCGCGCCGCGATGGCGACAAGCTGTACGGTCCCGGCATTTCTGACAATTCCTCGGGCATCCTCGCGCTGCTCGCAAGCGCGGCGGCGATGCACGCTGCCGTAGTCCCGAACCGCGCGCCCATCCTCTTCATCGGCGATGTAGGCGAAGAAGGCGAAGGCGATCTGCGGGGCATGCGGCACATCTTCCAGCAACCGAGGTGGTCGGCGACCATCGCATCGCTGGTCGTGCTCGACGGTGCCGGCACGGACACCATCATTGCCGAAGGGCTGGGCAGCCGTCGCTATGAGGTCACGATTCGCGGACACGGCGGCCACTCCTGGAGCGATTCCGGGGTCGCCAACCCTATCGTCGGACTGGCGCGCGTCATCGACCGCTTCACCCGGACACCGGTTCCCGCGATACCGAAGACGACCTACAACATCGGCATCGTCCGCGGCGGAACTTCGGTAAACTCCATTCCGGAGTCGGCGACCATGCAGGTGGACACGCGCTCAGCCTCGGTCGAGGAACTCGACCGGCTGGAGCGTGCGCTGCACGAATCGGTTGACCAGGTCATTCCGGAACTCACCGGCCGCAAGCGCCAGGAGCTGCTCACCGCGGAAGTGCGCATCATCGGCAACCGCCCAGCGGCAGATCTGCCGGCCGACTCGCAATTGCTCAAGATGATTCGCGCCGTGGACGCACAGCTCAACAACACTGCCAGGATTCAACGCGCATCCACCGACGCCAACGTTCCACTCTCGCTGGGACGGGAAGCCATCGCCATCGGCGCGGGAGGCACAGGCGGCGGCGCGCATACCATACACGAATGGTACGACCCGACGGGTCGCGATCTCGGCCT
Source organism: uncultured Acidobacteriaceae bacterium (assembly GCA_963831675.1). GTDB lineage: Bacteria > Acidobacteriota > Terriglobia > Terriglobales > Acidobacteriaceae > Bog-257. The sequence continues at coordinate 57,456 of CAWHRM010000023.1, forward strand.
CAAACGGATTCTGCTGCTCGCCCTCGCACTCGCTGGAGTGTCCGACGAATGAGATTGCGATACTTCGCAGATGGTTCGCGATTGAAGGGGCACAGCTTTAGCTGTGCCGTTGAGCGTGGTGGAACAATGGGCTTTAGAGGCTGCGGAAAAACTCGAATGCTGATGGTTTTGAAGGGGCGCACCTTTAGGTGCGCCGTACAAAGTCCTTTATTCTTGTCATCCCGAGCGGGCTTCAGCCCGCGAGGGATCTGCTTTTCGGACTTTTTCAGCAGCCTCTTTGGCCCCCGAGGGACTTCGGTGGTTCTTGTTGAGGTCTCGCAGTGCTGGGCTGGTTTGAAAACCGCGGCAACCCTTTTCCTTGCGTCGCTGCTCGTTACGTTGACTATGAATGCTTCCCCCAATTCCGCACCCGCCTCGGGAAAATCCACCAGCCAGACTCCCGACATGATCTTTCTCAACGCCGATATCTATACTCAGGCGACACCGGCGCGCGCGCAGGCAATCGCGGTGCGCGATGGCCGCATCGTTGCCATCGGCTCGAATCAGGACATTGGCAAGCTCAAAGGCTCTGCAACTCAGATGGTCGACCTGAGCGGGCACTTCGTCATGCCCGGTTTTAACGACGCCCACGTTCACCTGGAAGAAGCCGGCCTCGAAGCCCTTAGCGTGGACTTACGGGGCACAGCGTCCTTGGAAGAAATGCAACGCCTCATCTGGTCTGCCTGCAAGGCCGCGGCTCCCGGCGAATGGGTGGTGGGCGGTGGCTGGGACCAGACGAAATGGACCGACCAGAAATTGCCCAGCCGGCAGGATCTCGACATCTACACTCCTAATCATCCGGCCGTGTTGGTTCGCGTGGATGGCCACATTGCCGTTGCCAACACGGCCGCCCTCAAAGCCGGTGGTGTGACCGTACAGACCCAGGCTCCCGAGGGCGGCAAGATCGATCATGACGCCAGCGGCGAGCCCACCGGCATTCTGCGCGAAACGGCGAGAGGTCTTGTCGAGTCCAAAATTCCCCCGCCAACTCCCGCGCGCCGTCGCCGTGCTGCTGAACTCGCCCTGGCCGACGCCGCACGTTGGGGCATTACCTCCGTGCAGGACAATTCCAGTTGGGACATCTTCCTCGTCTACGAAGACCTGGAACGCGAAGGCAAGCTGACACTACGCATCAGCGAATGGCTCGTGTTCGACGATCCCGTCAGCCTTCTGGAGTCCCACCGCGCGCACCATCCTGCCACCGATCCCATGCTGCAAACCGCAATGCTCAAGGGCTTCATGGATGGCTCCCTCGGTTCGCGGACCGCCGCGCTGCTGGCGCCTTACTCCGACGATCCTGCCAATTCCGGTCTGGCGCGCTATGAGCAGGACAAGCTGAATCGCATGACGGTGGAACGCGCGGCCGCTGGGTTCCAGATTGGCTTTCACGCAATTGGCGATCGCGCCGCGCAGATGGCGCTCGATGCCTTCGCAGCCGCGGAAACTGCCGCCCGCGAAAACCACCATACGCGCGATTTCCGCTTCCGCATCGAGCACGACCAGGTCATCACTCCCGCTCAGTTTGCACAATACCGCAAACTCGGTGTCATCGCTTCCATGCAGCCCAATCATCTGCTCACCGACATGAACTGGGCGATGGAGCGCATCGGTCCCGAGCGTGCCAAGACCTCCTATGCCTGGAAGGAATTCCTGGACAACGGCGTGCCCCTGGCGTTCGGTACCGATTACCCAGTCGAGCCGATCACGCCCTTCCGTGGAGTTTATGCAGCCGTGACGCGGATGAACGAAGCTGGCACGAAGACCTACTTCCCCGGGCAGAAGCTCACCATTGAGCAGGCGCTCGCCGCCTACACCACCGGCTCGGCCTACGCTCAGTTTGCCGAAAAAGAGAAGGGTACACTGGCTCCCGGTATGCTGGCCGATTTCGTCGTCCTTGACCGCGATCTCACCAGGGTCGCGCCTGCCGAGATCCTGAAGACGCGCGTTCTGCGCACGGTCGTCGGCGGCAAGACCGTATACGAGACAAACTGATGAAGCTGCGAACCGCTGCAGACGTTCGCTGCGCGGGCTAAACGCTGTCCTCATCAGGGATGAAAACCGTCATCCTGCAAGCTCTGTCATCCTGAGCGAGCGTAGCGAGTCGAAGAGCCTGCCCCGAGTGAAGCCGAGGGGACCCATATGTTGCTCACTCACTTTCCCTCCCGCACCTTTTTCGACGGAGCGAGGGATGGCGACCCCTGAACATCTCGAAATCTTGAAGGAATGGGTCGAGATATGGAGCAAGTGGGAGAGAAAAGCAGACCTCTCCACTGCGTTCGGTTGCTGCGTAACCTCACTCCGCTCGAGCTGACAGCTCGAACGGGGCTGTCCTATCGGGCTCCCTTGGGCAAGCCCAGGGCGGCAAACTCTTCGCCGGACCTCACCAATATCAGTGACCGCCCTCACTGACTATGGCGGGCAAAACGATACACTGACAGGGGAAGGATTGGTGTCTCTACTCCTCGGGAATGGGGTGAGAAAACTCGTCTATGGGGCAGGTGATCTTCGACAATCAGGTGGAATAGCGGCCAGCGGATCGCTGTCAGACCTTGGTATTGCGAGTTGCCGTTTAGGCAGCTGAAATGCCGGAGAATTCCGAGATACACACAAATCTGGCTTGTAAGTCGTTTGAATGGAATATTTTGCCTATAACTCCTTTCGATAGAATATTTTGCAGAGCATTTTTATTTTTGTCCCTTTGTTTTCAATATTTTGCGAGTAAGCAGAGAGGGGGGTAGCCAGGTTGGTAAAGATCCCACCCAAAATGCAGAACAGTCAATAGCGGTTGAAGCTGGAAAGCAGGCGCCTCCACTCGGACTAAACTTCTCGGCGGGGATAACAGTGTCGCAAAGGATAGAGCCTTTGGTCGGGAGGACAGGAGAAACAGCGTGAACCAGTCCTTCGAAGGACATCGCAGAAAATGACTGTCGGCCGGCAGCTAAAAGCTAAAAGCTGATAGCTGATAGCTGATAACTGAAGGTAACGAATTGCCTTCCGGCAGCGTCTAAACCTTTCAGCAACTCCCGAGTGATTCCCCCCACAATTGGAGCCGCGTCACGAGGCAACGTATAATCTTCATTGGGCTGGTTTAGCTGGAGGAAATGTTTGATGGATTCGCAGGTTTCGGGTTTCGGGCAAAAGCTCAAGAAGAACCGCTTTGCCTCGACCTTGGTCATTCTGGCGACTTTATCGCTGGGTATTCTCATTGGCACGGTTGTCTCCGCAGGAGTAAAGGGCAAGGAAAAGAACTCTTCGACCGATGCCACGCCGCTGTCCGTTCCCAGTCCCGTAAAGATGTCGAACCAGTTCTCCCAGATCGCTCGCCAGATGGAGCCTTCGGTGGTGAACATCAACACCGAATCGACCATCAAGAACCCGCACGTGCGCCGCGGAATGCCGCCGGGACAGGACGAAGGTCCGGGAGGCGGCGACGACGAAAATAATCCCTTCCAGGATTTCTTTAACCGCTTCTTCGGCGGCCAGCCCGGACAAGGCGGTCAGGGTGGCCAGGACGGAATGGGCGACATGCGTGAGCGCTCGCTCGGCTCGGGCGTCATCGTCGATTCCAAGGGCTATATCGTCACCAACAACCACGTGGTGGAAAAGGCCGATCGCATCCGCGTGAAGCTGATGGACGATCCCGCGACCGTGACCTACGACGCCACCGTGATCGGCGTGGACAAGGAAACTGATCTGGCGGTGATCAAGATTGACGCCAAGAAGCCGCTACCCGCCGCCAAGCTGGGCAACTCCGACGCCATGGAAGTGGGCGACTGGGTGCTCGCCGTCGGCAGCCCGTTCGGTCTCGAGGAGACCGTGACCGCCGGCATTGTTTCCGCCAAGGGCCGCAACATCGTTCCCGGCCGCCAGTTCGAGTCGTTCATCCAGACCGACGCCGCCATCAACCCCGGCAACTCCGGTGGGCCGCTGGTGAACATGAATGGCGAAGTGATCGGCATCAACACCGCGATCTACACCAGCGCTGGTGGCTATCAGGGCGTTGGCTTTGCCATGCCCTCCAACACCGTGGTATCGGTGTACAACCAGCTGATTGGGCCAGAGCACAAGGTTTCGCGCGGTTCCATCGGAGTTGAGTTCAATGCCGTTCCCAACCCGGCCGTGGCCAGGGTTTACGGCGTCAGCAGTGGCGTCACCATCGCCAACGTCACTCCCAACGGGCCTGCCGATAAGGCTGGTCTTAAGACCGGCGATACCATCGTTTCGGTGAACGGCAAGCAGGTGAAGACGGGCGATGAACTGGTGGCCGAGATTTCGGCCCTGAAGCCGGGAACCAGTGCCAAGCTGGGCTACGTCCGCAACGGTAAAGACATGACTACCGAAGTGACCGTTGCCGACCGGTCCAAGCTCTTCGCCAGCCGTCTGGGCGATCAGGAGGAAGGCGGCGAGCAGGCCAAACCGCAAGAGAGCAAGTTTGGTGTCACCGTGCGGGGCATAACCCAGGACATGGCCGATCGGTACCAGCTTCCCAACACCAAAGGCGTCATGGTCCAAGATGTGAAGCCGGATGGCTTTGGCGACAATGTTGGGTTGTCGCGCGGCGACGTGGTTCTGGAGATCAACAAACAGCCCGTAAACAGTGAAGACGACTTCCGGAAGATCCAATCGCAGATGAAGAGCGGCCAGGATGTCGTGTTCCTGGTCCGGCCGCGCGGCAGCCGCGACAACACGACGATCTTCGAGGGAGGCACTCTGCCGTAACGTGAGCTGCTTTGCGAGAGTGAGCCAGAGCCAGCCGGCGAAATCCCAAACGCAGTAAGGACTCGGCGGTCGTCAGGGCTCTAGTTACCAATAAGTAAATTATTTGGCGGCGCTGAGATATCGAAATCGACAACGATCTCTGGCGCCGCTGCAGTTTCATTTTGGGAACCCCTTGTCGTTTTGTTGTTGCCTTTTGCTACAGCCTAATTACAATAGGGCGTTAATCTGGGGTTCATAATTCTGTTGCTGAGGTGGTCGTTGCCTATCGGAAATCGTATTTTCCAACTCATCACCCTGCTTTGCGTGTCGTTGATCTTCGCCGGAGTGACATCGGCGACAACAGCATCGACGGTTTCAACCAAGTCGAAAGCGAAGCCTTCATCTTCCAAAACTCATAGTTCCTCCGCCTCCAAACACTCGTCCAAACACAGTGCCAAGAGCGCAGCGAAGCCCCACGGACAGCACGCCATCGATCAGGAGCGCACCCGCGAGATCCAGAGCGCGCTGATTCAGCAGCATTACCTGACTGGCGAACCCACCGGAAATTGGGACCAGTCCACCAAGGACGCGCTGGTCAAGTACCAAGCCGATAACGGCTGGCAAACCAAGCTCACCCCCGATTCGCGGGCGCTGATCAAGCTGGGTTTGGGTCCCGATCACAAGGGCCTGCTGAATCCCGACACCGCGAGCATTCCCTCTCCCCACGAGTTGGGAGTTGACAGCACGCAGCCGGGAGGCGCGAGCGACCAGCAGTAGAACCTGGATGAACTTAATGTGAAAGGCGCGGAAATCCGCGCCTTTCGCATTTGGGATGGACGACCGGAATTTGGAAGTCGCGGGCCGAACGCGGGCCTGAAGACCCGCTCTACCCGCTACTGTCGAACCGCCCTAACGGAGCGCTTCCATGCACTCTTCCAGCACCTGGCGCGACGGACGAGTGACGCTCTCGGGCAAAGTGGCCAGCGGCTGATCGGTCATGTCGATCATGTCGATGAAGTTCGGCGCCGTGGTGTTCAGGTAAAGCACTCCCGTCAGCACCTCTTCGGCCTCGTGCGACTCCATGATGCGCTTGATAGCGCCGACCTTGTTGGTCGGATCATATTCGTCTTCCAGCTTGTGCAGGCGGAGCGACGAGCCATCGTGCATGGTGACGTTGAGCACGGAGCCTTCGTCGTACTCAACATCAATCTCATGGAAGTGAGGAACGAAGTTCAGATCGTGCAGCGGCTCCTCGTGGTCTTTGACGAACTTGTATGACTTGGTCGAGCCTTCGTGATCGTTGAACGTAGTGCAAGGCGAGATCACATCCAGCATTACTGTCCCGCGATGCGACAAAGCGGCTTTCAGCATGGTGTGCAACTGCCGCTTGTCGCCGGAGAACGACCGCCCGACAAAGGTTGCGCCCAGCATGATCGCCAGCGCGCAGGTATCGATTGGCGGCAGATCGTTGATCACGCCAGTCTTCAGCTTCGAGCCCAGATCGGCGGTGGCCGAGAACTGGCCCTTGGTCAAGCCATACACGCCGTTGTCCTCGATGATGTAGATGATGGGCAGATTACGACGCATGAGATGGACGAACTGGCCAATGCCTATGGAAGCCGTGTCGCCATCGCCGCTCACGCCGAGCGCGACGATCTTCGAGTTGGCCAACACCGCGCCTGTCGCAACCGACGGCATGCGTCCATGCACGGCATTAAAGCTGTGCGCGCGGTTCATGAAGTACGCTGGGCTCTTCGAGGAACAGCCGATGCCCGAGACCTTGATGACGCGCTCCGGCGGAATGCCCATTTCGTAGAAGGCGTCAATGATGCGCTCGGAGATGGCATTGTGGCCGCATCCGGCGCATAGCGTGGTCTTGCCACCGCGGTAGTCGAGCACCGCGAGTCCGATGCGGTTGGTCTTGGGCTGCGGTGCCGCTGTGGTCGCCATTTACTTGCCCTCCTGCGAAATGATGTCGTCGGTGATGGAGCGCGCGTCAATCGGCAATCCGTTGTAATGGCGGACGCTGCGCAGCCTGGCAATGTCTTCGATCTGGATATCGAGCTTCAGCAGTTGCAGCATCTGTCCGTCACGGTTCTGGTCGATGATATACACGCGCTTGTGAGCGGCGATGAACTGGTGCGTCTCGCTGGTAAACGGATAGGCACGCAGCCGCAGGTAGTCGGCCTTCACGACCGTACTCGCTTTGCAACTGCTCGAGGGTTTCGACCACCGCGTGGTGCGACGTCCCGTAAGCGATGATGCCCACCTCGTTGCCGTCGTCGCGTACGATCTCTGGCTTGGGAACCAGGGTGCGCGCCGTATCGAACTTGCGCGCCAGGCGGTCCATGTTGTTGGCATAATCGTCGGGACGTTCGCTGTACTGTCCCTTCTCATTGTGTCCGCTGCCGCGCGCAAACCAGGCCGCCGCCGGATGGTCGGTTCCCGGCAAGGTGCGGTAGCCAATCGCGTCGCCGTCCACATCTTTGTAACGGGCGAAGCCGCCGCCCATGCGTTCGACGTCTTCCGCCGTCAGAACTTTGCCGCGCTGTTGCGGTTTTTCGGGATACTGAAACGGTTCCGACATCCAGTTGTTCATTCCGAGATCGAGGTCGGACATAACGAACACCGGCGTCTGCAGTTGCTCGGCGAGATCGAAGGCCTCGCTTGCCATGCTGAAGCACTCCGCCGGGCTGCACGGGATCAGCATCGGCTGCCTGGTGTCGCCGTGCGAGAGCTTGGCGACGAATTCGATGTCGCCTTGCGCGGTGCGCGTCGGCAATCCGGTAGATGGCCCAACCCGTTGGATGTCCCAAATGACACCCGGAATCTCGACGTAATAGCCCAGTCCGGCGAACTCTGCCATGAGCGAAATACCCGGACCAGCGGTTGCGGTCATGGAGCGCGCTCCTGCCCATCCCGCGCCTAAAACCATGCCAATCGCGGCGAGTTCGTCTTCCGCCTGCACGATGGCGAAGGTAGCTTTGCCATCCGGGCCGACGCGGTACTCCTTCATGTAATCAATCAGGGTCTCCACCAGCGACGAGGAAGGCGTGATCGGATACCACGTCACCACCGTGACCCCGGCAAACATGCAGCCCAGCGCCGCCGCGGCGTTGCCATCGATGATGATCATGCCGCTCGTCTTGTCCATGCGCTCGATGGTGAATGGGTCAGCCTTGGTGAGCGAGGCCGCGGCGTAGTCATAGCCGGCTTTCGCGGCATTCCAGTTCAGGTCCGCGGCCTTGACCTTCTTGGCGAACTGCTTGCGCACCGCCTTCTCCACTTCCACCATATCGAGGTCGAGCAACTGCGCTACCACCCCGACGTAAATCATGTTTTTGACCAGCTTGCGCAGCTTGGACTCAGGACAGACCGCGGCGCAGAGCTTGTCGTAGGGCACGGCATAGAACGTCAGGTCGGAGCGCAGTTCGCTCAGCTTCAGCGGTTCGTCGTACAAGACCGCTGCGCCCGAGGCCAGCGACATTGCGTCTTCCTGCGCGGTCTCGGGATTCATCGCCACCAGGAAATCGATTTCCTTCTTGCGCGCGATGTAGCCCTTGTGGCTGGCCCGGATGGTGTACCAGGTGGGCAGTCCGGCAATGTTCGAAGGAAACATGTTCTTGCCGGAGACGGGAACGCCCATCTGGAAGATGGTGCGCAGCAGCACGGTGTTGGCGCTCTGCGATCCCGAGCCGTTTACGGTTGCAACTTGTATGCTGAAATTGTTGACGACGGGCTCACGCACGGCGTCGCGCTCGGCGCCGTGTACTGCAATCTCGGTTGTGGCCATCAATACCCCTTACTACGATGGATGAGGTGGGTAGGCAGAACGTTTCATTATAGGGCAGTTGGCAAGCGGCGGGAAATGGATTTGTAAGATCGCGGCCGCCGCGAGAAATGGGTGCCGTCTAGGCTTAAGCTATGCTGGTCACCCGATCGGCGTTACGCCGGCGATCCCGTTTCCACTGTCTCAAAATACTGCGCGATGTTGCGGAACTTTTTGTACCGCGCATCGAGCAGGCTCGCGACTGGCATCTTCTCCAGTTCAGTCAGGTTCTTCTCCACTGCGTCAGCCAACAAGTTCGCCGCTGAGTCGTAGTCCT
>CAWHRM010000024.1:0-83294 GCA_963831675.1 uncultured Acidobacteriaceae bacterium
GGCAGCCCGGCGATCGTCCCCGCACGATGTTCTTTGGCTCGCCGAAGTTACGACAAGTCTAAGCTCAATTGTCCGATTCTTGACGGGATTTCTCAGGGAAACCGACCAGGGACGTACGAAAGAGTGCGGGGGCTCTTCGGCAAGCGTCCGCCCGATCGCTGGGCGCGTTCAAGCACCCGGTTTGTTGTCGGCGCGTTTTTTTCGCGAGTGGCAGAACTGGCGGCTGGGTTTATCATTTCCAGGATGGAACTCCCCGTGCCTCTCCGCCGTTCTCTGCTGACGTTTCTGTTCGTCGCCGGTGCGGTCTCCCTGGCTGCAGCGCAGTACGACATGCCGCTAAGCCATAGCCAGGAGGACACCAAGTCTGCCGATGTGCGCGAACTGGTTTCCAAGTATTGCCGTCTGGACTACGAAGGAGCGCGGCTGGACGCCGGGAGTTGGTCGAAGTTTGTGCCGCTGGTCTCGTTGAGAAGCAATCCTGAGTATGCGGAGATCAATGTAATCGCCCGCTACTCGGTCGATTCCGAGCCCGTGTCCGATCGCGGGAAATACACCGTCAACGTCCAATACCGGTTGCTTGGGAGCTACAACCTGACCACAGGTTACATCCGCGAGGCGCCCGGCTCCGTGCAAACTGTGCAATACACCGTAACCGACACCAATGGCGAGTTGCGAATCGCGGACTCCGAGAACAGCCTTCCTCATCCCTCGCGAGCCGCTATGCTCAAATGGCTGAATGAGAAGCTAGCCGCCGCCCAGGACGAGCCGGCCAGGATGCGCTACCAGGACGCGCTGCGCCAGTTGCAGGCCCAACCCGCCTCGCCCTTCGCTAAGTAGCACGCTTAACCCGCCTCTGAGTTGAAAAGGCCTGCCATCCGGGAGGCTTCCTGATTGGAGTAGAGCTCAAACAGGACCGCTGGGCACCGAAATGCCTAAAGCGGTGCCTGCTCGAGAGACACGATGAAGTGAATTCCGGCAATCTGCTTGCCCTGAAGTCGAACGTCGTTGGTGATGAATAGGTCGGTACCAACGGCGGCCGCACACGCCAGTTGAATGGCATCGGGAGCACGGAGCGCGCGGTCCTTTCGCAGAACCGCGTAAATTTTGGCAGCAGCCGCATCGAGTGGAACTAATACGGATGTCGTCGAAATTGCGTGCTCGTATCTGGCGCACAGGTCAAGATTATCCTCCTCCAACGGTTTCACCAGGATCTCGCCAAGTGTGAGTGTTGACGTGAGTAATTGGTCCCCCCGCTTCAGCATTTTAGCGCGGAGCCCGGCGGCTTTCTCCGAGAGCTTTCCGTACTGCTCGAAGAGGTAGATGTAGATGTTGGTGTCCCAGAAGATTCGGCTCATTCCCAGCCCTCGCGAAGACGGCGCACATAGTCGTCAGCGTGCTCCTTCGCCCATAGCTGCCGGCCTGAACCGCGCAATTGCAGAAGCGGGTCCGAGTCAACAGCGTTTCGAGCCGCGAGTGCAGACCACTCACGATACCAGTCCAGCAACCCAAGAAACTGCTCCGGCACATCGTCGCCGGAAGGCACGACTTTGCCTCCCTCTCGTTGTGGATCATATGGGTCGCCGTGGCGAAACAGACGCCGCCGCCCCGTGCACGTCTCGAAGAGCATTCGATAACGACCAGGATTGGGCGCACGGTTGGCTACGCAATGCTGGATTGTGTGAACATAAAACCCCGGTCGCAATGGCCCAGCGATTCCCGCCTTTTGAGCCTGTTCCATTATCTCCTGAACTGCAAAGTCGGACCGCTCGGGATGGGCTCTGTGCAGCAGTGCGGTTACAATCCAGACTTCGTCGGCAACTTTCAAGTGAACTGTGGACGTCACTTCGGCCATGGAATGCCTCTGGGAAGAACCTCGATGTAATTAACCTATAAACCAGGTTGTAATGAATTGTCAACCAAAAACAACAACAACGTAAGGATCCGTTCCGCTGCCATCGCACAGCAAGAAGGCCTCCCAAATGGGAGGCCTTGAATGTGAAATTCGTATGGAAAATCCTTATTGCGGCGCGCCGACCGCCGTCGTGGCGGTGCGCACTGGCATCGTTGCCGGCTTCACCGCGAAGTAGTCATGGTCATACAGGTTGCGGTACATGCGACCCGCCAGCTCCGCGGCCTTGGGGCCGAAGGTTGGGCGCCCGCCTTCGAGGAACACCACGGTCACAATGCGGCCATACTCCGTGTTGGCATACGACCCAAACCATCCAAACCGTGTGCCGTTCTTGGAGCAGGTGCCGGTCTTGCCCAGGACCGGCTCTTCGATGAAGTTGGTGCGCAGCGATCTCGCAGTCCCGTATTCCACCGCTCCCGACATGCCCTCGGAAATCTCCGGAATCAGCGGCCCGATATCCAGCTTGCGTTTCACCTTGGGGGTGAAGTTCGCCACCTCTTCAGGCGTCGTGGGATGCTGCAGGTAATACAGCGTTCCGCCATTGGCGATGGAGCCCATCAGCGCCGCCAGTTGCAGCGGAGTGAGGGAAATGCTCTCGCCGAACGAACACATCTTGCCGACGCCGCCCAGCTTCGCGTCAAGTTCCGTGGCGGGAAACGTCCCCAGGTGTTCGCCGTCAATGTTCCAGCCGGCCAGCTCGCCCAGCCCGAACTGACGGTCGTAATAGCTCACCTTTTCAAAGCCCAGCTTGCGTCCCACCGCCTCGAAATAGGCGTTGTTGGAGTGGGCCAGCGCGGTGGTCAAATCCACCCGCCAGTACTTGCCCAGCGGGACCTGAGTGTCTTTGGTGATGACGTTTTCGCTCAGCGCCGCCAGCGCCACGGCTACCTTGATGGTCGAGCACGGCGTCGCTCCCGCCGATAGCGCCAGCTTCTGGTTCACCATCGCCAGGATGCGGCCGCTGTCGGGATCGACCGCAACAATCGTACCGTTCATGTTGCCCAGGGCCTCAACCGCCGCCGCCCGCACGATCGGATCTTCGCCCGCCGTGACGTCGCCTTCCACCTGGTTGTCGGCAAAGGAGCTGGCGTAGAAACGCTCGTAATAACCGTGGTGCTTTGCGACCCGATGGCTCGATCCCGCATGGCTCACAGATACCTGGGTGACCGAACTGTTGCGGGTCGCCGCGCTCTTGCTGCTGTGTTGCAGCCGGGCCATCTTTTTTTGGGCCGTCGGAGTCTCGGTGATCTTGTGCGACTTGGAGTGCGTCTTATGGGTTTGGGTTGCGATGGTGGCGGCGGAGGCGTCCAGACAAGGAAACAACGCCAAGAGGTTAACCAGCACGGTAATGACGGAACGTCGTAACATCGAGACCCTTAGGCTTACTGAATTGTCTTCCTGAGACCCAGCCCGGGTCCCCCTTGCGCCGCTTTCCGTCGCGAAGAACCTACATCCTAGGGACTTTTCGCTTCGAATTCAACCCAAAACCGCATTCCTCCGGAATAACCTATGTCCTCTGCAGAGCCGGTGCCGGCCCGCACGCCAGTGGCACGGATGCGCTTTTGCCCTGTAACCATGCGGATCCCGCAGAGGTCTGCTTCCAATACGTATCACAGTACCGAGGTTTCGCGGCCCGTAACCAGTCTGGTTCTTGGCCGGACGGACCCGCTTCGGGCGGGCTTTAGCTTCCTCCCATCTTGGAATGAAAGGTGTGGACTCGAAGTCTTGCGTCGCTGCGAGTCAACATCGTGCCATCTTTCTCGCCAGTTCGTCACCAGAGCTTCGTCCGTAATCTGCAATCTGAGCACTATTGACCAGACTTGTTTCTCTTGAAACGGTAACCTTTTCAGAAATTACACGAGTCGGCCGGCTGGAAATTCCAAATGGAAACTACTGCTTCTCGGTGCTGGGCATTCGTGTTTCGTATCCCCATGCTCTCTCTTTCTGTTCGCGAGACTGGAGTAGGCAATGAGCCAAAACGGCCGCTTTGATAGCGTTTGCATCAAATCCACCGGTTCGTACGTCCCGTCCAGGATTCTGACCAACGAAGAAATAACGGCGAACTTGCCAACTTCTCCGGAGTGGGTCGTCGAAACGTTGGGGATTCGTGAGCGGCACGTCGCTGAGCCGGAGGAATACACCTCGGACCTGGCTGCCCGGGCCGGGCTGGAAGCAATCGCTGCGGCGGGCCTTGAACCAAACCAGATTGACTTGATCATCGTTGCCACGGCGACACCCGACCGCAAAATGCCCTCGGCGGCAAGCATGGCGCAGCACAAGATGGGCATGACCAACCGCTGCGCCGCCTTCGATGTGGCGGCGGTGTGTGCCGGCTTTGTTTACGGCATCACCATCGCCGGCCAATTCCTCCAGAATGGAATGTACCAGCGTGCCCTGGTGATCGGCGCGGATACCTTCTCCAAGGTCACGGACTGGAATCATCGCAACTGCGTCATCTTTGGAGACGCCGCCGGCGCCGTCGTGCTCGAAAGGAAGGATCGGGAGAAGGGCCTCTTCTCAAGCATTCTCCTCGCCCAAGGCGACGGCATGGACCATTTCACCGTTTTCCCCGGGGACGCCTACTTCACCATGAACGGGAAGGCGGTTTACGAGAAGGCTACGGCCGCGGTGCCCGAGTGCATTCAGCAGATTCTCCGCCTGAACGGGACTGACGCTCGAAGACATCTCGATGATCATTCCCCACCAGGCCTCGGCTCGCGTCCTCAAGCGCGTCGCCGAGGTACTCAACGTCCCTTATTCCCGAATGCAGACGAACCTGGAGTCCTACGCGAACACCGCCGGTGCTACCGTTCCCCTGGTCCTCGACCAGGTAAACCGGCGCGGTCTCCTTAGCCAAGGCGATCTGCTTTTGCTCGTGTCCATTGGCGCAGGCTGGACTTGGGGCGCTAGCCTATATCGCTGGTAGGTCCCCGATTTTCTAAGATTTTCTAAAGCTTGTTTCATAAATACTGGTCCAGCGTCTTTCCGGTGGAAGCGCGGGCCCTTAGGCCCCCGAAAAATCGCGGCCCTAAGCATGGGCTTTTTTAGCCCCCGGCTCGCTGGGAAGCGGGTTGTTGAAACAAGCTACAAGCTGGCTCTGTTGACATCCCGCCTTGGAAGTGGCGCGGCTGCAGCCGCGCCGAGCGCCCCACTCCGGCCAACCCACGACCGGCCCTGTCGAATATCGAAAATATTTTTTCGCAACCCGCAACTTCCCAAAACAGGGTGTGTTTAGCCTTGTAACAACCCTGAGAATGGTCGTGTAAAAACGGCTACCCCTCCGATGTGCAACTCGCCCCTGTCCGTCGGAGGGGCTCTTTTTTGGTTGGCGGTTTTGTGTACCTCTGCAGCTGTTCTACCGGGCAAAGCAGCCTACGTTGTTGTCCCCGGCGGAAAGATTCCCATCCACTCCGCGTACCCTAAACCGCCGGTTCGCATTATGATGAAGCCATGAATCTCGGCATGCCGGAGATGATTTTCATCTTTCTGCTGGCCCTGGTGGTGGTTGGCCCCAAGCGGCTTCCCGGCCTTGCCCGCCAGTTGGGCAAGTACATGGCTGAGTTCAAGCGCGCCAGCAACGAATTCAAGAACCAGCTTGAAACCGAGATGATGAACATCGAACTGGAAGAGCGCGCCAAAAAGCAGGAAGAGGCGCCGACGATACTCCCGCCCGAAATGCCTTCGGAACCACCCATCCTGCCGGCGCAGGGCATCGTCAGCCGCGGCAACTCCGAAGACATCTCGGAAGCCGTGGCCGGGCGCAGCCCCGACGAAGTCGCAGCGGCGAAACCGTTGCCACCCACAATTTCCGCGAGCACCGAATAAGCGATGCCCAGCCCCGTTCTGGAAGCCCACAAGCGCACCTCCGAGGAAATGACCGGCATGAGCTTCCTCGAGCACCTCGAGGAGTTGCGCCGCCGCATCATTTACAGCGCGCTGTACATCGTCGGCGGATTCTTTGCCTGCTGGTGGTATCACGAACAAATCTTCTCGCTCATGCAGAAGCCCATCATCCAGGCGCTGGCCAGCCATCATCTCGAACAGAAGCTGGTCTACCTGAACCCCACCGATCCCTTCAACATGTATCTGAAGGTGTCCCTGCTCGCCGGATGCTTCGTGGCTTCACCGTTCGTGCTGTACCAGGTCTGGGCGTTTATCTCGCCCGGGCTCTATCGCCACGAGCGCCGCTACGTGCTGCCCTTCATGTTCAGCACCGTAGGTCTGTTTCTGGCGGGCGGCTACTTCGGCTACAAGATGGTTTATCCCGCGGCGCTCGATTTCCTCATCTCCTTCAGCGCCCAGTTCACCCCCATGATCACCATTCAGGAATACACCGACCTGTTCCTGACCATCATCGCCGGCCTGGGGATTGTGTTCGAGCTGCCGATCTCTGGTGTTCTTCCTGTCGCTGATGGGCCTCCTCACCGCAGGCTGGATGTGGCGCAACTTCCGCTATTCGATTCTGGTGATCTTCGTCATCGCGGCCATCATCACGCCCACCACCGACATTCTGAACATGTGCATCTTTGCCGCGCCCATGATCGTGCTCTACCTGGTGAGCATCGGCATCGCCTGGTTCGTCCATCCCACCCAGCGCAAGAAGCGCGCCGGGAAGTCCGGCGCAGCCTAGAACGGTGCTGAACTGCCTGTGGGTGCAAGTACGACTTGTATCAGGGTATGCCTTTAGGCATACCGTAAGCGCGGTATCATGAACGCGCCTTCACAGGCTGCTGAAAAAGTCGCACTGTGAGCGTTTTGTATCGGGGCACGACCCTTCGGCTTCGCTCAGGGCAGGCTTTCAGTCGTTCCGACAGCTTAATCCGTGCTACAGCTTTTGGTCAGGATGGCAAACCTGCGTTACCCACTAACGATTTATTAACATTCTGTAAAAAAGTGCTTGACATCTTGACAAAGTAGCAGCACTATGGTTGAACTCGGCCGACGAAATTCTTCCTTATCGGCGCTTTACGTACGACACCTCGTGACCCCTTTCGAGGCGTGGGCGATCAAGCATTTTCGTTGTGTAGGAATTTAGGCAGGGAACTCTCGCCTGATATCCGCCGACTCGTTCGCGGAGCAGCGGGAGTAAGGATGCCTTTCCCCTCGGTCTTATTGAAGCTAGCGCCGCTCTCGTCGTCCTTGGCTCTGTGGGCGCTGCCTCGCACGGCTTTCGTCTAGAGCCAGGAAGCGAGATCTAGGCATCCGCTCGAAAGGAGCACCACATGCGCCGCTTCACCAACATTCCCGTACTCCCGTATTCACAGGATTGCGACAACCCCCTGCGCGGACCGGGTCCGCTGCGCTCACTTGCTATCGCCCTATTCTTGCTGGTTGTCGCTTTGACAGGCAGCGCATCCGCACAGTTCTGGACTCCGGTGGCTACTCCGTTCCCGGGTACTGGTGCCCACAAAGCGCTACTGCTGACCGACGGGACGGTTATCGTCCAGGAGGGCGGTGGCTGCTGCTACGGCACTCAGAGGTGGTGGCGACTGACCCCCAACCAGTCCGGAAGTTACATCGCGGGAACGTGGTCTTCGTCTCCGCTTGCCTTGATGCCGGCGGGATACTGTCCTGCCGCATATGCTTCTGCAGTGTTGCCCGACGGAAGAGTCATCGTCGAGGGCGGTGAATTTAACTGCGGTGGAGGCCGAACCACTAAGGGCGCTATTTTCGATCCAACCGTCTCCCCTCCGATCGGCCAGTGGACACCCGTACAGCCCCCACCGGGATGGGCAACTGTCAGCGATGCTCCGAGCGTTGTTCTGCCCGACGGAACCTTCATGCTGGGCAATTGCTGCACCACCGATGAGGCTCTGCTCGATCCCACGAACCTGACTTGGACGCCTACCGGCTTGTACCAGGCTGAATACAATAACGAGGCTGGTTGGACCTTGTTGCCGGGGATGCAGGATTCACCCTCCGGGTCGGTGTTGGTGGTCAACGCGTTTTTCCCGCTCACGGACGGTCGTACCTCGGAAAGGTACTTTCCGCCGCCATTCGGCTTTTGGTCTCCTGCCGGCAGCACGATTGTTCCCCTTTGGGATTGTGGCAGCTTCGGCGGATGTGAGACTGGCCCTGCGGTGTTGCGACCGGACGGCACGGTGTTCGCCACCGGAGCAAGCTTTACCCCCACCCGTGCGGCCCACACCGCCTTCTATCACACTTCTACCTCCGATCCCGACTATTTCACCTGGACGGCCGGCCCGGATTTCCCGTACCTAAACGGTCAAGGCCTCGGCATCGCCGATGGGCCCGCGGCACTGCTGCCCAATGGCAACGTGCTGGTCGACGCCAGCGTTGGTTTCGGCACTCCCTCCACCTTCTATGAATTCACCTTGGCCGCTAACTATCAAGGTGGCAGCTTTGTCTCGGTTCAGTCGCCACTTAACGCAGCCACTGCTCGGTCTCAGGACGCGCAATTGCTCCTGCTTCCCACGGGCCAGGTCATGTACACGGACGGCAATACCCGTGTCGAGATCTATACCCCCGCTCCCGGTCACGATCCCTCCTGGGCGCCGCGCATCTACACCCACTGTGCGATCTGTGCCAACCCGATTCATAACTCTCAGACAAACTCGATCCTTGGTTACAGGTTCAACGGCATGTCACAGGGCGCCATGTTCGGCGACGACGCCCAAATGGCCACCAATTACCCGCTGGTGCGCATTACCGATTTGGAAACTTGGAACGTTTACTATTGCCGCACCCATAACCACAGTTCCATGGGGGTGGCAACTGGCAATAACCTCGTCTCCACCAACTACGATTGCCCTAACGTCCCGCAAGGGATCTTAGGACTGCTGGAAGTTGTGGCGAACGGTATTCCTTCCGACCCGTTGACCGTATACGTGTTGCCCTGAGGCCGACCCTCCGGTTTGAGACGGTGGAAAGCGCCGCCGCAAAGTCGATCACGCAGGGGGCGGCTCGAGCTAGGACAGGGTTGCCCTGAGCGGTTGCTTTGATCTCGCCGGACCCGAGCGTCACCGTCTGGAAAACAGGACAGGAAACGGCTTTAGAGTGTGGCTAGACTCCAACGCCTCGTTCCTTCAAGGCCAGGGGCGCAAGAGTCTGTTGTCAGAACCGCGTCTGGCTTGCCGTAGGGGAATGCAGTGCCAAAGAAATAAGCCCCGCAGGGGCGGTTCAGTCTAGCCCAGCACGCAGCCGCAGGCGGAGTGCTGGGTGACGTAGGAAACTAATCCGAGTCCCCTTAGGGACGGCAGCGCCAACGTTTCTCCTGATGTCATTCTGAGCGAAGCGCGCTCGCGCAGCGAACGCACGCAGTCGAAGAACCCCTATCGTGCCCCAAAACTTTACTGATCCCACAGGGGTCCTTCGACTGCGGTCGCCGTGCGGCGACCTCCGCTCAGGATGACAGCACAACAACTCAAGGGGGCACCAGGCACAAAAGCTGCTGCAAGACAGCCCGGAGGGCGCAACAAACTTAGCCCAGGGCGTGAGCCCTGGGTAAGCGATGCAAGTCAGAGCGGCCCGGTTCAGCAACTGTGCAGGGACGGCCCACAGATCCGTGCCGTGGTTAGTGGTTCTCTGTCGTACCTACGGCATTCGGTTCAATCTTCCACTTTACCCAGCGCTGAAGCGCTGGGCTAAGTTTTTCCGTCCGACTTCGGGACTGGTATCTTCCGCAATTCTCGATCTGCGTCTCCCACTGCAGCTTTGGTGGTTGAGTGACTCACACAGACCCTTACGCTCCGGGGCTAATGCTGTTTCGCCCTCCGGGCTCTGAGCTGCCGCTAAACCACGCGCACATACCTTAAACATACGAATCGTGGTTTAGTTCTGCGCTTTGTTTATTGTTTACTTACAAATTATCTATTGTTTACTACAAAAGTATCTATCTAAATCTTCTCCAGCACCGCCTTCAGGTACTTCCAGAAGCCTTCGACGGACGAGATCTGCACCCGCTCGTTCGGGCTGTGCGGGTCGACGATCGTCGGTCCGAACGACACCATCTGCATGCCCGGATATTTTTCGCCGATCACGCCGCACTCCAGGCCGGCGTGCATGGCAATCAGCTTCGCCGGCTCGCCGAAGACCTCCTCGTGTACGGCCTGCAGCTTGCGCACGATGTCGCTGTTCGGCTCGGGCTTCCATCCGGGATAGCTGCCGCGAGTGCTCGACTTCGAATCCCGCCAGGCGGCACACCGTCGCCACCATGCGCGCCGCCGCCTGCTTGCTGCTCTCGATCGCGCTGCGCTGGCTGGTGACGATCTCGACCACGTCGCCCTTGGTCGCGACGATCGCCAGGTTGGTGGAGTTCTGCACCAGCCCGGGAACGTCGGGACTCATGGCCAGAACGCCGTGATGCAGGCTGACCAGCAGCGCCACTGTGTTCCTGGCGTCGGCGGCGTCGAAGACCTTCTCCGGTCGCGTCGACTTTTTCCACGGTGATCTGCAGGTCCAGGATCGAAGCCGCCAAGATCGGCCTTGCCTTCGGCTTCCGCCTGGCGCAACCAGCGACTTCAGTTCCTTCTCGCGCGCCGCATCGAGCACCACGATGGCCGAAGCCTCGCGCGGAATCGCGTTCTGCGCGCTGCCGCCGGTGATGCTCGGCGATCTCGATCGGCAGTCTGCTCCAGCACGCTCTGCAGCATGCCGCCGAGAATCCGCAACGCATTGCCGCGCCCCTGATGGATGTCGACGCCGGAGTGTCCGCCCTTCAGGCCGGAATACCTTGATGCGCCAACCCGCGTCGCGCGCTGGCCGGGCGCAGCGCAATCTTGCGGCGCGCCATGGTCTTCATTCCACCCGAGCAGCCGATGCAGAGCGTGCCCTTCTCTTCGTTGTCGAGGTTCAGGAAGTACTTCGACTTCAGCAGGCCGCCGGGAAATTCCGCGGCGCCGGTCAGACCGGTCTCTTCGTCGATGGTGAAGACAAACTCCAGCGGACCGTGCGCGATGTCGGTGCTCTCCATCACCGCCAGCGCGGCGGCCACGCCGACGCCATTGTCGGCGCCCAGCGTGGTGCCGTCGGCCTTCAGCCAATCGCCATCGCGCACGCAGCTTGATGGGATCGGTGTCGAAGTTGTGGGCGTGCCTTCGTTCTTTTCGCACACCATGTCGAGATGGCCTTGCAGCAGCGCCATGGGCGCGGCTTCGCGGCCCGTATGCGCGGGCTTGCGAATCACCGTGTTGCCAACTTTGTCCTGCACCGCTTCCAGGCCGAGCCGCGTGGCGACGCCAGCACGTAGTCGCGCGCGGCCGCTTCCTTGGTCGAGGGGCGAGGAATCGCCGCCAGCGCGTCAAAGTGTTTCCATACCGGTTTCGGTTCCAGATCTGCAAGTGCTGTTGTCATCAGAGGCTCCGTGGTAAGTGATATGCCACCATCCTACCGTGAGGAAGACGGAGAGGCGAGTCCGGACAGGGATAGCGGCAAGGGAATAGGGGCCGAGGATAGAACATCCGAGTCGGGGAAGAAGAGGCGTTTCACCCATGTTGATTGGCAACATTGTCGTCCAGCGCAGAGCTACACCGCTACCCTTGCCCAGGGACCGGCGACAGCGATTCCTTCGCCACTGGTTCAAACTGCGGCTGACGATATATGCTGTTCGGCGAGGAGTTATCTATGCAAATGGGAATGGTAGGTCTGGGCAGGATGGGCGCCAACATGGTACGGCGTCTGATGAAGGCGGGGCATAACTGTGTGGTGTTTGACGTGTTCCCCAAGAGTGTCGAGGAGTTGGCGAAGGAGAAGGCTACCGGCAGTTCGTCTCTGCAGGACATGGCGAGCAAGCTGCAGAAGCCGCGCGCAGTGTGGCTGATGGTACCGGCGGCAGTGGTGGACGAAACCATTGCCGGAGTCGTTCCCTATCTCGAAGCCGGGGACATTCTCATTGACGGCGGCAACTCCTATTACATTGACGACATTCGTCGCGCCAAGGAGCTTGCCCCCAAGGGCATACATTATGTCGATGTCGGCACCAGTGGTGGAGTCTGGGGGTTGGAGCGCGGCTACTGCATGATGATCGGCGGCCCCGACAAAGCAGTGCAGTATCTCGATCCCATCTTCAAGACGCTGGCACCCGGCAAAGGCAACATCGACCGCACGCCGGGACGCGAGAAGCTCGGAGGCACCTCCGAGGATGGCTATCTCCATTGCGGTCCCAATGGCGGCGGGCACTTCGTGAAGATGGTGCACAACGGTATTGAGTACGGCCTCATGGCTGCCTATGCCGAAGGGTTGAATATCCTGCGCTCCGCCAACGTCGGCAAGCAGACCCATGCCATTGACGCGGAGACAACGCCGCTGCGCGATCCCGAACACTATCAGTATGACTTCAACCTCACCGACGTTGCCGAGGTATGGCGGCGGGGCAGCGTCATCGCGTCATGGCTATTGGACTTGACGGCGTCGGCGTTGGCAGGCGATCCCCAGTTGGCGAAGTTCGCCGGCAGGGTTTCCGACTCCGGCGAAGGTCGCTGGACGATCAAGGCCTCTATCGACGAAGCCGTGCCTAGCCCTGTGCTGACGACGGCTCTGTACGAGCGATTCAGCTCGCGCGGCGAAGCTGACTTTGCCGACAAGCTGTTGTCAGCGATGCGTTACGAATTCGGCGGACACCTGGAGAAGGCAGCAGGGAAGTAAGCGAGCGAGCCGTATAGCACATTAATGCTATACAAAATCGTAGACCGCGTACTTGCGCTGGCTTGACTTATAGGCGACGTTCGCTTGATTTACAGCCTTGGAGTCGTCCCGTGACCTTAAAGTCGCTCCAGCGGCCTCTAATGGCTCGCAATAGGCATTCCTCGCGTGCTAGTGGTGCATTTTGCGGTTGGAGCCATGGAATTGCGAATCGGTCAAATGGCTAGCATCTAAGTGCTATAACATTTTCTGCCCGCAATGAGTGCAGATATTATTCTGCCCTGAGTAGATTCGCTCACAGCATGCCTGGGAGAAGCCATGCACATCGAGGCGCCAGAGGAACACCACGCGGGACATCCCTTCGCTTCGCTGAAGGACTTCGTCTTTCATATCCTGACCATCTCCCTTGGCTTGGGGCTGGCGCTGGCGGGCGAAGCGGCAGTGGAGTATTACAACCATCGTGAGTTAGCCGACGAGACGCGGGAATACTTCAGGACGCAGCTGGAGGAAAACCAGAAAGCTGTTGTCGGCCATCTGAAGGCGACGGCGGAGATGAAGGCGGCTTTGGAGAAAGCCGTTGCCTTGGTCGATACCGACCTCCCGGCGGCGAAGAAGGTAATGATTGAAGCGCCGCATGAGTTCATCGACCTTAACACCGGCAGTTGGGACCCGGCTGTAGCGACAGGGGCCTTGAACTACATGAGGCTACGGGAGGTCCAACAGTACTCGCAAATCCACGTTAATGAGCTGTCCGTGAACCGCCTTAATCGCGAGGATGAGGACGTGTGGTTCGACCTGTCAGCGTACAACGGGCAGGCCTCGGAGTTCGACCAGAATGATCTGCGTACGGTGAAGAAGTTACTGCGGAAGGCGGCGATGTACTCGAAGCGGATCGGTTTACAGGAGCAGGAGTTGTTGAAGATGTACGAACAGGCGCAGAAGTAGACGCCAGACCGCTGTCGTGACGAGTCCGGTGCTTCAGGGCGTCTCGACGGTTCGAGGCAACAACCTAGCGAATTCCCACCTGCCCGCGCACGCTGTCGATGAGCTTCTGGGAGTCGTAGCCAACTCCATCTTTGAAGACCGTCTCGACGTTTTCGATCTCCTCGATCTTCTTCGAGGGATCGCCCTTGATGAGGACCAAGTCTGCCTGTTTCCCGGGTACAATCGAACCAATCTGGTCCTGCTGTCCGAGGTAGGTAGCGCCATTGAAGGTAGCGATGCGGATGGCTTCGACGGGAGTAAAGCCAGCTTCTACCAGCAACTCTACTCCCCGCTGGTCTCCGAAGCCGGGAAGCGCCCCGCCATTGCCGGTGGGATCGGGACCGGTCAGCAGCAGGCCGCCAGCCTTAGACGAACGCCAACTCGAACTCCAACTCCTTCTTGAATAAAGCTGTAATCGGCGAGTCCATGGGGATGCGGGCCCGTGCCGTCAGGTAACTCCGGGCTGACTCAGGGGACATGGCCTCCATCACTCTCGCCTCCAGCTTAGGCCGCCCCGGCAGGAAGGCTTCGAAGACAGGCAGGGTAGAGGTGACAGCTACGTGATGCGATACCAGATCGCGGATCAGTTCCTGCACCTGGGGGCCGTTGATGTCAAGATTCACCCAACTTTTCGAGCCCCCTGCGGACAGACGTCAAGCTTCTTGTCGGCTACAAAATCGGTATCGGTAAACACCGGGCCATGCT
The DNA here is from genome assembly GCA_963831675.1 of uncultured Acidobacteriaceae bacterium. Classification (GTDB taxonomy): domain Bacteria; phylum Acidobacteriota; class Terriglobia; order Terriglobales; family Acidobacteriaceae; genus Bog-257. Next base: position 14,198 of record CAWHRM010000024.1, read on the forward strand.
CCAGATCGTCAATGCCCAGGGCGATGGCCTCGTGCCAGGTGACGGAGCAGAGATGCCCGGTCAGCTTGAAATGACGCGCGTGCGCCTCGTCGATGGCGGCCTTCAATTCCTCACGCGTGATGTTCATGTACGCCTTATACGAAGTCATGCCCTCGTCGGCCCAGTAGTCCACCAGACGCCTGGCGTCGCCGGGTCCGGTCAGTTCGTGCATCTGGGCAAAGAACGTGGGCTTGCCTTCGCAGATAAGGCGCGGTGAGGTCGATTTTGGGGCCGGGCATCAGGTTGGCGTCGATGCGTTGCTTGACCTTGAGATCGGTGTAGGGCTCCACGCTTCCCGTGGTGCGCATGGTGGTAACCCCAGCCGCCAGATACAAGCGCGGCGCGGTGTACGCCACTTCCATTACGAAGAGTCCGGGCTCGCCGACCTTGCCGTCTGTCCCGCGTTGCGCGGAGACGGAGTCGGTGTAGTAAAGATGATTGTGCATCCCGACCAAACCCGGAATCACGGTGTACCCGGTGCGATCCTGTTGCTCCGCCTTAGCAGGAAGCTCGACCGTTCCGAAGGGACCGACTGCCTGAATCTTTCCATTGACGATCACGACAGTCTGGTTTTCCTTCGCCGGGGCGCCGGTACCGTCGATGACACGCACGTGATTCAGGACCACGACGGGCGCGTTCACGCTGATGAAGGGAGTGACGTCGGATGGAGTTGGAGTTTGTGCGCTGGCAACGGCGATGAAGAACATTGCCAGCAGTAACAACCGGCTTATCAGGCGCATCAGCAAAACCTCGCGCAAAGCGATTAGGTAAAGTCTGGACGGCACTGCAATATGGAACGCCGGTATTGAATCTTATTGCCTCCACCGGCTTCCAGCTTTTGTCCGGATTGAATTCCGTTATCGTGGTGGCGGCATCGGCGGTCGTCTTGCCGAGATCTTTTTCATACACCACGCCAGCCTGGTTGATGATGAAGGTCATGATGCCGGAATCGGCGTACTGTGCGGGATAGGCGAGGACGGCAAATCCGCCGGTCATCTTGCCGTTGACGACGTAGTCTTTGGCGCCACCCTTGGCGTCCGCCCCCTGCCTGGTCAGCATATAGAAGTAATAACCGTGGAAAGGCACATGCTGATTAGGCTGCAGCTTGTAGCCTTCAGCGGTGGCGAAGGCCACCGCCGGGCCCAGTGGACTCTTAGGCTGGCCCTCGGGAGACTGCCAGTACAAACCATTCTGCTTGCCTTCCTCGCTGATGAACTTCTGGGCGTACTGCTTCGCTCCATCGTGATGTTGCGAGAGGTATTGCGCCTGGGCATCGGCAGTTGCCGCCAGGACATCGATGGCGGCCATCTCGTTGCGGCCGATACGGCGCGAGAGAATCTCGTCCTTGCCGGCTGCGGTATCGAAGTACCATTGCCCAGCGTCATTCTTTTTCACCGGGATAGGGAAGGTTTTGTTGTCGGTGCCGGTCAACAGCAGTTCGCTTCCGTTGTCCAGTTTGCGCCAGCGGTGCATGGCGTTATAGTCGGAGACAAAGCCCTCGAAGGCGGCTTTGTCGGCGGTGGCGTCGCCGGAATAGATAATATCGGCCGAGCCGGGCCCGAAGACGGCCAGCATGGCGTCACGGTTCTCCGATTTGGCCGCGTCCACCAGCGCCGTGGCGCCGTCATCGGGCGAGGCAAACGTTTTCTGTACAACCTGGGCCGGGGTTTCCGCAGGCTTCTGCTTGCTGCAGGAGGCCAGGGAGACGACGAGCGCCAGCAGCGCCAGAAGAATGCAGTACCGCGAGGTATTCGTAAGCGACATTCAAGCCTCCGATTGTTTACCAGATAATTATCTATAGTTTACTAGAGCGTTAACTACTACAGCCTCTGTCATCCTGAGCGAGCGCAGCGAGTCGAAGGACCCCTATGCTGCTCACTCACTCCCGGTACGTTTCGTCCGCGTAGCCGAGGAACCGCAACCGTAAGGACCCCTGTGCGACAGTAAAGATTCTCGTCGCGATAGGGGTCCTTCGACTCCGCGCGAGTCCGCGAGCGGACTCGCGCTGCGCTCAGGATGACAGAGCAGGTTTTAATGGCTCATTAACCAGTCCTCGCTCAGGGACGAGTTCGAGCTTGATGCAAGAGACCCGACGCCTGTCATCCTTGTTAACCTTTCATCCTCAGTGAGGAGCGCGGCCCTCCGCGTTTTGTCATCCTGAGCGAGCGCAGCGAGTCGAAGGACCCCTATCTTGCTCACTCACTCCCGGTACGTTTCGTCCGCGCAGCCGAGGAACCGCACCCGTAAGGACCCGTATGCGACAGCAAAGATTGCCATCGCTATAGGGGTCCCCTCGGCTTCGCTCGGGGCAGGCTCTTCGACTCCGCGCGAGTCCGCAAGCGGACTCACGCTGCGCTCAGGATGACAGAGCAGGTTTTTATGGCTCATCAACCAGTCCTCGCTCAGGATGACACAGTCCCACTTACCTGCGGCCGCCGCGGAAACCGCCGCCACCGCCGCCGAAGCGTCCGCCACCGCCACCCCAGCCACCACCTCCGCCGCGGCTACCCCAACCGCGCGAGCTGGCGGAACGATCGCCCCAGCCTCCACCGCCAAAGCTGGAACCGGAGTGGTCGCCGTAGCCGCTGAAGGCAGTGGCCCGGCTGCCGCTATCCTGCGAGCCCCAGCCGCGCGCGGCGTCGGAGTTTGCCCATCCTGACTTGTCCCCAGGAGTTCGAAGCGCCGGTGTCGCCGCGGTTCACGTTCACCGTGTTGCCGCTTACGTTGGTATTGCGGTTGTAATTGTTGGCGTGGTAGCCACTGCTGTTGTAGCCCTTGTTGTAGTTGTTGTTAGGGTGATAGCCGCTGCTGTTGTAGCCGTTATTGTAGGGGTGGTAGCCATAATTGTTGTATCCACCATGCCATGCCGGGTTACCGTAGTAGGCGCCACCGTGGTAGTGCACCCCGCCGTGATACCAGTTGCAGTTCCAACTGCTGTATCCCCCAGCCGCAGCAGCCGCCGCTCATCAGTGCGCCCACGGCGATTCCGCCCGAAGGAGAGCGCGCTGGCCGCCACCAAGTCCCCGGTACTGTATCCGGGAACGACATAAGGCGTGCCGTAAACCACGGTGGGGTTGTATTCCGGAACGTAGACAATCTGGGGATTGGTGGGCTGGATGACGATGGTTTGGGGCGATTGCTGGACCACCGTGATCTGGGAGCCGGACTTGAGGTTGCCGGCGGCCTTGGCCTGGGCGCGCAGGGTCTGGATGGCGGTCATCACGTCGGCCTGCTGGTTGTGATACGCCTCGCCCAATTGCGAAGTCCACGCCAGGTTCTGTGCCAGGTTGTTCAGCACCGAGGGAAACTGGGTGAGCGCCTTGACGCTGGGGTCCCAGGACTGCTTGTCCACGGCCTGGCCCAGCGCAGTGCCAGTGAGGTTCTTGTTTTGCTGGAGCCAGTTATTGGCGACCGCGACCTGGTCGGGGTAGGTGGCGGCGCTGAGAATCTGGGCCACCAACGAGTCGGGATAGAGCGCGATAGGCGCGACCAGGGCCTGCAGTTCCTGGGCGGTCTGCGGCGTGCCCTGTCCCTCATAGGTGGAAGAGGGTGACGAGGCAGGCGCAGGTTGGACCTGATACATCGCAACGCGCCCTCGGGCATGGTAGCCATCATCAAGAGCAAACTGAGCAGGTAGGGCAGGATTTTGTTCCGTAGTATGGCGGTCATCGGGTTCCTCCGGGTGGGTCGCGTTGGTTGGAGCTGGTTTCCTATGGAGCTGTCACTCCTCTGAGGTTAGCACCAGTGTAGTGAGAATTTGCAGGGTTTGTCATCACGGGCCGATGGATGGGAGAGATGGCGCGCGAAAGCGCAGTTTCTGGACGGCGGGAAAGAGGTTAGAGTATGGTAACGGAGCGATGGGGGCGAGCTCGACGCAATGCGATAATTCCGCATCTTTGCATCAAGAAAATGGAGCCATGGCATGAAACGAATCTTTGCACTGGTAGTACTAGGTCTTCTGGTTTCCTGCGCAGCGGTGGCGCAAAAGACGAACATCGATTGGGACCGGCAGGCGAATTTTTCCGATTATCACACCTACATGTGGGAGAAGAGTCCTCATCCGGCGAAGGGGTTCTGGGACCAGCGCATCGTGGACGCCGTTGACAAGCAGTTGCAGGCAAAAGGGTCTCACCAAGGTGGATTCCAATCCCGATCTGTGGGTGGTGTACAGCAACAGCATCCACGACCAGAAGGAAGTGGTGGGAACCGGTTACAACTACGGGCCGTACTGGGGTTGGGGACGGTGGGGTCGACGCCCACCACCTACAACACCTGGGTGACGAAGCTGGGAACGCTGGTGGTTGAGATCTCGGACGTGAAGCAGAAGGAATTGCTGTGGCGCGGCTCGGTGACGGACACCATTTCCGACAATTCCAACAAGAACATCAAGAACCTCGACAACGCGGTGGCCAAGCTGTTCAAGGGCTATCCGCCAAAGGGAAGTGAAGGTAGGGATAGTGGATAGTGGATAGTGGGAGGGTCGTGCCAAGATAGGGGTCCTTCGACTACGGTTCGCCCGCTGGCGCGGGCGAACCTGCGCTCAGGATGACAGAGCGGTTCTGGTGAAGAGCCAAGAGCAAGAGCGAAAAGTAAAAGCGAAAAGTAAAAGCGAAAAGCAAGGAGCGGCTGCCGGCCGACAGCTGACAGCTGACAGCCACCAAACACCATGCGACTAGGCGATTACGTTGACGATTACTGCTCACGCTGCAAGCGCAGCACCGACCACGCCGTGGTTTCGATGGAAGGGGAAGAGGTGCAGAAGGTCCGCTGCCGCACCTGCAGCTATGAGCACAAATACCGGCATAACAAGACGGCAAGAAAGAGTTGACCAAGGAAGAGGCCTTCCAGAAAGTGCTGGCCAGCGTGACCGGACAGTTGGGCGGCGCCTCCGAGGAAGTTCGAAGAAAGCGAAGCCGAGGTAGCGCGTCAGCGCTGCTATCAGTCGTCCGTCACTCCTTCGAACAAGTCGGTTTCGAATTTGGCGTCGCGCGGATCGCGGGTCGCGACGAGATGATACATCTCGACGGTGCCGAGTCGATGGCCAAGGTTTTTCCTGACACGCTCGAACAGCGGAGCCTGCGTCGTATGAAGTTGGAATGCTCCCACCTTTTTCTCGAAACGCTCTTTGCCGATCTCGATACGCGCGGTCACCGTTGGCGGCGAGATCGGCTGGCGATCTGGCAGCACAAAATCGGCCGTATGGTAGTAGAGCTTGTGCGCGCGATGCGGTTCGAGGCCTTGCTCGATCTGCTGGGGAAAGCGATCACCCCGGCCTGCCCACTCGAACGCCATGCTGGCGAACATGCCCGCCATGGCGTGATCGGCGTGGCCGGTCAGTCCGCCATCCGTGCCGAAGGTGAGCACCACGTGGGGACGGATTTTCCGTATCCGCCTCGTCAAGGTCTCGACCACCTCATAGAAGTTGGTGCGGTCGAGCTTGCTGTCAGGGAAGTCGAGGACTTCATAGTGGCTGACGTTGAGCAGCTTGCAGGAGGCGGCAAACTCGGCGCGGCGCAGTGCGGCCAGTTCGTCGTCGTTGCGCGCGGTGCCGCGATTGCGAGCAGCAGTTCCGGCGGTCAGGCAGATGATGGAGGTCTCGACGCCGCGCTCGTGGTAGAGCAGCAACGTGCCTCCGAAGGCGCCAGCTTCGTCATCGGGATGGGCGGTTACACAGAGCAGTTTGAGCATGATGGTTCGATGTTGTTCGAGTTGCGGCGACTATAGAGTACATCACTGACGGAAGCTTGCCAAACCAGGCCCAATCCGCAATAATGAATGAGTTGTTGCCTCCAGGTATGTGAGGTCCGATGAGCGCCATGCTGCGCTCGTTGGGGTGTGTTAGCGAAGCGGTTCGAGCGCTGGAACACCCGTCCTAAGCCACCAAGCGCAAAAGCAGTGCTTGAGGAGTCCCGGTCGTCTCGCCTGAGGAAAAGTTGCGCCACTGGCAAGTTCGGCGAAACGCGGCGCTAAGCGCCGACTCCCGTTTGACAAGGAAGGCACATCTTGACACTGACTAGCAGGAAAGGAAACGCCTCTGTGTTGATGATTCGTCTGTCGCGCCGTGGTGCGCGCAAGCAACCGTACTACCGTATTGTGGTGATCGAGAAGGACCGCGCGCGCGATGGCCGCTCGGTGGAGGTGGTCGGCACCTATAACCCGCGGACCAATCCCGCCAGCGTGTTGCTGAAGCGCGACCGCATTGACTACTGGACGTCGAAGGGCGCGCAGTTGTCGGACCGGGTGAGGAAGCTGGTGGAGAAGGCCTCGGCCAGCACTCCGGAGCCGAGCGCGCCGGAGCCGACCGCGGTTGCTTAAGGTTTTTCACTTCTGGTCCATCGCGGGCTGAAGCCCGCTCGGGATAACAAGAATGAAGGACTTGGACGGCGCACCCTTCGACAAGCTCAGGGCAGCCTCTGAAGGTGCGCCCCTTCAAAGCGAGCAGTCATGGGAGTTTTTCGCAGCCTGCTATAGGCTAAAGGTGAACAGGATCAGTCGCGCAATCTCTGCACAGGAGTCGCCTCATGTCTGGTAGCGCCGTGAATATGGTTGGGTTGGTGGAACACCTCGCGAAAGCGGTGGTGAACGTACCCGAGGAGGTCGAGGTCGAGGCCTTCGACGAAGCCGGCCAGACGGTGCTGGAGTTGTGGGTGGCGGAGGATGACCTGGGAAGGATTATCGGGCGCCAGGGACGGATGGCGCGCAGCCTGCGGACGATTGTGAACGCGGCCGCATTGCGCACACGCAAACGCTATCAGTTGGAGATTCTGGAATAGCCGGCGAGTTCATCACCATCGCTCGCGTGCTCGGCCCGCAGGGACGGCGCGGGGAAGTTCTGGCGGAGCTGCACACGGATTTCCCGGAGCGATTCCAGGAGCGGCGTGAATTGTCGGGACTGGCAGCGGACGGCAGCCGCCGCGATTTGCAAGTGGAAGAGTACTGGTTCCATAAGGGCGGCGTGGTGCTGAAGTTCGCCGGCGTGGAGAGCATCAGCGACGCCGAGCGGCTTAAGGGTTTGGAGTTGCAGGTCCCGCTGGAGGGACGCACGGAGTTGGAAGCGGGAGCCGCCTACGTCAGCGAGATCGTCGGCTGTGAAGTCTGGGTGACGAACGCAGGCGAGCCGCAACTGCTGGGCAGCGTCAAGGACGTGGAGTTTGGAGCGGGCGAGGCCCCGCTGCTGGTGGTGCGAAGGCCCAGCGGTCAAGAGATTCTGGTTCCGTACGCGGAAGAGTTTGTGAAGTCGGCGGATTTCGCCGCGCGGCGCATCGAGATGCAATTGCCGGAAGGCTTGCTGGAGTTGGACAGTGCGCTCACCGCGGACGAGAAGCAGCGGCAGAAGTCGGAAGCCGACGAAACACGGGCTGCGGGCATGAGGCGTAAGCGGCGGAAGTAGGTCGAGCCAGGCGGTGTTCGCTCGGGATGACCAATGAAGTTCGAGATCCTGACGATTTTTCCGGACTTCTTTCGCGGGCCGCTGGATTACGGCATTGTGCGCCGGGCGCGCGAGGCCGGGCTGGTTGAGATTGGGATCCGGGACCTGCGGGAGTTCACGCACGACCGCCATCGCACGGTGGACGATCGGCCGTTCGGAGGCGGCGAAGGCATGGTGCTGAAGCCGGAGCCGATCTTCGAGTGCCTGGAGTCGTTGAGGGTTTCGCCGCGTGAGGAACGGACTGCGCGAAGGCGCACGCGAAACGGTAGTGCTGCTGTCGCCGCAGGGAGCGTTGTTCACGCAGGCGGTGGCGCAAGAGTTGATGGGTCGCGAGCGGATCGTGCTGATCTGCGGACGCTACGAAGGCGTGGACGAGCGGGTGAGCGAACATCTCGCCGATCGCGAAATATCGGTTGGCGATTTCGTGCTGAGCGGCGGTGAGTTGGGCGCGGCTATTATTCTCGATGCGATGACGCGGCTGCTTCCGGGAGCGCTCGGCAATGCGGCTTCGGCGCAGCAGGAATCGTTCACGGATTCGGAGACGGGCACAACAGAGCGGGCTCCGGGCGAGCCGCCGAGTTCGACCTGCGGTTCCGGTGGACTGCTGGATTATCCGCATTACACGCGGCCGGCGGAGTTTCGCGGCATGCAGGTTCCCGAGGTGCTGGTAAACGGGAACCACGATGAGATTCGAAAGTGGCGGCGCCGGTGCGCGTTGCAGAAGACGCTGCGTAATCGTCCCGATCTGTTGCGGGGGACGGAACTGAGCCGGGAAGATCGGGGAGTGCTGGCCCAGATCGAGGCCGGAAGGAAACAGGCGAGTGATCGCGAATCGTTCGAAGTCTGAGCAGGGCAGACAGTCGCGCGCTATCAAAACGATTTTGGAAAACGCACTGATTGCTCATTGCTAGTTCTGCCGCCGCGAGGCGCGCGACACGGAAGGAAAAGAACAATGTCGAACTCACCCATTATTGACCGGCTTCTCGCCAAGACGCGGCGTACCGATATTCCCGACTTCAAGCCCGGCGACACCGTCCGGGTGCATGTAAGGATCAAGGAAGGCGACAAAGAGCGCCTGCAGGCGTTCGAGGGCGTCGTCATTTCCAAGAGCCGCGGCAACCATGCCAGTTTCACGGTCCGCAAAATGAGCTTCGGCCAGGGGGTCGAGCGTATTTTCCCGACCAACTCCAAAGTGATCGATAGGATCGAAGTGCTGCGGTCGGCGCACGTCCGGCGCGCCAAGCTGTATTACCTGCGCGCACTGCGCGGCAAGGCCGCCCGCCTGCGCGAAGTCGACACCAAGCGGTCGTAGCGATGAGAGTGTCCCTGTACGCCTAGGTTTCGTTGCACTATAGGGGTCCTTCGACTCCGCGCTGCGCTCGTCGCTCGGGATGACACCCAGGTGGGCGGGGCAATCTATCTCTTGCTCTTTGGCCGTACGAATTTCAGCGCGGTGTGGGTTGGGGAAAAGCTGACTACCTTGACATCCACTAGTCCTGCCTGTTTACCGGCGTCAAATACCTGCAATTCTGTGATCTCCTGCTTGCCCTTGGGATAGACGATCCACAGCGCACCCGCGCTGGTGAGCGAAGGCGCCAATTTTCTGACACGCTCAAGCTCGGCAGCTTTGGCCGCGCCGAAGAAGATCAAATCCGAATCCTTGAGTGGCTTCGAATTCGAGAATGATTTTGCCTGGGCGCGAAGGTTGTTCACGAAATCGCCATCCCCCATGGCGATGGCCGAGATCACCAGTCCCGGCTTGATTCCCAGTTTCTCGGCAGGTGCTCTTGGGATGAAGAATCTTGTGCGCCCACTTTTCCGCCTCCTTACCCAGCTCGAAAACAGCAGAGCCATCGGGCCACTGGAGATGAAGTTCGCCATCGTGGGAGACGACGGAGTGAAGCGAGGCGAAGGGAATCTTCAAGCGAAATTCGCCGCCGGAACGAACTGTGCAGAGAAGTTCCGGCCACGTCTCCTCCAGATGGGGAAGCATCGTTGAGCGGCGGAGGCGTCGCATTACCGAACCTGCTTCTCGAGACTTTTCGCGCGGCCTAGGAAGCCGGCCTGTACAACACGAAACCCCGCTGGCGGAAGCGGGGTTTCGTCGTGCGCGTTCTGCTCGCGCTGGTCAAGGGCTCACATTGAGGCCTAGCTGGCCTTGGTTGCCAGTTCAAGGACCCCGAACGCCGCGGCAATCCAGAGCGCAAGTGCTACCACGTTGAGGGTGACGCGGACGGCACCGTTGTCAATCAGCCAATTGTATTTTGCGTCCATATCCATCTCCTTCAGAAGCTATTTGCGCCCGGCGTGCCCCACTGCGTTCACCGGATCAACTTCTGCAGCTATATACGGGCTAGAGCGGGAAACGTTCCGTGAATAATTTGTGAATGCTGCCCAGATGCAGGATTTGAGTGCCGAACGCTCAATGCCGGATGCCAATGAAAAGGCACGTTGGAAGGGTCGAGGCAGCTTCCGTCCGATCAAAATGCCCAAATTGGTCTTTACGAAAAACTTACGAACTCCTTAGAGCGCATTTATGTGGCGAATGCTCCAATGAATTGGCTGGAAGGCGCGTGTACGCACGTGCGATGGGAAATGATGAATACTTTGTTTCTCGCGATCTGCTGCCTGAGCGTGGTTTTCTTTGTGGTCTTCTTCGTCAGTTGTTCGAAGCCCCGGCAACAACCACACCGGTCGACGAGTGTGCGCAAAGCAGCGCAGTCAGAAGCCATGAATTCAATAGCAGGCCGGCGATTCTTTGTCGAGCTTGAAAAACAAATGGCCGAGTTCCAGACGCAGAAAAAAACTGCCGCGATTGTGCTGGTGGTGCTCGCGATATCTTCGGGCTCGCTGAGGGCCCAGGAGCAGAGAGGCACGCCCGCGAACTCCGGCGAACCGCAGCCGCAGGTGGTCCAGCCGTTGCCGGAGGGCGCAAACCAACCGGCTACACAGCCGACCGACCAGCAGACAGCCGGGCAGTCCCCGGTTGCGGCCCCAAGCCCGCTTTCTACTCCCACGATCACGGGCCCGCTGCAGGCAGCGCTGCCAATGAATATGGAAGCTGGGCCTCTGGGCAAGCTGAGTCTGAACGGCGTAGTTAGCGGAATCGGGCTATTTCAAAATAACGCGGTTGCGGGCAATAACAGCGCGGAAGGCGCCTTCAGCAATGCGCAGCTCTTTTTTCAGAAGGCAACTGGCTGGTTTCAGTTCTATGTTCAGGCGGGCGCCTACGACATTGTTTCGTTGGGGGCGCCTTTTATCTCAAACGCGAAAACGAACAATGATCTATGGGGCCCGGTTCCTGTGGCGTACGTGAAGCTTGCGCCGGCGAAGAATACCAGTCTGTTGATCGGGATATTACCTACGCTGATGGGTGCCGAGTACACCTTCGACTTCCAAAACATGAACATCGAGCGCGGCTTGTTGTGGAACCAGGAAAACGCGATTACCCGCGGCGTGCAGATCAATCAGACATTAGGAAAGTTCACCGCATCGTTCAGCTGGAACGATGGCTACTATTCCAACCGCTATTCGGGGTTGAGTGGAGCCCTGACTTACACCAACGGACCGCACAGCCTCGCGTTCGCCGGCATGGGGTACCTGGGGACGACTGGCTGGCAAAACCTGGCTACGCCCGTGCAAAACAACGGCAGCATGTACGCACTCATCTACACCTACACGAAAGGGAAGTGGATCGTCCAGCCCTACTTTCAATACAGCAACGTCCCGACCAATGCAATGATCGGCGTCATACACGGCGCCTCCACCTGGGGGGGCGCGATTTTGGCAAGCCGCACCTTAAAGCGCGGCTTCTCGCTCACCGGGCGCTGGGAATACATCGGGAGCACAGGGAGTGCCGCGGAACAAGCCGTCAACCTTATGTACGGTCCGGGTAGCGCGGCTTGGTCAATTACGATCACCCCTACATATCAGTATAAAAAGCTCTTCGCGCGCACGGATATTTCTTTTGTACAAGCCAGCAGCTTCACGCCGGGTGATGCCTTTGGTTCCTTTGGCACGAAAGGGAGTCAGACCCGAGGGGCGGTCGAAGTGGGATTTCTGTTTTGAGACCTGGCGGGCTGCTAGTGGTGAATTGGGACGCGAACAGGGACCGTGGTCACGGATTTAGGAGCTGAACATGCAAGACGCCGTATTCGTCGCAATCACGATTGCTTTCTTCGCTCTGTCGCTGGGGTACGTACGCTTCTGCGACCGGGTCAAGTAAAGGGGAACCATGCACACCGAATCAACCATCATGATTGTTATTTGCGCGTTGATGATGGTTTATCTGTTCTACGCGCTGTTGCGTCCGGAGAAATTCTGACATGACCGCCAATGGATGGTTTCAGATCGCGGTTTTTCTTGTCGCTGATCCTCGCGGTGCACGAAGCCGCTGGGCGTCTTCATGACGCGGGTGTTCAACCGCGAGCGGACATTCCTGGATCCGGTGCTGCGGCCGGTGGAACGGCTGCTCTACCGCTGACCGGCGTGGATGAAAACCACGAGATGCGCTGGACGGAGTACGCGTTCTCGATGCTGCTGTTCAGCGTGGTCTCGATGCTGTTGCTGTACCTGATGCGAGCGGGTGCAGGGGTTTCTGCCGTTCAATCCGCAGAAGTTTGCGGCGGTGCCGCAGGCACTGGCGTTCAACACGGCGGCTTCGTTCACCACCAACACCAACTGGCAAAACTATTCGGGCGAAACCACCATGAGCTATTTCACCCAGATGGCCGGGCTGGCCTATCACAACTTCGTTTCGGCGGCGGTCGGCATTGCGCTGGCCATCGCGTTTATTCGCGGCATCGCGCGGCGCCAGATGCAGACCATCGGCAACTTCTGGGTGGACATGGTCCGCTGCTGCCTGTGGGTGCTGCTGCCGTTCTGCATCGTCGGCGCGCTGGTGCTGGTTTCGCAGGGCGTGGTGCAGAACCTGCAGCCCTACGACACGGTGAAGCTGGTGGAACCGCAGCAGGTGCCAGCACGTGGGCGCCGACGGCAAACCGGCGGTGGATGCCAGCGGCAAACCGGTAATGGACACGGTGACCACCCAGACCATCGCGCAAGGCCCGGTGGCTTCGCAGGAGATCATCAAGGAATGGGGCACCAATGGCGGCGGCTTCTTCAATGCCAACAGCTGCGCATCCGTTCGAGAATCCGACACCACTCTCCAACCTGATTGAGCTGTTCTGCATCTTCGCGATCGGCTGCGGGACTGACCTACACCCTGGGCCGCATGACCGGCTCGCAGCGCCACGGCTGGGCGGTCTGGGCGGCGATGGCGATCTTGTTTTTCGCGGGCGTCGACCGTGGCCTACTGGGCCGAGGCCCGCGGCAATCCGCTGCTGCACGGCGTCGATCAGCACGCGACCGCGCATGCAAGCCGGGCGGCAACATGGAAGGCAAGGAAGTCCGCTTCGGCATCGCCAACTCCGCGCTGTTCGCCACGGTCACCACCGACGCCAGTTGCGGCGCCATCAACGGCTGGCACGATTCGTTCACGCCGCTCGGCGGCATGGTGCCGCTGGTCAACATCATGCTGAGCGAAGTGATCTTCGGCGGAGTGGGCGCCGGCATGTACGGCATGTCTGATCTACATCGTGCTCGCGGTGTTCATCGCCGGCCTGATGGTGGGCCGCACGCCGGAGTATCTGGGCAAGAAGATCGAAGCCTACGACGTGAAGATGGCGATGCTGGTGGCGCTGGTCTTCCCGCTGGTCATTCTGGTGTTCACGGCGATCTCGTCGGTGAACGGTTTCGGCACCTCCAGCATTCTGAATCCCGGACCGCACGGGTTCACCGAGATTCTCTACGCCTTCACGTCGCAGGCCGGCAACAACGGCTCGGCCTTTGGCGGGCTGACTGCCAACACGCCCTGGTACAACACCGCGCGGCGGCTTCACCATGCTGATCGGCCGCTTCCTGATGATCATTCCCATGCTGGCGATCGCCGGCAATCTGGCGCAGAAGAAGTATGTGCCACCGTCGCTGGGAACATTCCCGGTCACCACGCCGCTGTTCACCGTGCTGCTGATCGGCGTGATTATCATCGTCGGCGCGCTGACATTCTTTCCGGCGCTGAGCCTGGGACCGATTCTCGAGCACCTGCTGATGCAGGCGGGAAAGACATTCTGAGGAACTCGACAATGGCAAGCAAGAGTCGAGAAAGAAAGCTCTGGGACTGGAAGATCGTCGCGGCGCGCGATCCTGGATTCGTTCGTCAAGCTGAACCCGCGCCACATGATGGGCAATCCCGTCATGTTCGTGGTGGAGATCGGCAGCGTGATCACCACGGTGCTGCTGCTCCGCGATCCGCAGGCAACTTTCAGCTTCAATCTGCAGATCACGCTGTGGCTGTGGTTCACGGTGCTGTTCGCCAACTTCGCCGAAGCCATGGCGGAGGGCCGCGGCAAGGCGCAGGCCGACACGCTGCGCAAGGCGCGCTCTGAGACGATCGCCAACCGCGTGCTGGACGGATGGCAGCATCGAGCAGATTGCCAGCTCGAAGCTGCGCGCCGGGAGACATCGTGCTGGTCTCCGCCGGCGAATTCGTTCCCGTCGACGGCGAGATCATCGAAGGCGTCGCGTCGGTGGACGAGTCGGCGATCACCGGCGAGTCCGCGCCCGTGATTCGCGAAGCCGGCGGCGACCGCTCGGCTGTGACCGGCGGCACGCGCGTGCTCTCCGACCAGATCAAGGTGAAGATCACGTCGAATCCCGGCGAGACCTTTCTCGACCGCATGATCGCGCTGGTCGAAGGCGCGGAGCGGCAGAAGACGCCGAACGAGATTGCGCTCAACATTCTGCTGGCCGGACTGACGATCATCTTCCTGCTGGCGGTGGTGACGCTTGCAGCCGTTCGCCATCTACTCCGGCTCGCCGCAGACGGTGTTCGTGCTGGTCTCGCTGCTGGTCTGCCTGATTCCGACGACGATCGGCGGACTGCTCTCGGCCATCGGCATCGCCGGCATGGACCGCCTGGTGCAGCACAACGTGCTGGCCATGTCGGGACGCGCGGTGGAAGCTGCGGGCGATGTGAACACGCTGCTGCTCGACAAGACCGGAACCATCACGCTCGGCAATCGGCAGGCGGCGGAGTTCATTCCCGCTCCCGGCGTGAGCGAAAGCGAAATGGCCGATGCCGCGCAGCTCTCTTCGCTGGCCGACGAAACGCCGGAAGGCCGCTCCATCGTGGTGCTGGCCAAGGAGAAGTACGGCCTGCGCGGGCGCGAGTTGGCCTCGCACGAAATGGAGTTCGTTCCGTTCACCGCGCAGACCCGCATGTCGGGCGTGAACCTGAACGGCAACCAGATTCGCAAAGGCGCGGCCGATGCGATCACGCGCTATCTCGCCGCGAATGGGAGCGCGATGCCCGCCGAGGTGCAGGCCAGCGGTCGAGCAGATCGCGCGCTCCGGCGGCACGCCGCTGGTGGTCGCGGAAAAGCACGGGCGCTCGGCGTGATCTACCTGAAGGACATCGTGAAGGGCGGCATGCGCGAGCGCTTCGATCAGCTGCGCGCCATGGGCATCAAGACGGTGATGATCACCGGCGACAATCCGCTGACCGCGGCGGCGATTGCGCGCGAGGCGGGCGTGGATGACTTTCTCGCCCAGGCCACGCCCAAAGACAAGATGGACCTGATCCGGCGCGAACAGGCGCAGGGCAAGCTGGTCGCGATGACCGGCGACGGCACCAACGATGCTCCCGCGCTGGCGCAGGCCGATGTCGGCGTGGCCATGAACACCGGCACGCAGGCCGCCAAGGAAGCCGGCAACATGGTCGACCTCGATTCCAATCCGACCAAGCTGATTGAGGTGGTCGACATCGGCAAGCAGTTGCTGATGACGCGCGGCGCGCTGACGACGTTTTCCATCGCCAACGATGTGGCCAAGTATTTCGCCATCATTCCGGCGATGTTTGCCGGAACCTTTCCGGTGCTGAACGCGCTGAACATCATGCACCTGCAGACGCCGCAGTCGGCGATTCTGTCGGCCGTGATCTTCAACGCGATCATCATCATTGCGCTGATTCCGCTGGCGCTGCGCGGCGTGAAGTATCGGCCCATGGGCGCGGCGGCGCTGCTGCGGCGCAATCTGCTGATTTACGGCGTGGGCGGCATCATCGTGCCGTTCATCGGGATCAAGCTGATCGACATGCTGATCACCCGGGTCGGGCTGGCGTAGAGGCGAGGAACTATGAAGCAGAATCTCAAGATCGCAATTCTGATGACCATGGTTACGACCGTGCTGCTCGGCATCATTTATCCGCTGCTGGTGACCGGCCTGGCGCAGGTGCTGTTTCGCGACAAGGCCAACGGCCAGCTGATCGTGCGCAACGGGGAAGTCATCGGCTCGCGAATCATCGGCCAGGCATTCACCGGGCCGGGCTATTTGCACTCCCGCCCTTCGGCGGCCGGGAACGGCTACGACGCCGCCAACTCCGGCGGCACCAATCTCGGCCCTACGAACCAGATGCTGATCGATCGCGTGAACGGCGACGTCGCGCGCCTGCAGGCCGAGAACCCCAGGCAGCCGGTGCCCGTCGATCTGGTCACCACGTCGGCGTCCGGTCTCGATCCCGACATCACGCCGGCGGCTGCGGAGTTTCAGGCGCCGCGCATCGCTCGCGAACGTGGCTTGAGCGAAGACCAGGTGCGGCAGATCATTCGCCAGTACACGCGGGGACGGCAACTGGGATTTCTGGGCGAGCCGCGGGTCAATGTGCTGGAAGTGAATCTGGCGCTGGACCAGGCAAAGCCGATGCCGGGGCGATAGGTTGACGACTTCCGGGAGACTGTCATGCCGGAGCGACAGATGGGTGGGCGTCTCACCTACGCCCTCGCAACCGGTGCGTTCGCACTCGGCGCTCAGTATTCAGCAAGATCACCGCGCTCGCGCTCCGGCAACGGACTACCGGCGAGTGCTGTGAGCCATCCACGAACCAACCTTCCCCATCGAGAGCCGTTTTTCTCTCGATGGGGTACGTTCCGCGGAAACTCCTACTGACAGCCGCTGAAGACGAGCGGAGGGGCATTGGTGATGTTTCCCGGCGTAACCGTTAGCGGCGGGGTGACAAGGGTGGAGGGAGAGCAGTCCGGTGTTCCTCCCGAGCCGGGCACGAAGGCCCGGGCTTCGACCAGATACGCTGTAGGTCCGGCGGAGCCTGTGGTGTAGGTAGTCCCGTTGCTGTTAAAGGTGCCGACCGTCGGATTCACCCCAGGTAAGTCCACAGTGTAGGTAGCACAATCCGTATTGGGCGGGCATGCGGGCAGAGGCGCGGTGGCGAGAAGGGCGGTGGCTGAGATCTGCCGGGCCACCGGAATCGTGAGCTGCACGTTCGCCGCGATTTGCAGGGCCGACACCGTGATATCGGCTGCGATGGGGGAACCCGAGCCTGCGGTTGTGACCATCCCAATGATGGAAGCCTCACCGGTGTTGACGCCGGCGACTGCGTTCATGGGAACATTGCCCAGCGCATTGCCGGGAACAACGCCCATGGTGACGGTGGCGGCATACGAAACTCCAGTGCCGCTTACCGCCACCGCGACCACGTCATAGGTGCCGGCGGGAACAGGACAGAAGACGAAGGTTCCGGAGGCGTCGGGAGTAGTCTGCATGACCACGCGGCCGATGCCAGCCGATGGCTGTTCCAGAGCGACGATGGCCTTGCCACCCACAATGGGCTGGCCCGTCGCTTTGTCCACCAATTTGCCGTTGATGGACGAACTGACGGTGGAAACCTCGCCGGCATGCAGCACCGGTTTCAGCCGGAACTGGCCATTGCCCTCGGTAATGATAGAGGCGCAGGCGTCAAAGTCGATGTTGAGGTCCTTGCTCTCGCCGTTGGCGATGGTGAACTGGCCGCCCACCATCTGTCCGGCGGGAATCTTCATACCGGTTTTGGATTCACTGGAGAGATTCAGGGCATGGGAACTGCCGTCGGCAGCCAGCACCACGCAATTTGCGCTGGCCGGAGATGTATTGCAATGGTTGCTTGCGGGTGGGGCAGTGTTATCGGCCAGGATGATTCGCATTTGCTGGTAAGTTCCCGGCTGTAAGGCGATGGATCCAAGCGTCGCCAGGAAGCACTGATTGCTGGCCACTCCCAGGAGGTCAACCTGCTGCGGTGAATTGCTCAGATTGGGCGTGAGATCAATCCATCCCGCATCGTTGTCACCGGCGCTACTGCTGGCATTGATCTTGACGTTGGTGATGGTTACCCAGACGTGGAGAAAGGGACCGTTGGACCCAGAACTGCACGTCGGCGGATCGCTCACGGTTAGCATGACCGTGCCATTTTGGTTCGCCGGGTTGGGCGTCATGCTGCTACTGTTGCCGCCGCTGCCGCAACCGGCTAACGACAACAAAGTGGCAAGGATGATGGCCGAGGCCATCAGAAGGCGCTGCTGCGATGTCATGGGAATCCTCCAGCACGAAAGACTCGAAGCGGCGCAACCCGTTCGGGTAGATGCAAGTGGAACTCCAATCGGTTGGCTGCTCCGGTAAGTTCTTTCGGTGGAGTTGGATCGGCGTCTAATTGGGGTCGCTGAGGACAGCGACGTTACAGGCTTCAAAATTTCCCAGCAGGAGAAAAAATGACCTCTATATATATGTTGCAAGCGCGGCACGGTTACCACCGGTGCGCCTCGATCCTCCCGCCGGCGATCATCGGTCGAGGTGTCCGAAGTAAATCTTGGTGTCGTACTGCAGGACAACGCGGTCTGCCGCGGCGTGAGAAGAGAAAAGATGTGGAAGGTCGCGCTCCATTGCTTCATAGCGGTCGCCGGATTTGGGAATGTAAGAAGACGACAGCAGCCGGCCGCGCAGGCCGTCGAAGTCGAGGCGCTGCTGGTTGTGTTGCTGGATCAGCTTCATCTGGTTGGGCGCGAAGAAGCTCTCGAGGGCGGCAGTAGCTGGCGAGGTATTTGTGGGTGACCTGCTCGTAGTCGATGGAGTGACGCCGCACGAAGGCTTCATACGCGCGCAGGAACGGCGTGGAATCGACGTTGCGGTCGTGCCAGACGAGAACGGCCCAGCCGTGCGGCTTGAGGATGCGCGCGAATTCGGTGCGCGTTTCGGCGGGCTCGAAACCAGTGGAAGGCCTGGCCGGCCACGACGAAGTCAACGCTCGGCATCGGGCAGGGTCGTGGCCTCGGCGCTGCCGTCCACCATGCTGAAGTTGGGATAGGCGGCGAGATAGTCCTCGCCGGCGAGGCGCATCTCGCGGTTGGGCTCGACGCCGATGACGCGGTTGCCGTTGTCGAGGAAGATTTCGGCGAGCAGGCCCGGGCCGCAGCCAACATCGGCGATGAGGTGCTCGGGCAGCAGGCCGCAGGCTTCCTGAAGGGCTTGCACCACTTCGGGTGAGTAGTGCGGGCGATACTTGGCGTAGTCTTCTGCGCGGTCGGAAAAGCGCGCCGCGGGATCGCGACCTGCTTCGGGCATAGGTGCTATCTTAACGTGACCGATGCCGCCCGAACCCAACCGTAAACTGCGGCTTCCACCCCGACAGGCGCAAACCCGGCGCTTGTGCAGGGGTCCCGGCGCTGGTCGCCGCCATCAGCAATGCCATCCGGCAGATACCGCGCGGGCGCGTCAGCACCTATGGCGCAATCGCCAAAGCCGCGGGTTATCCGCGATGCGCGCGGCATGTAGGGCGAGTTCTGAAGCAGGTGGATGGGCTGCCGTGGCAGCGGGTGTTGGGCTCAGGCGGCCGGATTTCGCTGCGCGGGGAGCTGGCGTTGGAGCAACGCTTTCTGCTGGAAGCTGAGGGCGTCCGCTTCCGGGGCAGGCGGGTTGATATGAAAGCGTTCGAGCACCGCTTCGGCGCGCTCGCGCAGGAAAACCGCGGCGCAACGCACGCCAAAAGCGGCTACCGCGAAAGTAGCAGGATGGGGATATTTGTTCGGTTGGCCGGAAGCGCCCGCATGCCGTAAAATGGTGACAGGTTTAGGATTTCTGCAGATATATGCATTCCCCAGCGCCAGCTCGATTGCTCGTCGCGACAGCGGTGATGTTCTTCGCAGTGTCGCTCCCTGCTCAGCGCTATTATGGGCGCGACCATCACGTTTATCATGCTCCGACGCAGACGAAAACGACAGGCGCCGCAAGCCCACGAGTTCGCGCGCGCATGCGACGCCGCGGCTGCGAATGGAACGGCGCGCGGCGCAGGTGCAGCCAATGGTTCGAGCGTCCCCGATCGTGGCGCGGCTTCAGGTTCCAAACCTGATGCGATGAAGATGCCGAATCCGGGCGAGCGCCAGCCTCAATAGCTCGTGGCTGTTCGCGACGCGGTCCCAGCCAGCCAGTCTCAAGCTCGGTAACCGAAAATTAACATTGCGGCGCAGGCCGCCGTTATAAGATCGGGAGCTTATGCAAGAGAAGACGTTGGAGATCGAGAAAGTTGAAGAACCAGGCGGGACGGTGATTCGCCTGCACGGGCCGCTGTTGCTGGGAAACTTCTTTCCCTTGCAGGCCATGGTGCGCGCGGACAGCTCCGAGCTTTTGATTCTGGATGTGGCCGACATGCCGTACATTGACTCGGCTGGCATCGGCTGCCTGGTGGGCGCGCATGTTTCGCGCGCGGGCTCCGGGCGCAAGCTGGTCATCGTGGGGGCCAGCGACCGGCTGTTGACCTCGTTGAAAGTGACGAAGGTTGAGCAGCTCTTCTTGTTCGCTCCCAGCGTGGAACAGGCCCGCGCGGGCAAGAGGGCCTGGCCTAGACCAGATCCGACGAATCTTGGCAGCATGCCCGGACTAGCTTGCGCCCGCTGCTTGCGCAGTGGCGCTGCCGCTCTGCGAAAGCACCTCAATCACCCGGCGGACATCTTTGACCTCGGCTTGTTGAATGACCTTCAGGCCCTCGCGCCCGAGAAGCGGGTGGAGAATCGCGCGGCTTTCGATGGAAACCGCAAGGTCAAGCCCGTCGATGGTGACAGCGTGCAGGACCTCGGGTTCGCTGGCCAGACGCTGGGCGATGAACCATGCCTTGTCGCGTGCGGCCTGCAGGCTGAAGTTAATGATGGACGTCTCGGTGCGCAGACCGATTTTTTCCAGGTCGCCAATTAACGGAGAGACAGCCGCAAGCCCGGCTTCCACGGCGCCGACCTGCTCCGCCAGTACGGCATTGATCTCGATCGAAGTCGGGCTTGAGCTGGGGGAGTTGATCTGCCCGGACAGGTTTGCGCGGCTGGCAATTCCGAGGTCGAGGCTGATGTGGGCGTTCATGCCGGACAGCAGTTGTTGCAGGATGAGACGGCTGGGATCGTCGCAACCGTGGAAGGCAAGCATCCAGCTTCGAGTGGCGTTTCCGCCGGCCTGAAACGTGCTGAGCGCATCGAGATAGCGCGACGCGAAGATGACGTCAAGCTTCTCCAGCAGTGGGCCGTTCTGGAAGCGGCCACCGGTGAGACCGTCGCGTACGGCGCGGGTCACCCTCCGATAGAGGGCCGCAAAGTAACCGAGGCGGCTGGCGTTGTCGTAAGACTGCTGAACGACTGCGTCCAGGGCTGAGATTACGTCGTCAATGGTTTGTATGGACATGCACCGCAGATGTTACGCCTCGGGGTCACACCGGCGCGAGAGTCCGCAGATCTTTCCGGAGGCTGCATGCTCCGGTTTCCACGCATGGCTCCTGCGCCCTCTGATACACTTTTGCGCGAGGAACCGGCCGGGTCGTGCAAGGCTCGGGCGCGAGAGTTCCGGACTACAGAAACGCGGTCTCATCGTCCGTCAACTTAACATTTTGATATAGCGCAGGACGGCATAGAAGCGTCGTTCCGTATGAGGAGGTCCAAGATGGCTACCGCAGTAAGCACGCAGATGCACAGCCGGGTGCAGGAATTCGTTGGCAAACCGCGCAAGATGTTCATCAATGGCAAGTGGGTGGAAGCGGCTTCCGGCAAGACGTTCCCGTCTTACAACCCGGCAACCGGGGAAGTCATGGCGCAGGTCGCCGAAGGCGACCGCGAAGATATCGATCGCGCAGTGAAGGCGGCGCGAAAGGCGTTCGAGAGCGGCCCATGGCCGGCGATGACGCGCGTCGGAGCGCGGCCGTCTCGATCTGGAAGCTGGGCGACCTGATCGAGCAGCACCTGGAAGAGTTCGCGCAAATCGAAAGCCTCGACAACGGCAAGCCGCTCGCCGTGGCGCGCGTTGCCGACGTGCCGCTGGCGGCTGACCTCTTCCGCTATATGGCGGGATGGGCGACCAAGATCGAGGGCAACACCATTCCTTTCTCGCCGAAGTACTTTGCCTACACGCGGCGCGAGCCGGTCGGCGTGGTCGGGCAGATCATTCCGTGGAATTTCCCGCTGCTGATGGCGGCATGGAAGCTGGGTCCGGCGCTGGCGACCGGCTGCACCGTGGTGCTGAAGCCCGCCGAGCAGACTCCGCTGAGCGCGCTGTTGCTGGCCGAGTTGATCGCGGAAGCGGGATTCCCTGACGGCGTGGTGAACGTGGTTCCCGGCTATGGCGAAACGGCAGGCGCCGCGCTGGCTGCGCATCCCGACGTGGACAAGATCGCGTTCACCGGCTCGACCGAAGTGGGCAAGCTGATCGTGCAGGCTGCGGCGGGCAACCTGAAGAAGGTCTCGCTGGAGCTGGGCGGCAAGTCGCCGAACATCGTCTTTGCCGATGCCGATATGAACGTCCACGATTGCGGGCGCGGCGAGCGCCATCTTCTTCAACCACGGCCAGTGCTGCTGCGCGGGCTCGCGGCTGTATGTCGAGAAGAGCATGTTCGACAAGGTGGTGGGCGGCGTCGCCGATGAGGCCAAGAAAATCAAGGTCGGGCCGGGCTTCGATCCGGAGACCGACATGGGACCGCTGGTCTCGCAAGAGCAGTTGAACCGCGTCACCAGCTATCTGGAGAGCGGATTCAGCGAAGGCGCGGAAGCGGTGGTTGGCGGGCGCAAGAAGCCGGGCGCCGGCTACTTCGTCGAGCCGACGGTGATGGTGAAGACCAATCCCGACATGAAGGTCATCCGCGAGGAGATCTTCGGGCCGGTGGTGTGCGCCATGCCGTTCAGCGACGTGGACAAGCTGGTCGCCGAAGCCAACCAGAGCGAGTACGGTCTGGCCGCGGCGGTGTGGACGCGCGACATCAGCAAGGCGCATCGCATAGCCGAGAAGCTGCGCGCCGGCACGGTGTGGATCAACTGCTACAACGTCTTCGACGCTTCTCTGCCATTCGGCGGATACAAGCAGTCGGGATGGGGCCGCGAGATGGGCCACGAAGTGCTGGAGATGTACACCGAAGTGAAAGCTGTTTGCGCGGCGCTTTAGGCCGCACTGCATGATTGTCAGCGTTCGGGACTGCGGACCGCCAGGGTTGCAGTCCCGAACGTTTCTCGTTTTGTCCCAGGAATCAACCCGGTGCAGGTCATGGGCGCGCCCGATCGAAAGTATGGCGAGCAGGTGGCTGCCTGGATCAAGATGGCATAAGGGCAGCAGCCAGTTGTCAGTTGTCAGCGACAGGGTGCTGAGGGTTGAACTGATAGCGGATCACTCTATACCTGGCTACGCTTCCACCCAATTGCGCCGATCAACAAAGGTTTCGGGTTCGTAGGTCTTGCCGCGGGCGAGGCGCTTGTCTTCGCGCTTCGAGGTCCAGAGCAACACCGGACCGATAATCCTCCGCAGCAGGCGGGTAGCCGTGCCAAACTCGCTCTCGATTTCCTGCCGCAGCTCGCGAATCTTCGCGGCCACCGAAGCGTTGGACCGCTTCAGCCGCTTCTCCATGACCCAGAGCGCGGCGTCGTAGGTGGTGCGCAGCTTGGCGGTTTCGTTGGCAATGCGCTGGCGTACTCGCAGGTCGGGATGGTCGTGGTAGCGCTTCCAGCCCTGAAAGATGGTTTCGCAAATGCGGAACAGGCTGGGGCCGTTGCGCTCCAGATCGAAGCGAAATGCCCAGTCGAGGAAGCGCTTCGAATCGTCGCGCGAGATGGCCGCGTGCTCGAAGTTAAACTTAAATTGGCCGTGGATGTCGGCGAGGTCAATGCCGTCGAGCATCCGGCCTTCTTCCTGCATCTGCGCAAACAGTGGCGTGCCCGGCACCGGCGTGTAGAGCATGAACTGATGGAAGTCGGTGCAATGGGAGACGGCGTACTCGATCTCGGCCTCAATGTTCTCGGGGGTGTGGTGCTCAAGGCCGACGATGGTGGAACCCAGCAGCTTGATGCCATGCTGGCGCAACTTCGCGGCCATTGTCTGGGTATCGGCGTCGCGTAGCTTGGCATAGCTGGATTTTGGGGACTCGAGGCCAAGCCAGATCCAGGAAATGCCGAGCTGCACCAGTTCCTCCATGGTGTATTTGCGGATGGCGTTCACCGAGGAGAAGACGTACAGCGACCAGCTCTTGCCGGCGGCTTTCATGCGGGCCAGCAGTTGCATGGCGCGCGGCCGGTTGAGCAGGAAATTTTCGTCCATGATGAAGAACGACCGGACGCTCAAGGAGTGCTCCATGTGCTCCATGACTTCGAAAAGCTGATCTCCCGACTCGTAGAAGTTGACACTCTTGCCTTTGCCGCCGAAGAATGCTGAGGTGGTGCAGAAGTTGCATCCCAGGGGACATCCGACCGAGGGAATGATGGTGGCGGCGGTGTCGCAGGTATTGTCGGGCATGTGCATTCCCAGCACCCGCATGCCGAAGCCGGAGAGGATTTCAGGATGCTCGATGGGCGCAGTCGGGATCCTCGCCGAGATAGCGGCGCATCCATGAGATGCCCTCGCCGCGAACGATGTAATCCGCATCAATCAACTTGTCGAGGCCGGGAATGGCGGCAACGTGTCCGCCGACAATGATGGTGGAGTTGGGCGACAGGCGGCGCACGCGGCGGCACATCTCGCGCACCTTTCCGAAGTTGGGGATGATGCCGGAGATGCCGACGATGTCGTATTGGGTGGAAGTCAGCTCGCGCTCGAAGCGCTCCAGGGTAGGGAAGTCGAGGAGCGTGCTGGGGGCGGAGAGGTTGCGCTGGATCATCATCAGCCCCCAGGAGCGATGAAACATGCGCAGCGAGAAACTGCCCTGCGCGCGCGTGACCTGGTTGTGATAGAGCTCCATGGGATTGATGGAGCGGCTGCCGAATTCATCGTCGCGCGCATACGGGCCAAACACCGAGCTCAACAGCACGCGGGCGTGAGTCCCTTTGGGATGAGAAGGAATCAAATCAAAGTTCGCGGTTGCAACCATATGTCGATCGTAAAAACATTTGCGAAAAACTTCGGTGACGCGGGACTCATTTGAGACGAAATGACAGAACTATTACATAGCTGCGAGAATCGGGAAAACGAGAAAAAGCCCGCCTAGCATGGCTTTCAGCGGTGACAACGAACATCGTGAGATCAATCCCTGGCTGATCGCGATCGCCGTCATGTCGAGCACGTTCATGGAAGTGCTGGATACGACTGTGGTCAACGTGTCGTTGCCCCACATCGCCGGTAGCTTGTCGGCCACCAACGACGAGGCGACGTGGACGCTGACTTCGTACCTGGTGGCGAACGCCATCATCCTTCCGATGACCGGGTGGCTGGCGGGCCGGTTCGGACGAAAACGATTGCTGATGCTGTCGGTGACCGGGTTCACGGTCGCGTCATTTCTATGCGGTCTGGCGCCCAGCCTGCCGTTCCTGATCGTCATGCGCATCCTCCAGGGCGCCTGCGGCGGGGGATTGCAGCCGCTTTCTCAGGCAATACTGTTGGAATCGTTTCCGCCGGAAAAGCGCGGGCAGGCGATGGCGTTTTGGGCGCTGGGGATCGTGGTGGCGCCAATGCTGGGCCCCGTCGCCGGAGGCTGGCTCACCGACAATTACAGTTGGCGCTGGGTGTTTTACATCAATGTGCCCATCGGCGTGATTGCGCTGGTCCTGACCCAGGTTTTCATCTTCGATCCGCCTTATTTGCGCCGTCCGAAGACCGGCATCGATTACTGGGGCATTGGCCTGCTCGCCGTCGGCATCGGCAGCTTGCAGATCATGCTTGACAAAGGGCAGGAGGACGACTGGTTCGGCTCACGCTTCATCGTCACACTGTGCGTGCTGGCGGTGGTTGGCCTGACCGCATTGATCATTCGGGAGATGACTGCGGAACATCCCGTCCTCGACCTCACCATTTTCAAATACCGCTCGTACGCAATCGGCACGTTCCTGATGACGCTGATCGGGTTCGTGCTTTACGGCAGCACCGTACTGCTGCCCTTGCTGATGCAGGTGCTGCTGGGCTACACCGCGACACACGCCGGCGTCACGAATTTGCCGAGGGGGCTGGCGTCGTTCCTCATCATGCCCATCGTCGGCCGCTTGACCAGCAAGGTGGACGAACGCAAGTTGCTGGGAATTGGCCTGGTCGCGTCGGCGTATGCCATGTGGGAATTGTCGCGGTTCAGCCTGAACGTGGCCTCATGGAATTTCTGGTGGCCGCTGATGATCCAGGGAGCTGCGCTCGGGTTTGTCTTTGTGCCGCTCACCACGATTACCAACGGCGGCATCCCCAATGAGCGCATGGGCAACGCGACCAGCTTGTTCAACCTGATGCGCAACATCGGGGCCAGCATCGGGATTGCGATGGTCGAAACGGTGCAGTTCCGCACCCAGCAGAAGCACATCAACATCCTGGGCGCGCATGTCTATCCGGAAAGTGGCGCAGCGCAGCAGATGTTCGAGGGCATGAAATCCCACTTCATGAACCAGGGCTCGAACGCCACACTCGCCACCCAGCAGGCGTACTGGGCGATGTGGGGCATGGTGCAACGGCAGGCCGCAATGCTTTCCTACAACGACACATTCTTGTTTCTGGCGGGAATGTTCGTCCTCATGATTCCGTTTCTGTTCCTGCTGCGCAAGGCGAAGCACAAAGCGGGAGCGGTGATGATGCACTAAGTGTCAAGGCAAAAGGCGGCCCGTAAGGACCGCCTTGGTGGGGGACGACGGCAGGGCGTGCGCTGCTACTCGCCCGGAGTCTCCGCTCCCGATTGCGACCACTTCTGCAGCCGCTCGTTGATGCGGGCCAACTGCTTCTGCCGCATCTGGTCGGCAGTAGCGCGCTGCTCGGGCGTCAGCACCTGGGTATAGATCTGGTGCTGGATGGACTGCTTCTGGACCATCATCTGGGCCATTAGCTGTGCCTGCTGATTGGCAATCGCGGTTACCTTCGCCTGGTCAAAAGCTCCATTGGAAGTCGCAGTCAGCATGGCGATACGGTTTTGCGCCAGTTGCTGCTTGAGCGGACGGGAGCTGGCACGATTGGCCTGCAGGATGGACTTGACCTGCTCCTTCTGGGCGTCTGTCAGGTTCAATGCCTTGGCCAGGTAGGCCATGTGGCCGCCGTGCCGATGGCCGCTCCAGCGCGGATTTGGCGGTGTTACCGGTGTCTTGCGCGTAGCTGACAATTACGGCGCCGCAAAGCACGACCGCCAGCAACGCCGCAGAGAGCATCCACAACTTGGTTTTCATATTCTCCTCAACTCTTTCTCGACAGTTTGCCTGTCACTGGTTTGAACCCCGGAAGCGCCAATTCGACGGTAAAGCCACGGTAAACGAGTGTAAAGATTTGTCAAAATGCTTCGGCGGCCTGGCGATATACGCTGGCAACCCGACATTCGACCGCTTACCAAGGTTTCTGTGGGGGCGAAGAAAGGTTTCCTTATTTTCCAACGAGAGGAAGTCAGGTGGTTCGCAATTAGAGGAACGGCCAGAGGTGAGCCTGCTTACGGTTAATCGAAGAAAAACGCCACGGCGTGGACCGTGGCGGTAAGCAAGAACAAATGATCGAAGGCCCAACCGGTCTAGTGCGTGAGCACCGGCTCCCGGTCTTCAAGGGCTTCCTTAGCCGCGTCGGAAATCCGCTCCTTCTCTCCCACTTCATCCAGGTGAAGGTGTTTGGTTTCGGGTGAGAACAGCAAACTGACGAACGTCATTACGGCGCCGATGGTGAGGATTACGGCGGGCGACAGCCACATATCCTGTTTCTCAATATTAGCGATAAACGGGATCTTGTGGGCCCACCATACGTAGGCGCTGAACCAGGCTCCGAGCAGGGCACCCGAAGAGTATCCGAAGCCCACGCCTGCCGCGCGACGCTTGGTGGGGAAGCGCTCGCAGAGGTACGCGGGAACCACTCCCCAAGCAAGTTTGAGCATGGCCGCCATTACCGTGCCCAGGATGGCCATCCACAGATTGCGCTCGATGGCCGCGTGATACAGCACGTAGAAAACGGGAATCCCGAACACCACCAGGAAGACGCAATACCACTGGGTAAGAATCTTTCTTCCCGTTTTGTCCGAAAGCCAGCCGTAGAAGTTGTAGCCCAGGAATGCCATGAAGAGGGCGAAGCCATAGATCAAGCTGTAGGTCGTGGTGTTGAAGCCCCGGCCTTTGAGCGTCAGGATGTTCGGCAGGAAGCCATAGACCGAATAGTCGGTCAGGAACAGGCCGGTCATGAAGAAGAAGACCTGCAGGAAATCCCAGAGTTGAGGGGGCCTGAACAAGCTCAAGAAGGGAGATTTTTCGATGTTTCCTGTCGCCTTGGCTTTCTCAAATTCCGGCGATTCATGGAGATTGTTGCGAATATAAAGCGCCAGGAAAACCGGGAACACGCCGCTCATGAACGCGATGCGCCAGCCGTAGGCGGCCATGCCTTCTTTGGTGGTCAGGACGGAAATGAGAGCGAAGACCAGGGAGGCGAAAACGTAGCCCAGCGGAAAGCCTGATTGGATGAATCCGCCAATGGCGCCGCGTTTTTTCTGGGGAGCGTATTCAATGGCGAAGGTATGGCCGACTGCGTATTCGCCACCGAAGAAGATCCCCATGAACAACCGCAGAACACAGAAAATTACATAAGCCCAGATACCAATCTGCGCGTAGGTGGGCAAAAAGCCGCCGAGAAGGGACATCACGCCCACGCCACCAATGGTAAAGACCAGCAGAAAACGTCTGCCGATTTTATCGGCATAGCGTCCGAAGATCGCCGAGCCGATTGGCCGGGCAGCCATGGTAATGGAATACGTAAATACGATCACGATGTATTGCCACGCCGCGCTGCCTTTGGGTGATACGAAAACCTTGACCAGAATAGGGGCCATGACCAGCACCAACGCCATGTCATAGGCGTCAAGCATGAAGCCTAGAAACTGGGAGGCCATCGCCATTTTTGTTTGTTTGGATAATTGCCGCGCTGCCATTGATAAGCTCCTGGAAGAAAATCAGCTACCTTCCTAGGTGTAGCAGGCAGGTCGCAACCGGACGGGCGAGACAGGTCACAACAACCTGTGACGATGGACACAAATGCGGGCGCAGGTCGGCTTATATACAACAAAAGACGTATGTAGAGTGCAGACGGAAGTAATGTGGCTGCATGCTATGCTTGCGCCAATTCAAACTTAACGGGCGGTGGTGCAATATGAAACGAATCGTTTTAACGACTTTTCTTCTGGTCGTACTTCTGCTCACGTCAAGCTACGCGCAAAACATAACCGTCGGGTTCACCATGTCCAAGACGGGCGCCATGAACGTGGACTCGCTGGAGCAATACCGCGGCTTTGAACTGTGGCGCGACCAGGTCAACTCCGCCGGTGGCATCAAAGCGGGCGGAAAAAGCTACAAGATCCAGTTCGTCAATTACGATGACGAATCCAACTCCAAGCGCGTGCAACAGCTCTACTCGCGCATGGTCCTGCAGGACAACGCCGATTTCCTCTTCAGCCCGTACTCCTCAGGTCTGACCGCCACGGCTGCGGTGGTCACGGAACAATATGGAAAGATCATGCTCACTACCGGTGCGGCCGAAGGCAAGACCTATACGCTGGGCAATCATTATCTCTTCCAGATGTTTGCGCCGGCCACCGAATACCTGAAGGGCGCGCTGGATATGTTGAAGACCAAGGACCCGAAGGCGACGGTTGCATTCGTATATGAAGATGCCTCGTTCTCCGTGGCCGTGGTGAACCCGGCCAAGGCTTACGCGCAGCAGTTCGGGTTCAACGTGGTGTTCAGCGAAGCGTATGCCCCGAATACCACCGATTTCAGCGCCATCATCGACAAAGTGATCGCGTCGAAAGCCACGGTGCTGTTGGGGGGCGGGCACTATGCCGACGGTTCCACGCTGGCGCGGCAGTTCTATGGCCACAAGGTCAACCTGAAGATGATCACGTTGCTGGTGGCGCCGGATAGTCCGCAGTGGACGGAACTGGGCGATGCGGCGGCGGGCGTGATGGTTCCCTCGCAGTGGGAACCGCAGTCGGTGTTCAAGGCGCAGTACGGCCCGAGTGGCGCAGACTTCGCCAAAGCGTACACCGCGAAATACAATGCTCCGCCGAGCTACGAATCGGCCGGCGGCTACGCCAGTGGCCTGATTCTGCAACGCGCCATCGAGCAGGCTGGCGGCACGGACTCGGCCAAAGTAGCGAATGCGCTGAACGCGACCGATATCACGACGTTCTACGGGCGCACCAAGTTTTCCACCGCTGCCAACGACCATGGTCTGCAAGTGGGACACGCCATGGTCCTGGCGCAGTGGCAAAAAGACAAATCAGGCAAGCTGGTGAAGCAAGTGGTCTGGCCGCTGGCGGGCAAGAGCGCCAGCCTGGTGTATCCGATCCACTAAACGCAGTCCGACCAACACAGCGGCACACGGCGTCGTGCGCGAAGGGTGAGAAATGTCTGGAATTCTAGCCTCCATGATTGACGGCCTGCTCATCGGCGCGGTGTACGGGCTGGCCGCGATGGGCTTGAGTCTGATCTGGGGAGTGATGGATGTCATCAACCTCACTCACGGCGCGGTCATCGCGCTGGGCATGTTTGGCATGTACATCCTGTTTGCCGCATTCCCGGTGAACGCTTACCTCCTGTTGTTGCCCATCATCGCGGCGGGCCTGGTTCTGGGACTGATCATTTACTGGACTGCAGTGCACTGGGTCATTGACCGGCCGCCACTGGCCAGCCTGCTGTCCACCTTCGCCGTGAACATGATCATCATCGGTATTGGGACCGCGATCTGGAGTACCAGTCCCTACAACGTTAACTTCACGATTCGTGGCATTCACGATTGGGGCTTACACTTTTACCGGCAATCACATTGCGGCGTCGGCAGGAGCGGTCGTCATCGCGCTGGCGTTGGAACTGTTCCTCTATCGCACCCGGCCGGGCAAGGCCATCCGGGCCGTGGCCGACAACCGCGAAGCCGCCGAGTTGATGGGCATCTCTTCGACCATGGTGCTGGCCCTTGCATTTGCCATCGGCATCGCGCTGGCGGCGGCTTCGGGAGCCCTCGTCTCGACCTTGTTCCCCTTCACCATTCTCTCCGGCGCCAGTTACCAGATGAAGAGCTTCGTGGTGACCGTGCTGGCCGGACTGGGCAAGCCGCTCGGGCGCGCTCGGCGCCGGCGATACTGCTGGGCTTGCTGGAAGGAGCGGTGACCCCGTTCATCGCGGTCAGTTGGATCCCGCTGATCGAGTTCGGACTGTTCGTGGTGGTGCTGGTTGCCTTTCCCAAAGGTCTGTTCGCGAGGGCGACCGCATGATTTTCCGCCGCCCGGTGTTCTGGCTGACTCTCATCTTCGCAGGCCTGATGATCGCGATTCCGCTGCATGGAAACAACGTTCTCGATGCGCGAGGACCTCATCCTGGTGGCGGTTGCCATTATTCTGGCCAGCAATCTGAACCTGATGATCGGCTATACCGGGTACGTCAACTTCGGCCACATCGTCTTCTACGGGCTGGGAGGCTACATCGGTCTGTACCTTGCCACCGTGCAGGGCTGGAACCTGGTGCTGTCGGCGCTGCTGGCGGGGCTGGCCGTTAGCCTGTTGCGCGCTGCTGTTCGGGTTGGGAATTCTCCGCCTGCGCGGCGCCTATTTCGCGCTGGCCACCATCGGGATACTGGACGCCGTCCAGTCGTTCGTCTCCAACTTCGACCCCTGGGGCCGGTCGACGGGCATGTACGTCTCCGTTCGACGCCTACCAGCCGTTGGGCGGCGCGCGCCATGCTCTTTGGATCACCTACTTTCTGGTGATCGGCGTTATGGCCCTGTCGATGATCCTGAGTCTGGCCATCAAGATCTCGAAATTCGGCCTGGGCCTGTTCGCCATCCGCGAAGACGAGGATGCCGCGGTTGTGCTGGGCGTCAACGCCACCGTTTACAAGGCGATTATTTATAGCGTCTCAGCCTTTCTTCCGGCTGTGGCCGGCACCCTGATGTTCTACAAGAACGGCATGATCGATCCCTCCATTGCCTTCGAGTTCATGCTGTCGCTGGAGGGGATCGTGATGCTGATGCTCGGCGGCAAAGGCACCGTGATTGGCGCCGCTCTGGGCGGAGGCTTGTATGAAAAGCTGCGCTCCTATTTGTTGACTTCGCCGAAGCTCTCCAACTTCCACCTGGTCATCGCCGGGGCGCTGCTGCTGCTGGTGGTGCTGTTTGCTCCCGGCGGCCTGATCGGCTGGCTCTATCGCCTGGTGCCCCGCTCGCGGAAGGTGATCGAATGACTGCCTTGCTGGAAGTCAACGGCGTCACCAAGCGCTTCGGCGGGTTGCTGGCCGTCTCGGACGTGAGCTTCACTCTCGCGGAGGGCGAGATCCTGGGGCTGATCGGCCCCAATGGCGCGGGTAAGACGACGCTGTTCAACATGGTGAACGGGGTTTACAAACTGAACGCGGGAAAGATCAGCTTCGCCGGCAAGGACATCACCAATCGTCCGCCTAATGAAGTTGTCCACTTCGGCATGGCGCGCACCCACCAGATCGTAAAACCGCTGTACGACATGACGGTGCTGGAGAATGTGACCGTCGGCGCCTGCTTCGGTCGCGATTACCTGGCACTCAAACCGGCGCGTAAGGTGGCGCTGGAGGTTTTGGAACGCGTGGGTCTGGCGGACCGCGCCGATACTTCGGCGCGGTCGCTCACCATCGCGGGCAAGAAGCGCCTCGAGGTGGCGCGCGCACTGGCAGCTCGCCCCAAGCTGCTTCTGCTGGACGAAGTCCTGGCGGGCCTGAATCCCACCGAGGTCGAAATCATGATCGGGATCGTGCGCGACATCCGCGACAGCGGCATCTCGGTGCTCATGATCGAGCACCTGATGCAGGCCATCATGAGCCTTTCCGACCGTATCGTGGTGCTGAATCTGGGCGCCAAGCTGGCCGAAGGCCGTCCCGAAGAAGTGGTGCAGGATCCCAAGGTGATCGAGGCCTATCTGGGCTTTCCGGACATCGTGGACAAGTTGAGGGGCGAGCAATGACGGACAGCGTTCTGCAACTGGAAAAAGTCGAGTCCGGCTACGGCGAGGTGCAGGTGCTGTGGGGCATATCGCTGCAAGTGCGTCCGGGCAAGGTGACCACCATCATTGGCGCCAACGGTGCGGGTAAGACAACCACTTTGCGCACCATCATGGGCAGCGTGTCCCCGTGGAGCGGCCGCGTCCTGATGAACGGACAGGATGTGACCAAGCTCTCGCCGCACGCCAAAGCCAGCCGCGGCCTGGTTCTGGTGCCGGAAGGCCGGCAACTCTTCCCCGACATGTCAGTGGAAGAGAACCTGGAGATGGGTGGATATTCTCATCGCGCACGCAAGCAGTTGAAGGAGAACCTGGTGCGCGTCTTCGAGTTGTTTCCACGCTTGAAGGAGCGACGCACGCAGAAGGCGTCGACACTTTCCGGCGGCGAACAGCAGATGCTGGCCATGGGCCGCGGGCTCATGCAGCAACCCGTGGTCCTGATGATTGACGAGCTGTCCCTGGGGCTGGCTCCGGTGCTGGCGCAGCAGCTTTTCCTGACTCTGAAAACCCTGAAGGAACAAGGGATCACCATCATCCTGGTGGAGCAGAATGTGCATCTAGCCCTGGCCGTGAGCGACTACACTTATGTGTTCGCCGAGGGGCGTGTCCCGATCGAGGGTGAGTCGCAGCAGGTTGCCAGCATGGACGAAGTGCGGAAAGCATATCTTGGGCTGTAGCGCATGACCACTACTGTTCTGTCCGTCGCGCAGATCTCTCCAGAGCAAATCAAGGCTGCGTTGGCCGGCTCGATTGCCGCCGATCGCGTTCTGATCCGTCCCATCGACCTCATTGCCTTCGCTTCCGATGCCAGTTTCTACCGGCTGATTCCCAAGGCTGTGGTGCAAGCGCAGAGTGTCGAGGAAGTTCGGGCCCTCTTCAGCTTCAGCCAGCAGATGCAAATCCCGATGACCTTCCGCGCTGCCGGAACGAGCCTGTCGGGGCAGTCGATCTCCGATGGCTTGCTGGTGGAGGTTGCGAGAAACTGGCGCGAGCTGCGGGTGGAGGAAGGCGGCAAGACAGATTCGCGTGCAGCCGGGTGTTATCGGCGCGCGCGCCAACCAGGCGCTGGCGGCCGTATGGCGCGAAGATCGGCCCCGATCCGGCATCCATCGCGACCTGCACGCTGGGCGGGATTCTCTCCAACAACTCCAGCGGCATGTGCTGTGGCGTCGAGCAGAACGCCTATCACACTCTGCACTCCATGAAGTTCATGCTGCCGTCGGGAACGGTCATTGACACGTCGCCGCCGGATGCCGACGAGCAGTTTCACGCTCGCGAACCGCAATTGGCGCGCGGTGTGCTGGAGCTGAAGGCGCAGCTGGAACAGAACGCGGCGCTGCGCGAGCGCGTGCGCCGCAAGTATCGGATGAAGAACACCACCGGCTACTCGCTGAACGCGTTCCTGGATTTCGACAAGGCCGTGGACATCTTTCAGCACGTCATCATCGGCTCCGAAGGCACGCTGGCCTTCATCGCCGAAGCGGTGCTGAACACAGTGCCCGATCTGCCGGTGAAGTACACCGGGCTGCTGCTGTTTCCCGATCTTTATGCGGCGGCGGCTTCCATTGTGCCGCTTGCGGCAGGCGGGCGCCAAAGCGCTGGAGATCATGGATCGCGCGTCGCTGCGCTCGGTGGAGACCCAGAGCGGCATACCTGCCTTCGATTCGCACTCTGCCGCCGGGAGCCGCCGGATTGCTGGCCGAGTTTCAATCGGCGGACGAGAGCGAGCGCACGGAACTGGAGAAGGTCGCGGCCGAGGCCGTGGGCGGACTTCAAGCTGTACGAGCCTGCCCAGTTCACCCATCACGCCGCCGAGCAGGCCCTGCTGTGGAAGATTCGCTCGGGCATGTTCCCGTCGGTAGGCTCGGTGCGCAAGAGCGGCACCACGGTCATCATCGAAGACGTGGCGTTTCCCGTCGAACATCTGGCCGACGCGGCGCACGACCTGACGGTGCTGTTCCGCAAGCACGAGTACGACAATGCCATCATCTTCGGCCACGCCAAGGACGGCAACCTGCACTTCGTTATCACCCAGAGCTTCAACAACCAGGCGGTGATCGATCAATACGCGCGCTTCATCGACGACGTGGTCGAAGTTGGTGGTCGAGCGCTATGACGGCGCGCTCAAGGCCGAACACGGCACCGGGCGCAACATGGCGCCGTTCGTCGAAACCGAGTGGGGCAGCGACGGCTACGAGATCATGCGCCGGCTGAAGGAACTGGCCGATCCCGCACAATCTGCTGAACCCGGGCGTCATCATCAATCCCGATCGCCAGGCGCACCTGGCCAACCTGAAGCAGCTGCCGTCGGTCGAGCCGGAGATCGACAAGTGCATCGAGTGCGGCTATTGCGAGCCCAAGTGCCCCAGCCGCGAGCTGACTCTGACGCCGCGGCAGCGCATCGTGGTGCGGCGCGAGATGGCGCGACTGCAGGAGGGCGGCAACGATTCCGACCTTTATACGGCGCTCGACCGCGAGTTTCCCTACATGGCGCTCGACACCTGCGCCACCGACGGCCTGTGCGCGACCGCCTGTCCGGTCAGCATCGATACCGGGCAACTGGTAAAGCGCTTCCGCAACGTTCGCGCTTCCGCCGGTGCGCACGCATGGGCGGTGCGCATCGCCAACAACTTCGCTCTTACGGAACGCGCCTTGCGCTGGGCGCTGCGCTTGGGACACGCCACGCAGAAAGGTGATCGGCGTTGAGCGGCATGCGCTCGCTCACACGCGCTCATGAAGCGCGTTGCCGGTGACAACTTCAGCGAGTGGATGCCCGACACGCCCTATGCTGCCGGCTCCGTTCCGAGGACCGAGCGAGCAGGCGCGCAGGCGGTTTACTTTCCGGCTTGCATCTCGCGCGTGATGGGTCGGCTGCCCGGCGAGCCCAAGGACCGCTCGCTGATGGAGGTGATGGTCGAGCTGGCGCGCCGCGCCGGCAGTGCCGGTTTACATCCCGGACGACGTCGCGGGCACCTGTTGCGGTACGCCGTTCTCGTCCAAGGGATTCAGCCGGGCTCACGCCATCGCCGTCAACACCGCCGTGGAGCGCTTCTGGCGGTGGTCGGAGCAGGGAAGGCTGCCCATCGTGATTGACACCAGCCCCTGCACCTACGGCTTCAGGACTGCGCGCGCCTATCTGACCGAAGAAAACCAGGTGCGCTTCGACCGGATGAAGTTTCTCGATGCCATCGAGTTCGTGCACGACGAACTGCTGCCCAAGCTGACGGTCAAGACGAAGTCGCGTTCGGTCGCGCTGCATCCGGTGTGCTCGGTCACCAAGATGGGGATCGGCGCCAAGCTGGAAGGCATTGCCCGCGCCTGCAGCGAGCAGGTCACGATTCCGCTGGATGCAGGTTGCTGCGGATTCGCCGGCGATCGCGGCTTCCTGTTTCCCGAGCTGACGCAATCGGCGACCAAGCACGAAGCCGCCGAAGTGAGAGCGAAGCATCCGGACGAGTGCTACTCCAGCAGCCGCACCTGCGAGATCGGCATGACCCGCGCCACCGGACAGATCTACCGCTCGTACATGTACCTGCTGGAGAAGGCGACGCGATAGAGGCAGTGTCAGGCCAGCTTCTGCAGCACGACTTCTCCACTTGACGGGTTCGCCCGCAGCGGCTCCTACCGTCGTGCTACCCTCTTGTTTTGTTTGCCGTCTAGAGTAAGGGCCTGCGATCCCAGGCAGCCGCCCTCTGGAGCGTTGTGAATGAGATTCACGCAGGAGTCCCTGGATTTGGTCCTTAAACTTTTTGGAGTTTGTGCTTTCGGTTTGTCGCTGGTAGCGGCCTGGGCGCAGGACGCGCCAAAGCAGGAGACTCACGGCATTGCTGTCGCTAACATGGATCGCTCGGTCAAGCCGGGCGATAACTTCTATCTGATACGCCAACGGCGACTGGATCAAGCGCACCGAAATACCGCCAGACCGGGCCCGGTTGAGCGTGTTTTCGGGCTCTTGCCGACTTGAGCGACAAACGGACTGCGGCCTTGATTGAAGAGGCTGCCAAAGGCAACGCGCCAGCCGGTTCCAGCGCGCGCAAGATCGCCGATCTCTACAACTCGTACATGGACGAGGCCGCCATCGAAGCCAAAGGTCTCGCGCCGCTTCAGCCGCACCTGAAGTCCATCGCCGCCATCCAGAACAAGAAGGAGCTGGCCTGCGCTCTGGGGGAAAGCCTGCGCGCTGACGTCGATGCGCTGAATAACACCAACTTCCATACTGCGAACCTCTTTGGATTGTGGGTCGCTCCGGGCTTCAACGATTCCGACCACTACGCCGCTTACCTGATGCAGGGCGGCGTGCAACTGCCCGACCGCGAGTATTACCTCTCCGACAGCGAGCACATGCGTGACATCCGCAGCAAATATCAGGCGCACGTCTCGGCCATGCTGAAGCTTGCCGGATTCACGGACACGGACGCGCGCGCCGAACGCATCGTCGCGTTGGAGCACGCCATCGCGGAAAAGCATCTCAGCCTGGCGGACAACGACGACATCCATAAAGCCAACAACACCTGGAAGCAGGCTGACTTCGCCGCCAAAGCTCCCGGCCTCGACTGGGCCGAATACTTCCGGGGCGCGGGCCTCAGCAAACACGCCAGCTTCATCGTCTGGCAGCCCACCGCCTTTGCCGGAGAGTCGGCCCTGGTGGCCTCCACTCCGCTGGATACCTGGAAAGACTGGCTGGCGTATCACCTGATCGAAGAGTATGCCGCCGTCCTTCCCAAGGCTCTCGCGGAGGAGCGCTTCGCGTTTTTCGGCAAGACTCTTTCCGGCGCGCCTCAACAGCGTCCGCGCTGGCAGCGCGGCTGTGGTCATCGTCAATCGGCAATCTGGGTGACGACGTCGGACAACTCTACGCGCAGCGCTACTTTCCTCCCGAGGCCAAAGCGCAGGCACAGGCGATGGTGGCCAACATTATCGCTGCGTTTCGCAAACGAATCGAGGCGCTCTCCTGGATGGATCCTTCCACCAAGGCCGAAGCGCAGACCAAGCTCACAACTCTTTACGTCGGCATAGGCTACCCCGAAACCTGGATCGACTACTCCGCCTACGAAGTAAAGCCGGACGACATCTTCGGCAATCTGTGGCGCGGCAACCTCTTTGAGTACCATCGGCAGGTCGCGCGATTGGGAGCGCCGGTCGACCGCAAGGAATGGTCCATGGATCCGCAGACGGTCAACGCGGTTAATCTGCCACTGCAAAACGCGCTCAACTTCCCCGCCGCCGATTCTCCAGCCTCCGTTCTTTGATCCGCAGGCCCCTGCGGCGGCCAACTACGGCGCTATCGGCTCCGTCATCGGCCACGAAATCAGCCACACGTTTGACACGGAAGGCAGCGCGTTCGACTCGAAAGGCGCGTGCGCAACTGGTGGACGCCCGCCGATCTCGCACATTTTGAAGCCGCCACCGCGAAGCTCGCCGCGCAGTACGACACCTACAAGCCATTCCCGGACCTCTCCCTCAACGGCAAGCAGACGCTGGCCGAGAATATCGCCGACGTCGCCGGTATCTCGGCTGCGTATGACGGGTACCATGCTTCGCTCGCCGGCAAGACCGCGCCCGCACAAGATGGCTTCTCCGGCGACCAGCAGTTCTTCATCGCCTTCGGCCAGAACTACGCGTCGAAGGCGCGGGAGGCCGCGCTTCGCCAGCAAGTCGACGATCGATTCGCACTCCCCCGGCGCAGTACCGGGCAGACACGGTCCGCAATATCGACGCCTGGTACTCGGCCTTCGATGTCCAACCCGGAGAGACGCTCTATCTCGCCCCGGCGGACCGCGTGCGGATCTGGTAGAGCGCGTGAAGACTGTCGGAATCATTGGCGGAATCGGACCGGAGTCAACGGTGGAGTACTACCGCTCGATCATCGCCAGTTATCGTCAGCAGAACCCGGACGGGAGTTATCCCTCGATCCTCATCAACAGCCTCGATGTTACGAAGCTGCTCGGCTGGATGAGTGCAAATCAGTTAAGCGAAGTTACGGACTACCTGGTTGACGAACTGCAAAGGCTGGCCCGAGCAGGCGCGGACTTTGGCATAATCACCGCCAATACTCCGCATATTGTTTTCGATGAAGTCCAGCAACGCTCGCCCATTCCGTTGATCAGCATCGTCGAGGCAACCTGCGCCGAAGCCAAGAAGCGCGGGATTAGCAAAGTCGGCTTACTGGGGACCCGCTTCACGATGCAGGCTCGCTTCTATCCCGAGGTCTTTTCCAGGGAAGGAATTGTGCTGGTTATGCCTGAGAAAGACGAGCAGGATTACATCCACGACAAATATCTAGGTGAGTTATTAAACGGTGTGTTTTTGCCCGAGACGCGCGAGGGGCTGTTGGGAGTCATCGACCGGATGAAGACCCGGCAGCAGATTCAGGCTGTCATTCTGGGCGGGACCGAACTTCCGTTGATTCTGCGCGGGGAGCAGGCATGCGGCATCCCGTTGCTGGACACGACACAAATCCACGTGCAGGCGGTGGTGGCGAGGCGTTGTTGTCTGATGCCTGCGCGTTGGCATCCCTCCCAATGCATGTTATTCTTTATGGCGTAACAACATACGATAAAAGAGTAGGAGCGCAGCCGATTCAGTGTTAGCCCGAGAGAAAAAAGCCGCCCTGATTGCCGATAACCGGAGAGACGATAACGATACCGGTTCGCCGGAGGTTCAGATTGCCATCCTGAGCACCCGGATTGGCGAATTGACGGAGCATTTCAAGACGCACAAGAAGGACCATGCCTCCCGGCGCGGTCTTCTCATGATGGTGAGCAAGCGTCGCAGCTTGCTCGATTACCTCAGAAAGTCCGATACCGAACGCTACAAAGCCGTCATTCAGAAACAGGGCATCCGCAAGTAAGCCGTTTGCCAGCCACTGAACTACCACGCTTCGGGCGTATTGCATTCTCGACCCGCGCTCAAACGGCGCCTGTTGGAGAACCGGGCGTGTTCCGGCAGTATCGGGCCTTAGGCATCGGGCGCAGGGTGCGCCCGCAACATTCGTCCAGCTTCTCTCGGCTGACATGTATTTCACTCCATCTCCCTATCGTCGCTCGGTAGCGCGCGGCTTGTACGCCGCGCACGACCATGAAGCCCGAAGTTGCGGCGATGCCAGGGCCCTTATCGGTTGCGTTCAGAAACGGAAGGAATTAGGAAATGAACGAACAAGATGACTGCCACATTGCACGGCGTCAACAAGCATGAAATCAGCGTCGAGCTGCCCGGCGGCAAGTCCATTCACTTTGAAACCGGAAAACTGGCCAAGCAGGCGCACGGCTCCTGCATCGTGCGCATCGGCGACAACGTGGTGCTGGCCACCGCCTGCGCCAATCCCGACCCCCGCGAGGGCATCGACTTCTTCCCGCTCACGGTCGACTACCGCGAATACACCTACGCCGCGGGACGCATTCCCGGCGGCTTCATCAAGCGCGAAGGGCGGCCCAGCGAGCGCGAAATTCTGACCAGCCGCCAGATCGATCGTCCCATCCGGCCGCTGTTCCCCGAAGGCTTCCGCTGCGAGACCCAGGTCATCGCCATGGTGCTCTCGGCCGACACCGAAAACGATCCCGACGTCGCCGGCATCAACGGCGCGTCGGTCGCGCTGAGCGTCTCCGACATTCCGTTCCACGGCCCCATCGGCGCGGTGCGCGTCGGCCAGGTGGACGGCAATTTCGTCATCAATCCGACCTACGACGAGCAGCGCGCCGGCAATCTGAACCTGATGGTCGTCGGCACCGCCGAAGGCATCGTGATGATCGAGTCGGGTGCGCGCGAGGTCACGGAAGAGACGTGGTGGTCCAGGCCATCGAGTTCGGCCACCAGGAGATCAAGAAGATCTGCGCCGCCATCAACGATCTGGCGCAGAAGGTTGGCAAGCCCAAGCGCGAGGTCGAGCCGGTGGTGACCGACGAAGCCTACCTGGGCGAGCTGCGCTCCAAGATCGGCGCGCGCCTGGCTCGATGCCGCCAACACCGAGAAGCATCCCAAGAACGAAAGCTACTCGCTGATCAAGACAGCTCAAGGACGAAGTCAAGGCGAGCGATTCCCGAAGAAGACGAAGCCGGCCGCAAGAAGGCCAGCAAGTACTTCGACATGCTGCGCGAGCAGATCTTCCGCGAGCAGGTGATCAAGGAGAAGCGCCGTCCCGACGGCCGCAAGTTCGACCAGATCCGCGATATCTGGATTGAAGTCGGCGTGCTGCCGCGCACGCACGGCTCGGCGATCTTCACGCGCGGCGAAACCCAGGCGCTGGTCACCACGACTCTGGGCACCGGCGAAGACATGCAGCGGCTGGAGGCCTTCGAAGGCGAAGCCAAGAAGCGCTTCATGCTGCACTACAACTTCCCGCCATTCTCGGTCGGCGAAGTGGCGTTCCTGCGCGGCGCCGGCCGTCGCGAGATCGGCCACGGCGCGCTCGCCGAGCGTGCGCTTTCGCGCGGTGCTGCCGAGCGGAAACCGATTGGCCCTACGCCATGCGCGTCGTCTCCGACATTCTGGAGTCGAACGGCTCGTCGTCGATGGCGACGGTTTGCGGCGCATCGCTCAGCATGATGGACGCGGGCGTTCCGCTGAAGGCTGCGGTCGCCGGCGTTGCGATGGGCCTGGTGAAGGAAGGCGACGAGTACGCCGTCCTCACCGACATCGCGGGCGCGGAAGATCACTACGGCGACATGGACTTCAAGGTCGCCGGCACGCGCGACGGCATTACCGCGTTGCAGATGGACATCAAGGTGATGGGCATCACGCCGCAGATCATGCGCGAGGCGCTGGAGCAGGCGACGCGCGGCCGGCTGTACATCCTCGACAAGATGACCGAGGTGATCGGCGAGCCGCGCACCAAGATCAGCGAATTTCGCACCGCGCTTCTACACCCTGCAGATTCCGACCGACAAGATTCGCGACCTGATCGGGCCGGGCGGCAAGGTGATTCGCGGCATCGTCGAAGCTACCGGCGTCAAGATCGACGTGGAAGACAGCGGCAAGGTGAACGTGTCGTCGAGCGATCAGGTGGCGGCGGCCAAGGCGCTGCAGATGATCGGCGACATCACCGCGACCGCCGAGGTCGGCAAGACCTACCTGGGCAAGGTCACGCGGCTGGCCGACTTCGGCGCGTTCGTCGAGATCATGCCCGGCACCGACGGCCTGCTGCACATCAGCGAAGTTGCCGAGCATCGCATCAACGATGTTCGCGACGAGCTGAAGGAAGGCGACCAGGTGCTGGTGAAGGTGCTGGCGGTCGATGGCAATCGCATCAAGCTGTCGCGCAAGGCCATCCTGAAAGAGCAGCGCGCCAAGATGGGCGGCGGCGAAGCGCCTCCCGAAGGCGAAGGCGCGGGACGGCGGCGGCGCGTGACCTTCGAAGGCGGACACGAGCGCGCCGACGAGCCCAGTCCGAGCCGAACTTCAATCGCGATGGCGAGCGGCGCGAGCACGCCGGCGCACGGCGCGAAGGCGGACCGCGGAGGCCGTGGCGGACCGGCGGCGGACGCGGCGGCGATCGCGGACCGCGGCGCGGACCACGCCGCTAAGGCGGTCTAGTCGTCCAGAAGTTGGTGAGGGAGAGCCAAGGCTCTCCCTTTCTTTTCCCTTTCCTTCGCTTCGGGGATTGTCAATGCTAGTTACGGGCAGTGCCACAGCTGTGCGAGATTGAACACTGCGTCCGTGCGGTTGGGTTAGTCCTTGTCTCAGCGCTTCCCGTGAGCTCCTCAATGCCCTGCCTGATCTATTGTGTAACCCAACCGAAGGAGGACGTGAGCGTCGCAGCGGGAGCTTGCGCTGCGGAGGTCCAGTCGCAAGAGTTTTCGGGACTGCGCGTGTACTGGAGCGAACTCGCCAATCCCGAGGCGTGTTTGAGCGATGCTGAGGCAATGAAGAAGGCCAGGTTGCAGTTCCAGCAAGTGCTGCGCGAAATTCTGGGGGCAACAACTCCTATCCCGCTTCCCTTCCCGACGCTGCTGGAAAATGCGGACGCTCTGGCGCAACACCTCGAAGCCGAGCAGGAACTCTATCGCGCAGCGCTGGCCAGAATTGCTGAT
The DNA here is from genome assembly GCA_963831675.1 of uncultured Acidobacteriaceae bacterium. Classification (GTDB taxonomy): domain Bacteria; phylum Acidobacteriota; class Terriglobia; order Terriglobales; family Acidobacteriaceae; genus Bog-257. The sequence goes on from CAWHRM010000024.1 coordinate 56,953, forward strand.
GCTGTGCAGTACGAGATCGTGGCCATCTGGGCGGCGGATGAGCAGGCTGATTTGGCAACGCCTGTGAGCGGCCGCGAATATCGGCAGCGTCGTCAGGAAGCGACGGCGCGCATCGCGGCCATCGACAGCAAGCTGAAGAGCGTGACTGCAGATTCGGTGCGGGAATGGCGAGCCAGTCAGGAACGCAGGACGCATCGCTGGTTCGCGTTGGTTCCGCGTGACTGCCGGGATAGTTTATCGGGTCACTGCGTAGCGCCGGTGCGTCCCGGGCGTTCGGCTTCGACTTAGCGGTCCTTGGCCTCCAGCGAATTCATCGCCTGTGGTTCGGTGCACCGACGCGAACGCGGCCACTGCAAAATCAACGAGCCTATAACCAGATCAGACGACCCAGAATCTCCTTTGGCCTCGAAAACGACGCCCAGTCCTGCACCCGTCTCGCCTGTTCACGAAGCACCCGTGAAACGATTTTTCTATCGGAGCGCTCCCGACGGTCTTCCATCTGCACCAGTACAGCCGAAGCTCCGCCGATTTGTCGCCTTCTTTGGAACACCTTCTCCTTACCCCAACCAGCTTATAGACGGATTCCGCTGCTGACTGGGCACAATCCCGCCTACTCCGTCGGTATGGGTCGCGGTGCGATCCAGCCATGAGTCACCCCGAACCGCCGCCGCGTGAAGTCCTTCCAGGCATCAGCCAGTAGTCGGGCATGCTCGCCGCCGTCCACCCGGCTTCACCAGCCGTTGCTGCAAGCTGGTGCGGGACCAGTTCTCAATCCTTCTGCTCGGCAAACCCAGCGCGCCAAGAAAATTCCCCAAGTTGTTAGCCGCACTCAATGCCGGCGCTTGACTTTGAGCGGAACCAATGGCAAGAAAGGCGAGTACATATTCACCGCTTGCTTCTTGCCTCCTTCGTCCAGCTGCAGCCGTTCCGCGCTTTCTTTCTTGTCAACCGCACCGCGGCCGGGCTGGGTGTACTCCAGCTCGGTCACGATGAATCCGACTCGGGGAACAACCTGCCGAAGTGGAACTCCACCTTCGCCACCACCCAGTCGCGCCGTCTTCCAACTGGCGGCTTGGTAGAGAAAGCCCTTGTACCAAACGACCGGTTGCTGGACTGGGCCGCCCCACCGGGCACGTCGAGGCGAGCCTCGATGTCCCGCAGGAGGTTGTCGTTCGCCGGAAGCGAATAATCTCGCTCCCGTCTCCAGCGCTTCGTAGATCTGGCTTGGCAAACGCGGCATCGGCCCGAAACACCACTTCCTTCCCCAGTTCCTGCTGGCGCTCGATTTCCGGCAGAACCACTGCCTCCCCATCCTCGGCACTATGTACGTTGCCGGGCCGCAGCTTCGCTCCAGACAGTCTCCCCTCCCCGTTGAACGGTCAGACAAGGTGATGACAGGTCGATTCAAAATGCCTTATCGGCATTCTGCTCCTGTTAAAACTCGACCCGGAATTTCCGTGCTGTCCATATCCAGCACCGCCCCTACTGGGGTGAATCCATAGCCTCCGCCTTGGCGATCAACTTACCGATTGATTCGGCCCAGACCCTCCAGGTTCTCGTCTTGGCTCAGCACCTCGGTCTCGAACCAATGCAGGCGCGAAGGCAACGCTGCCCCACAATCCCAGATCTTGTCGGAGCCGATCAACCGGAACGTCGGATCTTGCGACAGCCGCTCCGCATCCGTTCAGATCTTCATTATCCCGCCAAGCGACTGTAGATGGAATTAGCAGCAGATCCAGCAGTAATATCGGTGTTTACTGCCACGGTCGTCATGACGTTTGCGGCGATGAGCGCGCTAAAATACCAAACGTTGCGCTGGACTCACGACCAGCAACAGACCACCATCGGAAGATAACGCGGGAGCCTTGGAAATCAACCTTCGACAAAGTTCAGCCGAAGCTGCGAAAGGGCTGGTTTTCTTTCTCACCCATTGGGTCGAGCCCTTCGTCAGCTCATTGCTGCTCAAAGCCGCATGAATACTGGCGTTGGCTCGATCATACAACCACTTACTAAAGAGCCTCGAAAAAGGAAATGTCGGGTTGCACTTCAGTACTCTGGAGGAACTGGGAGTTCTCCCCACTCGCGTAGGATCAGTGAAATTACGCAGCCCCTTATGAATCGACCTCTTTACGCTTTCTTCTCTCGTTTTTTGGCAATCATGCAGCTTTCGGCGCAGCCGTCGCCTGGGAAAAGCGCGCCGCAAGCGGTTCCCGAAATAGCACACATCATCGGCAGCGGCGCAGCCGCGAACCAGCCCCGGCGCAATCGCCGACTCCTCCGGACTATTCGCAAGAGGCGTATGTCGTCCAGCACTTCAGCGAGTCGATGCGCTTCGAGAACGACGGCACCGGCAGCGATCAGACCGACGCCACGATCAAGATCGTCAGCGAGAGCGGCGTGCAGGCCTTGGGCCAGTTGAAGGTCGGATACAGCGCGCTCAGCGACAAGATCGAGATCGCCTATGTTCGCGTGCACAAGCCGGATGGAACCGTGGTCCAGGCGCAGGAATCGGCGGTGCAGGACCTCACCTTCCCCGATGCTCCGGTCTACACCGACTATCACGAGAAGCACATCAGCGTGCCAACCCTGCGGCCCGGCGACGTCTCGAGTATCGCTTCATCCGCACCATCGTCAATCCGCTGACGCCCGGCCAATTTTGGACCAGCTTCAACTTCACCGAGAAGGGCATCGTTCTTGACGAGCAGCTGATCATCAACGTCCCCAAGGACCGCCAGATCATGCTGAAGATCCAAGCCCGGCTACACGCCGATGACCACCGACGAAGGCGACCGTCGCATCTATCGCTGGACGCATTCGCGGCTGAAGGACGACGAGGACAGCAAGAAGAAGAAGGCGAAGAAGCGACGAAGCTCCCACCGTCCAGCTGACGACCTTCAAAGACTGGCAGGAGGTCGGCACCTGGTACGCCAATCTGGAGCGCGAGCGCCGCATTCCGGACTCTGCCGTGAAGGCCGAAGCCAACGACGCTGGTCAAGGGCAAGACCGACGACATGGCGAAGGTGAAGGCGCTGTACGACTACGTCTCGCGCAACATTCGCTACGTGAGCCTGTCGTTCGGGCTGGGACGCATTCAGCCGCATCGCGGCCAACGAAGTGCTGTCGAACGGCTACGGCGATTGCAAGGACAAGAACACGCTGCTGGCGGCGCTGCTCGATGCCGAGGGCTTCAAGTCGACGTCGGTGCTGATCGGATCGCAACGCAAGCTCGATCCCGACGTGCCGTCGCCCATGCAGTTCGACCACGTCATTACGCGCGTGCCCGGTGGACGGCAAAGAGATCTGGCTCGACAGCACGCCGGGGGTTGCGCCGTTCCGCATGCTCTCTACAGAACCTTCGCGGCAAGCAGGCACTGGCGATTTCTGCCCGACGGCAAGGCCGAACTGGTGTGGACGCCGACGGAGATGCCCTTCGACGCCTTCGATCGCACGTCGTTGACTGGTCACGTCAGCGATACCGGAAAGATCACGGCCCATGTCAGCATCGTCTCCCGTGGCGATAACGAGATGTATTTTGCGCTTCGCCATGCGGCGCATGCCCAGCAATCGCTGGAAAGATATCTTCGACTACATGCTGCAGCGCGCCGGGCTGAAGGGCGCTGAGATCACCAATCTCAAAGCCAGCGATCCCAGCGATACCGACATCGCCGATCAAGGTCGACTTCGACATCACCGACTACAACTACTTCGACTGGTCGGCTCCCGAGTCGAAGATTTCCTCTGCCGCTTTCGACGGTCGCGCTGCCGAACACAGACACTGACGACGATGACGACGACGGCCACCAGCGAGCCCATCAAGCTGGGCGCGACTCGAGGAGATTGTGGCTGAGTTGAAGCTGACGTTCCCGGCCAAGTACAAGGTACGCGCGCCCGATCGCCGTCGATGTGAAGCGCGATTACGCCGAGTATCACTCGGTTTACAAGCTACGAGGGCAGCGACTTCACCAGCAAGCGCAGCCTGAAGTTCCTGGTGCGCGAGATACCGCAGAGCCGCGCTGATGACTATGCGGCCTTCCGTCGCGTGGTGAAGTCCGACGAGGCGCAGCAGATTTCGCTGGAGAATACGCAGCCCGGAACATCGGCGGCCGGTGGCAGCGAGTCGGCCGGCGATCTGAACGGGGCCGCCCTCCAGGCCATCAACAACCAGCGCTTCGATCTCGCGATCGACCTGCTGCAACGCGTGGTCAAGCTGGATCCGAAGTACAAGTCGGCGTGGGACAATCTTGGCCGCGCCTATCTCGCGCTCGGCAAGGACGACGAAGCCGAGCAGGCATTCAAGAAGCAGATTGAGATCAATCCCTACGACGAGTTTGCCTATAACGGACTGGGCCTGGTCTATCAGCACCAGGCCGAAGTACGACGAAGCCATCAAGCAGTTCCAGAAGCAGATCGAGATCAATCCGCTCGACCAGAATGCCCATGCCAACCTCGGCCTGCTTTATGTCAACCAGAAGCGGTACGCCGACGCGATTCCGGAGCTGGAAAAGGCCATCGACATCCACCCCAAGAATCCGCTGCTGCAAATCTCGCTAGGCCAGGCTTACATCGCGACCAATCAGACGGAGAAGGGAATGGCCGCCTTCGACAAGGCCATTACGCTGGCGCCGGTCCCTGTCACCTGGAACAACATTGCCTACTCGCTGTCGCAGCAGAACGTTCAACTCGACCGCGCCGACAAGTATTCCGATTCCGCGATGAATGCGATCGAGACCCAACTGCGCGATGTGAACCTCGACAGCCTGCGCATGCAGGACTTGGCACCAGCAACTTTCTGTTCAACGCGTGGGACACCAAGGGCTGGATCGAGTTCAAGCGCGGCAACGTCGACGTGGCGGAAGCGTACATCCCGCCGCCTCGCTGGCGGTGGCACGGCACGATAGGCGAGCACCTGGGCGAGATCTACGAGAAGCGCGGCGAACGCGAGAAGGCGATCCATTCTTATGTTCTTTCGCTGGCCGGCAACGCTCCAGTGACGCAGCGCGTGCCCGCCTGGCGGCGCTCGGGGTTACCAGCGATCTCGATGCGATGATCGAGCAAGGTCGTCGCGAACTGAAGCAGCAACGCACGGTCTCGCTTAACCAGTCAGACCAGGGTACGGCGGAGTTCAACCTGCTGATTTCGCCGGCCAAGATCGAACAAGTGAAGTTCATCAAGGGTGACGACTGGCTCAAGGGGTTCTCCCAAGTCCTTCAGAGCAGCGCGATCAGCATGAAGTTTCCACCAGACGCGTCGGTCCACGTTCCCCGAAGGGCTGTCGTAAGTTGTGGAACCACCCAGGCATCGTCTCCCGGGAAAGCCGTGAAGACCTCCAGAATGAATGCCACCATCATGACCGCGGGCAGACCGCAGAATGTCGCCGGACCGTGCACCGTGGAACTGCGTCCCGCCAGCGCAGTGCGCACTTTGGACTAGAATGTGGTAAGCGAGGGCGCACAGATCATGTCCGATTTACGTTATCCGATTGGCAAGTTCGAGTGGATTCCCCCAGAGAATGAAGAACAAATGGCCAAGCGCCGCGTGCACTACACAGACGTGCTAGCGAAACTGCCATTCAACATCGGTGCTGCGGTGAAAGGCCTCAATTCCGAGCAACTCGACACGCCGTACCGTCCGGAGGGCTGGACCGTGCGCCAGCTCGTGCATCATGTGCCGGAGAGCCACATGAATGCCTACATACGCTTCAAGCTGGCACTTACGGAAGACAATCCGACCATCAGGGCTTACAACGAAGCGGAGTGGGCCAAGCTCCCGGATATTCCGATCACCCCGATCGAGGTTTCCCTGCAACTGCTGGCGGCGCTGCATTCACGCTGGGTTGACACCGTGCGCGTCATGCAGCCGTCAGACTTTGCACGCACTCTCTTCCATCCCGAACGCGGCATCTTGACGCTCGACCAGCAACTCGCCATGTATGCGTGGCATTCCGCACACCATACAGCGCACATCACCTCATTGCGCAAGCGTATGGGATGGAATTAACGCGCTGCGGTAGGGTAGCGCGGTTCCAAAAACCAAAATAGGTGGGATGAACACACGCGCTGTAACGGTGTGTGCATTGTTTTCCAATGCGAGCCGCAAGCGCGCGTAAGTGAGATCGCGTGCGCTCACTTCAGACGAGGCATTGCGTCCAATGGCTCGACGCAGCAAAGCATCTACCATCGCGAACTTTTGCATTGCGTCAGACGTATATCCACGAGAGATCGGAGAACGAGGTGGCATCGCCCGCGCTATGAGCGGACACCTCGGAAGTATCGGGGCCAAACAGAATGTTTCGCCAGCGGTTTGGCGGCCCAGGCGAGACAATTTCGAGGGAGGCTTTGGAAGGTTCCCTGTTGCTATTTGACCCCGGAGCGACATTCTATGCGACTTGGCCGGAAACGCAAGCGTTTTCTGCCGGGTGGGCCGTCACAACGAGCGTCAGAACAAGGAGATTGCCAATGACTCGTATGCTGGCCCGTATTGCTTTGTTGGTCTTCGCAGTAACCATGTCCATCAGCGCTTTCGCAGGCTCCAAGTCCGAAAGCCTAACCCTCTTGCACGATGCACAGCTCAACGGCACAACCATTCCTGCTGGTGAATACACCGTGAAGTACGACGCCAATGGGTCCACTTGCCTGGTGAAAGTGATCAAGGGAAACAAAACAGTGGCCACGGCTAACGGTGAGCTGAAACAGCTGGCGAACAAACCAGAACGCGATCAGGTTATTCTGCAGGATGCCTCCACCGGTCTTCCCGCCGTCAGCGAGATGGATTTCCACAACAGTACGACCGCCATCACCTTTAATCCGGGCATGGCGACTGCATCAGGGAAGTAGAAGAATCATTTGCGTGGATTTGCAAGGGAGCGCAAGGGCTCCCTTTTTTCTTTGCCACTAGGGCGTTTTCAGAATTGGTGTAGACCGGCGAGCACGGGTAGAGCGGCGCTTCAGCGCCGCGTTCGCTGCGGACAGGCAGACGATTGGGCTCAAGCCTTATAGTGGGGACGATCTTGACGCCAGCCCAAAGGCTGGCTCTACCAAGTCTACGCCAACTCTGAAACTGCTTTAATCAGGACGGAAAGTAACTCCAGGTTCTGCGGCCTGCTGTATGACACCTGAGGGTGCAGCACGCTCTCTTTTTTTCTCATGCTTGGTGGACGCTTCGGGAGATGACTCGACATGGTCTGTTGAATCCTTGGCAGGAATGGAATTATCTAATCGAACAGCGCTAGTCCTGACCTGTAACGAAACCGGGATGTCCAGTTGCTGCGCCAGCGATTTGGCGGCCCAGGCGAGCAATTGGCCATAACAGTACGAAGTCCGTTGCCCAGATGTGGAAAGCGTGCTCCCTTTTCAGGGGGACAGAGAGAAACGCTTTCCGATTCTGCTGGCCGCCCAGAAGAAACCATATTCCTGAAGGAGTGTTTTAATGAATCGAATTGCGAGTATCCTTTTCTTGGCTTTCTCGACAGCCGTATTTTCGGTCGGCGCGTTCGCTGCCTCAAAATCCACCACTCTTAACGTCACTCATCCAACCCAGATCAGCGGTACTACGCTGAAGCCCGGCCAATACAAGGTGGAGTTGAAGAGTGCGGGCCAGACTGCTGCGGGTCAGAAGGCCGAGGTCACCTTTAAGCTGGCGGGACAGCAGGTTACCACGGTGACGGGACAGGTGAAGCAGTTGTCTCAGGCGCCGCGGAACACCGAGTTCACGGTAGACAATAAAGGCGGCGTTCCGACCATCTCCGAAATCGACTTTGAAGGATCAACGGTGGGAATTGCTTTCAGTTCACCAACGGAGCAAGCTGGTCAGTAGCCCAAAGTCATCAATGAAGCAGAAAAACGGAGGCAGCATGCTGCCTCCGTTTTGATCTTTCTGGACGATTTTTACGCAGTAGCAAGCGCCATCCGCACCGGCTCGTCATGGAAGCGCACCGAAACCAGCTTGGACACTCCTGGCTCCTGCATGGTGACGCCGTAGAGAACGGGCGCGATGCCCATCGTCTTCTTACTGTGGGTGATGATGATGAACTGAGTTTGCAAACTCATCTCGCGCACCAGCTCGGTGAAGCGGCCGATGTTGGCTTCGTCCAGCGGCGCATCCACCTCGTCGAGAATGCAGAACGGGCTCGGCTGATACTGGAAGATGCCGACCAGCAACGCCAGCGCGGTGAGCGCTTTCTCGCCGCCTGAGAGCAGCAGCACGTTCTGTAGCTTCTTGCCTGGAGGCGAAGCGACTACGTCAATGCCGCTTTCCGCCGAGTTTTCCTGGTCGGTAAGGCGCATGAACGCCTGTCCGCCGCCGAACAGCTTGCTGAACGTCTGGCTGAAGTTCTGGTTGATAATGGCGAATGCCTCTTCGAACTTCTGTCGCGAAATCGTTTCGATTTCCTTGATTGTGCTTTGGGTATTCTCGATGGATTGCAGCAGGTCCAGCCGCTGCGTCTCGAGGAACTCGTGGCGCTGCGCGGTTTCCTTATACTCCTCCAGCGCCATCATGTTTACCGGTCCCATGTTGTCGAGCCGGGTGCGCATCTCGCGATAGGCGATCTCCTCGTTGGACAACTCTTCCGCGGCAACGTGAGGCAATGACTCATCGGCCATTAGCTCACTGGGCTGCTGGCCGAGCTCCTGTACGCAGGTTTCGGACATGTGCTGCACATCCGATTGCACACGGGCCTGTGCGGCTGAGAGTTCGCCGCGCCGATCGCGGGCGGCATCCAGCGCCTCGCGCGCCGATTTCAGGGTCTCATCTAATTCCGCAAGGCGCACCCGGACTGCTTGCAACTCGTCCTGCAACTCACGATCACGTGTCTGAGCGAGTTCTCGTTCCGCGCTCCATGTTATTACCTGTTCGGCCAGGTGCAGGTTCTCGGCCTCGCGCTGCTGTTTCTCAGCCGCTGCCGAGTCAAGTTGAGCCTTCAGCTTGGCAAGATGCGACGCAACCTCGGAGACCATGCCCTCGACCCGCTGCATAGTCAGTACGGCTCCGCGGCGGCGCTCTTCCAGCGTTGCCACCGTAGCCCGAACTTCGCCGGCAAGGTGTGCGGCCTCATCACGGCGCAGACGCAACGATTCGAGACTGCTCTGCGCGGCCTGCATCTCCTGTTCGAGTCCACGCTGCTGTTCTTCGTGCGCGTTCAGTTCGCCGCTCTGTGCGGCGACGAACGTCACACGCTCCGCATGCTCTTCGGTCACGCGATGCAGTTCGCGTTCGTAGGTGGAGAGCCGCTCCCGCAAGCGGGTCATTTCCGTCTCGAGCTGCTGCAGCGTATGACCCGAGGTCATCGCCTGCCGTTCGGACTCGCGCTTGTCGTCTTCCAGTCGATCGAGCAGGCCCGTCAGCTCGGCAATCTCACGACCGAGAACGGAGACCCGAGTTTCCTGTTCGGCCATGGCGCGCTCCAACTCGCCCATCAGGTGCGACACCTCGCGCAGTTCGCGCTTCATCGAGAGCGGCCCCTGGCTGCGCTGCTTGCCGCCAGTAACGGTCACATTGTGGAAGCACTCACCCGACTGTGAAAGGAAAAACGCATCGGGATTCTCCAGTGCGAGATCGCGGCCAGCGTTCTGGTCGGGCACGATGTAGCCGTTGCCGAGCTTGGGCAGGATCACTTCCAGCGACTTACCGAATCCGTTGAGCACGCGAATGCAGTGCTTCAGAGGGACCACGCTATCGCCATGCGAAACCCGGTGCGAAGACTCATCAAACAGGAAAGAGAATTTGGCTTGCGAATCTTCCGGATGGACGAGAAACGTGGCGCGCCCGTCCACATCGCTCCGCAGCAGCCGCAGTCCCTCATCGGCGGCGTCCCACGACTTCACCACGATGTAGTTGAGCTCCTCGCGCAGGAAATCGTCCACCACATGCTCGTAACGGTCTTCGACTTCGAGAAAATCGGCCAGCACGCCGACCGGTGCCAGGCCGTCCTTCATCGCTCCTGAGGTGAACAGCCTGCGTACCGACTCGGTGGCATAGCCATGCTCGTTGATGCCCGATTCCAGTGAGCCTTTCTTGCCCATCGCGCTGGCATACTCGCCGCGTAGCGAATCCAGATGCCGCTTGCCTGCAGTCTCTGCGGCGCGCTTCTCTTCGAGATTCCGGCGCACCTCGGCGATCTGCGCGGTGAGAGCGTTGACCCGCTGCGAGGCCGACTCGAACTCCAATCCGAGCTGCCCGAGCTGACCACCAAAGCTTTCGAGCTGTTGATTGGCGGCCGTGGTTTCCTCGTGAAGCCGCTGGGCCTCGCGGTCGAGCGCGGCCCTCCGCTCCTCGGCCTGGGTGATGCGGTTACGCACTGCGGATGCCGCTGAAACCGTCTGCAAGATGGCATCGCGCCGCCGTTCCTGCTGCTTCTCCACATCCGTCAGCCAGGCAGAAGCCTCCGAGGCTTCTTGCTGCCTCTGTTGCAGTTCCTGCTGGGCGTTGGCCACGTCGGCATTGGCCGACTCGAGTGTGGCCCGGTTGGTCTCCAGTTCCTGCTGCAAGCGCGCGAACTGTTCTTCGGTGTTGGCGATCTCGGCTTGCGCTCCAGCGGAGCGCGCATCCAACTCAGCGCTGCGCTCCTGGTTGGTGCGGCGGCGCTCTGCGGCGCGATCGATCTCCAGCGTCAAAGTGTTCAGCTGTTCGCGGTTCTCTTGCGACTCGCGCTCGATGGCATAGCCGCGCTGGGTGCGCTCGCCGTGCTCGGCTTCCATCTGCTGCACCGCTTCGCCCTGGGCACGCAGTTCCGCACCAACATCCGCGAGCTGCGTATCGAGAGCTGCCGCCTCAGCATCGAGTTGCGCGAACCTGCTGGCCAGCAGCACGCGCAGTTTGGCCCGCATTTCATCGCGAAGCTTGGCGTAGCGCTCGGCCTTGGACGCCTGCCGCTTCAGCGAATTCATCTGCCGCGTGACTTCGTCAAAAATGTCATTGATGCGGGCGAGATTTTGTCTGGCGTCTTCGAGGCGGGCTTCCGCCAGCCGTTTGCGGGTCTTGAACTTGGTGATGCCGGCGGCCTCTTCGATGATGGCCCGGCGGTCGGTCGGCTTGCTGCTCAGGATCTGCCCGATGCGTCCCTGCTCAATGATGGCGTAGGACTCAGGCCCCAGGCCGGTGCCCATGAAGATGTCCTGAATATCGCGCAAGCGGCACAGCTTGCCATTCAGCAGGTATTCGCTTTCGCCGGAGCGGAAGAGACGCCGGGTGACCACGATCTCGCCGGCCTTGAAGGTCCGCTTGAACTTGCGGCGGCGGATCTTGAGCACGACGTGCGGAGCGGCAACGCCATCCGTTGCGGAACTTTCGGCAGCTGACAATTCGGGAGTTGTTTGCCCTTCCTCATCGGCCTGGCCGGGACGAATCTCCTCGGCGTAGCGCTCGGCATCTTCCGCGCTGGCCGTACGCATGGCAGACTCATCCCACTCGTCTGGCAGGTCGTCTTGGATGTCAATTTCGGGCTCGGCAACGTCGCCGTACACTTCAGGATCGACCAGCGTCAGCGACACCTCGGCCATGCCCATAGGCTTGCGTTCGCGCGTACCCGCGAAGATGACGTCCTGCATGTTGACGCCACGCAGTGATCGCGCCGATTGCTCGCCCAGAACCCACGAGATGGCGTCGGAAATGTTCGACTTGCCGCAGCCGTTGGGACCGACGATGGCGGCGATGCCATCGCCCTGGAAGCGAAGATCGGTGCGGTCACAAAACGATTTGAAACCGAGGATTTGCAGCTTCTTCAGTTTGAGCAACGTCTACTCCGGAGAGCGCCCATCTGCGGGAAAGGCGCCCAGATCAAACCAACTTTACTGTCGAAATCGGGAGGGGTCAAGACATAAACCCCACATTTTGTGTCCCGATCGCGAATACCACATTATATTGCACCGGGCGTGCAGCAATTGCGCGAGTTTTAGGTGTTTGACGACGGAATGAAGAGGCAGGGAGAACCGCTGAGCTAGTAAGAGCTTACCGAGGGCTCGCGTCCGATTCAAGCTGAAAAGGTTGGGAGTATCCAAAGGGTATCTGTCTCCCGGCCAACCCGTCTGGAGGTTGTCTGAGCATGATTTGCAGGAAACAGCTGAGATAGAAGGAGCGTTCGAGCTGACGCCAGACTAGCTGGGGACGCGGACGGCCGTCGTGACATTGTAAATTGACACGCCGCCCAACGAAAATGGGTTGCTTTTGCCCAACAGGGCGTTTCATAATCAACCGCCTCTGGCCAACCTGCTGGGCAAGCACACAGCTTCCAAAAGCGGGTTTCTGTCTCTTTCGACGCCACTTCACAAATTTTTGCTCGACCGTGGAGATCCCAAAGCGAAAGGGAGAAGCAAAATGAAGTTCCGCAAACATTGGTGGAGCGTAGGAGTGTGTCTGCTGGTGGCGACGGCCATCATGATCAGCTTCAAGGCGAGGCCGACAGTCGTACACGCCGGACTCCGGTCTGCGCAACCCGCAAAGCACGCAGCGGAGATTGCTGTCCTGCCTGCCAGCCATTTGCCGGCGGCTCCTCTGGCGGCAACCATCGTCCCCTCCGCTGGAGTTCCGATTGAAGCGGCGGTCCGCCAAGCCAGCGTGGCAGAGTCCCAGGTAAATCCTGATCTGCCGCCGGTCGAAGAATTTGTCCTGACTCCGCCCAATCCCAATCGCAGGGTATACAAAACGGTCTTGTCATTGCGCTTTGCGGAGGCAGCGGCTGAGCGCCTGGCCTCGGCGATACCGATGACGCTCGGCGGCCAAAATGTCGTGCTGCGGCGATCCGCGGACGATCCTCGCACCTACTCTGTGGCCGTCGATTTCAACTGGCGCGGGTTCGCCCAGGAACAACAGCGACGACAGGAACTGGCCGGCAGCGGAAAGCAGGTCCCGGTATTTGAGGGGCACCGCCTGCTCCGTATGGAGACGATGCAGTTTGTAGATCCGGAACAAATCCGGCAGGCGCTGGAGTCCCATCAACCGATTCGCTTCACATCGCAGGTCTTGCTGGGCGACCCGCTGAACATCATTCCTGACCACGAACTGATGATCACAAGCATAGGAGTGGTAGAGGACGTCACGCGCACATGGGACCCTTGCACCAAGACTGGCAGAGCTGATGGGAGCTTGGACGTTCGGAGCGCTGATGACCTCTCTAGCCAACGACGATCCCTCCACCCATCTGATCGCGGACCAGATGGTGCAGAAGTGGCTGAATCTGTGGACCGCGCAGCAGACGATTAACCACTTTCCGGTTTCGCTCCGGTTTGGCATGCTCGGCGTACTAAGGAACTGGAGGCTGTTTGCCCAGGACAAGAACGGGTTGGTGGACGTCAGCCAGGCGCCCTTTCAGCTCACCGCAATCGTGAATCGCATCGACTTATCTCAGCCTTCGAATCCCGCCGGTCAGCTGAGTTTCGTTTTCGGTTATGCCCCCTGCCCCGGAGGTGGAGCTGACGGACAGCCGGCCACATTCAACGTCATTCTGGAATATCGCGTTCCGCTTGCGGAGTGTGACTGGGCGACACAGTGGCACAATCTCGACGTGTTAGTGGGGCCCAGGTTCAACCCCGCTCTGCAAAGTATTACCGACCAGGTGGTGACCACCAACGCCAGCCAGAACCTGAATCAAGTCCGGACCAACGAAAACTTCACCTCCCTCCAGACAATCTGGGAGCAGCGGCAGTTCGTGCTCAATTCAGGAGTACTGCAGGAAGTGCCGGTACCACAGACTCCCAACGGCGACACGGCGGCAGGACGGACGGACTTCAATGCTGAAACCTGTACCCCGAATTCGAACTGTCTGGGAGGCGTGCTCACGAACTACATTAATACAAACCAGCAGGACATCCTGAACAACAACTACACGGTCCCCCTGAGCTTTCCGAGTCCGGATTCGCCCTTCCTGGGCGGTTCAGCGCTGAACGGGCCACTGGACCAGGAACTGGTGTACTGGCAGGGCAATCCTCCGCCCAACAGCAATCAGGCGCGGAGCATCTTTTCCCAGAACACTTGTAACGGCTGCCACGGTAGGGAAACGTTCGTGCACTTTCGACAAGTGGTGAACCGTCAGCCGGGGCCGCCGGGCACCTCGGTCCCTGCGGTGCTATCGGCATTTCTGGTGGGATGTTCGACATCCTCCCCAGGCCATCCGCTAAACGACCAGACGGGTCCGTGCCCTCCGCCTCCGACTAACACTTGCAACCTGCAAAATACGCTGAAGCAAAATCCTCCCTGCATATCCTGGGTACAGGATCCGGGAGATCCGAGCGGTAACACTGTCAACCAGTTCGCGGAACTCTCGAGGCGCGCACAAATCCTGTCAACCATCCTGAACGGCTGCCGTTCCGACGGGGTGCTGCAATCGCTGGTCCGCACGCGGCTGAGCTCGGGTCACTAACGAGGATGTCTTGGTAGAGATGCCTTCTTCCCGAAGGCGTTGCCCGATCGGGCGGCGGGAGAATCCCCCCGCCGCTATTTGCTCGTCTATTTTCCGTTCCCCAGGATCTGGAAGAACCGGATGATCGACTCAATCCCGCGATAGAAATTCGGGATGTGAAACTTCTCATTCGGCGCGTGCAGGTTATCGTCAGGCAGGCCCATACCCATCATGATGCTGGGAATCTTCAGGTCTTTGTCGAACTGGGTGACGATGGGAATCGAGCCGCCCGAGCGAATGTAGACCGTGTCTTTCCCGAAGACCTCGTGCATGGCTTCCACCGACGCGCGCGCGTAAGGATTGTCGGTGTTGACCACGCAGGCCGGGCCTTTGCTGTGCACCTTGATGTTGATCTGGATGCCCTTGGGGGTGAGCTTCTTCACGTAATCGGTGTACTTCTTGAGGATGTCGTCGGCATCCTGGTTGGGCACCAGGCGCATGGAAACCTTCGCCGAGGCTCGCGCCGGGATCACGGTCTTGGCGCCGGGAGCGGTGAAGCCGCCGGGCATGCCGTGGACCTCCAGCGTCGGGCGGGCCCAGGTGCGATAGAGCACCGAGTAACCCGGCTCGCCGGTCAGCACGGTCGAGCCGACCTCGGCCTTGCGATATTCCTCCTCGTTGAACGGCAGGCGGCCCCAGGCCTTCAGTTCATCGTCGGTCGGCTTCTGCACATCGTCGTAGAAGCCGGGGATGAGGATCTTGCCATCGGCGTCCTTGAGCTTGCTGATGATTTCGACCAGCGCAAACAGCGGATTGGGCGCGGCGCCACCGTACACGCCGGAGTGCAGATCGGTCTTTGCGCCCTGGGCTTCGATCTCGGTGTAGACCAGCCCGCGCAGGCCGACGCACAACGTTGGAAGATCGGGTGCGAACAGTTCGGTGTCCGTTACCAGCGCAAAGTCGGCCTTCAGCTTGCCGGTATTTGCGTTCTTCAGGACATATTCCTCAATGCTCTCGCCGCCTACTTCCTCTTCGCCCTCGATGAGCACGCGTACGTTGATGGGCAGCTTTCCGTCGCCGCCCTTGAAAAGCGATTCGAAGGCCTTGATCTGCATCCAGAGCTGGCCCTTGTCGTCGACCGCGCCGCGGGCGTAGATGTTCTGGTTGCGCTCGGTCGGCTCCCAGGGCGGGGTGGTCCACTCGTCGAGCGGCTCGGCGGGCTGCACATCGTAGTGCGCATAGCAGAGCGCGGTCGGCTTGCCCGCGGCATGCAGCCAGTCGGCGTAAACCAGCGGATGGCCCTTGGTCGGGATGATCTCGACGTTCTCGAAGCCGATGCGCTTCAGGTCGTCGGCCACCATCTGGGCGGCCTTGCGAACGTCGTCCTTGTGCTCCTCGGCGGTGCTGACGCTGGGGATACGAAGCAGGTCTTTCAGTTCGTCGAGAAAACGTTTCTGGTTCTCGCGGGCGTAGGAAACGGCAGGGGAAACGGCTGTAGTGGCCATGAGGGAAAGTACTCCTTCCTAGTAGAACGAATGAGGATAGGCAAACTGAAAAGTATATCGCAGGTCAGCACCCGTAGTTTCGGGACGAGGCTCGTGGACTGCTAGCAGCAGTGCGACACGACTAATCCGGCATGGGGATGCAGCTTCTCGTAATACGCCAGTAATTCATGGCCGAGCACCGGCGCAAATACCTCCCGTTCGGCGCAAGTGTCAACGTCTACAAAGCCCAATGGATCCAGAACCACGTTCAGATTGTTGCATGGGGCATCGTCCGGGGAGCCGGTTGGATACGCAGGCAGTAGCACGTAGGAACACTTCCTCTTACCCGAAACAATATAGTCGCTGCGAACCGAGACACGGTCGCGATGCACCTTGTCAATGGAGAACCTGCAGGTAGCACTGCTGATGCTCTCCAAATGGCTACGCAGGGTACTCACAGTCATGACGGTAACGTTCTGACGGCGTCCAGTCAGCATGCGCATGGCAACCCCCACGTTCGGACCTCTCCGGTCGAGACGATCCGACGCTATTCCACAATTGACTTAATTATAGGCTTTTCGAGAAGTTCGAACGTGCTCCAAACGACAGACTCTGGAGGACTTGACGAAGGTCTTTCGCCGGTAGGAGGGTCGATCACCTGAGAGTTCGCTCCAATGTAAATGGGCGATGAATTTCTGAGGCAGAAATCAGTGAATCACGCATCGTTCGCGCTTAACACGCTTCCATTCCGCCGCCATCGATGATAGTTTCGATTTCGCAATCCCATGGCAACCCTTACGAGTACACAGCCGAAGCCCAAGCGTCCCGTGGAGGCGAGCGCTGACAACGCTTACGACCTCGTCGTAATTGGCAGCGGTCCGGCAGGGCAGAAGGCTGCCATCTGCGCCGCCAAGCTCCGCAAGAAAGTGGCGATCGTCGAGCGCAAGCGCACCATCGGCGGTGTTTGTGTGCACACCGGCACCATCCCCAGCAAGACTTTTCGCGAGGCGATTCTGTATCTCAGCGGTCTGCGCCAGCGTGCGTTCTACGGCCGCGGCTATGCGCTTAAAGAAAACATCAGCATGCAGGACCTTGTCTTCCGAGCCGATGCGGTGATGGCACGCGAGATTGAGGTCATTAAGGCGCAACTGCGGCGCAACCGCGTGACCGTGTATGAGGGCAACGCGCGTTTCCTCGATCTCCACACCATCGAGGTTGCCAGCGAAGAAGGCTTCATCATGCTGCGGGGCGAGAACTTTGTGATCGCCTGCGGGACCAGGCCCGCGCACGACGCCGACATTCCCATCGATGGCAAGAGAATTTTTGACTCCGATCAGGTGCACGAGTTGGAGGAACTGCCGCGCGAGTTGATCGTGGTGGGAGCCGGAATCATCGGGCTGGAATACGCGTCCATGTTCGCCGCGCTGGGTGTGAAGGTGACGCTGCTCGACCAGCGGCCCAGGGTGCTCGATTTCGCCGATCGTGAGATTGTCGAAAGCCTGTGCTTCCAGCTTCGGCAGTTGGGCACGGTGTTTCGCCTGGGAGAAAAAGTCGTCTCCGTCGGCTTCGACACTGACCGTGATCGCGTTTTCGCCAAACTGGAGAGTGGCAAGACCGTTCAGGGAGCAGCCTTGCTGTACGCCGTCGGGCGTCAGGCCAACAGCGATCAGCTCAACCTGGAAGCCATCGGTCTCGTTCCCGATGGGCGCGGCAAACTGATCGTAGATGAAAATTTTCAGACTGCGATTCCGCATGTCTATGCAGCCGGCGATGTCATTGGATTTCCCGCGCTGGCCAGCACCTCGATGGAGCAGGGAAGGCTCGCCAGTTGCCACATTTTTGGCGTGCCGGGCAACATCCCGCCGAACCTGATTCCGTACGGTGTCTACACCATTCCTGAAATTTCCATGGTTGGAGCGACAGAAGAACAGCTCACGCGCGACAAGATTCCCTATGAGGTTGGCATCGCCCGCTACGCCGAACTTGCCAAGGGACAGATGCTGGGCGACGACCAGGGACTTCTGAAGCTGATCTTCGATCCTTCAAGCTTGAAGCTTCTTGGTGTACACATCATTGGGGAACGTGCCGTCGAGATCGTTCATATCGGGCAGGCCGTACTGGCGCTCGGAGGGACGATTGAGTACTTTCGCGACACTGTCTTCAACTATCCCACGTTGGCGGAGGCGTTCAAAGTAGCCGCGCTGGATGGGTTGAACAAGCTCTAGGAGAACAGATGACCTTGGAGCAATTCCGAGAGTCGCTGCAACGCGACGAACCACCGGTCCAGCTGGACTTCGCGCTGGCGGGTTTGTGGTGGGATGCCAAGGGCGACTGGACCAAAGCCCACGAGTCGGCGCAGCAGGACGAAGGGGCGCGTGGAGCTTGGGTGCATGCCTACCTCCATCGCAAGGAAGGCGATGCATCAAACGCCGCGTATTGGTATGGGCAGGCGGGCAAGGCGGTCTGCCGCGGACCGCTCGACCAGGAGTGGGCAGCGATCGCCGGCGAATTGTTAAGCTGGCTGAAGAAATAAGCCACACAGCTACCACTACTGATTGCTTCGCGGCTGGCAGATCACTGTGACCGCTTCAGGTCCTTCATCTCTTCGCGCACCCGCCGGAAGCGCCGCAGCAGCGACCCGAGATATCCCAGCAGCATCACCCAGGTGACGATGTAGGCAGCCTTCAATGCGACCGGGCCGGTCATCGTGCGCCTCCCTGCAAGGCTGCGGCTGCGTGTGTGGCCTCCACATTTTCTTCCAGTCGCTGCAAGCGATAACGAAGCACCATCAGGACGATTCCCACGCAGGTGAACGCGAGCAGGTTCCAGAAGAAGGCGTGCAGCATGGCGGGATCGAGTCCCGAGTTCTCGCCGCCTCCCATCACCGGTGACGGATGCTGGGTGCGGAACCAGCGGATCGACATGTAGACAATGGGCACGTCCACGAATCCGAAGATGGCCAGCGCCGCAGCCAGCACTTGCGTCTGTCCTCCGGCGGCAAAGCGGCGCAGTACCAGATAGCTCACGTAGATCAGCCACAGCACCAGCGTGGTGGTCAGCCGCGCATCCCAGGTCCACCAGATGCCCCAGACCGGCCGCGCCCAGATCGGCCCGGTGATCAGGACGATGGTGCAGAACATCACGCCGACTTCGGCGGAAGCTGCGGCCAGCGCATCGGCCGCCAGGTTGCGTTTCCACAGGTACACGATGGACGCCAGGAAGTTGACGAAGAAGCACACTCCGGCCGTCCACGCCGAGGGAACGTGATAGTAGAAGATGCGCTGCACGTCTCCCATGGTCTGCTCGGTGGGAGCAACGAATAGTCCCTGGTAGGTGCTGTAGGCCAGCAGTCCAACCGTGAGTACGACGAAAGCGATGAATAATTGTTTCATTCCGCGTTTAACACACTTTCGAACAGAAGAAGGCACACGGCCGTGAACACCACATCGTAAACTGCCAGCATCTTGATCCAGAAATCGGGTGAGGATTCGCCCGTCAGGATTGAGGTGGTGGCATCCACCATGCCGAGCAGCGCCGGAATGGAAATGGGAAACAGGATCAGCGGCAGCATGATCTCGCGGCTGCGCGTACGAATGGAGAGCGCTGCGAAGAAGGTACCGTTTACCACCAGCGCCCAGGTTCCGAGCAGCGCGACCACGACCAGTTGCCATACCGGTCCAACCGAGCGCAGTTCGTAAAACACCACGAACAGCGGCGCCATCAGCGCTTCCAGCACCACGACAAAGAGGAAATTGCCGACTGCCTTGGCGAGAAACAGCGCGTTGGGCGGTGCCGGCGAAACGCGATAAGCATCCAGCACTTGATTGCGCAGCTCGCGCGCCCAGGTCTGATTCAACGCCACCACGGCCGCGAAAAGAAATGCCACCCAGATCAGTCCGCCGGCGATGTGCCGCGACTCTTCTGCCGTTGGATTAAAGGCAAAGCTGAAGATCACGACCACCAGCAACGCGAAGAACAACATGGAGTTGATGGCGTCCTTGGAGCGCCACTCCAGGCGGAGATCTTTCAGCAAGTTCGCGCGCGTCATGGCGAACGTGGTCACGAGGTCGTCCCCACGCGGGCGTTCGCACCGCGCGCGTCCCTCGCGCGCGAGTCGATCTGGCCGGCGGTCATGTGTACGAACTCATCGGCGATGCCTTCCATTAGCGCTGCCTGGTGGGTGACTACGAAGATGCTCTTTCCCTGGTCGCGCACCCGACCCAGCACCGCCGCCATCTCGCGCGCCGAGTGCATGTCTACATTGGAGAACGGCTCGTCGAGCAGGATCAACTCGGGATCGTGGACCACCGCGCGCGCCAGCGACAGGCGCTGCCGCATGCCTTGCGAGTATTGTCCAACCCGGCGCGACAGCTCTGGATCGAGTCCGACCATCGACATCGCATTCTGGCAGATGCTGTCGTCCTGTAGTCCGTACAGCCCGGCAAAGTAACGCAGGTTCTCCATGCCGCTCAACTCGTCGTAGAGCAGGGGAGCGTGGCCCATGTATCCCACGCGATGCGCAACCTCGCGAATCTTGCTCGCGCCGAGCAGCGTGACTTTGCCCTGACTCGGCTCCATCAATCCGGCGACAATGCGCAGCAGCGTGCTCTTGCCCGCGCCGTTGTCGCCCAGCACGACGTAGAGCCGCGCGGGCGCGAAACTCGCCGATATGCCGCGGATGGCGGCAAAGCGGCCAAAAAATTTCACCAGATTTTCCAGGACGATGACAGGCTGGGAAGGGAGATCGCTTGTGCCTGTCATGAGGTGCGATTCCGTGACGTCCTCTTCCAGCGGACTACTGCCCCTGCGTAGCAGGCTGCGCTCCCGTCAGCGCCGCCTTCTGCGCATTCCCGTCCGCAGCCGGAGCAGCACCCGGCTGGCCGGGCTGTTTGGGAGCGTACTTGGAGGCGCACTTGGCTTGAATGTTGGTGGCACGGAAGACGCCGTCACGTCCAAACTTTCCTTCCGCCAACGCCTGCGCGTTGTCCTTGAACGTATCGGGCGGCGCCTCGGTCCCACTGTAAACCACCGGCAGGGTACGGTCCTGCTCTACCAGCAGGAACTCCAGATGGGTGCCCTGGCGCTTGATGGAGCCGGGCTGAACATTTCCGGCCACGCGCAACCGCTTGCTATATGCGCCGTTGCCCATGCCGTTCAGTTCCTTGATGGTGACGTAGTAGCTCTTGCTGTCCTGCACCCCGGTGTAGGCCAGATAGCCCAGCGATACTACGATCACGCCGATCACCGCGCCAAAGCGCACGTACCTGCGTCCCTGATCAGACATCGGATAAGACCTCTACCAAATAAGACTGTGAACTCCCAGAAAGACCCATGTGGTCTTGCGGGATTGGACTAAGCATACCGCCTTTGCCCTCACAACGCCATGTGATCTAGGTCACAGTTGGGTGGATTTTCTCGCCTTTCCTTTGGTGGACGGGAGAACCAAACTGGCTGCTATGCGGCTCCACGCTGGCGCGTGACTTGGTCGAGGCTTTTTCGCACAAGTTCGATCAGTTCCGCCGGCGGAAAAGGCTTCGCCCGGAAGGCCACATCCAGATCTTCGTACTCAACCATGGCCTCGGGCAGCCCGCTGAGCACAATGATGGGAAGCCAATCGTTTTCGCTGCGAATGGAGCGGACCAACTCTGACCCGCCGCAATCAGGCATGACGTGGTCGGTCACCACCACGCCGATGCGGTCAGCCAAGGCATGCAACATGGTCAGAGCACTGACAGCAGTGGTCGCAACCGACACTCGAAACCCTGCATTCCGCAGAACTAATTCGCGAGCCTTGAGTTGCTGTGGATTGTCGTCGATGAGCAGAACTTCGCTTAGTCTACTCACAACTTCATCTTGAGCTGCCAACGGCGCGATCCTTCATGACGCGAGTCGGAGTACCCCGCGTCGCTAGCCAAACATACTAGCCCATGCTGGGGGAAAACGGGAGTCCCTTCCGAGGCTCTTATAGCGGAAACTACGTAATGTCGCAGTAGCGCTACATCGCACAGGCCCTGCACCCCGCGGCTGATGCTTTGATCACTGCCGCAGGTGTTTGCTTGTCAGAGTGCCTCAGACCCCAACCAGACCAACGATATAGACGAACGTTTTAGGCGATATGCTGCTCTCCGCTAATCTCTTTCAAAGCCTGTAACCAGTCCTGCTCAGGAGAGCCGCCTGTTCCACCGCGTTGCAGGTAGAGCTCATAGGCGCGCATGCGGATTTTCTCCTCTAATACCGGCGAGGATTGAGATTCTTGAGCCAATTGGGGCGACGTCAGTCCCGGTTCCGCCACCTGAGTGCCATTCCCATTCGCGGGCTTGGCCTTGGGGCTCCGTTTTTTTGGCGTTGTATTTTCACTGGCTCGTGTTGCTTTCGGCATCGTACTTAGCTCCTAGACTCGACAGATTTGCACCCGGTCCGCGCCCGGAAGAGGTCACGGCAGGTTGCTGTACTTCCACTATAACCAATTTTGGCTTGCTTGGGGCGCTTAGGTGTCGTTTTTCACAACTTTCCTTCGCCTCAACTTGGTAAAACGCCGCTCGTCACGTCTATAGATGACAGAGGCTCTCAAACCGCCTGTTTTGGTGTCCAATAGATAATAGTTTGAGGAACTTAGCGGGCGGCGGTTGCGTATTAAACAGAGGGGCGGAGTCCCAACCACTTCATGATGTTTTTCGAGATTCTCCGGCAGACCCTGCGAACTTTATGGGCGCACAAGCTGCGTTCCTTCCTGACGATGTTCGGCATCGCCTGGGGGGTCGGCTCTCTGCTGCTGCTCGTGGGCTTGGGAGAGGGCTTTCGTTCCGGCAATCGCCGCGAGCTGAACTCGCTCGGCGAAGACATCATGTTCATCTTTCCGGGACGCGCGCCCGCAGTGGCCGGCAACATGAGCTCCGAGCCGCGAGTATCACCTCACCTATCGGGACTACCTCGACATTCAGCGGGAAGCTCCCCATGTGCGGGCGGTTGCGCCGGTGCTGAGGCGGCAGGACATTCGCGAGGTCAGCGAATACGGCAACACCAATGGTGAGGTCGTCGGAGTTCCGCCGCTCTTCAACACCATTCGTTATTTGCCGCTCGATAGTGGCCGCTGGCTGAATGACGCCGATGACACTCAGAAGCGGTTTGTGTGCGTGGTTGGCGACGAGATGGTGAAGAACCTGTTTCCCGGCGGCAGGACCGCTGTAGGCAGCTCGATTCTGCTGAACGATATTCGTTTTGAAGTGGTGGGAGTGGTGAAGCGTGTGGGCCACGGCGACGACAACGCCACCAACAATCGCGTTTTCCTTACTTACACCATGATGCACCAGTTCTTTCCCCTGGCCGGAGACCAGCAGCAGGATGCGGTCTCATTCCTGAACTATCGCCCGCGGGTGCGCGACGAGCACGATCTCGCCCGCCAGGAAGTGCGAAAGATCATCGCCCGCAATCACGGCTTCGATTGGCGCAATGAAGACGCCTTCGAGGACTGGGACACGGTCAAGAACGCCGAGACGGTGGGCAAGATCTTTGACGTGATGGATATCTTCCTCGGCGGAGTTGGCCTGGTTACGCTGACCCTCGGCGCCATTGGCATCGTCAATATCATGCTGGTTGCCGTCACCGAGCGCACCCGCGAGATCGGATTGCGCAAGGCGCTGGGCGCTACCAACCGCAGCATCCTGTTGCAGTTCTTCCTGGAAGGCGCCTTTCTTACGCTGATGAGTGGAGCCATCGGCATGGGCGGCGCTGCGCTGCTGATGCACCTGATGAGCGGCATGGGAAAAGTGCCAGGTTTCGATCCTCCGACCATGTCGTACATGTCGGCGACGGTGGCCATTGGGACGCTCGCGCTTGCGGGAATCTTCGCGGGTCTTTATCCCGCGCGCAAAGCGTCTCTTTTGCAGCCCGTCGATGCCCTGAGGCAGGAGTAGCCATGGTGAAAGATCTGCTCGACCCAAGCCTATGGCGCGATGCGCCACAATCGGCGCCGCACCGCGCTCACTATGCTCGGCATGGCCTGGGGCATCGCCACCGTCGTTCTTCTGCTGGCCTACGGCGCGGGATTCGGCCGCGCCATCGAGACCATCTTCGCCAACTGGGGTACGCGCATCATTGGCGTCTTCCCCGGTCGCACTTCGCAGCAGGCTGGCGGGCAAAAGGCCGGTACCAAGATCAGGTTTACGTTCGACGACATCGATCGCATCGTGAACGCTGCCCCGCTGGTCCATCGCATCACGCCGGTGGTCGAGAAGCAGAGCAACGTGCAACAGGATGTTCGCACTTACACCCTTCCCATCAATGGCGTTTATCCCACCATGTTCCAGATCCAGGCCTTGAAGCTTGGCGAAGGCCGTTTGCTGAATGAGGAGGATGAGATGTCGCGGGCGCGCGTCGCCGTCATCGGTTCGGAGGCCAAGATCCAAGCTCTTCTCCGGCCAATACGCGCTGGGACAGTTCATCCGCGTCGACGGCATCAGCTTTCGGGTAGTGGGCATTCTTTCCGCGCACATGCAGGAGGGCGATGACAGCGTCAACAAACTGATCTACATCCCCTTCACCACCATGGGCGACTTGAAGGACACGCATTACCTCGACGGAATCTGGCTGGACTACGAGGGCAACAACTTCGAACTGGTCGAGCACCAGGTGCGCGGCGTGCTCGCCCAGCAGTACAACTTCAAGCCTGACGACAAGCGCGCCGTGTTCGTCTTCAACATGATGAAGCAGTTGAAGCAGTTCCAGATCATCACCATGGGCCTGCAGATTCTGCTGGCGTTCATCGGCACGCTCACGCTAGGCATTGGCGGCGTCGGACTCATGAATATCATGCTGGTCTCGGTCACGCAGCGCACCCGCGAGATTGGAGTGGAAAAAGCTCTGGGTGGCCGCAGGCGCGACATCCTCTTCCAGTTCCTCGCTGAAGCCATGGCCATTACCTTCGCGGGCGGTATTGCCGGAATCCTGCTTGGCCTATGCGGTCTCGATCGGAGTGGGGCGTTTGACCTTCTACAGCGCGGTTGCCAAGAACGCTGAGGCCGCCGACATCCGGCTCATCATCGATCCGACCATCGTCATCGTGGCCACCATTATCCTGACCTTCGTGGGCCTGGTCAGCGGGATGCTCCCCGCCGTCAAAGCCTCGCGCCTCGATCCCATCGAGGCGCTGCGCTACGAATAGCGGAGAGGTAGTGCGTCAGTTTGATGACACTAACCCACCATTTTTGGTAATGGAGTAAGAAGCTGGTGCGGATGGCAGACCGTCGGGAGTGCCCCCCGACAGAAAAGGTTTTACGTGTCGCGAACAAGTGAGACGGGTGTACTATGGTGTCGTTTTCGAGATCAAAAAGGAAATTCCGGAATTACAACCGTTGCGGCTTTCGATCCGAAGGGAGGCTCCGGCTCAAATGGAAATTGCAGGACGTAGTTGCGTCATTGCCGTTCTCGCGCTGCTATGCGGCCTTCCCAGCCTAGCTACCGCGCAGCGGTATTCCGCCGTGGTTGCTTATGGCGATAGCTATTCGGACAACGGCAATCTCTATCATCTGACGGGTATACCGGGCTGGCCATACTGGCATGGCAGGGCTTCGAATGGCCCGGTCGCGGTCGAAGGCCTCGCCGCCGGCGGATTGGACGTGGTTCCCCTGGTGGATGATGCTTGGGGAGGCGCGACCACTGGTATTGGCGACATCATTGATGGAGGAAGCACCCATCAGCTTGGCAGCTTGGGCCTGCCGGGGATGACCGCCCTTCAGTTCAACCTCTCAAAACCGACGCTCACTCCCGTCCTTCTGCACTCCGCATTGTTTTTTATCTGGGGAAGCATCAACGATTTCAGCAGCATGACTACCAGCACTGCCGACCAGGCGGTGGCGAACGTCGTCGGCATCGCCAGTTCGCTGCAGAGGTTGGGTGCCCACTCCATCTTCGTCCCGGGGATACCGGATATGGGGTTACTCCCGTATTACCGGAATCAGGGTGTAGCCATCGCCACCCGTGCATCCTTCATCAGCAACTACTTCAATCAGAAGCTCGCGGCCACACTTCCGGCAGGCGTCATTTTCTATGACACCGCTGCGCTGTTGCGTGACATTGTGGCTCATCCCAGTGCCTACGGTTTTACCGATGTCACCGATGCGTGCTACACCGGTCCAATTTGTTCGCAGCCTTATCAGTACCTGTTCTGGGACTACTCTCATCCCAGCGCTCACGCTCATCAGATTCTGGCGAACGAGTTCGCGGCGGCCTTCTGCATCGGGGAAGGGACTGAGTGGTTCGCCAATCCCAATCATTAAGTGCCGGGTGCGCTAGGTCTCGCGTCTGTCGAGACCTGGGGG
Source organism: uncultured Acidobacteriaceae bacterium (assembly GCA_963831675.1). Taxonomy (GTDB): domain Bacteria; phylum Acidobacteriota; class Terriglobia; order Terriglobales; family Acidobacteriaceae; genus Bog-257. The sequence goes on from CAWHRM010000024.1 coordinate 83,082, forward strand.
AGTCGCACCAAGACATGCAAACAACGTACAAGGAACGCTTGCCCGCGCTGTGATGGAGAGCACACTATCCCAGTGATCCGGCAACCAAGTCCCGGGTCTTGTCCTCCGCGCGAGACCCAGCACTTCGCCCGCGGATCAAACCCTTGGCCCAACTCGACGACGTGCATTCGATTTTGAGACTGAGTTATGAGCCCCTGAAAGGGCCGATTTCAT
>CAWHRM010000025.1:0-128627 GCA_963831675.1 uncultured Acidobacteriaceae bacterium
GTTAACTCTTTTGTTTTGTGCGTTGCACCTTTGGCACCGAGGGTGCTACTATATCGAACAGACGAAGTGGCGCAATAGGGGTCACTCGGAAGGGAATTTCGGCCAGAGTTCCCTTCCAGAGTGGCCCTTCAATTTTTTTGGCTTCCTCCGTGAAATGACTGCGGTCCGCGGGCTGATCAGGCCTCCTGAGCCGAGCGGCCCGAAAGCGAGACGAAAAAGGCGAAAGCCCCAGCGGCCTTCGCCTTTTTCGTGTGTTCAGAGGAAGGCGGGTGGGCCGACGCTAGACCAGCGCCAGCCTCTCGCGGATGTCGAATCCGGCGCTGCGCAGCAGCTTCTCCACCGTCGATTCGTTCAGGCGGGTGGCGTCGTACTCCACGCGGATGGTCCGCTCCTGTTCATTGAACTGAAGCCGACGAATGCCATAGACATCGCTCAGCAGTCCCAGAGCACCCATCTCGTTCTCGCCCGGCGGCATTCCATAGCGAAACAGGACTTCGACTGCGGTCATCGAATCACCATCCCGCAAACGTGCAATGATAGGAACATGCGGAACGCGCCTCCTTATTTCCGGGGACAAATCAGGTTGGCGTCTGCGAAACTCCGCATTCACTATAGAGCATTGATGGGCTTGTGAACAGCACGAACCAAGATGGCGAAAGGAAGGAAATGAATGAGAGCCAGGAGATCCGGATCGTAGATGTTTCGGTAAAAGATCCGGTCTGCGGCATGGCAGTCGATCCGGCGCAGTCCCGCGGCAAGGCCGAGCACGAAGGCCAGACCTACTATTTCTGCTCGCCCGGATGCATGCACAAGTTCGTGTCGTCTCCTGCAAAGTACCTATCGCCCAGCCAGGGAGGCTCCGCACCGGTTGGCGCTGCCACGAAGCTCGACAAAGATCCAGTTTGCGGCATGAGTGTCGATCCCTCGAAAGCCGCGGCGTCGGTCGAGTATGAGGGCAAGCTCTATCACTTCTGCTCGCGCGGTTGCGCGGAGAAATTCAAAGCCTATCCGGAGAAGTATCTCTCGCCGAACTACAAGCCCGGCGGCATGGGCGCCATGGTGCAGCTGGGCGCCAAGCCGGTGCAGATTGCGTCCAGTGGAAGCCTCACCGACAAGCCGCCGGCTATAACCCTTGATGCCGACTCTGCTCCCGTCCTTCCGCCAAAAGGAACACAAAGGATGGAGCATCCAGGACCGGCGTACGTCTGCCCCATGGATCCCGAGGTCCGCCAGGCGGAGCCCGGCGCATGTCCCAAGTGCGGCATGGCGCTCGAGCCCGAGGTCCCGGTCGCGGCCACGAAGACGCAGTGGACCTGCCCCATGCATCCGGAGATCGTGCGCGACGGGCCGGGCGCGTGTCCGATCTGCGGCATGGCGCTGGAGCCGAAGAACGGTCACGGCGGCGGAGGAAGAGAATCCCGAACTGCGCGACATGACGCGCCGCTTCTGGATCAGCGTGCTGCTCGGCGTTCCGCTGGTGGCGCTCGCCATGTTGCGCATGGGTCCGCTGGCGCATGTGCTCACGCCGCGCGCGGGCGACATGGCTCGAGTTCGCGCTGGCTACCCCGGTCGTGCTGTGGTGCGGCTGGCCGTTCTTCGAGCGCGGCTGGGCGTCGGTCAAATTCCGCAGCCCGAACATGTTCACCCTGATCGCCATGGGCGTCGGCGTGGCCTACGTCTACAGCGCGGTCGCGACCATCGCGCCGCGAATTTTTCCGCCGTCGATGCGCGGCATGCGCGGCCAGCCGGAAGTGTACTTCGAAGCCGCAGCGGCAATCATCGCTGCTCGTGCTGCTCGGCCAGGTTCTGGAGCTGCGCGCGCGCAGCCGCACCTGCAGCGCCATTCGCGCTCTGCTCGATCTCTCGCCCAAGCTGGCGCGCATCATGCGCGACGATGGCAGCGAGTACGACGTTCCGCTCGACCAGGTGAAGGTCGGCGACAAGCTGCGCGTGCGTCCCGGCGAGAAGATTCCGATCGACGGCGTCGTGCTCGACGGGCTGAGCTCGGTGGATGAGTCGATGGTGACCGGCGAGTCGATCCCGGTCGAGAAGCACGCCGGCGACAAGGTCATCGGCGCGACCGTCAACGGCACCGGCTGGCTGCTGATGCGCGCCGAGCGCGTGGGCAGCGAGACCATGCTGGCGCAGATCGTGCAGATGGTGAGCCAGGCGCAACGCAGCCGCGCGCCCATTCAGCGGCTGGCCGACAAAGTGGCCGCATGGTTTGTTCCGGCGGTGCTGGCGGTCGCGGTGATCACGTTCATCGTGTGGTTCGCGCTTGGCCCGGAGCCGCGACTGGCGAACGCCATCGTCAATGCCGTTGCCGTGCTGATCATCGCGTGTCCGTGCGCGCTGGGGCTGGCGACGCCGATGGCCATCATGGTCGGCACCGGGCGCGGCGCGCACGCCGGCGTGCTCATCAAGAATGCCGAGGCGCTGGAGACTCTGCAGAAGGTCGACACGCTCGCGCTCGACAAGACCGGCACGCTCACGCAAGGCAAGCCGGAGCTGATGGTCGTGGTCGCCGTCGGCGGGGAGACCGAAGAACGCGTGGTGCGGCTGGTCGCCAGCCTGGAGCGTGGAAGCGAGCATCCGCTGGCAGCGGCGATCGTTGAAGCTGCCGCAGGCGAACGGAATTCCACTGATTCCGGCGGACGAATTCCGCTCGCTCACCGGACGAGGCGTGGTCGGCACGGTCGGTGGGCACGAGGTTGCGGCCGGCAACGAGCGCCTGCTGCGAGGAACTGGGCATCGACGTCGCCGAGCTGAAGGCGAAAGCCGAACAGATGCGCACCGAGGGCCAGACGGTGGTGTTCGCCGCGGTCGATGGCCGGGCTGCCGGACTTGCTCGGCATCGCCGATCCGGTCAAGCCCGAGGCGCGCGCAGGCGATTCGCGATCTGCGCGCGCGAAGGGCTTGCGCGTCGTCATGCTCACCGGCGACAGCGAGACCACCGCCGCGGCGGTTGCGCGCCAGCTCGGCATCAGCGACTTCGAAGCCGGCGTGCTGCCCGAACACAAGGCCGAGGTGGTGAAGAAACTTCAGCAGCAGGGAAGAGTGGTCGCCATGGCCGGCGACGGCATCAACGACGCGCCCGCACTGGCGCAGGCGCAGGTCGGCATCGCCATGGGCACCGGCACCGACGTCGCCATGGAGAGCGCCGGCATCACGCTGCTGAAGGGCGATCTGCGCGGCGCTGGTGCGCGCCCGCCGGCTGAGCCGCGCCGTCATGCGCAACATCAGCAGAACCTGTTCTTCGCGTTCGTCTACAACTCGGTCGGCGTGCCGATCGCCGCGGGCATTCTGTATCCCAAGTTCGGCATTCTGCTGAGCCCGATCATCGCCGCCGCCGCCATGAGCTTCAGTTCGGTGTCGGTGATCAGCAATGCGCTGCGGTTGCGGAAGGTGAAGTTGTAGGCGGCGACTGCGCTTCCAGTTGGGGCCTCTAGTTGCCTCTACTCTCCGCCAGACGCGCCGGAGGAAGCGCGTTGCTGGCCGGCGTAGTAGCCGCTGCGCGTGCGCACCTGCAGCTTCTTGTAGCCCTTGGCCTGGGCTTCGACCTTCACCGTGCGATAGCCGCCGGCGCTCTGCGGATTCTCGGGCTTGTACTCGATGGTGTACTGATTGCGGATGTCGTGCGCGATCTGCGAGGTGATCGCCTCGACTTCGCTCAGGTCCTTGGGGAAGAACGCCACGCCGCCGGTGTCCTCGGCCATCTCGCGCAGCGCGCGGCGGGCGCGCTTGGAGTGCTCTTCCTGCAGCAGTCCGATGGTGTAAACCGTCGGGCCATTCTGTTCTTGCAGCCGGCGCATGGCCTGCTCCAGCGACTCGCGGCTGGCGTTGTCTTCGCCGTCGGTCACCACCAGCAGGACCTTCTTTTCCAGCGCGCCACTTTTCTTCAGGTGGTCGGCCGAGGCCACCGTCGCGTCGTACAGCGCCGTGCCGCCGCGCGATTCAATCCGCTCCAGCGCGTCCTTCAGCTTGGGAATGCTGGCGGTGTAGTCCTGATCGAGAAAATACTCTTCGTTGAAGTTGACGACGAACACCTTGTCCTGCGGATTGCTGGAGCGCACCAGGTTGATCGCGGCCGCGTTCACCGCCGGCCGCTTGTCGCGCATGGAGCCGGAGTTGTCGATCACGATGCCCAGCGCCACCGGAATGTCTTCGTTGCGGAAGGAGGTGATCTTCTGCGGCTTGCCGTCTTCGAAGACGGTGAAGTCATTGCGACCAGATCGGTGACGATGCGGTTGTGGTCGTCGACCACCGTGGCGTGCAGCGTGACTTCGTCAACTTCCTTCTTGAAGACGAAGACGTCGCCTTCTTTGGTTTCCGGGGCCTGGCCCTGGGGCGCGGCCTGGTTTTGAGCAGCGGGCGGTGGCGGCGCTGCTGGTTGGCTCTGCGGCGCGAGCGGGGCGCCGTTCGCGGGCTGCTGCGGCGGGGCCGTCGAATTCTGCGCCGCCAACCAAGTCCCCAGCAGCAGAATCGACACGATTAGCAGCAGAAGACAACTTCCTTATTCCGTGGGTGCATAGTATCCAGTTTTGGCGTACACGTGCAGCGGCGGCAGGCCCTTGGGAGGATTCAGTTTCACCTTGATCTTCCGCCACTTGCCATCGTGTGCTGGATTGGTTGGACGGTATCCGAGCACATATTGGTTGCGCAGCTCGATGCCAATCTTGGTGGCCACGTCCGCCAGTTCGTTGGGCGAGTCGATGATAAACGTCCGCCCACCAGTAACTTCGGTGACATCGCTTGAGCAGGGCCGGACCTTCGCGTTCCTCCGGCGTCTTGAAGTCGGCGTCGAACAGTCCGATGCCGTAGATCTGCACGTCGGCCTCGCGCACCATGGACTTGATCTCGCCTTCGGTGTAGCGGCTGTGGTTGTCGCCGCCATCGGAGATGATCAGCAGCGCCTTCCGCTCGTAGTGCGCCTTGCGCATGCGGTTCATGCCCAGATAGATGGCGTCCAGCAGGGCAGTCCGCCCTTTGGGAATCGCATAGACCAGCTTGCTCTGGATGTCCTCGACCGACGAGGTGAAGTCCACCAGCACCTCGGGCTTGTCGGAGAAGGTAATCAGGAAGAATTCGTCCTGCGGATTAGCGGTGCGGAAGAACTCGACCACCGCCTGGCGCGACTTGTCGATCTTGTCGGACATCGAGCCGCTGATGTCGAAGATCACGCCCAGCGAAATCGGCGCGTCTTCGCTGGAGAAGTGCCGAATCTCCTGCGGCTGGCCGTTGTCGGTGAGCTCGAAGTTTTCCTTCTCCAGGCCGGTGACCAGGCGGTTCATCGGATCGGTGATGGTCACCGGAACCAGCACCAGGTCCACATCCTTGCGCAGCGGCTTGGTGTGGGTCTTGAGGCGGGATCGATGTTGGGCGGCGGTGTCTACGGCTGCGTCGCCGGCCTTCTTGGTTTCGCGCGGCGCGATGTGGACGTCGTCCTGCGCGTAGCGCGAGCCGCAGCAAGCCGGCCACGCAAAGCACATGCCAGCAGGAGCAGGAAGCTGCGACGGAAGCGCACACCGGATTGGACGGGCAGCCAGGCAAAATGTCCCGTCCGCCAAACAGGAAGTGGACACCGATTCGTCGAGCACTCTGACCCGAACTCCCAACCGCTACCGCGGGCCATAGGAATCCCCGGGATTGGCTGATGTTATCACAGCTTGCAGCTGCGCCAGTCAGCCTCCGCAATCTGATCGCGCAGCGCTTCGGCCGCGATCGAATGCTGCGTTTCCGCATACGAGGCCAACTGCCATTCTTGGAGTGGCTGGGCGTATGCCCTTCTTGCAAGACTTCTCGCGGCTCAGCAAAACCAGGCCACTGCTGTAGAATCAAGGTGTCCTTCCGAAACGCAACCTGCAGCGCCCAAATTCCTACATCGGAGGCAATCTTATGGCAGACATCTTTCCTTTTCGTGGCTTGCGCTACAACCCGCTCGAAAGTCAAACCGTCTGAGGTCATGACCCAGCCCTACGACAAAATCACCCCGGCCATGCAGGACCATTACTACGCGGCCAGCCCTTATAACCTGGTGCGAATCATCCTCGGCAAGCCGCAGCCCGGCGACAACGAGCAGCGAGAACGTCTACACCCGCGCTGCCGCCTGCCTGCAGCAGTGGCGGGCCGACGACGTTCTGCCGCCCGACGCCGAACCCAGCATTTACCTGTACACGCAGACATTTCAAGGTGCCCGGCGACACCTCCGGCAGCGAGGCCGAGCGGCGCGGCTTCATCGCCCTCGGCCGCGTGGAGGATTACGACCAGAAGGTCGTCTTCCGCCACGAGCAGACGCTCAGCAAGCCCAAGGCCGACCGCCTGAACCTGCTGCGCGCGACCCAGGCGCACTTGCGGCCAGCTCTTCATGGTGTACAGCGATCCGGCAGCGACGAGATCGCGCGGCTTCTGAAGCAGAGACGGCCCGCCGACCGCCGAAGTCTGCGCGACGAATACGGCGTGCTGCACCGGATGTGGAAGGTCTCGGACCCGGCGACGGTCGCCGCGTGCAGGCCAAGATGGCCGACAAGAAGCTGATCATCGCCGACGGCCATCATCGCTACGAGACGGCGCTGAACTATCGCAACGAGATGCGGCAGCAGGCGGGCGGCAACGTCCGATGCACCGTACGAGCGCGTGATGATGACCTTCGTCAACATGGATGCGCCCGGACTGGTCATCCTGCCGACACATCGCGTGGTCTTCGGCCTGGAGAACTTCTCCATCTTCGAGATGGTCGCGAAGCTTCAGGCCAACTTCGAAGTCGAAGACCTTGGACCTCTGACGGAGATTGACGGCGCCTGCAACGCTTGCGCGAGGCCGGCAAGAGATCGCACGGCCCTGCTGGCGGTCACCGCGCATAGCGCTTTTCTGCTGCGCGCCACGGCCGGAAATACAGTGGAATGGCGCGGCCGGTCTCTCGGAGCAGCAGCGCGCGCTCGACGTGGTGCAACTGCACAAGCTGGTGCTGGAAGAGAACGCTGGGCATGTCGGAAGAAGACATTCGCGCCCAGAAGCACCTGAAGTACGTTCGCGATGCCGCGGAAGCCGTCGAACGAGGTGGGGAAGGGGCGCGCAGGTCGCATTCCTGATGAATCCGGTGCGCATGGAGCAGGTGCGCGACATCGCCTTCGCCGGCGAAGTGCTGCCGCAGAAGTCCACCGATTTCTATCCCAAGATGCTGAGCGGGCTGATAATTTATTCGTTGGAGGAGGCCGCGCAGCCGACGGCGGTGGGAGGGCAAGTCTAAGCGAGCTAAGTTGAGCGTTCGCACCGAACCTTCATTCTGCCATCCTGAGCGACGAGCTCAGCGGACGTCGGGACCTTGACTGCGTTCGTCCGCCGAGCGGACGAACCTCCGCTGAGGATGACGCGGATACATCGATCTGGATGTCGACGGATGACCGAGCCCGAGTGCCGCCTCAGGACGACACAACGATAAAGACAATTCCTCCCAGTGTCGCTCTGTTGTGTCATCATCGATAGCGGATCTAGCCAATGAGTGCCCCCTCCCGGCTGTCGCACTACAGCGCGAGAATTTCCGTTGCCGCGATAGCTGCGGCCATCTTGCTGCTCTCCGCTCTGTCGCTCCACCACACGCAGTCGCTGCCCAGGCGCCCGAGCCAGCTCAGCTCACCGTTTATTCGCCGCAGACCTCCTACTCCGTTCCTCTGCTCGACGTGAACGGCCAGCCGTACATCGGTTTGGTTGAACTGCTGGAGCCGCTCGGCTCGGTCGACGCGCGACCTGATGGCAAGAAGTACAAGCTCAAGTTCACGCCTCCGGGCGGCCGTCCGGAGGAGGCGCAATTCACGACGGCAAGGACAAGGCCAAACTTCGCGGAGAGAGCTACAAATTGCCCGCCAACCTTCGTGCTGCAGAATGGCCGCGGCTATGTGCCGCTGGTCGCCAGTCACCAGTCTGCTGGACAAAATTCCTCGGCAACCCAGGCCTTGTACCACCCGGCGGGGCGACGCTGTTCATTGGCACGGCCCCGGAGCGCTTCACCTCTGGAGCTAGACAAGGGCAATCCTTCGCGGCTGCTGGTTGGCTTTTCGTCCGCCGTGAATCCGACGATTGCGACCGAGCCGGGACGGGTGCGCCTCACCTTCCGCCGCGAGCCGGTCGCCGCCGCGGGACCGGACAGCGTAACCTTCAACGATCCGCTGATCACCGGCGTCACGTTTTCCGAGCACGACGGCCTCGCGGAGCTCGACATCATGGGTACGGCGCCGCTGATGGCCAACTTCGCCGACGGCGGCAAGACCATCATCGTGACTGCCGCTCCCCCGCCGCCGCCTCCGTCGCGCAGCTACCGCCTGAGACAGCGCCACCGGCCCAGTCCGCAAGCTGCGCCGGCCACGCCCGCAGCGAGCCGCCCGCAGACCACCCTCGCTGCTCCACGCTTCCTGGTGCTGATCGATCCCGCTCACGGCGGCAGCGACATTGGAGCGGCCATCACGCCCGCTTGCCGGAGAAGGATGTCGTGCTGGCGCTGGCGCGCCGCGTGCAGCGCGAGCTTACCAGCCGCGGCATCGCGGCCGGCATGCTGCGCAACTCCGATGTCGCTATCGCCCTCGACCAGCGCGCGCTATCGGCCAATGCAGCGCGGCCCGCGCTGTACATCGCGCTTGCACGCCGCCAATACCGGCCGAGGCGTACACGTCTTCACGTCGCTGCTGCCCGCGGCCAACGCTCTCGCGCGCAAAGCTTTCTTGCCCTGGGACACGGCGCAGGCGGCGTTTCTCGATCTTCAGCGGCACCGTCGCAGGATCGGTGGCCGCGGAACTGGAAGACGCGCAAGCTGCCCAACGCCACGCTGCTTGCGCCGTTGCGTCCGATGAACAATATCGCCGCGCCCGCCATTGCGGTCGAGATTGCGCCTCCGACGAGAAAGTCGACGACATCGCCAGCGCCACCTATCAGGAGCAGGTAGCGCAGTCGATCGCGGCGGGCGTTGCCGCCGTGCGCTCCAAGCTGCCCGAGGTGCGTCCGTGACGCGACGCATCGTTGCTGATCTTCGCCGTGCTGCTGCTGATCGCCGTCGGGCTCGGCTTCTACGCGCTGCACCTGAAGCGCAAGGTGGCGCGCGACGAGCAGTTCGCCGCCGAGCAGCAACTGGCGATGGCGCCACCCGCCAACGGTCCGCCTGAGCCGGTGACCCTGTATGTCGCCTCCGACAGCGACGGCACGCTGCGCAAGACGCAGAGTCAACGTTGCCCTGCCGGCGGAGCGCAGCGAGCGCGCCCGCGCGGTGTTGCGCGCGCTCTTCGGCAGCGTATCTGAAGTCGCCGTCGCCGCATCCCATCGGCGCCGGCGCCGACATACGCGACGTGTATCTGATCGGCGACGACACTGCCGTCGTGGACACGAACTCGGCGTTCGCCGACGCGCATCCTTCGGGCGTGCTCGCCGAGGAGCTGACCGTCGCGTCGATGGTGGTCACGTTGAACGCCAACGACAGCAAGATCGAACGCGTGAAGATTCTGGTCAACGGTCAGGAGCGCGACACGCTTGCCGGCCATGCCGACTTGCGGCGGTTCTACGAGGCCAGCAACATCGGCCAGGTCGTAAAGGACATGCAGTGACCTTACCGCGCATTGGCGTATTCGATTCCGGCGTCGGCGGCCTCACCGTGCTGAAGGCCATGGCCGAGCAGCTGCCCGCGCACTACTTCTACTTCGGCGACACCGCGCGCCTGCCCTACGGCACCAAGTCGGCGGAGACCGTGGCCCGCTATGCCATCGGCGCGACGCATTTTCTTGAGGCGCAGAATATCGACCTGCTGGTGATCGCCTGCAACACCGCGACCGCGCTGGCGCTGCCCGCTCATCAAGCAGGCCGCGCACGTGCCGGTCGTCGGCGTGGTCGAACCCGGCGCAGCCATGGCCGCCGAGGTCAGCAAGCAGCCGCGCAGCCATCGTCATCGCTACCGAAGCGACGGTCAGCAGCCACGCCTATCGCGACGCGCTGCAACGGCACGGGCTCGCAAGCCTACGAGAAAGCATGCCCGCTGTTTGTTCCGCTGGTGGAGGAAGGATGGATCGAGCATCCTGTCACCGAGCAGGTGGCGCGCATCTATCTCAGCGAGGCGATGGCGCAGGCGCCCGACCGGCGCCGACGTGCTGGTGCTGGCGTGCACGCACTATCCGCTGCTCGCGCCGCTGCTGCGCCGCATCGTTCCGAGGGCAATGCAGATCGTGGATTCGGCGGAATCGACGGCGAGGGTAGTGAGAAACGATGATTGAAGAGCGATCCCGCTTGTGCAGCCGAGCGGAAGGGCGCGGCAGCGACCGACTCGCCGGCGCATGCGCACGTTGTCGGTGTGTTACGTGACCGACTCAGTCGAAGAAGTTCAAGCGGCTAGCCACGCGCTTTCTCGGGCGGCAGGTGGATCTACGTGCGAGCATGTGGACTTGGAAGAAGCACGCCGACGCTTCCTCGACAGCAGGTGGACAACGTCGAACACGTGGACTTGGGCGGGTAGGGCGCTCTTCGACTCTCGGCTAACGCAAATACCGAGACGCGCCTGGCGCTCAGGATGACACCGCTCGATTACGGGTTGATAATGTTGAAGCTGACTGGCTTATCTGCCGACTAGCACAATCGCCGCTTATGATCTTTCGCTCCGACAATCGCTCGCCCGAACAGATGCGGCCGGTCAACATCATGCCCGACTTCATCTCCACCGCCGAAGGCTCGTGCCTCATCGAGCTGGGCAACACCCGCGTCATCTGCACCGCCACCATCGAAGACACGGTGCCGCAATGTTCTGCGCAACAGCGGCAAGGGCTGGGTCACCAGCGAGTACGGCATGCTGCCGCGCTCCACGCTGACCCGCACGCCGCGCGAAGTCGACCAAGGGGCGCGCCGGCGGACGCACCCACGAAATCCAGCGGCTCATCGGCCGCTCGCTGCGCGCTGTCGACGGACCTGGAGAAGCTGGGCGAGCGCACCATCTTCCTCGACTGCGACGTCATCCAGGCCGACGGCGGCACGCGCACCGCGTCCATCACCGGCGCCTTCGTCGCCATGGGACTGGCGATGCGCCGCATGGTCGAGTCGGGCACGCTGACGCGTCGCGCCCATTCGCGACTACGTCGCCGCCACCAGCGTCGGCATCGTCGATGGCGAGATCATGCTCGACCTGTGCTACGAGGAAGACTCGCGCGCCGACGTCGACATGAATCTGCGTCATCACCGGCAGCAAGAAGATGGTGGAAGTGCAGGCCACCGCCGAGCGCCGTCCCTTCGACGATGCGCAACTGGCGAAGATGATGGCGCTGGCGCGCAAGGGCATCGAGTCGCTGATCGCGCGCCAGCAGGCGGTGCTGGCGGGCTTACCGCTAAGGCAGTAGCCCTTCGGTGTCGGTGTCGCTTCGCGTGCCGTTCATTTAGAATGGGCTGTCCTGTCGGCCGCGGGCCCTCGCGCTATTCTGCAGGACCGCGAATTTCAAAACCATTCATACCGGGCGCGCTGCGCCTGAGGAGGTTCTACCGTGAAAATTACTCCTGGAAAACTTGCGGGCATCAAGGCCGTATCGAACGATCGCGGCGTCATCGCCGCAGCCGCCATGGACCAGCGCGGTTCGCTGAAGAAGGCGCTGGGCACCTACGCCACCGACGCCGGTCTGGAAGAGTTCAAGATCCACGTGAGCGAGGTGCTGACCCAGCACGCCAGCGCTATCCTGCTCGATCCTGAGTGGGGCCTGCCGGCGGCCAAGCGCCGACGCCAAGGGTTCGGGCCTGCTGCTGGCGTATGAGAAGACCGGCTACGACAAGACGCTGCCCGGACGCTTGCCTGATCTGCTCGACGTGTGGTCGGCGAAGCGCCTGAAGGAAGCTGGCGCCAACTGCGTCAAGATCCTGCTCTATTACTCGCCGTACGACGACCAGAAGATCAACGACCACAAGCACGCTTGGACCGAGCGCATCGGCGACGAGTGCAAAGCCAACGACATTCCGTTCTTCCTCGAACTCGTGGGTTACAAAGAAGGGCATCGACGAAAAGGGCGCCGAATACGCGAAGCTGAAACCCGAGGTCGTGGCCAAGTCGATGGAGGAGTTCTCCAAAGACCGCTACGGCGTGGACGTGCTGAAAGTCGAAATTCCCGTGAACCTGCAGTTCGTCGAAGGCGCGCGGTCGTTCAAGGGCACGAAGGCTTATACCAAGCAGGAAGCGCTCGACCACTACCGCGCCGCCGCCGGCGCGACCAGCAAGCCGTTCATCTATCTGTCGGCGGGCGTCAGCAATTCGGAGTTTATTGAGGACCTTGGAGTTCGCCGCAGCAGCGGGCGTGAAGTTCAATGGCGTCCTCTGCGGACGCGCGACCTGGAAAGATGGCATCCCGATCTTCGCCGAGAAGGGCGCAGCCGCCTTCCGCGCCTGGCTGGAAGACGAAGGCGTGAAGAACATCGGCAACGTGAACAACGCACTGAAGGCCGCCACGCCGTGGTACAGCATCTACGAGGTAGCCGAGACGGTGGGCGCGCGATAGAACTGTCCTATGAAGAAAACAATCTCGGGTGGTCGCAGCTCGGCGAAAAGCAACGCGGCTCCCAAGACCGTTGACGAGTATCTCGCCGGCGTTCCGGAACCTGCCCGTACCACCTTAAGCAAGATGCGCGCGGTGATTCGGTCCGCCGTGCCGGCGGAGGCCACGGAAGTCATCAGCTATCGCATTCCGATGTTCAAGTACAAAGGAATGCTGATGGGATTCGCCGCCTTTTCCAACCACTGCAGCCTGTTTCCTGGGCTTGCGCCCGTAGAGGCGCTGAAGAAAGAACTCAAGGGCTTTGAGACCTCGAAGGGGACGATTCGATTTCCGGTGGACAAGCCTCCGCCGGCTGCCTTGGTGAAGAAATTGGTGAAGGCTCGGATCGCGGAGAATGAACGGAAGAACAAGCGTTGATCGGGCGATAGAGATTGTGTCGCAGGCGGAAATGCGGCTCTGTGTCTCTGTGGTAATTGCTACTTCCTGCACCCCGCGCAGTACCCGCCAATCTCGAAGCGCGCGATCAGAATGTGGAACTGGCAATCGCGTTCCACCTGTCCTTTGACGCGGTCGAACAGATCACTCTCGAACTCCTGCACCTTGCCGCAGCGCAGGCAGGTCATGTGCATGTGGTCGCGCTGCGGACGCCGCTCATAGAAGTGCCCTTCCCCTTTCACATGCAGCAGGTCGAGTTCATCCACCAGTCCCTGGCGCTTGAGCAACGCCAAGGTTCGATACACGGTAACGCGATTAATGTCGGGATCGATCCGGGAGGCCTTGCGAAGAATTTGTGCGGCATCGAGGTGCTGTTTGGCGGTCTCGATAATTTCCAGGATGATGCGGCGCTGGTGCGTCATCCGAATTCCGCGGCTCAGTAGCGCCGTCTGCAGCGCGCCGGGCGCTTCGGTTTGTGGCATCGGCATAGGTCCAACCTGACGTCTGTTGCAGCTGGTTGCAATCCGGTTGCAATCAAATCTTCTCCAGCTACTTGACCCGTTTCCCGGGTTATCGCCTAATAGAGACGTGTGGTTTCTGCAACAGCAGTTGCAACTATTGCTGTCTCACTAATTGCAACTCATTTGCAACTGAGATACGCCAACGATTATACATCAGGGCCCAGTTGGCAAGCACTTTGGATTCGAACCCGGCTATTACCCATGACGAATCGGCCTGCCGTACCTCGGGGCACCGGAATTTGTGAACTCCCCAGGAGCATTGTGGATCGTTTAGCAGCTCTCAGCTCGTTTGTGCGGTCGGCACTGGCACAGGCTGGTTACGCCGCGCTACTGCTTGCCGGGGTGGTGCTGCCGGCCTTTCTTGCAAGCCATGGTCAGGAATATCCCTACTTCGTGACTTACTCGCAGGAAATGGAGGAGCCGGGCAACCTCGACATCGAGATGTTCAACGTGGCTGGCAGCCCTCAGGGCGGTGATAGCTTCATCGGTTCCGATGTCGAATTTGAGTACGGCCTGAAGGGCTGGTGGACCACCGAGTTCTATCTCGACGGCCAGGCCACGCAAAACCAGAGCACCATCTTTACCGGCTTCCGCTGGGAGAACCGGTTTCGTCCGCTGGCCCGCGAGCACTGGATCAATCCTGTGCTCTACGCCGAGTTCGAAGACATCAGCGCCGACAAGACCATACGCGAGGTCGTCGGTCACGACGGCAGGTATGACTTTCTGGTGCCGAACTGGCTGGCACACATGGACAAAGAGCGCGAGATTGAACTCAAACTCATTCTGGGCAGCAATGTTCACGGTTGGAACATCAGCGAAAACTTCATCGCGGAAAAGAATCTTGCGGGTGATCCGTGGGAGTTCGGTTATGCGTTCGGGGCCAGCCGTCCTCTGCAACTGGCTGCCAGCGCCCGGGAATGCGCCTTCTGCCCGGAGAAATTCCAGGCGGGCGTGGAAATGTACGGCGGCTTGGGCGATACCGACAGCTTCGGGTTACACCTGACCTCGCAATACCTTGGTCCGACCGTGAACTGGACAGCTCCGAATGGAATGACGGTGGCGTTTTCGCCGCAGTTTGGGCTAAATGACTACAGTATTCCTGCCTTGTACCGCTTCTCGGTGTCTTATGAATTCCAACAATTCTTTAGCCACTTCCACCGGAGTGGGCAATGACAAGCAGGCCGGCACTATTCCTCACCGCAGCGCTTCTCGTGGTCTCGTCTTCGCTGGCTGTGTACGCCACCTCCAATGGCGCTTGGCTGGCGAACGTCCCGCAACGCGATCGCGAGCGCGTCAATCCCTATCGCGACCAGCCTGATGCGATAGCGGCCGGCCGCCGCATTTTTCTCGATCACTGTGCCCACTGTCACGGCAACGACGCGGATGGAACCAAGAAGCGGCCTTCCCTGAAGAGCCCCCGGGTTCAGCAGGAGGCGACCGACGGAGAGCTCCACTGGCTGCTGGTGAACGGGAACCGCGGCCAGGGTATGCCATCGTGGGTCAAGTTGGGCGATCCTCAAATCTGGCAGGTCATCTGCTACGTGAAGTCGTTGCATTGATCCCGGCGAGGCCCCCGGTCAGTTCGCGAGGAGGATCCTGAGTGCGCCGCTGGGCGAAAAGAATCGGACTTGCAACTGCGTTTCTTCTACTGGCCATCCAGTTCATCCCGGTGAACCGGAGTAACCCCAGCGTGGATCCATCGCAGACGATCTATACGACCCTGCCGGTACCGGCGGACGTGAAAGCCGTCTTCGAGCGGTCCTGCAAGAATTGCCACTCCAATGAAACTGCCTGGCCCGGCTACGGCTATGTCGCTCCGGTGTCGTGGGTCATCGCCCACGATGTTCACCAGGGGCGAAAGACGATGAACTTTTCGGAATGGGGGAGTTACTCGGCGCAGAAAAAAGAAGACAGGCTGGAAGAAATCTGCGAGCAGGTGACCAACGGCGAAATGCCTGATCGCAAGTACGCCATCTTCCATCGCGATGCCCGGATCACACCGGGGGAACGCACGGCGGTCTGTCAGTGGACTGACGACTCGCGCCAATACTAAACCCCCTCTTCCTCACGAGTGGGTAACCTGGCTCAGCTCCGCCGGATCTCCTTGTTAAAATAATTTGCAGGAGACAACAATTTGAGACCAACTTCCGGAACCTTGTCCGGACGGTTCGCTGTAGCGGTGATGACAGCGACGATCTGGATGGCACCGCATATTACTGCTCAAGACGTAAACTTTCACGACGCCCCTGCAGCCGAAGCGCAAATGCAAAACCCCTACCAGGGCAAACCCGCCGCCGCAGCGGCCGGCAAGAAGCTCTACGGGCAGAACTGCGCCCAGTGCCATGGTCACAATCTGCAAGGCATCGGCCCGGCTCCGGCACTCGATACCCCGACGGTCAAAAATGCCAAGCCGGGCGAACTATTCTGGTTTATCTCGACCGGTAAGTTGACAGCGGGTATGCCGTCGTGGTCTGGCTTGCCCAAACAGCAGCGCTGGCAGATCATAACTTTCCTGCAGTCGAGCGCTGCGGTGAAGTAAACCCTGCTACGAAGCCCGGAAATCCGCTATAACTGAATCGTGAGTGCAAGCAATCCCTTCTACGTACCCCGGACAGCTTTGATCACCGGCGCCTCCAGCGGCATCGGACTGGAGCTGTCGCACCTGTTCGCGCGCGATGGCTACCGACTGGTGCTGGTAGCGCGCAACCGCGGCGCTCTGCGCGGGCTGGGCGACGACCTGCAGTCGCGGTATCACATCCCGGTGCGGATTTCGCCCAAGGACCTCGCCCATCCGGCCTCGCCCAGCGAGCTGCATTCCGAGTTACAGGAAGCCGGGATCGTTCTCGATGTGCTGGTGAACAATGCGGGATTCGGCGGCGGCGGCGCCTTCCTGGACACGGACTGGAACAACGAAGCCGAGATGATGCAGGTGAACATGGTTGCGCTTACGCAGCTCACCAAGCTGTTCCTGCCGCAAATCCGCGCGCGCGAGGGCAAGGTGCTCAACGTCGCCAGCACCGCGGCATTTCAGCCGGGACCATTCATGAACGTGTACTACGCCAGCAAGGCCTACGTGCTCCACTTCAGCGAAGCGCTGGCCGAGGAATTGGACGGCACCGGCACGACCGTCACCTGCCTGTGTCCCGGACCGGTGAAAACTAACTTCCAGAAACGCGCACACATTGGCGACACCGGTCTGCTCAACAGTCCTTTGCTGATGGACGTGCGCGAGGTCGCGCGCATGGGCTATGAAGGCATGAAGCAGGGCAAGCGCCTGGTCATTCCGGGCTGGAAAAACCGTATGGTGATGGAGATGCTGCGCGTCTCGCCCCGCCGCATGGTGACCAGGATGGTGAGAAGGATCCAAACGAAGAAGAAGTAACGCTGCCGCTCTACCCGAGCAAGTCCAGAGTTTGCCGTGCGCTGATTCTCACAGCTCTTACAGCCCGAACAACTCCCGCAAGCGCTTGGTCTGCGCACGGCTGACTGGGATCTCGCTCTGCTTTTTATCTTCCATGCGGATCTGGTACGAGCTCTTGAACCAGGGCACAACTTCTTTAATGCGGTTGATGTTGACCAGATAGGAGCGGTGCGCGCGCCAGAAGGTGTTAGGATCGAGCGAGTCGAGCAGTTCCTCCAGCGTGCGACAGTTGGACTGTCCTTCCATTACGGTCGCGACCACGGTGATAATGCCATCCTCGATCGACGCGTAGCAGATGTCTTTCTGGTCCACCAGGAAGAGGCGGCCTGCGGATTTGAGCAGCACCTTGGCGGCTGGCGGGCGCTGCTGCTGCTCCAGCATCTTGACGATCGTACCAATCCGCTCGCTGGGCGAACCGGCGCTCTCCAGCTTTTGCCGCGCTTTTTCCACGGCCTTGGCGACGCGTTTCTTGTCGAACGGCTTCAGCAGATAGTCAACTGCGTTCACTTCGAATGCCTTGACGGCGTATTGGTCGTAAGCAGTGGCGAAGACGATTTGCGGGAGAGGTATCTTCTTGTCGAGCAGCTTCTTGATCGCGCCGAAGCCGTCGAGTCCTGGCATTTGCACGTCGAGAAAGACGAGGTCGGGCGCCAGTTCCTTGACTAGATTGACCGCCTCTACGCCGTTCTTCCCCTGCGCCACAACATCGACGTCGAGTTCGCGCAAGAGATAAGCGAGTTCGTCGCGGGCCAGCTGCTCGTCATCCACAATGATGGCCGAAAGGGACATGCACTCTCCTCGGAGCAGTATAAATGTTGGAAACCGTTTCGAGTTTCAGGTTCTCGAGTTTCAGGTTCCGAGTTTCCAGTCAGATATTACGAGGATGTCAAGACAACGCTGGGCTGAAAGGCTGAGAGCAGATGGCTAACGACTCCTCCTGTCGTAAACTAATACAACATGGTCGTCCTCTACGGCATTCATGCGGTCAGCGAGGCGCTAAAGTCGGGGGCACGCAGCTTCGAGTACGTCGGCATCGCCCGCGAGCGTCATGACCAGCGAGTGCAGCGCCTGATTGACGATTGCCGCGCCAGCGGAGTGCAAGTCCGCTTCCTGCCCCGCGAACAGCTCGATCGCACCGCCAACACCAACACCCATCAAGGCGTCATCGCCGTCACCAGTAGCAAGCAATATGCTGACGTGGACACGCTGCTCGAACAGCGTCACGGCGAGCACAGCTTTCTGGTGGTCCTCGATAGCGTGGAAGACCCGCACAACCTGGGCGCGCTGATTCGCACTGCCGACGGAGCGGGCGCCGACGGCGTCATTATCCCTGAGCGGCGCGCAGCCGGATTGACGGGCACTGCCGTAAAGGCTTCCGCAGGCGCTTCGGAGCACCTGGCGATTGCGCGCGTCACCAACATCTCGCGCACGCTCGACGAACTGAAGGAGCGCAACGTGTGGACCGTGGGTCTCGACCAGCGCGGCACCCAGATCTACGACGAGGTTGAGTACAACATGCATTGCGCCATCGTGCTCGGAGCCGAAGGCAAGGGACTGCACGATCTGGTGCGAAAGCGCTGCGATTTTCTGGTTTCGATTCCGATGCTCGGCCACGTGCCATCGCTGAATGTCTCGGTCGCGGGGGCAATCGTGATGTATGAGGTGGCGCGCCAGCGCCGCGCTGCGAAAAACTCCGCGAAGGCCGAAGCTTCAAAATGAAGCGGCTGTCGTTACTCTTTTTCTTCTTTTGCCTGACGCTTCTGCCGGCCTTCGCCATCGACCGCGAGGCGTTCACCATCACCCGCTATCAACTCGAAGTGCAGGTCGATCGGACCGCACACGTCATGGCCGCTACCGGCAAGCTCACGCTGCGTAACGACTCCAACCAGCCGCAGAAACTGGTTACGTTACAGGTGTCGTCGTCCTTGGCATGGAACGGCGTCGCGCTGGATGGCAAGTTGCTGCAGTGGCTGGGCGATAACTACACTTCCGACATCGATCACACCGGAAGCCTGTCGGAGGCGATTGTCACCCTGCCGAAGGAAGCGGCCCCCGCGACCACGGTCACGCTCGAGGTGCAATATGGCGGGACGATCACGCAGGATGCCACGCGCCTCACGCGCACAGGCGTGCCCGCGGATGTGGCAGCGCGCAATGATTGGGACGGGATCAGCGACTCGTTCACCGCAGTTCGCGGGCTCGGCTATGTCGTCTGGTATCCGGTGGCCCTCGAGGCGGTGAGCTTGAGCGACGGCAATGCCGTGTTCGACGCGATCGCCCGTTGGAAGCATCGCCATGATCGCAGCGAGTTTGAAGTGCGCATCGTTGTGAATGAGCCTGCCTCGCAGGCTCCCTTGTGCATAACGGTCAGCGCTGCCAGCTCGAATTGTGGCGACGCTCGCGAAACCGCCGGAAATGAAGCGGGCGTGAAGAATAAGGAATTCAGTAACACGTTGCACCTGGATAGCCTGGGAACAACGATCCCAACCTTGGCCATCGCTAACTACGCAGAGATCGCGCGTCCCACGATAACTCTTCTGCATGTTCCCGATCACACTTCGCTGGCGCGAGACTATGCGCTCGCGGCGGAAGCCAACGATCCGCTGCTCCACGAGTGGCTGCCTGAGCCGGCACAGCCCGCGCGCGTGATCGAGTTGACCGATCCGAACGCCAACCCCTGGCAGAATGCCGCGGTACTGTTCACGCCGCTACGCGAAGCGCCGACCCAGACCTTGCAGCTCTTATTGCTGCCCGCACAGGTCGCGGCGCGGTTTCATTCTCCGCACGCCTGGATTCAAAACGGGCTGCAGAGATTTTTGCAGGTGATGACTGTCGAGAACCGCAGCGGCCGGCACGCGGCCTTGGAGTATCTCGATCAGTATCGCGAGCCGCTGGCGCAAGCGGAGAACGTGGCACATCCAAAGACGGCCACCGCGACCACCTCGGACGCCGACAACACGCTCTTGAACACCAACGACCAGCTGTACTTGAGCGGCAAGGGTGGCTTCGTTTTCTGGATGCTTCGCGACATGGTGGGCAACGAGGCCATGCAACGCTCCATCGCCGCCTATCGTGGAGGCGCTGACAAGGACCCCGGCTATTTACAGCGCCTGGTACAGACCAATTCCAAGCGCGATCTGGAGTGGTTCTTCGACGACTGGGTTTATCGCGATCGTGGCTTGCCGGAGTTTCATGTGGAGTCGGTGTATCCCCGGCAACTGTTGAGCGAACAGGAAAAGAATTACCTGGTGACTGCCACCATCGAAAACCGCGGCCATGCCGGAGCCGAGGTTCCGGTGGTGATCCAGACTCCTTCCGGCGAGAAGAGCGTCCGGGTGCTGGTGAAGGCAGGCGAACGAGGAGTGGGTCGCATTGAAGTGCCGGTCGCGCCGGACAAGATTGTGGTCAATGATGGCAGCGTGCCCGAAGCGAACATGGGCAACAACGTGTACGATGTTCCCCGGCCGCAGCAGTGAGGTTCGGGTAGAGCCGGCTTCAAAGACGTTGCCGCAGCCTGCAATCCAAGTTTGTGGTGGAGCAGGACAGCCAAATGCCATTCGAGCCAGCCGCGGAATGGCGGCGCCAGTTGCGACACAGTTCCTTCAGGCCGTCGTCTACGCAGTTGCATGGTTACCTTGGTAAGTTGAATAGACCGTTTTCCCGTGACTTTTGCCCTGCCGTTTGCTTAGCCTGAAGGTAGGACCGCAACTGGCAGCCCGGTGTCCGGCAGCCAGCAAGGGCCCAAATTGCAGGCACGCATGGGCACGTACCGCGTGCTGGAAGCTGAACGTATGAATCGTTCTCGTAATTCGCGAGTAACCGCATCGGGCCCTCCGCCGCTTCGGGTTGGCTCGGGGCAGGCCTTCTTTCCTGACCCTGCCCGCATCCCCGATCGACCTGGCTATCGCACTCTCAATGCGGGTCCTGCTGCTGGCTGCCCGCGCCTGATCATCCGCACTTGCAAACACATTCTGGAGAGTGGCGCCGTTTGCCAGGCAGCGGCGCTGGGCGGCCGGGCGTACTGCCGCGCTCATCTGCAACTCGGCGTACTCCGTGGAAAGATGGCGCGGGCGCGCCGCCGGGGCGGGATTCTCAAGCTGCCGCTGCTAGTAGATCTTCAGGCAGTCGAGGCTGGCATGGCTAGGGTGCGGACAGCGCAGGACGGCGGTCATGTCGGCGAGGTCCGCGCCAGGCTGCTACGTTACGGCATGCGGCAATTCGCCGCCGACCTCCGCTTCATGGCGAACGAGAGTGCGGCCTCGCCCTCTCCTGACCCTGGAACAAGCGCAAACCGTGGATTGCAGGGAGGGAAGGTATCCAAGCGTAAGTCCAAGCAGGACTATCAGATACCTATAAGTCCTTCCACCCCATGAATTTAGGCGCGAAACGTATCGTAAGCTGCTGAAAGCAAAGATGGTCGTGGGGGGCACCGGATGAACAAAATGGACTCACGAACGATGAGGACCGATTGAGCTACATCCAGTTTCTGGGTGCGGCCGGAGTGGTTACTGGCTCCAAGCACCTGATCACACCGGCGACGAAAGCGGCAAGCAAGGCATTCAGGTGCTGGTCGATTGCGGTCTCTTTCAGGGGCAGAAGGAATGGCGCGAGCGCAACTGGCGGGACCTGCCGATTCCGGCCCGCGAGATCGACGCCGTCGTCCTGACCCATGCGCACATCGATCACTCTGGCTGGATCCCACGGCTGGTGAAGCAGGGTTTTCACGGCCCGATCTATGCGACGCCGCCGACCATCGATCTGTGCAGCATCCTGCTGCCCGACTCCGGGCACCTGCAGGAAGAAGACGCTGAGTTCTACAACAAGACGAGGGCCAGCAAGCATCACCCCGCGCTGCCGCTCTACACCATGGAAGAGGCGCAGCAGTGTATGACGCTGTTTCGGCCAGTCAACTTCGGCGAACTGAAACAACTCAACAACCAGCTATCGTTCCGCTTTGTGCGGGCAGCGCACATACTGGGCTCGGCGATGGCGGAGATCACGTTGACCGCCGATGGCAAACCCTCGAGGCTTCTCTTCACCGGTGACATCGGACGCGTGCGCGACAACGAAATTGCTCCCGGCAAAGTCTTGCACTCCGGCCCAACCGAGGGCGAAGACTGCGATCTGCTGGTGATGGAGAGCACCTACGGCAACCGCGAGCATCCTCACAACGATCCGCGCCCCGAGATGGCGGCGCTCATTCGTACAACGCTGCAGCGCGGCGGCAGGGTTGTGGTTCCCTCCTTCGCGGTAGAACGTACCCAGAAGTTCCTGTTCCTGCTGAAGGAGTTGATGGAAACGAAACAGATTCCCTCGGTGCCGGTGCACGCCGACAGCCCGATGGCAATCAAGGCGGTGCAGATCTTCCTCAAGCACAGTGAAGAATTCTCGCCCGAGACCAAGTCGCTAATCGGCAAATACGGTTCGCCGCTGGAGTGGCCGAATTTCCACTTTGATGTGACCCAGGACGAATCCAAGAAGATCAACGACTCCAGGTATCCGAGCATCATTGTGTCGTCCAGCGGCATGGTGACCGGCGGACGCGTGCTGCATCACCTGATGCAGCGTCTGCCCGATCCGCGAAACCTGGTGCTCTTTATCGGATTCCAGGCGCCGGGGACGCGCGGCTTCACCATCAAGAACGGCGCGACCCAGGTGAAGATGTTTGGGCAGGAAGTCCCTATCCGCGCGCAGATTGCCGCGCTGGAGCAGTTCAGCGACCACGCTGACACGCAGGAACTGCTGGAGTGGCTGCACACATTTCGCCATCCTCCGAAGCAGACCTACCTGGTGCATGGCGAGCCGGCCGCAGCGTCACAGCTGCGCGACGCGATGACCAAAGAGCTGCGATGGAACGTGCAGGTGGCGGCCTATCGGCAGAAAGTGCAGGTGGAATAACTTTTTCACCACGGAGGGCACGGAGCGCCCGGAGAAGAAAATTAGTCTCCCGTGCGCTCCGTGGTGACATGATTTTTCTTCTCTGTGGCTCTGTGGTGAATTGTCAGGAATTTATGGCAACATTTGGACTCATCGAATACGCGGACGCCAGCCCTGAAGTGCGGGCGGTCTACGACGACATCATGGCGACCCGCAAGACCGACTGGATCAATAATTTCTGGAAAGCGCTGGCGCACGATCCTGCGCTCTTGAAACGCACCTGGGAAGACATCAAGCAGATCATGGCGCCGGGCGCGCTCGACGCCGTGACGAAGGAAATGATCTACGTCGCGGTGAGCGTGACCAACGGCTGCCCGTACTGCATCGCGTCGCATACGGCGTCGGCACGCAACAAGGGCATGACGCCGGAGATGTTTCACGAGTTGATGTCGGTGGTCGGCATGGCCAATGAGAGCAATCGCCTGGCGAACGGCTATCAGATCGAGATCGATGAGCAGTTCAAGTAGCGTGCTCTGAACACCCGGTATAATGGAACTTCTTCCATGAAAGCCTACGTTTACGTCTCGCTCAAGAAAAGTGTGCTCGACCCGCAGGGCAAAACCATTCACGGCGCCCTGAAGAAGATGGGCTATCGCGGCATCGACGACCTGCGCCAGGGCAAGTACTTCGAGATCGCGCTCGACGACAGCGTCAGCCGCGAGGACGCGCAGGCGGAAGTCGAGCGCATCGCCCGCGAAGTGCTCACCAACCCGGTCATCGAGGAGTACCGCTTCACCCTCGAGGAATAGCCGGCTTCACGACGGTCTGGTCCGGCGAAGATCCAGGCTATCCGAATCCATAACCCGCGGATTCGCATCGCGGACCGTGGCTGCACCATCGAATTAAGTAAGGTTGACAAATCTATGTGCGGCATTGTTGGATATGTCGGCAAGAAGCAGGTCGTGCCGGTCATCATCGACGGCTTGCGCCGGCTCGAGTATCGCGGCTATGACTCGGCCGGCATTGCGGTGGCCGGCAACGGCGATGGCCTGCAGGTGCGCCGCGCCGAAGGCAAGCTGCGCAATCTGGAAGAGGTCATCCGCCTCAAGCCGCTCGACGGCACCTACGGCATCGGCCACACCCGCTGGGCCACGCACGGACGTCCCACCGAGGAAAATGCGCATCCGCACCGCGACTGCACCGGCAAGATCGTCGTCGTGCACAACGGCATCGTCGAGAACTACGTCAGCCTGAAGAGAAAGCTGATCGAGGAAGGCCACAAGTTCAGCACCGAGACCGACACCGAAGTCATCGCCCACCTGGTCGAGAAGAACCTGCAGAGCCCGGCAATGGTCATCAAGGTTCCGCTGGAAGAGGCCGTCCGCAAGACCGTGCAGCTGCTGACCGGCGTCTTCGCGATCGCGGTCATCTCGTCGGACGAGCCGAACAAGATTGTCGCTGCGCGCAACGGGCCGCCCGCCGTCATCGGCCTGGGCAAGAACGAATACTTCGTCGCCAGCGATGTGCCGGCGATTCTGTATCACACGCGCGATCTGTTCTTCCTCGCCGACGGCGACCTTGCCGTCATCACGCCCACCGGCGTGCAGTTGAGCGACTTCGAAGGCCAGCCCATTCACGCGCGAGGTGCAGCACATCACCTGGGACCCGATCATGGCGGAGAAGGGCGGCTTCAAGCATTTCATGCTCAAGGAGATTTACGAGCAGCCGCGCGCCGTCCGCGATACCACGCTGGGCCGCGTCTCGCTCGATTCCGGCAAGGTCTTCCTCGACGAGATGGACATCACCGAGGACGACTTCCGCAAGCTCAGACAAGGTCTACATCGCGGCTTGCGGCACCAGTTGGCACGCCGGACTGGCCGGCAAGTTCATGATCGAGCGGCTGGCCAAGCTGCCGGTGGAAGTGGATTACGCCAGCGAGTTTCGCTATCGCGATCCGCTGACCGGTCCGGGCGACCTGACGATCTGATTACGCAGTCGGGCGAGACCGCCGACACCATCGCCGCCATGCGCGAGTCGCGCGCCAAGGGCGCGAAGACGCTGGGCATCTGCAACGTGGTCGGCTCCATGATTGCGCGCGAAGCCAACGGCACCATCTACACCCACGCCGGACCGGAGATCGGCGTCGCTTCGACCAAGGCGTTCACCGCGCAATTGACGGCGCTGTTCCTGTTCGCGGTGTATCTGGGGCAGGTGCGCGGCACGATCGACCGCCGAGCAGTCCAAGCAGCTGCTGGACGAACTGACTCGCATGCCCGGCAAGCTGGAGGCGCTGCTCACGCGCGACGAGGAGACCGAAGACCTGGCGAAGGAGTATCACCGCGCCCACGACTTCCTCTTCCTGGGACGCGGCATTCACTACCCGATCGCGCTGGAAGGCGCGCTGAAGCTGAAGGAAATTTCCTACATTCACGCCGAAGGCTATCCTGCCGGCGAGATGAAGCACGGCCCCAACGCGCTGATCGACGAAGATCTGCCGGTCGTGATTCTGGCCACGCGCGACATGAACGATCCCGGCTCGGTGCTGCGCTACGAGAAGACGCTGTCGAACTTGAAGGAAGTGAAAGCGCGCTCCGGCACGGTGATCGCGATCGCCACCGAAGGCGACGAGGAAATTCGCGAGGCCGCCGATCACGTGCTGTATGTGCCCGATGCGCCGGAGTTGCTCGCGCCGATTCTCGAAGTCGTTCCCTGCCAGTTGCTGGCGTATCACATCGCGGTGCGCCGCGGCTGCGACGTCGATCAGCCGCGCAACCTGGCGAAGTCGGTTACGGTGGAGTAGGAATGTTTGCCGTGCCTGGGTTACAGAGCGTATAATTGATCTGTGGACAGCCTGCCAGCCACATTTGTAGCTCCTTCTTGATTGCTGAGAAGGTTTACTCTTTAGCTCTCCTTACAAGTGTCGTTTAAAGCAGCGACGGCCCGTCTTTGCCGGGGGCGAAGCTCGTTTTCGTATCCTCCAGAGTCTCCCGCACGCTTCACAGGTGAAAAATGAAAAACATATTTGTTGGGAAAATGGATCTCAGCACTACCGAGGATGAACTCCGCAAAGCATTTACGGTTTACGGAGCGGTCCAGGCCGTCAACATCATCAAAGACCGTGACACCGGCCGGCCGCGCGGCTTCGCATTCGTTGAAATGGAAAGCGATAAAGAAGCGCAAGAGGCCCTGCTCGGCTTGAATGGTTCTACTCTCGGTACCGCTACTCTGACAGTAAGTGAAGCTAAGCCCAAAGCCGTCCACGCATAAGGGTTAGGGGAGCCTGATGATAACAGCATCGAACCTCGGCGAGAACACCGTCCAGCTTAAGAGGTGCGCGCTGCTTATGGATTCAAATCCGGAGAGGCGTGCGCTGCGCAAGAAAATCCTGGCATTGCATGGGGTTGAGATGATTGGCGCGGGCAACCTCGAGGAAGCGGCATCCATCTGGCATCGGGACCGTTATGACATGGTGCTGATTGACCTTCGCAGGGATTACAGCGGCGCCGTGGCCCTTCGCGATGAGATCAAGAAGGACAGCCCCGACCAAATAGTCGCCTTCCTGGTGGGTAAGCCAGACTATGTCTCTCTCCATCCCGCTCCAGGCTCTTATGTTCCGGAGACGCTGGGAACGGAGTGGGGCGATTCGGTGCGAAAGGCGCTGAAGCAAAGCTGCGAATCGCTGCCGCAGAGAAATGGTTTTGTGGAAGCCGGTTTCCGGATTGCCAGCGCGAAGAGGCGGAATGGGTTACAAGCGCAGACCGATCCGGCGGAAGAGCCCTTGTTAAGCTCCGATGACACAGAACCCGTCGAAAAAGCAGGATGAAACATCACGCCCTACAGATTGACGAGCCGAGAATTTATGGAGGAACGATGACGACTGCGCCCCAGCTACCACCCGCCCCCGATGTCAAGCTCGACCAGGTTCTCGAGAGCGCGGTTGTCCTGAACTGGCAAGACTTAATGCAAGGACAGTCGGCTGGCCACGTCCAGATCGAATACCACGTTGGAGGCGAGCGGTCCGTGGACTGCCTGAAGATGTGGCGCTCCACTCCGCGCGGCTATTCCAGCTTGATCTGCAACTACTCCGTCAAGCCTGGCTGGTCAAGTGGCCCGTGCTTCAGTAATGGTTTTCATTCCCGCGAGCTGGGACGCTTGTTGGAGTCGATCATGCTGAACCAGAACCTCTTCCAGCCGGTTTCCGAGGCCAATGGCAACGTCGTGATTCAGATCGGGCCTCCCACAGCGGAGCAGGTGGATTCGGCCAAGCTTCAACTCAGCAACATCTTCCCTGCACCGGCTCTCCTTCTGCGTAAAGTCGCGAGCAAGCGACTGCCCCAGCTCCCGATCGCCGTAACCGTCTTATTCTCCCCCGGCTTCCCGTGCTCGCTGGTGGGAGACCGCGCGTCGATCACAAACGCGGCGCATCTACATATTTAGATCATGGAAATTCAAACCCAGGAGCGACCGGCAGTCGAGCGGCGAATGTTTACTGCCCGGCTGAACAAGTCAATTCTGCTGTCCCCGCAGACCAAGCACCTCGAACTAGCCGTCGAAGGAATGGACGAGTTTCGGTTCGCGCCTGGGCAGTTTGTCTCCATCAAGAAGCCGAAACCGGATGGCAAGGAACATACGCGCGCCTATTCCATCGCGTCGCCGCCGCGTCCGAATCCCACCTTCGATCTATGCCTGAACCGCGTGGACCACGGCTTCCTGTCGAACTGGCTTTGCGATCTGGACGAGGGCACGACTGTGCAATTTCACGGTCCGCACGGGCTGTTTACCCTACGCGAGCCGCGCAACGACTCGGTCTTTATCGCAACCGGCACCGGTATCGCGCCGATCCGCGGAATGGTGCACTGGCTGTTTGAGACACCGGATCGCAATCGCGGGCACGAATACTGGCTGGTCTTCGGCACGCGCTACGAGCACAGCATCTACTATCGCGATGAGTTTGAGCAGATCGAACGTGAGAACCCCAACTTCCATTACGTTCCCACGCTCAGCCGGAGCGGTGACGACTGGCAGGGCCGCCGCGGCTACGTGCAGGATCACGTGCACGAGATCGTCGCCGGGCGCAGCGACATGCAGGCCTATATCTGTGGCCTCCACCAGATGGTGGATGCCAACCGCAAGCTGCTCAAAGAGGAGTTGGGCTGGGACCGCAAGCAGATCGTGTTCGAACGCTACGACTGACGGAGTGCTCAGCACAGAAGCACGCAGAAATTCTCCATGCCCGATGACTCTCAGTTAGCGAGGCTCACTTCAGCGCATTCGCCAGAAATCCCGACACATCCTGCTTCAGATGGTCGAGCGAATCGCTGCGCAGGTACATCATGTGTCCCGCCTCGTAGTAGCCGAGCGTGATCTTCGCGTGCTGCTGTGGTTCCAGGTTCATGTGGCTCAGCGTGTACTGCGTCGCGAAGTACGGAGTCGCCAGATCGTAGTAGCCCGAAGCCACGAACAGCTTCATGTACGGATTCTTGACGAACGCCTGGTGCAGCGATTCGCTGGTGTCGGGAAATCCCTCGCCCGCCGATCCCCAATCCCACTCGCGCATGCCGCCGCCCAGCACGTAATATTCCAGGTCGGTTTTGTAGCCGAGGTCGCCGCGAACGTAGTTGTTGAAGGTCGCGGTGAACGGCGGACGAATCACCGACATTGTCGGATCGTAGAACTCTCCTCCGCGCCTGGTGGAAAGGTCGGACCGGTGAATCGGCCGTCGAGACGGCCCACGATCAGCCGCTGGTTGCGCAGGAGCTCACGGCAGAAGACTCCACTGCTTGATGCGCAGATCGTTCTCTTCGATGACGCTGCGATCCAGCCCGGTGAAGCGCGCAAGCTGATCGACAACGATTCTGCCGCTCCTGCGGGCTGAGGTTGTCGCCCTTACCCAGAGCCGCGGCGTACGGCCCGGAAGCGAACTGCTCTGCCTCACGCAACACGCTCTGGCAGGTCGCGCTGCTGAAGATCGGAGGAAGCTTCTTGTGAAACCACGCGGTCGACGTGTAGCTGGGAAGGTACAGCCTCGTACGGCAGATCGTTGCCGCGCGAGAATTCCAGGGTCTGGAAGTTCAGGACCGAGGAGACCAGCACGACGCCGCTGAGCGCGATGCCCTTGTCGATGAGATAGCCGCTCAGTCCGGCAGCGCGCGTCGTGCCGTAGCTTTCGCCGACCAGGAACAGCGGCGAGGTCCAGCGCTGATAGCGGCTCAGGTACAGGCGAATGAATTCGCCGACCGAGGAAATGTCGCCCTTCAGGCCGTAAAACTTCTTGTCGAATTCCTTCTTGGTGGCGCGGCTGTAGCCGGTTCCGACCGGGTCGATGAAGACCAGGTCGGTCTGGTCGAGCCAGGTCTGCTGGTTGTCGATCAGCTCGAAGGGCGGTGGAGGCATGCTGCCGTCGGGCAGCATCTTCACGCGCCGCGGGCCGATGGCTCCCATGTGCAGCCAGATGGAAGCCGAGCCCGGCCCGCCATTGAAGGAAAACATCAGCGGACGATTCGGGCCGGCATTGTCCAGGGTATAGGCGACGAAGAAGATGTTGGCTTCGACTTCGTCGTTCTCGCTGTTGCGAATGGGCATCAGACCGGTCGTCGCCGTGTAGTGCAGCACTCGCCCACCCACGTGAATTTCGTGGTGAGTGACGATGGGCGCGGTTTCTTTCTGGCCGTCGGTGCTCTTCGGAGCTTCGGCTGACGGCTTCAGCGCGCCGACTTCTCGACCGTCGCTGCGGGCTGGTTGCTCGGTCTCTTTCTCCTGCGCCGCCAGACGGAAAGCAGCAGGCCCAGCACGACACAGCAGCATACCGCGAGCCAATGTCGCAACGTTCACCTCCCTCGCCTCTTTCCGGCGCTCACGTTCGACCTTGGACGCATCCCGACGGCGCAACGCGCCCTCATAACGTCGCTTGTCTTCTTCCGTCTCCGGAATCACCGGCGCGACTTCCAGCTTTCTTCCGTGACGGTCCACGGCAACGAAGGTCAGATAGGCGGTGGCGACTTTCTGAGCGAGTGCCCGAAATGTAGTTCTCCACCAGCACTTTGACGCCGACCTCCATCGACGTGTGGAAGACGCGATTGACCGCCGACTGCAGGATCACCATGTCGCCCACGTGCACCGGCACCAGGAAATCGATGTGGTCCATGGAGGCAGTGACGGCGTAGGAGTGCGAGTGGCGATGCGCGGCCAGCGCACCTGCCAAGTCGATCCAGTGCATTAGTCGGCCGCCCAGCAGCGCTCCCAGCGGATTGGTGTCGTTCGGCAGAGACGAGTTCGATCATCTCTGATTTCGACTCGCTTACCGGCCTCGGTCGCAAATTTCCGTCGTTCGGGTTCATAGCGTTTCTGATGTAGTGCTGATAGTTACGTTGTCGTCCTCAGCGAGCGGCCCGCTTGGGACACGGAGTCGAGGGACCAGCCGTGACTCACAAGATGCTACTTCCGCGTCTTGCTTTCTGCGCCTGCACATAGCACTCGGCCATGCGCTGCACGCGCGGATCGTGATGTGCATGGGGCCACGTCGCGCTCGCTTTGTCATACAGCAGTTCGCCATGACTGGCGGGCAGATACTCTCGCTCGCAGGCAAAACGCACGCGTAGCACGCCGTCGCGCTCCTCGCCCAGTGCGAAGCGTACGGCGTCGGCGTGACGCTCGGCAGGCAGCCGGTTGCACGTCTTGGCGTAGCCGAGATTGCAGCCTGACTTCAGCTCATCGTCGCTGGGTCGCACGCCCTCATGCCCGGGAGCCGTACATGCGCCCGACCATCCTGCGCCCAAGGGAAGCCGCTGCGGAAATGGCCAGTCGGATTCGAATCGCTGTTCTGGCATGAAGAAGGGACAGGCCACAAATCCTCGCGTAACGCTGAGTAAAAGTTAAACGCCAATTGTAATGCAACACGGAGTTGCTTCTGTACGATCCCGTTGCCGATGCAAAGGCGATCATTGTTGAAGGTCATGCCCGGTTCACCGTTCTTACTCCGCAATTGATCCGCATGGAATGGGCGGCTGACGGTAAGTTCGAAAATCACGCCTCACTTGTGTTTCTGAATCGCAAGTTGCCGGTGCCCAAGTTCACGGTCATGCCAGTGAAGCGCCGCGCGCTGGACTTCAGTACCGATGCAGTGCGCGTGCATTACGCTCCTGCGAATGGGAGCGACGGGCGTTTCACCGCCGACAATTCGTCGGTCACGTTGACCCTCAACGGCAAGCAAATCGGGCATGGCATCTCGGTACGCCGGACTCCGGCAACCTCCAAGGCACAACCCGAACACTCGACGGCGCCTTGGGCGGTAAAACCAAGGAGCCGATGGATCCCGGTCTGATCTCTCGCGATGGATGGGCCGTGGTAGACGATTCCTCGCGTCCGCTGTTCGACTCCGCCGACTTTCGCTTTCTTCAGGGAGAGAACAGCACCTGGCCCTGGGTTACGCAACGGCCCGCGGGCGATCGTCAGGATTGTTACTTCTTCGGCTATGGTCACGATTACCAGCAGGCACTGGCCGACTTCATCAAGGTCGCCGGCCCAATTCCGCTGCCGCCGCGCTTCGCCTTCGGCGCGTGGTGGTCGCGATATTGGGCATATGCCGATCAGGAGCTCGACGAGCTGGTACGCGGTTTTCGCGAGGACGACGTGCCACTCGACGTCCTGGTCATCGACATGGAATGGCACAACACCTTCGGCCTGAGCTGGTTTTCTCTCAAGAGACAAAGATCAGTCCGGGCACACCAAGGGCTGGACCGGCTACAGTTGGAATCGCTCTGCTGTTTCCCTATCCCGAGCAGTTCCTGGCACAACCTGCACGAAGAAGGATTGAAGGTCACGCTGAACCTGCACCCCGCCTCGGGAGTTCAGCCGTGGGAGGATTTCTATCCCGAGATGGCGCAGGCCATGGGTATCGATCCCGCGCTCGAAGAAGTACGTGCCGTTCGACATCACCAACAAGAAGTTCGCGACCAACTACACGAATATCCTGCATCACCCGCTGGAGAAGCAGGGCGTGGACTTCTGGTGGCTCGATTGGCAGCAGGAGCCGAACACGCAGACCCCCGGCGTGAATCCGACGTGGTGGCTGAACTACGTCCACTTCACCGACCAGGCGCGCGAAGGCAACGCGTCCGCTGCTGTTCCATCGCTGGGGCGGGCTGGGCAATCACCGCTACGAGATCGGTTTCTCCGGCGACACGATCTCCGTGTGGGAGTCGCTCGCCTTCCAGCCGTGGTTCACCGCGACGGCGGCCGAACGTCGGCTACGCCTATTGGAGCCACGACATCGGCGGGCACATGCCCGGCGTGGTCGATCCCGAGCTGTACACGCGCTGGATTCAGTTCGGCATCTTCAGTCCGATCCTGCGAACACACACGACGAAGAACCCGGACGCCGAGCGCCGTATCTGGGCGTATCCCGAGCCGTACTCCGGGATCATGCGCGAGCTTTATCACCGCCGTTACGCGATGCTGCCCTACATCTACACCGAGGCACGCCGCACGTACGACACCGGGCTGGCCTTCTTGCACCCGCTCTACTACGAGTGGCCCAACGCCGACGAAGCCTACTCGCAACAAAAACGAGTACATGTTCGGCGAGGAGATGATGGTCGATCCCGTGGTTGCGCCGGGCGACAAGATCACGGGGCTCGTGAATGAAGTCCGTGTGGATTCCGCCGGGTGATTGGATCGAGGCGGACACGGGCACGCACTTCCGCGGTCCGGCGACGGCGCAGCGACACTTTTCGATTCGGCAGGTGCCGGTGTACGTTCGCGCGGGCGCCATCGTTCCCCGATGGCGTCCGCCAACGCGCTACTCGAGCGAGTAGCCGCTCGACCCGTCTGATCGTGAAGGTGTTTCCGCTGGCCCAAGGTCAGACTTCGGAATACACGCTATACGAGGACGCCGGAGACACGCGGGCATATCAGCAGTGCGTTCCTGTATCAGGCTTTTCGAAAAACCAGGAGAACTTACCAATGCCCGACGAGAGCCGCGTGGCGGCGCTGAAAGAGATTCTCGACGTGAACCCTGACGACGCCTTTGCGCGCTACGCGCTTGGGCTGGAGTATTCGGGTGCAGGTGAGACTGACGCCGCGCTGACGGAGTTCCAGCGCCTGCTCGCGGGCCATCCTGACTACACCAACGGATACTTTATGGCTGCGCAGGCACTCGCCCGCGCCGAGCGTCAGGATGAGGCCAGAGGGATGTTGCAGCAGGGCATCGAATGCGCCCGCCGCACTCGCAACCAGCACGCCCTTGCGGAGATGGAAGCGATGCTGGACGAATTAGGCGGTGTCTAGGAAGAGCGTTCGTTCACTGGTCCAACACATACTGAGATCCATGGCATAAGCGATAATGGGACAGAAACATGTTCCCGCTATCCAAATCTGCGAACCTGCCGGGTGATCGCTTCTGCAGCCGCGGCTGTGGCCCGCTCCTCAGGCTTGCAGCCCAAACATTCCTGTTGTTCGTCGCGCTATGCGTTAGCTCGTCTTCCCCGGCCCAGAGCAGCAACCCTCTGGGAGCACTGTTGGGCAAGAACCAGTCAGCGGCAAGCCAGACCACTTCCACACCGGCCGCGACGGCGCCCGCCGAGCCACAGGCTCCAACCGCCATTCCTCTGCCCGAGGTATCTACGCGGGCCGAAGAGCTGGCGCGGCTGCTGCGCGACACCAATGACGGGCTACCGTCGCGCGAGCAACTGAGCGCACTGAAGGCAACGTTGGCGGAACGCGATGCCACGCTACAGGCCAAGAAGAAGGAAGTTGACACGTTATTGGCTGGATCTGCCAGTGCCATGGAGGTGAGGGAGCAGGAGACGTACTGGCACGTCTTCTCCACTGAAGGGGCTACCACTCGGCGGCAACTGCTGGATTGGGCCAATGCTGCGCAGTCGGCCGTCCAGCAACTGCGGGCCCTGCAACCGCAATGGACATTGACCCTGGAGGAAAACAAGGATACTCCCGGGTTGGGGCCTACGCTTGACGTGATCCGGGACGCCGCCAAGGGTATTCAGATGGCAAGTTCCCAGGCTCAGGACCTCTTGCGGATGATCGTCAACCTGCAAGTGATCGCGGCCAATCAGCACCAACTGGCGCTCGGCGTGGTTGAGCAGCTGGCGGATGCTCGGGCCCAACTGAAAGAACATGTGCTGCAACGCGACAGTCCGCCGCTCTGGCAGGTTCTTATACGGCGGCAAGTGGGTGAGACACCCGATTTCTTTGTCAATGCCAGCGCGCGTGTGATCGGTATCAAGTCATTTGTGCAGGAGAACTCAGGAGTTTTCGCCGCACTTTTCGCGCTGTTGCTGCTGTCCCTCTTCGGCGCGTACAGGTTATCTACCAGGACCCGCGGAATTCAGCCGGAAGGTGAACGGCAGGCACTGGCGCTGGAGATCGCCCGGCACTGGTTTGCGCTGGGAGTCCTGCCGCCACTGCTCATCGCATTCCTGCTGGCGCCTTTTGCGCCTCTGTCCTTGATCGGCTTGACCATCCTGCTTTCCTTCTCTTCCATACTCGTGTTGTTGCCCCCGCTGATCGAGGGGCGTTTTCACTTGCCGCTGTACTGCCTGATGGGGGTTTATGTATTCAACGGTGCGCTCATTTGGATCGCGCTTTCGGCCTCTGCCAAGCGAGAATTGCAGTTCTTCGGTTTCCTGGTGGCGATCGTGCTATTCGCCTATTTTCTCCGTCCCAAGCGCCTCGCCCAACTGGAAACGACGGGCCGCCACGGGCTCCTGATCCTTGGCGCGCGCGTGGCGCTGGCGGTTCTGAGCTTATCGCAGGTGGCGAATCTCTTCGGCTACTACAAACTGATGCTGTATCTGGCCGTGACATGCATCTACAGCGTCTTCATCGCCCTCGCCCTATTTACTGCGCTGCGTGTCTTCACTCTGCTGTTCCTGGCTGCTCTCGACGCGCCTTCGGCCGAGCGGCTAGCGCTGGTCCGCCTGCATCGCGCGGGCATAGCTCGCTGGACACCGCGCGTGCTGCAATGGGCTGGCATCCTGGTTTGGCTTGGCGCCACGCTGGATCTTTTAAACGTGCGTACGTGGGTTAATGAGCAGATCGCAGCACTTCGCGATTTCAATATTGTCGGCGGCTCCGGCAACATCACGCTGGGCGGCGTTCTCGGTTTTTGGGCGATCTTGCTGGTCGGGTTTGCGCTCTCCACTTCGCTCCGCTTTCTGTTGAGAGAAGAGCTCCTCAAACGCCTGCACTTGAAGCGCGGGATTCCGGAGCTGCTCTCTACGACCCTGCATTACCTGCTTCTACTGCTGGTGTTTCTGTTCGCGGTAAACGCTGGTGGCGTGGCGTTGAACAAGTTCACCGTACTCACCGGAGCGCTCGGCGTGGGCGTCGGCTTCGGCTTGCAGAATATAATCAACAACTTCGTTTCCGGTTTGATCCTGCAATTCGAGCGGCCTATCCGCGTGGGCGATGTCGTGGAAATTCAGGCTGGCCTGACCGGTAAGGTGACGCGCATCGGCATACGCTCCAGTACCGTCCAGACCTTTCAGGGCGCCGAGGTCATTATCCCCAACGCCAGCTTCATCTCCGGCAACGTCACCAACTGGACGCTCTCCGAGGCCAAGCGGCGGCTGGAGCTACCGGTAGGCGTGGCCTACGGCACCGATCCCAAACTGGTGAAGGAATTGCTGGAGCGGCCCGCCGTTCACCACCCTGACGTCCTCACCTCGCCCGCACCCGAGGTCTTCTTCATGGAATTCGGAGACAGTGCCCTGAACTTCGAGCTTCGCTTCTGGGTGATGCAGGAGAGCAACACCGTCAAGGTGAAGAGCGAGGTCGCATTGGAAGTCATGCGCTTGCTTGACGATGCCGGCATCGAGATTCCTTACCCGCAACGCGACTTGCGCCTGCGCTCGGTGGACCCTCAAGCCGCCGCGGCGCTGCAGTGGATGGGCCCGAACGGGAGAAGGCGCCTCGGACATCCAGACACGGATCAGGTCAGCGACGCTTCAGGCCGTCCTTAAGTTCCACAAAATCATTGCGGCTTTTAGCCGCTGAGGGATTTCCTCGTGACTTAATCAGAATTTCCCTAGAGAACACAGCGGTTGTACTCCACAGCTCCTTGCGCGCGCGCATGATTCAGCACAGGCGTAAAATACCAACATTCGGCCGCCATACGATTACATACCGGGATGGTAGCCGTGACCCTGGGAGGTATCGAGCCCTTGAGCAATCTTCCGCAGACGTTGGGTGAGCTTCGTCGCAGCCAGCAATTTTCCGAACCGCGTGTGCGCGACCGGCGCGTGAAGGACGAGATGCGTGACAACCTCATGGCGCGCGTGCGTTCCGGCTGGTTCGATCTTCCCCGGCATCGTCGGCTATGACGACACGGTCGTCCCGCAGATTGTCAACGCGGTCCTCTCGCGCCATAACTTCATTCTTCTGGGATTGCGCGGACAGGCCAAGAGCCGCATCCTGCGCGCACTCACCAGCCTTGCTCGATCCGCACATGCCCTATCTGCGCGGCTGCGAGATCCATGACAATCCTTATCGCGCCCATTTGCCGCCGCTGCCGCGAGCTGTTGGCCAACAATCCCGACGCAGCTCCCATTGCATATCTCACGCCGGAAGAGCGCTACGTCGAGAAGCTGGCAACGCCGGATGTGACCATCGCGGACTTGATCGGCGACATCGATCCCATCAAGGCGGCCAAGGGCGGCCACGAACTGGGCAGCGAGTACACCGTGCATTACGGGCTGCTGCCGCGCGCCAATCGGGGCATTTTCGCCATCAACGAACTGCCCGACCTGGCCGGCAAGATTCAGGTCGGCCTGTTCAACATCATGCAGGAAGGCGATGTGCAGATTAAGGGCTACCCGGTACGCCTGCCGCTCGATGTTGCGCTTGTGTTCACCGCCAATCCTGAGGACTACACCGCGCGCGGCAAGATCATTACTCCTCTGAAGGACCGCATCGGCTCCGAGATTCGCACCCATTATCCGGC
The DNA here is from genome assembly GCA_963831675.1 of uncultured Acidobacteriaceae bacterium. GTDB lineage: Bacteria > Acidobacteriota > Terriglobia > Terriglobales > Acidobacteriaceae > Bog-257. Next base: position 36,703 of record CAWHRM010000025.1, read on the forward strand.
GACCATCGAGGAAGGCATCGCCATCACGGCGCAGGAGGCCTGGACGGAACGCGATGGCCATCAGCTGCAGATTCCCGACTTCGTGAGCCAGGTCATCGAGCAGATCGCGTTTGTCGCGCGCGAGGACAAGCGCATCGACAAGCGTTCCGGAGTGAGCCAGCGGTTGCCGATCAGCGCCCTGGAAAACGTCGTCTCCAATGCCGAGCGGCGCGCCATTCGTTGCGGCGAAAAGCTGGTTGTGCCGCGCATCGGTGACATCTACGCGGCCATGCCCGCCATGACCGGCAAGCTCGAACTGGAATACGAAGGCGAGTTGAAAGGCGCCGACACGGTGGTGCGCGAGATCATCCGCTCGGCCGTGGCCCGCACCTACGACCAATATTTCCACGGCAACAGCAGCATGAACCAGGTGGTGCAGTGGTTCGATCTTGGCGGCGAGATCCAGATGCGCGACTCGGCCGGCGCGCAGGAGATGCTGCATAAGCTGCGCGGCATTCAGGGCCTGCTCGACAAGTTGAGCACCCTCGGACTCAGCGGCAAGGAGCCGTCGGAGGTGCTGGTGTCGGGAGCGGAGTTCGTCCTGGAAGGCCTGTACGCACACAAGCGCATCGGCCGCAGCGAGGAGCGCACGTTTACCGCCGGCGAGAAGCAACCTCCGCGCGAGAAGCCACGCCTCCGCGATGAAGACGACGAGGTCCCCGACCTCCGGCGCCACCGAAGGCCGTTCAACTAGCGCCAGGTCGGTTCAAATGTCAACCTGAGCAAACTGAAGCCGCGCAGTGGCCGAACGCAGTCGAGAATAGAGAATTGTCATCCTGAGCGAAGCGAGCCCGCGCAGCGGGCGAACGCAGTCGAAGGACCCCCTATAGCAAGAAGAATCCTTGTAATATAGAGGTCCCTCGACTCCTCGCTTCGCTCGTCGCTCGGGATGACAGGCCGGTAAATTTTCAGCGCCAGAACTGACAACTGGCCATTGACGACGGCACACTAGTTGTTCTTCGGTGCGCCTCGAAACGCGCCACCACTTCGTGCCCGTTTTTCAGCTCGAGTGTGTCTCCCTCGATCTTGTAACTTGACGTAGCTTTCAGCGCGTTGAGCAAACCCTTCTCCTGCTCCATCAACTGCGGTGGGCACATCATCATCGTCATTCCGCCAGCAGTGATTTGCAGCGCATTCTGCTCCACGATATACGTCCCGGTCAGGCCGTTGCATCCGCTGGAGCCTTCCAGCGTGCCTTGCTCCCGGTGGAACCTGATGTACGGTTGTGTCCTCCCCATGCCGGGCGCAGCGGCCTTGCCATTCAGTTCGACCAGACTCCAATAGGTTCCGTGCAACTTTGGCCCGGCACGCTTTGCGGACACCGCAGCCTGGACCTGTTGCAGCATGATGTTAGCCTGCATGGGCGCGCCCTGGGTTATCACCGGATAGGCCGAGTTGGAAGTGAACATCTTCGTGCCGTTTACAGTGATGTTTGCGCGCAGCTGATAAGTGTGCGCCGGATTAATTTCCGCCGGGTTGTAGGTCAACTGGAAGGCGATAGGTACCTGCTGCCCGGCCGCGGCAAAGGTGGATTCCCCGACCAGCTTCGCCGGAGCGTCTTGCAAAGACGTGTCCTCCAGGCGAACGTCAATGGCGGCGTCCGGCGGAAGCGCCATCCGCTCACGATACGCGACCGTGCCCGTGATCGTGCCTTGAGGAGCGTTCCCCTGCGCCCACAAAGAGCCAGTCAAAGCGCCGAGCGACAGCATAAACACACACACGTTGGGGCAGCGGGACATGATTCGTTCTCCTCGGGTAACTCAGCGGTAAGAGACGGAATTGTAGTGTAGCGCGAGGCAGCGGACAAACCGAGTTTCTTCCACCGAGGCGAAAAGCAAGAACCAGGGGCGAACTGCGCGGGCTCGCGTTGACCGATGTCTTGCGCTTCACGTACCCTTGAGCGTTATCACCTCAGGGTACGCATGAAAACTGCTGAAATGACTTCCCTCCGGGTCGCCGAGGACATTACCGAACTGGTCGGCGAAACTCCAATTCTTCATCTGCGAAAGCTCGTCCCCCCGGCGCAGCCGACGTCTATGCCAAGCTCGAGTACCTGAACCCGGGCGGCAGCATCAAGGACCGCGCTGCGCTGGGCATGATCACGAAGGCGGAGAGCGACGGCGCGCTGCAAGCCCGGCGCAACCATTTTCGAGGCGACGGCGGGCAACACCGGCGTTGGGCTCGCGCTCATCGGATCGGGCCGTGGCTACAAGACCGTGCTCGCGGTGCCCGAGGGTTTCTCGCATCGAGAAGGTCACGCTGATGGAAGCGCTCGGCGCCGAGGTGATTCGCACGCCGCAGGCGGACGGCATGCAGGGCGCCATTCGCTACGTGAAAGAGCGCGCCGCGAAGACTCCCTAACTCCTTCGTCGCCGGACAATTCGAAAATCAGGACAATCCCGACTTCCACTACGAGACCACCGCGCCGCGAATTCTACGACCAGCTTGGCGGACAGATTGACGCTGTCGTGATCGGTTCCGGGACCGGCGGCACGTTCACCGGCGTGGCGCGTTATTTCAAGGAGCGCAATCCCGACGTCCTGGCGATCGTGGTCGAAACCCAGGGTTCAGTGCTGGGCGGCGGCCCCGAAGGGCGATCACGAAGTGGAAGGCATTGGCGCCAGCTTCATCCCCGAAGACCTGCGATCTGTCGCTCGCCGACGAGATCATCGCGGTCAACGATCACGATGCCTTCGACATGGTGAAGAAACTGGCGGCGATCGAAGGCGTGCTGGCAGGATCGAGCGCGGGCGCGAATGTCTTTGCCGTCGATCGGCATTGCCCGGCGCTTAGGGCCGGGCAAGCGCGTGGCGACGATCATCCCCGACTCCGCCGAGCGCTATTTGTCGAAGGACATTTTCCACTTCAATGAAACGCACTGATTTCACCACGGAGACACAGAGAGCGCAGAGAATTGATTTTCACCACGGAGACACGGAGCGCACGGAGGTGAATTCTTAGGTCTCATACAGGAGAAGTTTTCTGCGGCCAAAATGAAAACACAGAACGTGGGGAAGCAGGAAAATAAGTAACTCCGTGCTCTCCGTGTCTCCGTGGTGAAATAGTTCCCTAAACTCTGTGCCTCTGTGTCTCTGTGGTGAAATGGTTTCTTATGCCCAAGAAGAACACTCCTGGCTTTTCCACTCGCGCCATCCACGTCGGCAATGACGCCGACCCGTCCACGGGCGCCGTCGCTCCTCCCATCTTTGCGACCTCGACCTACGCGCAGGAAGAGCTGGGCATGACCAAAGGCTACGACTACTCGCGCGCCGGCAATCCCACGCGCACGCGGCTGGAACAGAACCTCGCATCGCTGGAAGGCGGCATCGCCGCGCCGGTGTTCTCCAGCGGCATGGCTGCGGTCGTCGCGATGTGCCAGCTCATGAAGTCCGGCGACCACATTGTCGCCTCCAACAATCTGTACGGCGGCGTGCCGCGGCTGTTCAACCAGATCATGGCGAACTTCGGCCTCGAGTTCACCTACGTGGACACGACCGACCCGCGCAATGTGGAGCGCGCCATCCGCAAGAACACGCGCTACGTGTACATCGAGACGCCGACCAATCCGCTGATGGGGCTCACCGACATCGCGGCGGTCAGCGCGATCGCGCACAAGCGCGGCTGCGAAGTCGTCGTGGACAACACCTTCATGTCGCCGTACTTCCAGCAGCCCATCAAGTTTGGCGCCGACATCGTGATGCACTCGACCACCAAGTTCCTCAACGGTCACAGCGACGGGTTGGGCGGCGTGCTGGTCTGCACCACGAAGGAGCAGGCGGAGAAGCTGGCGTTCATCCAGAAAGCCGCAGGCGCGATCCTGTCGCCCTTCGAGTGCTGGCTGGTGCTGCGCGGCACCAAGACGCTGGCTGTCCGCATGAAGCAGCACGACGAGAGCGGCCGCGTGATGGCCGACTTCCTCAGCCGGCCATCGCAAGGTGAAGAAGGTCTTCTATCCCGGGCTGAAGAGCCATCCGCAATACGAGCTGGCGTGCCGCCAGATGTCGGGCTTCGGCTCGATGATCACGTTCGAGACCGGCTCGCTCGCCAACGCCAAGCGGCTGCTGAAGCGGGTGCGGCTGTGCACGATGGGCGAGTCGCTGGGCGGAGTCGAGACGCTGATCTCGCATCCCGCAAGCATGACCCACGCGGCCATCGGGGAGAAGGGCCGCAAAGCCATCGGGCTGACCGATGGCATGGTGCGGATCTCGGTGGGAATCGAAGATGTGAAGGATTTGATTGCGGATTTGGAGCAGGCGCTGGATTAGTGCCAGCCTGTTCGCTCTTCGCTCTTCGCCAAAACCTTCAGTCTGTCATCCCGAGCGAGGACTTCAGTCCGAGTCGAGGGACCTGCTTTTCTTTCCTCTAACGCAGAACCTCACTGCCCCGCCGCTTGCGACTGACCCACAATCTGGTACTTGTCCTTCCGGCTACCGTCAATCACGGTCATCTGGGTACCCTTGACGTCGTACTGCACGGCATCGCCCGGCTGCATCTGGGGCTTGGTTTCTTTGTGGCGGGCGATCGAGTAGAGCATGTTGTCGCCCTGTATTTGATACACGATCCAAGCCTTCGTCTTCTTCCCATCGGGATAGTTGCCGTTGTCCCACTTCACGACCTTGCCGGTCTGGTAGGTGTCGGCAGCGAAAGCAACGCCGGCCAGGAATAACGTGATCAGCAGTACGAAAGCAGTCTTTCTCACAGGACCCCTCCAAAAGTTGAAAACCGCAGAACCCTCGACTCGGACCGAAATCCTCCCTCGGCAATACAACAACGTAGTCTTTGCTTCTCCTTTAGCTGAAAGCTGATAGCTGACGGCTGAAAGCTGACATCTGGCTGATGGGCTATTCAAAGAATTTCGTCACGCCCTCTTCCAGCACGCAAATCTTCCTCTCGATGCCACGCCGCTTAGCGTCGGCCAGCAATCGTGGCACGGGTTCATCCACCGGTTCATACGAGAGGCGGAACGTCCCGTAGTGCATCGGAACCATCCAGCGCGCGCCAAGATCGACGAACGCCTGCACCGCATCTTCCGGGCTGGTGTGGACTCTGCGAAACGAATCGGGCTGATAGGCGCCGATGGGCAGCAGCGCAACCTCGGGCTTCAGACGCTCGCCCAATTTCGCGGAAGCCGTCGAAATACGCGGTGTCGCCGGCATGATAGATCGAATGCTGGCCCGCTCGCAGAACGAACCCTCCGAAGCCGCGATGTATGTCGCGCACCATTCGCGCGCCCCAATGCCGCGAGGGAACGTGGGTGATCTCCACGTTGCCAAGCTGAAGACTTTCCCACCAATCGAGCTCAACAATACGGCCATAGCCGAGATCGCCGACCAGATCGCGAAGGTGTCTGGGCACGATCATCGTCGGCCGCTTGCCCGACTTGCGCCGCGAGAGCCACGCAATCGCCCGCAAGGACGGGCGATGGAGATGGTCGAAGTGCGCGTGCGAAACCAGCACCGCATCAATTGCCGGAAGATCGCCCAACCTCAAACCGGGACGGCGCAAGCGCTTGAGGACGAAGATCCAGCGGGCGAAGTTCGGGTCGACCAGGATGTTCTTGCCGCCCATCTGGAGGAAGAAGCTGGAATGTCCGATGAAGGTCACGCCTAGCTGACCGCGCCGGGCCAGCACCGGCTTGCGGGTAACGCCGGAGCGCGGCGTCATGGCGGAGTGGCGCACCAGCGTGCCAAATTGTCTTGCCTTGCGTCGAACTGTGATTCCTAACATGCGACGTTGATTATTAGACGCTGATCAACCGCCTCCCGATGCTCGCCAACTCTGGCCTCACCAACTTGCTTGACCTATGCCTACTACTCAGCTTAAATCAACTGTACGGTCAGAGTGCCCGGCAAGCGCCACCTTACGGCTCGTTGGGGACCACCGGAACCTACAAGGAGCAGCGATGCGAATTGCCTTTCTCGGTTTGGGCATCATGGGACGACCGATGGCCGCCAACTTAGTTAAAGCAGGACATGAAGTTTCAGTGTGGAACCGCACCGCCCGTCAGCATGTTGATGGCGCGACCACGGCGGTCTCTCCGGCTGATGCAGCGAAGGACGCCGATGTGGTCTGGACTTGCGTTGCCGACACCGCAGCGGTGGAGCGAGTGCTGTTCGCCGAAGATGGCGCCGAGCAGTCGCTGCGCGAAGGCATGATCATCGTTGATTCCAGCACGATTTCTCCCTCCGCGACTTTGCGCTTTGCCGAGCGGGTGAACGCTCGCGGCGTGCATTGGGTGGACGCTCCCGTAACCGGCTCCAAGATCGGAGCGGAGAGTGGACAACTGATCTTCATCGTCGGCGGCGCGAATGAGCCGGTTGAGTACCTGCAGCCTTTGTTCAAGGCCATGGGCAAGCTCGTCATCCACATGGGCGATACCGGCAAAGGCCAGTCGGCGAAGCTCTGCATGAACCTCATGATTGCCCTCATCTACGAAGGCTTCGCTGAAGCGTTCACCTTGGGACAGAAGCTGGGCGTCGATCCACACAAACTCATCGAGCTGATCCAGGCTTCCATGGTGCGCTCCGGCGTGGTGGACTACAAAGCGCCATTCGTTCTGCGCCATGATTTCTCGCCGAACTTCCCGTTGCGACTGATGCACAAAGACATTCACCTCATGCTCGATGCGGCGAAGGAGAACCGCGTTAAGCTGCCCGCGCTGGAGACCGTGGACGAGATTTACGAGCTGTCGAGCGAAGAGGGCTGGGACGATCTCGACTTCGCAGCCACACTGGGATTGCTGGAGAAGTGGGCCGGGTTACACAACCAGGTGAAGTAGATTGGAATGTAGAAGCACCGCTTCAGCGGGGCATTTCGTGAGGCATTCACCCTACAGCTGTCATCTACCTTGCAACTGTCATCTACCTACAGTTGTCATCCTGAGCGCAGCACAAGCCCGCTAATATCGGGCTTGTGCGGAGTCGAAGGACCCCTATCGTGGAAAAGCTCCTCGGCAACATAGAGGTTCTCGTCCCGGATGACATTTCCGGCAAGCTCTGCGCTAAGGGCTCGGCTTCGGTCCTTCCGTCACATACACCCGATTTGGGTCTCCCGGCTCGATCTCGTTCTTCTCGAACAAAGCCTTGATACGGCGGCGCAACTCGCGGCCGACGGCATACTGCGACCCTGGCTTGGTCTTCACCAGCAACAGATAGTCCACCTCGCCGCCACTTACCTTATCGATACCGGGGACCTCGGGCTTGGCGACGATCTTATCTGCATATTTGGGATCGTTCGCCACGTCGTCGGCAATCTGATTTAGCAGCTGAATCACGCGATCGCTGTCGGCGCCGTAGGCCACAGAAACGTGAAGCGGCAATTGCGTCCAGTCGCGTGTAAGGTTACTGACCACCTTGATCTCGCTGCTGGGAACCGTGTGCAGGGTCCCGTTGTCGTCCCGCAAGACGGTCCGGCGTAGGGTCATCGCCTCCACCGCGCCCTGGACACCGGCGATTCTTACGGTGTCGCCAATGTCATATTGGTTCTCCACCAGGATCAGGAAGCCGTTGATGAAGTCGCGGACCAGGGTCTGGGCTCCGAAGCCAATGGCCAGCCCGACGATTCCGGCGCTGGCCAGCAGCGGGCCCATGTTGATGCTCAGGAGCGGAAGGATCTGCATCGCTGCCAGAAACAGAATGACGAACACGCCGACGCTGTAGATGACGCTGGACAGCGTGCGCAATTGCTGTGCACGGAATGCCGTGGGCAGGCCCTGCCGGTTGCTCAACTCGATTAGGTGACGGGAAAGCTTCCGCAACAGGCGCGCTAGGATAAATGCAATGACGAGTACGCCGATGATCCTCGGCACCCTATACCGGAGGAAGTCGAAAGCGTCGTCGCCCCAGGCATCGAGCAACCGGATCACGTCGTGTTTGGCGCCGTTCGGGAGCACGGCGAGAGATTGCAATCGTGCAAGTAAGGAAAACAGCATTCTCGCGGATTATAACAATCGAGTCTTCAGTCGAGATCGGTCCGGTAGCAGCAGAGTTCTCTAGCCAGCCGGTGCGCGCGCCGAGAATATAATCACCTTACTCCTATGACCTGGACAACCAACCCCATGCTGACCGCTCGTAAATCAACCTTGGTTCTTGCGCTGACGTTCTGTTTTCTCCTTGGATTACCCGGCACGGCGCAACTCCCGGGCTCCGGACGTGATCAACGCACGCCTGCGGAGATCGAGTGGGAAGCGCAGCAGAAACGCGCAGCGCTAAAAAGCATGAATGAGAAGCGCCAGCAGGACCTCAAGACCGACACCGACAAGCTGCTGCAACTGGCGACGGAATTGAAGCAATACGTAGACAAAACCAACGAGAACACTTTGTCGGTTGAAGTGATCAAGAAGGCGGAAGAGATCGAAAAACTCGCGCACACGGTCAAGGACAAAATGAAGGGGCAGTGAAACCGTTCTGCTGTCCGCAAGAAAGACCAAATGTATACATGTACCTTGGTCATTTTGACAGCAGCCCGCGAAGCGGTACACTGGCCGCGGGAGATTCTGTCCCGACTGAGCTGGGGTAGGCAAGGTGTTGTCGCATCGTGACCCACTGGACTAACCGGTTGCGGACTCTGAGTGAATGACCTCGAACTCGCTCATTCAGGAATGCATGCGGTCCTAAACAGTTCCGACGCGGTAATGAGAGGCCAGCGTAAGTCGTTGCGAATCTATCAAGTACGTATAAACTGTTTGCAGTCAATAATTTAGAGCAGAAACATGCTGTAACCAGCTGATTCTAAAGAAGCGCTGTAGGGGTAGGGTACGCAGGTCGTCCGCTTCGAACCCGACAACGCCGCAGCCTGAGTCATAAACCGGCTTCGCTCGACCCGGGCTCTCCGCTTGCCCTCCGCGGCGGTTCCGGTCAATGGCAATCTTGCCGAGCCGGGACCACGCTGATGGCTGAACGCTAAGAGGTGAGGACTATTCATTATGGCTTTCGAAAAATACGTCAAGGTGCCTGGCAGCGAGCGCGAGCCAATGCGCGGCGCGACCCAGGCGGGCTCATTGGATCCGAATGTACCGATGCAGGTGACGCTGGTGCTGCGGCCACGGCCGGGCAAAAAGCAGACCCCGTTGGCTCAACTTGTGGCCCGCGGTGAGCGCCTTACGCGCGATGAATACGAGGCGCGCTATGGGGCCGACCCCGCCGATGTCCATCAAGTAGAGGTGTTCGCCTCGGCTCACGGGCTGGCCCTCGCCCAGGTGAACCTGGCTGCCAGGACTGTCGCCCTCACTGGCAAGTGCGCGGCTTTCGCTAAGGCCTTCCAGGTCAACCTGGCGAGATACGAATATGAAGGCGGCTCGTATCGCGGGCGCACCGGCTCCGTCAGCATACCTACTGAGCTAAGCGCCATCGTCCAAAGTGTCCATGGCCTGGACAACCGGCCACAAGCCGAGGCGCACTTTCGCCTTGCCAATGCACGCCAGACGGCGTCCCCTTTAACTGCATCGGCTTTGGCTGCCCCAGCCACATCCTTTACCTCGCTGCAGATCGCCAAGGCATATAATTTTCCAACCGGAATCAACGGAAAAGGGCAGACCATCGCCATCGTCGAGCTGGGTGGCGGCTTCACCCAGTCCGATCTGAACACCTACTTCAGCGGTCTCAAGATCTCTCCCGCTCCTACGGTTGTAGCGGTGTCCGTGGACGGCGCCCTCAATCAGCCGACAGGTGACATCAACGGGCCCGATACCGAAGTTATGCTCGACATTGAAGTGTCCGGCGCCGTGGCACCGGGGGCAAACATCGTGGTCTACTTCGCTCCCAACACCGACGCTGGATTCCTCGACGCGATCAACCAGGCGGCAATGGACCCGGTCAACAAGCCGTCGGTGATTTCCATCAGCTGGGGCGGGCCGGAGTCAAGCTGGACCGCGCAATCGCTGCAGGCCTACAACAGCGCTCTGCAGGCGATTGCGGCACTGGGCGTGTCGGTGTGCGCTGCCTCCGGCGACAACGGATCGGACGATGGTGTCGGTGACGGTCGCGACCATGTGGACTTTCCTTCTTCCAGCCCCTTCTCACTGGCCTGCGGAGGGACCTCCCTTACCCTCAGCGGCAGTTCCATTTCGAGCGAAGTCGTTTGGAATGGTGGATCCGGTGGCGGTGCGACCGGCGGTGGCGTGAGCGACACCTTCCCCATTCCCACCTATCAGGCGAATGCCAAAGTTCCGCCGTCCCGGAATCCGGGGAATTTCAAGGGACGTGGCGTCCCCGACGTCTCCGGGGACGCCGATCCGGCAACCGGCTACCAGGTCCAGGCCGACGGGTCGAGCTTCACCGTGGGAGGAACCAGCGCCGTGGCCCCGTTGTGGGCGGGCTTGATTGCGCTCTTCAATCAGTCGCTAGGCAAGCCTGTGGGCTACCTGAACCCCAATCTGTACCAGACTATTGCCGGCAAGACGGGAACGTTCCGCGATATTACATCGGGCAACAACGGTGACTTCAAGGCGGGTGCAGGATGGGATGCGTGCACCGGTTGGGGAAGTCCGAATGGCGCGACGCTGCTACAGGCTTTGTCGGCGGGCACGACGCCAACCCCGACCCCGAACCCCGACTCCAACCCCGACTCCAACTCCGACTCCGGCCCCGAAACCGAAGCCAAAACCCAAACCGAAGCCCAAGCCGAAGCCCAAGCCGAGACCAAAGCCCAAGCCTAAGGGCCGCGGCAAACGGTAGCGTCACCGACTTAGGGTGTGCCTTTACGTTTTGAAGACTTGATGCCGTGAGTTTTGAAAGCGCGCACCTTTCGCTAAGAACTTGACTGTGTGAGTTTGTAGAAGGCGCGCGCGTTCAGGCGCGCTGGTGAGGTCGCTATTTTTCGTGAACCAGGCTTTCAGCCCGCGACACTCCTGAGCACAAAAACGCCATCCCTTACGAGATGGCGTTCTTGCGGTTGATGCGCGCTTCTCAGGCTGCGGCCTTGACGATCCGCATTCCGTAGAACGATCTGTACACGAAGACGAACGACACTGCGAAGAAGATGACAGCCAGGATGTGACTGAATCCCGTTCCCTGCGTGTTCGTCAACTGCACCGCCAGTTCCACCGCGAGCAATCCGAACAGCGTGGTGAACTTGATGATCGGGTTCATGGCAACCGATGACGTGTCCTTGAACGGATCGCCCACGGTGTCGCCGATGACGGTTGCATCGTGCAGCGCAGTTCCCTTCTGCTTCAGCTCCACTTCGACGATCTTCTTGGCGTTGTCCCAGGCTCCGCCGGCGTTGGCCATGAACATTGCCTGATACAGTCCGAACGCCGCGATCGAGATCAGGTAGCCGATGAAGAAGAACGGCTCGATGAAGGCGAACGCCAAGGTGACGAAGAACACCGCCAGGAAGATGTTCAACATGCCCTTCTGCGCGTACTGGGTGCAGATCTGCACCACCTTCTTGCTGTCGCTCACCGAGGCCTTTTCCACGCTCTTCCAGGTTGATGTTGGCCTTGATGAACTCCACCGCGCGATAAGCGCCCGTGGTCACCGCCTGCGTGGAAGCGCCGGTGAACCAGTAGATGATGGCGCCGCCGCTGATCAGACCGAGGACAAAAGGCGCGTGCAGCAGCGACAGGTTCTCCTGTCCATGGGTCAAACCGCCGGTAAGCGCCATGATGATGGAGAAGATCATCGTCGTAGCTCCGACAACGGCTGTGCCGATGAGCACTGGCTTGGCCGTCGCCTTGAAGGTGTTACCGGCGCCATCGTTCTCTTCCAGCATGTGCTTGGCGCGCTCGAAGTTCACGTCGATGTTGTAGTCCTTCTTCAGCTCGCCCTTGATGTTCGGGATCTGCTCAATCAGCGACAGCTCGTACACCGACTGCGCGTTGTCGGTCACCGGACCGTAGGAATCCACCGCGATGGTCACCGGTCCCATGCCGAGAAAGCCGAACGCCACCAGGCCAAACGCAAACACCGCCGGAGCCAGCATCAACGCACCTAAGCCAAAGGTGCTCACGTAGTAGCCGATGGACATCAACGCCACCATGGTGAAGCCCAGGTAATAGCAGGAGAAGTTTCCGGCCACGAAGCCCGACAGGATGCCCAGCGACGCTCCACCCTCGTCCGCCGAGGTCACCACTTCTCTCACGTGTCGCGAATCGACCGAGGTAAAGACCTTCACCAGTTCCGGAATGATGGCGCCCGCCAGCGTTCCGCAGGAGATGATCGTCCCCAGCTTCCACCACTGGGTTGTATCGCCGCCCAGCACCGGCACGATGAGATACGACACGATGTAAGTCAGAACGATGGAGATGATCGAAGTCAGCCATACCAGCGAGGTCAACGGCGCTTCGAAGTTCATATTGTCGACATTGCCGTAACGCGCCTTGGCTACGGCTTCGTTCAGGAAGTACGCCGCCGTGCTGGAGACCAGCATCATGATGCGCATAATGAAGATCCACACCAGCAGTTGCACCTGGACAGTGGGATCTTTCACCCCCAGCAGGATAAAGGTGATCAGCGCCACGCCGGTCACGCCGTAGGTTTCGAAGCCGTCGGCGCTGGGTCCGACGGAGTCGCCTGCGTTGTCGCCGGTGCAGTCGGCGATGACGCCCGGGTTGCGCGCGTCGTCCTCTTTGATCTTAAAGACAATCTTCATCAAGTCGGCGCCAATATCGGCGATCTTGGTGAAGATGCCGCCGGCGATACGCAGCGCGGCCGCGCCCAGCGACTCGCCGATGGCAAAGCCGATAAAGCATTGGCCGGCGTAATCCGCCGGAATGAACAACAGAATGCACAACATGATCAGCAACTCGACGCTGATCAGCATCATGCCAATGCTCATGCCGGCCTTCAGCGGGATGGCGTAAATGGGATACGGCTTGCCGCGCAGTCCGGCAAACGCGGTGCGCGAGTTGGCAAATGTGTTCACCCGGATCCCGAACCACGCCACACCGTAACTGCCGCAAATGCCTACAATGCTGAAGAGAAGAATCACGGGCAGCGTCACCGCCACCGGCTTACCGGGAACCGGGGCCAGCCATCCGAAATAGGCCACGATGACAATGGCGATAAAGGCCCACAAGAGCATCAGGAACTTGCCCTGCGTCACCAGGTAGGTCTTGCAGGTTTCGTAGATCAGGTCCGAAATCTCGCCCATCGAACGATGGACCGGCAGGTTCTTCAGCTGCAGGGAAATCGACAGCCCGAAGAGCAATCCAAAAGCGCAAAAGAGAAGCCCTATCGCCAGGATGTTGTGGCCATTCAGGCCCAGAAAGCTGACCGAGGTAAGGTCGGGCAGCCGCAGGTTGGCTTCTCCCGCAGCCTCGCTGGGCTGGGCGAAAGCGGTAGCAGCGTTCAGTAGAAAGAGAGTCAGCGCGGCAGTGACCAACTTGGCCGAGCTTCTAACCGATGACAGCCGCCGCAGGGCGGCGAGCCAGGTGTGCATATGATTCCTCCGATGGGCGCGCCCGTGAGGGAAGCACCCACGAATATGACGTTAGGTTTTTCCGCTCTCAGGCGAACCTCCGCCGACAGCGTTTCCATGAGATCGATGACCGCCCAGCCGGTCGGGCGCATACAGGGCTTCAGCTTGCGTCTTGCAGACTGCAGGTGGAAACCCATGCATGGACCTGCTGGAATCCCGGAAACGCGCTTCCACTTCAGACAGAAGTGTTTGAGGTTTGGCCGCGTCGGGAACACTTGCACCAGTTTGTGTGCATCTTCGGGCACACCACCGGCGCAGCACAAAAGGCGAGTCTTTATAACATTTTGGGGGAAGCGGGGTCAATCACACGTTAGTCACGGAGGCAAGGTCTAGCTTATGGCTATTCGCAATTGCGGTCCCCTGACCACGAGCGTCAGGAAACGGACCGGTGGGACATTTGACTTGCATTTCGGCTGGGGTCTCAGCTGGTCTCTGGTGAACTTCCCTCCACAGGTACTGCAGCCCCATTGCACATGCGGGAGCGGCAGAGACTTGGAGGATCGCTGCGGTTGCCAGGTCCTCGACATTTCGCCGTGACAGATGGGACAGGTCATGGGGAAAACACTTCCTTCCTCGACTGGTAAAGGGGGAAAACTCACGCGGGTCTCGCGAGCCTCGCGCTAGATTATTTCCGTATGGCCCTCTATAAGACTCAGAGGTGCATCGGTTTGCTGCTGACCGGCAGAATGGTGGCTTTGGATGCCAGTCCGTCTTCGTCCGCAATGCCGAGCACCTTCATGGCGTGCTGCTTCGCCTTCTCTTCGGTGCGGAATCGCTTAGGCTGGCGAGGTATGTCGCTTTCGGTCAGAAATTGAACCTGGTAGTAAGTCATGTCACTATTGTCTCATCTGGCGGGGCTCAGTGCCTATAATTCGGTGCAAGCGGGGGTGAATGGCCCTACAGCCGTTGCCGCTGTTGCCCACTTCGCATACGCTCCCGCGCCGCCACGATTGCCGCCACCAGTCCCGGAATCGTGTACTCCGCGGCTTCGATGTCCACCGGCAAGCCGAACTCGCGCAGCGTGGCCGACGTCACCGGTCCAATCGATGCCGTGTGCACGCCCCGATGAGACGCAGGTTTTTTGAGTACAGCACGAGCGCGTCGCAGGCCGAGCAGGCGCACGAAATTCCGCACGGTCGAGGAGCTGGTGAAGGTGATCGCGTGCGGTTTGTCCCGGTTAGCCAGAGACGGCGCGCAGACGCTTCTCCGATGATTTTGGAGCAACCGTTTCGTACGCTTCCACGACATCAACTGACGCTCCCGCCTTGCGCAGCTCGCGCGGAATGACGTCGCGGGCAACCTTTGCGCGCACCAGCAAGACACGCTTGCCTTTCACCCGGCGATGCAGCGCTGCCACCACCGACTCAGCCACGTACTCCTTCGGCGTGACGGTCACCTGCAAACCGTGTTGCTCGATAGCGCTTTTCGTTGCCGGACCGATCGCCGCGATCTTCAGATGGGCAAGCGCCGACGCATCCAGACGTTTTCTGGCCATGCGCTCAAAGAGCGAATTCACTCCGTTGACGCTGGTGAGGATGAGCCAGTCGTAGGTCGCAAGGTTGCGCAGCGCGGAATCCAGCGGCTGGT
Source organism: uncultured Acidobacteriaceae bacterium (assembly GCA_963831675.1). GTDB lineage: Bacteria > Acidobacteriota > Terriglobia > Terriglobales > Acidobacteriaceae > Bog-257. The sequence goes on from CAWHRM010000025.1 coordinate 51,748, forward strand.
ACGAGCTGGGTTTGCGAATCTCGATGAAAGGGATCTCGATGACCTCGCAACCGAGTTCGCGCAGAGTCGAGGATAGCGCACTTGCCTGCTTCTTGGCGCGCGAAACCAGCACGCGGCATCCGGCAGCGGAGCGCCGGTGGCAATGGTTGTTCGGAGTCATGCGGCTACGGCTGTTGCGGCGCCGCTGCGGCCGCTCCATAAACGTGCTCGAGAATCTCGGTCGCACCTCGGCGCAGCAAGGCATCGCCAACTTGCTCGCCAAGACTCACCGGATCGCTGCCACTCTGCTGTTCGCGCAGGACTTCCGATCCATCGGGGCGCGCCACAATCGCGGTCAACGGCAGCTCCCCATCGCTCATCTCGGCGAACGCTCCGATCGGGACCTGGCATCCACCACCGAGCTTGTTTAGCAGCGCTCGCTCGCAAGTCGTTGCCGCCCGCGCCGCCGCATCGTTCAGGAATGCCAGGTGCTCGCGCATCGCAACGTCGCCTTCGCGAATCTCGATGCCGAGCGCGCCCTGTCCGGCCGCGGGACACATGAAATCTTCCGCAAGCACTTCCCTCACCCACTGCATTTTGCCCAGACGGGTCAGGCCGGCGGCGGCCAGAATGATGGCGTCGTACTCACCTGCCTCCAGCTTGCGCACACGAGTGTCGACATTGCCGCGCAGCGGATGAATCACCAGGTCGGGCCGCGACGCCTTCAACTGCGCCTGCCGCCGCAGGCTGCTGGTGCCGACCCGCGCTCCTTGCGGCAGCGCCTTGATGCTGTCGTACTTCACCGACAGAAACACGTCGCGCGGATTGACCCGCGTGGTAACCGCCACCAGTTCGAATCCGGGCGGCAGTTCGGTGGGCAGGTCCTTCAGGCTGTGCACCGCGAGATCTACGCGCCCTTCGGCCAGCGCCTCTTCGATCTCTTTGGTGAACATGCCCTTGGTGCCGACCTTCGCCAGGGCGACGTCGGTGATTTTGTCGCCGGTAGTCTTGATGATCTCGATCTCGACTTCGTGACCGCGCTCGCGCAGCAGAGCCGAGATGTGGTTGGCTTGCCAGAGGGCGAGTTGCGATCCCGCGGGAACCGATTCTGAGGCGCGCCATCAGTTCTGTGCCCCCGGTTTCCCATTGCCAGCCTTGTCCTGCGCGGCTGCAGCCTTACTCGCGTCACGCAGTCCAAAGAGCTTGCGGACGAGGTCGATCACCGTGGTGGCTTCGGCCGATTCGCGCGCCGCGGTCTTGAGCGTCGTAATGGGTGTGTGCATGATTTTGTTGATGATGCCGCGGGTCAGCGCTTCGACGGCCAGTTCCTGCTCGGGCGTCATCGCTCCCAGCCGTCCGCGTACGCGATCGATCTCGGCCTGGCGAACCGTCTCGAGGTGCTCCTGCAAGGACACGATGGTCGGCACCACGTCGAGCGTCTGCAGGCGCGACTGGAACTTATCGACTTCGAGCTGGACGATGGCTTCGGCGCGATCCGCCTCGGTCCGTGCGGTCGGCGATGTGCGACGACACCACCTGCTGCAGGTCGTCGATGTCGTACACGAAGATGCCGTCCAGCTTGTTCATCCCGGGATCGATGTCGCGCGGGACCGCGATATCGATGAAGAACATGGGACGGTTCTTGCGGCGGCTCAGAAACTTCTCGCCGTGCTCCTTGCGGAAGATGGCGTGCGGCGCACCGGTGGAGCTGATCACGATGTCGGCGTTGCGGGACGGTGTCGTAAAGTTGCTCGAACGGGACCGCCTGCCCATTGAACTTCGCGGCCAGCGCCACTGCGCGCTCGTAGGTCCGGTTGGCAACGTAGATCTGCTTGGCGCCGTGCGCCAGCCAGGTGGCGGGCGGAGAGTTCGCACATCTTGCCCGCGCCGACCAGGTAAACGCTCTTGCCTTGCAGGTTGCCGAAGATCTTCTTCGCCAGGTCGACCGCAACCGATGCAACCGACACCGCGGAGGTGCGCGATCGCGGTCTCGTTGCGCACGCGCTTGGCGACGGCGAACGCGCGGGTCAGCAGCGCGTCGAGTTGCGAGTTGACCGCGCCGACAGCGCGCGCGGTGGCATACGCTTCTTTCACCTGTCCGAGAATCTGCGGCTCGCCGACGACCATCGAGTCGAGACTGGAGGCCACGCGGAAGACGTGCCGCACCGCATCGCGCTCGCGATGTTCGTACAGATACTTGGCGATACGGCGCAGGATCGAAGCCGTAGAACTGCGCGCATGAAGCCTCGCATGTCGGCGTTGCCATTCACCGTGCGCGCCAGCAACTCCACCCGGTTGCAGGTGGAGACGATCATTCCCTCTTCAATGCCGGGATACGTGGCCAGGCACTTGGTCGCTTCCGGCAGCCGCGCCTCCGGAATGGCGAACTGCTCGCGCACTTCGACCGGTGCGGTCTGATGGTTCACGCCGATGACGATGAAGTTCATGAGGCGATAAACCTGTGCACGCGGCTGAAGTAATTTGCGGCCCATGCGCCCAGGGCCACCACGAAGGCGAAGGTCGCCAGAAACGCCGCGCGGCGGCCGCGCCATCCCGAACTCCAGCGGGTGTACAGCAGCAGCATGTACACCGCCCACATGATGAAGCGAGAGCAGAATCTTGGGATCGTAGAAGAACAGCGGCCCGTACTTCTCGATGGCCAGCACCGAACCGGCCACCAGGCCCAGCGTCATAAAGGGGAACCCGAACAGCAGCGAGCGATAGCCGATTTCGTCAATGGTCTGCAACGGGGGCAGCCAGCGCTATGACGCAGTTCGAACGCTTCGACTTCAGTGCCCGTTCCTGCACCAGATAGAGCAGGCTCGCGCCGAAGCTCAGGAACAGCCCCGCATAGCCGGTAAAGATGAGAACGACGTGGACGAAGATCCATCCGCTGCGCAGCAGCGGTGACGTCAACGTGATCGGCTTCTGCCCCACGGCCGACGCAAACGTGAGCACGAAAACAATGGGGAAAATCACGACTCCCGGCGAGACCGTGCGATAGGCCACAAAGAAAATGAAGAACACCACCATCGCCACGAAGGCGAGAATCGATTCGGAATAGTGGATGGAGGCCCACGACAGATGTCCGATCAGGATGGTGGACTCGACCAGCGAAACAAAGTGGAAGATGAGGCCAAGTCCGACAGCCGGTTCGACGATCTTACCCAGGAGGTTGCCTTGCTTGCTGAGCAGGAGAAGCGAGTAGAGCAGCCCCACGCCGTAAAAAACCACCGCAACTCGGAGCCAGATTAGAGGCATAAACCCCACAGAATCCACGGCTTGAATTCTCACCCGTTCCGCTATGCTTAGTATAACGGCGGGGCAGAATGGGCGCAGTATAGTTGTCACCCCGGCATGTGATCTGCGTCACATGACTTTAGTACACGGCGATTCGCAAGGACGTGACCGCACACGGCCGTGTGATCGAGTCTTGCCCTAGGCTGGGTAGTGGAAGTGCACGATGTGCTGCGATGCGATGGTCACACCATCGCGCATGGCCGGCCGGAAGTGCCAGCGTTGCAGGACCGCAAGAACCTTCTGCTCGATGCCGTAGCCGATGCCCTGAAGCAGTTTGGTTTCAACGACATTGCCCTGCGCGTCGATGGTGACCTCAACGATCACGTCCCCTTCCACGCCAGCCGGCAAATCGGCACGAGATACCGGAGGGTCAGGAAAAACCTCCGGCAATGCGGGGACCACCTCGTCGCCAGTGAGAGGAGAGCCGGGGGCTCGTCCCCACGGAGAACCACCGCGCGCGGTCTGCTCGGGCGCATTCTGCTGGGTCGATTGGTCTGTTTCGCAGGTTTAGGTTGCGCTCTGGGTGCCTTCGGCCGGGCGCCAGGGCCGCTCGTATCGGGCGCGGCTCTTCGGGTGCAGTTCGACTGCTCAGGTCCGACAGGTGCCAGGTACACAATGGACAGCGAGCCTGACGATCCTGGTATTCCTAGATCTACGTCAGACGGCATCACAAAGACGGGAGCTGCGCGATGAATTAGAAACAACAGGACCGCGCACTGCAACCCGAACGACGCCAACAGAGAGCGGTTCCATCGCTTGCGTTCCTGTCGCCGCAGATCTGCGAACATCGGCATCCTCACCCCACTATCGCTGTATCTATGATCCCACACTTCTGCCTGCAGGTTGGACGCAGCATCGAAGAACCGGTAAGCCACCGGCAGCGCCTTATTCCACGCCGATGGACTGCAGCAACCCCAACAGAGCCTCGCCGTCCAGCCGCAGACGACGGCCTTGGTTCGCTCATGTCGGGGATTTCGTCGAAAGCCTGCATCAGGCGCAGCTTCACGCCGGCGTACTGTTCGGACTCGCTGAGCGGGCGACCGCGGCTGGCCGCCCAGGCATCTAGCGCTTCCGCCCGCAGGAAGATGCTGACCGCAAAGGTCGTCTTGCGGTCGGAGGTCACGTCGAAGATGAATTCGGTCGAGGGCGCTTCCGGATCGCCGTCGAGCGCCGCCCGCTTGCCGACAAAGTAGTACTGGTAAACATATCCAGTCTGGCCGGTGTAGGTTTTGATTCGGCGAACGGTCATGCGGTCTACCGTTCCGTCGGCCTCTCGCGCAGAATGGCCGCCGCCGTTTCCGAACTGACCGGCGAGTAGTACACCTCTTTGAAGGTGTACGACTTCGCCTTGGCACCGAGGATGGGCAGAATCTCGATGTGCCAGTGGTAGTCGTCCTCGATGGTCTTCCAGAACCCCAGCGTCTCGGAGCGGTGCATGGTGTTCGGCGAGGTGTGCAGCACCATGTGAAAGCCGTCGGCAATGGTGCGAATGCGAAACAGTGTGCGCCGCAGCAACGCGGCAAGGTCGCGCATCGCTCCCGACTTCAGCGCCGTGCGCTCGAAGTAAGCTTCGTGGCTGCGAGGCGCGATCCAGGTTTCGTACGGCACGCGCGGCGCATAGGGACAACAGGCAATGTAGTCGCCGCGCACTTCGACGACGCGCAGCTTCTGGTCCTGCTCCTGCTTCAGGATGTCGCAGAAGACGCAGCGCTCCTTCACCTGATAGTGCTAACGCGCCGCCCGCAGTTCGTAGAGCACGCGCCGCGGGACAAACGTCGTGGCCACGATCTCCGAGGTCGGATGGTCGAACTCCTGCCCTGACATGCCGCCGAAATTCTTGAAGACGCTGATGTACTTGAAGCGGGTGTCGCCCTTCAGGTCCTGGATGCGCTGGCCGCACAGCGCCAGGTATTCCTCGATCTCGCGATCGTCGGCGTTCCACAGATGACGGTCATGGCGCGCATTCTCCACGATCACTTCGTGTGCGCCGACCGGCTGCATCGTGTCGTAGAGCCCATTACCCGAGCGCCCCGGCTCGCCATCGATGCCGTACAGCGGATGCGGATGACCACCGCGCGCGCCGACCACGGACTGCCGTTCACCGTCGGCGATGTCGCGATCACCTGCAGCGGCTGCCCCGACTCCGGGCAGAACGGGCAGAAGTAGTCAGGCGGAGAGCCGCCTTCGGGCTCGTCACCGCAGATGACCCACGAACGCGTGATGGGATCTTTGCGCAGTTCCATCGCTCCTTTACTCTACGTCGGAGGACGGGCTAGTGGCTAGTGGGGGCGCGAAATAGACGGAGTTGTCGAACCGTTTTGGAACCAGAATCTCCTAACTCCTACGAGCAGAGCTGGTCGGATACACGCTGATCCGGATCACAGGGGCATTATCCGCCTAATATGATCCCCCATTGCCCTTATAAATGCCTCCCTATACAACGTTTTCCTGGCTGCCAACGTCAAAGTTACAGGGCACCTCGGCGAAGCACAAGGTAGGAAAGGCGAGCACAAATGCCGTTGCTACCAGTGATCGTTACGCTGATTGTAGTTGGAGTCCTTTTGTGGCTGGTTAATCGCTTCATTCCAATGGCAAACTCCATCCGCTCGATTCTGAATGCCGTAGTCGTGATCGCTTCGTACTCTGGCTCCTTAACATTTTTGGGCTTCTTGCATTCCGATTGAACATCCGTGTCGGCAAGTAAGGGACCTTCGGAAAGGCAGCTGTTGCCCGACGACCTAGACAGCCATCCTGGATCCGGGCGAGGCCGAGCACCCCACCGGCTCGGATGGGTACGCCGAAATCGTGACCGCACGTCCTCACATCACTTTTCTGGATTATGGAAAATCATGGCTGCAAACAGCGGATTCGATCAACCGTTAGTCATCTCTCGTGCGCTGCGAAAGTATGCCCGGACGTCTTCAGCTACATCCTCCGGGTGTGCGATCGAGCGCCGCTTCCCAATGAAGGCGCTCCAGGTACATCGAGTCGCTGCGATAGAACGGCGTCATGGCCGTCCGTGTGACCATTGTCAAGTTAACGCGATTGGCACCCTCCTTGCCGAACTCGCCGGAATACAGTGCCAGATTGAAGCTGTTGTACCCGATCGAGTCATACCACGCGAGTACTCGGCTGATGCCCGAAGCGAGCTTCTGGACATCCGCAGAGGAAAGGTCGAGGATGTTCTCACGTTCGCACAGGACGGCACGGACCTCGTTGAATCCGATCGGCGCGAAGGGTGTCACCCAAACGATTAGTTCGTCGCGGAAAATCACGTCGCTCCGCGCGTTTCATCTCTTCTGACACAAGATCGTTCCAGAAACACCGTCCGTTCGCTTGCCAGTAGGCCGTAGCGCACGCATGCTGCATCCGCATCATCGATGTCGGGAATGGATCCACGTACACTTGGCTATGCGGATGGAGAAGAGAACCTCCCGAAGGATAAAGATAATTGATGTTGTAAGAGCAGAACCGCGCACCCGGATCGGCCTTTGTGACTGCGCGTATGTAATCGAGCGATGCAGCCAGGTTGTCGACGATCAAAGCGGGGGTGAAATCGCGAAGGTGCAGCCAATGCCGGGTTGTGAACACGGCGACGGCGGCGTATCTCGAGTACGGCACCAGGTTAGGAAACAGCACGGTCTCGCCAACCCGAATGCGTCCCGCTGGCGTGATTTCGGTGGCGATGCGAGGCGTTACTTTGTCGATGCGTTCTGCACAGAAAGGGCAATTCGGGTCTGGCGCGCGAAATGCGACGAGCGCGTCGTCAGCGCTCGTTTGTAATTTCACGCCTTCGGCGATTCGAGCCGAGATACCGAGCAGCGGGTCGAAGCGAACCTGGACCTTGCGCTCTGAGTACGCTTCATCGCCGGGGTTTTGGAAACGCGCAAATAGACTCTCGCACCGAAATTGGATCGCCATAGTTATCGCCGCGGATGCCCATTTTACACATGGGCGCAGCACTTAACAGAGGCCGAACAACCGGCTGCCCCTCGCCACAATGCTTCTGGCTTGAACCCACTTCTAAATTAGAAACACCTAAAAAGCAGAAAACGAATACCGCTGGATCGGGCAAGTCCGGATGTCAACAACGCTAAATTGCCGGCAAGAAGTGTCGAATCGAGTTCTTCAGGCGCACAGCCGCGCACAGGACGGAGCAAGCCAGGAAAAAGCACACCCAGAAGCATGCTTTGCTATTCGCGCAAGATCATGTTCTTCGTCGAAATTTTCGCGCCGGCGCCGGCGGCTTGTCAGTGACGCATGCCGCAGCGGCAAGTGATAACGCCGAGCCAATTGAACACTTTTGCACGGCGAGTGCGGGGAACCGCCTAAGTGTATCAACTCTGGCGCGCCCGGAGAGATTCGAACTCCCGACCCATTGCTCCGGAGGCAATCGCTCTATCCAGCTGAGCTACGGGCGCGCTGCCAAAAATTATACATGCGGTTCAGGGTGGTCAGGGCGAGAGAATCAGCTGCCTGGGATTTTCATCCTGCCCGCGGTCCGTTCCACCAGGGGCGGCGTCCTATGGGACACCGTCCACAACTGAGCATCCGGAAGGCCGGTTGCCGGCCACACTTCGAAATGTCCGCTTGCGCGATTTGGCCGGTCGGCATACAACGGTAGAAGCTCGGAATCGCTCTAACCTGTTTTGGCGCCCGGCCGCGGCGCGCATCGTGAGGTGAAACATGCAAAGCTGGAAAAAGGCCGTCATATTCGGATCGATCGGCACGGGGGTCATGCTCGTCGTCGCCGGCCGGCGTCCGCTGGGAATGGCGTTTGCTGCTGGCGGTCTGGCGCTGCTGGCCTCCGAATATCCCGAGAAGTTCGAAGCGGTGTGGGAGAACGCTCCAGATTATCTACAGAAGGGCATGCAGATTTTCGGCACGCTGCAAAAACTTGGGGAGGGCTTCGCCGAAGAAGCCGAACGGCGCAGCGTCAGCGCCTGGCGCGAAGTGCGTTCCCAATACGGCTCATGACCTTCGGCGCGGACCTGGCCTGCTCGCGGCTTCTCGGAACGTGCTGCTCACTTTGATACCTTGGTAGTCCAGGGAGAAACCGGTACCGGCGCCATGTCGTGGTCCTCGAAAGCCTGGTTCGGCTCCGGCGCCGGAACTGTCGGTATTTTTCCCAGCAAACGCGCGCAGCGGTTCCAGCGAAGTACGGCGTCGTCATTCTTGGGCGGGCGGATTTTCTCCGCCGCTTCGAAATGCCCCATCGCCTCCTGCAACAGTGCGGTCACGGCGTGCGGCGGACGCCCGGTCCGCATCTGCGCTTTAGCCTGGCGCTCACACAGCAAGCCCATGCAGTACCGCTGTTCGTAGCCGTCAGTAAGGCGTAGAAACATGCTCTCCGCCTCGGAATATCGATCGGAAGACTGGCCGCTGAATTCATCCGTGATGGCCAACCCAACGATCCGCAAAGCCGTCTGGTTCTCTGGATCGACAGCCAGGATGTCGTGGCAAATGGACTCGGATTCTTCCGGCTCATTCAAATAGCGATACACTTCCGCCTTGGAGATGGCCTCGGCAATCCCGTCCTTCGAAATCGTCTTTAGCTTGAGTTCCACGTAACCTCCGACTTTCAAATCGTCCACAGCAGATATGCCGCTATGACCGTTCCCAACAACGCCCCTCCATAACATAGAACGAAGATCAGCCCGGTAAGATGCTTTACTTTCAAGACCGTCATACAGCGTATACCGAAACCGATGCGCCCAGTGAAACAACGGAAGCGAGCACAGAACGAATAGATAAATTCGCACCACCGGCATGCGCACCAGGGACAGCAGGTTGTTCGTAGCTCGGCGCCTGCAACCATCCCAGCGGAAATGCGATAAAGAACAGGAACAGTTGCACCGGAATCAGGAGTGCAGCTACCACTCCGCCCGCGCTGAACAGCATCCAGAAGAAAGCTTCGTTTGACGGTTTAGCCATGCCTTGCCTCAACGGTCACTGCAATACCACCCAGCACACGAATGCCGATACCACCACCCACGCGACATAGCTGGGCGCAGCAATCAGCACGTCAGGAACCTTCTTTCCGCCCATCCGCACCGGCATCGCGCTGGGCGCCAGGTTGAACCACGTGATCGTGTGGAAAACGACAAAGAAGAAACTCACGACGTTAAGCAGGATCACCAGCGGATTGCGCATGCACTGCTGAAAGTGCGCATACGCCTCGGGGCCATTGCGCAGCGCGTTCAGCATCAAGAGCGTCTCGATCACAAACACCGCAACGAAGACGCTGCTCAGTTCGCGCAGAATGAATTTCAGGTAATGCCACTCGCCCAGCCACCAATACACCGACACAGGTGGCCGGTACCACCGCGGATGGAATTCCGTGTAGCTCACCGCTCCCTTCGTCGTTTCCTCATTCACCCCAGCCATCCTAAGTGTCCTGACCTCTCGGCTTCACCAACGATTTCATCCAGTCCAACACCGCCGCAATCTTGTACTGCTGGATCGCGCCTGCCGGATCCACATGCTTGGGACAAACCCGGGTGCATTCGCCGACAAACGTGCAGCCCCAAACTCCATCGGGATGCGGCCAATATCGCGGTTCGTTCCGGCTGCGCCCTGGTCGCGCGAATCCAGGTTGTAGCGCTGCGCCAGCGCAATCGCCGCCGGCCCGACGAACACCGGATCCAGCCCCACCACCGGACAGGCCGCATAGCACAACGTGCAGTTGATGCACATGCTGAACTGCTTGTAGCGATCAACCTGCTCCGGAGTCTGCAGAAACTCGCCCTGCGAAAGCGGCTGGTCATCCTTGCGGATCAGCCACGGCTTCACTTTTTTCAGCTTGACCAGGAAGTCGCTCAATCTCGTGACCAGGTCGCGCATGATCGGGAAATATCGCAGTGGCTCAACTCGAATCTTGTTTCCGTTTTTCGCGTAGCTGGACAGGAACGTGGCGCAGGTCAGCTTCGGCTCGCCGTTCACCATCATGCCGCAACTGCCGCAGATGCCCATGCGGCACGACCAGCGATAGGTCAGCGTCCCGTCCACTGTGTCCTTGATGTGGTTCAGCGCGTCGAGCACCACCCATTCCTTGTAAACCGGCACATCGAAGCTCTCGAAGTGCGGTTCCTTTGTCCTGCTCGGGAGAGTAACGCGCGATCTCGAGGGTAATCTTGTCAGCCATCACCTGGTCCGTTTTGCCGTTATTGACTAACCTTGCTCGTTGCTTACTGTCCGTAAACCCGTTCTCCCGGCGGCCAGCGTGTAATCGTCACCGGCAGATACTCCACTCGCGAGGCGCCGTCCGCTTTGCGTGCACCAATGAATGCGCCAGGAATTTTGCGTCGTTCGCGCTCCGGATAATCGGTGCGCTGGTGCGCGCCGCGCGACTCGGTCCGATGCAGCGCAGACTGCACCATCGTCTCGGCCACGTCCAGCATGAAGCCGAAGTTCCAGCGCCGATTCCAGCTCTGTGTTGAACGTGCGGCCATGGTCGTCCAGATTAATGTCCGGATATCGCTCCTGAAGTTCGCGCAGCTTTTCGTGGCCTGCGTCAGGCGAATCTTCGCGATAGATCCCCGCGCTCTGCTCCATCGTCTTCTGCATTTCGTCGCGAATGTGGCGATGCGCTCGCGCCCTCCGGTCTTGCTCAGGAATTGCGATCCAATCCTTGTCTCTTCGTCCGCCGCCTGCGCCAGAACCGCTGCCGTCCGGCATCCTTTGCCCGGACGCAAACTCGGCCGCCGCCTTTCCGGCGCGCGCGCCAAACACCAGACACTCGGTGAGCGAATTCGATCCCAGCCGGTTCGCGCCGTTGATGCTCACACAAGCCACCTCGCCTGCCGCGTACAAGCCCTCGAGCGGAGTAGCGCCGTTGATGTCGGTCTGATCCCGCCCATCATGTAGTGCACCACTGGACGCACCGGCACCAGCTCCGTTACCGGATCGATGTTCTCATACTTCAGGCACAGTTCGCGCACGAACGGCATCCGGCGGTGATCATTTTCTCGCCCAGATGCCGCAGGTCCAGATGCACTACTGCGCCGTGCGGCGTCGATAGTCGTGCGTTTTTTCTGGAATTCCTTGACAAAAGCCTGCGACAAACGATCGCGCGGCCCCAGTTCCATGCAGCGCAGCACGGGCTTGGGCTCGCGGCGTCCCGAGGTTGTAGTCCTGAAGATAGCGGTAGCCATCCTTGTTCAGCATGTAGCCGCCCTCGGACCGGGCGGCTTCCGTAATCAGAATGCCGGTGAACGGCAGCCCGTGGGATGGTACTGGACAAACTCCATGTCCTTCAGCGGAGCGCCCGGCGCGATACGCCAGCGCCATGCCGTCGCCGGTCTTGATGGCGGCATTCGTGGTGAACGGGAAGACGCGCCCGCATCCCCCGGTGCACATGATCACAGCCTTCGCTAGGATCGCCTGGAATTTTCCCGATCGATCTCGATCGCGATGACGCCTTGCACCGGCCCGTCGTCCACCAGTAGCTTCGTCACGAAATACTCGTCGTAGCGCTGATCGGGTCGTACTTCAGCGAGGTCTGGAACAGCGTGTGGAGCATGTGGAAGCCGGTCTTGTCGGCCGCAAACCAGGTCCGCCGCTTCTTCATCCCGCCAAAAGGCACGCACGGCGATGTGGCCGTCCGGCTCGCGGTTCCACGGACAGCCCCAGCGCTCCAGTCGCATCAGCTCCTGCGGAGCTTCCTTGACGAAGGCTTCGACAGCATCCTGATCGCCCAGCCAGTCGCCGCCGGAGATGGTGTCGTAAGCGTGCTCGTCCAGGCTGTCGTCCGGCTTGGCCACGCCGGCCGCGCCTCCTTCGGCGGAAACGGTGTGGCTGCGCATGGGATAGACCTTGGAAACAACGGCGATGCGGAGCTTGGGATTGACTTCAGCGACGGCGATAGCAGCGCGCAACCCCGCACCGCCACCTCCGACCAGAAGTACGTCGTGCGACGAAGCTTCCATGATTCCCCACGGCGGCAAGTAAGGTGAGTCGCCGCCTAGCTACGGCCTAAGTCCGCACATTGTCTCCCTAAAGGGACGCAGTATGCAAATGATTTCTTGCGGTATTTTTCGGCAACGCTGTCATCCGGGACGACATGTGGATTCTGTGTCCCACCTATAGCGATGCTCTAACACGGAGGCACGGAGATCACGGAGAAAGACTTCTGAGGCCAAGAAACTCCGTGTCCTCCGTGTCTCTGTGGCGGATAACCGTCGACGGATCGAGGCCACTATGTTGGATGTTTTTACGCCCAGGCTCTCTCATTTTCTGTGTACGATAGATACAGTAACACCACTCCCGTGCAACCAGAGACTGCCAATCGCTCCGTCGGGATTGTCGGCTCGGCCGCCTCGGCCCACCCGCTCGACTTGTTGATCGCCTACATGTCGCGCTGGTCCAAGCTGTTCTCGCAAGGCTGGGGAGATGAGTCGCTCTGGCCACGCTTGCGCCCGCGTCTCCTACGCCGATCCACCTTCTCCATTTCCGTCACGTGGCGCTCCGCACGCGAGCACGGAGGCATCGTGCGTCGTGATGGCTCGTTCGCTTCGCCCCTGACGCTGCTCCCCAAAGAGGCCAGCACGGCACATGTCCGCGCTTGGACGCGCGAGGGCCACGTGCGGCAGTCGTCATCCTGGCAGCCTCTCGCGACGAGGGTTACCAGGTCCGCGAGCGCGTCTTCGGGCCGCTGATCGCGCACGGCATCGACCTCTACTTCATGGAGAACCCGTTCTACGGCTTGCGTCGCACCCGCGAAGGCCCGTCGCTCATTACCGTCAGCGATCACGGATTGATGGTGCTGGGCATGGTGTGGGAGGCGCGCGCCCTGCTGGAGCATCTGCGCGGCCGTTATCCGAGGCTCGCCATTGCCGGCTACAGCATGGGTGGACACATGGCCGCGATCACCGCAGCCGTCTCGCCCTTCCCCCTGGCCTGTGCCGCGATGGCTACCGGTGCCTCAGCCAGCAGCGTTTATACCCGCGGACTGCTGTCGTGGAGCGTGGACTTCAGTGCGTTGGGTGGCGGAGCGACCCAGCGCGCGGCAGCCCAGGCACGCCTCCGGCAACTCTTTGCCGTGGCCGATGTCACCTGCTTCCCTGCCCCAATGCGTGCCGACGCCGCCGTCGTTGCCGGCTGCAAGCGCGATGGCTACGTGCTGCGCGGCGAGACCGAGCGCCTGCACCGGCACTGGCCGGGCAGCACCCTGCGTTGGATCTCCGCCGGACACTTCTCCGCCCTGGTGAGCAGTCGCCGCGCACTGTGCGACTGCATCGCCGACGCGGTCGAGAAGCTGTAACTCCAGCGCCTCGAAACGAAATTTCCCGCCTTCCGGCCGTTAAGCTATTTGGCCGCCAACATCGTCGCCGTGCCGGTTATATCGGCAGGAGCAAACGTCGTATCCAATACGATCTGACGCAAGCCGGGCTGGCCGAAGTCGATTTTCTTCAGGTCCACCATCTGGATTGTCAGACCATCATAGGTGCGAACATAAGTCTTCAGGTTGGTCCGATCGTGGGCCACCGCCCATTCTGTCGTGTCCGACACGTTGTCGTTGGCGCCCTGCTTTTCCCGGATTGCGCCGGCGAAGATATCGAACGTGTTGAGGACATGGAAGCCTGCATTCACAGTCTCCGAAGCGCTCTTGCCCGGCGTCACCCACTGCGAGAACAGGGCCGCGCGTACGAAGCGCGAAGGTGGAGTGTAATCACCCGGGATGCCCAACATGCCGCTACCCTGCCCGAAGTTCTGAATTTTGACATTATTGTCGAGATCAAGCGCCGGAACGTTGACCGGCGACAGGTTCACATAGTTCGAGAGGTTCGTGCTCTGCCAGCCAAACGGCGGAGAGTTGGTCAGAATACCAAGCGGGTCGTCATGCAGGCTGAGCTTGCCGTTCACGTACTCGGCGATGACCACCGCTCCGGTGCTGTCGGCGATATAGAAGTGCACCGGCAGCGGTTGCTTGAACTGGGGAAAAACCTGTTCCGCGACATAGGCTTCTTCCTTCAGCAAGGCCTGCTTCGCCTCCTCCACCGTGGCCACAGTGGAGAGCAGGTAAGTAGCTGCCTCCCAGGAGCCGATGGTATGGTCCGTCTTGGATGCATCGGGTGGCAGGAACTTGCCATAGCCCGGCAGATAAAGCAAGCCGACCACCAGCCCTTTTTCATTCATGCCGTCCGTCACTACGTTAGGTTCAAAGGAGACGTTGAGTCCGACCAAGCCATACTTCGTGGTCCATTTCAGCCCCTGCTTGCCGCCCGGCGCTGTACCGGTATAAGCCGTGCCACGGGGCACGACGAGAACCTGTGAATGAAATGGGAAACCGAACTCCATGGAGCGGAAGTAGATTTTGGCTCCATCGCCAGAGGTGAGCTGAAATGCCGTGCAGGCAAAGGCCTGCGCGGACAGAATCGTACACACCGTGACCACAGCCACGGCACAGACGTAGCGACTGCTCTTCATGAAAGGATCCCTCTCTTTGTCAATGAGGGTCTGGGTTTCGAATCCCGCTCGGCCGCACTAACTAGCCCACGGACGGATCGGCAATAGGTATTCCCTGCTGCCGGTGGCGACGCAATAACTAATCAGCATAACTAGCGATTGCTCCGGCGGCCATGAACGGGAGTTCTACTGGCACGCCCAATCGCCGGCTTACTACCACAGTCTGGAGATAGGTAAATGATAACAGCCCAGTCTTCTGCTGGGAACACTGGATGCGCAACGACCCGGCAGAATTGCGTATTCCTCCAGTTTGGCAGGCGCATGCGCTGACCGCGCGACCTGTAGCGACACGTGAAGCCTTAGCGTCACCCGCAACCGGCTGCTGACCTTTCGCATTGGCACTGCGGAGCGTGACATCTGCGAGTAAGCGGCGAACCGTTGATCAGAATGACAGCATGTAAAGGTATGAGCCTTAGCTGACGGCTGACAACCGAATGCTACAAGGTCTTAATGAATTCGATCAGCGCCCTCTTGTCGGCATCGGGCAGTTTGGTGCCAAAGTAATGTCCGCGGTCCTCGACGAAGTCGGGACACTTGCTGATCTTCAGCAGGTCGGGCACGAGGCTCTTCAAGACTTCCCGCGATGCGTCGGCATCCAAATGATTGAGACGAATCTTGATGAGGTCGCCCTGAACCTTCGTAATGAGCTTGATGCGGTCAAGCGCCTGGTTATGGTCCGACAGATCGAGATCGGCATTCGCGATCAGATCGATGGGCGTTCCCGCCGGAATCGGGCCGATGCGCAGGAACCCGTCTTGCGCCAGCGATTGCAATTCACTGGGCAGGTACGGCGCGGGAATCTCAATGTAGCTTTCGGCCGTCGTGCGCGGGATGGAGCCGGAGCCGAGACGCTTTTCCGGCCACAGCAATTTCGTGATGGCATCGTCGAAGGCCCGCATGCGGCCCGCGACCGACGGATCGCCCGTGTAGTTGCCCAGCGCGTTGTTGTGCAGGAACGGCGCGGTCGCCCAGATGCCGATCAGCGACGGCACGCGGTAATAGCCGGGACCTCCGCCGGGCACGTGAAACTTGCTCGTCGAGCCGTCGAACGGATTTTGCACCTCGATCTCTCCGGCGGGCGGCAACGTCTTGTAGGTTTCGGATGAGAAGTTGTCCCAGACGTGTCCGCGGATGGCGTTGGTGGCCAGAGCACGCGCGGCGTTGGTTTGCACCACGTCGACGGGAATGCGCTCTTCGGTGGACAGAAAGTTGTTGTCGAGGAAGTCGGGCTTCTGAACTTCCGCGCGCATCCAGTCGAGGTATTGCTGCTCGTGTTGACCGAATCCGCAGGCGGCTGCTTGCTGGAGTGGCACTTGGCGCAGTTTTCGGCGAAGACGAGCTTTGCCGCGCTGCAGAAGTTTTTCATCCTGCGTGAGGTACGCTTTTCCTCCGGGAGCATCTGCGAGGCTCGGGCCTTGCATCTTCACCAGGAACTTCGCCAGGTTCGGCACGCGTTCGGCCGTCGCCTGCCAGTAGACGGAATTCTTCTGCGCTTTGGCACACTCTGAACGGACGTTGCGGCTTGCCGCCGACCATTACGTTGTGATCGCGCAGCCACTCCTGGCTGAATTCGCCGATGCTGACGTACACGCGGCTGAGCGCGCCGACGATGCCGACCGAATCGGCGCCGTCCTTCAGCACGTGCGGAACCGCCATCTGGCTTTTGCTCGCCGGGAAAGTTCAGCGCGCCGCCGGCGATGTCTCCTCGTGCGCGACCGTCATGCGCGCCGGAATCGCGAAGATGGAATTGATCTTGCTCGGGATTGTTCAGGTTGTCGGTCGCGAGGAACGACGTGTCGACCGTCCCGCGCGGCCACGAATGAAACAGCTGATAAGCATAGCTGTCGACCGCAGCGCCGTTGCCGAAGATCCGACTGGCGTTGAAGTACTGGTTGCCGATGGTGGACGACAGGTTCTCCCACTGCGGCTTCTCGGGATCGTCAGGCGGCTTCAGCGGATTGAACGATACGTGGCAGAACCCGCAGGACATCCCGACAACATACGGCCGCACCAGCTTGGGATCGTTGTAGTAGTTGGGATCGGTGAAGTAGCGTTGCGGGTCCCAGCGCTTGCGGGCCTCGTCGTCGAACTTTGGATTGGGATAAACCCGCAGTCCGACGATGCCGGACGGTCTTCCGTACACCGCTGGATCGACCCCATCTTCCTGCGCGCCGGTGTCGAGCCACAGTCCGTACTCGTCAGGCTGCGTGGCCTGTTCGAATCCCGGCTGATTCACCAGACCCATGTCCTTGAAACCGCGAGTTGCGCCGGCGGGAGTCGATGGTCTTCAGCAGGTCGCTGTGCCCGAGCGCCTGCTGCGCCATACGGTCCCAGAAGACCTGATCGCCGGCAGTCCACAGCAGCCAGGTGTTCCGGCCCCTGCGTTCGTCGTCGGTCAGCGCGATACCGCCGTCCATCGCGTCGAACGCATGGGAAGCGGTTTGGGGAAAGTCGGCGACTGTCTTGCCGGCGGCTTTGGCATCGTCGATCGGCGCGGGAGCACAAGGCCGATAAGAACAGCAGTACGATCGGCAACTCCCGCAACGATCAGAATAGCCGGAGCCACAAAACTGCTTTTTTCATGGCATCGCTACTGGCGCCGTGACTAACGGAAACAGCCTCGCACCAGTTTACCGCCGCCTAGAAGGTCTTGACGTACTCGATCAGCGCGCGCTTGTCGTCGTCGCTGAGTGCCGGCTCTTCCTTGAAGTAGCTGGTGCCAAAGTAGTGGCCGCGATTGACCACGAAGTCCGGACACTTGCTCAGTTCCAGCAGACGGATCACCAGATTGGCGAACACCTTTTCGCCTCTTCGTCGCTTGCGCCCTGAGGCAAGGCTGTCCAGGTCGTGCTTCATCTTCAGCAGCAGGTCCAGCACTTTTTCCTGGTGCTTCAGCTTTTCTTCCGCGTCGCTCGTCTCGCCCAGCAGATCGAGGTTCGCCAGCAGGTCGACCGGCGTACCCGCGGGAATCGGCCCGATCTCCACACCGCCTTCGCCGAAAAGCCAGGGGAAGAAACGATGTCCGAAACCCAGCAACGGCTCCAGGAAGTCGGGCAGATAGCCGCCGGGACGCGCAGGTAGCTGGTCTGCGTGGTGCGATCGATCAGTCGCCCGGGAACCTTGTCACCGAGCACCGGATCCTTGTCGCGCTTCTCCGGCCACAGCATCTTCTCGATGGAATCCTGGAACGACCCCATGCGCGCCTCGACCGACGGACTGGGATTAAACTTGCCGACGCTGTTGTTCAGCAGGAACGGCGCGGTCGACCACACGCTGATCAGCGATGGCGGACGCGTGTATCCGCGTCCGCCGGCCGGCATCTGGTAAGTATCGCGCCTCGCCCGGTAACGGGTTGATACACGGTGATGGTCCCCGACCGACGGCAGGTCTTTGTAGGTCTGCGACGAGAAGTTGTCCCAGATGTTGCCGGCGATCGCGTTGGTCGCCAGCGGACTGCAGGCGTTGGTCTGCAGCAGCGTGACCGGAACGCGCAAGTCGGTCGAGAGATAGTTGTCGTCGAGGAAGTCGGCTGCTGCGACGATCTCGCGCATCTTCGTCTTGAAGTCGTCGGTCTTCGTCCACGCCCAGTACTTGTTCCAGCAGTCGAGATAGTCTTTGCCGGAGCAGCCGTCGGGATCCAGTCCCGGCGCGGCCGTCGGGAATCTTGCTGGAGTGGCAGCGCGCGCAGCGCTCGGCGAACACGATCTTGCCGCGCTCCAGCTTCGCCTTGTCCTTCGTGAGGTAGGCGTCGCCGCCGGGCGCATCCTTCAGATAGATGCGGCGCCGTGCTCTTCAGGAAGAACAGCGCCATGTCGGGAGTCTGCGCCTCGGTGGCCTCCCAGTAGGCGGAGTTCTTGTTGGCGACCGCAATTTCGATCGGCGTGATCGGCTTGCCGCCGACCAGCGGGCGGAAGTGCAGCAGCCACTCTTCGCTGAACAGGCCGATGTTCAGATAGACGCGGTTCAGCGCGCCCAGAGCGCCCACCGAATCGGAGCCATCCTTCAGGACGCGCGGCGTCCAGACCGTAGTTCGGCGGCTGGAAGAACTGCGTCAGCGGGCCTTCGTGAACGTAGTCGTTGAACTGCTTGTTGTTCAAGCTCGCCGCCCGCCAGCGTCTCCTTGCCCCAGCGCTTGGCGATACGTCCAGGCGCGGCGGCAGACCAGTAGACCGCGTTCATGGTGCGCGGGTTGTTGATGTTGTCGGTCGAGACCAGCGACGTGTCGAGCGTACCCGGGCCGCGAGGTGTGGAAGAGCTGGAACGGGAAGCTGCTGTGGATCTGACTCCCAGACGAAGATGCGGTCGATCCAGAAGTACTGCGCGCCAACGTTCGAGCTCAGGTTCTCCCACTTCGGATTTTCCGGATCGGCCGGCGGCTTGACCGGATTCGGTCCCACGTGACAGAAGGCGCACGACATGCCGACGCGGTACGGCCGCACCAGATTCTTGTCGTTGTAATAGCTGGGATCGGTGTAATAGCGCTTCGGGTCCCACTTCTTCGCGGCCGCTTCGTCGAAGTCGGGATTGGGAAACAGGCGCAGGCCCACGATGCCGGTGGCATAACCGTAGTAGGAACCCACCGGAATGTTCTTGCCGCGCGCGCCAATCTTCACGCCGGATATTTGTTCTCGTTCTCGAACGGATCAGGCGGACAACTCGGGATCGCGCTGATCGAGCCACAAGTCCATAGCGGTTCGGATCGGGCCCGGTCGCCTTCTCGAAGCACGGCTCGTTCACCAGGCCGAGATAGTTCCAGCGGTTGTCGCGGCTGGCCTTCAGTCCGGGATACGACGAAACCGTCTTCAGAAAATCGAGGGTGCCGACGCTGGTGACCGTCATCGTGTCCCAGAAGCGATCGTTGCCGCCGGTCCACACCATCCACATGTTGCGGCCCTTGACCTCGTCCGCCGTAGAGCGCGATGCCGCCGTCCATGTCGTGGAAGTAGTCTTCGTCGGCCGCCGGAAACGAAGCTGCAGCACGTCCCGCAAGCCGCGCTTCGTCCTCGACGTGCCCGGGTTCGGGTCCCTTGCTGCAACCGAAGAGCATTATCAACGCAACGGACACCACCAACCACAGCCACTGCGAACGCAACCGAGTCATAGACGCTGCCGCTCCTTGCAGAAATCCTGCACCATGCCGCGATCGACGGGAAAATGCGGAATTCAATGTGTCAAATCCAGGGCGGGAACTGCAACTCCGTCAGCCAGTAGGAAAAAATGTGAGGCTGACACTCCCGAGGAAGATCCACGCCCCTCGCCAACACTTTTATTGGCGTGAAATATAACACGGAACGGCTCAAATTCAAGCACCACGTCCCGGCTATTCGCTCGTCGGATATAATCTCGCCACAGCCGCCGCAAAACACATCGGAAACGACTGACTCTGGCAGCTCACTCGGTTACTTCACTCTCACCGGCACCTGAATTCGCCTCCAGGAAAGGGTCTTCATGACCGCGGACAAGACACCGCAGGCCGATTGCGAATACATCGTCGTGGGTTCCGGCGCCGGCGGCGGGACCGTGGCTGCACGCCTGGCCGAGGCGGGACATACGGTCGTGCTGCTGGAAGCCGGTGGCGATCCCAAGAAACTCAGCGGTGGCAACGAGGTGAATCCCAGCCCCAATCGGCTTCCCTCCGATTACGATGTTCCCTGCTTCCATCCTTTCGCCACCGAGAACGAAGCCCTGAAGTGGGACTTCTTCGTGCGCCACTACAGCGACAACCGATACAGCTGCCGCGACCCGAAGTATCGTGAGGAGTGGAACGACCAGCGGGTTGACGGAGTGCTTTATCCGCGCGCCGGCACGCTTGGCGGATGCACGGCCCACAACGCCATGATCATGATTTATCCGCACGACGCGGATTGGAACGGTATTGCGGCCCTCACCGGTGATTCTTCCTGGAACGCGCACCACATGCGAACCTACTTCCAGCGGCTGGAAAATTGCCACCACCGTCCTCTCTCCCGCTGGCTTGCGAAACTCGGTATCAATCCCACGCGCCACGGATTCAGAGGATGGCTGCACACGGAGAAGGCCATCCCAATGGTTTCGCTCGGCAACCGCGATTTGCTGAAGACGATCGCCGAGTCCGCGGCGGAGGCGATCAAGGACATCGGGTATGTGGGCGAACGCGTACGTTGGCTGGTGGAAAGCCAGCTTGATCCGAATGACTGGCGCGCGGTGAAAGAGAATTCGTTCGGCATGCGGTACACGCCTCTGACGACCCGCAATCACGCGCGCATAGGCTCCCGGGAGCGGGTGTTAGAGGTTGCCGGCAAGCATCCTGAGCGATTGAAGATTGAACTGAATGCCCTGGTCACGCGCGTGCTCCTGGACGAGGACTGTCGCGCCATCGGGGTTGAATACCTGAGCGGCGAGCGGCTCTATCGCGCTCACACCCGTCCGAATGACGGCCCTGCCGAAAACGCACCGGCTCTACGCGTCGCGCGAGGTCATACTTTCCGGAGGCGCCTTCAACACCCCGCAGTTACTGATGCTTTCAGGCATCGGCCCACGCGGTGAACTGGAGCGTCACGGCATCGAGGTCAAGGTCGATCTTCCCGGCGTCGGCAAGAACCTGCAGGACCGCTACGAAGTCGGCGTCGTCAACCGGATGAACTTCGATGAGTGGCACATTTTTCAAGATGCGAAGTTCGACACTTCGCGATCCGCAGTTCGAGAAGTGGCAAGCCCGGCGCGCCGGCCCCTACATCACCAACGGAGGGGTGCTGGCCATGTTCAAACGATCAGCCGCCGAGCGCCCGCTGCCCGATCTTTTCTGCGTGGCGTTTCTGGGACGCTTCGAAGGCTACTTCCCCACCTACTCCGACCTCTTCGTCAAGAACCTCAACTATCTGACGTGGGCAATGCTGAAGGCGCATACCAACAATCGCGCGGGCGAAGTCACGCTGCGATCCGCCGACCCGCGCGACACGCCGCAAGTCAACTTCCACTATTTCGACGAGGGCACCCAGGACCACGGCGAGGACCTCGACTCGGTTGTTGACGGCATCCGATTCGTCCGCAGATTGACCGCGAAACTTAAGCAACAAGGGCTCATTGCCGAAGAAACGCTGCCCGGCGAACACCTTCAATCCGATGAGGAACTGCGCGACTATGCCCGCTACTACGCCTGGGGTCATCATGCCTCTTGCAGTTGCGCCATCGGACCGCGCGAGCAGAATGGCGTGCTCGACAGCAGTTTTCGCGTTCACGGGACCGAGGGACTGCGCGTGGTGGATGCCTCGGTCTTTCCCCGCATCCCGGGCTTCTTCATCGTTAGTGCGGTCTATATGATTGGCGAGAAGGCAGCGGACGTGATTCTAGCCAAGACAAAGCGCGCTTCCGCTTCGCCGTCAGCTTCGCATTAGCATCCCCGACGTCCCTGAGCTTTCTTTCCATTGACAAATCTCCGCTCTGCCGCCATAGTGAGGCGCATACATCGGGCCGAGACTCTCTCAGGGTGGTGGCATTGTGCCTGTAAGCGACTCCAACATCAGTCGTCCCATGCCGAAAGCCAATACCGGCTCGGCGTTTTTGAATTGGCTGGCTGACACCTCGACTGCCTGGTGCATCTGGAACGGCGCTTCGATCCGTTTTTTCGTCCGGCCTTTGATGCCGTGCTTCGCGATCCGATTGCCCGCTTGACCACGGCCTTGATGAACATGAGGCGCCCCAACGAGGGCCTGAAGATCGCCGAGGAAAAGCCTATTCCCGGATGAAGAGAAGTACGTAGACTCGATCATCGACAGCTTTCAAAAGCAGATGAGGTTGCTGTGGAAGCCGGGCGGCTTCGAGCGCGGCGGAAACACGAAAACGCACGGCATCGTGCGGGGCGAGTTCATCGTACACGACGATCTTCCGCCGGAGTTCCGGCACGGCATTTACGCGAAGCCGCAAACATTCCGCGCCTGGGTGCGCTTTTCCGGGCCCGGTCCTTACATTACGCCGGACATCGACGATGTTGGCTTTATGAGTATCAGCATCAAGCTTATGGGTGTGCCCGGGCCAAAATTGATGGACGAGGAGAAGTTCACCCAGGACATGTTCGGCGTTTCCCCGCCGACGTTCGTCACGCCGGACATCAAGGCAAACGCTCAGTTGCAGAAGGAAAGTCGTCAAGAACGCGCAGATTTTTTACTTCGTGAATTTCCATCGTTCGCACGTCCTCGATCTCATCATGCAGTCGCTGTGGATCAAGACTCAGAGCAGTCCGCTGGAGGCACCGTATTTCAGTTGCGTGCCGTATCTGTTAGGAGAAGGCCAGGCGATGCAATACTCGGTGTGGCCGAAGACGGAAGAAACGAACGCCAATTCCGCGGCTGCCTTTCCGACCGCCGGACGACTATCTGCGCGAGCAATGGCGGCGACCCTGGCCGAAGGAGATGTTGAGTTCGACATTCGCCTGCAATTACAAACCGATTCGCATCTGATGCCGATCGAGAACAACGGCGGTACTCTGGCCGGAAAGGCTTTCGCCCACGGGTCTCGGTCGCGACGCTGCGCATCCCGAGACAGAAATTCGACTCTCCGGCCCAGATGGAGTTCGACAAGCAGCTTTCCTACAATCCGTGGCACTGCATTGCCGAGCATCGTCCTCTGGGCAATCAAAGCCGTGCTCGCCACCGGATGTACTGGGCTCTTTCCGAGCTGCGGCATACCATGAACGCGGTACCACATTACGAGCCGACGGGAGACGAGGTCTTCGAGTAACGGCGCCACCACCAGAACTTTCCGGCCATTGACAAAAATTCGCTCTACCGCCATAGTGGGCAACAATCCCACGGGGCGCTTCCCAGAACCCAATCAACGCCGAGTCCAATGGACCATCGGCGCACGGAGGAAATCAAACTATGACGTACACTGCGCCGCAACTTCTGTCGATGTCCCAGAAAGAGCTCGACGACCTTTTCTCCAGCAGTCCGGCCGGCGACATTCCCAACGGTGAAGCCGAGGGAACGGCCATCATTGCGTCAGGGACGAAATTCAGCGAACCGATCGCAGCCCTGATTAATCATTTCGGGTGGCAGGGCAAAAACTTCGATGCTGCGAGCGGGACCCTGAAAAACCGGATCACGGCCTTCGGACTGAATGCGATCATCGCCAAGGTTTACAAGACTCCAAGCTGGTTCGATAACAAGGAGTGCATCGTGCTCGACTACTCCCAGACCTCACTGGTCGCTAAGCACATTCGCGATGAGATCCGTCAGATCGGTCCAGGAATGTATCTGGGCATCGTGTACTGGGACAAGACCAGGACCATCAACTTTGCGCTCCAGTTTCCAAGCTGATGACGCCTCAGTCCAACTTCATGGTGGTGGCGCCAGTCGCCGCAGGGCGCATCGACGATCTGCGCCAGTTGCTTGCCACCATGAACCGTGAGCCGGGCCTGGTCGATCCGATGAATGCCGTCGTTCCCTTCGGGCAACTGCCGCGCTTGCACTTCGCTCGCATCGCGGTACTTGACGATCTCACCCTCGACGACATCAGCGTCTACGGCTTGCCGCGCGTCAACTACCCCACCTACCTCACTTTCTTAGGCGATTTCGACGGTCCGTAGGATGCGTTCTTGGCCGAACTGGTGCAGCGCGCCGGTGACGGCCTGAGGCGAATTTTTTCGCACTGCGAAGGATTTACGCCCGGCAGCGACCTGCTCACTTGGATGAAGGCCCGCAATGTTTCCCCGGCGACCATCTATGTGAACTGGATCGGACGGACCGCGCAGCAGGTGCGGGAAGAGGAGGCCCTGCGGCAGGCGCTGGAGAAGTTCATCCAGGAAAACCCAGTTCACTCCGCGCGTTGCCGGCGCGCCAGGTTCACGACACACTGCGGAAATTCGTTGCCGCCGAGCAACAAGCGCGGCGCATCGCGCTTACGCCTCCGGAGCCAACTCCGCTAGGCTGGCAAATCCGCAACTTCGTCCACCTTATTGGAGTGCCTTTGGTCCTGCTGATTCTCTTGCCATTCCTGTTGCTCTACCTTCCCTTCTTTCTGATTCAGCTGCGGCGCCGTGAAGAGTCCGATCCGGAGATCGCACCGCGCATCGATCCCGCTCACGCCGCCAGATTGCATCGCTCGAGGATCACGACCTGCCAACCAATTCAGTGCGATGGGCAGTCTGAAGCCCGGACTGTTCCGTCGCTGGACGCTCATATTTTTTCTCTGGCTCATCAATTACACCACGCGGCATATCTTCAATCGCGGACGCCTGGCTCGAGTTACCACCATTCACTTCGCGCGATGGGTATTTCTAGACGACAGCAAGCGCCTGCTGTTCGCCAGCAACTACGATGGCAGCCTGGAAAGCTATATGGACGACTTCATCAACAAGGTTGCCTTCGGGTTGAACGTCGTCTTCGGCAACGGCATTGGCTATCCGACAACGAACTGGCTGATTCTGACGGCGCGAAGGACGAGCAGAAATTCAAATACTTTATTCGACGTCACGAGTTGGCGACTGAGGTCTGGTACAACGCATCCAGGCTTGGGCACCCTTGACCGGCAAGAAACACGCTGATTCGCCAGGGACTCGAGCAATCGTTCATGTCAGATTCAGAGCTACAGCAATGGGTACAACTGTTATAGAGATCGCCAGATGAGCGCATCACCAGTCGACTTACGCGACATTCAGGGTCTCGTGCGCTTCGCCCACGGCGCGCTTACGGAAGCCTGCTCTGGCTGCTGAACATTCGAGACGCCTCGGCGGCACGCTCCTGGCTGGCGACTGCCCGGTCTCGAACGCAGTGCGCTCGTCCAGGCTCCCGATACGGCATTACAGATTGCATTTACGCGGGAAGGTTTGCGCGCTGGGCCAGCCGACGAGGTCGTCACAGGGTTTTCCGCCGAATTCTTTTCGGGCATGTGCGCAGAGGACAGCCGGTCCCGCCGACTCGGCGATGTAAGCGCCAACTCGCCTCAGTATTGGCAGTGGGGCCGGCCAGGGAAAGTGCCACATCTCATGGTCATGCTCTATGCGCGAACCCAACCAGCTCGACACTTGGTCGCAGACCTTCGCGGACCGCATTGGGACGACGCATTTGATTTGCTGGATTGCCTTCCCACATCAAATCTATTCGGCGTTGAGCCCTTCGGTTTCAAAGACGAAGTCAGCCAGCCGACGATCGACTGGGAGGCAACGCCGCCAGGTGAAGGGCGATGAACTTGGCATACGGAAATCTGGTTTGTCTCGGCGAGTTCTTGCTTGGCTATCCCAACGAATACGGCAAGTACACGGATCGTCCTCTTGCCTGCCTCCAACGGAGCCTCCGTGCTGCCGGCCGCGGAAGACAATCCTGGACTCCAGGATCTCGGCCAAAATGGAACGTATCTTGTCTTTCGTCAATTAGCGCAGGACGTACGCGGCTTCTGGCAGTTCATGGATCGACAGACAAATTCAGATCCGGAGGCTCGCCAAAAGGTCGGCGGAAGCATTTGTCGGTCGCAAACAGGACGGCCAGCCATTGGTAGAGTTAAACGATCAACCAATCGAAGGTATCGAACAAAAAGAATGCGGCTGAGAATCAATTCACCTTCGACGCAGACGGCACCGGATTACGCTGCCCACTTGGCGCTCATATTCGGCGAGGCAAGCGCAACGACAGATCTGCCGGGTGCGGCGAACAATTTATTTTCGAAAACTGAAGCATACGCTTGGCTTCGGCGAAACTTCGTATGGCGAGGATGTGATTGCTTCAACACGCTTCCATCGATTGCTTCGTCGCGGACGCGAGTATGGACCTGCCTTGTCGATTGATGGAGGTGTTGAAACCAGCGACCCCCGGATGAACGACGGGGCATTCATTTTATCAGTCTTGGAGCTAACATCTCGCGCCAATTCGAGTTCGTGCAGAGTGCTTGGCTGATGAGCAGTAAGTTTGCAGGGTTTGACTGGGGAAAGCGATCCCCTCCTGGGCAATCGTGAGCCAATTCCCGGCTGCCCGGTCACGAACACGTTTTCACTTACGACAGAAAGATGCCGCAAAACGCCAAATAAGCCCAGTGCCGCACTTCATTACGGTGCGCGGGGGCGCTTACTTCTTCCTCCCCAGCCTCAGCGCGCTGCGCTACTTGACCGCGCTTGGCTAACGAACTTGCCATCTACTGCGGTGGCGAAGCGAAATAGCTAGAAATGTCCAGTATCAGGTCGGTCAGTCCCTTCGCGTCGGCATCGACCTTGCCTTGATTGCCCGCCGGCACAACCGCCATGTTGGAGGTAACGGCTCCATCCAACGCATCCAATGTCGAGACCAGAGGCTCGTTGCCGCCGTCGGGCCAAAAGGTGAGGTAGCCCAGCTGTCGATAAGGCACCACCGTCGCGTTCAACACATAGGCCTGCGCGATGCTCGGTACGCCACACGGGCTGTTCACAACATCCACTGGAGGACTAAGTTTTCGGTTGAACCTTCCGTGGTCCAGCCGGGTGTCAAGCACGCGGCAGGGTGTCACCGAATACAGCGATAATCCTCCCGGTCCCGACGGCGCAAAGTAGCCGTCAATGTCAATCACCATGTCTGTATCGTTGGTGGCATACACGGAAATCTCCCTGCTGTTGCCAGTGGGCACGATCGCCGCGTTGGCTGTGACAGTTCCTGTGTACGCATTCAGTGTGGAGACGAAGGGTCGGCCTCGGCCCGTTGGCCACACGGTCACGTAGCCCAAGAAGCCATGCGGCACCGCGGTGAAGTTCAGCGAATAGGCCTGAGCGGTGTTTGGAATTTTGCAGTCCTTTGCCACCAGGACAGGAAAGGCCCGCTGCACTTTGGCCGCCAGGTAAGGAGGCCCAAGGCCAGCGGGCTTGGTCTTATCGCGAGTGTCCAGCGATGCGTGCACGGCGTCAGCTCGTAGAAAGCTAGCGGCGGCGAATTGATCGCTGACCGACTTGAAGTACCCGCTGATGTCAATCACAAGATCGGTGTCGTCGGTGGCGTACACGTTGATTGCGCCGTAGTCGCCCGCCGGAACGATGGCGGCGTTCGCCTTGGTGCGACCGTCGTACGAGTTCAACGTGGAATAGAGCGGAGGTTGGCTGTCTCCCGCAGGCCACACCGTCAAGTATCCCAGCGGTCGTCCGTGAGGCACCGCGGTGAAGTTCAGCGAGTAGGCGATCGGCATCGGGCCGTACGTCTCGGTATGCCGCTGTCACTGTCTGTCTGGAATGGTAAAGCTGCGCATGACCCCGCCTCGCAGCGGCGGACCACCGAACGGTCCGTTCGCATTCCGAGTGTCGACGACTCGACAGGGAGTGATGGCAACATATCCTGCGGGGCGGCTTACATTAATGGTCACATTAACCGGACGTTGGATGTACGGGGGGTCGCCTGCCCCGCGACCCGATTCTCGTCGTTATCGTTCACGCACAGATCGACGTAGATGGCTAAGAGTTGGTTGGCGTCGAACGCCTGGCCGTTGCAGAGCGTTTTCGCGTTTGAAAAATCCCATGTTTGACTATAGGTCGAGGTACGTTGGCCGGTTTCGGTTACTGGAATGGTTTGGTCGGCGCATGCCGTGAAGTCATTGTCTGGGACTGCATGGCATCAGTGTTATGTCGCACCTTAGGACCCCGAAGTCCGGCGTTTGGTTGAATTTGCTTTGTCCGTTGACGGTCAATGTGATGGACGTGATTACCCCCGGATCGGACCCCGCAAATAAACTTCGTAGACGAAGGTGTGCTTTCTGCCGCATTGGTTTCCGCTGCCGTTGTTAGTGGGGGCGCAAATCTCCATCGTCTGTGTGACCGCCCGGTTTGGATTTTGCACCGGGGAGCAGGAGAAAACACCTCATTCAAGAACTGGCCGCTCGGTCCGTATTTGCTGGTCATCCTTAAGGCCCTTATAGCGTGTGAGAGGGTCGACAACAGGAGAATGCTAACGAAAATCAAAGCACGAAAGGGTTGGTTTTTCATTTTCAACCCCTCGAAAGGTGACACGCTCTGCGGAATAGTTGCCACTCAAGGTATACCCGTTTTGAAATTTGTCAATACGGACTTTGGTGGTGTCTCAGTTCGTCAACCTGAAAGACTACGCCCACGTCCCCCACCCTTGATCTGCCGTTGTCCCAACATTAGTATCGTGAGCACTCAGCCGCAGCACTGTGCTTAACCGGTCGAACAGCGTATACAGCACCTCAGGGAGACCAACTCGATGTCTCTTCGACGCCACATGGCCCGACGAAAACCAACTCGCCTCCCAAGGGTCGCGGCATCTTCATCAGCTATCGACGGAGCGATTCCTCCGGTTACGTTGGCCGTATCGCCGAGAAGCTCCGTAAGAATTTCAGGAGACGGCACGTGTTCCGGGACTTGAGTACTTTAGTCCCGGGAGATAAGTTTCCCGACGCGATCCGCAAGGCCCTGGAGGAGTCGTCCGTTCTTCTTGCCATCGTGGGACCGGAATGGCTGCAGACAAAAGACGAGAATGGGCAGGCGCGCGATCGTCCAAACCGGAGGACTTTGTAAGGCTTGAAATCCTCACCGCCCTCGAACAGCGCCTCCGAGTGATACCGGTCCTGGTGGGAAATGCCGGCATGCCGAAGGCCCATGAATTGCCCAAGGACTTACAGGAGTTCGCCGACTGCCACGCGTTTGAACTGGAAGCGATCTCCGTTGGGAGATCCATACTTCAGGGAGGCGAACTGTCGCCATTCGCCCCTATCGCTTGATCCCCGGTTTCGCTTCCGTCGGATTTTCCTGGCCCTGATGGCGATGATCGCTATAGTCGCGGGCGTCATTGACGACGAATATACGTCGTACAGAATCGGCAAATCGAACAAGCGGGGCAAATGATCGAGAAGGGAAATGCGGAAGATGCTTTCAAGCTCCTCCAGAACTTGGAGGCTAAAAGTGCGCCAGGGAAGGCGGATCCAAGAATTTACTTGCATGAGGCCGAGGTTTACCAGTCGAGGGGAAGAACGCCAACCACCAGAACGCTGCGGCGGTCGAAGCTGCCAAGGAAGGTCTGGCCCGTCGGGGACTGACCGGACAGCAGGTCGCGCGTCCGATGCTTGCTTGCGATGCAAAAACTCAATTGGCACTTCTCAGGAGGCGCTTAGCGAGTGTGAGGACGCCAAAAAGTACTCTCGGAACCTCGCCAAAGACGATATTGGTCACGTCCGAGCCATAAACGCCCAAGGCAGTATCCTGTGGGACATGAATCAAAGTGAAGCAGCCGCGGAAGTCATATCAAGAGGCGTTGGACTTTGCTGTGAATACACAAACTCTCCTTCTCGACCAGTACGGCGCCTCCAACAACTTGGGATTGGCTTTGCAGGACCAAGGAAAGTTGGAGGAGTGAGGAAAAGATTCGAATTTGCAAAGGACGGCTTTGAGAAACAGCTGGCTGGGGCGAGGCTTCCAACGCTTGCAGCAACTTGGGGACGGTCAGTTTCAGTCAGGGAAACATCTCGCGAGGCTGAACGCTATTTTGAAAAGGCGATGACAGCTGGCCGACAAATCCAACGACAAGAACCGCGCGGCGCAGGCACACGTCAACAAAGGACTGTTTCTTGAACAAAGCGGTTCGCTAGACTTGGCGGAAACGGAGTTTCAGACGGCAATGGAGCTGTATGAGTCGCTCCCCTCTTCCCGGCCGGCGTTGGATTTGTAAACAATACTCTGGGGGACATGTACCTTCAGGAGGCGAAATATGACGATGCCCGACAATCTTATAGCGAGGGGTTGCAAGTGCCAGAGGTTGCAGGATGGTCGGAGGCCAGCGTCGTGAGCCTTGACCTTCACAGGGCCGCTCGACAGCAAGCGAGCTTTCGCAGCGCATTGAGGAAGCCATACAGAAGGTGGAGAAGGCAGGCGATGAGGAGTCCGAATCCTTCGCCCGTATCATGATGGCACATGTTCTGTCCGAGCTCCGCAAGACCGACAAAGCAGCAGAAGAAGCCAAAGGCCTTGGGGCTGGCACGAAAACGCGGACAACTCGACAACGTGCTGGCTGCAAGAATCGTGGGCTCGCGGAAATTAAGGCTGCCAATAGGGCCGTCGGCGAGGCTCTCAAATACTTTCAAGACGTGGTGGATTCCACCTATCGCAAGAATGTCCCTCGAAATCTTGAGGCGCGACTGGCTAAAGCCAACGTAATGCTTCAGCATGGGTCGGCAAGCGACCACCACGATGCAAAACGTTCGTTAGAAGATCTTCGCGCCGAAGCCCAAAGCTTGGGCTACAGCTTGTGGGCCGAAGCCGCCGCTCTCCTGGCGGCAAAACTCAGCCACTTGCCCAGTAGTTCGGGTCGATGTCTTCCTCAATCACCTGAATAATGGAACCCTCGGACTTGGTGTGCCTTGGTTATGTCCAAACACTTGCAGAAACTGGTGCGGTGCACTATCAGCACAGATGAGGACGCAGGTGTGGTGTATCTTCGCCCGCCGCACCCAGTGTCCGGGCCCTGGAATACAGTTGCCGGGCCGATTGTCAGGTCGGGCGCAACGTGAGCAAGTATGACTTATATGTATTGTATGAGTTGTATGATTGTATGACTTGTATGACTTGTATTACTTGTATACCATGCTATACCGCAAGATCGCCTTTTTTGCCAGCTAAGTCCTTATCCATCAATACACTAAGTATAAGCCCCACGGAATCAAATGGATGCGAGTGATTTATGGTCTAAGTTGTTGATTCTAGGTGAAACCGGCAGGGGGGAGTCATCCAGCTGTGAGTTGCGTCGGTCGGCATGACGCTCAAGAAGTGAACCGATGAAAGGCAAACAGCGAAGAGCGAAAAGCGCTCCGTCACCGATGGCTGATAACTCATAGCGACCGGCCTTTACTTCCCTGCCCAGCATGCCTGCCGCTTCTCGAGGAAGGCGGAGATTCCTTCCTGCGCGTCGGCGGCCAGAGCATTCATGCTCATCACTTCCTTCGCGTAGGCGTAAGCCTTGGGTTGGTCAAGATCGATTTGGGTATAAAACGCCTGCTTGCCCAGCGCAACTGTAAGCGAAGCCCGCTTCGGCCATGCGCGCCGCCAGCTTGCTGTTCGCCTTTCTCCCAGTTGGGAAGCCGGAACAGCCATGTTGATGAGTCCCCACTCGACCGCGGTGAGAAGCGCTCACCATGTCGCCGGTCATCAGCATCTGCAAGGCGCGCTTGCGGCCGACGGCGCGGCTCAGGGCGACCATCGGTGTGGTACAGAACAGGCCGATCTTGACTCCGGGAGTCGCGAACGCCGCCAGGTCTGAGGCAACGACCATATCGCAGGTCGCCACCAGTTGGCAGCCAGCAGCCGTAGCAATGCCTTGCACCTGCGCGATTACCGGCTGCGGAATGGACTGGATGCGCGTCATCAGCTCGGTGCAGACGTTCAAGACCTCGCGGTAGTCGTTGATGTCTCGGCCAACCATCTCGCTGAGGTCGTGGCCGGAGCAAAAGACTTTTCCCGCGGCGGTCAGAATCACCGCGCGCAGGGAACCGGTCACGACCGATTTCGCTGAGGCACCCGATGAGCTCGGTCATTAGCTCCAGCGAAAGTGCGTTGCGCCGCTGCGGACGGTTGAGAGTGACGATGGCGATCTGGCCTTCGGTTTCGAACGAGATGTTCTGGTACGGCATGGACTACGCTCCTTCAGCGGCGGCATGCGATTGTGCCCACAGCATGTTCTTGCGAATTCCCCGCGGACGTTCCGGCAGCGGACGCGATTATATCTGAGCTTCCGCCGCATGAAGTTGGCTAGCGGTGCGAGCCATCATAATCCTTCAACATCCTCAGATCCCGCTTTATCGAATGCAAATATGGCGCAACTTGGCAAAAAGCTCGCGTTTGTGCGTCGCTCGCCGGGCGATAGTACCCTCCAGCGGATTGGTAACACTCCGCTGCTACGATTCGAGCGTTTGACGCGAGGTTTGTCGACGGTGGAGGTGCTGGCCAAAGCAGAATGGGCAAATCCCGGTGGTTCCGTGAAGGATCGCTCGGCGGCGAATATCGTGGCTGAGGCGGTGGCTGCAGGAAAGCTTGGCCCCGGTAAGGTCCTGCTGGACTCTACCAGTGGCAACACCGGAATTGCCTACGCGATGCTGGGAGCCGCGCAGGGCTTTCGGGTGACGTTGTGCATGCCGCACAACGTATCGGAGGAGCGTAAGCGCACCATCCGCGCTTACGGTGCGGAAATCGTTTTTACCGATGCGGCGGAAGGATCGGACGGCGCCATCCGTAAAGCGCGCGCACTTGCAGCGGCGGAGCCTCGCAAGTTCTTCTATGCGGATCAGTACTCCAATGACGCGAACTGGCGGGCGCATTACCGCAGTACCGCGGATGAAATCTGGCAGCAGACCGAAGGCCGCGTGACACACTTCGTGGCCATGCTCGGCACTAGCGGCACATTTGTCGGCACCTCACGAAAGCTGAAGGAACTAAATCCTCGCATTCGCTGCATTTCGGTGCAGCCGGATTCAGCATTCCATGGCATCGAAGGCGCTAAACATATGGCCAGTTCCATCGTGCCGAGAATCTACGATCCCAGCGTGGCCGACCAGGAACTTTGGGTCAGCAC
Source organism: uncultured Acidobacteriaceae bacterium (assembly GCA_963831675.1). GTDB lineage: Bacteria > Acidobacteriota > Terriglobia > Terriglobales > Acidobacteriaceae > Bog-257. The sequence continues at coordinate 84,987 of CAWHRM010000025.1, forward strand.
GGAAGACGCGTACGCAGCCCTGAAGCGACTGGCCCGCGAAGAAGGCCTACTGGTGGGCCTTTCCGGGGCTGGAGCGATGGCCGCAGCACTCCGTGTGGCGGAGAAGGCCGAGGACCGCGCGGTCATCGTCACCATCTTTCCCGACTCTGGAGACCGATACCTGAGCGAGCGATTCTGGGACGAACTCTGGATCTCGAACCCAGACATGGCGCTGAGGATCAGTAAACCCGAGTGGGAGCGCATTCGCCGTCACGGCGAGGAAACGTATCCCCACGAATGCTGCGGAGTGCTGTTAGGCCAGATTGACGGCGAGGACGCCAAGAACGTCCAGGCTACCGTACGTTGTGCCAACCAGCGCTTTGACGCGTTGCACAATCGCTACAGCATCGATCCGCGGGAGTTGGTGCGCATCCTGCGGGAAGCCCGCGAGCGCGATCAGGACGTCATCGGCTTTTACCATTCGCATCCTGACCATCCCGCTCGGTGGTCGCAGACCGACCTGGCCGAGGCACACTGGATCGGGTGCTCGTATGTCATTACCGGCGTAATGAAGGGCAAAGCCACCGAGACGAACTCGTTCCATCTCGGCGGCGAAGACGACAGCAAGTGTTTCGAAGATGAGGAAATACGGGTTGAATGAGCGCGGCACCTCTGAATCCAGCTCGCCGAAGCGACGCATCATATCTAGCAATATGAAAGTATTGATACCGACTCCGCTGCGCCAGTACACGGGTAAGCAAGCGACCGTCGAGGTGAGCGCGAGCAGCGTCGGCGAAACGCTTAGCCAGCTGACGAGTAAGTTCCCGGACCTGCGCAAACAACTGTTTACCGACGATGGCAAGCTACGGCGCTTTGTCAACGTATATGTGAACGACGAAGACGTCCGCTACCTCGAGAACGATGACACCCCGGTCATAGAGAGCGACACGATTTCCATCGTGCCGTCAGTCGCTGGAGGTGCGATGGCAGTTGGGCCATCGTCCGGCTCGGCACGTCAAGTTGCAGGAAGGCCCCATGGTCGCAGTCAATAGTCCCTTAGCAACCCTGAGCAACGATGAGATTCTGCGCTACTCGCGGCACCTCATCATGCCCGAGGTCGGCATGGCGGGGCAGCAGAAGCTGAAGGCGGCGCGAGTCTTGTGCATTGGCGCCGGTGGGCTCGGCTCTCCCCTGGCTCTCTACCTCGCCGCGGCCGGCGTGGGCACGCTGGGGCTCGTGGACTTCGACGTTGTAGACCTCACCAATCTGCAGCGGCAGATCATCCACACTGTGGATGACGTCGGCCGCCCAAAGCTCGACTCGGCGGCGGAAAAACTTGCTGCTATCAATCCGCTGGTAAACGTCATCAAGTACGAGACCAGGCTCACCAGCGCGAACGCACTCGATATCTTTCGCGAGTTCGACATGGTGGCCGACGGTACCGACAACTTCCCTACTCGCTACCTTGTCAACGATGCCTGCGTGCTTACCGGCAAGCCGAACGTTTATGCATCCATCTTTCGGTTCGAAGGACAAGCCAGCGTTTTTGCCGCAGAACGCGGTCCGTGTTATCGCTGCCTTTATCCTGAGCCGCCGCCGCCCGGACTGGTACCGTCGTGTGCGGAAGGTGGTGTGCTGGGTATTCTGCCTGGATTGCTAGGTGTGATTCAAGCTACGGAAGTCATCAAGCTCATCCTCGGGTCCGGCGAACCGCTGATCGGCCGTCTCTTGCTGGTGGACGCGCTCGGTATGCGCTTCCGCGAGCTGCGCCTGCGCAAGAATCCTGAATGTCCGGTTTGCGGCACACATCCCAGCATTCGCGAGTTGATCGACTACAACGAATTTTGCGGTATTCGGGGTGAAGAAGCTCCGGTAACTTCCAACGTTCCTGAAATTCAGCCCGAGGATCTGAAGGCCAAACTTGACGCTGGGAACGACATCTTTATTCTCGACGTCCGCGAGCCCCACGAGTACCAGATCTGCAACCTGGGCGGACACCTTATTCCGCTCGGCGATCTTCCCGCGCGAATGAATGAACTGGATTCCAGCCGGGAGATCGTGGCCCACTGCCGCAGCGGCGTCCGCAGCGCGAAGGCCGTGACTTTGCTGCGCCAGGCGGGATTCAGTAAAGTGAAAAACCTGGCTGGCGGCATTCTGGCCTGGTCCGATAGGGTGGATCCAACCTTGCCGAAGTATTAACTCGGCCCCAATGCAGCCGCGGCGGCTGCGGAAAAAGTCTGAAAAGCAGATCCCGTCGCGGGCTGAAGCCCGCTCGTTATGACAAAATGAAAGGCTTAGACGGCGCGTCTAACTAAAGACGCGCCCCTTCAAAGCGAGGCTGGCAATGGGGTTTTCAGCAGCCTGCAAGAACGCCCCTTATCCTCTTAGGAGCAAGCCTGAAGTCTAGCGTGCGCAAAAGATGTCCACGGTACCGGACTCAGTCATTTGCTGAAATTGTAAGCCAGTCGCGGACATCTGAAATTGCGCATCCTGATCGTGTAAAGGGACAGCCAAACACAGTGGCCGCTGGTTAAGCCAGGCATTGGAAGTTTCCCTGAACCGATAGCTCAGTCCATAGACCATTCTGTGGTCGCCACGCTCGTATAAAACCATATTGACGTCGAAGACGATCGGCCATACGGTCCAATAATTGCCCGCGACTACGCTGGCGTGATTGGCGAGGATCTCAGCCGTGGCGGAGCCGAATCGCCGGTTAATATCCTGCCGAACCAGCGATACTGAGGGCGGTCCATACACGATGGCCGCGGCGATGAACATTACGGCCGCGGCGGCGACGGCGCTGAACCTGCTGCGCCGTAATGCATCTTCATACGGGGCCACAGTCAGCAGGGCCATGGCGGTTGCGACCACTAATAGCGACGGGAAGACGTACCGCGGCAAGTAGAAGTTGGCTCGCACGTGAGCAGCAGTACCCACCACCAGGAATTGGAGCAGAGCACTGAATGTCAGGATTGAGCAGACCGAAATCACGTACTTCTTCGAGCGGGTGAGAATCAGCGCCACCAGCCCCAAGGCCGCTGGAATTAAGATTGACGATACCAGGAGCGAGGTTGGAAGGACGTCCTTGCGTATCTTATGAAGGATTTGCTTCCAGCTATCGAACCAGGCCCCAGGGGGAAGAAGTCCGGTCACCGTGTCGTGATAGTGGGACGTGCGCAGAAGAATAAGGCCTACCGCCGCGGCCGCAGCTATCGCGCCGAGCGATAGAAATAAGTCTTTCTTCCTGGCGATGCCGTTGTGCACGAGGTGATGACCCAGTGCCAGCGGCATCAAGACTAGAAAGACCATGCAATTGACCCAATGAGCCAGGAGCAACAGCAAGAGCGATAGAACGATTCTCCTCTTGCTGAGAAAGATAAGCCCGGCGAACCCAAGCGCCAGCGAGACTCCGTAGCAGTCGTTCACCAACCAGCCAAATTGCACGGGTTTGGGCACCAACAGAAGGAGCCAGACATTTTGCAAAGCCGCAGCTACCAGCCAGCCATTCGAATCTTCAAAGAAATATCGAATCAGCAGGAAGCTGGCAGCCAGACCAGCCAATATGGTCAATGCGGCCTGCACAATCAGGTTGGTGAGCGGATCATGAAATGGTTTAGCCAGCAGAGGCACCAGCATTCCGTAGCGATTCGATTCCCAGTAGAAGGGCGACCAGTGCTGTAAGCTGATAAGCGCCAGCACCAACGAATCGGCATGCTCAAGGGTCAAGAACCGGCCGGCAGACATCCATGCAGCCGTCAGAGCAATCAGCACTGGCACCGCATACATCGTACTGTTTACTCTCAGTACTGGTTTCTCCAGAACATGCTCCCTGCCGATTTCCGTGATCCTCTCATGAGAAACGCCGCTCATCGTTCCTCCGGAATAGGGTTGCATACCGAGGGCGTGACGTCAGACAGAAGATGTTTCCGTACATGGAACTTCAAGCGACTACTCCAACGAACTGGGGCTTACCGGGGTGACCTCGCCGGCGCCCCGCGGATTCGCCTTTGGCGACGCCGACGCTGGCGCCAGCTTGCTAGGCAACCCATTCCCGGAAATGGCCTGGACCCACGATGAGGCTAAGAAGGTCCTCAGGACTCGATGTCTCATCCAAGCATCCAATCTTCAAAGGTCGCAATCTTTCAATAGGCTTGGCGGCCAGGAAGGAGAGTAACTCATCCGCCGACCGTTGCGAGCCAACCAGCACCTTGTCGGCCACTTCGACGAGCTGCCGGCAATCCGGCGCATCCAGGACGCGTGTCCGCGGTGCGGACTTCTGCTCGTGACTTGCAGCTCCCCCAGGTTCGAGCACAAAAACCAACTCAACCCCGTAAGCTCGAAGCCTGGTAAACAGATCGCGCGCCCCGCCTGGGACAGCAGGCTCACAGCCACGCACCAAGACGTCCCGTCTGCCGATTTCGATGGGCGTATCCACCAGCCCGGCTTCAATTCCAATCAGCTTCTGGGTAAATGCTCGAGCATAAAAGTACGCGCCGTCCCGCCAGACCACCGGCTCCAGCCGAAAACCCTCCGGTGGATTGGAGAGGCCGTGGAGGGCCATGGTGCGGAAGAAGTCAGCCATCCGGGGGTCAGAGTTTTCCATGCTTGAGATGTCGAGAAGCAATTGGCGAGAATCCGTGTGCAGGCGGTTCTGCGCAATCGACTCAACTGCCGCGCCCAGGTCCGATGTGGAAGGCAAAACCGTGGTTCTGTCGATGTCAGCGATGGCCGCCAATAACGCCTCTTCACGGCTGCGGTCGGTCTGGGTAGCGCAGTGCTCGACGGCATCGCGAAACTGCTGGGCAATTCGAACCGGGTGCAGTTCGGTCCGAACATAGGCCTGTGCTCTGAGGCCAAGCTGTTGACGAAAGTCCTGCTGACTACGCAAGCGCTCCAGGGCAGCGGTGAGCTCTGCGTCCGTGAACTCGTCCGGGAGCTTGAGCACGACTTCGTTGGGCCACTCCGCCAGGGAAGCATGCGCGTTGATGATGGTCGCTACTCCGTGAATCAGACAATCGTGCACGCTACCGGCCGTCTCACCCCGGGAGGCACTTCGAAGTTGGACGGCGGTGTCGGCCGCGGAAAGAAAGTCGCGAAATTTTTCCGGGGTGGCGAAATCCCGTAATGTGAATCCGCTCCCGGGAGGCGCAACTCGCTATCTGAGCGGCAAGCTCCTGGCCGTACTCGCCTCGATTCTCGCCCACGAACACGAGGTGACATTTCTTATCATCTGCCTGGGACGAATTCAGCCAGGCCGCGAGCAGGCGGTGATTGAGTTTGGTTTGCGCGAGCATGCCAAAACAACAAACCAGGTAGTCACTGTCAGAGTACCCGAGCCGTGCTCGCGCGCCTTTGCGGTCAGGGGATTGCAGCCGTCTGAAATGCGGCACGACCCGCCAGTCACGGCTCTTTCCGGGACCATACCACCGCTCGCCCAATTGTTTCGCGAAGCGGGAATGCACGATGACCCCGGTTGCGGCGTTCAGCACCTCCCGATTGCAGGGATACATCTTCGCGGCTTGCTCGCGGCCTTCGCGCTCTTCCATCAACAGGCCGGAATAGCCATGCGAGTCGTAGAGTGCGCGCGCGAAGGCGCCAGTCATTCCGTTCGCGCGCTCGGCATGATGCACCAGGCCGCTCAGATAAAAGTCGTGCAGCACCACCACTCCGGGGTGGCGTTGCATCAGGCCCAGCATGTGAACGTGAAAAGCTGAGTTTCCCATGTGGTAAACGACCCTGTCGTACTTGGCGATCCTCTCTTCGAAGTACCTCACATCTCGCACCGGGATGTTGGCCGTGATCCAGGGATCGCTGACTTCCTCGGGTTGCTGAACAATCGCTTCGATCTCATAAAACCGGGCGAGTTCGGGCAGTAGTTCGGCGCTGTAGACCGCAATACCACTTCCTTCGGGCGGAAGCGGAGATACGAAAGCCAGCCGCGGACGAATCCGCCGTGGCGGCGCGATAGCAACATCAGAGCTTTGCTGCGACGCCTTGCGACTCACCAGGTCTTCCAACGCACTCAAGGCCTTCCTCCCCGTTGCTTCCCAGGTAAACTTCTTCGACTGCACCAGTCCATGCTCCCGCAGCTTGGTGCGAAATTGCTCGTCGCTGAGGACCTGGTGCAGCTTTTCACTAATCGCACTCGCCTGTAAGGGGTCAAAAAGCGCATCGGTCCAACCCATAACTTCGGGAAGGCTGGTCGAGTTGGAGGCGATGGTAGGCGCGCCGCACGCCATGGCCTCCAGCGGAGGAAGCCCAAATCCCTCGTGAACCGACGGGAAGACGAACAAGGTGCACGTGCTGTACAAAGCGATCAGGTCCTGATCGGGCACCTGTTGGGTAAAGATCAGCGTGTCCGAACGCAGACCGGCCTTTCTGGCGGCTTTCTCCATCTGGCCCCGCAGGACAGAATCGCACCTGCCAATGATAGCAAGCTGATAGTTGTCGCGAAGCGAATTGGGCAGCAGACCAAACGCTTCGATGAGACGCTCTCCGTTCTTTCTCGGTTCCAAACCGAAATGCATGAGAAACGGTCTGGTAATCCCGTAATGCCTGAGCAAATGAGCGCTCTCTTCGCGCGACAACGCGACTGGCCGGAAGGCTGCATCCACGCCGCCCTGAACGTTGACAACCCGGTCCCCCGGAACGTCCAGCGCCTCCATCGCCTCGGAACGAGAGGACTCGGATATGGCCAGCAGCAGGTCCGCCAGCTTCAAGGCCTGCGCCTTACGCAGGTACCATGCGCTCAAGACAGGATCGTCCAGAAACATTTCCGGATGCAGCAAGGGAATAAGGTCATAACAGGTAACGGCGGTGGTGAGGGAGGGATCGAAGGCGCCAATCGAGGTGACAACGTCCTCCCCATAACCCTCGAAAAGGCTGGAGAGATAGACCACATCCGGCTTCAGGGAAGCCAGGAACTGCTCCCGAATTTTCCGGGCGGCCTGAGCCCGCCAGCGATTGGCCGGGAGGATCTCTTCCACCTGCTTTGGGACGCTGAATGTGACCATGCGGTGCTGTGGAACCAGTCCGTCGAAGCGGGCGCGCACGGAGTCGGCTGCCTCGGGAAAAAGACCGTTCAAGGCGATCCAGATCTCATGGTCGCCTGCCTGGGTGGCCATCGCAAGGGCCAACTCCAGGGAATACCGGCCGATTCCGCGAAAGCGGCTTGCTCCCTGCGCCGCTTGCAAATCCACAACAATGCGCATCTACCAATCCCTATTGATTCTGCCAGCGGTCCTCATTCTGAACGCCATGGCGCCGGTCATGCATCTCCATTGTTTCCATGCAGCGCTTTTTGACTTGCCAGCTCTTCCAAGGCGCGCCAGGTTCTTGATCCGGTTGCTTCCCAGGTGAACTTCTTGCAGTGTTGCAGGCCATGCTCCCGCAAGCTGGTCCGAAACGTTTCGTCGGTCAAGGCTTGGCGCAATTTTGCGCCGATGGAAGCCGGCTGGAGGGGATCAAAAAGCGCGTCGGCCCGGCCCACAACTTCCGGCAGGCTGGTCACATTCGACGCAATGGTGGGCGCACCACAGGCCATGGCTTCCAACGGCGGAAGCCCAAATCCCTCATGAATGGAGGGAAAAACGAACAGAGTGCAGGTGTTGTACAGGGCAACCAGGTCCTCGTCCGACACATGCTGGGTAAAGACCAGGGCGTCGGAGCGCAAGCCCGCCTGCTCTGCGCTCTTCTCCATCTGGCCTCGCAGCACCGGGTCATGCTTACCGACGATAGCGAGCTGGTAACGGTCGCGAAGAGACACCGGCAACAGACCGAATGCTTCGATCAGACGGCTTCCATTCTTTCGTGGCTCTCCACCGGAGTACATGAGGAAGGCCCTCGTAAGTCCACAACGCGCAAACAGCCCTGCAGTCTCCTCGCGCGACAGGGTAAGCGGCCGAAAGAGCGCATCGACGCCGCAGTAGACGTTTACAACTCGATCCGGGGGAATGTTGAGCGCTTCGATTGCCTCAGAACGCGAAGACTCAGAGATGGCCAAAAGCAAATCCGCCAGCTTCAAAGCCTGAGCTTTACGGAGGTACCAGGACCTGACCATCGGATTGCTCAGATAGGGGTCGGGGCGCAGCAAGGGAATGAGATCGTAACAAGTCACAGCCGTCGTAAGGGTCGGCTCAAAGTCTGCTACGGAGGTGATGACGTCATCATCCAGACCCTCGAAGAGGCTGGTCAGGTAGACGATGTCCGGTTTTAAGGAGGCAAGAAACCGTTCACGAATTTTCTGGGACGCCAGGGCACGCCAGTCATTGTCAGGATCGAGTCCCTTCAACCGCACCGGAGTACTGAATACAACAATGCGCTGTTGCGGAACCAGGCCCTGGAAGCGGGCGCGGAGGGGTTCGACGGCATCGGGAAAACGGCTGTTCAAGGCGATCCAAAGTTCGTGGTCACCCGCCTGGCGGGCCATCGCCACCGCCAACTCCAGGGAGTAGCGGCCAATTCCCCGGAAGCGGCTCACGCCCTGCGCTGCCTGCAAGTCCACAACAATACGCATCGATGCTAGAAGTCCTTTGGCGGCTAGTACCGTGTTCGAGCTGCCATTCTGTGCGTCAGGCGACTGTAGAGAGCTTGGGCCGTGGCCGACATAGGCATGGTATCTGGGGCCGGTCGATCCGCGTTCGGCGCAGCCTGGGGCTGGAATACCTCCGCTTGCAGCGGGACCGTGGCCGGCGATGCAGGTTGGACCGATGGGATTGGCGTCCTCGGCTTTCCGCCGCGCATCAGGTGCATGAAAGCGCGGAGGGGAGCGGTGACCTTCCACGAAAGGCTCCTGGTCGCGCCGTCCAAGGCGGCCTGCCGGTTGTCCGCGGTTTGGCGCCAGTATCGCGCTTGCATCTCGGCTTCCGAAAGGCGCAATTCGGTTGCCTGCCGATGCTGACGCGCATCTCCCAACTCGTTTTCCAGTTGCAGCATGCGCGCTCGCGACTGATCGGAGTCCGATTGCGGATTCTTTCCCCTCCCGCCATCCCATTCCCCCACCAGTGCCTGAACGTGATCCAGCCGTTGCTGCGTACTTGCCTGATATTGGCGGGTCTGATCGATGAGCTTTTCAATTGCGGCCAGCCGTTGCGAGAGGTCGCCCGGCGGAGCCGCATCTCCAGCAGACATGCCAGCCTCCAAACCACCCTCGATTGCGCTCAGATCACGATGAGAATGACCTTGTAGGATGCGGCTTTTCCCGGTGGAACTCACCGTCCTTCATGACTCATTTGGAAACCACCCGCGGACCAATCCGGGGACCCTGAACCGAAGCCGCGCCTAAGCCTCGATCCGTGGATGTGTTCATCATATCGAAAAAGACAAATCCCTGTGAAGCCTTTCGAGACGCCGACCGTGGTCGCCCGCAGCAAGGTGCGTGGCAATGTGGTTCCCGCGGTTGGCGCGCCGATTTTGACAGGAAACCGTGCGCTCGGGTTGTGGTCGCCTACGTCATGCCTTAAACTGTGGAACGTCGCCGCGGACGAAGCGGAAACCAAGTAGTGGAGCGTGACGCTCGATCGCTCGACACTGTGTGGTGCAGGGGTGCTAGTTGCATCAACCGAACCGCGATTCGCAATCGCGTGATGACGCGCTGACAGGATCCGGTGAAGACTACGCACGCTGGATCGCCGAATACGATGTTTTGAGCGATGCCGGCCGTGCTGCCATCCGCTCTGCATACCAGCGGTTGAAACGGCGTCCCCTGATCTCGCTGGTAATCTCTACCGCCGACGCTTCCCTCGATCTCCTTGTCGACTCCCTCGTCTCGATGCGACAAACAGCTCTACGGGCGTGGGAAGTTTGCCTGCCAGTTACTGCCAGGTTCTCATCGCAAATGCCAGGCTCGCCCCTGGAACCGATCCTCGACGATTCGCGAGTACGCAAGATCGACGTTACCGGTAGCCACAGCCATCTTGCAGCGACAAACACAGCGCTGGCAGAAGCTTCTGGCGATTTCGTCGGATTTCTCTTTCCCGGAGACCGTCTCAGTGAAGATGCCCTTTACCAGATCGCAACCGCAATTACCGCGGATGACGACGCGGACATTTTCTACACCGACGAAGATTCCATCGATTCATCCGGTCTACGACAGGAGCCCAGGTTCAAGCCGGGCTGGGACCGTGACCTGCTATTGGCCGGCAACTATGTGGGCCAGTTCGCCGCTTTTCGCCGCACCCTGCTCCAGCACCTTGGTGAACTGAGAGAGAGCGCTGGAGATGCGAGCTTTTGGGACCTGTTATTGCGAGCAGCGGCGGTGCTCACCGACGATCGCATCCGGCATCTGCCTTTCGTTGGTTATCACCGGCGCAAGAAAGAGAGCGGAGACGGGTCTGAGCCAGCCATTGCCGATACAGCCAGCAGAATCCTTAGCGAACATCTCCGCTCCTGCGGAGAACCATCCGCGGAATTCATGCCAGCGGCGCCGGGCACAAAAACGATCCGCGTGGTGCGGCAGCTACCGCACCCGAAGCCTTTCGTTTCCATCATCGTACCCACGCGCGACCGTGTAGATCTGCTCCAGCGATGCGTCGACGGAGTGCTTAATCGCACGGACTATTCGCGCCTGGAACTGCTGATCGTGGACAACGACAGCCGGGACCCCGACACTCTGGCCTTCCTAGCGGCCATCCCGGACAAGGATCGCCGCGTCCGCGTTTTACAGCATCCAGGCATATTCAATTATTCGGCCATCAACAATGCCGCCGCACGGGAGGCCCAGGGCGATGTCCTGTTGCTCCTCAACAATGACATCGAGGTCATTTCGCCTCCCTGGCTTGGCGAGATGGTATCGCACGTTGTCCGGCTTGAAGTGGGCGCGGTCGGAGCAAAACTCTTGTATCCCGATGGACGCTTGCAACACGGAGGAATCGTCCTAGGTCCTGATGGCGCGGTCGTGCACCTACAGCGCCTGGTAGACCGATTCGAACCTGGTTACCTGAACCAGCTGAGTGTGGCGCGGACACTCTCGGCGGTTACTGGCGCGTGCATGGCGATTCGACATGCGGTATACGAAGAAGGGGGCGGCCTGGATGAGACTAACCTGCCGGTTGCCTACAACGATATTGATCTCTGCCTGCGGCTGGGCGATCTGGGCTACAAAATAATCTGGACTCCCTTTGCCGAACTGATTCATCATGAGTCGGCTTCAAGACCGGATTCGTGCGTCGGGCCGGCGCTGGAGCAAGGAATTCGTGAGAAGCAACGTTTTCGAGCAACCTGGGGAAGGTTGGCAGACACGGGCGACCCTTTTCACAATCCCAACCTGCTATTCGCGTGGGACCTGGCTTCGATACCGGTTTTTCCGCCGCGTGGTCAGAAAACCCGCGCGGAACTTGCAACAGTGCGCTCGTAGAAGGATTGCTGTCTGCGAAGTGACGAGGAACTGTCTTGCACAAAGTCAAACCAGAAGAGCGGCACCAGCACGATCCCCAAAATATGAAAGCGGACGCGCCCCAAGGAGCCGAAGGCACCGCCCAACAGGATTCGGCAAACGCAGTTCAATTGCAGGCGGACCTGGAGACCAAGCTGGAGGAGCTGCGAGCGGAAATCGCTCGCCATGATTTTGCTGAACGGCAGCTACGAGCTCGATCGGCGCAACGCGCGGCTGAAGCGCGTGCCGAGGCGCTTGACGCCCTCGCCGAGGCTTCGAACGCGCTTGCCCGCGCGGCGGACGCAGATGCGCAACGGGAGCGAGCCGAACGTGAACGAACGGCAGCGCGCACCGTAGCCCTGGAAGCCGCGCAGCTGAAGCCGCGATGGCCCTGGCCCGGGCGGCGGACGCGGATGCGCAACGCCTGCAGGCTGAGTTCGAACGTACGGAAGCTCGGGCCGGAGTCTTGGAAGCCCGCGCTGAGGCCGCGACCGGCCAGGCCAGAGCTGCGCAGGCAGAAGCAGTGCTTGCGGATGCGTTGGAAAGAAGCCGCCAGCTGGAGACCACGTTAAGACATGTCATCGCCGCTCTGACCTCTCATCAGAACACTGGCCTTCTACAACCTATTCGTCAAAGACTTCGGGAACGCCGGCATCTTAAGATCATAAGAAGGTCGCCGTTGTTCGACCCGGGGTGGTATGTCCAGCGCTACCCCGAGGTCTCGACCCAAGGATTCGATCCCGCATACGACTTCTTGAGGAACGCCGCGCTATTGCGACGCGATCCAGGACCAGAGTTCGATTCGACCTGGTATCTCGGCCAATATTCCGACGTTGCGCAAACAGGAATGAACCCGCTGCTCCACTACCTTCTGTTCGGCCGGGCGGAAGGACGCGACATTCGCCCTGCCCAGGGGGCAGGGGCAGCCCCTCCCGGCAAGTAACCTCTTTCCCCTTCCATTCAGCGGACAAGGCAGTTTGAATCCGGTATACAATACGCAGGTTTGCAGGGAAGCTGGTTCGTATCGTGTCAGTCGGTGCGCCACTAGGTTTTCTGGCTTAAGCGGAACAAGACGAGAGCGCTTGAGGAAGAGTTCGCCATGGCGGATTCTAGGATCACCAGCGGACCCAAAAGTCCGATCACGGAAATCGATGTCCTATGGGTAACGGCCGGGCTCGGGTGCGATGGCGACACGATCGCCATGACCGCCGCCACCCAGCCCAGCATCGAAGACGTTGTAATGGGCGCGTTGCCATGGGTTCCCAAGGTTAACTTCCACAATCCTTTCCTTGCCATTGAGAACGGAGACGAGTTTCTGAAGCCCTTCCACCTGGCTGCGGAAGGCAAGCTTCAGCCATTCATCCTGGTCGTCGAAGGCTCGATTCCAAACGAACACAACAAGGCGGAAGGTTATTGGGCGTCGTGGGGCACGGACCAGAAGACAGGTGAGCCCATCCTGACGTGTGACTGGATTGACCGGCTCGCTCCCCAGGCCTGGGCGGTGGTAGCGGCCGGCACCTGCGCCACCTACGGCGGAATTCATGCTATGGAAGGAAACCCGACCGGCTGCATGGGGCTAGCCGATTATCTGGGATGGCAATGGAGGTCGACCGCAAACATCCCTATCGTGAATGTTCCGGGTTGCCCAGCGCAGCCAGACAACATGATGGAGACTTTGCTGTATCTACTTTATATGGCGGCGGGACGCTCGCCCATGATCCCGCTTGACGAAGCGTTGCGGCCGACCTGGCTGTTTGGACAGACCGTCCATGAGGGATGCGATCGCGGCGGTTACTACGAGCAGGCTGATTTCGCTGAGGAGTACGGCTCGCCGCTGTGCATTGTCAAGCTCGGTTGCTGGGGCCCGGTGGTGCAGTGCAACGTCGGAAAGCGCGGGTGGATGGGCGGAATCGGCGGCTGCCCTAATGTCGGTGGCATCTGCATCGGCTGCACCATGCCAGGCTTCCCCGATAAGTTCATGCCGTTCATGAATCAGCCGCCGGGCTCGTTGCTGTCCTCCAACGCGGTCCAGACGTACGGCCGGGCGATTCATGCTCTGCGCAGGTTTACACAAGTTTCGCTGAACAAGGAACCCAGTTGGCGGCGCCGCACGGATGCGGCTCGAGGATTCGCGGCGTCGCGGCGCGAGCCCTAGCCTACGGATTGATCTAAGTATGAGCCCTGAGCACGATGCAAATATGAACGCTCTGCTCGAAGCCACCCAACTGGCGGTCCAGGATGCCGACCGCATTGCCGACCTGAGCGCGCAGGTCGCAGGCGATCTCGAGGCGGAAGCAGTTCTGCAGGACTTGGCGCGGCGTATTCTTCGAGAGCACCGCGTCCTTTTCCTACGGAGGCAACGGCCCCGATGTCAAAACCCGACAGTTCGCGGAAACGCCTCTCCCCAATCTGGAAGCAAAGTACCGCGCCCTGGTCGAGCAGATTCCCGCCGTCGTATTCATGGCCTACCTGGACGAAAGAATCGGCGAGACCTATGTGAGCCCTCAGATTGAGGCAGTCCTCGGTTTCACGCAAGAGGAGTGGCTGCAAGACCCGGTCCGCTGGTACCAGCAGGTCCATCCGGACGACAAACAGCGATGGAGCGTTGAAGCGGCACAGTTGTTTCTTTCGGGCGAACCCTTGCGGTCTGCATACCGCGTGCTGGCGCGGGACGGGCGAGTCATCTGGTTTCACTGCGAAGCCAAGATGATCCGGAGGGAAGATGGCCGGCCTTGGTTCATTCACGGGGTGGGATTCGATATCACGCATTTGAAAAGAACGGAAGAGGCGTTACAACAGGAGCGCAACGTCGTCTCGGCGATTCTTGACACCGTGAGTGCCTTGGTCGTCGTTCTCGATCCAGCCGGACGCATCATGCGCTTCAACCGGGCCTGCGAACGAACCACGGGATATACCTTTGCGGAGGTACGGTACAAATACGTATGGGAATTGTTCACTGTCACCGATGAGGCCGATCGCTTCCGGGCGATCTTTGAGCAAATGCGCGCGGGCCTGGCGCAGAGCGAATATGAGAGCCACTGGGTCACTCGCGATGGGTCTCCCCGCTTGATTTCCTGGTCGGGCACCGTGCTACCCGGTGACCATGGAACTCCGGCCTATGTCATTGCCACCGGAATCGATATCACAGAACGCAAGCGCCTGGAGCAGGCAGTCCTCGAAATTAGTGTCCGCGAGCAGCGGCGGATCGGCCAGGACCTGCATGACGGGCTAGGTCAGCATTTGACCGGAATCGCATTCATGAGCAAGGTGCAGGAGCAAAGGTTAGCGGAGAAAGGCTTGCCCGACGCCGCGGATGCCGCCAAAATTGTCCGACTGGTGAACCAGGCTATTGAGAAAACCCGCGACCTGTCCCGCGGGCTTCTGCCTGTCCTGTCGGAATCTCGGGGACTCATGTCGGCCCTGCAACAATGGGCCGGCGAAGTGCAGAACCTGTTTGGAATCTCCTGCACGTTCCTATGTATGGAACCCGTGCTGATTAACGATGACAATGTGGCCACGCATCTCTACCACATCACCCAGGAGGCGGTGAACAACGCGATCAAGCATGGGAAAGCCCGGCACATCGTCATCGCGTTGGGCGCAAGCGACGGCCGGGGAGCGCTTACCATTAGCGACAACGGCTCTGGTATCCGCAAGGTGCCGGCGGGCAACAAAGGCATGGGTCTCCATATCATGAATTACCGTGCAAAGATGATCGGAGGCAGCCTGGAGATAGCACAAGGCAAGCCGCACGGAACGGTGGTAACGTGCCAGTTCCCGATCAGAAATCGGGAGTAACCAAGATATGAGCCCGATGAGCAAGCGTCAGGAAAGCGGGTCCGCGAGCAAATCGAGAGTGTTCGTGGTCGACGACCACCCGATCGTGCGCCAGGGACTGGCGCAGATGATCAATCGAGAGCCCGATCTCACGGTTTGTGGCGAGGCTGAAGAAGCGGCATCGGCAGCTGCAGGGAATCGTCACCGAGAAACCCGACATTCTCATCGTCGATATCTCCTTGAACGGCCCCGATGGCCTCGAATTGCTCAAGAACGTTCGCTTGCGATATCCGAGCCTGCCCGTCCTCATCCTTTCCATGCATGACGAATCGATCTATGCGGAGCGCGCCCTGCGCGCCGGCGCTAACGGCTACATCATGAAACACGAAGCGGCGGAGAAAGTGCTGCTGGCCGTGCGCCAGATTCTTAATCGTGAGATCTACGTCAGCGAGCGTGTCGCCAACAGGATCCTGCATCATTACATCAGCGGTTCACCAACCGCGAAGCAATCGCCCCTGGCTGACCTATCCGACCGGGAGCTCGAAGTGTTTCGCCTGATCGGCGAGGGACACAGCACTCGCACCATCGCCGAAGAATTGCACCTCAGCGTAAAGACGGTGGAGTCTTATCAGGCACATATTAAGGATAAGTTGTCGCTCAAGAACGGACGCGAACTGGTGCAACACGCCATTCAGTGGGTGATGAACGAGAACGTGGCGTAATCCTTGGCCTGGCTGCGAACATCGGGGAATCCCCTATACACCTTCCGGTGACTTTCCCCAACCCGAAATCAGGTTGTGAAGTCCTCGCCTTTCCCCGATGCTGTTTCCATAGGTGCGTGGGGCACCAAAAGACTTTTCAAACTCTGACCAGCTTGGAATGGTTTTCACACGTAGGTTGACAGATCCTTGGCCGACTCTGCGTGTGAACTCGGAAAGAACAGGTATTGGCAGTATTCCGCCTATGAACACTTGGAACTGAAGTTGGAAAGGAGAATCCAACCATGGCAGCAGAAACAGTTCCGTACGGCCGATCCACGCAGAAAAAGCCGGCCGTTGCGGAAGTACATATTATTTGGGTAACGGCCGGTCTGGGCTGCGATGGAGACTCGGTTTCCATCACCGCGGCGACACAACCCAGCATCGAAGATGTTCTACTCGGAGCTATACCGGGCCTTCCTAAAGTGCATTTGCACAATCCAGTACTGGCTTACGAATGCGGCGATGACTTCCTCAAGCCCTTCTACCTGGCCGAGGAAGGCAAACTCGATCCTTTTGTGCTGGTGGTTGAGGGGTCGATCCCGAACGAGAAGATCCACCAAGACAAAGATGGCTATTGGGCTGCTATGGGGACTGACACGACCACCGGCCAGCCGATCAAGACGACCGACTGGATCGAGCGTCTGAGCCAGAAGGCGCTGGCGGTGGTCGGCATCGGCACCTGCGCGACCTATGGTGGAATCCATGCCATGCAGGGGAATCCAACCGGCTGCATGGGCCTGGCCGATTTTCTGGGCTGGGATTGGCGATCAAAGGCCGGGGTTCCCATCGTGAATGTTCCGGGTTGCCCGGTGCAGCCTGACAACTTCATGGAGACCGTGCTCTACCTGCTGTACCAGGTCGCCGGACTGGCGCCGATGATTCCGCTCGACGACCAACTGCGGCCCAAATGGCTGTTCGGCAGCACGGTTCACGAAGGCTGCGACCGGGCAGGCTACTACGAGCAGGGCGACTTCGCCACCGAATACGGTTCTCCCAAATGCATCGTGAAGCTCGGATGCTGGGGACCGGTGGTGAACTGCAATGTGCCCAAACGCGGCTGGATGGCCGGTATTGGCGGCTGTCCCAACGTAGGAGGCATTTGCATCGGGTGCACCATGCCGGGCTTTCCTGACAAGTTCATGCCGTTCATGGATGAACCTCCCGGCGCCAGAGTTTCCACAGGAAGTGCCAGCGCGTTCGGCCGCGCAGTCAGGGGACTGCGCTCGCTGACTCAGGCAACTCTCAACAAGGAGCCAAAGTGGCGGCATGCCCGCGCTGAGCTCACCACCGGTTATCACTCGAGAGCCTAACCGACACTACTAAAGAGAAGAGGAGGAGCGACCGCAATGGGCACAATAGCTGCTACCGATAGAGAGGCTCCCAGCAAGTCGAAACAGATTGTGGAAATGAATTGGGACCCCATCACCCGCATCGTGGGGAGTCTCGGCATCTTTACCAAGATCGATTTTGCCAACCGACACGTCGTCGAGTGTCACAGTACCTCGTCGATTTTTCGCGGCTACAGCATCTTCATGAAGGGCAAAGACCCGCGCGATGCTCACTTCATCACCAGCCGTATTTGCGGCATTTGCGGCGACAACCATGCCACATGCGCGAACTATGCGCAGAACATGGCGTTCGGCGTGAAGCCACCTGCGCTGGGGGAATGGATCGTTAACCTCGGCGAAGCGGCCGAGTACATGTTCGACCACAACATCTTTCAGGACAATCTGGTTGGCGTGGACTTTTGCGAACAGATGGTGAAGGAAACCAATCCCGGCGTTCTGGCCAAAGCCGAAAAGACCGCCTCGCCGCATTCCAACTTGCACGGCTATCGCACCATCGCCGACATCATGCGCGCCTTGAATCCGTTCACCGGCGCGTTTTACCGCGAAGCTCTGCAAATGAGCCGCATGACTCGCGAGATGTTCTGCCTGATGGAAGGCCGTCACGTGCATCCGTCAACCCTCTATCCGGGTGGCGTCGGGACCGTGCCGACCGTCCAGTTGTTCACCGACTACCTGGTGCGGTTGATGAAGTACGTGGAGTTCATGAAGAAGGTCGTGCCTCTGCATGACGATTTGTTTGACTTCTTCTATCAAGCGCTCCCGGGGTACGAACAGGTTGGTCAGCGCCGAATCTTGCTAGGTTGCTGGGGATCGTTTAACGACCCAGACCACTGCGACTACACCTACAAGAACATGTCCAACTGGGGAAAGAAGATGTTCGTCACCCCGGGCGTGGTGGTCGATGGAGAGTTGGTGACCACTGACCTGGTGGACATCAACCTGAACATCCGCATCCTACTGGGCAGCTCTTACTACGATGACTGGGAGGACGGCGAAACCTTCGTGAGGAACGATCCTCTCGGGAACCCGGTGGACAAACGTCATCCCTGGAACCAGACCACGAATCCAAAGCCGCAAAAGCGCGATTTCGCGGGCAAGTACACCTGGGTCATGTCGCCGCGCTGGTATCACAAGAAGACCGGTGAGCACCTCGCGCTCGACACTGGGGGTGGACCGATTGCTCGTTTCTGGTCAACCGCTCGTGCCGGACTGGTCGACATCGGCTACCTTAAGGCGACTGGCAACAGCGTCAAGATTTATCTGCCCAAGACCGCGTCGCTGCCGGAGGTGGAGTTCGAATGGAAGATCCCGAAGTGGAGCAACGCCATCGAACGGGACCGCGCTCGGACTTACTTCCAGGCGTATTCTGCCGCTGCGGCCCTGCACTTCGTGGAAAAGGCGTTGGGAGAACTGCATGCCGGCCGGACCAAGACCTGGTCCGATTTCAAAGTGCCCGAAGAGGCCATTGGCTGCGGCTTCCACGAAGCTGTGCGTGGCGTTCTGTCGCACCACGTAGTGATTCGAGAGGGGAAAATTGCCAACTATCACCCCTATCCTCCGACCCCCTGGAATGCCAATCCGCGCGATGTGTATGGCACTCCCGGACCGTACGAGGACGCGGTGCAGAACACGCCCATTTTCGAGGAGAATGGCCCCGACAAGTTCAAAGGAATTGATATCATGCGAGCGGTCCGCAGCTTTGATCCTTGTCTGCCGTGTGGCGTGCATATGTATCTGGGGAATGGCAAGGTACTGCAAACCCGCCATTCTCCGATGTTTGGTCTGCAACTCTAGGCACGGCCGTTGCAGAGCGAGGAGTGAGCGGCGCAGTTGTAGGTGGCGAATTCAATCGGTTCGAGACATGCAATTGCCGGGCCCACTCCTCTTCATTTCCAGCGAAACAGGAGCGGAATGTCCGAGAACAAAGAACTACAGCATCGCCTTCAGAGAATCGGCGGGCTGGTCCAGGAGATCGACTCGATTGCCGATCCCAGTGTGCGAGCTTCCACTAGAGAGCTCGTGCAACTGCTGATGGAATTCCATGGCGCCGGCCTCGACCGGGCCTTGGAGATCGTAGCGAAGACCGGCGACCCGGGCCTGCGTCTCATCGATGAACTTGGCCGCGATCCACTTGGTCAGCAGTCTCCTGGTCTTGTACGGATTACATCCCGACGACCTGGAGACTCGCGTGACCAGGGCCGTGGAGCAGGTCCGGCCCAAAGTGCAACGCAACGGCGGCGAGGTCGAGTTGCTCGGAACCGAAGACGGAATCGTCCGGTTGCGACTGGGTCTTGCGGGACACAGTTGTGCTTCCACCGGCGACACGCTCCAGTCAACGGTTGAGGAAGCCATTTACGAAGCTGCTCCTGACCTTGCTTCCATCGTGGTCGAGGGCCTCGAAGGCAAGCCGGCCGACGGCTTCGTATCGCTCGACAAATTGCTAGGGAGCCATTCTCAATTGTCCGGAGTGGCCAGCCAATCTCTAGGGATGGAAGCAAGGTCGTCGCGCGAGCAAAACGCAGCCGAGCTGCCAGCGGTGAGTTGATCATGGCTGCACAAGAATTCCGGGGCCACGAGAGCGCGTTCGGTGCGCTTCGCCAGTTTGCGCGACGGCCGCAGAACGTCGAGCACTGCGAGCTGTGCAGCGTAGCGCTCGCGTCCCAGCACCCGCACTTGCTCGAGCCCATAGGCCGGAAGTTGCTCTGCGCTTGCGATGCCTGTGCCCTGCTGTTCAGCGGAAAGGCAGGAGCGAAGTTCAAGCGCGTGCCCCGGTACGTACGTTTTCTGACGAATTTCCGAATGACCGACGCGCAGTGGGACAGTTTGATGATTCCCATCAACATGGCCTTCTTCTTCAGAAGCTCTCCGGAGGGAAGAATGGTCGCGATGTATCCCAGTCCCGCGGGCGCGACCGAATCCCTGCTTTCCCTGGAGGCTTGGACGGAAATCGTGCAGGACAATCCCGAACTCAACGCGATGGAGGCCGACGTTGAAGCTCTGCTGGTGAACCGCATCGGACACTCCCGCGGATTCTCGACTCCCGAATACTACCTTCTGCCGATCGATGAGTGCTACAAACTGGTCGGCTTGATTCGGATGCACTGGAAAGGGTTTTCGGGCGGAACGGAGGTCTGGCAGGAGATCGCAGGTTTCTTCGAAGAACTGAAGAGCAAGTGCTGTAGTTGCGAGTGGAGGCTCTCATGCCTGACTTGAGCTTCCACGTGGAGCGCGCTGAGGTGGTTCCCTTTGCAGTGGCGCCTCAGCTCGCGATCAAGCTTCGGCTGACCAATGCCGACCCGGAAGAAACCATCCATACCGTTGCGTTACGCTGCCAGATTCAGATCGAAGCCACTCGCCGGCGCTACACCCCTGAGGAGCAGGAGGGGCTCCGAGACCTGTTCGGTGAACCGGAGCGCTGGGGCCAGACGCTGCGCACCTTGCTGTGGACCCATGCCAGCGCCATCGTGCCTGCATTCGTTGGCGCGACTGAGGTCGATCTTCCCGTGCCCTGCACCTTCGACTTCAATGTGGCCACAACCAAGTACTTCGCCGGCCTCTCCCACGGCGAAATCCCGCTTCTGCTGCAATTCAGTGGGACCGTCTTCTACGCGCGAGGCGACGGAGCGCTCCAGGTCATGCTGATTCCGTGGGACAAGGAAGTCCGCTTCAAGCTGCCGTTGAGGATTTGGAAAGAGTTGATGGACACCTACTACCCAAACAGCGCATGGCTTTGCCTGCGTCGCGACGTTTTCGAGCAACTCCATCGCTATAAGGTTGAACGCGGCATTCCCACGTGGGAGGAGACCGTCGAAAGTGTGCTCTCAAACATTGAGGAGAAGGTGCGGTCATGAACCGGGCGGCGGTGGAAAGGATTGCCAAGGCCGTGCTGTACGAGGGATACATGCTGTATCCCTATCGGCCCTCGGCGGTGAAGAACCAGCAGCGCTTCAACTTTGGGGTTGTCTATCCGCAACCCTATAGCGAAGCCCAGAGGGGCTCCGATCCCTGGGTCATGCAGACGGAATGTCTGGTGCAAGGGTCCGCTCAAACAACCATCGAGGTGCATCTCCGGTTCCTGCAGTTGAGCGCTCGTTCCGTGGAGGAGCGAGTTACGCCCGCACTCAATCGCAGGCGTACGAACGGGGCGGTCTTCTTGCCAGTCCAGAGCCTGGAGGTTGACGGGCAGAAGTTCTATTCCTGGGAGGAAGCCGTCGAACGGCGAACTTAGCAGTTCCCGAAAGCACCGCGGAGATGTTGATCCGCCAGCCCTTGCAGCAGCCATTCAGCTTGCCGGCGAGCCAGACAACCGAGCCGTTATCCGAGAGCAGTGGCAGAGTAGTAGGGCAGATGTTGCGAACGCAGGAGGCCATTGACGGTGCAATTTACGTCGCCATGCACCCGGTTACCGAAGGCGTTTACCGCCTTGTTATTCGCGTCAAGAACGTCACACCTCTCTGCGACGCCGATCACACCAGCCGCGAGGACGCATTGTTGCGGTCGCTGGTCTCGGCCCACCTCCTCCTTGGCGTGCAGGGAGGAGAGTTTGTCTCGCTGCTCGACCCTCCCGAAGCCCTGCGTGAGATCGCGGCCGAGTGTCGCAATGTTGGAGCCTTCCCAGTGCTGGTGGGCGAGGAAGGCCAGCGCGACACTATGCTGTCTTCACCGATCATCCTGTACGACTACCCTCAGATCGCTCCCGAAAGCGTCGGCGATCTATTCGATGGAACGGAGATCGACGAAATACTCTCGCTCCGCATCATGACCATGACCGACGAAGAGAAGCTCGAGATGCGGCAGTCGGACGAGCGGGCGCGGCAGATGCTGGAGCGCACCGAGACCCTGCCGGCGGAGCAACTCATGAAGCTGCACGGCGTCTTGCGGGGGCTGCGTCCGCTGAAGGAGGATTCCCAATGAACGAGTGGGAATGGCAACTCCTCGAGGACAAGACGCCGGTGGACCATCTGGAGATCGCCGGGAGTTCCGGTGAGAGCAGGCGACCGTGTCCGATTGCATCCTCGCAAGGGTGGCGATGTGCTGGACATCGCGCTCGCCGGCCAGACTGCGACCATCGAAGCCCTCGAGCAGGACTACGAAGGCAAGCTTCATGTTTGCGTGGTCCTCGACAACGATCCCGGAAGGGACATGGGACTGCTGCGGCAGCCGGGCCACCGCTTCTTCTTCGATCCCGAAGAAGTGGAACCTCTACCGACGCAGAACGCCGCACAAGACCAGGCAACAGAAAAGCCCAGCATTCTGATTGCGGGGATCGGCAACATTTTTCTTGGGGACGATGGATTTGGGGTGGAAGTGGTCCGGCGACTGGCCGCACGAAAGCTGCCGGCTGCCGTACGGGTAGCGGACTTCGGCATCCGCGGCTTTGACCTTGCCTACGCGCTGCAAGACGGATACAAGACCACCATCCTCGTTGATGCCTTTCCGCATGGACAAACGCCGGGCACAATCTCCATCCTCGAGCCCGATGTGGACGCTTTCGGTTCCGAGGAGTCGCCACAGGCCGGCGTCGATACCCATGGCATGAATCCGATGAACGTGCTACGCATGGCGGCATCCATGGGCGCTCCTCTGAAAGGGATTCTCCTGGTGGGATGCGAGCCGGCAACGCTGGGTCCCGAAGAAGGCCAGATGGGACTGAGCGAACCGGTGGGAAAAGCGGTAGATGAAGCAGTGGATTTGCTCGACTCGGTGATCGACAAGATCCTGGCCGGAAATTGGCCAACCAGAAACGCGTGAAACACAATCGTAGAAAGGAGACGGCGGTGGCTACAGAATTGATTCATGCGAACAACGGAAATTCCAGCGACAGGGAGACTCTGTTCATGCTGAGCGGCATAGCGCTCATGGTTTTCGGAGCAGGCTTGATCCTCTCCAATCCCAGTGCCCAGCGTTTCTTGAGCAAAGTGGGTGTCGGGAACCTGGGAGCAGGAGTGCTGCCCGACATTGAACGCTATATGCGACTGCGGTCCATGTAGGTGGGACTCGCATTGATTTCCCAGCACTCCTGACCAGAAGGAGAGGTTTTCTCTTGCCTGAAAGTATCGACCTGAGAAGTGGCGCTGACTCTCGCCCTTGCACCGCAGGGAGCAACGGCCCCGGCCCTTCGCTACGTCATCGACGCCAGGATCAGCAGGTTCACGGTCCGGGCGTTTGCCAGCGGAATGCTTTCCGCGTTTGGACACAGCCCGACCATCGCCATCCGCGACTTCGCGGGCGAGGCCCAGTTCAGTCCCGATAGGCTGGAGAGTGCTTCGCTGCACGTCACCGTCAAGGCCGCCTCGCTCGGGGTCACCGACGACGTCAGCGATAAAGACCGGCGCGAAATCGAGCGCGAGATGCAGGACAACGTGCTCGAGAGCTCCAAGTATCCGGAAATCGTCTATGACTGCTCCCGGGTTTCGGGAAACAACCCGGGAAATGGACAATACTCCATTACCTTGCACGGAAGTCTGACTTTGCACGGAGTGACCAACGGTCTGACGATTCCGGCCCGCGTGGCCGTCACGGGTGATATGCTTCGTGCCTTCGGGGAGTTCTCCCTGAGGCAGTCGGATTACAACATCAAACCGGTTTCCGCCATCGGAGGCGGGCTCAAGGTGAAGGACGAAGTAAAATTCTCCTTTGACATTGTCGCCCGCAAGCAGGAATGAACGGCGCGGAGGTAACTCAATGTGTCTAGCCATACCCGGAAAGATTGTCGAGCTCTTTCCCGGCACTCCGCATCTGGCTACGGTGGAGGTAGCCGGCGTGCGGCGCAAGGTCGACCTTGGGCTGCTGCAGGATGACTTGCCAGTTTCTGGGGACTGGGTCCTCATCCATGTCGGCTTTGCGATGAGCAAGATCAGCGAGCAGGATGCCCTCGACCAGATGCAGACCCTCATGATCCTGGGCGAAGACGAACAGGCCATGCAGGAAGTGCGAGGGTATGGACTTGACGGTTTGGACGACCGGAAGCCGTCGTGACCGGAAGACCTCCAGGACGTACCGTGCATTCGTATACGACTCTCGGAAAGAGACCGGATGCTCATGGGGGGCACAGGCCGGAGCAACTATGAGATTTGTGGATGAGTTTCGCGATCCGGAAGTAATCACCAGAACTGCTGAGGAAATCCGTCGCCTCGCCGATCCCAGCCGGCACTATCGTATTATGGAAGTGTGTGGCGGACACACGCACGCGATTTACCGGTTCGGCCTGAAGGACATTCTTCCTTCCAACATCGAACTCATCCACGGTCCCGGATGTCCGGTCTGCGTGCTCCCCATGGGCAGAATCGATGACGGGCTTGCCCTCGCCCAGTCGCCCGACGTGATCTTCACCGCATTCGGCGACATGATGCGTGTGCCGGGAACGCAAGGCAGTCCGCTCGAGCACAAGGCGCGTGGCATGGATGTCCGCATTGTCTATTCACCGTCGGACGCGCTCAAGCTTGCCAGGGCCAATCCCAGCAAGCACGTCATGTTCTTCGCCATTGGCTTCGAGACCACCGCGCCTTCCTCCGCCCTTACGCTGATGCGGGCCAAGGCCGAAGGCGTCCACAATTTCTCTTTGTTCTGTAACCACGTAACCATCATTCCGGCCATTCGCGCCATCCTGGATTCGCCGGACATGCGGCTTGACGGCTTTATCGGACCCGGCCATGTTTCCACGGTCATCGGTTGCCGTCCCTACGAATGGATTGCAACGGACGAGCACAAACCGATCGTGGTCTCCGGCTTCGAGCCGCTCGACCTGCTGCAGTCGATTGTCATGCTGCTGCGTCAACTGAGGTCCGGCGAAGCCAAAGTGGAGAACCAGTACAAGCGCGTCGTTCCCTGGGAAGGAAACCGCGCCGCTCTCCGCGCCATGGCCGAGGTCTTCCAACTGCGTCCTTACTTTGAATGGCGCGGTTTGGGATTCATCTCTCAGTCAGCCTTGCGCATCCGCGACACCTATGCGGAGTGGGACAGTGAACAACGCTTCAGCGTTCCCGGAGTGCGGGTCACCGATCCTAAGGCGGCGCAGTGCGGCGAAGTGCTCAAGGGCGTCTTGAAGCCGGCGCAGTGCAAGCTGTTTGGCAGGGAATGCACTCCTGAACATCCGGTGGGAGCGTTGATGGTGTCGTCGGAGGGATCGTGCGCAGCTTACTACAACTACGAACACCGCAAGGCAATGGCAGCCAGCCTGGCGTGGCCGGCCTGAAACCGGACGCTGCAACCGGGAAGGCGCCAGCCAAGGTCCGCTTTCGTGAACCGCAAATCGAAATGGCGCACGGCGCGGGCGGAATCGCCAGCCGGCGATTGATCGAAGGGCTATTCGCTCCTCTTCTCTTTGCCTCCGACAAGGAGCCGTTAGGCGATTCCGCTGCCCTCGAAATCGCCGGAGCGCGAATCGCCATTACCACCGACTGCTTCGTTGTAAAGCCACTGAGCTTCCCCGGAGGCTCCATCGGCGAACTCGCGATCAATGGCACCGTGAACGATCTTGCGGTGTCGGGAGCAAGGCCCGAGTCCATCGTCGTCACGTTCGTCCTGGAGGCCGGCTTGCCGACGGACGTTCTGGAGGCGGAAGTCCGCGCCATGGCGGAAGCGGCCCGGGAAGCCCATGTCACGATTGTCGGCGGCGACACGAAGGTCGTCGAGCACGGCATGGCCGACCGGATGTACATCACCACGACCGGCGTTGGCTCTTTCCTGTCCGGCGTGCACCTCAATCCTCGGTCGGTACGTCCGGGCGATAAGGTCCTGCTCTCCGGCCCCATTGGCGACCACGGAATCACGATTCTGCTGGCGCGGGGTGAACTCGACCTGGAAGCGGACCTCCGCTCCGATACGCGCTCGGTATTTCCTTTGGTTGAAGCCATGGCGCGGGTGGCCGGGCCCGGTATTCGCTGGATGCGCGATCCCACGCGCGGCGGCGTTGCAACCTCGCTTAATGAACTTGCCCGCGATTGTGGGCTGGGCATCCACCTCCGCGAGGAGCGGATTCCCGTCCGGGACTCGGTGCGGGGTGCCTGCGAGTTGCTCGGCCTCGATCCCTTGCACATTGCCAATGAAGGACAGTTCCTGGCGGTGGTGGCTCCTGAGTATGCGGAGCTGGCGCTCAACCAGTTGCGCCGCACAGATGGGGGTGGCGAAGCAGTCCTCGTCGGCGAGGTGTGCGAACAGCCTGCCGGTTCGGTGCTGATCACGACGGAATACGGAGGCAGCAGAATTATCGACATGCTGGTGGGCGATCCGCTGCCGCGGATCTGCTGAGGTGTGATGCAGCTCACTGACAATGGCGCCCGGAAGCGTAGATTGCCCACCAGAGGCTTAGTGTCTCTGTCCGTTGCGACCTGCTTTAGTAGGCGCCGGGACGACGACCTTTGACAACCCGAGCGCTGCCCAGCAGTGAGTCTCGGTCCTGCTGCTTCCCGTTAGCGGTGATAATCGTGCTAATCATGATAATCACGATAATCACTGCGGTTGATTATCATGATAATCATGATTAGCACTCTGAAATCGGTGATAAGTAGTTCTTATTCAATTACTTATGGATAGATTCAGCGCAAGCTGCAGATAACAAGAGGCGGAAGGAGGGGAGGGGGATCGACAGTCCCATTGTTGAGCTGCTGGAAAGGACATGCCAACCCGATGCCAACTCGCTAGTCTCGTCGAGGAGCGCTTGCTGCAACGCAACCAGCTCTGCGAGAGCTTTTTCGCCCGCGAAGCCGGTCGTCTGGCAGTCGCCTGCCGCGAGATGTCGGAGCGCTTCCTGCGCGGGGGCCGGTTGCTGGCCTTTGGCCGCGGACCCTATGCCACCGACGCCCAGCATGTGTCGGTCGAGTTCGTTCATCCCGTCATCGTGGGCAAGCGCGCCCTGCCGGCCCTCGATCTCTCCATCCTGTTTCGGCCCTGGATGGAAAGCATCCTCCGCCCCGAAGACATCGTCATGGGATTCGGGCCTCCGGAGGGCGACTCCGAAGTCTGGGCCACGCTCCAGGAGGCCAATCAGCACGGCGCCCTCACCTTTGCCCTGCCGGGATCCGATGAGTCCCACTCTGTGGGAGTTGTATCCGACTGTGTAGGAGTTGGCTCTTACTCTGTGGGAGCTGCGACCCAGGATGCCTTCATTCATCAGGAAATTATCGAGATGCTCTATCACACATTGTGGGAGACTGTTCACGTCTTCTTCGAGCATCGCGAACTTGGACATGAACTCGGCGATACCGCGTTTCTCTATCCCTTTCTGGGCCAGGATAAACAGGAAACCGGAGGCCTGCTGGCCGAGGTCGCGGCTTCCATCCGGATGAAGGTGAACGACGATGCCACCCTGCGCAACCGTCTGGCTTTGGAGCAGGCGGAACAAATTGGCAACGTGGCGCAAGCCATCCATGGGCGGGTTTTACGAGGCGGAAAACTGATTCTCTTCGGCAACGGAGGATCGGCCACCGATGCCAACGATTGGGCGATGGATTGTGTGCTTCCTCCCCCGGGTTATCAGCCTGTTCCCGCGGTCTCGCTCTCGTTGGAGCCTGCCAATATTACCGCGGTTGCTAATGACGTGGGCGTTGACGTCATTTTCCTTCGCCAGCTTATCGCTCAGGCACAACCCGACGATGTGGCCATCGCCATCTCCACCAGCGGAGGCTCGCGCAACATCATCATGGCGCTGGAGGAGGCTCGCAAGCGGGACCTGCTGACCGTGGCGTTGCTCGGTTACGACGGTGGAGAAATCAAACGCCGGCAACTGGCAGACTTCCCTCTGGTGGTCCATTGCGACTATATTCCCCGCATTCAGGAAGTCCAAGCTTCCATGTACCACATCATTCGCGAGTCGATCGAGGTGCTCTACCGTGGCCAAGCTTGAGTTCTTTGGAACGTCGAGCTGCCCTTACACGCAGGAGATGCGCGAGTGGCTCGAATGGAAACGCTCCGAGTTCGTCGAATACGACGTTGAGGAAGATCTCACGGCCCGCGAACGTCTGCTGGCCCTGGCGCAAGGCCAATCTTCCGTTCCCGTGCTGGTCGAGGATGGCAAGGTCGTGCAGGTGGGCTGGCACGGCCGCGCCTGCGTGCTCGGTGAAGCGAAGTCGGCATGACGGCGCCGCGATCTGTATGTCGCCGATGATATCGAGCTTGCGCAGCCTCTGTGCGCAGCGCGTCCCTGTCAGATTAGGCAGCAGTTACTCCCCAGGGAAATGCCACCATCCCGTGCTACAGAGAAGGGTTAGCGCCACGGACGGAGCCTAGCTAGGCCTCTGCGAAAGGCACAAAAGAAAAGGAGGGAGCCCGAAGACTCCCTCCCGTGGTCTATTTCCTGGACACCGGTTAGAAGAACAGGTGCAAGCCAAACTGCAACTGACGCATCGTCGTGCCCCACGCGATGTCCTGGATGGTGCCATTATTCGCACCGCAGGCACCGGTCACAGGACCTGAGGCCACGCAAGTTCCACCGCCGCTTTGGGTGTTGGAGAAGTTCAGCGCAGGGTGATTGAAGACGTTGAACGCGTCCATCTGGAACTTCAAGTCGAACCGCTCGGTGAGCCGGAAGTCCTTGGAGATCGACATGTCGCTGGTGAAGATCCTCGGTCCGTACAGCTGGTCAAAGCCGGCGTTGCCGATCTGACCCGAACCAGGATCAAGCCACACTCCACCCACGGTGGTCGGTGTGAAGTACCGAACCGTGTGGGTGAGGGGATTAAATCCCTGGGTCCCCGTGATGAAAGTACCGGTACCCTTGTTGGGCCGGCACGGCGCTTCCGAGTTGATCTCCGACCCGCAGCTATTCAGAGTAGCCGTCCAAGGCAGGCCGCTGCTCCAGTTCGTGGTGTCCGTGATTTGCCAGCCGCTGATGATATAGTTCCAAGCCCCGCTCGCGCCGCTTGCAAACTGCTTGCCCTTGCCAAACGGCAGCTGATACACAGCATTGAAAACCCAAACCAGGGGTCGGCTCTGGTCGTAGTTACCGTACGCGACCGCGGGAACGTCCGCGAAATAGTTGCCGTCATAGTGCGTTGACTTTGACCAGGTGAAGTGTGTAATGAACTGCAGCCCACCCGAGAACTGTTTCGTCAGCACGGCCTGCAAGGCATTGTAGAAGGAGTTGGCGTTGTTGCCAAAATAGTTGCTGATGTCCTGGTTGCAGCAGGTCAGCACTCCGCCCGTCGTCGGATCGACATATCCAGGATAAGAGAAGTTGTTCAGGAGGGGCCGCACTCCATTCGCGTAAGGCTGGTTGACGTTATAGTTCGGGCCGTCACCCACAAAGCCGTGCCTGCCCATGTTGCCAACGTAGGCGATAGACAGGTTGGTTGTCTTGCCGAGTTGCTGCTGCACTGTGAGGTTGTAGGCGTAGATGTACGGCACAACCTGAGCCAGCGGCCGAACTCGGGGCGAAACCTGCCCGTTGGGACCCTGCAAAGGCAGCACCCCACTTGAGGGAACCGTGGGAAATACGTAAGCAGGAGCGGTCACGACAACTCCCGGCAGAGTACTTGTGTAGCCGCTATTTGAAAGGGCGAACGCAGGAGCGTAGCTGTCGGAATTGCTGTTCCCGTTGAAGGTACTGGCATTGACCTGCTGCGACACCAACACCGGCAGGTTCTGCGTGACGGTGTGACCGAAGTTGGAACCGAAGACGCCAATGTCATAGCTCATGCCGAAGCCGGCGCGAATGACGGTCTTGTCGTACATCTGGTAAGCAATTCCAAAGCGCGGTGCGAAGTCATACAACTGGTTCTTGATGTTGCCATTCAAGCCAAAGGGTCCGACTCCTGCGACCCGGATAACGCCGTTGACGATGTTGGCGAAACCGCCGTTTTCCTTGGCGTTAACCGCTTCCGGAGTGTACAGCTCCCAACGCAGTCCGTAACTCAGGGTGAGCTTCGGGGTGAGGCGCCAGGTGTCCTGACCATACGCGAAGAAGCGGTACTGGTGCTCGGAGGCATTCAAGCTGCTGCTGACGTAACGATCGAAGTGGGTGACATCGCCCAACAGGAATGTGGCCAGCGTGAGTCCACCCGGGCTGCTTGAGTCGGCAGGATTCGAAGTGGAGTTCTGACTGAACGTCAGTTCGCCGGCGCGGTTCTGATCGCTGGGAATACGAAGGTTGTTGGCATAGCGGAAATCAACGCCAAATTTGAAGGTGTGGTTGCCATGTATCTTGGTAAAGTTCGCAACCCACTGGTATTGGTTTTCTCTCTCCGTCAACGGGCAATTGCAACGCTGCACACCCAGTCCATTGCCGAAGTCAGAGATAGTCTGGTTGCCGGTTTGGCCGTTGCCGCCCATGTTGAAGTACGACAGGCCCGAGGTGAACAGCGGTTGCGCCATGGTATTGAGTCCGGGAATACCGAACCCGGTCATCGGAGTCTGACCCTGGTCCCAGAACGCGGTCTGCGGGTTGTAATGGAGCCACCCGAAGTGCACGTCCATCAGGAATGATGGGCTGAAAGTGTGGGTCCAGCCCGAGGCGACACTGTAATTGTGTACGTTCGAGCTTCCCGCCAGGCCAGGGCCCGGGCCAAAGCCGACGCCACCAAGGGCGCCCAGCGAAGGATTACCAGAGAGAGTGAAGTAGGCGAGACTGAACCGGCCGTAGATCTGATTGCTCTGGTTCACATCGTAGTCTATGCGGGTATCGAAGGCATTCTGCTTAAAACTACCCGACCCAGACGCGATGTAGTTGTTCAGCAAGTTGCCATTGGTCGGCGCGGGAAACAGCTTCAGGATGTTTACCGCCCCCTGTGAAAGCAGGGCAACCGGAATCAAGTTGCCGGGAACTATATTGGCAGAATTGTTGTATGGAGTTGATCCTCCCTGGTTCTGCGTGCTCGGAAGGTACACTTGGCCCCCACCACCGATCAGGGGGTTCAAGTATTGGCTCAAGTTACACATGCCCGTCGGAGCGGTACAAGTACTGACCACCTGCGACGTCGGCACGGTAAGGGTGTTGGTGACGCCGGTAGTCTCCTTCGTGCCCTGATAATCACCGAAGAAAAATAGCTTGTTCTTGAT
The DNA here is from genome assembly GCA_963831675.1 of uncultured Acidobacteriaceae bacterium. Taxonomy (GTDB): domain Bacteria; phylum Acidobacteriota; class Terriglobia; order Terriglobales; family Acidobacteriaceae; genus Bog-257. The sequence continues at coordinate 116,216 of CAWHRM010000025.1, forward strand.
GATCGGGCCGCCAATGGTACCGCCGTATTGGTTCCACTTGTCGGAAGGAATGAACCTGCCGGTCACGGGGTTCGGCGCGTATTGGTTGAAGGGATCGCGAGCCAGGTTGGCATCGGTGCGACGGAACCAGAAGCCGCTACCGTGCAGCTCGTTGGTACCTGACTTGGTCTGCGCGGTCACCAGGCCGGCTACCGCTTTGCCCTGCTCGGCATCGTAGCTCTGCGAGCCGACCGTGCTTTGGGTAATCGCATCCAGGTTCGGATTGATAACGATGATACCGAGGATCGGGTCCTGGTTGTCGGTTCCGTCCAACTGGAATCCGGTGCCGCTGAAGTGCTGGCCCTGCACCATAATCTGCTGGCCGCCTTGCGGGTTTTCGGTGGCCGCGTGGCTCCAGCCAGCCAGCTTTTGCGTGCCGGGAGACAACAACTCAAAGGTCGTGAAGTTGCGGTTCAAGATCGGCAGGTCCGCGACGTACCTGTCGTTGTACGTGACCCCAACATCGGCGCTCGCGGTCTGAAGTTGCGGCGTTTCGGCGGTTACCTCCAGGGTTTCGCTGGCAGAGCCTATCTGCAACTGCGCGTCAACCTTCTGCGAGGCATCCGCCGTCACTGCCACGTTGCTCTGTTGGTAGGCCTTGAAACCTGGCGCCTCAATCTTCACCGAGTAGGTATCCGGGAGCAAGTGAGTCACGGTATAGTTTCCCGAGTCGTTCGTGGCTGCGGTGTCGGAGGTGCCCTTGGCCACGTCCGTTACTGTCACCGTCGCCTTTTGGATCGCCGCGCCTTGCGCGTCCGTCACCGTCCCAAAGATGGTGCCGGATGTCACCTGGCCGAAAGACAGGGTCGGCGTCAGCGCGAGAATCAGAACCGCTATTGCAAAACCTACGCACCGCTTCGTCATTGTGCCCCCCACCTGACTGTCCGGCTACACTGGCCGGATCTCAGATTGATCTGCAATTTTTGCGTTTGCTGCTTGCCTTTGAAATTCGATGGATTGAAAATCGAAGAGAAAGAAAAAAGAGGACCGATTAGAGAGGTATTTCCCGATACGCGAGTTCTTGCGGTTCTGTGACAGACACTCATCAGCTTCCTCGTAAAGGCGCGCCCCGCGCCTTGTCACAGCAGAACGTGATACTCGTCACAGCGCGATGTGACCAGAAAGTTAAACCGCCAAGTGCTTCTTGTCAAGGGATTTTTGCCGTTTCTTTGTCAAATCATTTAGGGGTAGGGACTCTGCCGGCCTTGGAGGACAGACCGGCATCGGTTTTTTGGACGAAAACTCCTCGGCTGGTCGCAGACGGATGCCTCGCGGTCAAAAGCACCGCTACGCTGAATCCCAAGTGGACTTCGGCAGCGCTTGGCATGTTCCCATCACCGCTAGGGTAACGGCGTTTTCAGTCGGGGATCGAGCTCTGCGGCTCTCTTGAATTCCTGCGCGGCCTCCGTCGTCTGCCCTTTGCGCGACAGAGCGATGGCCAGTTGATGATGCGCCAGCGCGTAGTCGGGAGCGAGTTTCACCGCGTTTCTATATTGCGTGATCGCACCGTCAAGGTCTCCAGCGTTCAGCAAGCGATTCCCGGAATTGGTGGAGAAGGTCGCGGCCTGGAGACTGGTCTTTTGTTTGCTCAGTTCCTCCCCCACCCGGCTCTCGGATTCCGCCCCGGACACATCGCCCATCTGCCGCAAGACCGCGGCTAGAGTGGTGTGTGCACCCATGAAACTGGGTTGCAGACGAATGGCTTCGCGCAGCGCCTGTGCCGCCTCTGGCAAGTGGTCCATTTGCTTCAGCACTGTTCCCAAGGTGTAGTACGCCTCCGCATAATCCGGCTTGATCTGGACCGCCTGTCGCAACTGCTCGGCCGCCGCAGGGAAATCGCCTTTCTGCCACAGCGTTACTCCCAGGCTGTAATACGCGTCTACAAGCGTTGGATCCAACTGAATCGCCTGTTGGAATTCCGCAATCGCACCCGGTAAATTGTCCTTGAGCTTCAACCCGAGTGCCAGGTCGTAATGCAGCGACGCATTACCGGGCGAGAACCTCAGCGCTTCCTGCAACTGCTCGACCGCAGCCTCGAAGTCCGATTGCTGCATCAGCGTAACCGCAAGATTGCCACGGAATTCCGCATCATCGGGGCGCAGCTTCAGCGCCTGTTCGAACGCTTTCACTGCGGCTGGACCTTCGCCGTGCTGCATCAACGCAAGTCCCAGGTTGTTGTAGGCCTCGGGATCGTTAGGGCTGACCTGCACAACTTTTCGGAACGCCACCGCAGCATTTTCCGGGTCGCCAGACCGCTGCAAGAGCAGGCCCAGCCGGGTTTGTAGAGCAACCATGGAGGGCGTAAGCCGCGCCGCCTGTTGATAGGCTTGTAGCGCTCCCACAGTGTCGTGCTTCGCCTCCAGCGCTGTGCCCAGGTAATAGAAGGCAAGTCCGTCCTTAGGATTGGCTTGGGTCGCCTGGGTGAGCAACTCAGCAGCGTGGTCGTTGTCCCCCGTTCGCAAGAGCGCCACGCCGAGATGAAACTGCGCAGGCTGGTAGTGCGAATCCAACGCCAACGCAATGCGAAACTCTTTCTCCGCTTCTGCGAATTGCGACTTCTGTACTAGCAGAACCCCCAAATCGTCATGCAATTCGGGCTGATCGGGAGCCAGGGCCAGCGCTGCTTTTATCTCTTCGATCGCCCCATCGGTTTTTCCTTGCAGGCTCAGGACGCTCGCCAGTTGGCGATACACCTCGGGCTGCTGAGGAGCGAGTTTTACTGCTTCGTTCAGCTCAACGACAGCGGCGTCCAGCGAGCCTTTCGACGCCAGGGCGTTCCCCAGAGATGCGTGAGGCAACGCCGCATCGGGCGCCAAACGGGTAACGATCCGCAAGTGCGCGATCGCAGTGTCGATGTCGCCTTGCCGCAGCATCACTTGAGCCAGCGCATTTTGAAACTCTGGATTGTCCGGACTGAGCTTCGCTGCCTGCTCGAAAGCTGAACGCGCAGCGGTCAGGTCCCCATCCTGAGCAGCGTTCAGGCCGCGCTTGTATGCGCTCGTTGCGCGGGTGTTGCTGGAGCTGGCTTTCGTTTGCGCGCGTGACTCGCAGGCAAATCCGACGATGGTGAGAACCAGGACACAGCAGCACACAACATCGCCAGGACGCTTTGCCGCACCATGTAGGAACACAGTTAACCAACCTTACTTCGTCCAGGTGTTTTCGTTCAAGGCGGCGATAGGCTCGCTGTCCTGCGCCTGCAGCATGGCGATACGAATTGCTTCCTTGTCAGCCTCGCGGCACATACAATGCCAGTCTTATGAAAGTGCACCGCTTTCTTGTGCGAATGGTTCTGGTCCCGCTCCTCAGCTCCGCGGTGCTGCTTGCGGCGAGCTGGAAACTGCCCTTCGGCGCTTGGCGCCGGGTTTCGGAACGGCCCATCCTGTCGCCCCAGGGCGACGGCTGGGAGTCGGCTGGGACTTTCAATCCCGCGGTCGTGATGCATGACGGCAAATTCGTCATGCTGTATCGCGCGCAGGATAAACAAGGCATATCGCGGCTGGGGTATGCGGAGAGCAAGGACGGTGTGCGCTTCACCCGGCGTTCCGAGCCCGTGCTCGTGCCGGAAACCGATTATGAAAAAGACGGTGGCGTGGAAGATCCGCGCCTGATGAAGATCGGCGACACCTATTACTTGACCTACACGGGCTACAACAAGAAAGATGCACAGCTCTGTCTGGCCACCTCGCGAGACCTGGTGCATTGGGACCGCAAGGGCGTCATTCTTCCCGCCAACAAAGGCAACTGGAACGTGAAGTGGACAAAGTCCGGTGCGATCGTGCCGGAGAAAATTGCCGGCAAGTACTGGATGTATTTCCTGGGAACGGCCGCCGATGGCACCGACCAGATGGGTCTTGCCTCCTCCAGCGATCTCCTGCAGTGGACCGAGGAGACGAAGACGCCGGTGCTGCCGCGTCGACCTGGCGCGTTCGATTCGCGAGTGGTGGAACCCGGTCCTCCTCCCCTGCTGACCTCCGACGGCATTGTGCTCATCTATAACGGCGCTGACGACAAGCTCGTCTATCGCACTGGCGTTGCCGTGTTCGACCGCCAGAACCCGCGCAAAGTGCTTTACCGGAGCGAGCAGCCGATCTTTGCTCCGGAAAGGATTTGGGAAAAAGCAGGCCAGGTGCCGAATGTCGTCTTTGTGGAGGGCATGGTGCGCCAGGACAACCGCTTCCTCTTTTACTACGGAGGCGCGGACGAGTATGTTGGGGTCGCCGAAGCGAGCGCGAAAAAATAATCTCAGGTTCCGACGAGAAGTCCCCGAAAGAACCGCGCCGCGCATACGCGAAACCAGTCGTGATTGTGCTTTAATCTTGCCAGCGGTCCGGCGAGAGCTTTCTCATGTCACAACCCAGGCTAGTCGTCATTTTTCTGCTCGTATTCGCAGTCGGCGACGGCGCTGTCCGCTTGCACGCCCAATCAGCGCCGGGTCCCATACTTACGGACAACACAGCGCAGGCTAACAAATCGGTATCGCCGGAGACCGTCTTCGCCGAGGCACGCCGTCTCTCCGAGCAAGGTAAATACGAGGATGCCATCGCTGAACTACAGGGGCTGGTGGGCCGCAATCCCCCGCCTGCCGGCCTTTGGCACGAGATGGGAACGGCATACTACAAGAAGAGTGACTACCTGAAGGCGGCCGAGTACCTGAAGCAGGCCCTGGCAGATGATCCCAAGGACGACGAAGCGGTTCAGATGCTTGGTTTGTCCTATTATCTCGCGGGGCGTCCGAGCGAAGCGATCCCCTATCTTGAGAAGGTGCAGACGTGGTATCCGCGCGCCAACGTGGACGCCTCCTACATCCTTGGCATTTGCTACATCCAGACCAAGAACTATCCCCAGGCGCGGGTTGCTTTCGCCCGAATGTTTGACGTCAAGCCGGATTCGGCCGCGAGCTATCTCTTTACCGCGCGCATGCTCTTCCGTCAGGAGTTCGATCCGGTGGCGGAGGAGTACGCACAGAAAGCGGTCGCGCTCGATCCCAAGTTGCCCATGGCGCATTTCCTGCTCGGCGAGCTTCATCTGTACAAGTCAAAAATTCCGGAGGCGATCTCCGATCTACAGCAGGAACTCGCGATCAACCCGGGCTACGCGGCGGCGTATTACAAGCTCGCGGATGCGTATTCACGAGTGCAGAAATACGACGAGGCCGAGCGGTTGTTGCAACGCTCGATTTGGCTGGACGCGACGTCGACTGGACCGTACATCTTGATGGGCAAGGTGCTGGAGAAGAAAGGCGAGACCGCGCTGGCGGTTCGTGCGTTGCAACGCGCAGTTGCCATGGACCCTAACAACCCCATCTCCCACCATTTGCTGGGACAGAGTTATCGCGATCTCGGCAAAACAGAAGACGCGGAGCGCGAACTGAAGCTGGCGGACCAGTTGCAGCAAAAGCAGGACGCCAATCAGTGAACCCGGACGAAGCCGGAGTTGCAGGGCGCCTTTACGGATGACGTTCCGCCATCATCTGTTCGAGGAGCTGTAAGTTCTCCCGCGCCAGCGAATGATTGGGATTGAGTTGCAAGGCCCGTTCGAAATGCGTCTTGGCCTCACTTAGTTCGCCAAGCTGGGCCAACGCACTGCCCAGGTTCGACTCCGCGTCCGCATCCTGCGGGTTCTCCCGCACTGCGGTACGAAATTGTTCCGCGGCTCCGCTGAAATTCCCTTGCTCAGCCAGCGCATGTCCCAGGTTGTAGTGCGCGTCGAAGTAGTCGGGACGCGCTTTCAGCGAAGCGTTTAGATGAGCGACAGCTTCATCCACCTCGCCTGATGCAAGGAGCGCTCCACCGAGCGCGTTGTTCACAACGGCGTCGCCAGGACGAAGCTGCAGAGCAGCCTGATACTGCGTCTCGGCTCCGTGCACATCCCCCGCCTCCTGCAGCATGGCTCCAAGGTTGTAACGCGCTTCAAAGTCAGCAGGGTCGCGTTCCACATGGTGCCGCGCCAGGGCTTCCTGCAACACCATGCGAGGATCGCGGTTGGAGCCGGGAAGGTTCTTAGGCAGGACCTGCAGCCACAGGTGCGCCATCTCGTCACTGGAACGGTTACCTCCCATGACGCGCTTCGGGGGATGGTTTGGGTTGGCGACGTTGTGATCCGAGTTGTCATACACGTAGCGCATCGAGATCGTCGTGCCGTTGGGCAGCGGCACCGGCTTGTCGTAGCGGTAAACTGCCTGCCAGTTCAGGTCCCAATGCTGAATGTGAATTAGCGTCTCCGTCGTCCCATCAGGCAAGGTTGCCGTTGCTTCGAGGTCTTTGCCGAGATAGTGGGCATGAGGATAGATTGCGAGCAAGTCGACATCCAGCGGCAGCGTGAACTCATCGTGCACAACGAAGTGATCGTCGCCCGGCGGAATGTCAAGCTGCGAATCGCATTCCAGCTGCAGCAGCATGGGATGCTCGGTGGCCGGCTTGTCGGTGAAATAAATTCCGATGCTGGGCTGGATCACCTCTGGCTTGCCCGACGGCTGGAGATGCGTGTTGAGCACAAGGTCGGTGCCTTTATCCAGCCGAAGCGCCATGCCGTCGGGCTCGACATAGGGAGCGGTGCCGGGCTTCCAGAAGAGGAAATGGCTGTCGGGATCGAACAGCTCCGATTCGATCCTGATTTCCATCCCGCCGAAACCGGCTCCGGGCTGCTTTTCCATTTTGCGCGATAGCTCCAGCCGGTCGACCAGGATGTTGGCGTGATGCACCAGGCGCTTGTCCCCCGGCCGTATTTCGACCGCCTTCACCCAGCGGCTCTCGTTGATCGGGATGGGCAGAATGAAATTCCAGTAGGTGTCGATACCCGTCGCCGGCAGCAAGAGAGGCTTCGCCGCTTTAACGATCAGGTCAGGCTTGCCTAACTGCCACCCTGGCACAAATCTTGGCTGGGGTGGCAAATCCGACGGACTGCCTTGCAGCATGCCTTGCTCAACCCACTTTTGAATGAGCGCTATCTGCTCGCTGCTGAGGCGGCGTTCGTCGGCGAACTTCAGCGGCTGCGGTTCCGGCAGCCACGGTGGCATGAATCGTGTCTGCGTGACCGCGGCGATCTGGTGCCCGTGCTTCTTGACGTCTTCATAGGTCAGCAGCGGGAACGGGCCGGCCTCGCCCGGCCGATGACAGGACGCGCAGTAGTGATAGACGATAGGAGCAATATCGCGATTGAACGTGACTTTGCGCTCCGAAGACGGGGCCGTCGCTGCCGATTGTTCTGCACTCGCCGATTTTGCCGAATCGGAAGCAAGGGCTGAGTCGCGCCGCAGTTGCGGCGCCTACACCCGCAACGCCCGAAGTCAACACAGCCGCCAGCGTAAATCCAGCTAGTCTCTGGAGCGAACACGTCATTCGAGGTCCGAGATGTAACAGCCCACTGCGCTCGCCGTCGAAACTTGAGGTTTGCCGCCCTTCAGAACTGCCTGAATGGCATCGTCGAGCTCGTGCGTCGTGGGAGCGGGGCGCGCATGTCCGAAACTCTGGTACCAGTTGTCGATGCGCCCGTGGTAGACAAGTTGGCCGCCGGCATCGAAAAGTGCGACTTCAGGCGTGATCTGCGCCTCGCCCAGCTTGACCAGGGAATGATGCGGATCGTGCAGGGCAGGAAGTTTGTATCCGTAGTCGCGAAGATGCTTCTCGATCGTCGCGCTGGACTCCGACTTGTCGGGATAAACCAGCCAAAATGCTGTTCTCCCCGCATACTCTGCGCTGAGTCGCTGGATCGTGGGAGCGTAGCGATTGGAGATTGGACAATCGGTTCGTATGAAAATCAGAACGACTGGCTTTCCAGCATCGGCGCGCAGCGGATCGACGGTCTTGCCTGCGAGATCGACCCCGGCTGGCGAAGGCTGACTCGCGCGAGCGCCCGTTATGCCGATCCCGGCCACCGTCACGATTACGGCCGCAAATCTAAGGACCCGGAACAAGCTTGAAGAAACGTGTTGCCGATCGCGATGCATGAGACCCCACCTGTCGCGTGACCAAATTCTAAACACCATCGAGCCCAAAGTACACGCTGCGCCAGCAGCTGAGTTGCGCAAACCCAACTTACCTTATAATCTCGACCGCCGGGATCGATCTTCCGCGCCAATGGGGGCGAGCGTGTCTTACGCAAAGGCCATCGTAATTATCTTGACGCTGCTGCTCAGCCTGTCCGGCCTCGCGCCGGCGCAGGCCCAGCAGACCACCAACATCTCTGACCTGCTTGCCTACATCGACAAAAGCTGGGATGTGCTGACGCGATCGCCGGTGGATTGCAAGACCGTCATGGATGTTCGCGTGCCCGAGCACTCGCTGCTCTATCTGCCGGACCGCTATCCCGAGCCCACTTCGGTAAAAGAGCTGGCCGCGAAGTGCAAGATCGCGGTCGAGCACCTTCCCCAAGTCATAAACTCGCTCGGCAGTCTCAACCTGGACAACTCGCCGCGGCAAGGTGTGCTTTACCTGCCAAACCCTTACGTCGTACCGGGCGGCTTCCTCAACGAGATGTACGGCTGGGACAGTTACTTCATCATGGTGGGTCTACTGCGCGCAGGGCGCCTCGAGCTGGCGCGTGGCATGGTGGAAAACTTTTTCTTCGAGATCGAGCACTATGGCGGCATTCTGAACGCGAACCGCACCTACTTCCTGACCCGCTCCCAGCCGCCTTTCCTCAGTTCGATGGTGATGGCGCTCTATGACGCTCTGCCCGATCCCACGACCAAGCGCCTGTGGCTGGAGAAGTCCTATCCCTTCATCCAACGCGATTACGACATGTGGACGAGCGGCGAGAAACTCGCCGGCGATACCGGCCTGTCGCGCTACTTTGACTATGGCGAGGGACCGGTCCCTGAGATCTCCACCATGCACGATCCGTACTACCGCGACGTGTTTCGCTATCTTCAAGCCTCTTTACAGGCAAAGGAATATCTCGGCGAACCTGGCAAGTCTTCCGCTAAACTCATTGGACCGCAATTCACTTTCGCGGCTTGTCAACAAGATGCCGGCGACGCCACGAAATCCTGTGACCGGTCACCGGCCTTTCAGTTCACCGCCGACTACTACAAAGGAGACCGCGCCATGCGGGAGTCGGGCTTCGACATTTCTTTCCGCTTTGGCGATTTCAGCGGCAGCACCCATCACTATGCTCCGGTCTGCCTGAACAGCCTTCTGTACAAGGAAGAAACGGACATGGCATCGATCAGCAAACTGCTGGGCAAGACTGCCGAGGCCGCGCAGTGGACCAAGCGCGCGCAACATCGCAAGCAGCTCATCGACCGCTATCTGTGGAACCCGCAAGCCGGAATGTACTTCGATTACAACTTCACCACGGGCAAGCAGTCCAGGTATCAATACGCCACGACGTTTTATCCGCTGTGGGTGGGAGCCGCTTCGCCGCAGCAGGCCAAGGCTGTAGTGGCCAACCTCAAGAACTTCGAGCACAAAGGCGGCATCGCCATGAGCCCGTACGAAACTGGCGTGCAGTGGGACCTTCCCTATGGCTGGGCGCCGGTGAACTTCATCGATGTTGAGGGCATGCGGCGCTACGGTTTCAAGCTGGACGCTGACCGCGTTGCGCGCGAGTGGATCAATACTGTGGCCGCCAATTTCCGCAAAGACAACACCATTCGCGAAAAATACGATGTGGTCTCCAGCAGCAAGGACTTCAATGCGACCGTCGGATACAAAGAGAACGTCGTGGGCTTTGGATGGACCAATGCGGTTGTGCTGGAATTTGCCCACGACGTGGGTATGTTGCCGGAAAAGGCGAAAACCGCGACAGTGCACTGACGTTGGCTCATGCCGGGTTGGGATTTCTCGCGCCGATGAATTCAAGGGCCAGTTTTATCTCGCTTCGCTTTCTGGTTCCGCTGCTGGTTCTGTTTGCCAGCGCGTCGATCCTGACCGCACAGCAAAGAGCGAGCCATTGCGAGACTTCCGGTGAGCCGCTAACTTTGTCGCGGACCGCCGAGAACTGGCAATTCCTCGATGCGGTTGGACCCCATTCCGCGCTGCTGGGCCGCGAAGACGGCAACTTCGAGGCCTGGATCTATCCCCTGAAGCTGTTGCGCGACTTTCATCTCACGTTTCATCTGGGCGATCGTGTGATCCCCGCCGGCAGCTTGCCGCGAACCGTAATCGCGCGACCCGAGGCGATGTCCATCCATTATGTGTACGACTCGTTCTCCGTATGCGAGACATGGTTTGCGGCATTGCACGACACCGGCGCGGTGGTCACAATTCAATTGGAAAGCTTCGAACCGGTCAGCATCGAGGCCTCCTTCGAGCCAGACATCGCCTGGATGTGGCCCGCTGGGCTGGGCGCGGGTTACAGCGAATGGAACGAAACGCTGCGCGCGTTTAGGTTCGGCGAAGAACAACACCGCTTCTATGCTGTCGCAGGCTCTCCCCAGGCGACGGACGTCACACAGGCGTATTCCACCAACTATTCCGCCTCGCGAGTCAACACCTTTCAGTTCGGACCGCCTGTCAAAGGAAGCGCCACTTACACACTTGCGATGGCCGCATCTTTCGAAGGCGAGAAGCAGGCCCAAGCTCTCTATCAAAAGCTCTTGACGCAGTCTTCGCAGCTCGAGGCCGAAGCCCGCCAGTATTACCGGCACTATTTGGAAAGCACGGTCACGCTCACTCTGCCCGATCGCGACCTGCAAAAGGCCTACGACTGGTCTCGCATCAGTATGTTGCAGGGACTGGTCGATGACCCATTCGGAGGGACAGGGCTGATCGCGGGCTACAACCTTTCGGGTTTCAACCATCGTCCCGGTTTCTCCTGGTTCTTCGGACGCGACTCCATGTGGACCGCGCTGGCCCTCGACTCGGTTGGCGACTTCCAGACGACTCGCACTGCGCTGGAGTTTCTGTCGAAATATCAGCGAGCGGACGGCAAGATCACGCACGAAATCCCGCAGAGCGTTGGCCTGGTCCCCGACTGGTTCAAGGCATATCCTTATCCTTTCGCTTCCGCCGATTCGTCTTCGCTTTACATCATTGCTGCCGATGACTACGTCCGCGCCAGCGGTGACGTGTCCTTCGCTGCCGAGAAGTGGGACAACTTATGGCGCGCTTATCAATACACCCACTCGACGATGGCAGCGAATGGTCTGCCGCGTAATCAAGGCGTGGGAACAGGCTGGATTGAGGGCGGTCCCTTGCTTCCGGTCTCGACCGAGCTGTACCAGGCGGGAGTTGTCGACGCTGCGTTGCATGCGCTCTCCGATCTGGCGCGAATCCTGAAGAAGCCGGAAGCCGATTCGCTGATGCTAGAGGCAGCAGCGCTTCGCACGAAGATTGAGAGCTCGTTCTGGTCACCCGCGAAGAACGTTTATGGCTATGCCATCGACCTGGATGGCAAGCTGCTCGACAAGCCCAGCGTACTGGGCACTGTACCGATGTGGTTCGGATTGCTCGACCGGCACAACGGGCAACTCTTCCTGGACCAGCTCGCCAAACCGGAGCAGCAAGCCGACTGGGGCATGCGCATCATCTCCGAGCGCGATCCCGGTTTACTCGCCCGAGGGATATCACTACGGCAGCGTGTGGCCGCTGTTCACCGGATGGGCGTCGGTAGCCGAGTACCGCTACCATCGGGCCTTGCCCGCCTACGCTAATCTGCGGGCCAACGCCGAGTTGCCACTCGACGGCTCACCGGGCCGCGCCACCGAAGTTCTGTCTGGCCGTTATTACACGCCGCTGGCGACCAGCAGCTCGCACCAGATCTGGTCCTCCGCGATGATCGTCAGTCCGCTGCTCCGTGGGATGATGGGACTCTCGGTGGATGCGCTGAACTCGACCATCTCGTTCGAGCCGCACACGCCCCCGGATTGGACTGACTTCTCGATACAGAATGTCAAGGTCGGTACAACCTCGTTGTCAATCGCGTATCACCGGACTTCTGACGAGATCACGCTAGCGATCCAACGTCACGGGGACCACGACCTCCACCTTCACTTTTTGCCCGCCTTCAGCCTGCGGGCAAGAATAACCGACGCGCAGGTTAACGGCCGACGGGCCGAGATCCATGCTGTTGAACCGGAGAACATCGTCGATCAGCACTTCTCGTTTGAGGTCCCTATCACCGCTGGCAGCACAACGGTTCGGATTCGTTTTCGCAACGATTTTGGAATCGCGTATCCCTACGTCGCGCCGGAAATGGGCGACATCAGCTCGAATATCAGGTTCGTATCTCAGCAATGGAACGCAACCCATGATCGGCTGGAGATGCATATTGCCGGTGTCAATGGCGCGAAGTATCAGGTTTCGCTCTACGGAGATCTGACTGGCGTAACCGCAAGCGGCGCCGAACTGAAACGTTCCGCGAACCAGACTGCTGCTGGTGATTGATTTTCCGCCTGGCCCTGCTGCAGCCTACTCTGAGCGGACCGTGG
>CAWHRM010000026.1:0-56329 GCA_963831675.1 uncultured Acidobacteriaceae bacterium
TCAGGTCGTTCTCTTCCCAGCGGATCGCCGCCAGCATGTACACCGTCGTCATGACGGCGAACAGCAGGTGCGCGCCCGTCATGGTCGGTGTGAACCAGAACGCCATCAGCCATCCGACGTAGAGCGGGTGCCGCACGTACTTGTAGAACAGCGGCGTGCGGAAGCTCAGGTGCGTGTATGGCTTGCCGATCAGGTACAGCCAAACCTGCCGCAAACCAAACAAATCGAAATGGTTGATGAGGAACGTGGAGATCAGCACCAGCCCGAATCCCAACCCGAACAATTGGTACATGATCAACCGGCCAGTCGGATTCTCGATGTTCCACACCGTCCCACCCAACGGTTGCCAGAAGGCGAAACAGGGCGATCAACGCCAGGCTGGAGAGCAGTACGTAGGTGCTGCGCTCCGCCGGCTCCGGGACAACCCGCGTCCAGGCCCGCTTGAACCACGGCCGCGCCATCACGCTGTGTTGTACGGCGAAGACTCCGAGCAACAACGCGTCGATGCCCAGTGCATACAGGAAAGGCGTTTGCGCCGGCGAATCCATCGTCTTGGGAACCACGAGGTTTCCGATAAAGCCGACGGCATAAAGGAATGTGGCAAAGAAGACGCCATAGCTGGCGACTCCATAAGCGAATACAACGACTCTCTTCAGCATTTCTCTCCTCCTCCTCCGCAACGGGCATCCTTGCCCCTGCGATCTGGAGCGAGATTACGGTGGAGTGGGCCTGAGAGTCCTTGAACGAAACTTGAATTTTTCTGAAAGAACGCTGGATTGGAATGTCCAACAAAAAAGCACGGCTCGATGCCGTGCTCGTAAACTCCATCATGACCTCAGGACACCCTTTGCACCACCATGAGGCTGAGGTCGTCGCTAGGCGTCGGCGAGGCCGCCTTCACTCGGGCAAGAAGTGATTGCACAATGGAAGCCGCCGAATCACCCGCCGTAAACTTCAAATGATGTGTAACTCTGTCCGGGCGCAACTCGAAGCTGCTACCCTCGTGCACCTCAATGATTCCGTCGGATGCCACCAACAGCGTGTCCTGCAATCCGAGGTCGATTGTCGATGACGAATAGCGTCGCTCGTTCCACGGCACCGAGAATCGGACCACCAGACTGAAGCATAGTGACCGTCTGCCGGCCGGTAAGCAGAAACGCTGGCGGACAGCCCCCACACGAATAGGTCACGCTTGACGCAGCCGGATCCAGCCGGGCGAGGAACAGGCTCGTAAGCGGCACGCCAACACGGGAACGATGCATCTCGCGGTTCAGCGACTGCATGATATCGGACAGGTCCTGGCTTGTCTCGCAAGAACGACGCAATAAATCGAGCACGTGCGTCAACCACATAGCCGCCGGTAGTCCCTTTCCCATCAAATCGCCCAAGGCCAGGAACCAGGAACCAGCCAGCTCGAAGCTCACGACGAAGTCCCCCGATACATGCCGCGCCGCCACCGTGGCGGAGGCCGTCTCGAAATTGCCGATCCTCTGCGTCGCCGGGGCGCACAGGGCATCATGGACCCCTTTCGCGCCGAGCAATAAGTCCTCCGTTACTATGTGACCCAGGCGTATCTCCGGCCACGTGTCCGGTCGGCTTTCGCATCTGCGGTGACTCCGCCGTTTTGAATGAAGCATGATGCACCTCGCTATCAGTGACCATTTCACCTCGGGACGCGGTATGGCGTCCTTGATCGCGGGTGGAATTCGCCTGAAATAATCCTGAACACTGTAGGCGTTCGGTTTGGCGTGGCGGCGCCCGAACGACTCCGGGAACGTATGGGCCATGAATAACGGACACTCCGGAGGTTGAGTGCCTTCCTGGGGGTACGGCGCCGGTCACAAGAAAAGCGCACCCGCATTGGGGTGCGCTTGTTTGGTCAAGAACTCCGCTGCGGAGTTTACTCTTTCTTTTCTTCGCTGGCGGCGGGTTCTTCGGCCGCGCGCGGGGGGATTCTCCGCTTCGGCGGCTTCCATCGCCTTGCGGGTTTCTTCTGCCCGCTTGGCACGGAGTTCGGCACGCTTCTGGCGCTTCTCGTCGAGGGTCTTCTCGCTGCCGAGCAGCTCAACCCAGGCTATATCGCCGCCGTCCCCCTTGCGGAATCCGCCGTGAACGATGCGCAAGTAGCCGCCCTCGCGGTCGCCGTAGCGCGGCGAGATGGTGTCAAACAGCTTGCTCACGGCTTCGCGGGTCATAAGGTAGGACGCGGCCTGCCGCCGCGCCGCCACATCGCCGCGCTTGCCGAGGGTAATCATCTTCTCCACGTGCGGGCGCATGGCCTTGGCCTTGGTGATGGTGGTTTCAATGCGCTCTTCCACGATCAGCGATGTCACCAGGTTGCGCAGCAGCGCGCGCCGGTGCTCGGTGTTTCGTCCCAGTTTCCAACCTGCTCTACGATGACGCATTCCGTTCCTCAGGGGCTAAGGCCCCTCTATGAAAAATGGCTCAGCACCGGGCTAAAAGCTTCTACCTGTGCCGCCCCTAAAGGGGCTCGGCAATTTCTTCTCGGTCTGACCCCGGGCTTACGCCCGGGGCTAAAAACAAATGTCACCCCTGCGGGGCTTTTAGAAGTTGGGCTCGTCGCCGTAGCCCGAGGGCAGCGACAGGCTCGATACGCCCGTGGTAGCACCCGGTACCGCGTTACCTTGCTCGTCGATCTTCATGCCCAGGCCCAATCCCATGGAGGAGAGAATCTCCTTAATTTCGTTGAGCGACTTGCGGCCGAAGTTCTTGGTCTTGAGCATTTCGGCTTCCGACTTCTGCACCAGCTCGCCGATGGTTTGAATGTTGGCGTTCTTCAGGCAGTTGTAGCTGCGGACCGACAACTCCAACTCCTCGACCGAGCGATTCAGATTTTCGTTGCGAATCTCCGGCTTGTCGCCGGCGTGGGCAGCCTGCGCCTCCAGCTCCTCCTCGAAGTTGATGAAGATGTTCATGTGGTCCTTCAGCAACTTGGAAGCGAGGCCCAGCGCATCGGCGGGTGTGACCGATCCGTTCGTCCACACTTCCAGGGCCAGCTTGTCGTAGTCGGTGATCTGGCCCAGACGCGCGGCCTCCACCGAGTAATTGCACTTGCGCACCGGCGAGTGCACGGAATCAATCGGAATGAACCCGAGGCCGAGATCCTCGTCGAAGTTCTTGTCCGCGGAGACGTAGCCGCGGCCTTTCTTCAGCCGCATCTCCATGTCAATCTTGCCACCTTCGCTGACGGTGGCGACATAAACATCTTTGTCGAGCACCTCGACGTCAGCGTCGGCCTCGATCATGCCCGAGGTGACGACACCCGGCTTGTCGGCGCGCAGGTAAATGGCCTTGGGGGCGTCGCCGTTGAGCCGGAAGGGAATCTGTTTCAGGTTGAGGATGATGTCGGTCGCATCCTCCACCACCCCGGGGATGGATTGAAACTCGTGCAATACGCCTTCAATTTTGACCGCGGTAACCGCGGCGCCCTCAATCGAGGACAGCAACACGCGGCGCAGCGCGTTGCCAATGGTGGTACCGAAACCACGTTCGAACGGCTGCGCCCAGAAGTGACCGTACTTGTCGGTCAAGGTCTCGGTGTCGGTAGCCAGCCGTTTCGGCTTCTGAAAACCTTTCCAAAGCATTCATGACTCCTATCTGTCAGTTCGGCCATGCTGCACGGGTCGTGCCCGGCTGATCTGGCTCGAAGATTGTAGGAACACGGCGCGGATGACTCCCCGCCGCGGGTTGATTACTTGCTGTACAGTTCCACGATCAACTGCTCATTGATTGGCAGGTTGATGTCGTTGCGCGTAGGCAGCGAAAGCACCCGTCCTTTGTAGGCGTCGCGATCCACCTCCAGCCAACCCGGCGGCGGCTGATGGCTGGCGAAGTCCTTCGCGATCTCCAGGAGGGCAAGCTTGTTGCTTCTCTCGCGCACCCCGATCTCGTCTCCGACGTTCACCTGGAACGAGGGGACGTTGACCTTACGTCCCTTCACCGTCACGTGACCGTGGCGGACGAGTTGGCGGGCCTGACGGCGCGCCACCGCAAATCCGAGCCGGTAGACCACATTGTCGAGACGGCGTTCAAGTTGCTGGAGCAGCATCTCGCCGGTGACGCCCTTGGTGCGGGCGGCGCGTTCGAAGTAGTTGCGGAATTGGCCTTCCTGGGTGAAGTAAATGCGCTTCGCCTTTTGCTTCTCGCGAAGTTGCAGGCCGTAGCCTACGATCTTGGCCTTGCGGTCCTTGCCGTGCTGGCCGGGAGGGAAATTGCGCTTTTCAATCGGACACTTGTCCGTAAAGCACTTTGAGCCTTTGAGGAACAGCTTCATGCCCTCGCGGCGGCAAAGGCGGCATACTGCGTCCTTGTAACGTGCCAAGTTACGTTCTCCTTTTGGATGCAGCCTGTGCATCCTGGTGTGGATCGGTTTACGGGCGCTTGGCGGCCTTTCGTCCCGAACCAATTGTTAGAGGGCCAAATGCCGGGGGTCAGTGAATTAGATGTTCCTTCCCAGCCCCTTGATCCTTGCCCACGACTTGCGGCTTCTTCCGTATCAGAAGCGGGCCGCTTCAGTCCTTAGCCCCTGTCTTTACACCCTGCGTTTCTTGGGCGGACGGCATCCGTTGTGCGGCACCGGTGTCACATCGCGGATGGAACGGACGTCCAATCCGGAGGAAGCCAGCGCACGCACTGCCGACTCGCGTCCCGAGCCCGGACCGCTCACCTGCACATCGACCACCCGCATGCCATGATCGCGCGCCTGATTGGCGGCGTTGGCGGCAGCCTGTTGCGCCGCGAACGGGGTGCCCTTGCGCGATCCGCGGAAGCCCAGCGATCCCGAACTCTTCCACGACACCGTATTCCCGCTGGGATCGGTGATGGTGATGATGGTGTTGTTGAAGGACGCCTGAATGTGCACCAATCCGTTGGGAATGTGCTTGCGTTCCTTCTTCTTGAACTTCTTTCCGGATTTGCCTTTTTTGTCCGCTCCGGCGGACCCAGCTGGTTTCGCCATGTTTTATGTCTTCCCCGCAGCTTTCTTCTTGTTAGCTACCGTGCCCTTACGCGGCCCTTTGCGAGTGCGGGCATTGGTATGGGTGCGCTGTCCGCGAACCGGCAGGCTGCGGCGGTGACGATACCCACGATACGAACCGATTTCGATGAGGCGCTTGATGTGCATCGAGACGTCTTTACGCAGATCGCCCTCGACGTTGCCTTCCTGCTCGATGACCTGGCGAATGCGATTGACTTCCTCTTCGTTGAGGTCGCTCACCTTCTTGACAGGCTCCACATTGGCCGAACCGAGAATGCTCTTGGCGCGCGAATTTCCGATGCCGAAAATATAGGTCAGCGCGATAACGATGTGCTTGTTGCGGGGTAGATCCACGCCTGCAATACGTGCCATAGTTGCTCCCAATCAGTGGATAGTGGTCAGTGGATAGTGGTTAGTCGTTAACTGTTATTAGCTTCTTCTATCCACTATCCACTTCTGTTACCCTTGCCGTTGTTTGTGCTTGGCGTTCTCGCAGATCACGCGCACTACGCCGTGACGCCGAATCACCTTGCACTTGTCACACATTTTCTTGACCGATGCCCGTACCTTCATGATGACTTCATTGCCTTCCCGTCAGTCTAGAGATCCCTCGCTGCGCTCGGGATAGCGGCGTCGGGCTCAGACGCCCGACAAGCGCCGCTACTTATAGCGATACACAATACGGCCCCGGGTCAAGTCGTAAGGCGACAGCTCGACCGCGACCCGGTCGCCGGGAAGGATGCGAATGAAGTTCTTGCGCATCTTGCCGGAAACATGCGCCAGCACCTGGTGCTTGTTTTCCAGCTCTACTCGGAACATGGCATTCGGCAGAGGCTCAACCACCACCGCCATCACTTCAATCGCGTCTTCCTTACTCATTCAACCCCTGAAATAGTTGTTTAGTGGCCAGTTGTCAGTTGCCAGAAACAACGGTCACTGACAACTGACCGCCGGCAACTGACCACTATTCCGTTAAAATCATCGGCCCATTCTTGGTCACCGCGATGCAGTGCTCGAAATGGGCGCTATAGCTGCCATCTTCGGTCACAGCAGTCCACTTATCGTCCAGCAGCCGCGTACCTGGCTTGCCAATGTTCACCATCGGCTCGATTGCCAGCACCATGCCATCACGCAGCTTCGGACCCTGTCCCGGCGTTCCATAGTTCGGAACCTGCGGGTCTTCGTGCAGCCGGGTACCGATGCCGTGCCCGACAAACTCACGCACCACGCTGAAGCCGTTGGCCTCCACGTGCTGCTGCACTGCCGCCCCGACATCGCCAACAGTATTTCCGGCGCGGGCCGCCTCGATTCCCCGGAACAGCGACTCGCGCGTCACTTCGAGGAGCTTTCGGAGTTCCGCTGCAATCTGGTCGCCCACTGGGACAGTAATGGCCGAATCGCCGTAGTAGCCGTCCAGCACCACACCACAATCGAGTGAAACAATATCTCCTGCCTTCAGCACCCGGTGCTCGGAGGGAATGCCGTGCACGATCTCGTCATTCACCGATGTACAGAGCACGCAAGGATAATCGTAATAGCCCTTAAACGCGGGCTTGGCGCCCAAGTCCCGGATCTTGCGTTCGGCCGCGCGCTCCAGGTCCATGGTGG
The DNA here is from genome assembly GCA_963831675.1 of uncultured Acidobacteriaceae bacterium. Classification (GTDB taxonomy): domain Bacteria; phylum Acidobacteriota; class Terriglobia; order Terriglobales; family Acidobacteriaceae; genus Bog-257. The sequence goes on from CAWHRM010000026.1 coordinate 6,605, forward strand.
AAACCCCGGGCGCAACCAATTCTTGTGCCGCCTCGAGGACCTGACGCACGATGCGCCCACTGCGGCGCATTTTGTCGATTTCCGAATGCGACTTACAGACGATTGACATTCTCGAGTGCGCTAAACGTTTGTGCCGCTACCGCTTCCACCGGCTGATCGCCGTTCACCTCGATCAACCGTCCGCGGGAACCGTAATAGGCCACCAGGGGCAGCGTCAGCTGCTCGTAGGCCTTAAGCCGTTCCGCAATAACCTCTTCCGTGTCGTCCCGGCGCTGCACCAGTGGAGTGCCGTCGGCATCACAGATGCCCTGGACTTTGGGAGGCTGGAAATAGACGTTGTAAATAAGCCCGCAGGTGGGACAAGAACGACGTCCGGTAAGCCGTTGCAGTAGATGATTATACTCCACTACCAGGCGGATCACAACCGGCGGCGCACAGGCCTGTCGGCCGTGCGCATCCTTGCCTGCCCGCATCTCTTCCAACTGCCCGTCGAGCCACTCGGCCTGCCGCACGGTCCGCGGAAAGCCGTCCAGGATGAAACCGCGAACACAATCCGCCTGCTGCAGCCGGTCCGCCACCATGTCGCAAACCAGTTCGTCAGGAACCAGATCGCCGCTCTCCATGATGCCTTTGGCCTTCATGCCCAGCTCCGTCTTGCGGGCCACGTTGTCCCGCAAGATGTCTCCCGTCGAAATCTGCGGGATGCCAAAGGTTTCAGCAATCAGCTTGGCCTGGGTCCCTTTTCCTGCGCCCGGCGGCCCCAGCAGGATAATCGGACCCACGACCCGTTCCTTCGCCTTAGTAACGCTCACCGCCGCTGAAGTCTGCGTTCCCATGTTACGTACCCGAACACCTGAACATCGGCCCTTTCTGCCCGCCACTTGCGGGCCAAAGCCTCCCGGTAGCTCCAAAACTGCAGCACTTGGCATTTAGCATTCAGCCGTTGGCTCTACCCCTAGTCGCTAATTGCTAACAGCTAACTGCTAATTGCTTGCTTACCACGTCGACCTCCGCCCGCGGATGCGTCCGCTGCGCGGGGTAAATCCTTCATAGTGGCGCATCACCAGCTGCGACTCGACCTGATTCACCGTATCCATAGCGACGCCGACCACGATCAGCAGCGATGTCCCGCCGAAGTAGAAACTCACCCCCAGACCGTTGGTCATCCACGCCGGCAATCGCTCAAAGAACGCTCCTAGCACCCCCGGCAAGTGGTTGAGGTGAATGCCGGTGATCATCCATTCCGGAATGAAGGAGATCAGAATCAGGTAAAGCGCGCCCACCAGGGTGATGCGCGTAAGAATTTCGTTGATGTAGTTTGCCGTACGCGCACCCGGCCGGATGCCGGGAATGAACCCGCCGTACTTCCGCATGTTGTCTGCAACCTCGGTGGGGTTGAACACGATGGAGACGTAGAAGTAGGCAAAGAAAATGATGCCCACGGCGTACAGCAGCGTGTACAGCGGCTCGCCCCAGGACAACGCGCGCACCATCGGCCCAAAGTACCGGTTGTCTTTGAACAGGGCTCCCGCCGTTTGCGGCAAGGTCAGCACCGACGAAGCAAAAATGACCGGCATTACGCCGCCGGAGTTGACCCGCAGCGGCAGGTGGGTTGACTGGCCGCCCATGATCTTGCGACCGACGACGCGCTTCGCATATTGCACCGGAATGCGGCGTTCGCTACGTTCAACGAAGACAATGAAGGCGACGATGGCCACCATCATGACCACCAGCAGCAACATCGCCGGAACGGTGAAGGCGCCCCAAGCCTGGTTCTGCGTTTTGTCCCAGAGATCGGCTACACCGCGCGGCAGTCCTACTACAATGCCGGCAAAGATCAGCAACGACATACCGTTGCCGACGCCGCGCTCGGTAATCTGCTCGCCCAGCCACATGATGAATACGCTGCCCGTGGTGAGGGTCAGCATGGTCATCAGGATGAAAGGAACTCCGGGATTGTTGACGAAGGCTATGCCACCGCTTATCGTCTGCCGTTCCAACGTGATAGCGATGCCCAGCGACTGCACCGCGCTCAGCAGCAGGGTGAGATAGCGCGTCCACTGGGTGATCTTCTTGCGCCCCAGTTCGCCTTCCTTCTGCAGCTTGGCCAGCGGCTCGTAGACCACCGTCATCAACTGCAGAATGATCGATGCCGTGATGTACGGCATGATGCCGAGGGCGAAGATGGTCAGGCGGCGCAGCTGCCCGCCACTGAACAGATCCACGAAACCGAGGACGCTGCCGCGGTTCTGGTCGAAGAACTGGGAGAGCAAATCGGCGTTGATACCCGGCGTCGGAATATGGCCGCCCAGCCGGTAAACCGCCAGCAGTCCAAGCGTGAACAGAATGCGCTTGCGCAGGTCGGGAACGCGGAATACGTTGGCAAACTTCTCAAGCATGGAACAAAAACCTCAGTTGTCACTAACCAGTTGTCGGTTGTCAGTGGCAGCCAGTCAGGTCTTAACTGACAACCGGCTACTGGCTACTGACAACTTCCACCTTGCCACCGGCCTTTTCGATCTTTTCCTGGGCCGACTTGGAAAACTTGTGGGCCTTCACTGTGATTGCCACCGACAACTCACCCTGGCCCAGCACCTTGACCAGCGTCTTCTTAGAAGTGACGACACCGGCCTTGCGCAGCAACTCGGGAGTGATTTCGCTTTCACCCAGACTGGCCAGGCGCCCGAGGTTCACGACCTCGTATTCGGTTTTGAAAATATTGGTGAAGCCGCGCTTGGGCAGACGGCGGTGCAGCGGCATCTGGCCACCTTCAAAGCCGCGCATGATGCGCGAACCACTGCGTGATCTCTGGCCTTTATGGCCGCGGGTCGAGGTCTTGCCCATGCCTGAACCCATACCACGGCCGACGCGCTTGCGCTTTTCCGTTGCTTTCCGCGGTGCATGTAAATTGCTGAGATTCATTGTTTACCGTACCTGCTCAATGGTCAGTTATCAGTTGTCAGTTCGGAATGTCTCTTGCGACACTCTATTGCCAGTTGCTCATTGCCCCGTAGCCAAGACAGGCCACTGGCAACTGCCCGCTGACAACTTTAGCTCACAATCACCACCAGGTGCGGCACCTTCGCCACCATGCCGCGGATCGAGGGCGTGTCTTCGCGCTCGATCACCTGGTTCAATCGGGTAAAGCCTAAACCTTTGACTACCAGCTTGTGCTTGACCGGGGCTGCAATGGCCGACCGTACCCACTTAAGCTGGATCTTCGCGCCCGGTTTAGCCGCCGCCGCTTCTGTTTTCTTGCGAGTGCGCGCCATGATTACAGCTCCTCGACCGTCTTGCCGCGCTGTGCCGCCACGTCCTTGCGATCGCGCAGCTTGCCCAGCGCGTTGAACGTGGCCTTGATCACGTTGTGCGGGTTCGTGGTACCTATGGATTTGGTCAGCACGTTCTGTACCCCGGCCGAGGTCATTACCGCGCGGACCGCGCCGCCGGCGATCACGCCCGTGCCTTCCGGAGCCGGCTTCAACATCACCATGCCGGCGCCGTAGCGGCCGAGCACCTGGTGGGGAATCGAGGTGTGCGTCAGGTTCACGCGCAGCAGGTTCTTCTTGGCCGCCTCGATGCCCTTGCGGATGGCCTGCGGAACTTCCTTGGCTTTGCCGGAGCCGTAGCCCACGACCGCGGAGGACGGATCGCCCACTACCACCAGCGCCGCGAACGACAGATTCTTGCCGCCCTTGACGACCTTGGTGACACGGTTGATCGAGACCACCTGGTCCTTCAGCTGATACTGGCCGGCGTCAAGCCTTTTCTTCACTATTGGCATTACGGTTGCATCTCCTAAAATTCCAGTCCGGCTTCACGCGCTGCATCGGCCAGGGCCTTGATGCGGCCGTGGTAAAGGTATCCGCCGCGATCGAAGACCACCTTGCTGATGCCCTTCTGCTTGGCGCGCTCGGCGATCATCTTGCCGACTTCCTTGGCTGAGCCCACGTTGCCGCCGGTCGGCCGCTTGTCGCCCTTGATACCTTTGCCCTTTTCCACTGAGGTGGCCGAGACCAGAGTGACGCCCTGCGCGTCGTCAATGACCTGCGCGTAAATGTGGTTCACCGAACGATAAACATTGAGCCGCGGGCGTTCGGCCGTGCCCAGAACCTTCTTGCGGATCCGGGTGTGGACCTTCTGCCGCGTCTGATCTTTTGAAGTCTTGGTAATCATTTGTCTCTCTAGCTCTCAGCCGTCAGCTCTCAGCATTCGGCTACTCGGGTGTACGATTACTCAACTCGTCGCCAGCCACCGACTAGATCGCTCGCTTGCGCTCAGGACAGCCGCCGGCTCTGACGCCCGGCAACGCGCTACTTCGCTCCGGTCTTGCCGACCTTCTTCTTCAGCCGCTCGCCGGTATAGCGCACGCCCTTGTTCTTGTACGGATCGGGCGGACGCAGCGAGCGCATCTCGGCAGCGACGAATCCCACCTTCTGGCGGTCAATGCCGCTGACCGTCAAGTGGGTCTGCTTGGGATCGATGGTCACCGCAATACCATTCGGCAGCGGGTACTCGATCGGGTGCGAATACCCCAAGGTGAATACCACCGTGTCCTTGCCCTTCAGTTCGGCGCGATAGCCGATGCCGACAATGTCCAGCTCTTTGGTCCAGCCCTTGGTGACGCCTTCCACCGAGTTGTTGACCAGGGCGCGCACCAGGCCATGTATCGCGGCCTTCGAATCGTCTTCGCGCACTACCAGGATGTGGCCGTCGTTTTGTTCCAGCTTCACGCCGGCAGGCATGTGGGTGATGACTTCGCCCTTCGGACCTTTGACCCGGACGGTGTTGCCTTCGACGGCAAAGGTTACGCCCTTCTCCAGCGGGATCGGTTTGTTACCAATTCTCGACATAATTCGCTCTCAGCTGCTCAGCTGTCAGCTGTCAGCTCGTTCTTTCGGTTCGGGCATTCAGCCCGTCGTTGTAGACCGCAACCGTCGCATCAGCATTCCTACTGACGGCTGATAGCCGACGGCTGACAGCTTCTAGTAAATCTCGCACAGGACTTCGCCGCCGACGCCTTCTTTGCGCGCCTGCCGTCCGGTCATCACGCCCTTGGGCGTAGTCAAAATGTTGATCCCCAGGCCGCCAAGCACGCGCGGAATCTCGGTGTGTCCGACATACACGCGGCAGCCGGGACGCGAGATCCGCTTCAGGTCCGAGATGGGCGACGAATTGTCGGGGCTGTACTTCAAGTACACGCGCAGGACCTTGCGGCCATCTTCCTCGGTCGACTTGAAGTTCGTGATGTAGCCCTCTTCCTTCAGAATGCGGGCCATCTCGACCTTCAGCTTGGAGTGGGGAACGTCCACCTTCTGGTGGCGAGCATTGATGGCGTTACGAACACGCGTTAAGAAATCCGAGACCGGATCGGTCAAACTCATGTGCTTTGCATCTCCTGAAATCGTCGCCCGTTAGCTTTCCGCGAACCCTTCGCGTTGCCCGCTTCACCTTCGTGAATCAGCGGGCCATCCGGCCGGCGCCTTTTCTGCGCTGTCCGGGATGGATGAAAGAACCAGCCGCGACGGACTAACCAACCACTATCCACCAGCTATTACCTACCAACTCGACTTCGCAACCCCGGGAATCTCGCCTCGCAGCGCCAGCCCGCGGAAGCACAGACGGCAGAGGCCGAACTTGCGCAGGTACGCGCGCGCACGTCCGCAGATTTTGCAGCGATTGTGCTGCCGGGTCGAAAACTTGGGCTTCTTGTTCGCCTTCGCTACTTGTGATGTTCTCGCCATTGTTTCCTTTTTCGCTCTTCGCTGTTCGCCGTCTCGCGAAATCTTAGCATCCTGGCCAAGCTGGTCCGAAGCTCTGCTCTTGACTAACCACTATCCACTGACAACTGTCTACTGCCGGAACGGCATGCCCATATGCTTCAGCAGGGCCCGTGCCTGATCGTCGTTGCCGGCCGAGGTCACGATCGTGATGTTCATGCCCTTCAGCTTCTCGACCTTGGAATAATCGATCTCCGGGAAGATCAACTGGTCGCGCACGCCCAGGGTGAAATTGCCGCGTCCGTCGAAGGACTTGGTCGGCACGCCTCGGAAGTCGCGCACACGCGGCAGCGCGACATTGACCAGCCGGTCGAAAAACTCGTACATGCGGTCGCCGCGCAGGGTGACCATCACGCCGATTGGCATTCCCTCGCGCACCTTGAAGGCCGCGATCGACTTGCGCGCCTTGGTGACCACCGGCTTCTGCCCGGTGATCTGGCCAACTTCGGTCGCTGCCGGGTCGATCAGCTTCGCGTTCTGCGTCGCCTCGCCCACGCCCATGTTCACAATGATCTTCTCCAGCTTGGGAGCAGCCATCGGGTTCTCAAGGTTGAACTCTTTCATCAGCGCCGGGCGAACTTCCTTGACGTAACGGTCGCGCAAACGCGCGGTGGCGCGATTGGTCGCCTTGGGCCGCGCCGGCTTGCCCGCGGGCTGCTCAGCCGCCGCTTCCACCTGCTCGGGCTTGGCCTTCTTGCCCTGCGGCTTGCCCGGGGCGCCTTGCTGCTGCCCTTTCTGCTTCTTCTCGTCTGCCATTCTCTGCTTCTACCTTTCTCACGGTTTCGGGTTTTGCACCGGTTCGTGAGGAAATCAATTTGTAGATCCTTCGACTCGGCCGCACGGCCTCGCTCAGGATGAGCGCTCGAGGCTCAGACGCCTCGAAATCGCGCTCACTTCTCCAGCGTCGCTCCGCACCGCTGGCACACGCGCACATGGCGATCACCATGCTTTTCGTGGCCAACACGGACCGGCCGGTTGCAGGAGCTGCACATCAGCATCACGTTGCTGATGGCAATCGGGCTTTCCTGCTCGGCGATGCCGCCCTTGATGTTGCGCTGCGGATTGGGGCGCACGTTCTTCTTCACCATCATTACGTGCTCCACCAGCACCTTGCTCTCGTCCGGCATCACGCGCAGCACGCGGCCCTGCTTGCCCTTGTCGCGCCCGGTAATCACCCGCACCTGATCGTTGCGGCGAATGTCTACACTCTTTTGCATCTGTCTTCTCTCTCGACCTCACGGCGCCTCGACTACAACACTTCCGGCGCCAGGGAAACGATCTTCAAAAACTTCTTCTCGCGCAGCTCGCGGGCCACGGGCCCGAACACGCGGGTCCCGACCGGCTCGTGCACATCGTTGATCAGCACCGCCGCATTCTGGTCGAAGCGGATGTAGGTGCCATCACGGCGCCGATGCTCCTTGCGGGTGCGCACGATCACCGCCTTCACTACCGTCCCCTTCTTGGCGGTGCCGTCAGGAGACGCTTCCTTCACCGCGGCGGTCACGATATCGCCCAATCCGGCAACCAGACCGGTGGAACCACCCAGCGGCAGAATCATCTGCAGCTTGCGCGCGCCGGAGTTGTCGGCGACATCGAGCATGGTTCTCATCATCACTGCCATAGCTTTTCTCCTTACGGGTCACATCCTGCGGGTGCCCCATCCTCTCGCCTGCTTCTGGCGACAGGGTGGGTCTAGACCGGCCGCTCCTCGACCGGCGCCACCAGGGCCGCGCGCTGCACGATCTCCTTCAACTGCCAGCGCTTCAGCTTGGAAAGCGGGCGGGTCTCTTCGATCTTCACGAAGTCGCCGAGGTGGGCCGTGGCCTTCTCGTCGTGCGCATAGAACTTCTTGCTGCGCGCCACCACGCGCTTGTAGAACGGGTGCGCCTTCTGCCGCCGGACTTCGACCACGATGGTCTTGGCCATCTTGGTGGAGACCACTTCGCCGATCAGGGTCTTGCGGTGGCCGGCAGGGGCTGCGTTGCTGGTTGCGGTTGTTTCGGCCATGACTTACTTTTTCTCCGTCGCAGCCTTCTTAGTGGCCGCCTTCTTCCTGGTTTTCACGGGCGCGCTGGTCTTCGCCGCTGCCTTTACCGGCCGCCGCCTTGGGCGCGGACGCTCCATTGCCGCCGGCCAGCTCTTTCTGGCGCATTACGGTGTTTATGCGCGCAATGTCCTTCTTCAGCTCGCGAATCTTCTTCAGGCTCTCGGTCTGCCCCATCTTCAATTGAAACTTCATCTTGAAGAGTTGGTCCGAGAGCTCGCGCTGCTGATGAAGCAGTTCGGCGTCGGTCAAATTGCGAATCTTCTCTACATTCATGCTAGTCTGAGCTCGCTTTCAGCCTCAGCTCCGACGGAAGCTGTAACTACAGCTCGGGCTTCAGCCCCGTTTAGTGCACGCCTTCGCGCTGCACGAACTTGGTGCGCAGCGGCAGCTTGTGCGAGGCCAGTCGCATGGCTTCGGCGGCGTCGGTCGCCGATACCCCTTCCATCTCGAAGAGGATCTTGCCCGGCCGCACCACCGCGACCCAGTGGTCCGGCGCGCCTTTGCCTTTGCCCATACGGGTTTCGGCCGGCTTCTTGGTGACAGGCTTGTCCGGGAACAACCGGATCCAGATCTTGCCGCCACGCTTGATGAAACGGGTCATGGCCACGCGGCTGGCTTCGATCTGGCGGTCGGTGATCCAGCCCGGCTCCAGGACCTTCAGGCCGAAGTCGCCGAACGACAACTCGCCGCCGCGCCAGGCCTTGCCGCACATGCGCCCGCGCTGCTGCTTGCGGTACTTCACTTTCTTTGGCATCAACATAAGTTTCAGTGGCTAGTGGATAGTGGTCAGTGGCTAGAAATTCTCCGCCAGCTCTGCTCACCCGTTACCCCAGCTCGTCTCCAATCTGTTCGTCGTCAGTTGCCAGCTACCAGTTGTCACTGCCAACTAGCCACTGACCACTAGCCACTGCTCTCTAAAACACGCCCGACTGCACGGCCTGCGGCTCGCGGCGGCGCTCTTTGAAAATCTCGCCCTTGTACACCCAGCACTTCACCCCGATGATGCCGTAGGTGGTATGCGCCTCGGCGAAGCCGTAATCAATGTCGGCGCGCAGCGTGTGCAGCGGCAGACGTCCCTGCAGGTACCATTCGGAGCGCGCGATTTCGTTGCCGTTCAGGCGGCCGCTGACGCGCACCTTGATTCCCTTGCAGCCAAAACGCAGCGCCGAATCCACCGCCTTGCGCATGGCGCGGCGGAAGCCTACACGCTTTTCCAACTGCAGCGCGATGTTCTCGGACACCAGTTGCGCATCCAGTTCCGGCTTGTGCACTTCCTGGATGTCCACGTAGACGTCGCGGTTGGTGCGCTTCTGGATCTCCTGCTTCAGCTTGTCAATCTCCGTGCCCTTTGCGGCCGATGATGATGCCCGGACGCGCGGTGCGGATGATGATGCGCAGCTTGTTGCCCGGACGCTCGATCTCGATCGAGCTGACGCCTGCCGACTTGAGCTTGTCTTTCAGCTCGGCCTTCAGCTTGACGTCTTCCAGCAGCAGTTTGTCGTAGTCACGCTCCACGAACCAGCGCGACCTCCACGGCTTGGTGATGCCGAGGCGGAATCCGTACGGATGGACTTTTTGTCCCATAGTCTTGTTTCTTCTCCGCGAAGTCCGCTGTTTCGGCAGCTTCGCTTTGATCCACCGCATTCGCGGCAGAGTGCAAACCTGCCTCTATCTCTTCTTGGCCGGCCGCTTCGCCGGTCCCTTCTTCTTCGCCGCACCCTTCTTGGCTGCCGCCTTCTTGGGCGGCGCCTTCCTGGCTACTTTCTTTGCTGCCTTCTTCACCGGCGCGCCTTCGCCAACCGTCTCGCACCAGGTCGGCCTTTCCGTTGCCTGACACCTTCTCCTCCACTGCGATCTCGAGATGCGAGATGCGCCGCTGATATCGATAGGCGCGGCCCATCGGCGCGGGACGGATGCGCTTCATGCGCGGACCGTCGTTGGCGATGGCGCGCTTCACGTACAGCCGGTCCACGTCGACATCGAGGCCCTTCTCGGCGCTCACGTAGTTGGCGTTCTCCACCGCCGAACGCAAGAGCTTATACAGCTGCCGGGGCGATGCCCTTCTTGGCGTACAGCAGCGTGTCCAGCGCCTCTTCCACCCGGCGGCCCTTGATGAGGTCCAGCACCAGGCGCGCCTTCTGCGGCGAGACCCGCACGTAATTCAGTTTGGCGGTGAATTCCATGTCGTCTCCTTACCGTCCCGGCGGCGCCGGCTTGGCCGCTGTTTCTGTTGCCGCCCTCACCGAGTGCCCCTTGAAGATGCGGGTCATGCTGAACTCGCCCAGCTTGTGTCCCACCATGTTCTCGGTGACATACACCGGGATGAACTTCTTGCCGTTGTGCACCGCCAGGGTGTGTCCCACCATCTCGGGGATCACGGTCGAGCGGCGCGACCAGGTGCGCAACGACCTTCTTCTCGTTGCGCTGGTTCATGCCCTCGATCTTGGCCTGCAGGTGCGAATCGATGAACGGACCCTTTTTGGTTGAACGTGCCATATCGTCTCAGTCCTACTTCTGTCTGCGGGTCACGATGAACTTATCGGTCCGCTTGTTGTTGCGCGTCTTATAGCCACGCGTCGGCTGGCCCCACGGAGTTACCGGGTGACGTCCGCCGCTGGTCTTGCCTTCACCACCGCCATGCGGGTGATCGACAGGGTTCATGGCTACGCCGCGGTTCACCGGACGGCGTCCCAGCCAGCGCGTACGGCCGGCCTTACCGATGGAAATGTTTTCGTGATCGAGGTTGCCGACCTGGCCAACGGTCGCCATGCAATCCACCAGCACGCGACGGGTTTCGCCGGAAGGCAGCTTCAGCAGCGCATAATCGCCTTCCTTGGCCACCAACTGCGCCTGCGCTCCAGCCGAACGCGCCATTTGCGCGCCCTTGCCCGGCTTCAGCTCGATGTTGTGCACCGTGGTGCCGGGAGGAATGTTGCGCAAGCGGCAGCGCGTTGCCGACCAGAATGTCGGCTTCTGGACCGCTGACCAACTTCGCGCCCACCTTCAGTCCGACTGGGTACACGATGTAGCGCTTCTCGCCGTCGGCGTAGTTCAGCAGCGCGATGCGCGCCGAGCGGTTGGGATCGTACTCGATCGAGGCGACCGTGGCAGGAACGCCGGACTTGTCACGCTTGAAGTCGATGATGCGCAGCTTGCGCTTGTGTCCGCCGCCGCGATGCCAGATGGTGAGGTCGCCGGAGTTGCGGCGCCCGCCGGTGCGCTGCTTGGGTTCGGTCAGCGGCTTGTACGGACGGTTCGTCGTCAGGTCATCGTTGACCGTCGTGGTGGTGAACCGTCGCGTCGGGGTAACCGGTCTGTAGGTTTTGATTGCCATGTCTCTACTCGTTTCTCAGCGTGTGGCCGCGATCATCTGCAGCCACTTACCACGCGTGCGGCTACAGATTCTCCGCGTACTCGGGCATCTTCTCGCCCGCCTTCAACCGCACATACGCCTTCTTCCAGTCGGGACGATATCCCACAAACTTGCCGCGACGACGCTCTTTGCCTTCGAAATTGGCGGTGCGCACCGAGTCCACCTTTACCTTGAAAATGCTTTGCACCGCCTGCTTGATCTCGGTCTTGCTGGCCTTGACAGCGACTTCGAAGACCAGGGTGGCTTCGGTTTCCTTTACGCCCAGACCCTTTTCGGTGATCACCGGGCGGCGAATGATCTGATACGCCGACTTCATTACGCCACCTCCGCGTGCTTGCGCTTGGGCGCCGTGGCCTTCAGCGAGTCCTGCAGCTTTTCCAGCGCCGGACGCGAGAAGATCGCACTCTCATACCGCAGCAGGTGATAGGGATGGACCTGATTGCCCGCCAGCAGCTCCACACCTTCCAGATTGCGTGAGCTCAAGTGAAGGTTGTGGTTCTCGCTGGACGAACCTTCCACCAGGAGGGTCGTGCTCTTGGCGTTCAGTTTGATCGAGCGTCTTGCGGAAGTCCTTGGTCTTGGCTTCCTTCAGCTCGAAGCTTTCGACCACCACCAGCTTGCCGTCAGTCAGCTTCGCCGCCAGCGCCGAGCGCAGCGCGCCCAGCAACTTTTTCCGCGGGAAAGCGTAGTCGTAGGAGCGGGGCTGAGGTCCGTGCACCGTGCCGCCATGCCTCCACAGAGGAGAGCGAATGGAGCCCACACGCGCGCGTCCGGTGCCCTTCTGCTTCCACAGCTTCTTGCCCGCACCGCTTACCAGCTTGCGGTTCTTGGTGGCGTGCGTTCCAGCGCGCTGTCCGGCGCGGTAGTGCTTCACCGCTTCCCAGAGCAGGTCTTCGTTGACCGCGCCGAATACTTCATCAGCCAGTTCGAAGGAGCCGACTTTCTCGCCGCCCAGATTTACTACATCAATCGTTGCCATAAGTTCTTCCGTATCTTTCAGGTCCCCGACAACTGGAACCACTACCAGCCACTATTTCTTCTTCGCCGCCTGGCGCTTCGAAGCCTTCAACGGATCGACCGTGCCGGTGCCGCTGAATCCACGGCGCTCTCTCGGCGGCTTCTTGGCCTTGCTGATCACGACGTAGCCATCCTTCGGTCCCGGTACCGCACCTTCGACCACCAGCAGGTTCTCGTCCTTGTCCACGCCCAGCACACGCAAATTGCGGGTGGTGACCCGATCCACACCCATGTGTCCCGACATGCGCATGCCTTTGAACACGCGGGATGGGAAGGCCGACGAGCCGATCGAACCGGTGATCTGGAACATGGAGCCATGCGAGGCAGCGCCGCCGCCAAAGTTGTGCCGCTTTACCACGCCCGCGAATCCGCGGCCTTTGCTGGTAGCAACCACATCCACAAACTTTTCACCTTCGAACATGTCCACCAGCACCTTGTCGCCAACCTTGGCGCCATCCTGGTTGTCGCCGTCGACCACGATCGCCAACCTCGCGCAGGAAGCGCATCGGCGGCAGGCTGTGCTTGGCGAAATGTCCCTTCATCGCCTTGGTCAGCCGGGACTCCTTCATGAACTCAACCAGCCCGATCTGCGCGGCGTCGTAGCCGTCCTTGGTGACCGTCTTACGCTGGGTCACGAAGCAGGGGCCGGCCTGCAGCACCGTGACCGGGTGAACGTCACCCTTGTCATCGAAGAGCTGCGTCATCCCAACTTTCTTGCCGAGAATTCCGTTGACTGCCATTTTTCGTGTCCTTAACTCCGCTTCCTGTTCCGGTGTTTCTGGCACCGGGGGCGATTGCCGCGGAAGCTTTGTTTCTAAGCTCTAGCTATTAGTCCTTAGCTCTTAGTCACCCTGGTTCTGCCGCTCTCGCTTTGCCTGCGAATATAAGGCTAAGAGCTAACCGCTAAGGCTATTTATGTTCTTTCCCGAACGCCTTGATTTCCACGTCCACGCCGGCGGGAAGCTCAAGCTTCATGAGTGCGTCCACCGTCTGCTGCGTGGGCTCGAGAATATCGAGCAGGCGCTTATGCGTGCGAATCTCAAACTGCTCGCGCGACTTCTTGTCCACGTGGGGCGACCGCAGCACGCAGTACTTGTTCTTCACGGTCGGCAGCGGAATCGGTCCCGCAATTTGTGCCCCCGTGCGCTTCGCGGTGTCCACAATTTCGCTCGTGGACTGGTCGAGAACGCGATAGTCGTATGCTTTCAGCCGGATGCGGATTCGTTCTTTGCCAATCACTTTGGTTATCTCTCAAAGATCTTTATTTTGGGGCTCATCGCCCTGCGGTCTCTGCCGCGGTTTTAGGAACAGGTGCGGCGACCAGCGCCGCACCCAGAAAATCTACGCGATAATTTCGGTGATGGTGCCGGCGCCCACGGTGCGTCCGCCTTCGCGAATGGCAAACCGCAAGCCCTTCTCCATCGCCACTGGCGTGATCAGCTCGATCTCCAGCGCCACGTTGTCGCCCGGCATCACCATCTCCGTGCCCGCCGGCAGCGTCGCCACTCCGGTCACGTCCGTCGTCCGGAAGTAGAACTGCGGCCGGTAGCCCTTGAAGAACGGCGTGTGCCGTCCCCCTTCATCCTTCGACAGCACGTACACTTCGCCTTTGAACTTGGTGTGCGGCGTGATCGAGCCCGGCTTGGCCAACACCATGCCGCGCTCCACGTCTTCCTTCGCCGTGCCCCGCAGCAGCAGGCCGGCATTGTCGCCCGCCATGCCTTCGTCCAACTGCTTCTTGAACATCTCCACGCCGGTGACCACCGTCTTGCGGGTCTCGCGGAAGCCTACGATCTCGACGTCCTCGCCCACTTTCACCTTGCCGCGCTCGATGCGGCCCGTCACCACCGTGCCCCGCCCCTGGATCGAGAAGATGTCTTCGATCGGCATCAGGAACGGCTTGTCGATGTCGCGCGCCGGCAGCGGCACGTTCTTGTCCACCGCCTCCATCAGCTCTTCGACTTTGGCTTCCCACTGGGCTTCGCCGTTCAGCGCGCCCAGCGCCGAGCCCCGCACCACCGGCACATCGTCGCCCGGGAACCCGTACTTGCTCAGCAGCTCGCGCACTTCCATCTCCACCAGGTCGATCAGCTCCGGATCTTCCACCGCATCGCACTTGTTCAGGAACACCAGCACGTAGGGCACGCCCACCTGACGCGCCAGCAGCACGTGCTCCTTGGTCTGCGGCATGGGACCGTCGGTGGCCGCCACCACCAGAATGGCGCCATCCATCTGGGCCGCGCCGGTGATCATGTTCTTGATGTAGTCGGCGTGCCCGGGACAATCCACGTGCGCGTAGTGACGGTTCGCCGTCTCGTACTCCACGTGCGCGGTGGCAATGGTGATGCCGCGCTCGCGCTCTTCCGGCGCGTTGTCGATGGAGTCGAAGGAGCGGAACTGGATCTTGGGGTTGTGCTTGCCGCAATACCTTGGTGATGGCCGCCGTCAACGTGGTCTTGCCATGATCGATGTGCCCGATCGTGCCTACGTTCACGTGCGGCTTGCTGCGGTCAAATTTCTCTTTCGCCATTAGAGCTCCGTATCTCTGTTAAAACTGCTGATCTGTTGCTTCACGCGGCGGTGTTATGCCGCCAAGTCACTTCGTTCCTGCCGGACTTCTGCCCTGCACCTTGGCCACGATTTCTTCCGCCACCGCGCGCGGCGCCTCCTCGTAACGCGAGAAGTGCATCGAGAACGTTGCCCGGCCCTGGGTATTCGAGCGCATGTTGGTCGCGTAGCCGAACATCTCGGCCAGCGGAACCATCGCCTTAATCACCTGCGATCCCGCGCGGTGCTCGATGCCTTCGATGCGTCCGCGGCGGCTGCTCAAGTCGCCGATGATCGTGCCCATGTATTCCTCGGGCACCACCACTTCCACCGACATCACCGGCTCCAATAGCACCGGGCTGGCCTTGCGCGCAGCCTCCTTGAACGCCATCGAACCGGCAATCTTGAAGGCAATTTCGTTGGAATCTACATCGTGATAGCTGCCGTCGTAGAGTGTGGCCTTCACGTCCACCATCTCGTAGCCGGCGAGAACGCCGCCTTCCATGGCTTCTTTGATGCCCTGGTCCACGGGCTTAATGAATTCCCTCGGGATAACGCCGCCTACGACTTCATTGACAAACTCGTATCCCTTGCCCGGCTCGTTGGGCTCCAGCCGAATGCGCACGTGGCCGTACTGGCCGCTGCCACCGGTCTGGCGGATGTACTTGCCCTCCGCCTGCGACGGCTTGCGAATGGTCTCGCGATACGCCACCTGCGGCTTGCCAACATTGGCCTGCACGTTGAACTCGCGCATCATGCGGTCCACGATGATCTCCAGATGGAGCTCGCCCATGCCGCTGATGATGGTCTGGCCGCTGTCGGGATCGGTGTTGACCTTGAAGGTAGGGTCTTCCTGCGCCAGCTTGCCCAGCGCAATCCCCATTTTTTCCTGGTCGCCCTTGGTCTTGGGCTCGACCGCGACGGCGATCACCGGGGCGGGAAATTCGATTGACTCCAGAACGATGGGATGCTTCTCATCGCAAATCGTGTCGCCGGTGGTGACATGCTTGAGGCCCACACAGGCACAGATATCGCCGGCGAAGATCTCGGTAATGTCCTCGCGCTTGTTGGCATGCATTTGCAGCAGGCGGCCGATGCGCTCGGTGCGGGAACGTCCGCTGATGTATACGCTGTCGCCTTGCTTAAGGTGACCGGAATAAACCCGGACGAAGGTAAGCTGACCGACGAACGAGTCCGACATGATCTTGAAAGCCAACGCCGCAAACGGGGCCTTGTCATCGGCGGGACGCTCAATCTCTTTGCCGGTGTTCGGGTCCTTGCCTGTTACCGGAGGAACGTCTAACGGCGACGGCAGGTAATCGATGACAGCATCGAGCAGCGGCTGAACGCCCTTGTTCTTGAAAGCGCTCCCACAGATCACCGGGAAGAGTTTCATCTTCAGGGTGGCCCGGCGCAGTGCAGCCTTCAGCTCGGCTTCGCCGATAGGCTCGCCTTCGATGTACTTGTGCATCAACTCGTCCTGATCGTCGTTCTCAACGACCGTCTCGATGAGTATCTGATGGTAGGCCGCCGCTTTCTTCTTTAGCTCTTCCGGAATCTCCTCGATTTCATACTCGGCGCCCATCGTCTCGTCATTCCAGATGATGGCTTTCATGGCCATCAGATCGACGATGCCTTTGAACTTATCTTCCTGGCCGATGGGCAGCTGAATCGCCACCGGGCGGGCATTGAGGCGCTTGCGAATGGTATCGATGGCATGCTCGAAATCGGCGCCCATCTTGTCGATCTTGTTGATGAAGCAAATGCGTGGAACCCCGTATTTATCGGCCTGGCGCCACACTGTCTCAGATTGCGGTTCAACACCGTGCACGGCATCGAATACGGCACAGGCGCCATCGAGCACGCGCAACGAGCGTTCCACCTCGGCGGTAAAGTCCACGTGGCCAGGCGTATCAATGATGTTGATCCGAACGTCTTTCCAGAAGCAGGTGGTGGCCGCCGACGTGATAGTGATGCCGCGTTCCTGCTCTTGCGCCATCCAATCCATCGTCGCGGTGCCTTCATGGACCTCACCTATGCGGTGCGTACGCCCTGTATAAAACAGGATGCGCTCCGTGGTGGTGGTCTTACCAGCATCGATGTGGGCCATGATGCCGATATTCCTGCAACGTTCTAATGGATCCTGTCGTGCCAAAATCTTCTTCCGTTTCTTGCAGCCCCAGCACCCTTGCCAGAGCGGTCTACTCGAACCCTTGGTGACTCACCGCCCGTGGGGCGGCAGCGTCCGCATTCCTACCAGCGGTAGTGGGCGAAGGCCTTGTTGGCCTCGGCCATGCGGTGCACATCTTCTTTCTTCTTGATCGCAGCTCCCCGGTTATTGGCCGCATCGAGCAATTCGTTGGCCAGCTTGTCGATCATGCCCTTCTCGCCACGCCCGCGGCTGTAGGTCAAAATCCAGCGGATGGCCAGCGAGGTGCGGCGGTCGGCGTTGACTTCCACCGGAACCTGATAGTTGGCGCCGCCCACCCGGCGGGTCTTCACTTCCAACACCGGCTTGGCATTCTCCACCGCTTTCTTGAACAGCTTGATTGCCTCGTCCCCACCCTTCTCCTCAAGCTTTTTCATGGCGTTGTAGAAGATGGATTGAGCGGTGCTCTTCTTGCCGTCCCACATCATGGAGTTAACGAACTTGTTGACCAGCGTGGACTGGTAGACCGGGTCGGCCAGCGGTTCACGCTTCGCGATATGTCCTTTTCTCGGCATAGATCCTCTAGGCCTTCGGCCTCTTGGCCCCGTACTTGGAACGGCTCTGCTTGCGATTGGCGACACCGACGGAATCCAGAGTGCCGCGAACTACGTGATAACGAACCCCGGGCAGGTCTTTCACGCGGCCGCCGCGGATCAGCACAATCGAGTGCTCCTGCAGGTTGTGGCCAACACCGGGTATATAGGTCGTAACCTCAATGCCGTTGGTCAGCCGCACGCGCGCCACCTTACGGAGCGCAGAATTCGGCTTCTTCGGCGTCTGGGTGTACACGCGGGTGCAGACACCGCGCTTTTGCGGGCAGGACTGCAGCGCCGGGCTCGCCGTCTTGTAGTTTGGCGCCGTCCGGCCTTTGCGTACCAGTTGGTTGAATGTAGGCACTCTTTGCAGCTCCTTCGTTCTAACGCCAGCTCGGCTGGCCCAGATCTTGGACGTACTCGGCACACCTGTCGCGCGCCACTTCCGGTGTCGCGCAAAGTTCATCCCACTTTGGGGTCTGGGCAGCGCTTGACGGCCCATACTTCCCCGCACAAGCCAAAAACGGGGAACGTCAGTTTCCGATCAGGTTAGGCGTACGACGGTGGCGCCGTGATCGTTCCGCAAGCTGGCCTTAACCAGTGGCGGAGGTTCAAAACGAGGGCACTCCGTTTCGTTGCCTCGGTCTGCATACCCACCGGAAAGCTCCGGCGGAAGCGCAGACACGTTTCAGCGAGGACATCCTGCAGCCTTCATCTTACATCTTACAGGACGCGTCAGATTACTGCAGCACAGCCAAACAGCACAGGCAGGCCAAATAGAACTCGCAGAACCCTTCGAATATATCAACTCCGGCGCGGCCCGTCAATCGCCAGTCCTTTCTCGCTTCGGCAACGCCGCGAAACCCTGCCCAACATGGACCCTAGAGGGTGCATCACACAACAACTCGGCCACTCCGCCGGGGTTTCAAAAGTCGACAGAGAGAGTCTTATCGAGCAGACTGACGACCTTTTCAGCGTCGGGCTGCTTGCCGAAAGCCCTAACAACTTCTACACTGAGGGCTTTCCGTGAGGAATGATTCTGCTTTCATAAGATCCGCCGGATCTCTGCTCTGGCGGGGAGGATACATGCGGCGGTTCCCCTTGGTTTCTGTTCTGGCTGCGCTCCTGACAGCCCTTCCTCTCCTTTTTCTCGCCGGTTGCGGCGGTGGCAACTCCCCTACAACTCCGGTAGTTGCCCAGATTGTGCTCTCGCCAAAGACCATCTCGCTAAACGAAGGGGCCGTGCTGCCGATTTCCGCCACCGCCTTAAACTCTTCTGGGAACACCATAGCGGCCGACATCACCTTCACCAGCAGTAACACCAATATCGCTACCGTCTCCAGCGGCGGCCTGATATGCGGCGGCGTCTGGGATGCCAACATCATCAACTGCAATGCCACCATCGGCCAGGGCGGGGTGGGGCAGGCCACGATTACGGCAACCTCCGGCGGCGCCACGGCTACCGCCACCGTTTACGTCCACCTGCAGGTGGATCAAGTGGTCGTTACCCCGCCCAACGGCTGCACGAGCATGGGGCAAATGGTAAATGCATCGACCTCCGCCTTTAGTACGTCGGCGCCGGGGTGCTCGCCAGCTGCACCCTGCAACATCACTTCGACCGTAGGGCCCATCACCCTTGGTTCAAATAACTTGAACATCGTTGCCAACTCAGCGGGGATAGAGTCAACCTACTCTTCTGGTACGAATAGCCCAACCTATACTTCGGGTGGAACGATTACTGGTTCAAAAGATCAAACCTGCAATTTATCCAACTTCACCTTCGGGGGCTCATCCGGGATAGACCCGACGTACTCTCCGGCTACGAATAGTCCAACCTATACTTCGGGAGGAACGATAACCGGTTCAACCGGCCAAACCTGCAGCCTGTCTGGCTTCAACGGTGTCACCGGCGCCACAGCATCGGTAACCTTGACAGGCCCGAACAGCATCGCCAGTGGAACCCGCTTGATCGTCACTGCGTCCGGGTCGGGCGCGACTACAGCACCAACGACGGCGACGTTGAGCAACGGCACGGCCACTTGCAGCGGTACGGCTACTGTCGTTACCACCCTGATTACTGTCGGCGGTTCCGGTCTTGGCGTCGTTGGCGCCACGGCAACCGTGGCCTTGACAGGAACGAATACCATCGCCAGCGGAACCCATCTGGCAGTTACGGCGTCCGGGTATGGTGCAACGGTAGCACCGACCACGGCCTCACTGAGCAATGGCTCAGCTACTTGTAGCGGTACCGCCAATGTTATTACCGCGCTAAACAGCGCTGGCGTCTTTACCGCGCAAAATCCGGGTTCGACGACGATCTTCGGCACCGTTTCAGGAGTGATCGGCGTTGGGGTTCCTTATCTCACATGTCCCGTGGTTTCTATCATGGTGCACGACGCCAACTCTGCAAACACCTCCTTCACCTTGGGCACCGGTGGCACCCAGCCGCTTTCGGCGGACGTCCTTGACACCACCGGCAAAGCCATTAAGCCGACGCTCAATTGGGCGTCGTCGGTCCCTGCAGCCATCACCGTCGCCGCCGGGACAGCCGGCACCAATCTCGCTACCATTACTGGAATGGCTGGGGGCACGGCCTCGGTTACAGCCACCTGCAGCAATCCGAATTGCAACGTGAATCTTCCGGCCCAGTACAGCATGAATGTGGTGACCGCGACCGTTACCGGCCTCGACACAACCAATGTGTATGCTGCTAGCACGAATTCCACCACTCTTGTCCCGATCAGTACGTCAACCAACACCGCGGGCACGGCCATCACGCTGCCTTACCTGCCAAACTCGATCGTGATGAGTCCCAATGGGGCCAACGTGTATCTGGGATCGAGTTCCGGCCTGATGCTGGTGAATACGCTGAACAGCGCGGTGACGACCTTGCCCATCCCCGGAACCATCGTCGCAATTGCGGTCGATGGCAGCTACATGCTGCTGTCGAGCAGTGTTGCCAACGCCGTCTATTACTACAGCCTGGCCACGGGAACGAACGCGGCCACTCTGGGTGGGTACACAACCAGCTCCGGAAGCTACACACCCGACAGCCAATCCAACGCGTGGGTGAGCGCAAATCAGCTGGCCGTGGGCACGCCGCTTCAGTTCTCCAATTTCATTTCATTGCCGAACACCGCCAACGCGCTCGCTATCAGCGCGCAAGGCGGCCTGACTTACGTCACCGGCAGCAATCCCAATCAGGTGGATGTGTTCTCCACCTGTGACTACACTCCGGTACAGACCCTTTCCGCGAACGGTCCAACCCTGGTCCAGCCCATTCCAAACGGTACCGGTGCGGTGGCGACGGATTCGCCGGCGCTCGACGTAGTGTCAACTCCGGCAACATTGACTACCCTGGGCTGTCCGATTAAGGACCAGAGTGGGATCAGTTCGTTCGACATGGGAGTTGGCAACTTCGCCGCACGGCAACTCTTCTTCAGTACGGACAGCACGCGAGCGTGGATTATCAGCGACCTGCCGGAGCTCCTCACATTTGTTCTGCCGTCCTCCCCACAAAAGCCAATACCATACGCTGGTCTCAACGTCACCGCTTACAGCGGCGGCATAACGCTGGATGGCCAGCAAGTCTACGTCGGCGCCAGCGACGGCGCCGTGCATCGCATCGATGTGGCCTCCGCAAGCGACGTACAGCAGATCGCCGTCGGCCTGAAGGATGCCAACGGAAATCCCGTCCCGCCCAATCTGGTGGCCGTGCAGCCCTGATCTCCAGAGGCTGGCATGGCAGGAAACGTCCGATGACTAGAGGCTTTGCGGCCTTCGAATACTCTTGCCCGGGCCAACGTCGTTTCCAAACTCTAATGTCATTCGTGGTTCACAGCGACGAATCGCGAGTTCTCCACAATCGTGCGCGAAAGTTCTGCGATATACTGCGCTCGCAACCTTAAAATTTTGTCGAGGTCCAATTTCGTCATGCCGGCAAACGTAGTTGAAGCCACTTCTGCTCCCTCCACTGCCGATTTCAAGTCCCTGGAAGAAAAAGTCCTGCGCACCATAGAGCTGCTGAAGTCCGCTCGCGAAGCTAAAAGCGCCGCCGAACGTGATGCCGCCCGCCTGCGGGAACAGCTCGACGAACGCGAAGAAGAGGTTGGCGCCTTGCGCCAGGAGTTGGTCTCGTTGCGCCGCGAGCGCGAAGAGGTACGTACCCGAGTAGAAAAGATGCTGGGTCAAATTGAGGCTTTGACGGCGGAAGAATCGGCGTGATAATCGGAGAACACAGGTTGTAGTCCCCAATTGCGCAGTGCAAGGGAGACGCGAGGGAGGCTAGCTTTGAGTCAATCGAACGGCAATGGCAGCAGCAGTGTCCGTGTCGAGATCTACGATCAGACCTATCATCTCCGGGGCTCCGACCCGGAATACATCGCACAACTGGCCGCCTACGTGGACAGCAAAATGCGATTGATCTCGCAGCAGGCAGCTACGGTCGACTCCTTGCGGGTTGCGGTTCTGGCCGCGCTGAACATCGCCGACGAGTTTCACATGCTCAAGCGCAAACACGATGGCATCGCCAGCGACTACCATGCCCGCGCCGAGCAGTTGTCCGGTGCGCTCGACGAAGTGCTGGCTGAGGCGAGGCTTGCGGGCTGAGTGAGTCCTGGTCCAGTGCGACATCGACCAGGAAGCCATTCAGGCTCCGATTCTCCCTTTGTGCTTCTGGTAAAAACTTCCCCTAACCGCACGTGGAATTCCAACTATTTGCGGTGTGCCCCTTGTCATCCGCTTCGCTTTTTCATAGCATCTGAGCCAATAGCCGGCCTGCAAAGTTGGTGTGGGTGGTAACCGTTTTTTGAACCGATATTCAATGAACAGGGGACCCGGCTCGCGGTTCGGTGTGCGATGCTCCGCCATGCGGAGATGCCTAAAGAGCCGCGGAGGGTCCCCACCGTGATGAGCGGGTTCATTGACGGCCCATCTGTCACGGCCCCGCGGGTCGGCTTGTTCTTAGCCGTTAGTCGTTAGCAATTAGCAATTGGCCGTTAGCCAAAACACAGGTTGGGATTCTTGGCCGCTGGCTTCCGGAGGGATTCGCATCTCGCCCGGTTTTGCCAAGTGCTAACTGCTAACTCTCGCCCTGAAGCCACTAACTCCCTCTTGGCATCTAAAATGGAAGCGTGTTTCCCCGTTTCTTTCACTTTGGTAACTTCGGCCTGCCGACTTACGGCTTGATGGCCGCTTTGGGCCTGGTCTTCGGGCTCATGCTCATCGTCAAGATTGGGCGCGAGCAAGGCCTCGACCCCGATAAACTCTGGAACCTCGGCATCATCGCCATTCTTTCTGGCATCTTCGGCGCCAAGATCCTCATGGTCCTGGTGGAGTTCGGATACTACAGGGAGCATCCGGGCGAGATCTTCAGCCTGTCAACCTTCCAGGCCGGCGGCGTGTGGTCCGGCGGTTTCTTGCTTGCGCTCATCATGTGTGTCTGGTACATGCGGCGCAACCATATGCCCGTGCTGCGGACCTGTGACGTTTTCGCGCCCGGCCTCGCGCTGGGGCACGCATTTGGCCGCGTCGGATGCTTTGCCGCCGGCTGCTGCTATGGCCGCGAGACCCATGTTCCCTGGGCCGTGACCTTCCACAATCCGCTGGCCAACGAAATCGTGGGAACGCCGCTCAATGTGCCACTGCATCCCACTCAGCTTTATGAGCTGGTGGTCGAGCTCGCCAATTGCCTTTTCCTGGTCTGGCTCATTCGCCGCAAGAAGTTTGAAGGCGAGATCATCGGCAGCTACATGATCATCTACGGCGTCGCTCGCTACTTCATCGAGTTCTTCCGCGGCGATCCCGGACGCGGCGAGTTCCTGGGCTTCATGTCGGGAACCCAGGCCATCGCCATCCTGCTGGTGATTGCCGGCGGTTTGCTTTGGATGCGCCGCGTCGCGCTCAGCCCGCCCATCGTCGCGAAGGCGGCACGATAAGAATACCGTTCACACGGAGATCACGAGAGACTTCTTAGGCGTCTTCTGGATCCACCCATCATGCGAGTCGAATGTCAGCGATCCGAATTCAGGTTTCTCTGTGCCTCCGTGTCTCCGTGGGTAACTTCCCCCATGTTGTATCCTCGTCGCCAATGTCCGCCTCCAGCTATCCCATCATGATCGTCGTACCGGCCGATGCTCGTCGGCCAGCGACTCGACCAGTTTCTGACAACGCAAATTCCCGACATCAGCCGCGCTCGTGTGCAGCAACTACTCGAGGAAGACGAAGGCATTGGTCAATGGAGCTGCCGCCAAACCTTCGCTGCGGCTCAAGGGCGGAGAACAGATCACGATTCTCGGCGACCCGCAACCCGCGCCGCTGCGGGCGATCGCAGAAGACATTCCTCTCGACATCGTTTACGAGGACGACGATCTCGCCGTCATCAACAAACCTGCCGGTATGATGGTGCACGTGGGAGCAGGTGCGACCGAAGACGAGCGCAACCGCGGCACTCTGGTCAACGCGTTGCTGCATCGCTTCGGCAGCCTGTCAGGCGTTGGCGGCGAGCTGCGGCCGGGTATCGTGCATCGTCTCGACAAGGAGACCAGCGGGCTGATCGTCGTCGCCAAGAACGACGTTGCCCATCGCAAGCTGGCAAAACAGTTCTCCAGCCGGCTGGTGAAGAAGCGCTACGTTGCCCTGGTGCACGGTTGGCCGGCAAAAGACAAAGGCACGATCAACGCCGAGATCAGCCGCGACCCGGTGCGCCGCATTCGCATGACCACTCGCCGCAGCGGAGGCCGCGCTGCGGTAACGCACTATGAAGTCCGCGAGCGCATCGCGTCACCATCTGGCAAGTTTGCGCTGATGGATGTACGCATTGAGACCGGACGCACTCATCAGATCCGCGTGCACATGGCGTCCATTGGGCATCCCGTGGTGGGTGACACATTGTACGGAGCGCCGAGGGAGTTGCGGGCAGTTGCTACTCCGAACGGCAGGAGCGGCAAAGAAGATTTCGCTGGCCCGGAACCTCGAAAAGCGTACCAGCGGCGTTCGAAAGAATAGCGGTGTGCTCAGCCTCAACCGTAATTTCCTGCACGCCGCCGCCATCGAGTTCGCACATCCGCGAACTGGCGAGTCCCTTTCGTTCGCGGTGCCCCTACCGGAAGAGCTGGCTCAATTTCTTCAGCGGTTGCGTGCCTAGTCAGCAAGTCTGGCGGACCCGATTTTCTCTGCGTTCCTGTTCCCCGGTGGCCAATTCCTGCAGCAGCTATAATGAATCTCAATGAAGTACTGGGTGATTCTGATCTTGCTGACGGGGTTATCGTGGGGGCTGGCTGCTCAGGACCCGCCACAACAGCTTCCGACAGCGCCCTCGGCCACGAAATATCCTCCACCGCAGCCTGCTCCTGCGACGCCGCCGAATGCGGAACACGCCACCGCTCCGGCGCAAGTGCCGCCGCCGGCGGCTGCCAGTTCCAGTTCCTCGCCTCAGGCCGACCCGGTTCCCAGCTCTTCATCGCAAGCCAGCGTCGCACCGCAGGCGGTTCCGGCGGGTGAGCCGGCGAAATCCAATGCTCTCCCAAGTTCAGCCACCGCTAAAGCAGCCGGCACGTCGGATTCTGGCGATAACCCTGACGACACGATGACCACCATTCGCAAGCGAGTGGACGAAGTGAACGTGGTCTTCACCGTCACCGACAAACGCGGTCACTTCGTGAAGGACCTTACCCAGAACGACTTCCGGGTTTACGACGACAACAAGCCGGCGGAGAGCGTGCGTTCGTTCAGCCGTGAGACCAACCTGCCGCTGCGCGTCGGGCTGCTCATCGACGCCAGCAACTCCGTGCGCGACCGCTTCAAGTTCGAACAGGAAGCGGCCATCGAGTTTCTGAACCAGATCATCAGCGTGAAGTCCGACAAGGCCTTCGTCATCGGGTTTGACACCACGCCCGAAGTCACGCAGGACATGACCGACAGCACCGAGGCGCTCTCGCACGGGGTGCGCATGCTGCGACCCGGCGGCGGCACCGCCATGTACGATGCCATCTATTTTGCCTGCCGCGACAAGCTCATGGCCGACAAGAGCACCGGAGCCACCAGGCGCGCCATCATTCTGCTCAGCGATGGCGAGGACAACCAAAGCCGCGTCTCGCGCGAGGAAGCGGTGGAGATGGCCCAGCGCGCCGAAGTCATCATTTACGCAATTTCGACGAACACCAGTGGACTGAAGCTGCGCGGCGACAAAATCCTGGAGCACTTCGCCGAGGAGACCGGCGGCAAAGCGTTCTTCCCCTTCAAAATCCAGGACGTATCCAACGCGTTCTCGGAGATCTCCGACGAGCTGCGCAGCCAATATGATGTGTCCTATAAGCCGGCTGATTTCGAGTCCAACGGCAAGTACCGCAAGATCGAAATCCTCGCCGACAACAAGAAGTACAAAGTGCGGGCCCGCAAGGGATACTACGCACCGAGGCAGTAACGCAGTTGTCGGTAGCCAGTCGTCAGTAGTCAGTTAAAGCCAGGTGCACAGTTTCCGCGATTCTGTTCGGAGGCCAGCAAAACGCCTCACCTTTAATGGCGTCCGCTTATTTGCAATACTGGCAACTGGCAAGTGACTACTGACTACCGGCGTCTGACAACTGACTCATGGGCCGCATCCACGTTCTCTCGGAAAACGTAGCCAACAAGATCGCCGCCGGCGAGGTGGTGGAGCGACCTGCGTCGGTCGTCAAGGAACTGCTGGAGAACGCGCTCGACGCCGGCGCGCGCCGCATTCGGGTGAACGTCGAGGCGGGCGGCAAGAAGCTCATCCAGGTGACCGACGACGGCTGCGGCATGGTGCGCGACGATGCCATGCTCGCCTTCGAACGCCACGCCACATCGAAGATTCGTAACACCGACGATCTTCTGAGCATTGCGACCCTGGGTTTTCGCGGAGAGGCGTTGCCCTCGATCGCTTCGGTGAGCCGGTTGCGACTGGAAACGCGTGCCGCCGAGGACGCCGCCGGAACCGTGATCGAGATCGCCGGCGGCAAGCTGCTGACGGTCGAGGAGGCGGGGCTGCCACTGGGGACCGCGATCACGGTGCGCGATCTGTTCTTCAACATCCCTGCCCGGCGCAAGTTCCTCAAAGCCGAGTCCACCGAACTGTCGCACATTGCGTCGCTGGTCACGCACTACGCGCTGGCGCATCCCGAGATGCACTGGGAACTCCATTCCGCGACCAACGCGATGCTGATCGCGCCGCCTGTGGCCGGCCACTCGCAGCGCATTTACCAGGTCTTCGGGAAAGAGACGCTCGACCAGCTCATTCCGCTCAGCGCGCTGTTGCCGCTGGCGCACGTTGGCCTGCCGCAACCTCCGCCGTGGAGACGCCGTGAGGAAGAAGAGCTGCAGGAGCCCATCGCGGGCGAGATCAAGCTGCACGGCTTTGTTTCGCGGCCCGAGATCCAGAAACTTAATCGCAACTCGATTTTCATCTTCGTGAATGGCCGCCTGATTCGCGATCGCGTGGTCCAGCATGCGCTCACCGAGGCCTACCGCAACATCATCCCGCCGACGGTTTATCCCGTGGTGCTGCTCTTTCTCGAGATGCCGTTCACGGAAGTTGATGTCAACGTGCACCCCTCGAAGACCGAGGTGCGATTCCGTCAGTCGTCGCTGCTGCACGATTTCATTCGCGATTCGGTGCGTGCGGCGCTGATGAAGTCGCGGCCGGTTCCGGCGTTCACCACCGAGATCCATGCTCAGCCGACGGCATCGCCCTCGCTCACTCCCGGCGCGCGTGATTTTGCCGGCAGCGAGCTGCACGTCACCGAAGCTGACGCTGCGTTCGCGTTGCGCGCACCTGAGATTCCGCCCTTCAGCGCGCGCCTGCAATTCGAAGGCAGCGGATTTCGCGGTCGAGGGCAACGCGGCCGTGCCGGTGGCGCGCTTTGGGCCGCAGACCTTCGGTGGTCCGGTTCCTGCCGATGCGCCCACGATGGCTCGCGGAGAAAACGCCTGCTCCACCGCGTTGGCCGAAGACGACGCGCCCGCAGACCTGGAATCGCTGGCTACGTCTGAAGCCGGTTGGCCAGATTCGTGACTCGTTCATTCTCGCCATCAACCCGCAAGGGTTGTGGATCATTGACCAGCATGTGGCGCACGAGCGCATCCTCTTCGAAAAAATCTGCAAGCAGCGCCTGGCCGAATCGCCGGAAAAGCAACAACTGCTGATGCCGCTCATCGTCGAGCTGACGCCGGGCCAGATGGCGGTGCTCGCCGAAATCTCGGATGAACTGGACCGCAACGGCTTTGAGGTGGAACCCTTCGGCTCGCGCACCATCGCAGTGAAGACCACGGCGGCGGGCGTAGCGGCGGGCGATGTGGAGCATCTGCTCCACGAAATCCTCGATCAGTTCGAACGCGAAGAGCAATCCCTGAATCTGGACAGAATCCGCACGAACATTGCCGCCAGCATCGCGTGCCATGCGGCCATCAAGGTCAATACGCCGCTGGAGCAGAACAAAATGGAGTGGTTGCTGAGCGAGCTGGCCCAAACCGATTGCCCCATGAGTTGTCCTCATGGCCGCCCGGTGGTTCTGCGGTATTCTGTTAAGGATATCCAGCGGGCATTTAAACGGATTTAGCAATTAGCACTTAACAGTTCGCACTTATTGTGTGCTGGTGTGCCTTTTGCTCAAACACATGGGCCCACGCCCTATCACGGAACTGAACAGCTGCCATTCCTGAGCTAATTGCTAAATGCTACGTGCCAACTGCTGCTTCTTATGCTTGAACAGCAACTACAAGAGCTGCGCCGGGAGAAGTGGCGCTTGAACGGGCAGCCCGTCCACACTCTGGAGGAGGCGCGCGAGTTCATCGAGTCGGTCGGTTTCTGCCAACTCTACCCGCAGCGCCCGCCGGTGCTGGCGCCAACCTTTGTGGGCGCCTACAAGGGGAGTGACGAGAAGCTGCCCATGGCGCAGATGGCGTTTGCCGATCCCAGCGCGCGTGAGGCAAAGGAACTGATGGTCCGCCTGTTGCGCGACAAGGCGGCCTATGAAGCCAACGTTTTCCCGGAAAATAACTTCATCGTGTCGGCCTCGGTATTCCCCTACTTCTACGGGCTGGTTGGCGACCGCAACCCGCGACAGCCGCCCAAGGCGGGCGCGCGCTCGGAATATTCTCCGCTCGCGGTCGACGCCTTTCACATTATTCAGAAGGAAGGGCCGATTTCGGAGCACCGGGTGCGTGAGTTGCTTGGAGGCGATATCTCGGGAGCGGCCTTGGACCGTGCCTTGGACGAACTGTGGGCCAAACTGCGTATCACCCGCGTGGATTACAAGCAGGACGAAGGCGTCTTCTGGGACGTGCTCTTCCGCTGGTCGCCGCAGGCGGTGCGGCAAGGCATGCACGTTTCGTTTGCCGAGTCGCTGACGGCATTAGTGTCGAAATATCTTGACTGTGTGCTGGCGGCGCAACAGGAAGAGGTCGAGCAGTTCTTCTCCCCAATCATCGGCCGGGTGCGGGTACGCGAGGGAATTCACGCACTGCAGGCCGCGCGTGAACTGACCTATGTGCACGTCGCGGGGCGTGTGATGCTGCAAGTTTCGTCGCTGCAAGTGCCGCAAGCGTATCCAGCGGGCCGTGAATTCAAGCCGAAACCGCGTTTCGAGCCGCTTCCGCCGCGGCCGGGAATGCCGCTGGTGGAGCGCCGTCCACGCAAAACTGCCATTAGGTCGAAACCGCCCGCTCGCAAGCGGGACACCAGCAAAGAATGAGTACGGCTCGCAAGTTAATCATCGCCATTGACGGCCCTGCGGGATCGGGCAAGAGCACGATCGCCGCCCGCCTGGCCAGGAAGCTCGGCTACATCAATCTCGAGAGCGGCGCCATGTATCGCGCCCTGGCCCTCAAGGCGATGGAGCAACTCGTCCCACTGGACGACGGCGAGCCGCTGCGAAAGCTGGCGGAAAACACGGCGATCGAGCTCGAGCCGCGCGTGGAAGGCAACCGGGTATTGCTCGATGGCCGCGATGTATCGCAGCGCATCCGTGACGCGGATGTGACCGCAGCCGCCTCGCGCGTTTCCATGCACCCACCGGTGCGGCAGTTGATGGTGGCGCGCCAGCGTGAGTTAGGCAATGACGGCGGCGTGGTGATGGAAGGCCGCGACATCGGCACTGCCGTGTTCCCGAATGCAGATGTGAAGTTTTTCTTCGAGGCCGACGCAGACATCCGGGCTGAGCGGCGCCTGCGCCAGAGCGGACCGGACTCTGTTGGGGACAAGCAGCAAGTGTTGACCGAACTGGTCGCGCGCGACCAGCGAGACCGCACCCGTGCCACCTCACCGCTGGTTCCGGCGCCGGATGCGGTGATCATCGACACCACGCACAAGAGCATTGATGAGGCGGTGGCGGAGGTGGAGGCAATTGTGAGGAAAGTAATCGGTGGATAGCGGATGGTTGCAAGCTGTCAGTGTCTCTCTTGGATGCGCTGCCATCCCGAGTGTTTCATGAACCTTCGGCCCACCCATAGGGATGAAAATCGGTGGAAGCGCCGGGCTTCAGCCCGGCGAAACAATGGCTTTTTGATAACCCGGGCTTTTAGCCCCGGCTTTCCCGACCCGTGGCTGAAGCCCGCCGAATTTTCCGGTCCGCTGTCGCCGGACTAAAGTCCGGCGCTTCCACCACCAACATGACCTGATTTCGGCGGAGCGTCATTCAGTCCGAGGCCAGGGATCCGCGGTCGTCCAACACAAGAGGCACGGATTGCCCCGTGCCTCTTGCGCGAAAACTATCCTTTCGCGATCCGGATGTCGCCCGTATCTGCAGTGATCTGGAGTTTGGCGGCGCCGTTGCCGATCGTACCGCTGGCCCGCGATGAGCCGTTGGTCTGATCGATCTTCAACGCACCGAAGTCTGATGTAATGTCGCCCTTGCGCGTGGTTGCATCGATCTGGAAGCCCGCATTCGAGGGCAGGGTCAGCGTGATGTCGCCGTGCTTTGCCGGTGATGGTCATCCTGCCCACGGGCAGCTTGCTGGCGGCGTGAACTTCAATGTCTCCGTTGGAGTTTTCCACCTGTAAGTCTCCGTTGACGTCCTCCAGGTGAATGTCCTTGGAGCGCGTATTGACCCGACTGGGACCGGTGAAATCGTTGCCCCGAACTGCATCGCTCGAGATTTCCAGATCGCCGGGCACGGACGCGATTTCCATGTCCGAGCGCGAAGACTTGAAGGTCACGGTCTTGGCAATTTTGCTCAGCCGCATATCTTCAAAGAAGTCGCCAGTGAGGTGGACTGCCCCGGCAATTTCGTCGATGGTGACGTTGTCGATGCGTCCGTCGATATCGAGGTCACCCGCGATCTTGGAGGCCCGCACCGAACCCTTCTCCAGGTTGACCTTGGCTGAACCGGCAATGTCGGCGAGAGCGACATCGCCGCGCTGTAAGGCGACCTTGACATCGGCTTTGCGGTCGTTAACCGTCACATCGCCGCGTTTGCTGGCCACATCGAGCATGGCATCGCGCGGCACGAAGATGTCCATATCGCTTTCCACGGCATGGTCGCCCGCTCCGTTGGTGTTGGCGTTCAGCAGCACGGAACTCCCGGTGACGGTGATCTGCGGCCTGGTGCCATCGTTGTACTTGTTGGCGTCATTCTGGTTCTGCGCGTACAGCTTCTTGTGTACGACCACCCGCAACGTATTGTCATCGGCGGGCGAGATGTTCAGGGTGCCGTGGTCGCAGACCACGCGCAAGGTGCCCTTGGCGGGAAACGACTGCTGCACCGTGTCTTCAAAGGTGTACGCCGTACCGAAGATGCCGCCCAGATCGTCGTCCATCTGGATCTGGTCGCGAACGCCTCCCCAGTCGATGTCAGAGCTGTAGTGCGCCGACAGACCGACGGCGACGATGAATATCAGAAGCAGGATAGTTCCCGCCCCTAATCGGCCGCTCCTGTAACCCTGGCGCTGTCCCATGGAGTGTTCGACCAGCCGAATCACGCCAAAGAGAATCAGCAACAACGGCCACCAATGACCGAACCAGTGCCACAGGGGCATGCGTACTCCCATGTTCCGCAGCAGGAATACCATGCCGATGACGATCAGTATCAGGGGCCCGGCAATCGAGCGCCGGTAACGATACGGCGGCGGATACTGTACGGGTGCAGGTGGCGGCGGATATTGACCAGTGCTAGCCATTGCGCACCTCCGGATCGTTCGTTCTGTTCCAATCCGCACCCGGCGTCATTGAGGCGGCGGGGGCAACCGGAGCTGGCGTCACCATCGGCGGTTGCAGCTGTCCGGGATACCCCGGAGTGCCTGGCGCTGCCGGCGGCATCGAGCCATACTGCCGCGGAACATGACCGGCGGCTGAAGCGCTGTGTTCGAGGAACAGGACGAGGCCGATCACAATCAGGAATGCGGGCCAGGTACTGCCGAAATCCAGCCAGTGCACATGGGTGATCTGGTCGAGCAGGAACAGGACGCCCAGGGTGATCAGGACGGCAGGCCCCATCAACCCATGAGCACGGCAACGGCTGCAAGAACAATAAGGGTTATAACGGTATTTCATAATGACCTCCTCACCAGCCCCTTCCGGTTCTGCGGATCAGGACGCGAATCCCGAGACCAATCAGCACCAGCGGCCAGAAACGCCAGAGGCTGTGGAAGTGCAACACTCCAATTTCATCGAGCAGGAACAAGACTCCCAGTCCGATCAGAATGAATGCTCCAATCGGGACTTGTGACGGCGGACAGAATTCGGCATCCGCGGGCTGGCCGTCGGGTACCCCAGCAGGATTCCCTTCCGCCGGCACAACGCCGGCTGCCACGCCAGGAGCCGCTTTAGCAGAGCCTGCGGGCGAGAACAGGTTGTTGAGCCCGAACGGGTCGGGCGGTGGCAAACCCATTTCCCTGGCCCGTGCCGTCTTGTATGCCTCGATGGGCATGTAGATCACGAAAGTCGCGATTGCTATGCCGAACAGGCCGTTCACGTTATCGGCCATCCAGATCAAGGTGGCGAAGATCACCACATGGATGAAGCCCTTGGCGTATTCGCCGTTGTACATGGCGCCTACGCCGGGAATGAATCCCAGGACCGCGGCCAGGCCCGGGCTGGGGAGGCCGGTGGAAGGTTTAGCACCCGGAGGCACGGCACTTGAGCCGGGCGGCGGCGTGGTGCCGCTTAAGTGCGAGGCCAAACATTCCTCGCAGTAGATAACGCCACGGATGTCTCGCGTGCAGCTGCTACAGAGTGGTTTGCCACACGTGCGGCAGTATGCGGTTGCGGGAACATCGGCATGATTGGCGCAGTTCATGCGGTTCTCCTGTTCAGCCGGGCCTGTTCGATCACTTTATCCATCGCTGGCTTGTCCGAAGCCGGAGATAAGGCCAGATCGGGCTGGCCCATCTCGTGGTTGTAGTTCTGGTTACGGCGTTCCGGGTCTTGCTGGAAATCGCTCTTGGGTTGGTTCTGCTGCTGCTGCGTAGGCTGCTCCTGCTTGTTCTCCGGCGTGGCAACCCGGCGCAGGTCGCGCACCCGCGACTCAATCTCGTACACCAGGCGGATGTTCTCGTAATAGCGGACCACCCGCGCCTGCGTGGAGTAGTAAGCCTTGGTAATTCCCTTGGCGCTCATGTCCACGTGCCGCAGATCGGCGACACGGAACCCGGCGATGCTGAGCAGCATGGTGATGGAGAAGAACGCCATGCCAAACGACATCGCAAAGCGCGGCGTGACCATGGGAGCGAATACCGGAGACAGCTTGCCTTTCAGCCGCGCCAGCCAGCCGTCGCCTTTCGGCGCCGGCGCGGTCCGCGGCTCGGGAATTTGTCCGATGGTCTGGGCCAGAATGTTGTGCACCAGATGGAGCGGCGGCTCAACTTCGTCCAGCCCCTTCAGCCAGTGCAGGCCGCGGCTGGCCTCTTCAACCATGGTGCGGCAGGCGGGGCAGGAATCCCGGTGCGCCTCAAAGGCCGCCAGGGTCGAGCCGTGCAACGTGCCATCGAGGGCTTCAGCCAACAGGGCCTCGACCTCGACGCATTGCATTCCGGGTTGGTTCTCGCTTGCCATTGTTCTTTCCGGGCTCCCGACCAGCGCTGCCTTTGCGCTGGTCGGGGAGGTTCAACTTACCTGCTTGTAATTACGTTGAAGGAGCCGTGCAAGTTCCGTTCGTCCCCGATTTATGCGACTTTTCACAGTTCCCTCAGGCACTTTGAGCACTATGGCAATATCCTTGTAGTCCATATCCTGCAAATCCCGCAGGATGACCGCCTCGCGCAGCTCCGGCGAAAGCTTGGCCAGGGCCTCATGCACCATCTTTTGCGCCTGCTGGCTCCGCACCCGCGCCTCCGGTCCGGCCGACGGATCTTCCAGCTTCTCGGCCAGCGTCAAGCCCTCCTCCTGGCTCCCGGGCGCGGCGTCCAGCGAGTCGGTAATGCGGTCGTACTTTCCCTTCCGGAAGTGGTCTACCAGCAGGTTGCGGGTTACCGTCGTCACCCAGGTCATGAACGAGGCCCGCGAAGTGTCGTAGGTGCTGAGCGTGCGGTACATCTTGATAAACACTTCCTGGGTCAGGTCC
Source organism: uncultured Acidobacteriaceae bacterium (assembly GCA_963831675.1). Lineage (GTDB taxonomy): Bacteria > Acidobacteriota > Terriglobia > Terriglobales > Acidobacteriaceae > Bog-257. The sequence goes on from CAWHRM010000026.1 coordinate 40,623, forward strand.
GCCGCGTCCTCTGCCGAGCCGGAAAACCGGTAGCAGATGTTATAGATGCGCCGATGAAACTGCTGAACGATGTCCTGCCAGGCCGCGGCGTCGCCGGCCACACAGCGACGGACAAGGGCATTGACGGCTTGGAGGTCGTCCAATCAGCGCTCCCAAGGGGCGTGACTCCTGGCCCAAATCCCATTCACTGCTGATCACTTATACGGGGTCGAGGAGCCAGAAGTTCGACTGAGGCGGACGCTTTCACGAGTGTTTGACGCAGTCTGCACTCCGCCCCAATTCGCCTGCATTGTAGCAGGGTAACAAGCAGCACTCTTTGACCGGACGTTACTCAGGTAACCCGAAATGCAGCCACCGACTTACACGGATTCTCACGGATAATTCTGATATTCCTAAGAACCAAACAAATCTTTGCTTTTTCCGGTGTAAGTCCATGGTGACTAAAGCTAAAGCTTTTTTCCCCGATCTTGCTCGTAGATGGGAAGCAACGGCGGCCAGGGTGCGAACCGGTTTGAATTTCCTCGTCGAATGCACTTATGCGATTTGCTGGCACTCACCTTTCCTGAGTGCCAATCTTGACAGCGACCGGTCTCGTTCTTAGAATGAAAATGGTGCGATTGTATCCTTATCATTTGTTAAGTTGTTGCAAATAAAACAAGTTAGGCTTCGCCAGGCATTATGAGCGTGCCAGAAGGCATTGGACGGCGGGAACGCGAGATTCTTACTGCGATCGTGGAGACCTATATCTCCACCGGAGAGCCTGTCGGTTCGCGCACGCTGACCCGCGGCAATCGCGAGAGCCTGAGCGCCGCTTCCATTCGCAACGTGATGGCCGACTTGGCCGATGCGGGATTTCTGGAGCAACCACACACCTCAGCCGGTCGCGTGCCCACTACCAAGGCCTATCGCTATTACGTCAAGCAACTCACCGGTGAGGCGCGCCTCTCGCCTGCCGACGAAAGCCTGATCCAGGGCAATCTGCAAGGACTTCAGGACGTCCAGGAATTCATGGAGCGTACCTCGCACGTGCTGTCGCTGATCTCCCATGGCGTGGGCGTGACCATTACGCCCGGTCCCGGCCAGCAGAAAGCGCTGGAGCATGTGTATTTCCAACGCCTGGGCGATAAGAAAGTCCTGGCTGTGGTGGTCATGCGCAACGGCCTGGTGCGCGACCGGGTGCTGCGGCTTGGCAGCGATCTTCCGGTGTCCGATCTGGAAGCTGCTGCCGCCTACATCAACCAGAACTTCCGCGGTTGGGAGATGGAGTCGTTGCGCAGTGAGATCGCCAAACGAATTCAGCAGGAGCGCAGCGAATATGATCGCCTGATGTGCTCGCTGGAACAGCTCTACTCCCAGGGCGCACTGACCACCGAGCCTGCGGCCCAGGCCGTTTTTGTGGAAGGCGCGTCCAACCTGGTCATTACCGAGCAGGACAAGGAGCGCCTGCGCCATTTGCTGGCTACGCTGGAAGAGAAGCAGCGGGTAGTGGACCTGGTTTCGGCTTATCTTGACGTGCGCCAGGAGGCGGTGCGCGTGGTTGTGGGTCTCGAAGACGCCATGCCGCATCTAAATAATTTCGTGCTGATTGGAACGCCGGCGCGCGTGGGCGACGAAGTCATGGGATCGCTGGCCGTGATTGGCCCGACCCGCATGGATTACGAGCACACCATTACCGCGGTGTCGTACATCGCGCGCCTGTTCGATCAGGTGTGGAACGAGTCAACGTAGAGCATCCGGTGCGTTTGTGGCGAAACTGGAGCCGAATGACGGAGCCTGCTCCGAGAACAGTGAGTCGATGGCGGTCGGCGATAAACAAGCCGCACGCCGGGTCAATACGGCTGCTTTTGCGCTACGGGGTGAGAGCGGCGGAGCCCGTAGGCGCAGCGCAAGAGTCTGCGAGAGTATCGATCCGAAATTGCGGGGGAGACGTAGCTTACTCACTCGCCCGCAAGGGCGTCATTGTTAGCCCCGGCGAAGCGGGTAATGGGAAATCAACCGAGTCCCAGGGACGGCACAGTTCTCACACAGACTCGCGAGCCCCGGGTTCCGGTGAGAATGGAACGGAGCCGCGCAGCGGCGGCAAGAGTTCTCGAAGACCTATGCAAGCAAAGAAGCACAATGGAAGCTCCAGCGAGGCGGAGTTAGAGCTGGACCACGAACTTCCGCCAGCTGAAAATGACGACCAGGCTGCCCCTCAGGCGAGCCCGGGCGCTGTCGTACCGGAAGAACCGCAGTCCGAACTGGAGCTGCTCAAAGCGGAACGCGCTGCCTATCTTGACCGGGCGGCCCGTCTGCAGGCTGAGTTCGACAACTTTCGCAAGCGCAATGCCAAGGCGCAGCAGGAATACCGGGACTACGCTCTCGCAGATGCGCTCAAAACGCTGCTGCCCATACTCGACAGCCTCGATAATGCGCTCAAGACCAACGCCGCTTCTCTGGAAGATTTTCACGCCGGCATCGAGCTTATCGACAAGCAGTTTCATGACGCGCTGGCCAAACTCGGCGTGCAGCCGGTCCCCACCGAGGGTGAGCGGTTTGATCCCAACGTCCACCAGGCCATCCAGATGGTTGATACCGACGAGGCCGAGGACAATCACGTGCTCGATGAGTTGCAGCGCGGCTACAGGTTGAAAGACCGGCTGCTGCGTCCGGCGATGGTTCGCGTGGCGCGCAATCCGAAGTAAAGAGCTGCGAAGCAGCGGCGTTGCAGTAAGCCCGGCGCGCGAGCGCCGGGGCAAGCGAGAGATTGAAGCGAGCCGCGTAGCGGCGAGCACCACCGATTGCAGAGGACCAAGACTTCTGGCCACTAACGTAAAACGCGATTACTACGAGGTGCTGGGCATCTCCCGCACCGCAACCGATCAGGAAATCAAGAGCGCCTATCGCAAGCTCGCGCTTCAGTATCATCCTGATCGGAATCCCGACAATCCCGACTCCGAGGAGCGCTTCAAGGAGTGCAGTGAGGCTTACGCCATTCTGGCCGACTCGGAAAAGCGCGCGCGCTATGACCGCTTCGGACATGCGGGCGTTTCCAGCGGTCCGGGCACCGGCTTCGGCGGATTCGACGCCACCGTGTTCAACGATTTCCAGGACATCTTCGGTGACCTCTTCGGGTTCGGCGACGTGTTTGGCGGGCAGGGCGGACGTCGCCGCTCGCGCGCCCAACGGGGCGCCGATCTGCGCGAGGACCTGACCCTCGAATTCGAGGAAGCCGTCTTCGGCGTCAGCAAGCAGGTGCAGGTCCGGCGCATGGAAGAGTGCGAGCAGTGCAAGGGCAGCGGCGTGGCTCCCGGCACGTCGCCCATCAACTGCACCACCTGTGGCGGCCGCGGACAGGTGCGCTACCAGCAGGGTTTCTTCGCCATCTCGCGCACCTGCAGCACCTGCCAGGGCTCGGGCAAGCTGATCGTCGATCCCTGCAACCAATGCAGAGGCCAGGGCCGCGTCGCCCGCGCAGCGCACGGTGAAGGTGAACGTTCCCGCGGGTGTCGAGGAAGGCGCGCGCATCCTCTACTCGGGTGAAGGCGAAGCCGGACTGTTCGGTGGACCCTCCGGCGATCTTTACGTGGTGCTGCACGCCAAGGAGCATTCCTTCTTCGAGCGCGAGGGCAAGAACCTGTACTGCGTGGTACCGATTTCGTTCCCGCAGGCAGCGCTCGGCACCGAGATCCAGGTGCAGACCCTCGACGGCGAGCACACGTTGAAGGTCCCCGAAGGCACGCAGACCGGGACCACGTTCAAGGCGCGCGGTAAAGGCGTGCCGGTGCTCAACGGCCGGGGACGCGGCGACCTGTTCATCGAAGTGAAAGTGCAGGTCCCGGCGAAGCTCAGCCAGCGGCAACGCGAGCTGCTGGAAGAGCTGCGGACCACGACCTCGGTCGAGAACAAGCCGGTCAGCCGCTCGCTGCTGAACAAGATGAAAGAGATTTTCCAGTAGCGCGTGGTTCTCGGGATTCAGCTGGCAGGAATTTTCCTTGCCCATCCGGGCGATCTGTTCCCGAAAAGCCGCAAAGCGTGCGGCGGTGAAGTGAGCCCGGCGCGCGAGCGCCGGCGTACAGTGGAGAATCGTGGAGCGAGCCGCGTAGCGGCGAGTTTGGTTTGCTGTCCAGCCTTTTACGCCTCCGCTAACCTCACTCCACTCAGGGAGCGACCCGCCGGGGACGCTGAAGGTTTCGAAAGACACACACTTTTGGATAAAGCCCTCCGCATCTATGCCTGGTTCCTGCTGATCGTGACCGCGTTGCCGGCGGCCGCGCGGCTGGCGAAACCTCGGGAACTGGCGCGCATTACGCTCCTGCGCTATCAAAACCTGCAGCGCCGCAAGCGGGCCCGCATTGGCGGGCTCATTTACCTGGGGCTGTCGCTGTTCGCCATTCCGTTTCTGCTGCGTGCCGAGATGCGCCAGAAGCGCTGGCTGGTTATGGCGGTGATTGTGGGCATGGTCTCGGCGCTCGAGTTCCTGCTGAACAGCCGCCTCTTCAGCGAAGACGCCCTCGCGCGCCAGAACCGCTTGTTTGGCGCGGTCTTCGCTTCCATGGCGATTGCCGTCGCCCTGCTACTCTTCACCCGATGACCTTCAGGCCCTGTCATCCGGAGTGTCACATGGGCCTGCGGCCTACCCATACGGATGAAAATTAACCCATGTACGAACACTTGCGTGTCTCCTGGTGACTAGACGGAGCGAGTTCGTGTGACCTCTATCCGCGGAGAACTGACATCCGGCCGGGGGAGCGGGCACCACGTTGCCCTGCTACTCTTGACTCGATGACCCGCCGTCGCTGGATTGCCGACGAATTCTCCGATGACCATGCTGCCTTGACCGGCGTCCACGCCGCCCATCTGTCCCGCTCCTTGCGGGCGCACATAGGGCAGGAGTTTGAAGTTGCATGCGGTGAGCGTGTGCGAAGAGCCAACGTCGCGAGCGTGTCCGACGATCGCGTGGAGTTCATCCTGGGCAACGAAGTCACAGCCCACTGCGGTTGTGCCCATCACTCTGTTGCTTGCGATCTTCAAGTTCGATCGCATGGAGTGGGCCATCGAAAAGTGCACTGAGCTGAACGTGACGACAATCATTCCTGTGGTGGCGCGCCGCACTGAAAAACATCTGGCACTGGCTGCCGAAAAGCGCGTGGAGCGCTGGCGGCGCATCGCGCGCGAAGCCACCGAGCAGTCGCGGCGGACCGCGCCTCCTGAAATTGGCGAGCCGTTGACGCTGCAGGACTCTTTTAATTGCGACGCCGGCCTGCGCGTGGTTCTCGCTGAGACCGAACACGAGGCCACGCTCGGCGAAATCCTACGCGCCCACGACAGCCTGAAATCGCTGGCCCTCGCTATCGGTCCCGAAGGCGGCTGGACTGCGGATGAGTTGTTAAGCTTTGAGCGGTCGCAATGGATCGCCGCTTCGCTGGGCGAGACCATCCTCCGTGCCGAAACCGCCGCCATCGCCGCCCTGGCGATTGCGCGGGCGGACCTCCAGCCTGGATGAAATCATCCCTGTGGGCGCTAACCGGCCCAACCCAATAATCTGCACAATGAGCAATCTTGACCAGACTGGTGCCGGTTGCACCCGCTATTCTCGTCCGATATAGCGCGAGCCGGTGGCAGTCGGCCCCGGCAGAGCAACTCGGTCCCCCTTCTCTCCACTGCAACCGGCTCCGCGCGATTTGGGGTTCTACAGGGAGAGCGACGATGCATTCACCATACGGAATGGAACTGGTTGAAGACTGTCTCTCCTGCAAGTTGTGTTCCGAGGGGTTTTTCTGCCATTTGCCGAAATCTGTGATGGCAGCCTTCCAACCTCTGAAATTCACGGTTGCGTATCCGGCTGGCGCTACTTTGTTCGTGGAGGGGCAAGTATGCCGCGGCATTTACATTCTTTGTAAAGGCCGGGTCAAGTTATCTGCCAGTTCGCGGGACGGCCAGACCCTCATTTTGAAGGTCGCTCAACCTGGGGAGGTATTAGGGTTGAACGCGGCCGTCTCCGGAATCCCGCACGAGACGAGTGCAGAGACTGGCCAGCCCTGCCAACTCAATTTTGTTAATCGGGACGATTTTGTTAAATTTCTAACGGATCATGGCGAAGCCTGCATGCACGCAGCCATACATCTGAGCCGCGAGTGCCAACAGGCTTACCAGCACCTTCGCTCGTTCGTTATGACCTCGGCGCCCGAGCGAATTGCCCGCTTGATCCTGGATTGGTCGCACGACGATTCCGGGATGGCCACGGCCCACGGAATCAAAGTGGCCTTGACCCATGATGAGATCGGGCAAATCATCGGCATGTCGCGCGAGACGGTTACCCGCACTCTCGCCAGTTTTCGCAAGCAGCGCATCGCGGACCTTCATGGATCCACCTTGCAGATCAGAAATATGTCTGCCATTGAGAAGCTGGCTGGCGCATAGACCGATTACGCCGCCAACAGGCAGAATTGGGCACCGCCGTCAAGCTCAAACCGACCCTTCGGTCATTGCCGGGAGGGCACCTTGTTGAAGCCTTGTATCATTCTTCTGGCGCTGTTGCTTTGCCTGTTCGCTGCGGCAGCGCAGGAAAACCAGACTCCCCCTAAAACCGCGACGCCGGACTCGGTCACCATTCCTGCCGAGGCTGTGCATCAGGTCAATCCGGTTAAGCCCACTCCCGAGTCCCTGGCTCAAGGCAAGAAATATTACGGATATGATTGCGCGATGTGCCACGGAAACAACGGCGATGGCAAGGGCGATGTGGCCATTGATGAGAAGCTCAAGCTCGGAGACTTTAGCGATCCCGCGACTTTGAAGGGTAAAACCGACGGAGAACTGTTCTACATCATCAAGAATGGCCATGGTCATATGCCGCCGGAAGGGGACCGATTGAAATCGCCCGAACTCTGGAACATGGTCAACTACATCCGCTCGCTGGCGAACAAGAAAGGCGAATAGGGAGACGCACGCTGCCACGGCGTCCACAAAGCCGAGGCGACGCGGAGAGCCGTGGCTTATGCCTGCGGCATAGTGCGATCCTCAAGCGAGGCCGCTGCGGCAGGCGGGCACCCCTCCGCCTGGAATCGCGGTGCGGGAGAGGCGAAGCGAGGCGAGGCGCAAGGAAGAAAGAGGGGGCAGCAGGAAGGAGAGGCGGCAGGGGAGGCTGAGAGCGGCGCGAGAGACGCGCCGCGCCGGGCGCAGCCGGATGATAGGAGGGGAAGCGCGAAGCGGAGAAGCAGATGGGGCGATTTCCTGCGGGGAATGCTAACATGCTAACAAGTATGAGTTGTATAGCTTGCTAATCAGGAAAAATGTCGTTTCTGCCATCTAAGTCCTTATCGCACAATACACTACGTATAAACTCATTCAGAATCAAATGCTTGTCAGCTATTCATGGCCTAAGTGATTGATTCTACGTAAGACCGCACAGGGGGAGGGTTTTCTCATCCTCGGACGGCGTTCTGGCCAGAATGCCAAGTGCTGAAAAGCCGGTTCCTCCGACTCCGCGCTCAAGGGCAAGCTCTCGATTCCTCGCTGCGCTCGTCTCGCGATGACCAGCACAGAAGAGTGAAAAGCGAAGAGGAAAAGCGACTCCGCTGATGGCCGACTTCCCCAGTGTCGTGCCTCACAGCGCAATGTGACCGCGATCACTTCACCTTGGGCCGTGATTGCGCAAAAATCGAACCATCGTTCGGTACGTGGGTGAGGCCCAAGCCGCAACGTAATCACCAGGTGCGACGGCGAAATCAAAAAGGAAAAAAGCCGCGACTGTGGCTCCCGTTTCTTTCTGAAGCGCCCGCAATAAGAAAGGGCAGCAATGGCCAAAGGTAAAGTGGAGATCGTAGTAGAACGCTGTAAGGCCTGCGGTTTTTGCGTGGAGTTTTGTCCCACGCACGTGCTTGCGCTCTCCTCTGCATTCAACTCCAAGGGTTATCACACTCCTTACATGGTCCATCCGGAAAAGTGCAGCGGCTGCGATTTGTGCGGCATGTATTGTCCCGACTTCGCCATCTTCGGCTACAAGCCAACCGCGTCGCCCCAGGAGACCGCTGCAACGGCTACCGGTACAGTGACGACAAAGCCAGAGGAGGCTCAAGATGCACGCTGATCCGGCCGGTGTCCTGACCGGCTCTCATTTTCTCGATGGCGACCACGCCTGCTGCGAAGGCGCACTCGCTGCCGGAGCCCGGTTTTCCTCCGGCTATCCCATCACGCCGTCAACCGAAGTCGTCGAGCGCTTTGCCGCCCGCGTGCCCACCATCGGCGGGACCTTCATCCAGATGGAAGATGAACTTGCCGCCTCCATCACCTTACAGGGCGCGGTGTGGGGCGGAGCCAAAGCTTTCACCGTGACCTCCGGCCCGGGCTTTTCGCTGATGATGGAGCACATCGGGCTGGCGGTCATGACCGAAACCCCATGCGTTTTCGTCAACGTGCAGCGCGGCGGTCCTTCGACCGGCCTGCCCACCTTGCCTGCGCAGGGCGACATGATGCAGGTCCGCTGGGGCTCGCACGGCGATTACGAGATCATTGCGCTCTGTCCCGAACTCCCCTCAGGAAAGCTTCGACCTGACCATCAAAGCGTTCAACTTCTCCGAGAAGTATCGCGTGCCGGTCTTCGTCATGCTCGACGAGGTCGTGGGACACATGACGGAGAAAGTCGTCATTCCTCCCGCCGACCAGATCGAGGTTGAGCCGCGCCGCTACACCACGATTCCTCCCGGCGAGTTTCTGGCGTATCAACCCAAAGACGATTTGGTCCCTGACATGCCGCGCACCGGCGAAGGCTACAACGTGCATGTGACTGGCCTGACTCACGACGAGCGGGGATATCCCGACATGACGCCCGCCCAGCAGGACAAGCTGGTGAGGCGGCTGGTGGACAAGATCAAGAAAAATGCCGACAAGATCATCCTCTACGAGGAAGACCAGATTGACGGCGCCGATGTGGTGGTCGTCTCCTATGGCATCACCTCCCGCGTTGCCCAGCGCTCCATTGATATGGCCCGCGACCAGGGCGTGAAGGTTGGCAAGTTTCGCATCATCACCGCCTGGCCCTTCCCCGAGAAGAAGATCGCGGAGATCGCCTCCAAGGTGAAGGCACTGGTTGTGGCTGAACTAAACCTGGGACAGATGGTGCGCGAGGTGGAACGTGCCGTTGCCGGGAAGGCGACGGTTCGCTTTGTTGGCCACGCCGGAGGCAGCGTGCACCGTCCCGAAGATATTCTCCAAGCCATCCTGGAGGTGGCACGATGACAACCGTACCCATCAATCCTGTGGAACCGTTCCTGCGCACCGAGCGCATGCCGCACATCTGGTGTCCGGGATGCGGCATCGGCACCAGCGTCAACTCTTTCGCCCGGGCGTTGACCGAGACCAACCTGGACCTCAAGAATGTTGCCATCGTTTCGGGCATTGGCTGCACCGGACGAGTCGCCGGCTACATGAACCTGGATTCGTTTCACACCACGCATGGGCGCGCGATTCCGTTCGCTACCGGATTGAAGCTGGCCAATCCCCAGCTCAACGTAGTGGTCTATTCGGGCGACGGCGATTTGTTCGCTATCGGCGGCAACCACCTGATTCATGCCGCGCGTCGCAACGTGGACATCAAGGTAGTCTGCGTTAACAACCTGATCTACGCCATGACCGGTGGACAGACGGCCCCGACGACACCAGGGTCGGTCATCACCTCGACCAATCCGTACGGAACCTACGATCCGTCCTTCAACCTGCCGTACCTTGTCGAAGCTGCGGGCGCGGTTTACGTGGCCCGCTGGACAGCCTTCCATGTTCGCCAGCTTGCGCGCTCCATGCAGGAGATGTTCACGAAAAAAGGATTCAGCTTCATCGAGGTTCTGTCACCTTGCCCGACGCTTTATCAGCGGCGCAACAAGATGGGCGACGGCCTCGACACCATGAAGTTCTACAAAGAGGTCAGCAAAATCCGCAATGGAGCTCCAACCAGCGAAGTCGCCCTCAGCAAGTCAGGCGAGATCGTCGTGGGCAAGTTTGTGGACCGCGAGCGCAGCGAATATCGCGATCTCAGGCACGACCGGATGGTCGAAACCCTCGGCGACCAATACATCGAAGCGGAGGTATGCGAATGCAGCATCTAACCGAAATCCGTATCGCGGGATTTGGCGGCCAGGGAGTGATTCTCTCGGCCATTGTGATTGGCAAGGCAGGCTGCATCTACGAAGGCGGCTTTTCCACCATGACGCAGAGCTTCGGGCCGGAAGCCCGCGGCGGCGCCTGCAGCGCGCAGGTCATTCTGTCCGATAGCCCGGTGCTATATCCGTATGTGACGCGGCCTGACGTGCTCATCGTGATGTCGCAGGAGGCGTACAAGATCTTCGCACCGCAGGTCAGAGACAGCGGCACGCTCATCATTGAGCAGGACATGGTTCGTGTGGACACGATTCCAACCGGCGTGCGCGTGTTTAGCTGTCCGGCAACGCGGCTGGCGGAAGAACTGGGCAAGAAGATGGTGCTCAATATCGTGATGGTCGGCTTCTTCGGAGCGGTGACTGGACTGCTGCAACCCGACTCGTTGCGCAACGCCATCGCCGACTCGGTTCCTGAGGCTTATCGCGACCTGAACCGGAAGGCCTTCGACAAGGGCTACGAGTATGGCATCAAGACACTCAACGGCGAAATCCCGGTCGAAGAGCCGGAGGTCGAGGTCGCAACCCTCGAAACGTAAACTTGCTTCATCCCATAATTCTTACCAGCCGGTGACCCGTTCACCGGCTTTTCTTTGGGTGGAGATCCAGGTTCATGGGCTCGGCTGGTCGTGCAGACTACGAACCGCAAAATCAAAGCCTTCAGGCTCCACTTTCACCGGTCCCTGATAAGGCCGGTCGATGTCCGCGATGGCGACCAGCACCAGCGAGATCAAGAAGCTCAGCACCAACACCTGCAACAAATGAAAGCGGAAGTTGGGCACTCCGAAGAAGCAGGATGCTGCAACCGTAATTATGCCGCCCGCCACCAATACGATCCACAAGATCAATGGGAGCCTTTCACGGCCTTGCATCGCACGAATGCGTCGATGTTCGGTCAAGCTACGCAACTCCTCGGTGAGCTGGTACACCGCAATGGAATTGTCGCTTTGCTCAGATTGGCTCTGCGCCGCAAGTTTCCAGAGCTGATCAATCAGAGCGTTTCCTTCCGGGCTCATCTGCTCGTGGCGTTCCAGCAACGGAAATTCCTGGTTCACTACAGTCTGCGCGTAAGTTCGGCAGACCTCTTGAATCTGCGGCCCGTTCGAGGCCTTGAGCTGCCCGGCGATGCGGTAGATATTGACCACCGCATTCGCTTCCTGCTCCTCATTCGCTTGCGCCCCCTGGAACATGTTCCACACACCGCCGAGCATGAAGGCTAGCAACACCGCATACGTCGTGCCGATTACCGCCACAACCGCCCCGGTGAAGTCGTTCGACTCCTTGCGCGACGGAGCTGTCGAGGTATGCGTCACCAGGAACAGAAACGCGACTGCCGCTCCAACACAGGCGATGACAATGAGGATGTTATTCAGCACGCTGGTTGCTTCACCTTTGCAATGGAACTTGGAAGCTTACACCGAGTTCGAGACCTATGAAAGCAGGTAGAGAGAACAGCCAACATTAGACTCACAGCGGACATTTTGGACCGGCGAGCCCGGTAATATTTGCATGCTCCGGGTCTTCTTAGTGAAGCCTAAGTCCATGATCTATCGCCGCTTGCGGAAATGGCATGGGATTTGCTCCTACTCGGGTAGCTAAGGAGGCAGCACCATGCGGGCGCTACGTTACCTCGTTCCAGTCGCGATTTTAGCTATGTCGCTCTTCTTCTGTGGCTGTGGCAAGGTTCCGACTCAATCAGCACAGAACCCAAACTCCGATAGCCAGAATTCCGCCAGCCAGCCTGACGCCAACGCAGCTCCACCAGACAGCAGCGCTTCGAATGCAATCCCTGCTGCCAATGGTCCTGCCAGCAGCGCGACGTCCGCTTCGAGCGCTGCGCCGGAGCCGCTGAACATTCCAGCTGGGACGCCCATTACGGTCCGGCTCCAGCAATCGCTATCGAGCGCGTCGGCGGCTCCTGGCGAGCGTTTTGATGCGGTCATCGACGAACCCGTCGTGGTGAGTGATCGCGTGATATTGCCGCTCGGGACTCCCGTGACCGGACATGTCGTCGTCGCACGCCGCTCAGGACGATTGCATCATCCCGGCGAACTTGGGTTGACCCTTGACACCGTAACTGTCGGCCAGCGGGAAATCTCGCTGGCGACGTCGAGCGTTGTTGCCCGCGGAGGCTCGCACAAGAAGCGCAACTGGGCTTTGATCGGCGGCGGCACCGGCGGCGGCGCGCTCATCGGCGCCCTGGCCGCCGGCGGCAAGGGAGCGCTCATTGGCACTGGCATTGGAGCGGCCGCTGGTACGACCACCGCGTTCGTGACCGGCAAGAAGGATGTGGGCTTCGGAGCCGAGCGCCGGCTGCGTTTCCGCTTGAGAAACGACGTCAGCCTCAGTGCATAAACGCCGGGTCAAGGAGGAGCGTTGCCGCTCGCAATTCAACCTCCCGCTGAAGCATCAACCCGTTCCAGCAATACACGGCGCGATTTCGCCACGATGGCGACTGCTAGAATTCACATCGCATCCAACCCAGAACCATTGACACAGGGTCGGGCTTGGACGCACAATTTTGGAACTTTGTTTCCTGAGCTGTGCTGCCTCGTAGTGGCTCCCTAAAGAGACTCTAGCGTTGACATTTTGCGCCGATCGTTGCACTCCCACCCGAAACGAAGTCTTTACGAAAAGCAATTCGATGGCCCTTGGGCCTATTCAGACGGAGGTCTGTTTTGACAAGAAAGCTATTGCTCGCTGTAGTTGCGCTTTTGCTCGCTACTTGCACCATCTCGATGGCGCAGACCCTCACACCCCTCAAGAACCAGCCGCCGGATGGGGCGATAGTCCCGTTTCTGTTGACCGACGGAACCGTCCTCGTTCAGGGCGACATCGGCAACGATTGGTGGAAGCTCACGCCCGATATCAACGGCAGCTACGTCAACGGAACCTGGACGCAAGTTGCCAGCCTGGCTGCCGGATACGAGCCTTATGCAATGGCTTCGCAGACGCTGGCCGACGGCCGCGTCCTGATTGAAGGTGGTGAATACAATTTTGGCCGGTTCTCCTTCACCAATCTCGGAGCTGTCTACGATCCCGCACTCAACACCTGGACGCCACTGACGCCTCCACCGGGCTGGGACTACATCGGCGACTCACCGTCTACGATTCTGCCGAATGGCCATTTCCTCATCGGGCGCAAGTTTGACACCCAGATGGCGGACTTGGACCCGGCCACGATGCAATGGACAGCCATGGGATCGAGCGGCAAGGCCGACTGGAACGCCGAGGAGGGCTGGACACTCATGCCCGACGGTACGGTTCTGACGGTGGATGTGTTGACCAATCCAAACTCCGAACGCTATATCCCATCGTTACAGCAATGGGTTTCCGACGGCAGCACGATCGCCAACCTGCAAGGGCCACCGGAAGTGGACTGCATCAATTATGGCGGTGGCCAATATTGTCCTCCCGGCGAAATCGGTCCCGCCATTTTGCGTCCTGATCGCACCGTGTTCGCAACCGGCGCTCTCCATCTCGGCGCTCCCGCCGGACATACCTCGGTCTATCATCCTGGGTCCAGCCCAACCGACCCTGGTACTTGGGTGCCGGGGCCAGACTTCCCCAATGGCGACGATGCGGGCGACAACTTCGCTGTGCTGCTGATTAACGGTAAGGTGTTGGTGGAAGGTAGCTCGAGCCGGCTGTACGAGTTCGACGGAACCAACTTCACTCCTACCCTGTACAGCAACGGCGGCAGCTTGATCGTCCTGCCGACCGGCGAAGTGCTCGTGGGGGGTTCCGAGGTTTACAAGACGGCGGGGAGTTACCTCCAACCTTGGGCTCCGACCATCCTGTCTTATCCGAGTGCCCCGACGCGCGGCCAAAGCTATATCGTCTCCGGCAAGCTATTCAATGGCTGGTCGCAAGCGGCTTCGTACGGAGACGAATTCGAAACCGCCACCAACTACCCGTTGGTGCGAATCACGAACAAAGCCACCGGGCACGTCTTCTACGCCAAGACCCACAACCACAGCTACATGGGCGTGCAGACCGGCAATATACCGACGTACACTCATTTCGACGTGCCTGCAGGTATGGAAACGGGACCGAGTACGCTGATGGTGGTGACCAACGGTATTCCGTCCTTCCCAGTCAACATAACCGTGAACTGACAACCTCGGGCTATCCGTGGGCGATGGAGTGTGCCCGCGAGATGCCGATACACTCTTCTCCTCCTGCGTTGGCGCGTTTTGGCCGGCGCGGGAGGAGCCCCAGAGCGCCGTTCGCCAGATCTTCCTCAGGTCTAATGCTCATGCTCGTGCTTGGAGTGAGAATGCAGGTGGGGATGGGAGTGCGTCAAGCTTCCATGGGAGTGACGATGGGCGTGCACCAGGTTGGCGCGCAGGAGCAGCTCGTGGTTCGACAGAATCTCTGACGGCTTGCCGCTTGCAGTAACCTTGCCTTCTTCGAGCACCACGATGCGCCCGGCAATGTCTTCCACGATTTCAAGCTGATGCGTCGCCGTGATTACTGTCTTGGACGATCCCTTCCATTCCTGAATCAAATCGATGATCTGGCTCTGACTGCGTGGATCGAGGGTCGAGGTGGGTTCATCCAGCAGCAGCACATCAGGATCGAGCACGATGACCGAGGCCAGCGCCACTCGTTTCTTCTCGCCTCCGGAAAGACGATAAGGCGGGCGATCGCGCAGGTTCGCGATCTTCATCAGCTCCAGCGTTGCTCCCACCCTCGAAAGCACCTGCTCCTTGGGCCACTGCAATTGCAAAGGTCCGAAGGCGACCTCGTCGAAAACCGTGGGATTGAACAACTGCACATCTGGGTTCTGGAAGACCAGCGCCACTCTCCTGCGGAACGAAAGCGCGAAGACGTCCTGGTTCAGCAGTTGCGGCGTTAGGCGCTGGCCGCAAAAGCTGACCGAGCCTTGCGACGGAAAATACAGCGCATCGAGGAGTCGCAGCAGCGTGGATTTCCCCGAGCCGTTGGCGCCGAGCAGGGCGATGCTTTCTCCTTCCGCTACTTGCAACGAGAGTCCGCGCAGCGCGGGAATGCGGTCGTATTCGAAGCCGACGTCCTGCAAATCGAAGAGCAGCGCCAAGTGTGGGTTACCTTCCTATCCAGACGGCGACGACGCCGGCACATAGAAATACCAGCAGCCCGACATAATCCCATGACTTCATGCGGAAATCGGAGAGGACGCGAATGTCCCCTCGAAACCCCCGCGACTGCATTGCCAAGTACACATCGTGGCTGAGATCGATACTCTTGCTGAGCAGAACACCTGCGGTCCTGGCCGTCATGCGGCGTTGTTCGGAGCCGGGCAAGCGTCCCACCGTTCGGCTTGCGCGCGATTCGAACATCTGGCTCGCCGTTTCGACCAGAAGAAAAACGTAACGATGCGTCATTGCCAGCATCGCAATGGCTTCCTGCGGCAGGCGAAACGAGTGCAGCGCCTTGAGCAGGTGCGCCCACGGAGTACACAGAACCAGCAAGGTAGTAAAGGTCACCGCGGTTTCGACCCGCGCGATCAGCAGCGTAGCCGTTGCCACGCCTTGCGCCGTGATTCGGAGCGAGCCGCCCGCCAAGGTCGCAACCGGATCGCCGGGAGTGATGAAG
>CAWHRM010000027.1:0-70507 GCA_963831675.1 uncultured Acidobacteriaceae bacterium
CATCGGAGAGCAACAGTCCCAGACGCCCCCGGTGCTCGGAGGCGAGGCGCAGCGCTTCTCGCGGGCCGCAGGACTCCAGCACCTGATAGCCGGCATACTCCAGGACCTGGCGCGTGACCTCGCGCACGATGGGCTCATCTTCCACCAGAAGAATGATTGGTTTCTCTGTTGGCGCCGAGTCGAAGCAAGCAACCGGTATTACAGAGGAGGTACTCATGGTTCCCATCGCCTGGCTTTCTGCTGCCGCACTGCATCGAGCGATCAACATCCTGTTAATGCAAGCTGCGTGCCAGTTGCATGAGAATTGCAGTGCTAAGGGTAAGTTGCAGAGCGGCAGTCACATACGAAGGAAAGGCGAAAGTGCGGAGATAGCCAAGGGGCGACTGTTTCGGGAAGTTTCCCGTTTCGGAGATCCGATTCGGGAACAGAATCGGTGTGGCATCCGGCTACAGCATTTTCACCCTTGGTGTATAGGGTGGAGCACCGCTTCAGCGCCGGCAAGAGTTGCGCGGTCATGCACGCCTGAAACAGGTTGCTGAAAAAGTCCGGAAAGCGGATCCCTCACGGGCTGAAGCCCGTTCGGGATGACAAAAATAAAGGGCTTGGACGGCGCACCTGAAGGTGCGCCCCTTCAAAGCGAGCAGTCATGGGAGTTTTTCAGCAGCCTCTGAAAGGCGTGCTCCACCCTTTGCCTAATACGTGGAGTGAAACCGCTCCAGAAGCGCCACAACAAATCAGGGGAGCAGTTCGCTAGTCGCCGGCGACCTTCACATCGTCGGGCACGGTCTGCTGCACTTTGCTGTGATGGCGTCCGTAGCCGAAGTAAATCACCATTCCGATTACCAGCCAGATGATCAGACGCCACCAGGTGTCAACCGGAAGGCTGGCCATGATGCCGAGGGAAATCACGATGCCCAGAATCGGGACCAGCGGAACCATAGGGGTCTTGAATGGCCGATGTAGATCGGGACGGCGCACGCGCAGAATCCAGACACCTGCGCATACGATGACGAAGGCCAGCAGCGTGCCGATGCTCACCAGTTCGCCGAGAATGCCGATGGGGACCAGGGCTGCGAAGATGGCAACGAAAATTCCCACGGTGATGGACGAAATCCACGGGGTACGGAACTTGGGATGGACCTCGCCGGCCCACGCCGGGCAATAGCCCGTCGCGCGACATGGAGTAGAAGACGCGCGACTGGCCCAGCAACATCACCAGCATCACGCTGCCGAGGCCGGCGATGGCGCCCAGCTTCACCAGAATCGAGCCCCAACGCACGCCGGTCGCGTCGATGCCGACGGCCACCGGATCAGCCACATTCAGCGCCGAGTAGGGAACGATTCCGGTGAGCAGGCCGGAAACGAGAATGTAAAGAATGGTGCAGATTACCAGCGATCCCAGAATGCCGATGGGCATGTCCTTCTGCGGGTTTTTGGCTTCCTGCGCCGCAGTCGAGACGGCATCGAATCCGATATAGGCGAAGAAGATGACACCGGCGGCGCGCGCGATTCCCGACCAGCCATACTCTCCGAACGCTCCCTGGTTGGGCGGGATGAAGGGATGCCAGTTGGCGGCGGCCAGGGCGGGATGCTTGAGCACGAATGCACCCGCGATGGCAATGAAGATCAGCACGATCGTGACCTTGGTAATCACGATGGCCGAGTTGAAGTTGGCCGACTCCTTGATGCCGATGACCAGAATGAGCGTGATGACACCGATGATCAGGAAGGCGACTACGTTGAATACTCCCGTGATCTGGGGCAACGTTGATGGATCCACGCCATTCTGCTTCAGGATGGGCGCCATGGTTGTCAGCAGCTCCCAGCGCCCTTGGTACTGCACAAGAATGTTAGGGACCCAATGATGGCCCACGTGGGTGTAGGGCGTCGCCGTAAACTGCGGCGGGAGATGAATGCCGAAGTCCTGCAGGAAACTGACAAAGTAGCCACTCCAGCCGGAGGCGACGGTCGCCGCGCCGAAAGCGTATTCCAGAATGAGGTCCCAGCCAATGATCCAGGCGAAGAGCTCGCCCAGGGTGGCGTAGCCGTAGGTGTAAGCCGAACCCGCGATGGGGATCAGCGAGGCGAATTCGGAATAGCACAGGCCGGCGAAGACACAACCCAGTCCAGCCAACACGAAGGAGAGCACGATCGCCGGCCCGGCATACTGGGCGGCCGCCGATCCGGTGAGGACGAAAATTCCAGCGCCGATGATAGCGCCGATGCCCAGGGTAATGAGGTTCACCGGGCCCAGGGCCCGCTTCAGACTATGTTCGCCGGTCTCCGACGCCTCGTGCATCAGCATGTCGAGGGGCTTGCATTTCAGCAGATTCGCCATTCGCCTTTTGCCTCTTCTTCGCGATTAGGCTTGCACGTTCTCTTGCGGGTTGCGCTTCGACCACAGGAAGTACACGGGAATCCCAAGCAGGACGATGATCAGCCCTGGCCACGTGTATTGTGGTTTGTAGCGCAACAAGACTATATCAATAAAGACAGCCATCAAAATGTAGATTGCGGGCAGGACGGGATATCCGATGGCGCGGTAGGGACGCGGCTCGCCGGGACGCTTCACTCGCAGCACGAATAGACCTGCGATGGTCAGGATGTAAAACACCAGCACGGCGAAGATGATGTAGTCGAGCAGCTGTCCGTAGCTGCCGGAGATGCACAGAATGCACGTCCAGATGCATTGCATGGCCAGCGAGTGTGCCGGCGTGTGGTACTTGGGATGGAGCCGGGCGGCGCTGCGGAAGAAGAGTCCGTCCTTGGCCATGGCGTAGTACACGCGGGCCCCGGCCAGAATCAATCCGTTGTTGCAGCCGAAGGTGGAGATCAGGATGGCGACCGCCATGATCTGCGCGCCCGCGGGACCGAAGATCTGCTGCATCACGGCGGTGGCGACGCGGTCCTCGGGGGCGTGCTGGATGCCGGACAGCGGCAGCACATTGAGATACACCACGTTCGCCAGCACGTAGAGCAGGGTCACCGCACCTGTGCCCATCGCCAGGGCGAGCGGCAGGTTGCGCTTCGGATTGCGCACCTCGCCGGCGGTGAAGGTCACGTTGTTCCAGGCATCGGAGGAGAACAGGGAACCGACTTGCGCCACGGCGACGATGGTGATGGTCCCCACCAGCGCGATGGGGCCTCCGACGCCGACCTGCACCGGATGCAGCGCCGCCCATCCTGCATTGCGCCAGAAGTTGGCGCCGAAGTTGGCGGCGATGGCCTGCGCATTGCGCCCTACAAGAATTCCCAGCAACACCAGACCGAGCAGCGCTGCGGTCTTAGCGAAGGTGAATACGTTCTGCACCGCCGCTCCCGTCTTCACTCCGAAGATGTTCAGCACCGAGAGGAAGACGACGATCAGAATGGCCATCAGGTTCTGAGTGTTGAGGCCGACATCCATGTTGCCCAGGACCATGGGGCCGATCGGGATGGGCGGGACATGCCCGATGTGCCAGATCCAGTTGGTGGACGAGATGGAAGGGAAGAAGACACCGAGGAACTTGCCGAAGGCCACTCCGACGGCGGCGATGGTTCCGGTCTGAATGACGAGGTACAAGGTCCAACCGTAGAGGAATCCCCACAGCGGGCCAAGCGATTCGCGCAGGTAAACATACTGGCCGCCGGCGTGCGGCATCATCGCCGCCAGCTCTCCGTAGGCCAGCGCGCCGGTGATGGTCATGAAACCGGTCACCACCCAGGCCGCTATGAGCAGCGCAGGAGAATCGACCAGGCGGGTGATTTCGGCGGACACGATGAAGATGCCGGAGCCGATCATCGAGCCCATGACCAGCGTGGTGGCGCTGGTCAGGCCCAGGCCCTTCACGAATTCATTTTCGCTGGAGACGACCGACACGGTTTTCGCTTCAGTAGCCAAGGGGCCTCGAGTTGGATGGAGAGAGCGCTCGCAAGAATTTACACCAACAGCCGCAAGAATTCCTCTGCAACTTTGGTTGGGGAGCTGAGCAGGTCGGAGAGGACAGCGACGGAGTCGGCCCCGGCCTCAATCACCGAGCGCGCATTGGCGCGAGTGATGCCGCCGATGGCGACCAGCGGTTTGCTTGGTGGCGGCGCGCGCGGCACGAATGCCTTCGATCCCGACCGGCGGATCGTGGTCCCGTTTGGAAGGGGTCGCAAAGACCGGACCATAGGCAATGTAGTCGGCCGGGCCGGCGTCGGCCTCTCGCAACTGCTCGAGATTGTGGGTGGACACGCCAAGGATGCTATCGCCGCCAATCACGGTGCGCGCACCCTGCGGCGAGAGATCGTGCTGGCCAACGTGTACACCGTCGAAATCGGCGGCAATGCAGATGTCGGCGCGATCGTTCATGATGAGGGTCACATCGCGGCCCAGCACGCGCCGGATCTCGCGCGCATCGCTCAGCATCTCGCGCGTGGTGCCCACCTTGTTGCGATACTGCAGCAGGGTCACGCCTCCGGCGGCGAGCTCGCGGGCATATTCCACAATGGAAGCCGTGGTGCGCAGCGGGGCAGCGAAGCAGGCGACATCGAGGATGGCGTAGAGCCTGGGTAGACGAAACTGCTCAGGCATAATGCGGGATCACCTTGCGCCCTCTTTTGCCGGGGCCAGGAAGCGCTCCATGAACTTGGTGTCAAAGTTGCCGGCGCGGAAGTCGGGATCGGCCATGATGCGGCGATGGAGCGGAATGCTGGTAAAGATGCCTTCCACCACGAACATCTCCAGGGCGCGGGCCATGCGCGCGATGGCCTCGGTGCGGTCGCGGCCGCGGACCACAAGCTTGGCAATCAGCGAGTCGTAGTAAGGAGGGATGACGCCCTCGGCGTAGGCTGCGGTGTCCACGCGCACGCCGGTTCCGCCGGGAATGTTGAAGGCGGTGATCTTTCCCGCCGATGGCGTGAAGCGCTCAGGATGCTCGGCATTAATGCGGCACTCGATGGCATGCCCACGGAACTGCACCGGAGAAGTGATGATGGAGCTGAGCTTCTCTCCCGCGGCGATCAGGATCTGCGACTTGACCAGGTCCACGTCGGTGGTCATCTCGGTGACCGGGATGCTCCACCTGGATTCGGGTGTTCATCTCCATGAAGGACAGATTGCCATTCTTCGTCCATGAGGAACTCGACCGTCCCGGCGTTCATGTAGCCGATGTTGCTGAGGGTCTTCACCAGAAGCTTGCCGATGCGTTCGCGCTGCTCGGGAGTCACCTTCATCGAAGGAGCTTCTTCCACCAGTTTCTGATGGCGGCGCTGGATACTGCAGTCACGCTCGCCCAGACTCATCACATTGCCATGCTCATCGGCCAGCACCTGGAATTCGATGTGACTGGGGCGCTCGACAAACCTCTCCATGTAAAGATCGCCGTTGCCGAAGGCCCCGGCTGCTTCCGATTGCGCAGCATGAAAGGCGTTGGGCAATTCTTCTTCGTTGCGGATGACCCGCATGCCGCGTCCGCCGCCACCGGCCGAAGCCTTGACGATGACGGGAAAACCGACGCTGCGGGCCCACTCCAGGGCTTCGTCCGCGGAAGCGATGATGCCTTCCGAGCCGGGCAGGATGGGCACGCCTTCCTTTTTCATGGTGGCGCGCGCCTTTTCCTTTTCGCCCATCAGGCGCGTGACCTCGGGCGGCGGGCCAATGAACTTGATGCCGCAGGCGCGGCAGACTTCGGCAAAGTTGGCGTTCTCGCTCAGCAACCCGTAGCCGGGGTGGATGGCTTCCACGTTAGCGATTTCCGCGGCGCTGATCACGGCTGGAACATTCAGATAGCTCTCGCTCGGGCGCGGCGGACCGATGCAGATGGCTTCGTCAGCGAACTTTACGTGCAGCGAGTTGCGGTCGGCTTCGCTGTAGATGGCCACCGTTTTGATGCCCAGTTCCTTGCAGGCGCAGATGATTCGCAAGGCAATCTCGCCGCGATTCGCAACTAGGATCTTCTTAAACATGAAATAGGGACTTGCAATTGCCGGCTTGGGTCACGTCCGGCTACTGTTTGCGGATGCCGAACAGCGGCGTTCCATACTCGACCGGGTTTCCATTGGAGACAAACGCTTTGGCGAGCACGCCTGAGACTTCCGCCTCGATCTCATTCATCAGCTTCATGGCTTCGATAATGCAGAGCACCTGTCCCTCCTGGACAGGATCGCCAATTTTGAGGAAAGGCGGCGCGCCCGGTGAAGGAGATTCGTAGAATGTTCCGACGATGGGCGACTTCACCACGTGCAGGTCGGCGTCAGCCGCCGGGGCGGCCGGCGCTGGGCCGCAGCGCCCGCGGCCGGCTGCGCCGTTGCCGGCGATGAAACCGGCTGCCGGCGCGGCACGGGCATCGCTGGAACGGAAGCTACCGCCGGCGCAACCTGTACCACCGGGGCAAGCTGCGGAGCCACTCCCCGCTTGATGTGGAGTTTCATGTCGCCGCGTTCCAGTTCGAACTCGGCGATGTCCTTCTCCACCAACAGCTCGATCAGTTCCTTGATTTCTTTCTGGTTCATCGGAATCCGTTGGGCAAGATGCCCGCGCAAGCGTCGGCTAAATTTCGATCAGTTCCTTGGTTACCGGAGTCAGCACCTGCGCTCCGCTGTTCGTAACTACCACCATATCTTCGATGCGAATGCCGCCCTTACCGGGCACATAAATCCCCGGCTCAACCGTGATGACCATGCCCGGCTCGAGCCGCTCGGTCTGTTGCTTGCCGAGACGGGGCGGTTCGTGGATTTCCAAGCCTACGCCGTGTCCGGTCGAATGCGTAAAGTATCGGTCGAGCCCACCGCTTCGAAGCACCTGACGGGCGGCTTGGTCCACTTCGGCCGCTGTTTTGCCCGGAGCGACCGCCGCAATGCCTGCCAACTGCGCTTCGAGCACCGCTTCGTACCACCGGCGCTCTTCCCGGGTGACACCGCCCACATGCACGGTGCGGGTCATGTCGGAACAATAGCCCCGCAGTATAACACCCGAATCCACCACCACGAATCCGCGCCTCGGTATCGGCTGGCTGGAGGCCCGACCGTGCGGCAGGGCCGAACGCTTGCCGGCAGCCACGATGGTATCGAACGACATTCCGTCTGCGCCGGCCTGGCGCGCGGCGTACTCCAGTTTTCCGGCGACTTCCGACTCCAGCACTCCAGGGCGAAGGCCTTTCAGTGCCTCCTTGTAAACCACCGCGCCCAGTCTGACCGCGTCGGTGATGATGCGCAGCTCGTCGACGTCCTTGATCATGCGCTGGCGCATGATCAGGCCAGTAGTCGGCTTCCACCGGATCCTCTTGTGGACCAGGCCCCGCATCTGTTCGGCGGTGGAGAACGTGGTGTAGTCGGCTTCGAAGCCGATCACGGCAGCTCTCAGCTTGCCGATCGGTTTGGCCGCGTCGTTCAGCAGCGGACCCTTGGCGATCATCAGGCGCACACCCTTTACTTCTTCGCGCGCTTGCTGGGTGTAGCGGCCATCGGTGAAGAAGATGCGGCGTCCGGAGAGAAACAGCAGCAGACCGTTGCTGCCGGTATAGCCGCAAAGATAGCGCAGGTTCGCGGGATGGGTGACAACGAAGCCCGCGAGGTTCTGCTCGCGCAATCGTCTGCTCGAATTTCTTCAGCCGCGATAAGTGGTCCATTCGCACCTCGGTTGTACCACGAGTGGTCTGTCGAGTTGTTTGCGAAACCGCCCTAAAACTGGGTTATCCGCAGGCTATCGGGCGTCTGCTTGCTGGCGCGGAGAATGGGATGGCCACTCTTCCGATGAGCGGCGGCGTCGGCGCGCACCGTGTAGGTGCCCGGTCCGGGACTCGAACCGAAGGGGATGACCGGGCTCGACTCCTGCCGCCGCCAGCATGAAGTGCTGATAGCCCAACGTGGTCGCCCTGCCGATGCTATTGACGCCGACCACGACGACCGTGATGTCCAAGGCATGCCCGGTCTGGTTCGAAACCACAGCCGAACCGGAGAGGGTATTGCCCTGCACCTGCGGAGGCTGTTTCCAGTCGATGGTCAGACCCGCAATCACGAGGATGGTCAGCTCGCGCTGCGCCTGGTCATGAGGAACGTTGGAGTCGGTGACGGCAAGCGTGAAATGATACTCGCCCGGAGTTGTGGGCAAACCGGAGATGACTCCGTTGTGTGCGTGCAATTTGAGCCCGGGCGGCAAATGACCTTCAACATGACTCCAGCGGTAGGGCGCGACGCCGCCTTGTGCGGACATGGCGAAGTGGAAGTGTTCCCCGGCAACAATGGTTTGCGGCGACTGCGCGGCAATGTTCAGAGACTGTGGATCGTTTTGCGAGGCGTGCGCCAACCCCAGGAGAGTGGTTAGAAAGCAAAGGAGGACGCTGCATCTGGTTAATCGAATGCCCACGGTGAAAACATTATAGGTGTGCGACTGCAAACCAAGGGAGAAAGCCAGTTATTCGACCACCAGCAGGAACTGAAATTTTTCTTCGCCAACCGGCACCGTCACCCGAACCATCCCTGCCTTCTTTCCATTCGACGCCAGAGGCACACCGTGCGCCAGCTTGGGCATGGGGAAAAACAGGACGCCGTCGGCGTCCGACTGCGGCGTGATGGTGTTGGCCAGGAACGCGCTCTGCTCCACGTAGTCGGGGGAATTTTGCCGCTGCAGCTGGGTCAAGACATCGGGGCTGGCGGCCTCACGATTGCGAAGCCGGCAAACCGTGTCGCAATCTGCCGGGCCCGGGGTGGGTCCCCGCGTTTGCAGAGCTCCGGGCGTATCGGTGTACAGTAAGCCACGGTTTGCCGACAATGCCGGGACTGCCGCTGCGTTCGCCTTGGCCTCCATTGCCCGCATCATCTCAAGAATTTGCGGATTGACCATGTCACTGGTCACCGGTGTGTCCGCCGGCTCGCCCGCCACTGGATTCACCGCCAGCCGCGCCCAATTGTAAGGACGGCGCATTCTCCGGGCCATCTCGGCGCCCGAAACGGCAGCCAGCGCGTGGCCTGCGAGCGCATCGTCCACTCTGACGTCCTCGGGCTTCACAGTCACCGACTCCGAACCCACGTTATAAACGCGCACTTTCACTGCGACAAACTTGTGGTTGATCACCGAGTGCGCCGCCGCGACCACCGCACAATCCGCTCCGGCAACGTATTGATACACGACTCCGTTCACATAGAACGAGCGGTTGCCGGCGCGTGCAGCCTGTGGAATGGGAGATTCGCCTTCGGCAGCTACCGACAAGCAAAGTAGAAGTGCACACAGGAAGCAGCGCATGGAAACCTCCCTCTCCGCCCGGGTCGGAGCCTGAGAGGTAGATCGGCAAATCGCCATGCGACATGAGCGCGCTGCTTTCCCTGATGCTCAGGGCTCGTCAAGTCAGAAACCGGCCACGAGGTCTTCCCAGTTACCCTGCCCTATTGCAGCAGTCCGAACATGGCAACTCCGTTCTGCGTTCCAACGAAGACCTTGCCGTTTGCAACCAGCGGTGTGATGAACTTGTTGCCCGGGCCAAACTGGTCGCGTCCTCCCGCCTGATTGCTGTTATACAGCTCGGTCGCCAGATTGGTGGCGTCGTAAGCATGCAGCACCGCCGGATTGCTGTTCTCGACTGCCCAGACGATCGCGTTCGAGCTCCCATTAGCTGAAACCGTGGGAGTCGTCCCCGGGAACGGGAACGAATTCGCAGTTTGAGAGCTGGGTGACGATGCCAGCTTGGCATTGGCGATGGGGAAGGCCTTGAGCGGATGTCCGACAGAGCCGTAATAGACAGTGCTGTTGAAGTACGCCGGACTCGCCCACACACCGCCCGGCAGCACGCCGTCAAGCTCTTGATAGATGGCGTTGTCGTTATTGGGATTGAACTTCCCCATGTTGTCGCGGTTTACGACGTAAATGTTGGAGTCCTTGCCGGCTCCTACCGCCAGGTGGTGCACCCCGCCATTGTTGTCGAGGAGGTCAGGCAACAGGATCGCTCCGCCGGAGCCGAGGTCTGTGTCGCCGTTCGATTCCTGCACTGTGTTGAACATATTGAAGTAGTCGGCGACCGCGAGCTTGGGAGAAGTGGAAACCTTCACGAAAGCGTTGCCATAGTCTCCGTTGATGGGGAAGCCCTGGCCGTCGAGCGTGGTGTCGAAGGTACCGTTGCCATCGAGGAAGTAAATGTTGCCTTGAGAGTCGCCCGCCAACCCCGTGCCCGCCATCCAGATGGCGCCTTCATTACCGTTCGGAGTGACATCCAGGACCGACGTCTGCGCCAAGGTCGAGGCGTTGTAGCCCATCAACCACCCGGTGTAAGGCCGGATGTCGCAATGCGAGGTGAACGCCAGGTAAATCACCCCCCCTAGTTCAAGCAGACCTGCGCGTTCCGCAAATTGCCCGGGAGCGAAGATCACCTGGCCGTTCTGGCTGCCGTCGCCGGTTCCAGGATAGGTGGCCGCGATCTCTACTGGTCCGCCAAACAGCTCGGCCCCGGTTTTAAGATCCAGCGCGTGCAGACGCTGGTGATACTTGCCGCTGGAATCCTTGGACATGGCTACCAGATACATAGCGCCATTGGGGCCTCGCAGACGGTCAATCACGGGTGTATCGGTGATGCCAATCTCCGGCGAGATTTGGCTGCAGCCGTGATTATCGCTGGTCGTCTCGCCCGAACCCAGCGTCGATACCATCCACGTCTGCGCGCCCGAATCGGCATCAAAGGCGTAGGCGCTGCCGTGCTCGGTGACTACAAAGAGAGTGTTTTGGACATGGAACATGCCGGGGAGCCGGTAGACATAAAGCGGCTGCGCGTCTACCTTTCCGTCCACCGAGAAGAAGCGGATCTTCCCGAAGCTGTTGGAATTGACATTGGACGGTGTCAAGATCGACTCCAAGGTAGTCTGGCCCTGGCGGCTCGGGTTGTAGTGATAGGTCAGAACATCGCCCACGTAACCGATGAACCCATGCTGCCCGACGGGATGGTCCTGGGCATCGGATTGCGGCATAGCGGAGGTGTTAGCTGATGAGGACGACGGGTGAAGTGGGGAAGCAGGCATCGCTCCCAAACCCACGATTGCCAGGCCGGCGACGAGCAGAACGGAACAGGTCAAACTCCACCATTTGAGCATATGCCACCTCCGTGACCGAAACTTCCACTTAGATGCCGACGACGCATTTATGGTTGTCCAAAATTTGTGGGGCCGCTTGCATCGGAGGCGCGGCTCAACCGGCAATCTGTGGGAAGCTGACTTCTATTCTGCCGGTGCGAGATTATTCGTGGGCATTATCACGGTGGTGCAACGGCGGGATTACCCTTGACGCGGCGTTTAAGTTATCTCCATCCCGCTGGTTGTCTTTCCAATTTTGCGCGAGCGCGGTGGTTCACTGCCCAGGCTTTTGTCTTCCATCCACCTGATCGAGGAGGCTCTTCTTGAACTTCCAGCGATTGCCGAGTTTGAAGGCTGGAATCACTTCTTCCGAGACGTACTTGTAGAGGGTGTCGGGTGAGACCCCCAGGTAGTGCGAGGCCTGACGTACGTTCATCACTTCGCGGGCATCGGGCATGCTAGCTCCTCTGTGGCTCGTGGATGTGCCGGACTGCGACTGAAACCGGTGCGGCTGCCCCTTCCCGCCGCTTGCTTTGACCTTGCCGTTAATGGAGGGTCTCCTGAGTCGCCGAGCCCATATTCTACCGGGGAGTTTCGCCGAATTTTCGCCTTGCAGCATACTGGCAAGGTCGGCCCCGACGCAACTCATTGTATGGGTCTCGCGAGCGCTCCACCATACGCCGGCTATTGACCGGCGCGGTACCCGAGTAGTGGAACCGGCAATAGCAGAAAGGGAACCGGTGCGAATCAGGGATTGCATCCCCACCGTTTCGGTGGGTTGATGTTCTCGAGTTGCCGTCGTCGCGTGGCAGGTCGATGTCGAGCCCCATGCCACGCTCGGAATTCTTAAACGGCATCCCATCATTTAGGATTATGTAGTTGGAGGACCTTGTGGTTTGTAGCGCTTGCGGATATGAAAACCCGGCTGGCCACCGCTTCTGTGGAATGTGCGGCACACCGCTGCCGCAGCGCCCGCTTACCGCTCCTGGTGCGCAAAGCACTCACACCTTCACCCGCGTGCCGCTGGAGAGTGCCAAAGCCGAGCCTGAGTCTGTCGCGGCTCCTGCTCCGCCTGCCCGCACCGGGTTGCTGGTTGAAAGGACCAGATCTGAGCCACGCGGCGTCGAGACGCTGCGGACCGGCGAAGTCCGTCGCTCCCACTGCAGTGGAGATGGTTCCGGAAGTACCCCTGGATGAGTACATCAAGAATTTTCGTTACGACCCGCCCGCCGATCCTGCGGAAATCACCATGCGGGGCGACGCCCCAGTGCTGCAGGTGGAACCCCTGGTTGCCGCCGATGCTGGTGCGACCATCTCAACCGAAGCGCCCCCGGTGGTGGGCGCCAGTTCCGGCGTCTCAACCGACGACGTTCGCGACCGGCTGGGGTTGGAGGACGAAGCCCCTGAAAGCGACCGCCACGACCGTCCGCGCTTTCTCGATTTCAGCGAGCCTGCTCCCGCTGCTGAAAAGCACATAACGCCACAGCCTGTCACCGGTGGCCCGTCGCCTCTGGGGCTGAGTGACATGCCTCAGTTCGTTGCTGAAGCAAAGGACGGGCAGGAATCCAGCAAACCTCGCAGGAGCGGTTGGACTTGGTTCGCCGCCGCTGTGCTGCTGATCGTCGCAGCCCTCGGGGGTCTGGAGTGGCGTTCGCGGGTCTATCACACGAACAACGGGCCGCTGGAAGTCGTCATGACGCGCCTACTGAACGTCCGGCGGAGTTATACCCAAGTGCCCGAGTCGCCGAGCTCCACTGCCGCCAACGCTCCCCAGCCCGGGGCCCAGACCGAAGAACCAGCCAAGTCACAGGTGCAAGACCAGGCTGCGACTGCGAATCCGAACCTTCCGAGTGCTCCAGCTGCGACCAAACTTCCGGCGTCTAATACGGCCGGAACTCCCGGTGTGAATCCGCAGCAGCACCCGGCGGAAGCAAACGGGAAGCAGCCGGTCGCGGTGCCGAAACTCCCTGCTTCCATGCCAGGCTCTTCCCCCAGTGCTGTGCAGCCGGCAACAGGACAGAAAGCCGCCCAGGTAACCCCAGCGCCGCCCACGAACTCTTCGAAGGTTGCGACCGCTACCCAAACTTCGAGTGTGACGCCAAACGCTGCCGATAAGCCCAGGCCGAAGCCACCATCCACACCAGCGGACGGTCAGGAGGCCGCGTTCAAGAAGGCCGTTCCCGGCGACGAGGAGTTAACCAAGGCGAACAATGCCAGTGACTCAGTAGCCGCCGCGGCATGGCTTTGGAAGGCAACCGCCAAGGGCAATCCCGAGGCGCCGGTGCGGCTGGCTGACCTGTATATCAAAGGCGACGGCGTGCCGCGCAGTTGCGAACAGGCTCTGGTGCTGCTGAACTCGGCGGCAGCCAAGGACAATGCCCGGGCGCGTAACCGGCTGGCTTCGATGTACAAGAGCGGAACCTGCGTGCAACGTAACCGGGTGGAGGCCTATCGCTGGTTGAGCTCTGCGCTGGCCGCCGATCCCAACAGCGATTGGGCGCGGCAGAATCGCGACTTGATCTGGCAGCAAATGACGCCGGAAGAGCGCGCTGCGGCGCAGCCGGACCGGTAACTCGTCTGACCCAGATGAAACCCACATTTTTCACCTCACAATCGGCTTTTCGAAAATGGCTGGCGAAACACCATACTGAGGTTCGTGAGCTCTGGGTCGGGTTCCATAGGAAGGAATCGGGTAAAGGTGGACCCACCTATCAGGAGGCCTTGGATGAAGCTCTCTGCTTCGGATGGATCGACGGCCTGCGCAAGAGAGTTGATGAATCCAGCTACATGATTCGCTTCACGCCGCGAAAGCCGGACAGTATCTGGAGCGCCATCAATACCAGGCGGGTTGACCAACTTGTGGAGCTTGGCCGGATGCAGAAGCCGGGGCTGGCAGTCTTCCAGACGCGCGATCGGAAGAAATCGCAACGATACTCCTACGAGAGATACAACTGCAGGCTGGAAGCGGCGCAGGAGAAGAAGTTCCAGGCGAACTCAAAGGCTTGGCAATTCTTTTGCGCGCAGGCTCCGTGGTATCGACGGACGGCAACCTGGTGGGTGGTCAGCACCAAGCGGGAAGAGACCCGCTTGAAGCGGCTGGCGACATTGATCGCCGACTCGGAACGGGGCCGCAGAATCGGATTGCTCGACTATCCCAAGGACAAACGCCATGCTGCCGGCCAGAAGTAAGCCGACCGATCCAGGGTGGCAACAAGTATTTTGGACATCTGCTAAGAAGCTTTTGCAATAGCGCGCTTCACGCTTTGCGGCAATCGCAGGGCGATGAAGTATTCGGCAGGATAGAGGTAATCTTCGCCAGACTCGTCAACGACCCTTACCAAGTCGTGCTTTTCGGCAGCGGTGTCAGCGATCACAGGATAGAGTTTCCTCACTTCGAGTGATGCCGGATATTCTTTGTTGCGCACGCAAAGAACAAATCTTCCGCTCCTGCTAATCGAGGAGCCGTTTGATCTTGATCTCTTTTTTACCGACGCCATGGGCTTCATACCAATGTAGCTCTGCTTCGTGGATTGTGCCATCTCTTAGCTTGATGCGAGCGGCTCCTTTCAATTTGCGCCACGCGCCTCCGCCGTAGGCCCTCCTCAAACGCTTTCGTTCACGTACGCCTGAACCCCTCGCGATCAATTGGACGTTACGTGGATTGCCGAGGACCTCGAAAATCATAGTGACCGATTGTACTGCCCGGTGAAAAACGTGCTGGTCAGCACAGGCCGCTACCGCTGAAACTGGTCTAGGGATTCAGGAGCCATTATCCACTATAATGTCTGCCGCGGGTGAGGCATGCGCCTGGCTCGCGGTTTTGAAACCAGCTCTCGTTCCCTTGCATCAACGCCAACTGGAGGAAAGATCAGAATGGCACATGAAGTTCCCGCGCTGCCCTACGATTACTCTGCCCTCGAACCCTACATTGACACGCAAACCATGCACCTGCATCACGATAAACATCACCAGGCCTACGTCACCAACCTGAACGCCGCGTTGGAGAAGGCTCCCGAGCTGCAAAAGCTCAGCGCCGAAGAGTTGCTCCGGGGGCTGGAAAACGTGCCTGAAGCCATTCGCAACGCGGTGCGCAACAACGGTGGCGGCCACGTGAACCACACCATGTTCTGGAAGATCATGGCTCCCAACGCAGGCGGTGAACCCAGCGGGGCCATCGCCGACGCCATCAAGAGCGCCTTTGGCGATTTCAACGCCTTCAAGGAGAAATTCAACGACGCCGGCTTGAAGCAGTTTGGCAGCGGCTGGGCCTGGCTGGTG
The DNA here is from genome assembly GCA_963831675.1 of uncultured Acidobacteriaceae bacterium. Classification (GTDB taxonomy): domain Bacteria; phylum Acidobacteriota; class Terriglobia; order Terriglobales; family Acidobacteriaceae; genus Bog-257. Next base: position 15,292 of record CAWHRM010000027.1, read on the forward strand.
CGCGACCAGACCGGCAAGCTGCAGGTGGTAAGTTCAGCCAACCAGGACAATCCCATGAGCCAGGGCTTTTACCCCATCCTGGGCAACGACGTGTGGGAGCACGCGTACTACTTGAAATATCAAAACCGTCGCGGCGACTACCTGAAGGAATGGTGGAATGTAGTGAACTGGGCGGAAGTGAATAGCCGCTTCCAGCAGAGCCAGAAGTAACTGCGTCGTTTCCAAGTCCGCGGTGATAAGGGAGGGTGCGTCGATCGCACCCCTTTCTTCCCGTGCCGCTGACAAACTCAGGGAGAAGAAACGTGAATAAGATGATCATCGCAACCGTCGTGGCAGCATTGTGCATGGTGGCTGCGCACAACGGCCTGGCCGCTCCAGCTAAGACTGCCAGCAAGCAGCAAATCGCCCACGGCGAGTACCTCGTAAAAGCAATCGGACAATGCGGCGACTGCCATACCCCGATGAACGAGAAAGGCGAGTTCGTCCCGGGAAAATGGTTGCAAGGCACCAAGCTGACCTTCGCGTCGACCGTGCCCGTGCCCAACTGGGCTGACACGTCTCCCAAAATCGCCGGCTTGGAAGGCTGGGACCACGCGAAGGCGGTCCAATTCTTCATGACCGGGCTTGCGCCCAACGGGCAGCCGGCGCGTCCTCCTATGCCGCAATACCATATGAATCGCGCCGATGCCGAAGCGGTGGTGGCGTACTTGGAGTCGCTGAAGCCGTAATCACATGCGATACGACGGCTGATAAGGCAGGCTCTTGCCGTCTACGATGGCGGCGGGATTGTGCGTCACCAGTGCGTCGGCAATCTCTTCGCCCGCAAGGTGTGCAACCGCCTCGCGGGCCTCTGACAGCACCGGCGCGCGGCGCGCGGGATCGTGTGCGTCGCTGGCCACAACGTGGACGGCCTCTCGCTTGAGCAGCCACTCGACCATCTTCTTCGAGCGGCTGCCCCAGAATCCGGTGACGGCGTTGGCGGTGACCTGCACCAGGCAGCCTTGCTCGACCATTTCCAGCACGGTCTCCGGCCTGCGCAGCAGGATCTGGTTGCGCTCGGGATGGGTAATGATGGGGACCATGCCGCTGCTGGAAATGCAGAACAGGTCCTGTTTCACGCTGGGCGGAATGCCGTAGTCGCTGAACTCGATCAGCAGATACTGCGAGTCGCCAATCGTGTATCGCCGCGGATAAGCGAGGGCGTCGCGAATGTTGTCGTAGGAAAAGTGGAAGTCGCAACCCAGGCTGAAGGCCAGCTTGCCATCGGCGGCGTCGTGGAGTTCCCCGAGCATCTCGGCGTAGCGGTCGCGATCATAGGCGAATTCGTCATTGGAATGCGGCGTGGCGACGATGTGTGTAATGCCGTCCTCTGCCGCGACACGGCACATCTCGGCAGTCATCTCCCACGACTGGGAGCCGTCATCGATGCCGGGAAGAATGTGGCAGTGAATATCAACCATGCTCGAGAAAATCCAAACCGCCGATGAACGCGGATTGCGCGGATCCTCTGGAAACCAGAATAAGTCCGCGCAATCCGCCGCTCAAGGATTTCATTTGTACCGCTCTCGCATGAACTCCGTCATCGCCTCATAGGCCGCGCTCAGCACCGGTTCCTGCGGTAGAAACACAATGCGGATGTGGCGCGTGCCCGACTTCTCCCCGAAGCCGGAACCATGCACCACCAGCACATGCCTCTGTTTGAGCAGGTCGCTGACGAAGGCGAGATCGTCTTCCGGAATCTCCAGGCTGGGGTGCGCATAGAACGCGCCTTTGGGAGCCACCAACTTAACTCGCGGTGTCCGTTTGGCCCACTCGACGGTAACCTCGGCGCGACGCCGCAATTTCTCGCGCATCGCGGGAATATGGTCCTGAGGCCCTTCCAGCGCAGCCCGGATGGCGTGCTGGAACGGATGCGGCGCCGACAAGCGCGCCCGCAAAAGCCGGTGCACAGCTTCCATGTAGGGATGCAGAATCTCGCGCGGGCCGGTTGCGATCGCCCATCCAATTCGCCAGCCGGGCACCAGGTACGCCTTCGACAGCCCGTTGAAAGTGACGATGGGAACATCGGTTGCCAGGGTCGCAATCGAGATGTGCTTCTCGTTCGGATCGAAGACGAGTTTGTCGTAGATTTCGTCGGCGAAGATAACCAGCCCGTGCCGGCGTGCCAGTTCGAGAACTTTCTCCAGGGTCTGCCGCGAATAGACTGCGCCGGTCGGGTTGTTGGGATTGATCAGCAGAATCGCCCGCGTGCGCGAGTTGATCTTGCGCTCGATGTCGGCAACGTCGGGCTCCCAGCCATTGTCCTCGTCCAGATCGTAGTCGTTCACCGGGCAATCCAGCTTGCCCATGATCGCGCCGTAGAGCGGATATTCCGGCCTCGGAGTCAGCACATTGTCGCCCGGATTCAAGAGCGCGGTGATGCAACTGTCAATCACCTCTCCACTGCCATAACCGATGAAGATGCTCTGGATCTGGCGAAACCCGTTGCGCTCGGCCTGGTTGTGGATGGCCTCGATGGCTGGCTTAATGCCCAGCGAATCGGCGTACCCGTTGTGGCCGTCGCGCATGGCCTTGAGCACGGCGTCAATCATGTGTGGCGGCGTGGGAAAGTCGAACTTACAAGGGTCACCGATGTTCAGGTAAAGAATGTCGTGGCCCTGGCGCGCAACTTCGTCGGCAACCACGGCCAGATCGCGGATGGCATAACGCACATTGGCCATGCGCGTTGCGGGCAGAATTTCGGTGATTTGATGGATAGCCATTCAGTTGGTCCTCTTGGCGAAGAAGAACCTACCATTATGCCGCACTCGTTGCCGTGGCGGACGTCGATTTCTCGTCGAAGCGCCGACCATGGAGACGGAAATGAGCACGGTCCTGATTTACCATCGCTCTGTGCTCGACCTCGCTACCAACGTCCAATTCGTGAAAGGCATCGGGCCGAAGTTCGCCCAGATCCTGCTGGAGAAAGGCATTGCGACCGTCGAAGACCTGCTCTACTACCTGCCGTTCCGCTACGAAGATCGCCTGAACCCGCGCGGCATCGGCGAGCTTCGCGTGGGCGAGATGGCCAGCATCATCGCCGACGTGCGCACCTTCGGACTGTTCCGCACGCGCCGCATGCCTATCTTCGAGATGACCGTCGGCCAGGGGCGCGACACGCTGAAGTGCGTTTGGTTTCACGCCACCTATCTGCAAGACAAGTTTCGCGCCGGCATGACGCTCGCGCTGTATGGCAAGGTCGAGGCTGGCGATCGCGGCGGCCATCGCTTCGAAGTCATCCAGCCACAGTTCGAGATCCTGCACGATCCTTCGGCGGCGCCCGGTAACGGCAGCGTGGACGAGCAGAAGTGGCAGTCGCTCGAGGTCGGGCGCATCGTGCCCATCTACGAAGCTGCCGGCAGCGGCCGGGTCACTGCGCGCTGGTTTCGTCGCGTGATTCACGGCATGCTGGAGAGCCTTACCTCCGACATCCCCGACGCGATCCCGGCCGTGGTCCGTGGACGCATGGGACTGGTCGAGCGGCGAAGCGCCTTCTGGCAGGCGCACTGGCCCGAAGTCGGTGAGAGCCTGGCCAAGCTGCAGGCGGCGCGCACTCCTGCGCACATCCGGCTTATCTTCGAAGAGCTCTTCTTCCTGGAACTCGGCCTGGAACTTAAGCGCCGTAGGGTGCGCGCCCAGACCGGCGTTGCCTTCCAGATCAACGACCGCATACGAAGTGCCGTGAAGCGCATTCTCCCATTTCATCCCACCGCCGCGCAGAAAAGGGTGCTGAAGGAAATCGCCGAGGACATGGCGGAGCCAGTGCCCATGCGGCGACTGCTGCAAGGCGATGTCGGTTCCGGCAAAACCATCGTCGCGCTCGAAGCCGCGGTCATCGCCATGGAAAACGGCTACCAGGTCGCCTTGATGGCGCCCACGGAGATTCTCGCCACCCAACATTACTTGTCGGCGCGCAAGATTCTCGAACCCGCCGGCTACCGCATCGTCTTGCTCACCGGCTCCCAGGAGCAGGGCCGCAAGAAGCAGACCCGCCACCACATCGCGCAAGGCAACGCGCAACTCATCATCGGCACCCACGCGCTCATCCAGGACACCGTCGAGTTCGATAAGCTGGGCCTGGTCATCGTGGACGAACAGCATCGCTTTGGCGTGCTGCAGCGCTTCCGCCTGATGAAGAAGTCCGGGGAGGCCGAACCTGACGTGCTGGTGATGACGGCCACGCCGATTCCGCGCACGCTCGCGCTTACCTTGTACGGCGATCTCGACACCAGCGTCCTCGACGAGCTGCCGCCCGGACGCACACCCATCACCACGCGCCGCGTTGGCGACGAGCGCGCCGAAGAGGTTTGGGAGTTCGTGCGTAAGCAGGTCGCCGCTGGACGGCAGGCCTACATCGTGTATCCCGTGATCGAGGAAGGCGCGATGGAAGGCGAGTTGAAGGCCGCCATCAAGATGTACAACCAGTTGCGCAAGACCGAGTTCGCCGGCTCGCGCGTTGGCCTGCTGCACGGACGCATGAGCGCCGACGACAAAGACGCGACCATGGCCAGCTTCCAGCGCGGCGAGATTGATGTGCTGGTATCGACCACCGTCATCGAAGTTGGCGTGGATGTGGCCAACGCGTCGGTGATGGTGATCGAACATGCCGAGCGCTTTGGACTATCGCAGATGCACCAATTGCGCGGACGCATTGGACGCGGCGCGGCGAAATCCTATTGCGTGTTGATGACCGGCGGTAAAATTTCCGTCGAGGCCGAGCAACGGTTGCAGGCCATGGTGCGCACCCAGAACGGATTCGAGATTGCCGAGCTGGATTTGCAGCAACGCGGGCCGGGTGAGTTCTTTGGCACGCGACAGGCTGGCATGCCGAACTTCCGCGTCGCCAATCTGCTGCGCGATCGCGAGCTGCTGGAAGCCGCGCGCCGCGAGGCGCGGTTTGTGCTCGAAGGACCTAACGCCGATCTGACCAAAGAAGAAATCGCGCGCGCCGTACAGCACCTGCGGGGACACTGGAACCGCAGATATGGCCTGGTGGAAGTGGGGTGAGTTCGCAAGCCTGAAGTCCCGACCGGCCGGATCGGCTGGGTTGGACTCGGGACTTCCGTCCCCCTGAATCTCGACCGCACCACGCCCGTCCGTGAGATGATGTCACTCGACATTTTCGCGGGCGAGCCACTCGCCAGCAACCGTCTGTGTCGGAACCCTGGTGTATGCCTGACAATCTCAATGCCGCACTCGATTCGCCACGCGCCTGGGTGGTGGTCTTTGCCGCCTTCTTGGGAGCGTTTGTCAGCTTTGGCGTCACCTACACCTTCGGTGTTTTTCTGAGGCCCATGGCGCTGGAGTTTCACGTCAGCCATGCGGTCATGTCGGTGCTCTTTTCCGTCATTGCAGGTTTGTCCTTCTTCCTCGCTCCGTTTACCGGGGACCTTGCAGACCACTTCGGACCGCGTCCGGTGGTGGCTGCCGGCGCCGTGTTCATAGGAGCAGGCCTGATTTTGACAGCGCGCGCCCACTCATTCCTCATCGTAATGCTGACCTACGGAGGCGGTCTTGGCGCCGCGGTGGCCTGCACCTACATCCCGTCGATTGCAGCGGTAGGCGAGTGGTTCAAGGTGCATCGCGACATCGCGCTCGGCATCGCTATCAGTGGCATCGGCTGCGGAACGCTGGTTGCGGCTCCGGTGTCGGCCATACTTATCGAGAAGTACGGCTGGCGGGGCGCGTTTGAAATCTTCGGATGGACCAGCGCCGCTCTTCTGTTGTTGTGTGCCGCATCTGCTGGCGCGTCCGCCCGTTGTCGGGGAGAAGGTAAAAGTCGACATCGCCGGCAAGGTCCGCACCCACGCCTTCGCTTTGATGTATATCAGCCTGTTCTTCGCAGGAATCGCGGTGTACGTCTCTTTCGTCTTCCTGCCGGCGTATGCGGCCGACATCGGCGCCAGCCGGGTTGCGGGTGCGACCCTCATCGGATACATCGGCGCCGCCAGCGTGGTCGGCCGTCTGGGTCTCAACGCCCTGGCGCCGCGATTTGGCCTGCTCACCATGTATCAGGTCGCCTATCGCGATGTTGCTGGTGAGCTTCGCGCTGTGGCTGACGGCCCACTCCTACGCATCGCTGGTGGCCTTCGGCCTGGTGATGGGCGTCGGCTACGGAGGTCTTGCCGCGATGGCGCCCGCCGTGGCCGCCAACATCTTTGGCGTCGAAGGATTGGGCGAGCTGCTGGGCATCCTGTTCACCGGCTTCGGAGTCGCGTGCCTCGTCGGTCCGCCGCTGGCAGGCCTCCTGGTGGACCGCACGCTCGACTACCACTGGCCAGTCTTCGTAGCCGCCTGCGCCGCGGTGCTGGCCCTGATCGTCGTCATCCCGCTGCGACGCTATGGAGCTGCTCGCGACAAGACGCTTGCCGCGGCGGCGGATTGAGCCGCTTGGGCTGCAACACCCTTCCGGTGGGGCGTCTACCTAGGGCCGATGGGAGTACCAGTACAGAACGGCCGCAATCACCAGCACGACGATTACTACGCTCCAGGCAAGAATTCGCTGCGCCCGGCGTGGCGACTTGCGCAAGCGCGCGATTTCGGGCGCCAACGCCTTCGCCGCTGCGGTCGCGGAGGTGACTTTCTCCGGCGTCACAACATTTTCCTCACCAGCAACTGCCTCTGTGGAATAAATAGAAACCACGCCGGTATCGCTAACCGACTTATCCCTGCTGACATTTCTCGTCTTGGCCGGTTCGCGGTCGCTGACCGCAACTTTCACCTCCGGCTCCACTGCCGGGACCTTTGGGGCAGCGGGCGTTGTATCCGGGCGCAGTGCGGGAAGGATGGCGCTCTGGATACCGGACTGCGACTTGATGATCTGCGGTGCGGGCGCAGGGACGTTCTTGGAGATCACCGGCGCTAGAAAGCGGTACCCGCGGCGCGGAAGCGTCTCCACGTAGAGGGGGTTGTCCGCGTTGTCGCCCAGCACCGTCCTGATTTGCTTGACGCAGTGGTTCATCCCCTGCTCGAAGTCAACGTAGGTTTCTTGTCCCCAGAGTTGTTCCTGAATCTCTTCCCGGGCGACGATCTGGCCGGAATGGGTGGCAAGCAAAGCCAGGAGACGAAAAGGTTGCGGGGCCAATTTCATGATGGTGCCCGATTTGCGGACCTCTTCCGTGTCGAGATTTAGCTCGAAGACGCCAAAGCGCAGTAGCTTGTGTGTGGCATTCGCCATAACCACCTGAGAGCGGGTCTGCTTTGCGAGCCGAATTATACACCGGCTCGCATTGTCTACCGTCGATCCTATACGAAGCCATCTGCCGTGCTATCAGTAGCTTAGACGATCATCTCCAAGCCATCCCCAAATCAGCCGTTAACCATTGAACGAAAAACGGAATCGGCGCATTGTGCCTGCCAGAGCGGGAAATTGAGCAGAGGCTCAAGGGTCCGCTCATTCGGGGGAAGCGCATCCGGAGGGCAAACGAGCCCTCCGGAGAGCGCAAGAACCCAGACGCAAGGAAAGGAGGAACGCCATGAAAAGGCAAGGAACCATGCAAGCGCACCAGTTGGAAACGTTCGCCCGATTCCTCGGGGAGCATCCCGGCTTTTCGCCGTTGTTGATGGGCGAGGACGCCCTTGTCTGTGGGTTCCAGGTTGGCGGCAGCTATCTCCGGATCGAGGAGATGGAACGATTGATCGCCACCCAGCCGCAGTTCGATGCTCAAGAGGCGGCGGTTTTACTGGCTCCGTCGGGCGTATTCAGAACAACCGGCCTGTGACGGCAACCCAGGAAAGGACAGTCTTATACCGGCATTATGGGCCCCAAAATTCAACTTACGAGGAACAGAAAGGAAACTTCGATGAAAAAAGTAGCTTGGCTTGCAACCGTCCTTTTGGCCGTGACTCTGAGCGCCAGCGCTCAACAGATGGTCGACTTTACGCACCTGACACCCACTGGCACGCCACAACCCGTTCCCAACGGATACCAGGGACTCCGCTGGGTCAATCTTGACTACGTCGCGGTGCCACTGTATGCGTACGCGGGTGACGGTTTCAAGACTGGTCCCGAAGCCCAGATCGCCTTTGGCGGCGGTCCGTTGTGCTACCAGAAGCATGGCGGGACGACAACCACGAACATCTGTGAAGCCTCCATTGTGGCTGGTATTGGGCCGATCGCCCGTAGTTCGTTCCGGCCCGACTACATGGTGGTCTCCGAAGGTTGGAGCAGCGACGGCAGCCAATCCATCGTGGTGGATGCCTACGACAACGGCATCAAGGTGGGTTCGCAGAAATTCAACCTCCTGGCCAGCGCCCAGAAGTTCAAGCTGGTCTTCCCGAACTGGTGGGGAGCGGTTACCGAGCTCAAGATCCACCCCAGCCCGGGCGGCTCGTTCGTGATGTACGTCTTGGGGCTGAAGTAGCGCGGCCGTGTTCCTCCGTGCTAAACGGCACGCGACCACGGACGCTTTCAGGAAAGGGGCGGACCAACCCAACCGCCCCTGAAAGATTCTTCGACGCGATACGCCAGGAGCAGCTCAGCGGTGAAGCTGCTCCTGATTTTTTGAATGGGCCTCTACATCTGGTCTTTTCCTGTCTGCATGATTATCATGACTACTATGACCATATAGGGAGAAAGTAACGCCATGAGCACGCATGCCTGGACCGTGGCCGAGGCCAAAGCCAAACTGAGTGAAGTGATCGACAAAGCGAAATCGGATGGACCGCAGACGGTGACTCGCAGAGGCCGACGGGCGGTCGTGATTGTAGCTGCCGAGGAATGGGAGCGGAAGACGAAACGCAAGGGCAATCTCGCCGAATTCTTTGCGGCTTCGCCACTTCGCGGTTCCGGGATGAAGGTCAAGCGTATATCTGGCCGCCTGCGCAGGGTTGATGTATGAGTTTTCTGCTCGATACCAACGTGGTTTCCGAGTGGACCAAACCGCGTCCGAATCACGGCGTGGTCGCCTGGCTGGCAGAGGTGGACGAAGACCGACTTTTCTTGAGCGTAATCACCTTGACGGAGCTGCGCTACGGAATCGAACGCATGGCGGCCGGCAATCGGCGGAAACAACTGAGCGAATGGTTGGAGGAGGACTTGCCGCTGCGCTTCGAGGGAAGGGTGCTTTCCATCGATCCGCGTGTGGCCGACGCTTGCGGCAAGATTGTGGCGCGCAGTGAAGCCCTGGGGCGCCGGATGGAAGCCATGGACGCATTCATCGCTGCGACCGCCGAGGTGCATCGGTTGACCGTCGTGACGCGCAATGCTTCGGACTTTAAGTCGCTGGTCAGAAGCGTCTTGAACCCATGGACCTGACCGGATTTTCTGCGTTCGGTTTCAACGGCGGTTCGCTGCTGCGCCTGTGTTACGCTTTTCTTACCTCTGCAAATCGGCCAATCAGGATGCATTCATGAAAGCTCTGCGACTGGCGCTCGTGTGCCTGCTGTTTTCCGCAATCGGATGGGCACAAGGGACGCGTACCTGGGAACAGACCAAGTACGACGACTTCGAAAAGGGCACCGCACACGGCGTCGCCATCAGCAGCGACGGCAATCTTACGCTCGCGCCGGCGTTTGACGCGCTCCACACCACGCCTTCCACGTATCTTTGGAGTCTCGCCTCCGACCCCCAGGGCAACGTCTATGCTGCGGCTGGATCTCCGGCCCGCGTGTACAAGCTCACTCCTGACGGCAAAGCCGGCATCATCTTCGCTCCCCAGGAATTGCAGGTTCAGACGCTGGTGGTAGACACCTCGGGCGCCATCTATGCCGCGACCTCGCCCGATGGCAAGGTGTACAAGATCGTTCATGGCGGGCCGGCTCCCGGCAAAGCGCCGGAGAGGCTCGCACAGCACAGCGGAAGTTGCCGCCGCGCAGGAGGGCGCAAAGTCCGCTCCCCGGGCGAGACCCCGCGCACGTCGGTGGCGGTCGATTCCAGCTACAGCGCCAGCGTCTTCTTCGATCCCAAAACGAAATACATCTGGGCGCTGGCGCTTGATCGCCAGGGGCAGCTCTACATCGGCACTGGGGATCGTGGAGAGATCTTCCGGGTGGACCGCGGCGGCAATGGTGCCCTGTTCTTCAAAAGCGACGAAGCCCAGATTCGCGTCCTCGACTTCGACAACTCTGGCAATCTGATCGCCGGCACGGACGGTAGCGGCCTCATCTATCGCATCTCGCCGCAAGGCGAAGGCTTCGTTCTCTATAGCGCACCCAAGAAGGAGATCACCGCTCTTGCGGTAGACGGCAAGGGCGACATCTACGCTGCCGGAGCGGGCGAAAAACACGGCCTGAGCGCGCCGTCAAGTTCCATCGTTCCAGCGCCGGCCACCAGCGCTCCTGTGATCGTCAGCCCTCAAGCCGGTCCATCGGGCGCTCCTGCGCCTTTCGCTCCGGCGTTCGCTGCGATTCCTTATCCCGCCGTTACCAACGTGGGTGGCTCCGAGGTTTACCGGATTTCGGCCGGCGGGCTCGCCTAAGACGATCTGGTCATCGCGCGAAGACCTGGTGTACGCCCTCGCCTTCGATCAAAGCGGACGGCTGCTCGCGGGCACCGGAAATCGCGGGAAGATCTATGTCATTCGCGGCAGCCAGTACACCGATCTGGCCAAGGCCAGTGCCAATCAGGTGACTGCATTTGCCCGCGCACCCAAGGGCGGGCTTTATGCTGCCACCAGCAATCTGGGGAAGGTTTTTCTTCTTGGTCGTGACCCTGTGACGGAGGGCACCTACGAGAGCGACGTGTTCGATGCCAGGAATTTCTCCAAGTGGGGACGCGCCGAGGTGCGCGGCAGCGGCAGCTTCGAGCTTTTTGCCCGCAGCGGTAACGTTGACAACCCCGACCGCAACTGGAGCGCGTGGAAGAAAGTCGATATCCAGAAGGAACTCCCCATGGATGCGCCCTCCGCCCGCTTCATCCAGTGGAAAGCGGTGCTGCACTCCAGCGTCCCTGCGCCTGTCATCGACAGTGTCATCCTCAATTATTTGCCCAGAAACGTCGCCCCGGAGGTGGACGATGTGACGGTCATGGTCGGCTGGCGCGTTACCTCCGGAGCTCATACCGAGCCGTGGTGCCTCTGCCGCCTACGAAGCGCCGATCGCGACCATTCGCGACCGGCGCTCGATCGTGGTGAAGTGGAAGGCCCACGACGACAACGATGACACCCTGGAGTACAACGTCTACTATCGCGGCGACGGCGAGACTCGCTGGAAGCTGCTTCGCGAGGGAGTTGACGACCGATTCGTGAATCTCCAGTCCGATCTGTTTCCCGATGGGGGCTACACCATACGAATTGTTGCCTCCGACGCGCCCTCCCATTCGCCGGAAGAAGCCTTGACCGGCGAGGACAGCAGCTCGCGCTTCGAGGTGGACAACACGCCACCGCACATCGAGCGCTCAACGCCAAGGTCGAAGGCCGTCAGATGCATCTGACGTTCCGCGCAGTGGACAGCTTTTCGCCCATCAAGCGCGCCGAGTATTCCATTGACGCCGACGATTGGCAGCTGGTCGAGCCAGTGGGCCAGATCTCCGACTACAAGATCGAGAACTACGACTTCAAGGCGCAGATCCCCGCCGCGAGCGATACCGAGGCGGACAACACGGCAGACGTTGCCGGCAGCAAGCGCATCGCCCGCGCCGCCGCCGCTGCCCAGGAGCACACCATTATCGTCCGCGTCTATGACCGCTTCGAGAACGTGGGCATCGGCAAGATCGTGGTGAAAGCGCCGGCAGCGGCGAAGTGATGTCTGGGGCCTTCTTAAAGTCCCGGCTGGGGTTGACTCAACGCGCAGGCCGTCTATGGATTGGCATCACACGCGCCGGGAGTGGCAATCATTACCAGGCGTACCGTCCGTGTCGTATCTGTTTCCAACCGCACTCTCTCCACCACCGGCCGGAAACACGGGGTGTCCACGGGAGAGGCGGCGAGTAACGCGTAGTCTCCCGGCGGCATGTGCGGAAACATGAATTTGCCATTGGCCTTGATCACCGCTCTCTGTTCTTCGAGCGTGTCAAGGTTGACGACAAGCAGCCGTACCCCCGGCAACGATGCTCCGGACGCGTCCACGACCTGGCCTTGCAGCGTGGTGTCGCGGATTTGAGAATTGCCTATCGTCGGGGAACACAGCATCAACCAGAACGCCCATTGAAGAAAACGCTTCGCTGACATTGGTGCACTCCGCCGTTCCACCGGACCCTTGCTTTGCGTTATCTGCATTAAACAACTCCGGAGAAGGCTTCGTGAAGTAAATTGTTATTCCATGAGCCTGCGTGCCGGTCTCGATATTCTGGCCCTGTTGGTCGCCTCAGGATACTGCACGATTCCATTGTTCTGGCTCATCGTGCACCCTTTCATCGAGCGCTGGCGCAGGCGTGGGCGGCGAGCCTACCTCTTCATCCTGCCGGTTTGGGGTGGACTCATCGCAATAACGTTTCTGCGTCGTGTGGCCGTTCCGGTCTGCGCATTTCTACGTGAACTGGTTCACATGGGCGCCAGGGGCAATGTTCTTCCTGCTCGGCTTCTCAATCTATGCAGCGGCGTTCAAGAGCTTCGACCATACCCAGGTTTCCGGACTGGCGGAACTGGAACCCGATCGGCATCGCCAGCAACTGGTCACGACTGGCATCCGCTCGCGGGTGCGGCATCCCATCTACCTCGGACATCTGTGCGAGATCGTTGGCTGGTGTATCGGCACCGGTTTGATCGCGGTGTATGTATTGGCAGCCTTCGCCATCGTCACCGGAGCGATCATGCTGCGCATGGAAGATCGCGAATTGGAGGCGCGGTTCGGGGAGGCCTATCAGGCATACCGTGATCGCGTGCCCGCGGTCATTCCGAGGTTGTCGCGCTAATCCGTTCAAGCACGCATTTCGCGCCGATCACGGCGGATGAGCCTTGAGTCAAAGAAATCTGCGTTCATCCGCGAAATCCGCGGTGGACCTTGCCTTTCGCTACAATGAAAATTCGCTGAGCTTCCTCGCATGCAATTCGAACTCTTCGTAGCGGCGCGCTACTTGCGGGCCAAGCGACGGCAGGCGGTCATTGGCATCATCACCGTCATTTCCATCATTGGAGTGGCGGCGGGTGTCGCCTCGCTCATCATCGCGCTGGCCATCAACAACGGATTCCGCCAGGACCTGCAGGACCGGCTGCTGGGCTCGACCTCGCACATCAATCTGCTGCGCGTGGAAAGCGACGGCATTCGCAACTGGCAAGACTTGCTGGCGAGGCTCGAGAAGCAGCCGCACGTTGTCTCCGGAGCGCCTGCCATCTACGAGCAGGTGCTGATCTCGCGCGGCGCACGCGCCCAGGGCGGCGTGCTGAAGGGAATCGTTCCCCAGGACGAGCGCAAGGTCAGCGACCTGCTGGATTCGGTGACCAAGGGCTCCAGGGATGCGCTGGATGAACGTCGCTCGCAGTCCGCGACCGGCGCTCCACCCGGCGAGGACGAGACCAGCTCGCCGCCGCGCTTCACTGCCGCCCATCATTCTCGGCAAAGACATGGCCGACCAACTGGGCGCGCCCGTGGGCTCGCTGGTGACGGTTACCAGCCCGCAGGGTGAACTCACGCCCTTCGGCATCGTGCCCAAGTACAAGCGCTTCAAGGTGGCTGGTATCTTCTCCTCCGGCTTCTATGACTACGACAACAACTGGGCCTTTATTCGCCTGTCGGACGCGCAAAGACTCTTCGACCTCGGCGACGTGGTCTCGGTGCTCGAGTTCAAGGTGGACGACATCTACACAGGCGCCGGAGATCGCGCAGAAGCTGGAGGCCGAGGCCGGCAAAGGCTTCATGTCCACCAACTGGATGGAGCAGAACCGCGCCCTCTTCCGCGCCCTGCGCCTGGAGCGCGTCGTGACCTTCATCACCATCGGCCTCATCGTTTTCGTCGCCGCGCTCAACATCCTCATCTCGCTCATCATGATGGTGATGGAGAAGACGCGCGACATCGCGGTGCTGGTCTCGATGGGAGCCAAGAAGCGGCAGATCCGCCGCATCTTTATTTATCAGGGCTTGCTGATCGGAGTGATCGGGACCGTGCTGGGCCTGATTGCGGGCTATGCGCTCTCCTGGATGGGCGGGCACTACCATCTGGTCTCGCTCTCGGCCGAGGTTTATTCCATCGACTACGTGCCCTTCGCGCCGCGACTGCTGGATGGCCTGCTGGTGGCGGTGGTGGCCATCGGGGTCTCGTTCATCGCGACCCTGTATCCATCGTGGTCGGCGGCCAGCGTGCTGCCGGCGGAGGCGCTGCGGTATGAATAATACTAGCATGAGTCTGGAGCTGCTTGAGGTCGTCAAGATGTGATGCTAGCATGTATCACATGAGAACAGCCTCGGTTCGCGATCTTCGCTACGAGTTCAAGAAGATTGAGCGGCTACTGCACCAGGGCGAGGAGATACAAATCACCAAACGCCGCCGGGTAATCGCTCGACTGGTTCCTGAAAAGGACAGCCCCGGCCGAAATGCCGGATTTCCCGGACGCATGCGTGCCATCTATGGCGACAAAGTGTTTCAGTTAGCGGCGCTGAGTTGATCGCTAAAGATCGGAACCGATATTGATCTATGCTGACGCCAGCTTCCTTGTGTCGCTGTACGGTCCGGATGCGAACTCGGGCGCTGCTGGCGTGCTATGCGCGCAGCAGGCAAACGTTGTGGTCACGACATTGGGCGAATTGGAGGTGGTGAATGCCTTCGGGCTGCGCGTATACCAGAAGAGCATCGCCAAGGACGCTCAGGTTTCGCTGGTGGACTTTAAGAAGGATTTGGGCGACGGAGTCTTACGGCTCCGTCCTTGCCAGAGCAGGTCTTTGAGCGAGCGCGCTACCTGTCTGAGCAAACTACGGCAGACTGGGAACTGGGTACGACGGATCTCTTGCATGTCGCAGCGGCACTCGAACTCAGGCGCAGATTTCTTTACAGCTTTGACAAGCAGCAGCGGAAATCTGGCCCAGCAGCCGTGCGCTTGAAGCTCAATTGATCCCAGACCTCGTCTCTTCGCTCGATTCGTCACTGACTTCCCGCCCCGAACATGTTCTAATTCCTTAGGCCGCGAGGGGGTCCCGAAACGGGCTTTCCTCGCAGCGATTTGGCCGGAATTTGTGACGCCCAGGAGCGCACCTGCATCCAATGGTTCAAGATGGTTTGTTGCGGGCCAGAAATCTGAAAAAGGTCTTTCGCTCGGGCAATTCCGATCTCGTGCTCTTTGAAAATCTGTCGTTCCAGGTGCAGGCGGGCGAAATACTCGCCATCGTGGGGGAGTCAGGTGCCGGGAAAAGCACCCTCCTGCACATACTCGGAGTTCTTGATACTGCTTCGGAAGGTGACGTATACTTCGCCCAAGTAGACTTGGCGAAGCTCTCCGAGGATGCGGCAGCGGAATTTCGCAGCCGCGAACTGGGATTTGTCTGGCAGTTCCATTATTTGCTGCCGGAGTTTACCGCCGCCGAGAACGTTGCCATGCCGCTGCTGATGCGCGGCGTCGGCCGGCGTGAAGCGGAAGGGCAGGCCCTGCACTGGTTGCAGGAGGTTGGGTTGACGGACCGTGCCAGTCACCGGTCCGGCGAGTTGTCTGGTGGAGAGCAGCAACGGGTGGCGCTGGCCCGCGCGCTGGTCACCAAACCGAAGCTCCTGATGGCCGATGAACCAACAGGAGACCTCGACAACCGGACAGCGGAAGCGGTTTTTAATTTGATCGCCAGACTACATCGCGACTATCGTCTTACCTCGCTCATCGTTACTCACAATCTTGGGTTTGCGCGCCGGTGCGACCGTGTTCTCCGGCTGGAGCGTGGCCAGGCGGCCGAGGTGTCGCCGCAGTCGTTGTTGCCGTAAAGGCAACCGGCTTGGCGGCTGGCGGGTTTGTAGTAAGTGGAGGACTCAAACAGGGTCCTTATGGTTCGGTCCCAGTTTTGTTGAGGGCCGGCGACAGGGGAGAGACAGGTAACAGAGCTCGAATCGGGGGGAACATCCCGGAGAGTTCCTGGAGACGGTCAATGTTTGAACGGTACACGGAAAAGGCCCGGCGAGTCATCTTCTTCGCGCGCTACGAAGCCAGCCAGTTTGGTTCTCCGTACATCGAGACGGAGCATCTATTGCTCGGCCTCCTGCGCGAGGACAAGGCGCTCACCAATCGGTTCCTTCGGTCCCACGCTTCGGTCGAATCCATCCGGAAACAGATTGAGGGTCACACCACCATCCGGGAGAAGGTCTCCACTTCCGTGGACCTGCCCCTGAGCAACGAGTGCAAGCGGGTGCTGGCGTATGCCGCGGAGGAAGCCGAGCGGCTCTCGCACAAGCACATCGGCACCGAGCATCTGTTGCTGGGGCTGTTGCGCGAAGAGAAGTGCTTCGCGGCTGAAATTCTGCACGAACGCGGACTGCGGCTCTCCACCATTCGCGAAGAACTGGCACGCACCTCGCAGGAAAAGGCGCAGCCGTCGCAGCGCAACCGCGAGTCGTCGCTGCTGTCCGAGTTCTCACGCGACCTCACCCAGGCCGCGATGGACAATCAGCTCGATCCTCTGGTCGGCCGCGATGGCGAGCTCGAGCGCGTCATTCAGATTCTCTGCCGCCGCACCAAGAACAATCCGGTGCTGATCGGCGAACCCGGCGTGGGCAAGACGGCCATCGTCGAAGGTCTGGCGCAGCGCATCGCCGACGGCGAAGTACCGTCGTTCCTCTCCGACAAGCGCATCCTCGGGCTCGATCTCTCGCTCATCGTCGCCGGCACCAAGTATCGCGGCCAGTTTGAAGAGCGGCTCAAGACCATCATGAAAGAGCTGATGGAGTCGCAGAATGCGATCATCTTTATTGACGAGCTGCACACGCTGGTGGGCGCAGGTTCGGCGGAAGGCTCGCTCGATGCCGCCAACATTCTGAAGCCGGCCCTGTCGCGCGGCGAAATTCAGTGTATCGGCGCGACCACTCCCGGCGAGTATCGCAAGTCCATCGAGAAAGACCGCTCGCTGGAGCGCCGCTTCCAGGCGGTGAAGGTTCCGCCGCCCAACGAGGCCGACGCGGTCAAGATTCTCTTCGGCATCAAGGAGCGCTACGAGAAGTTCCACGCCGTCAGCTACACCGACGAGGCCATCACCTTCTCGGTCTCGCACTCCAACCGCTATCTGCCTGACCGCTTCCTGCCGGACAAGGCCATCGATCTGGTGGACGAAGCCGGCGCGCGCGTAAAGCTGCGCCAGACCTCGCTGCCTGAGGACATCACCGAGGTGCAGAAGCGGATCAAGTTCATCGTGCATCGCATGGAAAACGCCATCGCGAACCACGAGTTCGAGAAGGCGCGCTTCTACTCCGACGAGGAGCGCAAAGAGCGCGAGAACCTGCGCGCCCTGCGCGAGAAGTATCACCTCGACGAGTCCTCCACCGGCGTGGTCGGCCGCGAAGACATCGAAGACGTGGTCTCGCGCTGGACCGGCGTTCCCATCGCCTCCATCAAGGAAGAAGAGAGCCAGAAGCTGCTGCGCATCGAAGAAGAACTGCACCGGCGCGTGATCTCGCAGGACCGCGCTATCACCGCGCTGGCCCGCGCCATTCGCCGCTCGCGTGCCGGCCTGAAGAGCCCGAACCGGCCTATCGGTTCGTTCCTCTTCCTCGGCCCCACCGGCGTCGGCAAGACGGAAGTCGCGCGCACCCTGGCGCAGTTCATGTTCGGCAGCGAGAAATCGCTGGTGCGCTTCGACATGTCCGAGTTCATGGAGAAGCATTCGGTCTCCAAGCTGATCGGCTCGCCTCCGGGATATGTTGGCTACGAAGAGGGCGGCCAGCTGACCGAGCGCGTCAAGCGCGCGCCCTACTCCGTCGTGCTGCTCGACGAAGTCGAGAAGGCGCACCCTGACCTGTTCAACATCCTGTTGCAGGTGTTTGAAGACGGCCAGCTCACCGACGGGCTGGGCAACACGGTGGACTTCAAGAACACCATCATCATCATGACCTCGAACATCGGCGCGCGCCACTTGCAGAAGCGCACCGGCATGGGCTTCCAGTCCGAGCAGGAAGACGTGATCTCCACCAAGGTCGAGGACATGGTGAAGAACGAGGTGAAGCGCACCTTCAATCCCGAGTTCCTCAACCGTCTCGACGAGGTCATCATCTTCAACGCGCTGACCGAGCAGGACCTCATCCAGATCGTGGAATTGATGGTGCAGCAGTTGAACCAGCACCTGGCGCAGCGCTCCATCACGGTCACGGTGACCGAAGATGCGCGCAAGTGGATCCTCGACCAGACGGTGGTGGATCGCAGCTACGGCGCGCGTCCGTTGCGCCGCGCCCTGCAGAAGTACATCGAGGACCCGCTGTCCGAGGCGCTCATCCAGGGCACCTTCGCGCAGCGGCCCGACCTTCATCGAGGTCTACCTCGACGCCAACCAGCTCTTCTATCGCCCCGTCGGCGAAGAGAAGACCGAGGGCGTGCTGCTGTACAGCAACTAAGTCGGGTAGTGCGGCGCCCTTCGGCTTCGCTCTGTCGAAAAACATGTGTAAGTTTTTCATCCCCATGGGTGGGCCGAAGGCCCATGGACACTCAGGGCAGGCTTTCAGCGCCGCGTTGAAGGTCTTTATTTGTCATCCCGAGCCGGCTTTAGTCGGAGAGGGATCTGCTTTTGATTTTGCTCGCAGCGTGCTTCAGTCGCGCGTCACCGGGAAAACGAAACGGTCTTCAGCCCAAAGAAGAACGAGGGGGAGCGGAAACGCTCCCCCTTTCCTTTGCACCCAATTGGAATCGTACGATAATGGCCCGCTAGTGTCGTGTCCCACTGATCGGCTGAATAAGTTGCGCCCTGCCTCGAAGGGGCGCGGCTTCAGCTGAGGGCAGGAAGCTTTGAAGGGGCACGGCTTTCAGCCGTGCCGTCACGGGTGCGTGGTGACTTGGCTTCAGCCCCTGAGGGCACTCGCACTTCGTCTCCAAACCGAAGTCCCTCCGCGGCTAAAGCCATCATAATAAAGGCAGCTTTACGGCACGGCTGAAGCCGTGCCCCTTCAAAGCGTCAGGCCTGATGAATAATCCACGCTAGGTGTGATGCTTCGATAGAAGAGTGGATGCGGCACCTTGAAAAAGAGAATGCCGCGCTGAAATGGTCTTAACCCGGAAGGCCATGCTTCACGCGTAGCTCTTCAAGTGCTTCCTCGATGGGCTGGGTGCGTCCGGCTTTCACGTCCTCATAGCCCTGCTGGATACCTTCAACAGCTTGCTCAAAATCCTGACGCTCCCATTCCAGATACTCGGCCAAAGCGTCGTCAAGGGCGGCGGCAGGGTCTTGCCCGCGACGCTGCGCGTATTCTTCGAGCTGCGCCTTACGTTCCGGCTTGATGGCGTGTCCAATGCCCGCCCCAGCGCAACTTCGGGCCATCGGACGGCAAGTCAGCTTTGTATAGGTTGTTAACATGATAGCATACTAACATGGACCTATAGTATACCACGATTACGCGGAAAAAGGCGTGATTTTGCCATATAAGTCCTTACAGCTCAATACACTACCTGTAAGTCTCACGGGCTCAAATGCTTGCGCGTGATTCATGGCCTAAGTTGTTGATTCTACGTAAAACCCCGGAGGGGAGGTCTGCTCATCCTAACCAGCGCGTTTCCGCTGGGAAATACGCCCAGCTCACAGCGCAGACTGGCTGTCCAAGCCGCGAGCTCAGAGGATGATTCGCTCGTCGCCGACGCGGCGCGTTACCCGCTCGCGGTCGAGATATTCGAGCAGCGGAATCGCGTACTTTCGCGTGATATCGAAGAGGTCTTTGAACTGCGGCACGCTGAGTTTCGGTGTCTTGGTTTTGTTGGCGACAACTTGCTTTCGCAGCGCGTCCAGCGCGTCGCGATGAAACACCAGGTCGTCCGATAGCTTCACCAGCACGCGGTCGCGCAGCAGCAACGTGACAATCTTCTGCGCCCGTACTTTGTCCACCGGCAACGACGCCAGAACATCCTTCAGCAGCGGGACCTTCAGGCCGGCCTTGGCGAACGCCTGCTCGATCTGCGTCTTCGATTCGGCTTCTTCGTCGCGCAGCACGACGCCGCGACCGGGAAGCCGCAGCAACTCGCCATCGGCTTCCAGCTTCTTCTCGCGCAGCAGCGACGCGATGACGCCATCGAACAGTTCGGGCTCGCAGGTGCATTGTGTCGCGGATTCGCTCCTTGTTGATTCCCTGCTGTAAGGGATTCGCGTCATGGAAAGAACCAACCATTGCCAGGAAGTCGCGGCGAATTCTCTCCAGCCAGTGCGAGGTGATGAGCACGCTGCCGAAGATCGCAATCAGGCCTGCCTGTTTCAGTTCCGCCGCGAGTTGCTGGACGCGAGCCGGAAGCCAGCCGGTTTCGGCGACGGCCTCGGCCACGGTGAGCCCAAAGATCCAGCGGCGATTGATGCGCGCCAGCAGGGCTTCCGGCGGAGTGGCGTTGGCGATGGACTGCAGAAACGGCAGTTGATCGCGGCGCTCGATTCGTATCGGCGGCTCGCCCGCGTCGAGCACGCGACCGCCGCCCATCGTGATCACCGGCGAATACTGCCGGATGATGAAGCGGTCTCCGGGGAACAGCAGAACCGGCTTGTCAAGCTTGAGGCGGGCGAAGCCGGATTCGCCGGGCAGAAGCTGCTTGGCGCCAAGCAGCGTCACTTGCGCAATGGTCTCCGCGGTGAATGCGTGCAAATGGACGCGCGCGTACTGGCGCAGCGGCTTGGCCGAAGGCAGCAGGTCGAGCTGCACGCCCAGCCTGCTGACTGGCGCGAACATTTGCGGCGGAGTCAGCATCATGCCGCGAGCCAGCTCGGCGGTTTCCACGCCGGGAAGATTCAGCGCGGTGCGCTGACCGGCAATCGCCTCGTCTGCCGGCTTGCCGTGCACCTGCACGCCGCGCACCCGCAGACGCTTGCCCGCGGGATGGACTTCGACCTCCTGCTCCTTGCGGATGGTTCCCGAGATCAGCGTTCCGGTGACCACCGTTCCGAAGCCTTTCATGGTGAAGACGCGATCGATGGGCAGGCGGAAGACGGCGGTGGAATCCTTCGCCGGAACTTCGGCGGCGAGGCGCGCGAGTTCGCGCCTTCAGCCGGTCGAGTCCCGCGCCGGTCTTCGAGCTGACGGGAATGATGGGAGAAGTTGCGGGATCGAGGAACGAGCCCTTGAGGTACTCCGCTACTTCCAGGGTCACGACTTCGAGGGTCTCGGAATCGACCAGGTCGCTCTTGGTCAGCACCGTGATGCCGCGCTGCACGGACAGCAGGCGGCAGATGTCGAAGTGCTCGCGGGTCTGAGGCTTGATGGATTCGTCGGCCGCGACCACCAGCAGCACCAGATCGATGCCGCCGATTCCCGCCAGCATGTTGCGCACGAAGCGCTCGTGGCCGGGAACATCCACGAAACCAACGCGGATCGGCTCGCCCGCAGGGCCGGCGAGATCGAGGTTGGCGAAGCCGATGTCGATGGTGATGCCGCGGCGTTTTTCCTCTTCCAGGCGATCGGGATCGATGCCGGTGAGAGCGCGCACCAGAGCGCTCTTGCCGTGGTCAATGTGGCCTGCGGTGCCGACGATGACAGCCTTCATCGCCACCAGTGTACCGAACCTTTTGTGGAACTCCTCAGCGCGCGAGGAGTGAATCGCCTTATGGGACGACGTGTATGCGAAAATAGCAGCAGGAAACTTGCACCAGGCTGCCGGGTTTACTACGGTTGCTCCATCACCAGGGAAGTATTGCGCTTCCGGAGGGTCGAGGGGCGTCTAAGTGGTTGAGCTCCAGGCGTACTTGATCCAGACGGATGCCTTCAATCTTAATACCGCCGGACACGCCCACACCGCTTCCTTCCAACCAAAAGGATGAGAGCCAGCTTGCGTTGTGGAACAGCGCCGATCTTCCTGACCCGGAACTCACGCCACACATCCTGATCCAGCTGGAAGACGACATCGAGCGCTCGCGGATGCGCGAAGCGTTCTGGATTTCCGTGGTGGTGCATCTGGCGCTGGTGATCTTCCTCTTCATGTCGCCGAAGATGTTTCCCGGCATCAAAGGGGTCGCGCTGCTGTCGCCCGCCGACATCATGCGCAACCAGCAGTTGACTTACCTCGACCTGCCTCCGGACGCGCAGAAGGCGCCGCCCAAGGTTCCGCCCGAGACGAAGGTGCTCTCGGACAAGAACCGCATCGCGGAGAGCCGGCATCCGACGCTGGACAAGAAGACGCTGGAGGAGTTGAAGCGTGCCGGTCCGCCGAGAATGCAGGCGCCGCCAGCGCAGCCGGCCCAGATGTCGCCGCCGATGCAGCAGGGCGCGCAGCAGCCGAACCAATCGCAGGACCAGCAGATGGCGCAGCTCGAGCCGGTCCCGGAGCCGAAGTTGCCAACGCCCTCGGGCGGAAGCGGGACGCCGGTGAATTTTGCCGACATGATGAAGTCGCCCGGCGATCTCACGGCGCAAGCGGCTCGTGCGGTTGCCTCCCACCGCGGCGGCGGCACTTACGGAGGCGGCGGCGATTACGGCGCCGGACCGGGCGGATCGGCGCGAACCCTGGGAAATCTCGAAGTGCTGAGCGACACGCAGGGAGTGGACTTCGGTCCTTATCTCTCGCGCGTGCTCGAAGCGGTGCGGAGAAACTGGTACATCCTCATTCCGGAGGAAGCGCGTGCTCCGCTGATGAAGCGTGGCAAGCTGGCCATTGAGTTTGCCATCCTCCCGGATGGAAAGATTGCCGGAATGAAACTCGTCGCCCCTTCGGGTGACGTTGCTCTCGATCGCGCGGCCTGGGGAGGAATCACCGGCTCTGCCCCGTTCGCCCCGTTGCCCAGCGAGTTCCACGGGCCCTACCTGGCGCTGCGCTTCCGCTTCTACTACAACCCGCAAAAGGGCGATATGGAGTAGTTCCCACGCGTAGAATTAAGCTGTGGATCAAGGCCAACCTCCCAACAGCAAGGTCAATTCCCGCACCGGCCTGACGCCGGCCGAGTGGGAAGCGCGCTATCGTTCGCGCGAGCGCCTGAAGCTGGTGGGGATACTGGTCGTCGTGCTGTTTATTCTTGCGCTGGCATTTCTCCGGTTCGGCAAGACCATTCCGTGGGGCGCGCGTTGAGCCCGATAACGCAATGAGCGCGCGGCCTTCGCCGCCAGCCTGAACCGCTCCTGGTGGTGATTCTCGGGCCGACGGCCTCCGGCAAATCCGCGCTCGCCATCAACCTGGCGCAACAGTTCGCCGGAGAGATTGTCAGTTGCGATTCGGTCGCGCTCTACCGCCATTTTGAGATTGGCACGGCCAAGCCGACGCGCGAACAGCGCGCGTCAGTACCGCACCACCTGCTCGACGTTGCGGAACCAGACGAGCCTTTCACGGCGGGCGAATATGCGCGGCAGGCGCGGGCGGTGATCGGCGAAATCGCCGGCCGCGGACGCCTGCCTATCGTGGTTGGAGGAACCGGTCTTTACTCTGCGAGCGCTGCTGGAAGGACTCTTTCCCGGTCCGCAGCGTTCGGAAGAATTGCGCGAACGCCTGCGCGCCAGCGCGGCCAAGCGCGGATCGGCTCATCTGCACCGGATGCTGGCGCGGCTCGATCCGGAATCGGCTTCGAAAATCCATGCCAACGATCTGCCGAAGCTCGTCCGCGCCGTCGAAGTTTGTCTGGCGTCACGGGCGCAGATGAGCGAGTTGTGGAAGGAACGCGGGCGCGATCCTCTTCGCGGCTTTCGGATTCTCCGGATCGGGCTCAACCCTTCGCGAGAGAAGCTATATGACCGCATCAACCAGCGTGCCGCGCAGATGTTCGATGACGGGCTGATCGAAGAGACGAAGTCGCTGCTCGCATCGGCACCAGGCTGCTGCCCCGCTGAACTCGCTCGGCTACAAGCAGGCGGTGCAGTTTCTGCGAGGAGAACTCACGAGGGAGCAGGCGATCGCGGCGGCGCAACAAGGACATCGCAACTATGCCAAGCGGCAGATGACGTGGTTTCGCCGCGAGCCGGAGGTGCAGTGGCTCGATGGTTTCGGCGATGATCCGGATATCGCAAGGCAAGCTGCCGAACTGGTTTCCAGCCGCATGACATTGCAGTCGTCGGTGTGAGATGTCTGTTATCGTTCGTGTGGATGGGTCGCAACGAAAAACCAGACAGCATCCGGATTGTTCGTCCCGCAAGCGGGCCTCGTCTTTCTGCCAACCATGCGACTCGTCTCGCAAGGAACTGCGCGACGACATGTGCAATCCTGTTGGGCTCGCTGGTCCTCACAACCGTCATGTCTACATCGGCTCACGCCAAAGAACAATTTCAAACGCCTGCTCCGGTCCATCTCGACAAGAAGGGTGAGAAGTGGGCGCGCGAGTCGCTGAAGAAAATGTCGCTGGAGCAGAAGATCGGGCAGATGTTCATGATCTGGGCGCAGGCGCAGTTCATGAACGTGGACAGCCCGGAATACATCCGGCTGCGCGATACCATGCACAAGTACCATCTCGGCGGTTTCGGCCTGACGGTCGGTTACGAAGACGGCTTGCTCTACAAGAACGAGCCGCTCGAAGCTGCCATGGTGACCAACCAGCTGCAGAGGGACTCCGAGTTTCCACTGATTTTCGCCGCTGATTTCGAGCGCGGGCTGGGTTTTCGTCTCAACGAAGTGACCAGCTTTCCCGCATCCCATGGCATTTGGCGCCACCGGCAATGTGGAATTCTCCCGAGAAGCCGGGCGCATTACCGCGCAGGAATCGCGCGCCATTGGCGTGCATTGGAACTGGTTTCCTACCGCCGATGTGAATTCCAATCCGGCGAACCCGATCATCAACACGCGGTCGTTTGGCGAAGATCCGAAGCTGGTGGGCGATATGGTGGCCGCCTACATCGAGGGCGCGCACCAGTACGGCATGTTAACCACGGCCAAACATTTCCCCGGACATGGAGACACCGACACGGATTCGCATACCTCGGTCCCAATCGTGAATCGGGATAAGGCTTACTTCGAGAACGTCGCGCTGCCGCCGTTTCGCGCCGCGATCAAGGCTGGCGTGGATGCCGTTATGGTGGCGCACATTCTCGCTCCGGCGCTCGATCCGGAGCCCAATCGAGTGGCTTCCATTTCGCCCGCCATCGTGACCGGACTGCTGAAGCAGCAGATGGGTTTCAAAGGGCTGGTTGTGACCGACGCGATGGACATGAACGGGTTGACGAAGCTGTTTCCGGAAGGCGGCGCAGCGGCGGCGGGCAGGGCCGCGGTCGAAGCGGTGAAAGCCGGCAACGATATGCTGCTGATTCCTTCCGACCTGGATGGCTCCTACAACGGCCTGCTGCAAGCCGTGCGCAGCGGAGAAATTCCGGAGTCGCGAATCGATGAATCGGTGCTGAAGATCCTGCGCGCCAAAGCGTCGGTCGGGCTGAACAAGGCCAGGCTGGTGGACATCAGCGCGGTGAACGAGATTGTGGCGAAGCCTGCGAGTCTGGCCACCGCTGAGGAGATTGCCGATGACGCCGTGACTCTGGTGCGCGACAATCATCAGGTGCTTCCCCTCAAGGCCACGCGCCAGGGAACCAATGCACCGCTAAACACGTATCAATCAGCAGCGGAGACCCATAATCGCACGCTGGTCTTGATCTTTACCGACGACAGCCGCTCCGATTGGGGCCGGCTGGTGGACGAGCAAGTGCGAGCGCGAATCCCGGACACCCACGTGATGTATATTGACCCACGCGATGCAGCCGGCATGACCCAGCCCGTGCTGGACGCGGTGCAGCAGGCGGAGGCGGTAATCGCGGCAGTTTACGAAGTTCCCTCCGCTGGCGGCCAATCGGCTACGGTGCAGAATGCATCGGCGGCGCTGCTGCATGAGGTGCTGCGCATCGCGGGTGGCAAGACTGTGGTTGCGGCGATGGGCAATCCGTACATTGCGGCGCAATTCCCCGAAGTTCAAACGTATTTGTGCACATTCTCGAACGCTCAGGTCTCTGAGTTCAGTGCGGTGAAGGCGATGTTTGGCGAGATTCCGATGCCCGGCCGCTTGCCGGTAACCATTCCCAACATTGCCGATCGTGGCGCAGGTCTTGGTGGCCCAGCGCCAGTTCGCAGTGGAGGACCAAAATGAGGAAGATTTCATTGGCATGTGATCATTGCCAGTGGTCGCGGCGCTGTTGCTCTCCGCGTGCAGTATTCACGTCGACGACAAGGACAAGAAGAACGAGAAGGTCGATATCCAGACTCCCCTCGCCAACTTGAAGGTCAACACCGACGAAAAGGCGGCGACCGACAACGGCATTCCGGTTTATCCCGGCGCACACTTGCGCCCCACGGAGAACGGCGACAACCATGCCGCGAATGTCAACATCGGCGCCATGGGCTTTGGCCTGAAGGTGGTTGCTGCGGAGTACGAAACCGACGATTCTCCGGAAAAAGTAAAGGTTTTCTATGAGGACAAGATGAAGACCTTCGGTGACGTGCTGGTGTGCAACGGCCACAGTGGCGGCTCTGATGTGCACATTAACCGACACGGCGAGGACACGGACAACAAGCTGAGTTGCAAAGATACCCACGGCGATGGATGGGAGATCAAGTCCGGTACCAGCGAAAACCAGCACCTGGTTTCAATCCAGCCACAGGGCTCCGGAACTCGCTTTGGGACGGTGCTGATTCAGACCCACGGCAAGGAAGGCACTCTGTAGCTCAGAGATGCGCTTCGGTTGCGCCGCGAGCGCATCTGCTGTAACGTTCGGCTGGTGGAACATCCCTGTTATCGGTGCCAGGCCCTGATCGACGAGGGCATTGCGTTCTGTCCGCACTGTGGCGCCCCGCAGATCCGCGTCATTCCTCCTGAAGAGAACATGCCGGCGTCGCCATCCTCGATGACGCCAAGCACGCCGGGAGAATTTCCTTCGTCAACTCAGCCATCGACGTGGTCGCCCGGAACGATGCCCTATCCGCGTCCCTTTGGGGCGATCCAGTGGGACCTGGCATGGCAAGGCGCGCTTCTGTCTGGGGCGGGAGCTGCCGTGCTCACAGCGATTCCCTTCGTCTCCCTCGGCTGTTGTCTCTGGATGCTGGGCGCTGGCGCCCTCGCCGTCGCGCTCTATCAGAGGAGGACGGCGGGCGCGTTGATCACGCCGGGAATGGGGATGAAAGTGGGCGCGCTGGCCGGTGTTTTCGCCTTCGTCATCAACGCCGTCGTGACCACGTTGTCCTACGTGTTTGTGCGCGCGAGCGGCGATTTTCGCCGCGCCATGCAGGAGCAAATGGAAAAACGGATGGCCAACACTCCCGATCCCAAGGCGCAGGAGATGATGCGGCGGATGATGGACTGGATCAACACGCCGCAAGGGGCGGCGACGCTGCTGGTGCTGGTGCTGGTAGTGCTGGCTGCGATGTTCGTGCTCTTTTGCGCTGCCGGCGGCGCGCTCGGCGCGTCCATGTTCGGCAGACGACGGGAGTTTCGCTAGTCACGGTCCGGTGTGCGCTGGATCACACTGGGTTGGGACAAAGTTGCCCGCGACTCCAGGCTTCTCGTATGATTCGAGCGGCATGACGAAAGTCTCCACCGGTTCGCCCAACCTTCGCGAGAAGTCGCAAATCCTTTCCGCTTCTGAAATCGAACGTACTTTGGTGCGGCTGGCGCACGAGATCGTCGAGAAGAACAACGGCGTCGCCAACCTCGGGCTGGTCGGGATCATGCGCCGCGGTGTGCCACTGGCGCAGCGCCTGGCGAAGATACTGGGGCGCATCGAGAAAACCGAGGTGCCGGTGGGCACGCTCGACATCACGTTCTACCGCGACGATCTTTCCACCGTGGGGCATCGTCCTGAGGTGACGGAAGAGCACGATGGAGTTCGATATCCAGGACAAGAACATCATTCTGGTGGACGACGTGCTCTACACCGGCCGCACCACGCGCGCGGCGCTGGATGCGCTTGTTCGATCACGGACGGCCACGCCGCATCCAGCTTTGCGTGCTCATCGACCGCGGCCATCGCGAGTTGCCGATCGAGGCCAGCTTTGTCGGCCGTACCATCCAGACCACCAAAGACGAAATGATCGAAGTGAAACTGCAGGAGACCGACGGCGCCGACAAGGTGCTGCTGATGGAGCGAATGGCCGAGGGGCAATGAAGCCACAATTGCGTTCGCTGCTGGGCATTCAACAACTCACGACCGAGCAGATCGAGTCCATCCTGGCGCTGGCCCGGCGCATGGATCCCGGCCGTCCGTCGCAGTTGCTGCACGGCAAGCGCGTGGCGTTGCTCTTCTACGAATCCTCGACCCGCACCCGGACGTCGTTCGAGTTCGCCGCCAAGACCCTGGGCGCCATGACCACGCTGGTGACTCCGGTTTCTTCCAGCATCGAGAAGGGCGAATCGCTCATCGATACCGGCTGGACGGTGGCCAGCCTGGGAGCCGATGCCATCGTGATGCGGCATCCCAACAGTGGCTCGGTTTATCTGCTGGCGCGCTATGTGCAGGTGCCCATCGTGAATGCGGGCGACGGCATGCATCAGCATCCTTCGCAGGCGCTGCTGGATGCCTTGACCATCACCAACCACAAGAAGAAGCTGAACGGGCTGCGCGTGGTGATCGTGGGCGATGTGTATCACAGCCGGGTGGCGCGCTCGAATGCGGAATTGCTCTCGCGCTTTGGGGCCGACGTCGTCTTCTGCGGCCCGCCCGATTTTGTGCCCGGAAATCTCCACCACCCTTGCGCCGGGAGTCACCGCCTGCCACGACCTGAACATCGCCCTGCAGGGCGCGGACGTGGTGATGGCGCTGCGGGTCCAAAAGGAGCGGCTGGCAGGCAAGGACATCAGCGTTGAAGACTACATTGCCAATTACCAGATCACGCCGCAGCGCATGAAGCTGGCAAAACCGGACGCGATCCTGATGCATCCGGGGCCGGTGATTCGCGGCATGGAGCTGACCAGCGAGGTGGCTGACGGGCCGCAGTCGTGCATTCACGAACAGGTCCGCAACGGAGTGAAGACGCGCATGGCGATTCTGGCCATGCTGCTGGGGGCGGCGCGCTAAATGAAAGACATGGACTCATTGCTCATCGTACGCGGACACGTCATCGATCCGGCGAGCGGCATCGACCAGGAGATGGATGTGCTGCTGCGCGACGGCCGCGTGGCTGCCGTGGCGGCGGCCGGGAAAGCTTCGCGGTCAGGGCAAGCGCAGCTTCAACGCCAGGGGCTGCATCGTCGCTCCCGGCTTCATCGATCTGCACGTGCACCTGCGCGAGCCCGGACAGGCCCACAAGGAGACCATCGCCACCGGAACCGCGGCGGCAGCGGCGGGCGGATTTACCTCCGTCTGCGCCATGCCCAACACCGTCCCGGTCAACGACTCGGCGGAGATCACGCGCTGGATGCACGCTCCGGAACGCGGCGCGCTGGTGAATGTTTTTCCCATCGCAGCGGCGACCGTCGGCAGTCCGGGAGAGAAGCTTACGAATTTTGCCGCGCTCAAGCGGGCGGGAGCGGTTGCTGTGAGCGACGACGGCAAGCCGATTCTCGACGACCGGCTGATGCGCGAATGCGCTTCGCGCCGCCGCCCGGCTGAAGATTCCGGTGGTGCAGCACGCCGAGGACACGCGCATGACGGCGGGCTGTTCGATGAACCTGGGACCCACGTCGTTCCGCCTGGGCGTGCACGGCATGCCGAACGCCGCCGAGGCGAACATCGTGGAGCGCGACATCGCGCTTGCCCGCGCGACCAAGGGACACGTTCACGTTGCGCACCTCTCGACTCGCGAGGCCCTGGAGGCGGTGCGCCGCGCCAAGAAAGCCGGGCTGCGCGTCACCGCCGAGGTCACGCCGCACCACTTCACGCTGGTGGATGAGAATGTCGGCGAGTTCAACACCCACTACAAGATGAATCCGCCGCTGCGCTCCATCGCCGATCGCGACGCACTGATCGCGGGCATCCTCGACGGCACGATCGACGCGATTGCCACCGATCATGCGCCCCATGCCTTCCACGAAAAGCAGGTCGAGTTCGAGCGCGCGGCCTTCGGCATCACCGGGCTGGAAACCGCGTTGCCCCTCGCCATCACCGTGCTGCATCATCACTTCGAGCTGCCGCTGTGGCGGATCGTCGAACTGCTGTCCTCGAATCCTGCGAAGATCTTTGGCCTGGCGGCCGCGGCACTCTCGCCAAGGGCGCACACGCGGACGTCACCATCTTCGATCCGAAAAAGAAGTGGACCTTCGATGCCTCGCAGTCGCGCTCGAAATCGAAGAACACACCGTTCGATGGCTGGAGCTTCAGCGGAAAAGTTGTGGCAACCATCGCGGGCGGTGAGGTGGTTCACCAGCAATGAATCTGGTCGTCCAGAACTGACGTGAGTTGGCTGACAGCATCGACTTGGATTCCTGCAGCCAGTCGAGGAATCCTCACCCGTCCGGGACTTACCCGGTTTGCACCCTCGCTCTCGGCTGGCCCTTGGCGGCGAATAACAGAATGTACAAGTAGCAGATCGCGGGCAGGATGAATGCATGGTGGATGCCTACCCGGTCGGCAATGAAGCCCTGGATCCAGGGAAGGACTGCGCCGCCGACAATGGCCGTGTTCAGCAGTCCCGATGCCTCTCCGGTGAGCACGCCGAGACCCTCGATACCGAGGGTGAAGATGGTGGGAAACATGATCGAGTTGAAGAGCCCGATCAGCAGCATGGTTCCCATGGCAAAATGCCCGGAGGCCGCCATCGAAGTGCATACCAGGATGCAGGCCGCGACCGCGTTAAATCCCAGCGCAATCCGTGGCGGTATTCTGCGAAGCACCACCGAGCCGACGAAACGTCCCACCATGGCGCCGCCCCAGTAGACCGTAAGGAACTTGGCCGCAGTTTCCAGGGCCAAGCCGCCGATCTCGGGCTCGTGCATGTAGTTCACCAGGAAACTTCCGATTGAGACCTCAGCACCCACATAGCAGAAAATGGCGAGCGCTCCCATCAACAGGTTGCGATGATGCCAGATGCTGTCGTGTACACCCATTTCCGCCGCGTGACCGCCTTCGGCTTCGGGAATGTGCGGTAACTTGAATCGGCCAATGAAGACCGCAAGGATGATGAGGACCGCGGCAATGAACAGGTATGGCATCTTTACCGAGGAGGCCTGGGCGATACGGTAGACCTGCAACTCGTCGGGCGTCATCTGCATGATCACCGCAGCGGTCTTGGGAGCGGTAGCCAGAATCAGCACACCACCGAACCATGGCGCGACGAAGGTCCCGAGCGAATTGAATGCCTGGGTCATGGTGAGCCGGGCCGAAGCGGTCCTCGCGGGGCCGAGCAAAGCCACGTATGGATTGGCTGCGACCTGCAGCGCGGTAATGCCAGCGGCCAGGATGATCAGCGCCCCCAGAAACAGCGGAAAGGACGGAGCGCTGGCAGCAGGAATGAACAGCAACGCGCCAGCAGCCATCAGCAGCAACCCAACCACCATCATCCTCTGGTAGCCAATGCGTTCCACGACCCAGCCGGACGGAATCGAAAAGACCGCATAGGCGGAGAAGAAGGAGAGCTGGACCAGCATCACCTGCGCGTAGTTCAAATCGAAGATCGCCTTCAAGTGCGGGATCAGGATGTCGTTCAGACATGTCAAGAACCCCCACATAAAGAACAGCGTGGTGACCATCGCCAACGGAGCGCGGTAGTCCTTGCCGGTATCAGGAGCTGTGATGGTGGTTGTGTTCTGCTGGGTTAGTGCCATGCTCACCTTTGGACTTCGATGTGGGAATGCCCGGGAGTCTACTTTGCGTGCATTACGCAACCAGCTAGCTGGATATAAATGCCGAACCCCACTTCGGCGAATTGATTATAGTGCTGCGCCGCAACCCCGTTGCCATCAGGATACCAACAGAAGGCAGCCTCCTGCTAAAATCAGCCAGCTATGATCAGTCCTGACCTGCTGGAAATCCTGGCGTGTCCGGTGTGCCGCAAGCCCCTGGTGCTGCGCGGCGAGGAAGCCCTCAAGTGCAATGAGTGCAAGCGGGTTTACCCCATTCGGAATGGGATACCGATTCTGCTGGAGCCGGAAGCTAGCATCGAGCCGCTTTGATTCTGCGGGGATGGGGCCTTCGCCGCCCCCAAGGCATTGCTGAGGGCAGACGCCAGTCGATCCCGTCCTATTCTGGTAGAAAAGCCCCAAGTTTCCCGGAATAAAACCCCCAGCTCGCCGGTGGAAAGGGCACTTTCCCTCCTCATTTTCGCAACTTATTGCAGATTGATCAGCATTCTGACTTCGATTCTATCGGTCCAAGAGCCGGGAAACTCGCGTCTCGGCACGTATATGTGCAACTCGG
Source organism: uncultured Acidobacteriaceae bacterium (assembly GCA_963831675.1). GTDB lineage: Bacteria > Acidobacteriota > Terriglobia > Terriglobales > Acidobacteriaceae > Bog-257. The sequence continues at coordinate 47,522 of CAWHRM010000027.1, forward strand.
AGGGAGTAAAAGGGTTCCAATTGTCACAGGCTTCCTGGTGAAGAGAGGGTAGTAGACGAGTTCGGCAATGAAATTGCTTGTAACTTTATAGCGTCCCCCGAGTCTAACTACCAACGCCCGGAAGGGTCGGAGGTGAGATCGATGAGAGAAAAATTTTCCGTCCCGGAATTGACGGCGCTAAAGAGCGAACTGCTCCAGGGGTTTGACTCCAAGGACGCGACCGAGTTGGTCCAAATGTTTCTGGCCGGACACGGCTATGGTGTTTCGGCGGAGGAAGCCCGCAATGCCGTTGCTAGAGTGGGGCTTGCCGGATCCACGTTGGAAGCGTTCCAAAGAGAGCTGGAGAACATTGCGCTCGTCATGTAAGGGACAACATGGAAGCGCCGTAAATTCGGCCAACGCGGTGACAAAATTCGCTTGAAGGCAATACGGAGCGCAACCTACGCCAGAACCTGGACGTGAGCCCGCGAACCGAAGCGAAAAGTGAGAAGCCCGGACAAAACATTCCGGGCTTTCTTGTTTGGTTTTCCAATCGAACGGTGCTGCTACTCGTATCTTAGACTCTCGACTGGATCGAGTTGCGCCGCCCGCGCGGCGGGCGCTGTGCCGAACACCACACCCACCAGAGTTGATACCGCCACGGCAATGATGACCGACCATCCTGAGATGGGGACGCGATAATCCGTGATAAAGCGTACCGAGAAGGGGAGCGCCAGGCCGAGCAGTATTCCAACGATGCCACCTGAGAGTGAGATAAGCATGGCCTCGGTGAGAAATTGCGCACGTATTTCAGCGTTCGTGGCTCCCACGGCCTTGCGCACGCCAATTTCGCGGATGCGGGCGTTCACTGTTGCCAGCATGATGTTCATAATGCCAACTCCGCTTACGAGCAGCGTCAGCACGGAGACGAGCAGCAGCACGGTGCTCATAGTGTTTGCCGTCGTCGCCGCCACGGAAAGAAGCTGAGTCAGGTTCGACACTTTGTAGACCGATTCCGGACGATGCCGGGAGCGCAGCACGTCGCCGATTTGTTGGGTAGCGCGAGCTACCTCGTTCGAGTCCGGGACGGAAAAGAAGAGCTGGGAGACGCTATCGTTATTGGTAAAGAAGCGCGCGACGGTATACGGAATCAGGATTGTGTCCTCTGAAATCTCGGATTGCCCGAAGGTGTCAACCCGCTCGCGGAAGGTCCCAACCACGGTGAAGGGCAAGCCGCTGAGCTTGATCTGCTGGCCAATGGCCGCCGCCTGCGAGCCATAGAGGGTATTGGCAAGCACCTGGGTGATGACCGCGACTTTGTCCCGCCCCCGCTCCTCAGGGTCCTCAAAGAAGCGCCCGGCAAGAACGTCCAGATTGCGCACGTAGAGGTACTGCCATGACACGCCTAGCACCAGGATGTCGCGTTCCTTGCCGGCAGGCACCGTTATGCGGTCGTGTAGTTCTACCAAAGGAGAGGATGCACTCAGGCCGGGGACCTGTTTCCTCACGGCATCGAGGTCGTCGAGGGTCAGCAAGTCACTGGCGGCTTGATTGCCGCTACCCTCTCCTCCCTGGAATTCGGCCACCATCATGTTGGCGCCGACATTCTGGATCTGCTGCAGCAGGTACTGTTTGCCCGTCAGGCCGATAGTGACGACCAGAATGAGCGACGCGGTGCCAATCACCATTCCCAGCGACGTCAGCATGAACCGGGTCCGGTTGTTGCGGAAGGTCTCGATGGCGACACTGAGCGTCTCGCTAAGAACCAGCTTGGGATAAGGACGCCCGTTGTTACCGTTGATGGCCATGATCTTAGGTTAAGGTTAATCTCTCAGCCGCAACGCTTCAATCTCGCTCGAATCCAAGGGACGAGCGGGGGACGGGTGGAGCTGTGCTCTCAGGACCCCTTACTCGTATTTTAGGCACTCCACCGGGTCCAGGGCAGCGGCCCGTTGCGCGGGGAAAGTGCCGAACGCTATCCCGACCGAGCAACAGACAACAATGGCGACGAAGGCGCTGAGGAGGGGAATCGGAAGCTGCAAGCCGGTGAGAAACCGTACCGAGAAGGGAAGGCCTAGACCGATCAGGGTACCGACCGCGCCGCCGGTCACGGAAATTAAGATTGCTTCGGTCAGAAATTGCAGAGTAATGTCCTGGCGGGTCGCACCAACCGCCTTGCGGATGCCGATTTCACGGATGCGGAAGCTGACGGTGGCGAACATGATATTCATGATGCCGATGCCACCGACGATCAGGGTCACAGTCGCGAACAGACCGAGCACGAGGGTAAGAGTATTCGCAAACTTCTCCGCAACCCTCAGTACTTCCGTCATGTTGCTCACCAGATATTCGGATTCGGGGCGATGGCGTGACTGGATGACCTTCAGAATCTCCTCGGTGGCGCGTGGGATGCTCTTGCTGTCAGCCATGGAAAAATAAATCTGGTTGACGGTGTTCTTTCCGGTCAAGCGTCGCGCGACAGGGTAGGGAATGAGAATGGTGTCGTCCTGTATCTCGGAGCGTCCAAAGGTGTCCACCCCCTCACGGAAGGTGCCGATGACGGTAAACGGCACGCCGGCAATCCTGATCTCTTGTCCCAATGCCAGCTCGTTCCCGCCATACTGGCGCTGAGCAAAACCCTCCGTCACCACCGCGGCTTTGTTGAAGGCCTGCGAGTCTTGCTGGTTGAAGAAAATTCCGGACAGTACGCGCAGGCGCCGCACATCGACATATTCCGGACTAACACCCAGCACCAGGATGTCGCGCTCCTTACCGCCGGGCGCGGTTATGCGGTCGTGCAGGTTCAGCACCGGCGTTGCCGCCCGGATGCCGGGTACCTGGCGCTGCACGGCGATCATGTCGTCCACGGTTAAGTAATCGCGGAGCGCCGCATTGGAGGCGGCATTCGACTGGCTGGAATATTCCGCCCAGATCAGGTTGGCGCCCACGTTCTGGATCTGGGTCAGCAGGAGTTGCTTACCGGTTAGCGCAATGGTCACGACAAGGATGAGACAGGCGGTGCCGATGACCATGCCCAGGGCGGTCATGGTGGCGCGCACTTTATCGGCGCGGAACGACTGGGCGGCGAAACCGCAGATGTCGCGGAAGACGATCCTTTGCTGCCTGCTCGGGATCGCAAACGCCGAGACTGTTATCTTTCGGTGCTGCATGGTCCTCAACCTTTTCCGATGACCACCAGGGTTACGCCGACACAAACCAGAAGGATGCCAGCCCAACGCCGCCAGTTCACTCGCTCTCCCAGGAAGAACCTGCCGCCTAGAGCGCCTGCGACATACCCCAGGGCCGTGACCGGGACAACGAAGCTGACGTTATCGAACGACAGGATTGCCAGAAGCGAAAAAAATCCAATCGTCATCAACCCGACGCCGATCCACATCCATTTGATGTGCAAGGCGCGCAGAATCACCTTAATAAGTGACAGGGGGCGAAAATCGTGGACTTCGCCGATCTCTTTCATGGCTCGCGACACGCACAGCTCACCGGCCGTGCCGGCGACCACAATCAACGAAAAGAACAGGACTTCAAACACGATCAGGGATTCTCCGTGGTGCGCGGATTGGTATGCCCGACGACGAAAACGCCCAGGCAAATAACCGCAATGCCGGCCCAACGGAGAGGGGAGACGACCTCGCCAAGCAACAGAGTCGCCAGCAGAGCCACCACTCCGTAAGCAATCGCCGAAGCCGGTTGCACATAGCTGTAGTCCGCCCACGAGAGCACCAGCATGTAGGCAACAAAAAAGGTAAGCAGCGATGCGATGCCCAGCCAGATCGTGCCCGACGAGAGTATCCGGACCAAAACATGGATCAAGTCGCTGGGCGAAGAGATCTTCGTGGTGATTTTGCCGATGCTTTTCATGCCTTTGCCGAGCATGAGGTTGCCCAAAGGACCGGCAATAATCATGACCAGGAGCAGCAGGAATGTCTTAAGGCGCAGTCGTTTGTGGGAAGTCATTGTGACGCCTGGCTCGCGGGCTTGTCCCTCACGTAACCGGGCTTTCTCTCATGGTATAACAAGAAGGATGCGTCAGGGCACCCTGTGCCTTCTATTGGCCCGCCGCAATTTCTGTGGCTGGCGTTCCTCGCAAAAGGTAGCATTAACTTCAAGCCTGGAAGGGTCTTCGCGTCTTGTGCGGCATCGCTGGTTTTACACATAAGAACTGGTCTCCCGATCCCGGCCGCATCGAGACCGCCACCACTACGCTGATTCACCGAGGCCCCGACGAGCAAGGCGTCTATCGATCAGCCCTCTGCTCAATGGGCGCAACCCGCCTGAAAATCATCGATCTGGTGGGTGGCGATCAGCCCATAACCAGCGAAGATGGCGAAACCGCCATCGTCTTCAACGGCGAGATCTACAACCATCTGCAACTGCGCAGCGAGTTGGAAGGCCTGGGCCATCGTTTTCAATCCCACTGCGACACCGAGACCGTGTTTCGCGCCTTCCTGCAATGGGACACGGAAGCTTTCGCCAGATTGCGAGGCATGTTCGCGGTTGCGTTGTGGACCACTTCGACCCGGCGTCTTGTCCTGGCGCGAGATCGTATGGGTATCAAGCCGCTCTACATCGCTCGGCGAGGCGAGGACCTCTTCTTTGGCTCCGAGCTGAAGGCCATCCTGGTGCATCCTGAGATTGAACGCCGGCTGAGTCTGTCCGGCTTGGATTGCTACCTTTCGCTGAATTATGTGCCCGCGCCGTGGACGCTGGTGGACGGAATCGAGAAGCTGCTGCCCGGACAGTGGGTCGAGTGGCGCGACGGTAAGCTTCGTTCCGAGGCTTACTGGCGCTTGCCTGAGGGTACACCCGGTCGGCATACCGTGGAGTCTGCGCGCGAGGAACTGGAGTCGCTCATGCAGCAGTCGGTGCGCGAGCATCTCGTGTCCGACGTTCCGCTGGGCTTGTGGCTCAGCGGCGGCATCGATTCCTCGACCATCCTGCACTATGCCGCGAACGCGTCAAGCTCCAAGCTGAAGACGTTCTCGATCTCCTTTCGCGGGCGCAGTTTCGACGAGACCGAGTACGTTCAGCAGGCGGCGCGGCAATACGGAACCGATCACGAGCAGCTGGACCTGAATCCCGAGCAGGACCTGCAAGGGGCCATCGAGGAATTCGCCTACTACTCCGACGAGCCCAGCGCCGATGCCGGGGCCCTGCCGGTGTGGTTTCTCTCCAAGCTCTGCAAAACCAGGACAACGGTTGCGCTCAGCGGAGAAGGCGGCGACGAATTGTTTGGCGGCTATCTTACGTATCGAGCGAACCGGTATGCGCGATCGATCCGGAGACTGCCGCGCAGTTCCGTCAAGGTTGCACTCTCTGCCTTGAACGGCTGGCCGGTCTCCGACGAGAAGATCAGCTTTGAATACAAGGTAAAACGGCTGCTCGAAGGCAGCCTGATGTCCCCAGAGCGTGCGCATGTGTATTGGAACGGGACCTTTTCCGACGCGGAGAAACGCTCGCTGATGGCGGTTGAACTGCCCGGCGCACTGGCCGGGGTCCTAAACGAGCTGCGTGAGTCATTGCCGGGGAAAGATGACCTGGCGCCGTATCTTCACTTCGATCAGGAGTATTACCTTCCCGACGACATCCTGGTTAAGTCGGACCGCATGAGCATGGCCCACGCCGTCGAGATGCGCCCGCCCTTCCTGGACCACCGCATTGTGGAATTTGCGGCCACGTTGCCGGCATCGTTGAAGATTCGCGGTTCACGTCAAAAATTTCTGCTGAAGGACCTGATGAAGGACAAGCTGCCGCAATCCATCCTGCAACGAAGCAAGATCGGATTCGACATCCCTGCCCACGATTGGTTGCGCGGGCCGCTGCGCGCGCTGCTCATGGATTCAGTCAATACCGGATTGTCCGACTACCCCGGCCTGTTTCACTCGGAGGCGGTCCAGTCGTGTTTGCGCAATCATCTGGAACGGCGGGCTAATACCGGCTATCACCTATGGGGCCTGATGATCATGTTCTTGTGGATGAAAAAGTGGCGCATCCAGGCACCGATCTAGCTGCAAGGCGGGATGGATTCGGGTTACTGAGCCGATGCGTTGCCGGTGATCTGCTGATTGGAATACAGTTCCTTGCCCCCGGACTCCGCGACCAGGTGCAGCCGGTCGCTGGCGACGAGCTTGCTAACGTGCTGAAGGTCGTCCCCTTTGACCACGATATAGTATCGCTCCGGCTGCACCCAGAGTCTCGAGAAATCATTGTCGTCGATAAAGACCGGCGGTGCGTCCGGCGCATACGATCCATATTCCATGGTAAACGCCCTGCCGTTGAGCAATAAGGCCTTGTCCTGGCTGTAGAAAAACACGGATGAAGTTCTATTGTGATCGCCGCAGACGATCAACGTTCCCTTCGGAGCGCGGTTGAGCGCCTCCGCGAGAGGGCGTGAGGACAAGAAGGGATCGAAGACCACCAGCGCCAGTCGCGCTGCCTGGAAGAAGATAACCATCATCAGAGCCATCGCGAAGAGGGCACGTTCCCCTCGCAGACGCCACGCCCCAATGGCGCCGAGCACAAATGCGATTCCGGCCACCACCAGAGGCAACCGCAAGTAGGCAAAGGACTGGAACGTAAGATCGCGCATGTGCCCCAGGGAAAGGGTGTAGGCGCCTGGCGTTTGCGAAAGCGCATCCGAAATATCTCCCGGGGTCGGCATACCACGCACAAATACGAGAATTGCGCAGATCAATACGGCAGCGCACGCGGCCATGGTGGCCACAACTCTCGCCCCGGTTCGAATCGAATCCGCAGTGGCGGCGACGCCGTATCCCAGCAAGAGCGCCAGAGCGGGATAAATCGGCATCGAGTAGTACTCCTGGGTCGTGGAAAAGGTGAAGAACACCATCACACAGCCAATCCAACACAGCGCCATGAAAGACGTGCGGCCAGCGCGGTCCACCGGCTTGTAGCTCAGGCGCCGGAGTTGAGGCAGGTAGATGCTCCAGGGAAAGAGCCAAACGATGTTCAGGAGCCAGAAGTAGAGCCGCGGCACCGTGTTGTAGTCGCGTGGGTATCGCGTATTCAGGAACCGAAGCAGCTGCTCATTTATGAAATAGAACCAGAAGAAACCATGGTAGTCGCCCGGGCCGGCATGCATGGTGAAGTCAAAGTAGGGCGGGTTCCTGATGGTGGCGAGCACGTGCCAGGGTGCGGCGATCGCGACAAAGATCAGAAAGCTGGTGAACGGGTATAAGCGCTGCCAAATCTTCCGGTCGAAGAGACGGCGCGTCAGCAGGAGATACAAAAAGGCCGCGCCGATCGGGAACACGAGCCCAATAAAGCCCTTGAGCAGCAAGCCGCACGCGAGACTGGCCGCCAAAATATACGCCCAACGCCGTGGATGCTCTTCGTTCTCATCCAGGGCTCGCAGAAAGCCCCAGATGGATACTGTGATCGAAAGTGTGAGGATCACATCCGGTATGACGATGCGAGTGAACAGAAAAAGCCCAACGCACGTGGACAGGAATAGTCCGGCGTAGAAGCCGGCTTTCGGCGAAAACGCCCACTGACCGAATCGGAAGACCACCCAGCAAAGCGCGATTGCGGAAAGAGCGCCGGGGAGCCGTGCCACCCAGTCATGTGCGCCGAACAGCTTGTAGAGAAGTACCGTGATCCAGTACTTCAACGGAGCTTTGTCGAGGAAAACGACGCCATCAAGCCGTGCTGTGACCCAATCTCCCGAATGAAGCATATTGCGCGCCATTAGCGCTTGCGATGCATCCACATCGTCCATCAAGGACGGGGGGCTGATAATCCCTGTCAGGAAAATGAAGGCGGCAAAAAGGACAACAATCCACTGATAGCTATTACGCAGCCGAGATTCCATAGTTGTTAGAGTGGGTATCTACTCGATCCAAGCAGTGACTTATGTGGTGCGTGACCAGGTATGGCCCCGGATCCAGGCCGGACCGATGCATCTGTGTTCTTTTGTGTCTTGCTAACACAGAAGAAACGGCAAGCAAAGAACCGTAAAACCGAGTGACCGTCCGTGGTGATCAGTCTGAGACTGCCTCCTCGTTTTTTTGAGCGCGAATGACACGGGCCACATCGTAGGGACCACTCCGACCGCGGCCCTCGTGATGGTGCCGCACCTGCATTTCAGCCAGCAGCCCGAGCGCGAAAAGCTGCAATCCAGAAAGGATAAGGACAGCCGCGAAAACCAGCAGCGGGCCGTGCTCCGGTATAACACTCAAGCCGCGCAGCAACTGCCACAGTAACCAAAACCCAATCGCGCCTCCGGCGAAAATCCCCGTCACGCCCGCCGTGCCAAAGAAATGCATTGGCCGCGAGAGGTAACGTTGCATAAAGCGGACGGTGAGAAGGTCGAAGAAGACAGGCAGCTTGTGCATCATTCCGTACTTGGAAACGCCGTGTTCCCTGGCTAGCGTGGTGATGGGAACTTCACATACTCTGGTGTCTTGTCGAAGCGTCAAAACAGGAATTAGCCGCTGCAGCTCGCCGTAGATGGGCACTTCTGAAATCAACTCACGCCGGTAAGCCTTGAACCCCACTCCAAAGTCGTGAATCTGAACGCCAGTTAGTTTCCGCAGCACCCAATTGGCACACCAGGTTGACCCGCGCTGCAACCAGGAACCGGCATGCTGGTCGCGCCAGCCCGAAACAATGTCGAACCCCAGTTCCAGTTTTTCTATAAAGCGTGGGATATCGGCGGCATCATGCTGTAGGTCACCATCCATTGTGATGACGAAATCGCCCCGCGCCTCATTAAAACCGGCACACAAAGCCACGGACTTGCCGGCGTTCTGGCGAAGCCGAACAACAGTGACCCGGCTGTCGATCAGAGCTATTTCCTGAAGGAGGTGAAAGCTGCCGTCCGTACTTCCATCGTCGACAAACACGCACTCAGATGGCCGGGCCACCGTGTCCAGCGTCTCTTTTAGACGCCCGTAAAATGGTGTTATGCTTTCCTTCTCGTTATAGAGAGGTACAACGATAGAGTATCGAACCGATTCGAACATGCAAAAACAGTTCCTGATGCGGTGAAACGGACTTTTCAAGTGTAAACCAAGCCCTGGAGTTGCACAAACGTCTCCGCTAATCAATCCCACACTTGCAGCAACGGTCGGGAGTAGCCAACTCACGGTCGCAGCCGGCTCTGGGGAAGGTCTTTGTTGACAAGTCATTCTTCAAGCGCGCTGGCTGCGACGAAAGGCACGTGAGCCTTTCGTGGACTCCTTCTTCTACGTTCTGCTGGCGGGCATCATCGGTGCTGCCATGGTTTTGCGCGCCGATCTTCGACGGCGAAGGCTCGCGCTGACACGCTCTGTTGGATGGCACGTTCTCACTGCGCTCGACGTAGCGGGTCCCGCCGCAACGATCGGAACGGCCTTCGGACTGCTGGTTTCGCAGGTCCCGGTTGCGGCGGCGCAAGGCGCCTTGCCGCTGCGTTCGCCCGCACCGTGGGCGACTCTGGCAGGCATTCTGATCTTCACCTTCCTCTGGAACGAGGGCCGGCGCCAAATCCAGTTCCAGCGGCCGCGAGGGATTGTCTTTGGCGAATTCCTGATTCTTTCCGGGGCTACTTACCTTCTTCTTTTCGTTGTCCAGTCGAGAGTTCCTCTCGATCCGGTTTTCATCGTGCTGTCAGGCGTGGCAATCCTGGCCGGCATCATCGTGATTGCGCGAGTCGTGCCGCCGTTCCTGAAGAAAGGCGAGGAGCGTCACATCCTGGAGCGGCTGGTCGAGCAAGGCGAATCGGTGCAGCGAGAGTACACCCCGCCCACGCCGGAATGTCCGCATCCCGAATTCTGGAAGATGATGGATTCGCAAACCTCGGAACTTGAGGTGCTCGACTTTCTGAAGTCGCTGGTGACAACCATCAAGCCGCAGTTGATCGTCGAAACCGGGACCTTCCTCGGATACGGCACCTTGAAGATGGCGGAGGGTCTGAAGGAAAACGGCTTCGGAAGGATCATTACCATCGAATACGACCCCGCGATCTTCGCCAAAGCCAAAGAGCGAATCGAGGCTTCCGGTCTCGGAAATTGGATTGAGACGCGCAACGTGTCCAGCCTTGACACGCGGATCGAGGGAACCATCGATTTCCTTTATAGCGACAGCGAATTGAAGATTCGCGAACAGGAAATCCGGAAATTTCTCCCGCAACTCGATCCGCGCGGCCTGATCGCAGTGCACGATGCCAGTTCGCACTTCGCGGTCGTACGCGAAGGAGTGTTGCGGCTGGAGCAGGAGGGGCTGATCTCCGTGATCCTGCTTTCCACGCCGCGCGGCCTGGTGCTGGCGCAGAAGCGCGAGGGCCGCAAGTAGGAGTGTGTGTTGCCAGCAGCGGCGTTTTCAGGGATCATCATGATTACGAGTTTTCCAGGAGGATCAAATGAGGATTGCCGTACTAGGCGGCGACGGCTACTGTGGGTGGGCGACGGCCTTATATCTGTCCAACAAGGGACACTCCGTCGCAATCGTCGATAACTTCGCCCGCCGTCAGTGGGACCACGAACTTGGGGCGCAGACCCTGACCCCCATCCGCCCGCTCGCGGAGCGGCTTGCCGTCTGGCAGGAGTTGACGGGGAAGAAAATCGAGTCGTTCGTCGGCGATGTGACGGACTATGAGTTCCTGTCCACCATGATGACCGAGTTCGAGCCCGAGGCGGTAGTGCACTTTGCCGAACAGCGCTCCGCCCCGTACTCCATGATCGACCGCAAACACGCAGTCTTTACCCAGGTCAACAATGTCGTTGGCACCTTGAACCTTCTGTATGCCATTCGCGAGTTCCTGCCCGACTGTCACCTGGTAAAGCTAGGCACCATGGGCGAGTACGGCACTCCCAACATCGATATCGAAGAGGGCTACATCGAGATCGAGCACAACGGCCGCAAGGATGTGTTGCCCTTTCCCAAGCAGCCTGGGTCGTTCTATCACCTGTCGAAGGTGCATGACAGCCACAATATTGCGTTTACCTGTAAGGTGTGGAAGGTCCGCGCCACCGATCTCAACCAGGGCGTGGTGTATGGCACCGTGACCGATGAAACGGCGCTGGACGAAGCGCTCATCAACCGCTTCGACTACGACGAAGTGTTTGGCACGGTGTTGAACCGGTTCTGCGCTCAGGCCGCTCTGGGTTACCCGCTCACCGTCTACGGAAAAGGTGGACAGACGCGCGGCTTCCTCGACATTCGCGACACCGTGCGCTGCGTCGAGATTGCCTGCCTCAACCCCGCAGAGCGAGGGGAGTTCCGCGTGTTCAACCAGTTCACCGAGCAGTTCACCGTTTTGCAGCTTGCTGAGATGGTCGAGACCGTGGGGAAAGAGACGGGACTCAAAGTCAAGATCGACCACCTCCCCGATCCGCGGGTCGAGGCCGAGGAACATTACTACAACGCGAAGCACTCATCGCTGCTCAAGCTGGGCCTGGAACCGCATCTTCTTTCTGAGTCTCTCCTCGACTCGCTGATTCACATTGCCGTCCGTTATCGCGACCGCATTGACACCTCGCTGTTCCTGCCGCAGGTGAATTGGCGGCATCCGAAAAACGAACGTCACGCGGAGGGGCATACCGGGCGGGTACTGGTGAAGAGCGCGCTATGAGCCGGTTTTGACCGCTTCTTCCGTGGGTATTTCCTTGGCGGTGATGGGAACGGCGGGAACCAGTTGACCCTGGCGGATGAAATACTTGTGGCCGCGCCACAGGATGGTTCTGCGAGTGAAACTCACCAGCCAGATGAGCGTTGCCATCGCGTCCCACAGCGGAATCAGCGCGTACTTCTGCCATGACACGCGATGCTTGAGGCCCCAGCTCCCGATCAACCAGGTCATCGCGCAGCGCAACAGCAAATACGTCCCGAGGTAGCCCGCGGCGACCGCGAGACTGGGTCGAACCGCGACCGCGGCCAGCGCCCATGGCAGCCCGAGGGTAAAGATGAGGCCGATATGTCCCCAGGGCCGCATGTTCCGCATGACGACGATCCAGCGCAGGCGCTTGTTAAAGAGGTCGCGCAGGGAATCGTAGTCGGCAACCGTCAATACTGAGTAAGGTAGAAGCTTGACTTCGCAGCCCTGCTCCGCAATCAGCCGGCCCACCAGCAGGTCGTCGGCCGGCTGGTTCTCGATGGCTTGGTAGCCGCCGAATCCGGCCAGACGTGACTTTGTCGTTGCGATGGTCGGCCCCAGAGCAAATTTCACCCCGTCCAACTCCCATGCGACCAGGATGCCGGCGTAGAAATCCGACAGCATCCCGACCGACTGCAGTTGTTGGACCAGATTTTTTTCATCCGTGGGCGCGTAGAAGCAGGTGACCGCGCCGACCTTGGAATCGGCGAGCGGCGCTATCACCGTGCGCAAATAGCCGGGTTGGGCGCGCACATCGCTGTCGTTGATGACCAGGTACTCGTATTGCGCCTCGCTTGAAAGCCGCGCCAGCTTTGCGACCTTGTCGTTGGTGGCGACCCGGCCCGAGCCAAAGAGCACGCGAATCTTGCACCGCGGAAAATCGTGGACGACCTGCTCAATCACGCTCAGCACCGGATCGGTGCGGTCGCCCACGCAGAAAACAATTTCGTATTCCGGATAGTCCTGGCGGCAGAAGCTGACAAAGTTCTCGTAGGCGTCGGGATCAAGTCCGCGCACCGGCTTCAGAATGCTCACTGGCGGCGTAAAGCTCGATGCGGCCGAATTCTGCTTCGCGGACGCGCGAAAAAAACGCCAGGTGCTGAAAATGGCGATGAGGTAATAAATGAAGGGAATGCCAGCGAACAAAAGGATCGCGTGGTGCAAAAGCCAGGGAACCATCAAGCCTCTCGTCAGGGAGCCTTCTCATTATCGGGAACGGCTGCGCACTTAGCAAGCTCACCGGCTCGGCATCAATGCGATCCGAAGAGGCTATAGAGCAGCACCCCTAAGACAAACAATGTGATCCCGACATAAAGAAAGTCGCGCTCGATGGCGAATGCCACGGCTGAAAATGCCACCCGCGCCACCGGGGTCGCGATCAGCAGCAGCAGGCCAAGCTGGATGATCGCCCGCCCACTCATGTGCAGCGCGCCGCGAGCGATGGCACTCACGCTCCTCAGCGTCTCCGGCTCACCACGAAAGATGCCATAGCTGGCTATCTCCTGTCCGTGGCGCGCGAGGTATACCACGGCCCCGAACAGGACGACAGCGGCGGCCAGCATGACACCCGTGCGCAGTAGCGCGCCAATGATGACTTCAATTCGCAGGTCGTTCCAACTGCGGGTGCTCATAGCCGGCCGGTCACTCCATTGAAGATCATCTCGAATCCCAGCACCACGATCACCGCGGCGAACAGGTAGCGCAGCACTTTTACCTTGGCCCTCACCAGGACTCGCGCTCCAATCAGCGAACCTGCCAGCACACCCAGCATTACCGGCATGGCCACGCCGGGAGCGATGTAGCCGCGGTTCAGATAGAGTCCCGCGCTGGCCGCCGCCGTCACGCCGATCATGAAGTTGCTGGTGGTGGTCGAGACTTTGAAAGGGATTTTCATCGCCTGGTCCATCGCCAAAACTTTGACTGCACCGGAGCCGATGCCCAGCAACCCCGACAGCACGCCCGCTCCGAACATGAGGCTATAGCCGGCGGGCACACCTCTGACGTTGTAGGACTGCATCCCCTGCGCGGTGGGATACGAACCATTCAGTCGCAGCTCGGTTGCCAGCCTGGTCGGAGGCAGATGCTCGCCGTGCTCGATGCGATTGCGGCCCGACAGAAAAGCCGAGTACAGCAACACCAGTCCAAAAACGATCGCGATGGCGCTGCCGGATACGCGCATGGCAATGGCCGCTCCGACGATCGCGCCAACCGTGGTTGCCGTCTCCAGAAACATGCCGATGCGGATGTTCGAGTAGCCTTCGCGCACGTAGGCTGCGGCTGCGCCCGATGAAGTCGCGATCACCGATACCAGCGACGCGCCAATGGCATAGCGGATATCCACATGAAACAGCAGCGCCAGCATCGGCACCACCACCACTCCGCCGCCCAGCCCGGTAAGCGCGCCGAGAAACCCAGCCAGCAGAGAGCCGAGACCGACCAGCGCGCTGAACTCAAAGATGTTCATCGCCGTTCAAATTTAGCAGATGGTTTTCTCAAAGGCAGCCGCTATTCGTAGCGCAGCGCTTCGATGGGATCCAGGTGGGCGGCCTTCCAGGCAGGATAGATCCCGAAGACCAGGCCGATCGCAATCGAGACCGCAGTCGCCGTGAGCACCCAGGCCAACGACATGCTCGCAGGCAGCGCCGGAAACACCAGCGGGACCAGTGCAGTCAAAATCCCTCCAATCACGATGCCCAGGATGCCTCCGATGCCGGTGAGGGTGATGGCCTCCAGGGTGAACTGCAGCAGGACATCGCGTTTGCGCGCTCCGATGGCCTTGCGCACCCCGATCTCGCGCGTGCGCTCGGTCACCGACACCAGCATGATGTTCATCACCCCGACTCCACCTACAATCAGCGCCACACTCGACACTGCAAACATGAAAATGAAGATTCCTCCCGTGAGCTGGCTCCAGGTGTCGCTCAGCGCATCCTGGCTGAACACGGCAAAGTTGTCGGGCTGGGTCGGGCCCAGGTGACGCCGGCGGCGGAGCAGAGCGCGCATCTCGTCCATCGCCTTGTCCATGTCAGCGTGCGAGGTGGCCTTCGCAGTGATCCAGTACTGCTTCTGCTCGGGATGCAGCTTGTGCAGCGTCGCGATGGGCATGCGCACAATGTTGTCTTCCGGGTTCGAGCCGTTGCCAAACGCCGCTTTGCGCTTGGCCATTACCCCGATCACCTGGAACAACTCGCCTTCAATGGTGACTTCCTTGCCTATCGGGTCCTCCGGGCCGAAGAGTGTCTCGGCGGTGTCGTTGCCCAGGACTGCCACCGGGCTGCGATGCTCATTCTCCGTGTCTGTGAACCAGCGTCCCTTCACAATCTTCAAGTCGTCGGTCTGGATCGTGGCCGGCAGGTTGCCATCAAGTATGGTGTTCTTGGTTTTACGTCCGCCGTACTTCACGTCAAATGTTCCGGTGCCGAATTGCGGCAACATGATCCTGAGGCTGGCAGTCACCGCTTTAACGTGCGGCAGGTCTCGCATGGCCAGGGCATCGTCGAGAACGAGCTCCTTGCGGGTCAGCATCTCGCTAGTTGGGCGTCCGAAGGTGAACGGCTCGATGTGGAAGGCGAAGATCATGTCCGAGCCCATGTCTTTCAGCATGCCTTCGACGTTCGCGTTCAGTCCACGCACCACCGATGAGATGACGATGACCATCATCACCCCTATCACGATGCCCAGCACCGTCAGACCCGAGCGCATCTTGTTCTTGGCGATGGTGTCCAGCGCCATGCGCAGAATCTCTTTGTAGTCGCTACGACGCATACATAATCACAGTTCGAACCGCAAGGCCACAATCGGATCCAGTTTTGCCGCCTTCCGCGCCGGATAGACGCCGAAGAAAATACCGACGCTCGCCGATACCAGCAAACCGGCGGCGATGGCCCAAACCTTGATCGTCGATGGCATGCCGATCGCCAGCGTTACCAACTTGGCGATGCCAACGCCTCCGGCGACGCCCAATAATCCGCCGACCAGTGACAGCGTGACCGATTCCATCAGGAACTGCCGCAGCACGTCCCGCGGCCGCGCTCCCAGCGCCTTGCGAATGCCGATCTCGCGGGTGCGCTCGGTCACCGACACCAGCATGATGTTCATGATCACGATGCCGCCCACAATCAGCGAAATGGACGCGATCACGATCATCACGATAAAGAAGGTCCCGCTCAGGTTGGACCAGATTGACAGGAAGCTTTGATTGGTCTCGATGACAAAGCTGTCTTTCTCGCCTACCCGGTCGTGCCGGCGCGACCGCAGAATCACGCGCGCCTGATCGATGGCCTGCTCGAAGCTGGTACTGACATCGCTGGCCTTGCCCCAGATGTGTACCGTGTTATGCGCTCCGTAGGTGCGGAGCCACGTCGCGATGGGCATGATGACGTAATTGTCGCGGCTCTGGCCCAGGGTCTTGCCTTCTTTCTTGCCCACGCCCACCACGCGGTAGACCTTGCCATCCACCCGGACCTCTTTCCCCAGGGGATCGGTGTTGCCCAGCAGTTTCTCGCGAATGTCGTCGCCGATGATGACTACCGCGGAGCCGCTATTCTCGTCGTTTTCGTTGAGCATCCGCCCGGCGACCAGATCGAGGTCGTAGATCCTGGCCATTGTCGGCGTCCACCCCCGAATCCAGGTGTCGGTGCTGTTCTGGGTGCCGTAGACAACCTTGCCATTGAAACTGATTACCGAGGCGCCCACTACGTTGCATGCAGCGCAGTCCTCGGCGACCGCCCGGTATTCCTCCATGGTCACATCTTTGCGCTTCTGTCCTTCGATGTACTGATCAACATCCGTAATCACGTTTGGGGTCTTGCTGATGATGAAGACGTTGGCCCCGAGGTTGAAAATCTTCTCAGCTACATAGCCGTTGATGCCGTTGACGAAGGTGACCACCGCAATCACGGCTGCCACTCCGATGACCACGCCCAGCAGGGTAAGCACCGAGCGCAGTTTGTTAGCCCACAGCGACAGCAGGGCAACGCGGATGGCTTCAACGATGGTCACGCACGGGCTCCCCAATACATCATTACATTTCGAGGCGGTTTTGGGGGGATTGTCCGCCCGATCTGAGCCCAGGTTCAGCACTTTGCTATACTGGCGCGCGCGTTCCGTCAATACCAACCGGGTGAGGTTGAGATGAAAAGCCAGTTTTCGGTGCTGGGCTTCGTTCTGATGCTGCTCTTCGCTTCGCTGGCCGTGGCGCAGCAGCAAGACTTCAGCAAAGTCCAAATCAAGGTCACAAAGGTCTCCGGCAACGTTTACATGCTGGAAGGCGCGGGCGGCAACATCGCTGCCTCCGTCGGCGACGACGGCATCGTCATCGTGGACGACCAGTACGCACCCCTGGCCGACAAGATTGCCGCCGCGCTGAAGAATATCGGCGTGACCGACAAGCCGGTACGCTTCATCATCAACACCCACTACCACGGCGACCACACCGGAGGCAACGCGCCCTTTGCCACCAAAGGCGCTACCGTCCTTGCCCAGGACAATGTGCGCAAGCGCATGGAAACCGGCGGCAAGGCGGGCAACGGGGGCGCAATATCGATGAATGTGAAACCCGCAGAGAAGGACGCGTTGCCCATCATCACCTTCGACCACGACGTGACCGTGCACCTGAACGGAGAAGACATTCGCGCGCTGCACTTTCCCGCGGGGCACACCGACGGCGACTCCATCATTTTCTTTCCCAAGGCCAATGTCGTGCACATGGGTGACGACTACGTCCGCTACGGATTTCCGTTTATTGATGTGGCTTCAGGCGGTAGCGTGCAGGGCATGATCGCTGCCTGCGAGAAAGTGATTCCCATGTTGCCGTCCGATGTGAAAGTCATTCCCGGCCACGGGCAACTCTCCAACCTCGACGAGGTCCGCGAGTACACTCAGATGCTGAAGGGGACTACTGCCGCAGTCGAGGCGGCGCTCAAGCAGGGCAGCAGTCTCGATCAGATGAAGAAAGACAAAATCCTCGCCGCCTGGGACAAGAAGTATTCCGGCGATTTCATCACTACGGATATCTTTATCGAGACGCTCTATAACTCTCTGACCAACCAGAAGAACGCTGCGTTTGTGCAGCACAATTAAGCAGCAGTTGTCAGGCGCCGGTAGTCCAGTTGCCAGCGGTTTCCGGCTGCGCTGTTTCTTGCTTACTGGCGAGTGCTGGATGCTGATCTCATCGCCGGTCGAAACGCGGAACGAACTCCACGACCCAGATTTCGTCGAAGTTCCCAAGCACGTGAGGCGAGTACGTCCCCTGCGAGTAATAGGCCAGGAGGTCTACGATTCGCAGCGACTGCCGGGGAGCCAGTACCAGGAAACGGCTATGTTCCCGCGCTGCTTTCAGCAGGAACTGCTTGGCCTGGCGCTCAGCTCCGTCATTCAATGAGCGAGGAAACGGAACAACCGGAGCGTTCACCTTGTAGTAACTCAAGGGCGCGTACAGCACGCTTTCGCTGGCGACTGCCGGCATGGGCTCAAAATCGGCTTCCACCAGCGGGCTGCACATCAGTAGTGGCGCATGATCTTCTGCTGCGTTGCGATCGGCAAACGCCAGGGCTGCCTTCCACGATTCTCCATGCATGCGAGAGAGTGGCGACGTATAGGCCTGAAATGCGCACAGCGCCACAAACGCCAAACAGAACAAGCCACGTAGCGCGCGCGAGTCGATGAGACCACAGAGCCATCCCCAACACAAGGCCATGCCGGGCACCGCCACCAGCAGGTAACGCGGGATGAAGACATGGACCGAAGTGGTAACGCTGATGGCGTACAGACACAAAATGGGTACCAGCGCCAGGCTTACGCACAGCAGCAACTTGCCCAGCTTCTCGCGGTCAGGGTTTATCAGTTTGTGCGCCAACGCTGCGAGGACGAGAGCACCGGCAAACATCAACAGCTGCCACGTTCCTGGATTCAGTACTTGCAGGACCGATAACCATTGTGGTGCCTCGGCAAAGGAGTGCATGTTTCGTGTCTGGTAGATGTACCTGAGCCGTGACAGCACAGGAAGCAGGAAGATTGCGAAACAGACCAACGCGACACCAATCTGCCCCAGATCGATCCGGAGCGACGACCGCCGAGTCAGCAGGTAATAAACGGCGAGCGCCACCAGGATGCTGGCGAACAGATAGTGGAAATAGAAGATGCCTGCCGCCGCAATGCCGAACAGCACGGCATATTTCGTCCGTTTGGTCTTTATCCAACGCAGGAACAGGAGAATCGTCAGATTTGTTATCAACAGCGCAAACGCATAGGGGCGGACGTTGATCGCGGCGAATGCGATGCCTCGGGGGAGGATGAAGAAAACCGTCGCGATCAGCGAGACATCCCAGTCGAACAACTCCCTCGCGCAGCGGTAGAAGAGGTAGACCGCGGCGAGCATGGCGAGGATCGATGGAATCCGGAGTACGATTTCCCCATCGCCGAAAGCTGCCTTGGTGAGCCATAGGATGTAAGCGTAGGCAGCAAACGAATTGCCCTGTATCGAACGCGTCCAAATTTGGCTAAAACCGCCAGCGATCTGCCAGTAGGAGAGGGTTTCGTCCGTCCACAACGGCGCGCGTATGGCAAGAAACCAAACCGAGAGGCAAACCAGGAGAGCCAACCCATAAGCCGCGGCAACTAAGGAGTCCTTCCGGGGGTGCGATGTGACTTCCGCTTGGCGGTTCGCCGGGGATGCTTCCAGGGTCGCGTTTGACATGGCCTGACCTGCGCGGAGAAGAGCTGTCAACTTATCCCTTTGGTTGATTCGAAGACTGCGCGGTGTTTCGCTGCTGCTTCGCCTCCGCGATCATATGCTCGACCGCTTCCTTTTGCGGAAAGTTGGGATTTAGCTTGAGCAGGGTTTGCCACGCGGTAATGGCCCCGTCGACATCGTTTTTGCCTTGCCACTTGATAATGCCGATGTTCAGCAACGTGCCGGGATGTTTCGGATCGTAGCTCAGCGATTTGTCAAGCTCTGCCAGCGCGCCATCCACGTCGCCGGTGTAGTACATACAGGAAGCCATGTCGGTGCGGATGGGCACGTTCTTGGGATCGACTTCCAATGCCTTCTGGAAATAGGCAATGGCGTCTTTGAATTGGTGGGCCGCCTTGTAGGTAAGCGCAGTCTTGTTGAGCAGATCGACGTTCTTGGAATCGGTCTTCAGCTTTGCCACCAACGGCTCGGCCTGTTTGTCGGCCATGCGCTTCATGTCATCCAGCGTCGGCATCCGCTGTTGGCCCGCGCTGGGTGGGGCAGCGCTTGCGGCCTGCTGCATTTCGACAGAAGCCGGCGCCGCCTGGGCCGCCGGGTTGGCTGAACCGCGCACCAGGTATCCCACCAGCACCCCAATCACCAGGCAGACGGCCGCCATGATGTAGGTTTGCGTTGCCGTCCAATTGGTGGTTGTCTTGTCATCTTGCTTCGGTGCCTCTTCCATCTTCGCTACTCCTTGATTACGATTCGGAGCAGGCAGTAGCCCACACTCCGCAGGAACCCAAGAAGTGAGGGTGCACACGGCATGCCAAACATGCTGCATCGGAGGTTGACGACTCAGCATTCATTGTCAGTAACTTAGCTCGGCAAGCAGAGTTGAGTCCGACGGCCGGAACCGATGTGTGGCGTCTTTGTCCGCACCGCACGTGTGATTTGGCGCGGCACGGTGCCTTTTTCGCGGCGCTCGGAAGCTTGTAATTTGCTGTGGAGGTTAGACTTATTGCGGTTCTCCTTTGGAAGGCTACCTGCACCTCACTGCAGCGATGAGCCTTGTTGAACCAATCATGCGTGCTGCCACTGGCCAGCAGCGCACAGCGAAAGGCGAGAAGCGCCGGTATGGGTTTTAGCGACGAGTTGCGCCCGCTCCTGCGGCTGCGCTGGCTGCAATTGCTCACCCTGGCCGCCCTGCTGGTCACGGTGGGAGTAATCGCCTTCAATCTGAAGTTCTCGGTGCTCGACCTCGACATATGGTGACTCTCAAGGTCGGCGACTGGATCGTCCAGCACCTCGCTGTTCCCCACCAAGGACTTTTCTCGTGGACCGCGGGTGACCGTCCCTGGGTGGCCTACAGTTGGGGCTACGAAGTGCTAATGTCGCGTGCCTATGCCTGGTTCGGGCTGGTTGGCATTGGACTTTACGGAACGCTTTTGACTCTCGGCGTCGCCTATTCCATCTACTGGATGCTGCGCCGGCTTTCTGGCCGGTTCTGGCCGGCGTGCATTTTCGCTGTCATCACCTGCTCCGCGTTTCTCTTCAACCTGATGCCGCGGCCGGTCTTTTTCTCCATGATGCTGTTCTGCGTAACCCTCACACTGGTGTTGCAAGCGCATCGCACCGGCCGGGTGCAGCTTCTCTACTGGCTGCCGCTGATTTTTCTGCTCTGGGCCAACCTGCATATTCAGTTTATCTACGGCTTGTTCGTAGTCGGACTGCTCATGGCCGTGACCCTGGCGCAGGTGCTGGCCGAGCGCTTGGGATGGGCGCCTGCATGGCTGCTGCCTCCCAAACTTCCAGCCGTCACGCTGATCGCCGTTTTCGCCGCCTGCTTCATCGCCACCTGCATCGGACCGTATTCCTTCCACCTTTACCAGGTGATCTTGCAATATGCCCGGGCGAAGGCGCCATACCGCATGATCATCGAACTCCAGCCCCTAAACTTCCGGGCCGGCAGCCATTATGTGCAGCTCCTGCTGATGGCTTTCGCATTCTTCGCGGTCGGGCGGCAGAGCAAAGTTGACGCCTTCAAACTGGCATTGCTGGCCGTCACGGGCGCGATCGCCTTCCGCACCATGCGCGATGCCTGGTTCATCTGTATTCCCGCAGCGGCTTGCATTGCCGACTGGCTGGCAAATCCGGCAGCCCAGGAACCAAACGAAACCTGGCTGGAGAAAACTGGTGTTGCCGTGCTGGTCGCGCTGTCGCTATTGCTGTTCGCCCGCAGCACCGACTTCAACACGCGCGGCCTCGACCGGGCTATCAGCAGTTTCCTTCCGGTGAATGCTGTCAACTACCTGCGCAAGCATCCTGCACCGGGCCCGCTCTACAACACTCTCGATTGGGGCGGCTTCCTTATCTGGTACATGCCCGACCATCCCGTGGCCATCGACGGACGCACCGATCTCTACGGCGATGAACTGGACGAGCAGTTCTTCAGCACCGCCAATGGCGCAGCGTCGTATGCGAACGATCCTTACCTCAATCAGGCGGGAGTGGTGATCCTCCAGAAGAGCAACAACCTGGTGGGCCTGCTAGAGTCGGACCCGCGTTTCAAGCTTGTGTATCAGGATGCACTCGCGGCGGTGTTCGTTAGCGCCAACCAGCCGTCACCCTCGGTTTCGTTGCAACCATAGATCGGACTAGCAGCCTCTCGCTCATCCATGGAGGGCGCAATCGCCATGCCGGTACCCCATGGACAAAGCCGGGCGTACAATGCCGGTTCCCCGGCGCCATGCCACAATCGCTTCGGAAAGATCCCAAGATTACAGGAGGGGCCATGAATCGTGTTGTGCACTTTGAATTGGGGGCAAGTTGACCCAGCCCGCGCGGTCGAGTTCTATAAAAACGTTTTTGGATGGGAAGCCCAGAAATGGGGTGCGGAAGAGTATTGGCTGTTGAAGACCGGCTCCTCGCCGGAGCCCGACATTGACGGCGCGATTCTACGCAACAAGGATTCCCAGCCGCGCACCGTAAATTCGATCCAGGTCACTTCCATCGAGGACTATGCCGGCAAGGTTGAACAGCATGTCGGCCAGGTCGTCGTCCCCAAGATGACGATTCCAACCGTCGGCTACGTCGCCTATTGCAAGGACACCGAGGGGAACATCTTCGGCATCTTTCAGCCTGACCACTCGGCACAATAGCCTTCAGACCGTCGCCTGGGTTGCGGCCTCGGTGATCACGCGAACCAGCGCATCGGGGCCGTCCGCGCCCACTACATAACGGTCGGCCTCGACTTCCGGCCATTCTCCGTACAGGTGGACAACGTAAACCACCTTTGCCTCCGGGCGGCTGTTCCGCAACAGCCGAATGGCCTTGCGCGCGGTGGCATCCGGAAGCCGGTGACAGATCAAAACCAGGTCAAGTGGTTCCGGTTCCGCGGCTTCTTCCAGTGCTTCTTTTTCCGTGCTCAGCGCCATCACCTCGTGGCCGGCGATTTCCAGGATTCGCTTGCGAAACAGAGAAAGTTCCGGGTCAGTGCTGAGGGACAGGATCTTCATTGCGAGTTTTCCCGTTAGATGGGAATCAGGTTCCTGCGAAGGATATCAGGATTTGCTTCGCTACAAGAACTAATGAGGGGGAATGCTTGGGCACCGTTCTCCAGCATCCGGCGAAGATGAGCGACCCCGGTTTAGGAACATCTGCCGAGAATCCCGGCTGGCTGCATTGTGCCTTCCGACCATTTGTTACCATCGGCAGCATGCCT
>CAWHRM010000028.1:0-129344 GCA_963831675.1 uncultured Acidobacteriaceae bacterium
AACTTCAAGACCGGTTCCGGCGGGACTTACGATCTTGACTACCTCGCCGGTGTGCTACAAGTGCGCCATCGGCTCTGGCTGGCGGGAAATCTGCAGGACCGGCTGCAATTGCTGCGCAAGAATGGCCTCCTTCCAGTCGACGAATTTGAGCGCTTGACGGGAGCTCGCGCTGTTCCTGCGTACGTTGGAGCACCTGGTTCGCCTGGTCACCGGACGTGCTCGCAAGTGGCTGCCGGTAGCCGAGCACCCGCGTCGCTCTGTCCAGAAGCTGCTTTGGCGCGTGCTCGGTGCTGAGGAAAGCTTCGACCCAGAAATGCGGTTGGCGGAAGTTCTGCAGCAGGCGCGGGGGTCTATCGCAGTCGTTGGGAGAGGTGAAGTTGATCGAGGATCAACGTCACACCTATGTGTGACGCGTAAACATCGGTTTTCATTGAACCTCACAGTCCGCAGTGATAACGTAAACAGGTTCGGGAGAATCCGGTAAGCCTTTCTGGTCCGGGACGCGGCAGAAGTTGCCGAGGGGCAGGCCGCGGGTCGTTTTCTTACGCAATGATTCGATTTCCGGCGTGCCGCCGGCTCCGCTAGCGCTTTCCATCCCGATATATGGCTGCGTGCAGCCTAGGGTCCATTACTTCCATAACTCCTTGAGGTGCCTCGTGGCGGCTTCTTATAACGGAATTGCTTTGCCCTCCAGCGGGACCAAGATCACTTACGAAAACGGTAAGCTTGTCATCCCAAACAATCCCATCATCCCCTTCATCGAAGGTGATGGCACCGGACGCGACATATGGAAAGCGTCGGTCCGGGTGTTCGACGCCGCGGTCGAGATTGCCTACGGCGGCAAGCGCCGGGTGGCGTGGTATGAAGTGTTCGCCGGCGAAAAAGCCATGGACCGCTTCAAGACCTGGCTGCCCGACGACACGGTTGCGGCCTTCCGCGATCTGCGTGTAGGTATCAAAGGCCCGTTAACAACGCCCGTCGGAGGTGGCATTCGCTCGCTGAACGTTGCCCTGCGCCAGATTCTTGACCTCTACGCCTGTGTCCGGCCAGTGAAGTATTACAAGGGCATTCCCTCGCCGGTGAAGCATCCCGAGCGGATGGACATCGTCATCTACCGTGAGAACACGGAAGACGTTTATGCAGGCATCGAGTGGAAGCAGGGAACCCCGCAGGCGAAGGAACTGATCGACTTCATCAACAACAAGATGTTGGCAGGCACCAACAAGCGGGTGCGCGAAGACTCGGGTATCGGCATCAAGCCAATCTCCATCACCGGCACTAAGCGTCTGGTGCGCATGGCCATCAAGTACGCGCTGGCCAACGATCGGAAGTCCGTCACCATCGTTCACAAAGGCAACATCCAGAAGTTCACCGAAGGTGCGTTCCGGGAGTGGGGCTACGAGTTGGCAACGCAAGAGTTCCGCGACCAGGTGGTTACCGAGCGCGAAAGCTGGATCCTTGACAATCTCGACTGCAATCCCGGACTGTCGATTGAAGAAAACGCCAGGATGGTGGAGCCGGGGCTGGAGTTCGCACAGCAGGAATTCCGCGACACGCTCCATAAGGAAGTGAAGGGTGTGCTTGACAGCATCTACGCCACGCATGGCAAAGGCGCATGGAAGTCGAAGTTGATGGTGAACGACCGCATTGCCGACAGCATCTTCCAGCAGATCGTCACCCGGCCCGATGAGTACGCGGTGCTGGCGACCCCGAACCTGAACGGCGATTACATCTCCGATGCAGCCGCGGCCCAGGTTGGTGGACTTGGCATTGCCCCGGGTGCCAACGTCGGCGACGAACAGGCGATCTTCGAAGCCACCCACGGTACCGCGCCGAAATATGCGGACAAAGACGTTATCAATCCCGGTTCGGTTATGCTGTCGGGGGTGATGATGTTCGACTTCATGGGCTGGACCGAAGCCGCGCGCCTGATCGAAGACTCAATCGAGCGCACGATTCTGGACAAGACAGTCACATACGACTTCGAACGCATGTTGGAAGGCGCAACCAAGGTTAAGACCAGCGAGTTCGCGAGCCACATAATCCACAACATGGCGCCGGTGGAAGCGCTAGCAACGAAATAGAGATTAGCCACCGATTCGTAAATCTCCGTGACGGCTTCAGCCGTCCCGCAAAACTACTATTGTGAGGACTCATGCGTAACAAGGTAACCGTAGTTGGTTCGGGCAATGTGGGCGCCACCGCCGCCCACTGGCTGGCGTCGAAGGAACTCGCCGACGTCGTACTCATTGACATCATCGAAGGCGTACCGCACGGTAAGGGTCTCGATCTGCTGCAGGCCATGCCTATCGAGAAGCGCGACTCATTCGTGTTCGGCACCAACGATTACGCCGACACCGCGAACTCTGACATCGTGGTCATCACCGCCGGCATTCCCCGCAAGCCTGGCATGAGCCGCGACGACCTGCTCAACACCAACTTCAAGATCATGAGCGATGTGGTCGGCAAAGTGGTGCAGTACTCGCCCAACTGTATCCTCATCGTCGTCTCCAACCCGCTGGACGCCATGGCGCAGGCCGCCTATAAGCAGAGCGGCTTCTCGCGCAACCGCGTCATCGGCATGGCCGGCATTCTCGACTCGGCCCGCTTCCGGGCCTTCATCGCCATGGAACTGAAAGTTTCGGTGGAGAACGTTACCGCCTTCGTGCTCGGCGGACACGGCGACACCATGGTCCCGCTGCCGCGGTATTCGACCGTTGCCGGCATTCCCATCACCGAGTTGATGGACAAGGCCACCATCGACCGGCTGGTGCAGCGGACGCGCGACGGCGGCGCAGAGATCGTGAAGCACCTCAAGACCGGCAGCGCGTACTACGCGCCTTCTTCCGCGGTAGCAGAGATGGTCGAGGCCATCCTGAAGGACAAGAAGAAGATCGTGCCTTGCGCGGCCTATCTGGAAGGCGAGTACGGCATCAACGGACTGTTCGTCGGCGTGCCGTGCAAGCTGGGCGCCAACGGCATCGAGAAGATCATCGAGATTAAGCTCACCCCGGAAGAGCAGGCTGCCTTGAAAAAGAGTGCCGACTCGGTGAAGGAGCTGGTGGGCGTGATTGGCGTGTAACGCACACCCAATCCGCATTGCTACAGTCCCCAGCCTGTTGCCAGGCTGGGGTTTTTCTTTAGTCGTGGTTGGCCGAACATTTCCGGTAAACTTTCTGGGCGGAGGCCGGGGACAAATTTGCTCACCTTAAAGCCGGATACCCTGATTGTCGCGTCTGCCTATCCTGATCCACCGTTCGAGTTGGCCGACGGTTCGGAGAGCGGCTTCGACATCGACTTGATGCGTGCGATCTGCAAGCAACTGGGGCTGAACCTGCAACGGGCGCGATACTTGGCCGTGCGCCTACGTAGTTCTGAAGCCTGGCGCTCGCGACTCGTTCGTTCCCAAACCGTAACGGGTCGTCTGAAACGTGCTGGCTTCAAAGACGTGCCGTTGTCGGTCCGAATTACCTTACCTGCGTCACGACTGCCCAATACGCCGCCAGGACTTCGCCGAGCGGTGCGTGTCTAGCGCCGCCGATCGCCGCCGCCGATCGCAGTAACATGCCCGCGATTATTCCTGCGCGCAGCAGTTGCACCTGTGCGCTGGAGAAATGTTTGCGCGCGTAGCGCAGCATATTGGTGTACCAGAATAGTTGTTTGTCGCGGAAGGACAGCTTGCTTACACTGTGCGCGCCGCTATGACGAAACTGTGCGGTTGGGCAGTACACGATCTTGCTGCCGTGCTCCAGCAGCCGTTTGCAAAGGTCGACATCTTCGAACCATACGGGGAAAAACTGCTCGTCGAAGCCGTTGAGTTCATTCCATGTGGCGCGCGTAATTGCCAGGCAAGCGCCTGCTGGTTGCTCGACCTGCTGCTGCTGCGAGTAATCCACATCAAGGCAGCGGTACCGCCGGTTCGCTGGGTTTCCCGGCCAGAGTTGGTTCACCAGCATGGCTTCGCAAAGCAAAGTAGCAACCGTCGGCAACCTACGGAAAGCGAAGCCCCGCGCCGGTTTCCCGTCGCTTTCCAGTAAAGCCCCGGAGGCCGCTGCCGCGCCAGTCCATTCCATGCACTGCAGCAATGCCTTCACCGCTCCTGGTTCGGCGATCGCATCGGGATTAAGCATCAGCAGAACATCTCCACTGGCTTCCCGCGCTCCTTGATTCACGGCAGCGGCGAAGCCAAGATTGCGATCGTTGACCAGCAGTCGGAGTTCGTGCCAGGCTACAAACTCCTCAACGCGCTGCGCAGTCTGATCTTGCGAGGCGTTGTCCACTACGACGATATCGCAGTCTTCGCGCGCAAGGGCCTCCAGGCACGGGCCGATCGCCTCGGCAGAGTTATATGTCACGATGATGGCGGAGCAACGCAGCATGGATTCAGGAAGCACGCATTATAATCGTCGCTTTGCCAGTTCTCAGGAGCGTCGTACGTGTCCACGACTGTGGCAGGAGCGAACTTGGAGATCGTCGAAACCTCACTTCCTGGCGTGTTAGTGATCAAGCCGCGCGTCTTCGCCGACCCGCGCGGCTTCTTTATGGAGACCTATCGCGAGAACCTGCTGGCCGCCGCTGGCATCAAGGATCGCTTCGTGCAGGACAACCACTCGCGTTCCACGCGCGGGGTGCTGCGCGGATTGCACTATCAGCTCCGCACTCCACAGGCCAAGTTGTGCCGCGTGACGCAGGGCGAAGTTGTCGACATCGCGGTTGACATTCGCGTCGGCTCGCCCAACTTCGGCAAGTGGGTAAGCGTGCTGCTGTCCGACGACAACCACTTGCAGCTCTACATCCCGAAGGGCTTTGCGCATGGGTTCGCCGTCCGCTCCGAAACTGCCGACTTCCTGTACAAGTGCAGCGACTATTACGACGCCAGCGACGATCGCGGCGTGCTCTGGAACGACCCTGAAATCGGCATCGACTGGCAGACGCCTTCACCGATCCTGTCAAACAAAGACAGCGGTTATCTTCCACTGGCGCAGATCGCACACGATCAGTTGCCAAGGTACCAGCCATGAGCCTGCGACTGCTGATCACCGGCGCAAATGGCCAGGTGGGATGGCACTTGCAACGCATGTTGGCTCCGATGGGTGACGTTCTGGCGATCGATGTCGAGGAAGTGGACCTGACCGATCTGAACGCGGTCGCCAAAACAGTTCGCGAGTTCGCTCCCGATATTGTTGCGAACGCCGCTGCTTACACTGCCGTCGACAAGGCCGAGAGCGAGCCCGAGCTGGCGCGCGCGATCAACGTCGCCGCTCCCGCACGAATCGCCCAGGAATGCGCACGCAGCGGCGGGCTGATAATTCACTACTCCACCGATTACGTCTACGATGGCAGCAAGTCCAGTCCTTACGAAGAGCGCGACGCCACTGGCCCGCTGAGCGTCTATGGCCGGACCAAGCTCGAGGGCGACCAGGCGATCATGGCCAGTGGATGTGCGCACATCATTCTCCGTACAACGTGGGTCTACGACATTCGCGGCAAGAACTTTCTGCGGACGGTGCTGCGCCTGGCGCGCGAAAAGGAAGAGCTGCGGATGATCGACGACCAATATGGCGCGCCAACCTGGGCGCGCGGGCTGGCCCAGGCGACATCCATCATTCTCGCCAGGGCGCTGGAGCGCGCAGCGTAACTGGCGCGTGGGAAAGCGGCCTTTTTCATCTCACCGCGGCGGGCCGGACTTCGTGGGCTGGGTTTGCTCAAGCGATTCTCGAAGAATACGATACGCTGCTCGACTGGCCAGCCGAAACCGGCGAGTTCGGCGGACCGCTGAAGGCCAAACGAGTGGTGCCCATAACCACGGAGCAATACCAAACGCCAGCGCGCCGGCCGCATAATTCAGTGCTTTCCAACGCCAAAGTGCAAGCGGCGTTCGGGGTCGCGTTGCCCGACTGGCGGTCCCAGTTGCGGCTTGCCATGCAGGATGCTATTCGCTGATAATCGTTAGTCATCGCTACACTGTTGTTGAACAGCCCATTCACTCGCCGTTCGAGTTGCCTGCTAAAGTGTTCCCGGGCGCAGAAAGGCGAGCGAGGCCTACCACGCGTGCAGACTGTTCACGGCACCTGAACGGAGATCTATGAAAGGTATTGTTCTGGCTGGCGGCATTGGTTCGCGATTGTCTCCGCTGACCCGAGTTACCAACAAGCACCTGCTTCCTGTGTACGACAAGCCCATGATCTTCTACCCGCTGCAAACACTGGTGGATGCCGGTATTCGCGACATCCTGATTGTCACCGGCGGGCAGAATGCCGGCGACTTTCTCCGGCTGCTGCAGAACGGCAAGGAATTCGGCTTGCAGCAGCTCAGCTTCGCCTATCAGGAAGGAGAAGCGGGCATCGCCGACGCGCTGCGCCTCGCTGAACCTTGGGCCAAGGGCGACAAGATTTGCGTCGTGCTGGGCGACAACATCATCGAGAGCGACGTTCGCGAAGCCGCCAATAGCTTCGACCGGCTGGACAAGGGCGCGATGGTCATGCTCAAGGAAGTGCCTGATCCCGAGCGCTTCGGTGTGCCGGTTTTCGAGAATGGCCGCATCGTTCGCATCGAGGAAAAACCCAGGAAGCCGCTTTCGTCGTTCGCGGTCATCGGCATTTATTTCTACGATGGCACCGTATTTGACCGCATTCGCGGCCTGAAACCGTCGGGCCGTGGCGAGTACGAGATCACCGACATCAACAACAGCTACATCGCCGAAGGCACGCTGCATCACACTTTGCTCGAAGGCTGGTGGACCGACGCCGGCACCTTCGAATCGCTCTGGCACGCCAGCAACATGGTCCGCGAGAAGGTATTGCGTGGTGCGCAGGAACCTGACATGGTGCGGACGGTATGAAGCTGCTGGTCACGGGCGGAGCGGGCTTCATCGGATCCAACTTCGTTCATCACACGCTGGCAAGACATCCGGAGTGGCAGCTTGTAGTCCTTGACAAGCTCACCTACGCCGGCAACCTCCAGAACCTTGAGCCTGCTTTGCAGCAGGGCCGCTGCGAGTTTGTGCAGATGGATATCTGCGATCGCGCCGTCCTCGATCCGCTCAGCGGATGCGATGCCGTCATCCACTTCGCCGCCGAAAGCCACGTGGATCGCAGCATCGAAGACGCGGCGGCCTTTGTGCGCACCAACGTGGATGGAACCCACAATCTCATCCAAGCCTGCCGCGATGCGCGGGTGCCGCGGTTTGTGCATGTCAGCACCGACGAAGTGTATGGCAGCCTGGGCGACGAGGGGCAGTTTACGGAAGAGTCTCCGCTGCAGCCGAACAGTCCCTATGCTGCGACCAAGGCGGCTTCCGATCTGCTGGTGCTGGCTTACGTTCACACCCATAAATTTCCCGCAGTCGTGACCCGCTGCTCCAACAACTACGGACCCTATCAGTTTCCGGAGAAATTCATTCCGCTGATGATCGCGCAGGCGATGGCGGGTGAGCGGCTTCCGGTTTATGGCGCAGGGCTCAATGTGCGCGACTGGATTCATGTCAACGATCATTGCAGCGCCCTCGACGCCGTGTTGCAGCGCGGCCGCGAAGGCGAGGTGTACAACATCGGCGGCGGCTGCGAGATGCGCAACATCGAAGTTGCCAAGCTCATCCTGCGCGCGCTTGGCCGCTCGGAGAGCCTCATCCAGTTTGTAACCGACCGTCCTGGACATGACTTGCGCTACGCCATCAACTGCGAGAAGACCAGCCGCGAACTGGCCTGGCGGCCAGAGGTGAACTTCGATGACGGCTTGGCGCAGACGATCACCTGGTATCGTGAAAACCAGCCATGGCTTGACGAAGTGCGCTCCGGGCAATACCGAGACTACTTCCAGAAGCACTACGTCCAGCGCGCCAAGACCTTCGCACAGTAAATTCCTTTCACCACGGAGACACAGAGGCACGGAGTCGGAAAGTTCCGTGGATCGGGGCGGAGGAAAAGCCGTTCAGTCGGGTGCAGAACTATCGCGTGTCCTGACGCAAGAGTTTCCCAAAACGGAATCTCTTTCATCGACTGCTGCGTGATCGATCCGGGGTACCCCCCTCCCCCCGTTCCCGCAAAATATTGAAAATAAAGAGCAAGAAAAAAACTTTCCCCGCAAAATATTACATCTAAAGGGGTTACAGGCAAAATATTCAATAATAAAGACTTAGCTCTCATTTTGTTGAGGACGAGCCGCCCTCTTTGCGAAGTCATCCGTTCCAAGTCTCGCGGCACCGGGTCGTCGTTCATGCGTGATCTGAAGCAGGTCCTGGCTCGGCCGAGCCGCGGCAACAGAGATTTTCAAAGATCAGTCCCGCAGTTGCGCCTCTGGCGTTGGTTGCGAGTGGACACTGAAGCCCAGTAGATCAGACTATTGGACTCGTACTTGCCGTGCCAAGAGAAATAGGCGATCAGGAAAACCAAGGTACCCAAGAGGAATTGGATTCGGCGAACTAAAGTAACTAAGTGGTGCAGCTACAGTGAATCAGGTATAAGAACCGAATGAGGCTGGTTACATTCCACGACAAGTCCGGACGTCATCGCATGGGAGCTTGGGCGTCGGACGGCCGGATTGCCGACCTGAACGCGGCGTACAAGTTCTATGTCCGAGACAAAGAGAAGACCGGCGACTGGAACGCCGACGAACTCGTGCCCAACGACATGCGTTTGCTTTTTGAGGGGGGTGACCGTTCGCTCGATGCGGCGCGAGCCGCACTCGACTACGCGGAAGCACAAAACCCGGAAGCGGGAGTGCTTAGCAAGCCAGTCTTTTTCAAGCGAGAAGCCGTTTGGATCAAAGCGCCGATCGCGCCTAAAAAGTTTTTTCATACTGCCGGCAACTTTCGTGAGCACCATCGTGAGGCGGAGAAGGCGGGCTTCTCGCATCCGGTATTGCCGTGGATTGTGTTCTTCCAGAACGTGGATGCCATCATCGGGCCCGACGAGCCTGTAATCTTCCCGCCGCATCTTACCCAGGAACTCGACTACGAGCTCGAGCTTGCCGTTGTGGTGAAGAAAGCGGGCAAGCATTTCACCGCGGAAGAAGCCGGGCAATATGTTGGTGGGTATGTAATCTTCAATGACATCACCGCGCGCGACATCCAGCGCAACGAGATGAAGTCTGGGGTCTTCAGTTTCTGCAAGGGGATTGATTCGTTCTGCCCGCTGGGGCCGCACATCGTCACCGCAGACGAGATCAAGGATCCGCACAACCTGGCGATGGAGTTGCGGGTGAACGGCGAGCCGCGTCAACGGTCGCACAGCAGCAAAATGTCGGTCACGATTCCGGAAATCCTGGCCCACTATTCGCCGATGGGGTACAGCGCAGGCGATGTGGTTTCCACGGGAACGGTTTCTGGCGTAGCGGCGTTTAGCGCCGATCCCAAAGCCTGGTTTCTGAAGCCGGGCGACGTGATGGAGTGCGAGATCGAACAGATCGGCATCCTGCGCAATCCCGTCATCTCGTGGGAGCAGGCGTATGGGAGAAAAGCTCCGGAGCCACACAATCACGGGGAGCACGACGATGACTGATGTTTCCGGCAAGGTCTGGACCAGCGAGTTGAACGCGAGGCCGGAGGTGCGGACACAATTCGACTGCTCGCGCCCGGTCCGCTTCTATGACACGACGTTGCGCGACGGCGAGCAAACGGTCGGCGTGGTCTTCACTCCACAGCAAAAGCTGGAAATTGCGAAGAGGCTAGACGAGCTTGGCGTAGGGCGAATCGAAGCGGGCTTCCCCAAGGTCTCGAAAGAAGACGGCGAAGCGATCTCGATGATCCTGAAAGCGGGCTTGAAGCATGCGGAGGTTTGGGGCTTTGCGCGAGCGACGCGCGGCGATGTCGAGGAACTTGTGCGACTGGGCTTGCAGGCATCGGTGATTGAGGTGCCAATCAGCGAGATTAAGCTGAGGGCCTATGGCATTAGCCGCGAAGAGGCGGTGCGGCGCGCGACGGAGGCGATCCGGTACGCCGCGCAGAACAATATTCGAGTTGCGTTCTTTGGAGTGGATGGCACACGCGCCGATCTTGATTTCTTCAAGCACATCTACACTGCTGCCATGGACGCGGGCGCCAAGGAGGCGGTGATCGTTGACACGATCGGTGTTTGCACGCCGGAAGCTGCCGAATTTCTGGTGGGCTGGGTGAGAGAGTGGATCGGTGAAAGTACTCCGATCCACTGGCACGGGCACAACGATTTTGGATTGGGCACGGCGGCGGCCATTGCGGCCGTGCGCGGTGGCGCCAGCTGGATCCACGGAACCATTAACGGTATGGGCGAACGAGCGGGTAATGCTGACATCGCCGAGGTGGCGCTGGCGTTGCAGTGCCTCTACGAGGTGCCGGTGGAGATGAACCTGGAGAAGATCCGTGGCGTGTCGGACGCCGTTCGCCGGGCAGGGAAGTACGAACTGGAAGGTTGGAAGCCGCTGATTGGCGACAATCTCTTTCTGCGTGAGAGCGGAGCGGTTGCCAGCCAGTTCCACATTCCGGAGGCCATCGAGCCTTATAGCGCGGAGTTGGTGGGGGCGCAGCGTGGCATTGTGCTGGGCAAGAAGAGCGGTCTCGACAGCGTCCGGCTGAGGGCAGAAGCGCTGGGTCTGGATTTGCCGGAATCGGCCCGCGCCGCGGTTTTAGAGGGAGTGAAGCGGAAGGCCATCGAGAAAGGCGGGCTGCTAGAGGATGAGGAGTTTCGCGCGATTGTAAGGGAAAGTCAGAAAGCTTGTACGAGATAGAAGACCCGCTGGTTAACGGGTCTCTAGGGTGTAAGAATTTCCTGGATCCTGCGTGGGCAGAATGGTCGCCGACTCAGTTGTCGTGCCTTCCTACTGTGCCAGCACGTGCGTCGCAGCGTCGCCGCGGAAGGTCATTTCGAGCAATACCCGCTGGTTCTGGGCGTCCTCTTTGAAAACCTGCTCGTTGCGAGTGGCCTTCTTGGTTAATGGAACCAGGTTGCACTTCGTCTTCACTTCGGCGTTTCCGCCGATCTGTTTGAAGGTCATGATGTGAGTCTGGCCCTGCATCTCATGTGTGACATTGTAGTCACCGGCCGGCAGCAGGGTTCCACCTACAACCGTCGGCTGAGTCAGAGTGAGGGTCTGTTTCTGGGCAATGCCCATTGTGGTGTCGGTAGCCAGGAGTGCGGTGGTGCACAACAGAGTGATGATCGCCACAAGAACAGCGATCCTTGATTTCCGGGACATGTTTCCTCCATGAAAGTCCGCGACTGACGCGGGGTTATGAAGCCAGCTTTAGTCTAAGTTGAACTGGGCACGGGCGCGGTGTCGTGCGTCACACAGAGATGTGAGTTGGGAATTGGAAGGGCTTACAGCAATTTCCGAAGGTCGCGGCGCAAAATCTTGCCGGAGGCAGTGCGGGGCAGCGATTGCACAAAATGTATCTCGCGCGGCATCTTGTAGCGCGAGAGGCGCTCGGCGACGAACTCCTGCAGGGCAGTTTCGGTTTCCCTGTTAGCGACTTCGGTGTCGCGGAGGACTACAAACGCGCAGGGCGCCTCTTCACCTTCCTGGTCGGTGCGCCCCACTACGCCGCAGTCACGCACGGCGGGATGCTCCAGCAATACGGATTCGACCTCGGCCGGCGCAATCGAGAATCCCTTGTACTTGATCATCTCCTTGCGGCGGTCGACGATGTAATACAGACCAAGCTCATCGGTGCGAACGATGTCGCCCGACCAGTACCAGCCATCGCGCAGTACTGCGGCAGTCGCGTCGGGAGACTTCCAGTAGCCCTGCATGATCTGCGGGCCACGCATGACCAGTTCGCCCAACTCCCCCTGCGCAACTTCGTTTTCGTTGGCGTCCACCACCCGGCATTCGGTTTGCGCCACAGGACCGCCGGCGGAATCGGGGCGGTACAGCTCAGGCAGCAAAAATCCCACGTGGGTCACGGGCGATGCCTCGGTCATTCCGTAACCCTGGCGAATGGGGACACCCGTGCTCTGGGTGAAGCGGCGCGCCAACTCTGGCGCCAGGGGCGCCGCGCCGCATTTGGCCCAACGCAGGCGATGCTGGCGTGGGAACTTGCCGTGCTCCGCCGCCTGGCAATACGCCAGCAAGGTGGGCGGCACGCACAGGGTGAGGGTCACCCCCTCTTCCACCGTGATTTGTAACGAGCGTTCACAATCGAAGCGCGGCATCAGCACCAGGGTGCAGCCCCGCATGAGCGCGAGGTTCAGGCCAACCGTCAACCCATAGATGTGATACAGAGGCAGAAAGCAGAGGAGGACATCGTCATCGCTTACCGCGCCGACCTCACCTTTGGTGAGTGTCTGGTAAACGTTGGCGACCAGGTTGTAGTGCGACAGCATGACGCCTTTGGGCAGGCCCGTGGTACCGCTGGAGAAGGGAAGCGTCGCCAGCGTCGTGCGCGAGTCGTGTTCCGGTTGGGGCCACTGAGTAGCAGTAGATTTGAACAGGATGTCGAACGGTTGGGTTCCACCGGGCCCGGGGGCACGGATGGTGTAGGTGTTGCGCAGCGCAGGGAGCCCGCCCAAACGGATGCCGGTGAGCAGCGAGCCGTCGGTGATGAGCGCGACTGCGTCGGAGTTCTCCAGTTGATATCGGACCTCGCGCTCGCGATAGGTCGGATTCAATGTGGTGGGAATGGCGCCAGCCAGCGTGGCGGCATGAAAAGCGACCGCGAACTCCCAACAGTTCGGGAGAAAGATACCGATTACTTCCCCAGGGAGAACGCCGCTGCCCACCAGGTTACGCGCCACCCGCTCCACCAGCTCGGCGTAGGCGCCGTAGGTGAGACGCCTCGCGGGGCTGCAAGAGGTGTCAATAATGGCGATCTTGCCGGCATGCTGGCGGCACGAGTCGAGAATGGCATCGTGGACGAACTTGCCTTCAGGATCGGCAAACAACTGCGAGCGAAGGCTTTCAGCGAGGCGCGGCATATTCGTGCGGAAAAGTGTAACAGGTTGCAGCAAGACCAAGGGGTTCGCGAGGGTCAGTTGAGGAAGAACTTGGTGTAGAGTGTGTCGCGCTGCGCCGGGCGGAATCCAGCATCGCGGATGATGCGGCGTAGTTCCTCTTCGGTGGTGCAATTGCGGACCCCGGCGGCGCGAACTACGTTTTCCTCGATCATCACCGAGCCTACGTCGTTGCCGCCGAAGCGCAGGCCGGTCTGGCAGACCTTCAGGCCTTGCGTCACCCAACTTGACTGGACGTTCTTGAAATTGCTGAGGAAGATGCGCGCGATGGCCAGTGTCTTCAGGTATTCGACCGCGGTAGCCTCGTTCCATCCACGTCCGCCAAGCGCGGTGTTCTGCGGCTGAAACGACCAGGGAATGAATGCGGTAAAGCCGCCGGTTTCTTCCTGCAGATCGTAGATGCACTGGAAGTGATTGATGCGATGCTCGTAGGTCTCACCGACGCCGAACATCATGGTGGCGGTGGTCCGCATGCCGAGCTTGTGAGCGGTGCGGTGCACGTTGAGCCAGTCGTTGGTCAGACACTTCAGGCGGGCAATCTTGTAACGCACTTCGTCGTCGAGGATCTCGGCGCCGCCGCCGGGAATGGAATCGAGACCGGAATCGCGCAGCCGACGGATGGTGTCCTCGATGCTCAAGCCGCTGACTTCGGCGATGCAGATGATCTCGGAGGCCGAGAAACAGTGCAGATGGACTTGCGGGAAGCGCTGCTTGATGCCGCCCAGCAGGGCTTCATACCACTCAATCTTCAAGTCGGGATGCAGCCCTCCCTGGAGCAGGATACCGGTGCCTCCCAGCTCCACCGTCTCGCGTACTTT
Organism: uncultured Acidobacteriaceae bacterium; assembly: GCA_963831675.1. Lineage (GTDB taxonomy): Bacteria > Acidobacteriota > Terriglobia > Terriglobales > Acidobacteriaceae > Bog-257. Next base: position 13,739 of record CAWHRM010000028.1, read on the forward strand.
GTCGTAGATGGTGTCGAAATCGAGTAAGTAGCCCTCCTTCGCCAGCTTGCCTTTGAGCGGGCGATAGAAGGCACAGAAGGTGCAGTACTCGGTGCAGAAGTTGGTGTAGTTGATGTTGCGATCGATGATGTAGGTGACCACGCCCTCGGGATGGAGCTTGCGGCGCACCCCGTCGGCTTCCATGCCGATACCGATCAGGTCATCGGAGCGGTACATTTCGAGCGCTGCAGCTTTGGTTAAAGACATGGCACCTTGCAACCCAAGATGACATTCTAACCTTCCCACTGTTTTGCAGGGAAGCTGCATCACGAAAATCGCGTAGCGGAAGTCAACTTGGTTGTAAGCTAGGAGGGAGCTGAGCTCGCGACAATCCTCCCAAGATCGAGTTTATACACCACGAACCGTTGCCGCTCAGTTTCATAAATGCGGGAAGGCGGACTCCATGAACATCCTCAAGTTCGTAGGCATGTATTCCGAAAAGGCCACAGGATTCTTGATTGTATCGTTGCTGCTCATACTGCCGCTGCCGGCAGTAGCGGTTTTGGGCGACACTGCGGCTTCCGTCCTCAACGATCAGGCGCGCATGAAGGGAACGCTGCGCAGCGTGGACAATCGCACCTACGTGATGCACGAAATCACTACGCCAAGTGGAACCGTGGTGCGGGAGTTCGCCTCGCCACAAGGAGCGGTCTTCGGCGTCGCCTGGGAAGGCCAGTTCAAGCCCGACCTGCAGCAGTTGCTGGGTCCGTATTATCCAGCAGGCACAGCAGGCGGCTGCGTCGTCGCAGCAAGTGCGCCAAAGGCGCGGTCCGGTTGTGATCGAGACCCCGGGTTTGGTGGTGTACGAAACCGGACACGTGCGAAGTTTCCGCGGACAGGCCTACATTCCGAAATTAGTGCCGCAGGGCGTCCAGGCCAGCGAAATCCACTGAGGGGGATACCGTGCGCAAATTTAAGATGTTCTTTGTGGCGACAACTGTATTGTGGATGGCGGCCTGCGGGTCCAGTAATGGCGGCGGCGGATCTTCGACGATCACCTCGGTGACCGCAGCATGTTCCCCCTCGACCATCAACTACGGCCAGACCAGTCAATGCTCTGCCACGGTGATGGGCACCGGCAATTTCAGTTCCGCGGTCACGTGGACGGCCAGCCAGCGCGGCGCCGGGTCGATCTCGTCCTCTGGCTTGTACACCGCGCCCAGCGGAGGGAATACCTCGCTCCTGGTCACAATTACAGCCACCTCGACGCAAGACGCCTCGAAGTCGGGTACAGCAACTGTGACGGTGAATCCTGCATCGACGATCAGCTCAGTGACGGTTACGTGCTCGCCCACAACGGTCCAGTCTGGCCAAACCAGCCAGTGCTCCGCCGCGGTCATGGGCACGGGGAATTTGAGCGTTAGCTGGAGCACAAGTGCGGGGCAGGTTTCATCCTCGGGACTGCTGACCGCGCCAATCGTGTCTTCGCCGACGAACGTAACCGTGACCGCAACTTCAACGCAGGACTCGACCAAGTCGGGAACGGCAACCGTTATGGTGAATCCCACGCAGGCGGCGAACAACGTTGTTCCACTGGTGGTGGATGCGGGTCCGGATCCGCAAAACATTTCCGACGTCAACGTGCCGTTTGTGACCATTACAGTTTGTGTCCCGGGTAATACTCCTCCGTCTCCTCTGTGCCAAACCATTGATCATGTTTCGGTGGACACCGGGTCGTCCGGTTTACGCATTGTGTCTTCCATACTGAGCATCTCGTTGCCGCAAGCCAATGACTCCAATGGCAACCCCCTGGATGAGTGTTTGGTATTCCTCGACGGGTATGTGTGGGGCCCCGTGGCTGCGGCCGACATTTTTGTGTCGGGCGAGAAAGCATCGAATGTGCCAGTGCAGGTGATGATTCCGTCGTCAAGTTCCCCACCGGTTCCGAGCAGTTGCTCCAGTCGGAGCATGGGATCAGGCGGAAACGAGGGCGGAAGTGCGGATGCCTTCGGAGCTAATGCCCTCATTGGGGTTGGGCTTTTCCAGCAGGATTGCGGTCCGGCGTGCGTATCGAACAGTCCGCCTCCAGCTGCTTACTACGATTGTCCTGCCTCGGGCTGCAACCCAACAAATGTCACCCTGGCGCAGCAAGTGGCCAACCCTGTGGCAATGTTTGCCACGGACAACAATGGAGTGCTAATCCAGTTCCCGTCGGTTCCCGATGGTGGAGTGATGACCGCAAACGGGTTTCTGATCTTCGGTATTGGCACGGAATCGAACAATGGGTTGGGAAGCGCCACGGTTTACACGGTGCCTGAAAGCGGGAGCAACGCCGGGAACATCACCACGATGTTTAACGGCAACAGCTATCCCTCGAGCTTCATCGATAGCGGCTCCAACGGGTTCTTTTTCTCCGACTCGAATATACCGACGTGTCCCAAACCCAACGATGCGTGGTACTGCCCAACCACCTCGCCGGACGACCTCACGGCGACGAACAAAGGCGCGAATGGAAATCAGGGTACGGTTAACTTCGCCATCGAGAATGCGAACACGCTGTTCGGTAACAACAACAGCAGCAACGCAGCGTTCAGCACCCTAAGCGGATCGAACGGCAGCGGAGCAAGCTCCAGCTTCGACTGGGGACTCTCGTTCTTCTTCGGGAGGGACGTATTTACCGCCATCGAGAACATGAGCACTCCAGGAGGCATGGGGCCCTACTTCGCGTATTAACTTGTCATAGACATTGAGGGAAGGATGCAATTGGGGAACGATGGCAGATGAAAGCATAGGCCGCGGACCGAAGGCATCGCGTCCTCACATGCAAGGCTATGGCGTCCCTAAATCGCTGGATGGCGCGTTGCCGTGGACATGGGCGGAGGAACGCATCAGCCGGTCGCACAATTGCTGGCTCACCAGCGTTCGTCCGGATGGCAAGCCACACACCATGGTGATATGGGGCATCTGGCTCGACGGGGCGTACTACTTCAGCACGGGCGCCACGACGCGCAAAGCGCGCAACCTTCAGCAGAATCCAAACTGCGTTGTATGCAACGAGAATGGAGAAGAAGCTGTCATCGTTGAAGGCGTTGCACGAAAGCTGGATGACGACAAGATTCCGCAGCAAGCATACACCGACTACAAAGCCAAATACGGTTGGGAACTCGATCCCAAGCGGGGACCGGTGTACGAGGTCCGTCCTACCTTCGTGTTTGCCATGCCCGAAAAGCAGTTTCCCACGGGTGTGACGCGCTGGATGTTTGAGTGAGCACGAAAGCAGATCCCTCGCGGACTGAAGCCCGCGAGGGATGACAAAAATAAACGACTTATCGGCACGACTGAAAGCCTGCCCTGAGCGAAGCCGAAGGGTCGTGCCCTGATACAAAACGCCCACAGTGCGACTTTTTCAGCAGCCTGAATGGATATCCTTGAGTTGGGGCGCGTCGTTACGACCGAAATGGTATCTCGCCGAAGTAGGAGCTCTCACGGAACTTTGTGAATGCGACCGGCGACTTGGGTTTTGGGCTTGTCCTTCTGCTGGCCTTGATGGCGCCTCAACTGATAGAGAGCCACCAGACCACCGGCCACCGCCAGGGCGATCAGCACGTATGAAACCGGCCGGTAATAGCTTCCCAGCCAGTGAAGGATGTGATGCCCGTAGATTGATCCAAAGTATGCCACCAGGGTGTAGCGGACTCCGCGTCCCAGCGTCAGCGCGGTCAGGAATTTTCCTCGGGGATAGTGCATGGCGCCGGCAGCAATGAGGAACGGAACGATCGGTATCGGCGGAGGGCAAATGGCGCCAATCGAAACCGACCAGAATCCGTAGCGTTCGAAGATGTGGTATACCTTCTCCGCGCGTCGCTTGGAAATCTTCTTCTCTAGAGTTTCCTTGCCGCCCTCCGCCCCAAGCCGATAAGTCAAGTATCCGCCCAGGACCGAGCCGATGGTTGCCATGATGGCGTAATACCACCACAGGTCCTTGTGAGCCGCCGACAAGAAGATGGTGAACGCGTCCATGCTGCCGGGCAGGGGGACTAAGGAATTGTCGGCCAGACCGAGCAGAATCAGTCCTGGGCCTCCCAGCTTGCGGAGAGCGCTCCAGAACGTTTTCTTCAACACTGCGGCAGCAAGAAGATGCATCTGTTGGGTTCCGTGTAACTGCGCCTGAAAATCCTGACTCGTTAGAAGCATGATAGGCGGACGAAGTTCAGGCTTGAGTGCAATCTTGATGCAAAACGTACCGCCAGGGTATTCCTCAAGCCAGACCACAGAACCTACTTGCGGACGCTGCCGAACGCTACGGGGCCGAGGAATCGCAGTTCAGGAAGGCCGGGAAGGAGGCCGGTTTCGCACGAGTACTGCAGGAAGAGTTGCAGCCCGGCATGATTTTCGCGGTCAAGATAGTAGTGGATATTCTCGGTGAGGTAGTGGCGAATGTCGTCGGAACTTAAGGCGAGTTTCAGGGACCACTCTTCCGCGATGGCAGCGATGTTTTCCGGCTGAAGGCCGCGGTCTCGTGAACGTTGGAATACCTCGACGAGATTCAGTCCGCGGGGCAGCCGGCTGAGAGCGTCGAGCCGTACCGCCCAGAACGCGAAGACGAATGGCTTACCTGTCCGCTGGCGCCACTCGTGCGCTAGGTCGTAAAGAAGGTAGCCGGAGCCGGCTGGTACTTGCAGTGCCGCATCTCCGATCAGCAGCGCCGCGTCGTGCCGTCGCAGCATGGCGTCAAGTGCCGGAGCATGTGGCGTCAGCTGGCGCTGGCCTCCGAAGAACTTCGCGAACAGCACCTGCAAAAGCGCAACCGACGTTCGCGAACTGGAGTCCGTGGCCACGGTCTGCACTTCCTCGAGCGGCTTCTTGCTGACCAGAAGAATTGAGCGCACCCGATCCTTGGCGGCTATGGCCACGTTTGGCACGATGACGAGCCCGGGGATTTCAGCATAGGTAAAGGCCGGGATGATCCCGATATCGGCCTGGTTTGAAGCCAGGGCAGCGGCGCAGGCCGACGGGACGGTGTATTCGATCTGGAAGTCGCGGCCCGCGTCGCCGTGTTCGAAGTCCCACATCAAAGGCGCGGTGTTCAAGTAGGAGATAGCAGAGATTCGCAGACCGGGCATGAAACATCGAGTCTAGCAGGCCCCGCGTTGGCACTGGCCTTGGTGACGTGTGACCTTGACGGTAACCAGGTAGGAGGTTACCCTCCGCACAGGTCGGAGAATACGCAGGAGTTTTGCCATGCAGACGGAAGTAAGGGGTCGGACCCAGGAGTTTACCGTGACCCGCCAATTACAGTGGCTTGCGTTGTCACTGACGCCCGGGGTTGGCGCCGGGCGGGGCCGCAGGTTGGTGGAGGGGTTTGGCGGAATCGATCGCTTGTTTGCGGCCTCGCTGACCGCCCTGGAAGCTGCTGGGCTGCAGGCTGCGGCGGCGCAGAGCATTGCGCTAGGCAAGTCACTCGAACTAGCGGCTGAGGAGATGGACCGCGCTAAAGAATTGGGCGCCAGGGTGATCGTCCCGGGCGACGCGGAATATCCACGACGGCTGCTGGAAATCTACGATCCACCACTCGTGCTTTACCTCAAAGGTGACGCGGAAGTCATAGACAAAACTGGTATTGCGATTGTTGGAACCAGGCATCCGACGCCCTACGGTACGGGCATGGCCGAGCGCCTGGCTTGCGATCTTGCGGTTCGTGGACTGATCGTGTTCAGCGGTATGGCACGCGGGATTGATACCGCCGCCCACCGCGGCGCCTTGAGCGCGCACGGGCGCACGGTCGCCATCTGGGGCACTGGGATCGACGAGGTCTATCCCAAGGAAAACCGGAAGATCGCTGACCAGATCCTGGCGTCAGGCGGTGCGATCCTGACGGAGTTTCCCTTAGGGACATTTCCGGCCCCACAGAATTTCCCCATCCGCAACCGCATCATCAGCGGCATCTCGATCGGGGTGCTGGTGCTGGAGGCTGGAGAATTCAGTGGCACGAGAGTGACCGCACGCTGCGCGCTGGAGCAGGGTCGCGAGGTATTTGCGGTGCCGGGCAACGTGACCAACAAGCTCTCCTGGGGCCCTAACACATTGATAAAGCAAGGAGCTGCGCTGGTCGCGACGTGGGAGGATGTGTGGGAAGCTTTGCCTGCGGACACTCGACTGGCACTGACGCCGCCGGAGTCGCCTGAATCGGAAGACGGCCCGGCTGCATCCTTGTTTGAGGCGGCCGATTTGCCCCCGGCGGAAAAGAAGATCTTCGCGCTATTGCGGTCGGATGAGTCCACCCACATCGACCAATTGGTCGAGCGCCTGAGTTCGCATCTGTCCTCTTCGGAAATTTTCAGCGCATTGTTCGAACTGGAGCTGAGCGGCCGCATTCGCCAATTGCCGGGGAAGTATTACGTGAGGACGATGTGAGGGAGGCGGTCAGCCTTCAGCTGTCAGCCATCAGCCTTCAGCTAAAGCCAAGCAGGGGGAGCTTCGATGCAGAACTTTCGCAATTTATCCGTCTGGGAAAAGGTCCACCACCTTACGCTGGAGATCTATCAGCTCACAAAGACCTTTCCGCGAACCGAGATGTTTGGACTGACAAGTCAATTGCGACGTGCCTCCTCGTCGATCGGCACTAATCTCGCGGAAGGATGTGGGCGTACACAACCGGAGTTCGCGAGGTTCGTGCAAATTGCTTTCGGAATCCGCGAATGAAGTCGAATACCAGTTGCTACTTGCCCACGACCTGACCTTTCTTGGCCCGTTGAGCTATGAGCGCGCAAGGTCTGAGGTCATCGAGATTAAGCAAATGCTGAATGCGCTGAAGAGAAAGATTCAGGCCAGCACTTCTAATACAATTCCCGGAGCGTAATCACCTGGGGGTTTTCAAGTTTTCTAAGTGCTTGGGGAGATTAGCCTTAGCTAACGGCTGATGGCTGACGGCTGACAGCCCGGTTTCGGCTTTTGTTGCAACTCGTGCTAGCTTCGTACACATTGAGGTTCCATTGTCAAAAGGTTTAGTCATCGTCGAATCGCCCACAAAAGCGAAGACGATCCAAAAATATCTGGGCGCGGGCTACGAGGTTGAAGCCTCGTTCGGCCACATCAAGGACTTGCCCAAGAAGTCGCTCGGAGTCGATCTCGATAACGATTTCTCGACGGAGTACGTAGTGATCCCGGGCAAGGAGAAGGTCGTCGCCAAGCTGAAGAAGCTGGCGAAGTCGGCGGATACCATCTACCTGGCGCCTGACCCGGACCGCGAGGGCGAAGCCATCGCCGCGCACCTTGCCGAGGAACTTGGCGGCGACGCGATTGATGGCAAGAAGCGCAAGAAGTCGCCGGTGAATATCCGCCGCGTCACCTTCAACGAAATCACCAAGCGCGCGGTGCAGGAGGCGTTTCAGCATCCCCGCGACATCGACCGCAACCTGGTGGACGCGCAGCAGGCCCGCCGCGTGCTTGACCGACTGGTGGGCTACCAGGTGTCGCCGCTGCTGTGGGATAAAGTTCGCCGTGGCCTCTCCGCGGGGCGGGTGCAGACCGTGGCCCTGCGGCTCATAGTCGAGCGCGAACGCGACATCAAGGTATTCGTCAAGGAAGAGTACTGGACCCTCGACGCGCACTTGCAGGCTGCCAAGCCACCCGCGTTTACGGCGCGGTTCATCGGCGTCGGCGACGAGAAAACGCCGATTCCCAATGGCGAGGAAGCCGGCAAGCTGAAGTCCCAACTGGAGGACGCCGACTGGAGTGTCCGCTCGATCGACAAGCGCGAACGACGGCGCAGTCCGGCGGCCCCATTCACCACCAGCAAGTTCCAACAGGATGCTTCGCGCAAGCTGCGCTTCAGCGTGAAGCGCGCCATGATCCTCGCGCAGCGCCTCTACGAAGGCGTTGATCTGGGCGACGAGGGTACGGTTGGACTCATCACGTACATGCGCACGGATTCGACGCGGGTCTCGAATGAGGCCCTGACCGAAGTGCGCGAGCTGATCGCAAGCAATTACGGTCCGCAGTTCCTGCCTGAATCTCCGAACACGTACAAGTCGAAGAAAGACACCCAGGATGCGCACGAGGCCATTCGTCCCAGCTCGGCGCTTCGTCATCCCGACGCGATCAGAAAATATCTGCAGGACGACGAATACAAGGTTTATAAGCTCATCTGGCAGCGCTTTGTGGCCTCGCAGATGAACCCCGCGGTCTTCGACCAGACCACGGTGGACATTGACGCCAAGAATGGCAACGATGTATACCGCTTCCGCGTCACGGGCTCAGTGCTTAAGTTCGAAGGCTTCCTTAAGGTTTACGAAGAAGCGAAAGACAGCAAGGACGAAGAGGACGAGGCGCTCAAGCACAAGCTGCCGGTGCTGACTGAGGGGCAAAAGCTTACGCTCAAGGAACCCATTGATGCCGAGCAGCATTTTACGGAGCCGCCGCCGCGTTACAACGAAGCGTCGCTGGTGAAAGAACTGGAAGAGCGCGGCATTGGCCGTCCCTCAACCTACGCTGCGATCATCGGTACCATCCAGGAGCGCCAGTATGTGCAGAAGATCGGTGGGAAGTTCATCCCCACCGAGATTGGTTTTGTCGTAACCGACTTGCTGGTGGAGAACTTCAAGGACATCTTCGATCCGCAATACACCGCGCGGCTGGAAGAGGAACTCGACGAAATTGAAGACGGCAAAGAGCGCTGGACCGACGCGCTGGCCGAGTTTTACAAGAAGTTCGAGAAAGACCTCCACTACGCCGAAAAGCACATGGAGAACGTGAAGCGGATGGAAAAGCCCACCGACGAGAAGTGCGAACGGTGCGGCTCTCCGCTGGTCATCAAGTGGGGCAAGCACGGATCGTTTTACGCCTGCAGCGCGTATGACAGGATGGATCCCAACAGTTGCACCTTTACCAAGGAAAATCCCATCGACCTGCCGGACCTGGACTCCGCCGAGCTTCAGGAGACGACGCAGGAAGAGTATTGCGAGAATTGCGGCCGGCCCATGGTGTTGAAGCGCGGGCGGTTTGGGCAGTTCATGGCGTGCACCGGATATCCCGACTGCAAGACGACCCGCCGGCTTGACCAGGCGAAGAAGGTACCTGACATTCCACTCGATGAAAAGTGTCCGCAATGTGGGCGTAATCTGCTGCTACGCCATGGCCGCTATGGAGAGTTCATCTCCTGCAGCGGTTATCCCGATTGCAAGTGGGTGAAGCAGAACTACATCGGCGTGAAGTGCCCCGACTGCAAGACTGGAGACCTGGCGGAGAAGAAGGCGCGTCGCGGGAATTTCTTCTACGGTTGTTCCAATTATCCCAAATGCCGGTTTACCTCGGCGTATAAGCCGATAGCCGAAGCGTGTCCCGAGTGCGGCAGCCCGTATCTGTTGGAGAAGACCTTGAAATCGGGGACGGTAATTGTTTGTCCGAATAACAGACGCACCGAGGCTGACGAGCCCAAACGCCGCGGCAAGAAGAAAGCCAGTGATGAAAGTACGGTTAAATGTGACTACTCGCGGGAGATACAGCCCGTAGCTGTTGCATAATAGGCAGACGTTTTCAGCAGAATCCAGCCCGGCCTCACCGCCGGGCATTTCTTGGCAAAGGAGAATGACGATATGGCAGTGAAAGCGGTTCCCGAGGGTTCACATACGATTACTGCACATTTGGTCGTAGATGGCGCCGACGCGGCGCTGGAGTTTTACAAAAAGGCGTTCGGAGCGCAAGTAGCTGGGGTTCATAAAACTCCAGAGGGAAAAGTGATGCATGCGGAATTCAAAATCGGCGACTCCAGGCTGTTTCTGGCCGACGAGTTTCCGGGCATGGGTTCGCCGTCCCCGAAAACATTGGGTGGCAGCCCCGTGGTCCTGAATCTTTACATGGACGGTATCGACGCAGTCTTCAACCAGGCTGTCAGTGCCGGCGCAACTGTGACGATGCCGTTGGCGAACCAGTTCTGGGGCGACCGTTACGGCCAGATCAAGGACCCCTTTGGTCACACTTGGGCGCTCGGACAGCACGTCGAGGACGTTTCGCCGGAAGAGATGGAGCGGCGCGCCCGCGAGGCCTTCGCCCAGATGGCGGCGGGCTGAGACCGACCCGCAACGAAAATCCTTGAGGTACACCACCTCGCGCCACAAAGAGCCATAGTTGGCCGAGGTGGTGCTTTCTTGACCAATCCCGCGAAATGGAGGCTTTCGGCGCAACGATGCAGAAGTTCGTGGAAAGCTCACCGGAGGCGCAAGCGCGGCTCGCGCGATTCCAACAACGCTTTGCAACCACGCGTGCTGAGGCTGCCACACAGAGCGTCTAACTCAGGTATTCGCGAATGTAGGGATCGGTGCAACGCAGCAGTTCCGCAGCAGTGCCCTCGAAGATGATCTTGCCGTCGCGGAGAATCAAGGACTTGGTATGAAGATCGCGGACCTTGCCGTCCGTGGCCGGCACCATCTTGTTTTGCTCTCGATCGAAGTAGTGGCTCGCCATGGTGAAGGCATCCTGAAGGCGGTGCGTCACCAGCAGGGAACTGGTCTGGTACACATCTCGCTGCTTCACCACCAGTTCGATGATCGTGTTTGAGGTAACGGGGTCGAGTCCGCCAGTCGGGGAATCGTAAAGCAGAATCTCGGGCCCTGTGATAATCGCGCGCGCGATCGCCACTCTTCGCCGCATGCCCCCTGAGAGTTCAGACGGAAACAGGTTTACCGTGTGTTCCAACTCGACGAACCGCAACGCTTCCAGCACGCGCGCATGGATCTCGTCCGTGAGCTTGCCGGTTTCCTCCATCAGACGATAGGCGACGTTTTGCTCGACCGTCAGCGAATCAAATAGCGCGCTTTCCTGAAAAACCATGCCGATTTTCCGGCGCAGTTCGAACAGGTCCTCCTCGCGCATCTGGGTTACTTCTTCGCCGAGAACGGTGATGCGACCGGCATCGGGCTTGATCAATCCCAGCACCAGCTTCAGAATCAGAGTTTTACCGGTGCCTGCTGCGCCCAGGAGAACCTTGGTTTCGCCCCGTGGAAGGTGAAAGGAGATTCCCTCGAGCACCGGATTGTCGAAGCCGATCTCCACGTCCTTGAACGTGATGACCGGTTCGTCGGGTCGCCCGATGCGCGCCTCCGGTTGTTCGACTTGAGGAACGAGGCTCGACATGGCTAGTAGGCAAAGATCCCCATCAGCAGCTTCGTCAGGAAGAAATCGCTGACCACGATCAGCACGGAGGCAGCGACCACGGCCTGCGTGGTTGCCCTCCCGACTCCCTGCGTGCCGCCCCTCGCCGACATCCCGTAATAACAGCCGATGGTGGCGATGATGAAGCCAAAGACCACAGGCTTCGACAAGCCCATGAATACGTCCCCGAAGCGCAGCGCCTGGTAAGCCGTCGTCCAGTACTGATTGGCGTCAAGCCCCAGCAGGAAGTAGGAGATCATGAAGCCGCCGGTCAACCCCACCAGGTCCGAGATGACGCTAAGGAAGAAGAGCATGACGACGGTGGCGACCACCCGCGGCGTAACCAGTTTCTTGGTGGGATCGACTCCCATGGCACGCATGGCGTCGATCTGCTCGGTGACTTGCATGGAACCAAGTTCGCTGGCCATGCCGCTGGAATTTCGACCCGCCACCAGGATTCCGGTCAGAACCGGCCCGAGTTCGCGCACCATGGAGAGCGCAACCAGTTTGCCCGTGAGGGAGAGCGAACCGAATTGCTGCAACGTGCTGGAGGTTTGCAGCGCCAGCACCGCGCCGGTAAAGAAGCCGATGAGCACGACAATGGGAAGCGACCCCACGCCGATCAGGTCAGCTTGCAGCAGCGTGTCGGCGTAGTAACGAGGACGTCCAAAGATATTACTTAAAGACCGGCCGGCGAGCAGGGAGTAATCCTGCACGGCCTTCACGTTTTCTTTGGCGACCTCGGACGGCGAGAAAGTTGGCATCCTGGTTCCGGAAACACTGGAACGAAAAATATATCAGAGCCGGGTGGATAACCCCGATTTGTCGCTGTGGGAGTGTCAAACAGCCCGAGACGGTCGGACGCTGACCTCCCCGGACAGTCCTCAGCCCGGACGAGCTATTTCTCCGCCGACCCAGGCTCATGTGAGCGGCATCACTTGCCTTAGTGACCTGGGACACCGCATGTCGAAATTCGTTCTTATATCTACCATACGGGTGGGGAAGTCCTCGTTAGGGTTTTGGGGAGACGGGGCGAGAAGGGTCGCGCTTCGAGTAGCGGATCCGGATCGTCGTTGCCCAGGTTCTATCGGGGGGCATCGTTTAAGGGCAGCAGAGCTGAATCCGATCAAAGTTCTGGTCGGTTCGCCACGGTCCGGGGGCAAGAAAAATAGTTCATGGGAGGAGCAGCAATGACACCAAGCAACGACGGATTGAGCAACCCAGGTGATCGGATGGCGCCACCGATGGCTCGCAGACGGTTTGTTGAGATACTCCTGGGTGGCGGCTTGGTGGCCACTGCCATCGCTTTTATCTATCCTGTTTTGCGCTACCTGATTCCACCCAAAGCATCCGATCTCGGAAGCGATTCTGTTGTGGCTGGCCGGGTGGGAGAGTTGACGCTTAATAGCGGAAAAATCTTTCGCTTCGGCAGCCGCCCAGGGCTCCTCATTCGCACTGCCGGCGGCGAGTATCGTGCGATGTCGGCCACCTGTACGCACCTCTCCTGCACCGTGCAGTACCGGCCTGATCTGCACGAGGTCTGGTGCGCCTGTCATAACGGTATGTACGACCTGAGCGGCCGCAATGTCTCTGGTCCTCCGCCGCGCCCTCTGGAAAGCTATGAAGTGCAAGTTCGCGGCGATGAGATCTTCGTGAGGCGTCGTGGGGAGGCCTGAGATGAGCCGTATCGGCAGCATACACAGTTGGCTGGAGGAGCGATTGGGCTGGGATGAGCTAGTCGCTCCGCTGATGAAGAAGTCCGTTCCCATGCACCGGCTGTCCTATTGGTATTTCTTGGGAGGCATTACCCTTTTCCTGTTCGTCATCCAGGTGCTGACCGGAATGTTGCTGCTTCTGTACTACCGGCCGGGAGCAAACGAAGCGTTCGAGAGTGTCCAGTACATCATGACCCGGGTACAGTTTGGCTGGTTGGTACGTTCCATTCACTCGTGGTCCGCCAACTTGATGATCTTTACCGCTTTCGCGCACATGTTCAGCGTGCTGTTCCTTAAGGCTTACCGCAAGCCGCGTGAGCTCACCTGGATAACGGGAGTAATCCTGCTCTTTCTCGTCATGGGGTTCGGTTTTAGCGGGTATCTGCTGCCTTGGAATACCCTGGCCTTTTTCGCCACCAAGGTTGGCACCGAGGTAGCCGGGCAGGTTCCGGTTATCGGCAAGCCCGTGATGATCTTCCTTCGCGGTGGCGAAGAGGTAAGCGGAGCCACCCTGACGCGCTTCTTCGGATTTCATGTTGCCGTGCTGCCGGGCTTGGCGACTTTGTTTATCTTGCTCCACCTGTTGTTAGTCCAACACGCTGGTATCAGCGTGCCTCCCAAGCTGGAAATCGAGTGGAAGGCCAATCCCGTTAAGAAGCGTGAAATGAAGTTTTTCCCCAATTTTCTACTGCGCGAATTGATGGCTTGGTATCTGGCTCTGGGCGTGCTAGGTGCGCTAGCCGCAATCTTTCCCTGGAACTTGGGGGTCAAGGCGGATCCGTTTGTGCCGGCGCCCGCCGGAATCAAGCCCGAGTGGTACTTCCTGTTCATGTTCCAAACGCTCAAGCTAATTCCTTCCAAGGTTTGGTTTATCGACGGGGAGGTTCTCGGAGTACTGGCTTTCGGCGTGGCCGCTCTGCTGTGGCTTCTGCTGCCGTTTTTCGAAAGCGATCAACCCTCGAGCACCAAGCGATGGATTACTGGAGTTGCAGTCTTCGCTCTCGCTTACGTGGCAGGTATGAGTCTTTATGGATATCTCGCGAAGTAACATCCAGTCACCAGGACTGGCCCGGTTGGTTTCGCTGGCTGGTCTCCTGGTCGCCCTTATAAGCCTTGGAAACGGGCAAACCAAAAACTCATGCCTCGATTGCCATGCGGCATTGCCTGAGCCCGTGGGCGTGAGCCAGGAGAAGTTCAGCCAGGACGTGCACGCCCAAAAGGGCTTGACCTGCGCCAGTTGCCATGGCGGCGATCCGGCGAGCGACGATCCCGACCAGGCCATGAGCCGCAAGGCCGGATGGAAAGGCAAGATCGATCGCAAACAGGTTCCGGAGTTATGTGGGAGTTGCCACTCCGATCCTGCCTACATGCGGCAATTCAATCCCAGTCTGCGCACGGACCAATTGAGCCAATACAAGACCAGCGTGCATGGAAAGCGTTTCGCCACAGGTGACAGCAAAGTCGCCGTGTGTACCGACTGCCACAGCGTGCACGATCTACGAGGGCCCAGCGACCCGCGTTCCACGGTCAATCCCGCCAACGTGGCCAACACGTGCGCTCGCTGCCATGCCGATGCCGCTTATATGAGCGCCTACAAGATTCCCACCAACCAGTTTGCAGAGTACGGTAAAAGCGTCCATCACGACGCTTTGGTGGTGCGCGGTGACCTAAGCGCTCCTACCTGTACGACATGCCACGGAAACCACGGCGCCAGCCCTCCCGGAGTTGCCTCGGTAGCCAACGTTTGCTCAACCTGCCACGTCTTCCAGGCGCAGTTATTTGACGCGAGTCCTCATAAGGCGGCGTTCGCGTCAGCGGGGCTGCCAGGGTGTGTGACTTGCCACAGCAATCACGGCATCTTGCACCCGACCGACGATCTGATCGGGACAGGGGACAAGGCCATCTGTACGCAATGTCACAGCGAAGGAGATCCGGGTTTTGTGGCTGCCGGAAAAATGAAACAACAGCTGGTTCAACTAGGATCGTCAATCGGCAATGCAGACCAGATTCTGGGACAGGCTGAGCGTTCCGGGATGGAGGTGAGTCAACCCAGGCTCGACCTCGCTCAAGCCAGAGATGCGCTGACCAAAGCACGCGTCGCCATCCACAGTTTCAACCCGGCCCGGGTGGAATCCGACGTTAAGCCCGGGTTGGAAGCTGCTGCGAAGGACGAGGACGCGGGGAAGAAAGCCCTGGCTGAACGCAGTTACCGGAGGATTGGGCTGGGGCTTGCTCTCGTAGCCATTGCTCTGGTTCTGGTCGGACTCCGGCTGTATGTCAAGCAGATTGAAAGCTAGAACTCAGCGAATCAGTTTTGGATGTGTCCCTTTGTGGCGTGGCCGACGGACTCCCTGATCAGCGTGGCCCCGAGGTGCTGACTTTATTCCCCGAAGTTAGGCTCTCGTCTGGTTGAGTGTTTGATCTGTTGCCTCGCTCGCTACTTTGCGTGCCTGACGTGCTTGGTTTACCATGCTGTTCCTGGCTGGCAGGTGCGCCAGAGGTGTCCCTTTATGGCGTTTCAAGTTGATCGCAGCCAATTCGATCCCGAATTTGGGTTTGAGTACTACATCTGCTTCAAGCCTCCGGTCGAGGTCGAGGGCGACGAAGTGACCTCGCGGATTTCAGTCGAGGCGGCGGTCTCTGTTTCCGAAACCGGGGATGTTGCCGACCTGAGCTTCATGCTACCCAAGGTGTGCCGCAACGATCATGCGCTGTCTTTCCTGAAGCGCGACCCTACCGCAGCCTGCGTCGAGAACCGGGTTTTTATCGCGCTGCCAGGCCTGAGTGGCGATGCCGTCTTCAACGCTCCGGCAACCCTTGAACTCGACCATGCAGGGCGCATTGTGGCCATCGAAATCAACGGCTGTATTCCCAAGACCAGCACCTTTCACCCCGCCCGAGCGTAAAGCATCGTCCATCCCGCAACCTGGGTCAGGTATCATGTCGGCGTGGAGAACGTAACCGCATTTGTCCTCGCCGGCGGTCGCAGCTCACGAATGGGGGTCGACAAGGCACTACTGTCGTTTCGTGACCAGACGTTGCTGGCGCGTGCGTTGCAAACCGCTGCCGCAGCAGCAAGTAAAGTCGTCATCGTTGGACCGCGGGACCGCTACGCCAAGTATGGCGAAGTGGTCGAAGACGTCTACGCAGATTGCGGTCCGCTGGCCGGCATTCACGCCGCGCTGGGCGCGACCGAGACCGAGCTCAATCTCGTCCTTTCCGTGGACATGCCGTTGATGACGCCTGAGTTTCTCAGATGGTTGCTGGAGCGGGCGCAGAACTCTGGCGAGCTCATTGTCGTTCCCGATGCGCTTGGCGGACCGCAACCGCTCTGCGCGGTGTATCGACGGCCATTGCATTCATTGGCAGAGCAGGCGTTGAAAGAGGACGACTACAAGATCGGACACCTGTTTTCTCGTACTCCCACTCGCTACGTCTCAGAGGCCGAAATAGGCGAGGCCGGCTTCTCCCCGCAGGTTTTCCGAAACGTGAATACTTCCGAAGAATACGAGGCCCTGATGCGCGATGAAGGCGGAGCGCTGGCGAAGCCTGATCATAAGCGCACACTGAGTGAACGAAAACCATACATCGAGTTTCGGGACGTACATAAGGCATTTGGCAGCAATGTCGTGCTCGACGGCGTGAGTTTCAATGTTATGCCTGGTGAAACGGTTTGTGTCCTGGGGAGAAGCGGTGTCGGAAAGTCGGTGTCACTGCACCTGATCATGGGTTTCCTTAAGGCCGACCGCGGCAAAATCGACGTCGCCTACGAGGACGTCACCAACTACGGCGAGGAAGACATGGAACGTATCCGCAAGAAGGTGACCATGGTCTTCCAGAATGGAGCGCTGTTCGATTCGCTCACAGTAGGCGAGAACGTGGCGTTTCCGTTGCGCGAACGCGGTGGACTTGAGGAAGCGCAGATCTACCAGATTGTCGACGGGTTGCTCGACATGGTAGGAGTGCGGGAGTACCGCGATCTGCTGCCTTCGGACCTGTCCACTGGGATGAAGCGTTCGGTCGCAATCGCCCGTGCCCTGGCGGCCCAGCCCGATGCTGTGCTCTACGACGAGCCCACGACGATGGTTGACCCGCTGATGGCGCATCTTTTGGGCGACCTGATCAAGAAGCTCAAGCAACAACTCAAGCTGACCAGCATCGTCGTCACCCACGACATGGCATTGGCCAAGAAACTGGCCGATCGCCTGCTTTTCCTGCACGAGGCCAAGGCCATCTTTTTCGGCACCTTTGCCGACATGGCCAAATGCAGTGAGCCGATTGTGCAGGAATTCCTCGAACTCGACTCCATGGACTTCGAGCGCTACTTCGGCTCGCGACGTCCAGCCCACCAGCCGCGGGTGTGAGTTCCTAGAATCCCTGTGCTACCAGGCGCTCCACGGTCAACGCCCCGGCCTGCTCGTCGCGATGCGTCCACTTTTCCAGGTACTTGGCAACGATGTCGGTCTCGATGTTGACCGGATCGCCCGGCTTGAGTGAACCCAGGTTCGTCATCTTGATGGTGTGCGGGATGATGGCGATAGTCAGGCGGAGACCTTCCAGCCTGGCAACCGTGAGGCTGATGCCCTCAATCGAGATCGAACCTTTGAATACGACATACTTCTCCAGGTCGTCGGGAATGTCGATGTGCAGCCAGAAGTCGTCGGCATTTGGAATAGGCTCGAGAGCGACCAACCGGCCGGTGCCGTCCACGTGACCCTGCACCATGTGGCCGCCCATGCGGCCGTCAGCCTTCAACGGCAATTCAAGGTTGACCTGCGCGCCTTCTGTAATGCGGGAGAACGACGTCCGTGTCCAGGTCTCCCTGGCCAGATCGGCGCAGAACCCTTCGGGCGTGATGGCGAGCGCCGTAAGGCAGACGCCGCTGACAGCGACGCTGTTGCCCTCCTTCAACTCCCTGGCGCTGGCGGGCGCCTTGACGGTGATACGGTGATTGCCGCCGTGTTCCACGATGCTGGCGACGGTTCCTACTTCCTCAACAAGTCCGGTAAACATGATGATGACCTCAAGATGAGTAAGAATTCTTCTCCGACGACGGCACCAGATGTATGTCGTCCGCGTACGGATCACGAAGATATCCTTCGACAGCGAAGTCTTCGCCAAAGCGGTGCAAGGTGAGCGCCTTGACGTAGGCCGCCTCGCTGATGTGGCGATATCCCGCGCCCAGAGCAAAGGGAATGGAGCCCGTGCCGGCGAGAATCTTGGGTGCGTAGTAAAAGAAAATCTTGTCCACGATGCCCGCCGCCAGAGCTGCCCAGTTGACCATCGCCCCACCTTCGATAATGAGGCTGGTGATTTCGCGTTCGCCGAGATTGGCCATCACCCGCTCGAGATCGGGCCGGCCATCGACCGCCGGCGCGCTTCCCGGGAAAAGGATGGTGCCATCTTCAGGCGGACGCCGCATCGGGACCTGCTCCACCATGACACCCAGCGACTCCAATTCGCGCTTCTTGTTCTCTTCGGCGAAGCAGCAGAAGACGATAAGGTCCTCCCGCGCGGTCTTGACCACGCGCGAGTCGAGCGGCAGGCGCAGCTTGGAGTCAAGAATCACGCGCAGCAATGGCCTGCGACGGGGAAGACCGGTTCGGTCCGTGAGCAGTGGATCGTCGGCGATGACCGTGCCCACGCCGACCATGATGGCATCGTTGGCATGACGCATCTCGTGTACGTGCGCGCGCGCCTCTTCGCTCGTGATCCAGCCGCCGCTGGCTGCCAACCCCCCTGGCGTGTCGCTTTCGCCGGGAGGAGGAGCAATCTTTCCGTCCAGCGTCATCGCCGTTTTCATCGTGACAAACGGGGTTTTGTAGCGAATGTATTTCGCGAATGCCTCGTTGAGTTTCCTGGCCTCTGTTTCGCAGACGCCTTCGTGGACCTCAAGCCCTGCGGCGCGTAACTTCGCCAGGCCACGCCCGGCGACCAGCGAATTGGGGTCACGCATGGCCGCAACAACACGCTTCACACCGGCGGCGATCACGGCATCGGCACATGGTCCGGTGCGCCCTACATGGGTGCAGGGTTCGAGATTCAGATACAGCGTGGAGCCACAGGCTCGCTGGCCGGCCTCTTCCAGCGCCAGCACCTCTGCATGCTTTCGGTTTTCGTAGGTATGCACGCCGCGACCGACGATCTTGCCGCTCTCGGCCACCAGCACTGCTCCCACGCACGGATTAGGCGAAGCTAGCGCCACGCCTTGCTGGGCGAGTTCCAGGGCCTGCTGCATGAACTTCTCGTCAACCGTGGTCTGCTGAAAAATCATCTCTACTCAGTGAAGAACCAAGTTCTCAAGTCAGCTTCCGGAACATAGCGCGAAGCTTGTCGAAATAGCGCGTGAAGCGTCCCGGGGCGCAACCTTTTGTGCAGTGGTACCGTGATTGTCTGATGCTCGCCTCCGACGAGAACTCGCCGCAGTTTGGCATGGCTGCCCCGGATTGAGACGAGTTGAACCCCGAAACTGCCCAGCGCCTTAACGACCTCGCGCCCCGACAATTGTCGCAGCTTCGTCACAGGATGAGCGGTTTCTCAATAATCAACTGTAGTTTCGGATGACTTGACAATCCCAAAGCGGCCAAGTCCTCTCCCTCCAAATGAAGGCTCAGCGCCTCATTCAAGTTCTGCATCAGGTCATCGAGAGTGTCCCCTTGTGTGACCACTGCGACCTCGAGGCATTCCACGAAGTATCCATCCTCATCCGGTTGAACGACTGCGTGAATCACGTCGCGTAGGGCCGGCCGGCCGGACCTCTCTCGTCGTGAACTCGCTCTCCCGACAGCAGGCCCGCCAGCGGGACTTCCCGCACTTAGCCCAGCATTACGATACTTGGGTAAGACCTCATATCGGCCATGCCCAACTCGCCTGAAGTAGTCCCACGTGCGCAAATGGTTCTTGGGTGCATTCACGCAGCAGCGGCTGACGATATCAGTGCGAACCGAGTTCTCTTTAAGCCCCGGAAGTGCTTGAACCACCTCATAGGGAGTAAACGTCCAGTCACCGCGCTGGGATCCAATACGATTCGCTACCGCCAAGACTTCTTCATGAACATGCATCCTCAAAAGAACCTCCGAAACGCAAACTAATTGACAATCATTTGATTGTCAAATGTGAACCTACCACTCAGTCGAACAGCGAGTTTACGAAGTCCCGTGGGTTGAACGGCAGCAGGTCACCGACCTTCTCCCCAACTCCGACGTAGCGAACCGGCAAGCCAAGTTCCTTGCAGATCGCGACCACCACGCCGCCCTTGGCCGTGCCATCCAGCTTGGTGAGCACGATGCCGGTCACGCCGGCAGATTGCGTGAACAGCCGCGCTTGTTGCAAGCCGTTCTGCCCGGTCGTGGCATCCATCACCAGCAGCGTTTCGTGCGGGGCGTTAGAGCTGAAGCGCTGCGCCGTGCGGCGCATCTTGGCGAGCTCGTCCATCAGGCTGGCCTTGGTGTGCAGACGGCCAGCCGTGTCCACAATGACGTAGTCAGTCTTGCGCGCCTTGGCTGCCTGCAGAGCGTCGAAGAGCACGGCCGCGGGATCGCCGCCCGGCTTGTTCTTGATCACTTCGGTCCCGGTCCGGTCGCCCCAGACCTCTAGCTGCTCGATGGCGGCAGCGCGAAACGTGTCGGCGGCGGCCAGCAGCACTGTCTTGCCTTGTGCGCGCAAGGTGTGCGCCAGCTTGCCAATGGTGGTCGTTTTGCCGGTGCCGTTGACGCCGACGACCAGGATGACTTCCGGCTCGCCGTCAACTTTCTGCACAGGATTCTTCTCCGCCGCGTCCAGGATGGCCAGCAGCTCCTCTTTCAGGACACGTTTCAGTTCTTCAACATTGCCAACCTGCTTGCGGTCCACTTTGTCACGCAACGACGCCAGAACGGTTGACGTGGTCGCGGTGCCAAGATCGGCGGCGAGCAGAGTGGCCTCCAGATCGTCAAGCGTCTCTCGATCGATTTCCTTGCGGATGGCAACGACATCCTCGATCCGCTCGCTGAGGCTCTCGCGCGTGCGCGTGACCGCCTCTTTCATGCGCTCCAGAAAACTGGGTTTTTCTTCGGTACTGCCGAATAAGGTCTGAATCATGACTAAGTCCGTCGCAAGATTTCATTATAGACACGCGATCACGTAGCCGCTGGATGCTTAACCACCGTAGTCTGAGCGGGTTCGCGCGAATCCAGCGCGCCGGTAGCGTCATCCAAGCCTGTGTTGGGATGAGGAGGTCTGATGTCGAAGTGCGAACATCTGAAACAAGCGAATCCCAAAGTGCAGCCCAGCGGCGAGGTTTGCCAGGGATGTGTTGAGGCGGGACAGCGCTGGGTGGAGTTGCGTCAATGTCTCATTTGCGGCCATGTCGGCTGTTGCGATTCCTCGCCAGGCCGCCATGCCAATCAGCACTTCAAAGAGACCGGACATCCGGTAATGCAGGCGTTCGAGTCCGGCGACTGGAAGTGGTGTTATGTCCACGAGTCATACATGTAGTTCGTGACGTTCACAGGTAGTTGGCTTTGCCACGGAGGAGTTCGACTGTGGTCGCGCTGGCCCGTCCGTTTGTTACTCTGTAGTGAGTCCTGGGACCGACCCAATCTGTTTCTGACCAACAATGCCCTTTCCAAAACGCACCGAGCTGCGCCCCGTTGTGATCGCCCGGCTGTCCTTTTTGCTCACCCTCCTGTGTGCGATGGCTTGTGCGCAGGTTCCATCGCCCTGGGTTGACACCAAGCCGCTTCCCGTCGACACCGGCTCCACAGGACTGAAAGAGATGTTGCGCCGCCTGCACACTACGGCGCGGCTGATGCACACGGTCGCCCATCCCGACGACGAAGACGGTGGCATGCTCACGCTCGAATCGCGCGGGCACGGTGTCACCGTGTTGCAGCTCACGCTCAATCGCGGCGAAGGCGGACAAAACAAAGTTGGCAGCAATCTCTTCGACGAACTCGGCATCATCCGCACGCTCGAACTGCTGGCCGCCGATCGGTACTACGGAGTCGACCAGCGCTTCACCCGGGTTGCGGATTTCGGCTTCTCCAAAACTCCGGAAGAGACATTCCAGAAGTGGGGTGGTCACGATATCGCGCTAGGCGACATGGTTCGCGTGATTCGGACCTTCCGTCCGGATGTGATCTGCACTCGCTTTCAAGGCAACTCGCGCGATGGTCACGGCCATCATCAGGCCTCAGGCATTCTGACGCGTGAGGCGTTCCGCGCCGCTGCCGATCCCACACGCTTCCCTGAGCAGATTCGCGAGGGTCTGCAACCCTGGCAGGCGAAGAAGCTCTACATGGACAATGTCCGGGCGAATGAAGACTGGACGGTGCAGTTGGAGACTTCGCAATTCGATCCGCTGCTGGGCGAAACCTACACGCAGTTCGCCTGGAAAGGCCTGAAGCACCAGCTTTCGCAGGGCGCCGGCTCGTGGACGCTTCCGGAAGGACGCCGCACCAGCTATTACAAACTAATCGACTCGGCGATGTCCAAGCCGTTGGCTGCCGATGCGCACGAAAGCGACTTCTTCGACGGAATCGATACCTCGCTCTCGGGACTCGCTTCGCGGCTTGGCGCCGATGACGCGAAAGTCCCGTGGCTACGGCCGCAGCTTAGACGCGATCGCTAAGACGGTCGAAGAGGCCACGGCCGCGTCGAATAAGAACGACCAGGCAGCCGCCAAACCGTTGCTGCATGGGCTTGATCTCATTCGTGCTCTGATCACCAAAGTTGAGAGCTGCGGATTGTCAGCGGTTGAGAAGGCCGACCTGCTTGCCGAACTGAACACTAAGCAGGTGCAGTTCCAGCAAGCGGCGAACCTGGCGCTCGGCCTGGATCTCGGCGTTGGGCCGGGAACTCCGGATGGCCGTCCGATGGCTGAGACCTTCTCTACCAGCGACGGCGATGTGCTCGCAGCGGTTATCACCGCGGGCAAGACCTTCCTTCTGATGGCGAAGTTGCACAACGGCAGCTCGTTCCCGGTGGACTTGAAGCAGTTCACGCTTGATGTTCCTCAGGATTGGAAGTCCGAGCTGTTCATAGACCGCGTGCCCAAACGGCTTGCCCCAGGTGACGGCTGTGCTCTGACCTTCCGGGTCACGCCTCCCCTGGATGCTCAGGCAACTAAGGCGTATTTTCATCGCAATGATCCCGAGACGGATGCGATCTATCATATTGACGATCCGAAGTACGTGACTCTCGCGCTGCCTCCGCCGCCTGTTGCCGCGCACGTGGTCTACAGCGTGAACGGTGAAGAAGGCGAGATTCGCAGCGTGGCGCGCACACCCATGCATGACACCAAGGGTGAGGCCTGGTCCATGCCGCTGGCTGTCGTACCGCCATTTTCGGTCGAGACCTCGCCGAGTACGCAAATTATTACCGCGGGTTCGGATCCCTCGGCTGAATTGAGTGTGGTGATTCGTTCCACCGAGGACCGCGCAGCCGGAACCGTACGTCCCGAGATTCCCTCCGGATGGAAGGTGGAACCGCAATCGGCGACCATCGAATTCAACCAGTCCGGTGAACACGCTTCCGAATTCAAAGTGCTGCCCGATGGGGCAAAGGAAGCGCGATACAACGTGCGGGCGCTGCTCAATTCCGGCGGGCACGATTACAGCGAGGGCTACAGCCTTGTCGCGCGGCCCGATATCGGTGGCTTCTTCTACTATCAGCCGGCGCTGCAGCGGGCCAGCGTGGTCGAAGTCAAGGTGCCGCCCGATCTCAAGGTCGGCTACATCATGGGAGCCGGTGATGATATACCCACGGTGTTGCGGCAGGTCGGCCTCGATGTCACGCTGCTGTCGCCTGACGACGTGGAGCATGGGAATCTCAGCCGCTTTGGGACCATCGTGCTTGGCATTCGTGCCTATGACACGCGCGACGACGTCAAGAAGAACAATTCGCGATTGCTCGAATACGTAAGCAACGGCGGCACCCTGCTGGTGCAGTACAACACCTCGCCGGGAGATTTCAACGCCGGGCATTTCACCCCGTATTCCGCGCAGCTCAGCCGCGACCGCGTGACGGTGGAAGAGGCGCCAATCAACTATCCTCGATCCCCACAGCGTCGTGTTTCACTATCCCAACCAGATCACGCCTCACGACTTCGATGGCTGGGTGCAGGAGCGCGGCCTCTACTTCATGGACCAGTGGGACCCGCACTTTACGCCGCTGCTGGCGTCGAACGACCCCGGCGCAGCAGCCACAAAAGGGCGGGTTGCTGGTGGCGCAGTACGGCAAGGGCTACTACATCTACACCGGATACGCATTCTTCCGCCAGTTACCGTTCGGTGTGCCGGGGGCCATTCGCCTTTATGTAAATCTGCTGAGCGTGGGCCATGAGCCAAAATGATCCGGCTGAGCAACCGGAACTGATCCGCGGAGTCGGCCTGGCCGGCGCGACCACGCTGAACATGATTGACATGATCGGCGTGGGCCCGTTCATCACCATCCCGCTCATCGTGAGCGCTGCCGGAGGGCCGCAAGCCATGCTGGGCTGGATTGCCGGGGCAGTGCTGGCGTTGTGTGACGGACTCGTATGGGCGGAGTTGGGCGCGGCCATGCCCAGCGCCGGCGGATCGTATCGTTACTTGAAGGAGATCTACGGGCCCAAGACGCTGGGACGGCTGCTGTCGTTCCTGTTCATCTGGCAACTTTCGTTCAGCGCGCCGTTGTCGGTCGCGTCAGGCTGCATCGGCCTGGCGCATTACGCGGGATATCTGTGGCCCGGAATGGAGACCGTACTCGCGGCGCACACGCTACAACTCGCCGTGCCTTTGATCGGAACACTGGAGGCCCGCGTGGTGGTCACGCCGGCGACTTTTGTTGCGATCGGCACCTGTGCCTGCGTCGTGTTCCTGCTTTATCGGCGGATCACCGCCATCGGCAAGGCTCGCGGAACTGCTGTGGGTGGGCGTGCGTTGGATCGGTTCTGTGGGTGATCGTGGCGGGACTGACGCACTTCAGCCCGGCACGCGCCTTCGATTTTCCGGCCGGAGCGTTTCACCTCTCGCACGAGTTCTTCATCGGCCTCGGCGCAGCCATGCTGATCGCGACCTACGACTACTGGGGCTACTACAACGTCTGCTTTCATCGGCGGAGAAGTGAAAGATCCGGGCCGCACCATTCCGCGCGCGCTTATCATCTCCATCGTCGCGGTGGCGGCCTGTACATCGTGATGAACATCAGCGTGCTGGGCGTGATTCCGTGGCGCGAGATGACACAGTTCTCCAACGATCAGAACAACTACATCATCTCCGTGTTCATGCAACGGATTTACGGCAACTGGGCCGGACGAATTGCCGCCGGACTGATCATGTGGACGGCTTTCGCGTCGGTGTTTTCACTGCTGCTTGGCTACTCGCGCGTGCCCTACGCGGCTGCGCTCGACGGCAATTACTTTCGCGTATTTGCGCGCGTTCATCCCCAGCACCGCTTCCCGACGGTGTCGCTGCTCGCGCTGGGTGGGGTGGCCATGTTGTTCTGCTTTCTGCGTCTCGCCGACGTGATTGCGGCCCTGGTGGTCATCCGCATCATGTTGCAGTTCATCGTGCAGGCGGTGGGAGTGATGGTGCTTCGCCTGCGCCAGCCCGACATGGCGCGGCCATTCCGCATGTGGCTTTACCCTCTCCCCGCGCTGTTGGCTATCGCTGGATTCTCGTTCATCCTGGTGGAGCGGAAAAATTTCCTGCGTGAGATCCGCTATGCGATCGTGATTCTCGTGATTGGCTTGATGATCTATTTCGTGCGCTCGTGGCGACGTCGCGAGTGGCCATTCGCCGCGCCCGTAACCGGGTTGGGGGCTGCGGGATGACTACCGGCAAATCAACGCGATTGGTCACGAATTGCCAGCCGCTCGGAACGTCCGGTACTCAGGCCTGCGCGAGCGGGCTTACCTTTGTTTCGCGACGCAGTCTGACTTCCGATGGCCACCAGCGGAGCATGGCAGGAGCCTCTCGCGCACCTCGGCGAGAGCAGGGTTCGACTTCAGCCGGGACCCCGGTTTGCACCGGTGGTCGCCAATCCGGCGGCAGGCGAGGGAGCTGAGTCCATGTCGGAACTGGGCTCGATCCCAGAGCTGCCCATTGCGCCACCCCGGCACGATGTGCTCGGCCCGTTGCACGAGCCATTATTCCGCACCCTGTGGATTGCTGCCGTCGTCAGCTATACCGGTAGCTGGATGCAAAACGTCGGCGCCGGATGGCTGATGACCTCGCTCACTCTGTCGCCCTTGATGGTGGGACTAGTGCAGGCGGCCGGAAGCATTGCCGTGTTTCTGGTGGTGCTGCCCGCAGGCGCCATCGCCGACGTGGTAGACCGCCGCAAGCTTTTGCTCTTCACCCAGACCTGGATGGTTGTCGCTGCCGCCGGACTCGGCGTGCTCACCCTTGCCGGCAGGGTCACGCCAACCCTGCTCCTGTTGTTCACGCTGCTGATGGGCTTTGGCGCGGTGCTGAACGATCCTGCGTGGCAGGCCATCACGCCGGAGATCGTCTCGCACCAGAACTTTACCGCGGGCATTGCGCTCAATTCTGCCGGATACAATGTCGCCCGGGCGATCGGACCCGCGCTGGGCGGGTTGGTGATCGCCGCGACGAACTCAGGCATTGCGTTTCTGCTGAACGCACTCTCCTTCTTCGGAGTCATTTATTTCCTGTATCAGTGGAAGCGCAGGCCAGGACGCATATCCATGCGCGCCGATCACATGTTCAATGCGATGTTCGCCGGCTTCCGCCACATGCGCCGCTCGTCGGGGGTGAAGGCGGTGCTGGTGCGCAGCGCGGTGTTCAGCATTTCAGCCAGCGCCTTGCCGGCGCTGTTGCCACTGCTGGCGCATCCCTTTGGTTCGCAAGGCTACGGCCTGCTGCTCGGTTTCTTCGGCGTCGGCGCGCTGTTGGGCGCGACGATGATCCCATTCATTCGTCGTAGGCTGTCGACGGATGCGTTAGTCGCGATCTCGACTGCGGTCTTTGGTTTCTGCACGTTTGCCGGAGGCCGCTGGCAGACCTTCCCGGCGCTGTCGCTGACCATGTTCGTGGCTGGCGTGGCATGGATCCAGATTCTCGCCAGCCTGAATGTCTCGGCCCAAACCATGTGCCCGGGACACATGCGTGCTCGCGCGATCTCGATGTACCTGCTGGTGCTGCAAGGTGGGCTGGCCGGCGGCGCGGCGCTGTGGGGAGCGGTCGCCGAGCGCTTTGGAATGGCCCGCTCGCTCTCTTACGCGGCCTTGGGACTGGTGGTGGGCATTGTGGCAACCCTGTGGTTCCGGCTGCATCCCGGCTCAGATCCAGCCGACTGCCGTGGGAATGGACTAGAATGCTAGAGCGCCAATCAGACACAATCCAGAACGCACATTCTCAGTGGAGGCAATTTCGATGAACAAGCAAGTTGCGATGGCAATCCTAATGCTGGCGATTGGCACAGCAGGAAGCCTGGTTGCCGCCAAGCGCAGGCCGCTACCCAAGCCAAGCCCGACCAGAAACCGACGTTCTCCATGGTCTTGATCACTCGCTCACCGGCGTGGAGAAGGGAAGTTGTGCCGGCAGCCGAAGCCATGCCGGACGACAAGTTCAATTTCGCTCCTACCCAGGGCGACTTCAAGGGCGTGCGCACCTTTGCCCAGCAGGTGAAGCACATCGCCACCGTCAACTACATGCTCGGCGCGAGCTATCCTGGGCGAGAAGCCGCCAGTCGATCTGAGGGGCGAAAATGGGCCCGACAACATCACCTCCAAGGCTGACATCGTGAAGTTCCTGAAGGACTCTTTCGCGTATGCCCACAAAGCCGCTCAAAGCATTACCGAAGCCAACGTGCTGGAGCAGGTGCCCAGCCCCTTCGGCTCGAACAAGGTCTCGCGCCTGGGGCTGTCGATGATCGCTGATCTCCCATCCCTTCGACCACTACGGCCAGATGGTGGAATATCTGCGCATGAATGACATCATTCCTCCGGCAAGCCGCCCGCAGTAGGCGATTCTTGCATTTGCGCACGGAACCCAGGCGCGAGTGATCGCGCCTTTTCTTATCCGCTAATGAGCACGCGCTCGCCTGCAGAGCAAAATCTTCCACCTCGACGCCCATGTGGCGCAGGTGCTCCAGCATGTGATGAATGTAATCGTCGAGGACAAACTGCAAGGTCAACGGCCCTGAGTCCGCGATGGTGCAGGTGCGCGACCAGGCTGAATCCGGCACCGCTTCGGCGGCGGCCAGAAGTTGGCGGTTGAGCGCCGTCCAGCGTTCGATCAGCGATCGCCAGTCGCGCCTCTGATACTGATGCAACGCCACCCAGGCATCGCCATCGTATTCCGGCATCGCCGGATTCTCCTCCAGTTGCGTGCGGACAATCCGCTGATGATTGTTGGCGGCGGAGTCCAGCAGGTGTCCCAGCTCCTCCTTCGCCGACCACGCGTCCGGCGCAGGTTTGTGTTCGACTTTGTCCGGACGGGAGGGCTTGCAGGCGGTCAGGCAGACGATCGATCAGCTCTTGCAGTACGATCAGAGCTTTGCATTCTCAGCACCCCACAATGTCGTTCTATTATGCTCGCAGGGCAGCGCCGCGCATTCCACCGCCGCAGCACCGTATAATCGAATTTTCCTTCCATGAGTTACCAGGTTCTGGCGCGCAAATACCGTCCACAAAAGTTCTCCGATGTGATCGGGCAGGAGCACGTCACCCGCACCCTGAAGAATGCCATCGAGCAGGGGCGCATCGCCCACGGCTACATCTTCAGCGGCCATCGCGGCATTGGCAAGACCACCATCGCGCGCATTCTGGCGATGGCGCTGAATTGCCGGTCGCAGGACCATCCGGTGCCCGAGCCGTGCGGGGTGTGCGATTCCTGCCGTCGAGATTCGCGCCGGCAACTCGGTGGACGTGATCGAGATCGACGCGGCCACCAACCGCGGCATCGACGAGATTCGCGAGTTGCGCGAGGCCGCGCGCTATCGCCCGGCGCGCGACCGCTTCAAGATTTACATTCTCGACGAGGCGCACCAGATCACCGACGCCGCCTTCAACGCGCTGCTGAAGACGCTGGAAGAGCCGCCCGGCCACATCGTCTTCATGATGGCGACGACGCAGCCGGAGGACATTCCGCAGACCATCCGCTCGCGCTGCCAGCACTTCAGCTTTCACGCCGTGCGCTTCGACGACATCGTGCAGCAACTGCGCGACATCGCCAGGCAGGAGGGCATCGCAGGCCGACGACAACGCGCTGGCCATGCTGGCCGAGGTCGGCGACGGCTCCATGCGCGACGCGCTCAGCATCATGGACCAGGCCATCGCCTGCTGCGGCACCACGCTGAGCGGCGAGGTGGTGCGCGGACTGGTGGGCACGGTTTCCTCGGATGTGCTGGAAGACGTGATGGACGCGGTCGCGCGCAATTCCAGCGAGGACGTGCTGCGGGCCATCGACCGTCTGCTGGTGGAAGGACAGAGCGCGCAGCATTTTGCGCGGCAGATGTTGCGCTTCCTGCGCAACGCGATGGTGGCCAAAGTGGCCGGCAGCGATTCGCCGGTGCTGCAGATTTCGTCCGACGAACGCGCGCGCGTGGCGCGCGTGGCGGAGCGCTTCAGCGAGGAAGATCTGACGCGCTTCATGCAGATCATGCTGCGCACCCACAGCGATCTGGGCTACAAGCAGGAGCAGCGCTTCCATCTGGAGTTGGGACTGCTGAAGCTGGTGCATGCCCAGCGCCTGTTGCCGCTGGAGGAATTGCTGAGCGGAGAAGCGGGGAAGACGGATGCGCCGGGATCCGTCGTCGCGAACGGCAGGCGCGAGCATCGCGGCCGGCGGCTTCGCCGGCGGCGCGACCCAGCGTGACCTCTCGGCGTCCAGCGAACCGGAGGTGACCTTCGTCGCGCGCGCCCGCGGCATCGCCGTTCACGCGGCCTTCTCCGTTCGAGGCAGATCGCAAGCGCAAGAGCGAACCGAAAGCCGAAGCGCAGCCGGCTTGCAGCCGAAGCGCTCCGGCTCCGGTGCCGAGGTCCAGCGCACGGCCGCGCCGAGATCTAGGCGGCGCGTCGCCAGCGGCATAGAAGCCGGTGTCGCGACTGCCGTCGCTCTCGAGCCTGAGCCGGCCCGCAACCGGCGACCAGATGAGATCTCGGTCGAGTCGGCGCGCGAGGCCGTGCTGGCCGCTCTGGAAGATGCGGGACAGCAGATGTTGGCGCACAATCTGGAAGAAGGCGAGTGGTCGCTGCGTGGCATCGAAGTTCGCGTTACGGTCGCCATGTCGCAGGTGCTCATCGACGTGGCGCTGGGGCCGGAGCCGAAGCGCGTGATTCAGACTGCGCTGAGCAAGGCCGCGGGCAGGCCGCTCAAGTTCAAGATGGTGAGCGGCGGCGCGCAGGTCGCGCTCGAAGCCGCGCAGCGCCGCGTCCGGCCAATGGCGCGGGAGCGCGCAGCCGGGCCGCGGCCGATCCTATCGTGCAGCGCATGCAGGAAAAATTTGGCGCCGAGATTCGCACCGTGATCGACCAGAAAGATCGCGGGTGAGCTAAGCTGCAATTGTGGTGGCGCAGGCCTTCGAGGCCTACATCGAAGAGCTGCCTTTACATTGGGCTGTCAGCTCCTGAGGTAACGAATGGGTGGATTCAATTTGCAGGAAATGCTGGCGCAGGCGCGGCAGCAGGCGGAAAAGCTGCAGGAGAAAATGCAGCAGATCACCATTGAAGCGTCGTCGGGCGGCGGCAGCGTCACCGTGCAAGATGAGCGGCCAGAAGCAATTGCTGAGCGTCGATCATTGAGCCCGAGGTGGTGAAGTCGGGCGACATCGAGATGCTGCAGGACCTGGTGATCGCCGCGGTCAACGAGGCGTCGCGCAAGGTGGATGAGGCGCTGAAGTCCAGCCTGGGCGGCATGTTCGGCGGCATGGGCCTGCCGGCTCGACTGATGGTGAGCTGCCCCCGAGGGAAGAGCCGTCTGGATACTGTCCAGATTCGCCGAGCCCATGGCTCGACTGATTGAAGAACTGAAGAAGCTGCCCGGCGTGGGCAGCAAGAGCGCGCAGCGCTTCGCGTTTTACATCCTGCGCTCCAGCGATGAAGACGCGCGTCTGCTGGCGGACGCCATTCGCGAGGTCAAGGCCAGCCTGCGTCTGTGCTCCGTCTGCAACAACATCACCGACGTCGATCCCTGCACCTACTGCACCAGCGCCACGCGCAACCAGCGGCTGGTATGCGTGGTCGAGGAGCCGACCAACATCGCCGCCATCGAGAAGACGCGCCACTACAACGGCGTGTATCACGTGCTGCACGGCGCGCTGTCGCCGCTGCACGGCGTCGGCCCGGACCAGTTGCGCATTTCCAATCTGGTGAGGCGCGTCGAGGCGGGCGGCGTGGACGAACTGATTCTCGCGACCAATCCCACGGTCGAAGGCGAAGCCACCGCGACCTATCTGTCGAGACTGTTCAAGTCGTCGTCGGTGAAGGTGACGCGCATCGCCACCGGCGTTCCCGTCGGCAGCGATATCGAGTACGCCGACGAGGTCACCATGCAGAAGGCGATGGAAGGACGCAGAGAGCTATAACTGGGCAGGAGTTTGCGGAGCAGATGATTAGTGCTTCCTGTGCCTCCCCTCGCAGCCTGTGAAGGACGGCCCCTTACTACAGCTTCTCGTAAAACTCACAGGCTGAGCACGAAATGTACATGCCGCCAGGGATATCGCGCTCACGGTCCTTAACCCGCTTCACGACGCGGGTGGGCTTGCCGCACTTGGGGCAATCCGTGCTCTTGGTGGTGTCCATGACCTTCTTGCGGTCAGCCGTCTTTGCAACCTTAGCCATTCTTCTCTCCTGAGCAGTAAAAGACTTCGCCCGCAGCAGGCTGCGGTCCTTGGAAATAGTGCCAATTTCGGGAGTAAGACTTGTGATCGAAGCGGACAGCCAGGCGCCTTGCAGGCGGCCTTCGGGCTGAACGAACTCTACTCGCCGGGTAACTTCACTATTTTAACGTAGGTTGCGCTCCGCGTCTCTCCGCAAGCCGTTCAATCGCTGCACGTCACCCGCCGCGCCTCACCTTCCCGGGAACATCGTGTAATGGCTGGCCGCGCCCATAAAGAACAGCATAGGGAACGACAGGACAAAGTTGACCCGAGTGCAAAGCAGGCTCAACCTCATGACCTTCGCGGCTTCCGGCGGCATGGCAGTGCCCTGAGTGGCATTCGCTTCCGTCCAGCGAATCAGCTTCTTCTGCATGCGCCACACGATGCCCCAGACACTGAGCAGCATGAACCAGCCCAGGCCTCCGCCGATGCCGATGGACAGCGCGCGGCTGCTCTCCCATCCATTCTGGTTGAGGGCCAAAAAGACATACGCTGCTCCAATGATTGCGGCCGCCACAATCACGCCCAGCACCGGACCCTTGCGGAGCGCCTCCGCCGGAGACATGAGTACCCCCATTTGAATCGCGAAGGCTAAGGTCCAGAGTATGAAAAAGCTGCCGAACATTCTTCCCGGAGAGGCAGCCTCGCCGGCCACACTGGCAGAGCGGGCGTCGGTGGCCACGATGTGCATCCAATAAGCGATGCCGGCCAGCACCGTCACGAGCGCGCTCCAGCGGAACCACCACAAAGCGCGGGGCATCAGCTTGGGGACCACAATCCCACGCGACTTGGCGTCGAGCTCGTGCAGGAACGGCATGTTCACCAGGGTAAAGAAGTATAGGAGACCCACCCAGGTGATGCCTGCAACCAGGTGGATCCAGCGAAGAACTATGAGGAAAGCGGCTTCGCCGCCGGGAAAATCAATTTGCGGGGCGGCCCACAACCCCATAAGTGGAACGAGCGTTTGGACTCCAAAGTGTGGCATTCAATGGCCTTTCGCGTGCATTGCTTCCCGTTGGGAGCGATGCGCGAATTCTACATCACACAGCCATGTGCTTGTTTCAGTTGAAATTACGTCCCAACCGCCTTATCGTTAGGGGGCAACACTTTGGTTCCGCCTCCGGGTTGGCGTCTTGTGTACCGGTCGCGGTCGGCATCGTCGCCAGAACCCTTACTCGTCAGGGGCCTCGATACTTTTGGGACTGGATGGTTTTGCACGTTTGCCGGGGAGGACTCATGGAACTCAAGCCAGCACAAAACATACAAGATTCGTTCCTGAATACAGCTCGCAAGGACAAGTGCATCATTACCCTTTACCTGCTCAGCGGAGTGAAACTCACGGGGAGAATCCGTTCCTTCGACAAATATTCGGTGGTATTGGAAACGAACAATCAGGAGCAGTTGATCTTTAAGCACGCGATATCCACCGTGGTGATGGGCCGCTCCGCTCACTCCGATCGGCACTTCGAGCACCGCACGGCTGCCGAGCCCGCGGCCCCCAGCGGCCAGCGACAGCTCGAATGCAAACTCCGAGGACTAATCTATCGCGCGCACGGGTGGAATAAACTTCAGGGAGGGTGGCCGTTCCTCACCGACCGGTCAGACTGAACCCGAGAGTGTATTCCTCGTAGGAGTGGAACTGCTCACCCGCGCTGCGGCGAAGCGTGGAAATCAACCGAGGGTCCCTTCGAGCCGGGGAGCGGACGCCGATGCGCCCACCACTTCCGGCGCCCGGCAGAAATCTACAGGTACTGTTCCGCCCAGCGCGCGCCAGGCGCGCGACCGCCGCTCATCCGCATCCCGAGTACGAAGAGCGTCTCGAGTTCTCGGCGGAGGAATCCATGGCCGAGTTGCGCGAACTGGCCAGCAGTGCCGGCGGCAGCGTGATTGCCGAGTTTCTCCAGCGACGCCAGAAGCCCAACCCCGCCACGCTGATTGGCAGCGGAAAGCTGGAGGAATTGAGGGGAGCGGTGGCGTCGAGTGCTCCCGATGTCGTCATCTTCGATCACGAACTGACGCCCTCGCAACAGCGCAATCTGGAGCGCGAGCTCCAGGTTCGGGTGATCGATCGCACGCAACTTATCCTCGACATCTTTGCCCGTCATGCCCGCACCCGTGAAGGCCAGCTCCAGGTGGAGCTGGCGCAACTGCAATACCTGCTGCCGCGTCTGGCGGGACGCGGGGTGGAGATGTCGCAGCTCGGCGGCGGCATCGGGACCCGCGGCCCGGGTGAAACCCAGCTCGAAACCGATCGCCGCAAGATTTTTCGACGCGTCCGGCACGTCAAAGAACAACTGGAGAACGTAAGGCGAATTCGCGGCCAGCAGCGGCAGCGCCGCGAATCCGTGCCTATCGCGACCGTGGCGCTGGTCGGCTACACCAATGCCGGCAAGTCCACGCTGTTCAACGCGCTTACTAAAGCGGGCGTGCTGGAAAGTGCGCGCATGTTCGCCACTCTCGATCCCACGCTGCGTAGCGTGACCCTGCCGTCGCGGCGCCAGGTGCTGCTGTCGGACACCGTGGGATTCATCCGCAACCTGCCGCACACGCTGGTTTCGGCCTTTCGCGCAACCCTCGAAGAAGTCCAGCGTGCCTCGCTGCTGCTGCACGTGGCCGACGTCACCAGCCCGGCCGCGGGCGAGCAGCAAGCCCAGGTGGAAGAGGTGTTGCGCGAGTTGGAGTCGCAGGACAAGCCGCGCCTCTATGTCATGAACAAGGTCGATCTGCTACCGGAGAAGAAGCGCGAGAGTCTGCGCGACACCGACAGCGTGATTCACGTATCGGCTGCCAAGGGAACTGGGCTCGACAAGCTGCTGGAGCACATTGACACGCAGATCGCCGAAGATCCCGTACGGCGGGTGCATCTGCGGGTGCCGCAATCGGAAGGCAAGGCGCTGGCAGCGCTCGACGCCAAGGCGCTGGTGTATGCGCGGGAGTATCGCGACGGCTACGTGGAGCTGGATGTGCAGGCGCCGGAGTCGCTGCTGCGCCGGATGAAGAGCTTCGTCATGGGATGATCATCAGTCGTTCTTCTCGGGTGGTTGGAAGTAGGGGTAAGTCATGCGAGCTTGCGATCCGCTTCACGCTCCAACTCCGACGGCATGCCTCGGTCGGTGAGGCTCCCACGCATGTTCTCGATGAAGGAGCCCGTACTCGGGTCCAAACTTTCCAGAATAGACCGCGCCAATGCCGCGCGTTGCTCGGCAGGAAGCCGCAGCGCCTTCTTCAACAAGCTGGAAACATCTTTTAGGCATAGCATGATTACCGCTACGTCGAGTTACACGATACGTGTTCCCGCATCCGCCTGCTCGTGGGCGTGGTAGCTGGAGCGCACCAGCGGACCGGACTCTACATGGCGAAATCCCATCTTCAGCGACTCTTCTTTGAGGAAGCGGAATTCTTCTGGCGGGTAGAGCCGCGCCACCGGCAGATGGTCCTTCGACGGCCGCAGGTACTGGCCGATGGTGAGGATGTCCACATTGCGCGCCGCCAGATCGCGAAAGACTTCCAGCAGTTCGTCGGTGCTCTCGCCGAGGCCGACCATCACGCCGGTCTTGGTCGGGATCGCCGGATTCATCTCTTTGGCGCGCTCCAGCAGGCGCAGAGTGCGCTCGTAGCGCGCGCCGGAGCGGGCCACGCGGTAGAGCCGCGGCACGGTCTCGGTGTTGTGGTTCAGGATGTCAGGCCGGGCGTCCATCACGATGCGCAGCGGTTCTTCCAGTCCCTGGAAGTCGGGTATCAGCACTTCGACGCGGCAGTCAGGAACGCGCTGGCGGATCTCGTGAATGGTCTCGGCAAAGACCCGCGCGCCGCCAACATTGTCGTCGTCGCGGTTGACGCTGGTGACCACGGCAAACTTCAGCGCCAGCTTCTCCACCGCTTCGGCGACGCGCCGCGGCTCGTCGAAATCAATGGGCTGCGGACGCCCCTTGGGCACGGCGCAAAATCCGCAGCGCCGGGTGCACAGGTTGCCCAGCAGCATGAAGGTCGCGGTGCGATGGTTCCAGCACTCGCCGATGTTGGGGCAGTGCGCCGACTCGCAGACGGTGTGCAGCTCCAGCTTGCGCGCCAGGGTCTTCAGGTTGTGATAGTTCTCGCCCATGGGCGCACGCGCCTTCAGCCACTCCGGCTTGGGCGCCGGGCGGTGCGGCGCGATATCGATCTGGATCAGTTCGGGAGCTGTGGCCATGGGACGCTTCTATTGTACAAGCTTGGAATAGCTATCAGCCATCAGCTATCAGCCATCAGCTCAAAGATTTATTGGCTCTTGTCGACACCCGGTTGCCCATGGCAGAACCGTACGCCTGACCTGTTGGAAGGGCGCGCCTTCGAGGCAGAATTTTGACACAGTCAGATGCCGTTAA
This sequence comes from uncultured Acidobacteriaceae bacterium, assembly GCA_963831675.1. Taxonomy (GTDB): domain Bacteria; phylum Acidobacteriota; class Terriglobia; order Terriglobales; family Acidobacteriaceae; genus Bog-257. The sequence continues at coordinate 49,749 of CAWHRM010000028.1, forward strand.
GGCCGATTAAGTCCCTTCAGACGGTCAGCTGACAGCTGACGGCTGACAGCTGACGGCTACAACGTGTGCAAATACACCATCAACGCTTCGAGCTGCTGGGGCGTCAGCTTCTGCTGGAAGGCAGGCATCTTGGAGCGGCCAAGCAGGACGATGTCGGTCACCCGATCGTCGTTTGCAGGCATACCGTTCTTCATGTACGGCCGCTTGAACAGCCCGGCCAGGCTGGGACCGCGCAGGTCGCGCTTGCTGTAGGCATAGTGACATTCAGCGCAGCGCGCGTCGTAGACTCGGCGCCCGTAGGCCTGCTCCGGGTTAAGCCCGAGCTCGGCGTCCGTCTTGCGAGGCTCGGAGTCGCAGGCGGAAAAGATGGTAATCGCGATCAGAAGAATGGCAAATACCAACGAAAAGCGCGCGCGTTTTAACGTCAACGTAAGTTCCGGTCTTTGTAAATCTATAGGGGATGTGGGCCGACACAGCGGCTCCGGCAGAGTTAGAATACACCTCGCATGACGGTCGCTCTCAAACGCGTGTACGAGAAACCTTCGCCGCAGGACGGCGCGCGCGTGCTGGTGGACCGGCTCTGGCCGCGCGGCCTGAAGAAAGAGGACGCGGCGCTCGATGCGTGGCTGAAGGACCTTGCGCCGTCCGATGAGTTGCGCAAATGGTTCCACGCCCACCCGCAACAGTGGAGCAAATTCCGCGAGCGGTACCTGAAGGAACTTGCCAACCCGACGGCCCACGATGCGTTGCAGAAGCTCTATGAGTTCAAGGACGAGCGGCGCCGTTTGACCCTGCTGTTCGCATCCAAGAACGAGGAGCACAACAACGCCACTGGTGCTCAAGCAGTTGGTCGAAGGCGACCGCAAGCCGCCGACCGGAACCGGGCCCATCCGCGCCGTAGCCTCCAAGCGCGCCCGCGCTGCAAGGCGAAAGTGACTCCCCAGCATCACGAAAGCGCCAGAGTAAAATTATCAGTGCTGCCATCCCAAGTGAGGACTTGAGTCCGAGCCGAGGGACATGCTTATCGTTTTGCATTCGGCCAATGATCCTCCGCCCTAAACAAACACCGTCAAGTCGTGCTGCCTTTATCCCCGCGTGGGAAGCTGTCGCCCACGCCCAGAAGGCAAAATCCACAATCTACCATCTGGTGCGACAGCCCGATCACGCGCGGCTTTCGGGCCAGATTGCCGAGCAGTTTGCCATCGCCGGCGCGCCGGTTGTGGACGACGACATCGTGCGCGGCATCGGCCTGCACGATGAAGGCTGGTCGGATTTCGACAGCGGCCGCGAGCGACTCCAGGCCACTCCCGCCCATTATTCCGGCACAAACGTCGCGCTAGATGCCGAAGGCACGCCGCTCTCGTTCTTGCAGATCAAGGCGGGAGACTTTCTGCGAGCGTGGTGCGGTTCCATCGCATCAGCCGAGGCTATCGCGCCCATCGCCGGTCTGATGGTAAGCGGACACTTTCGCCGCATCGGACAGTTCGGTATGAGCCTGGGGACTTACTCGGGCGACGACATGCTGCTCGTACGCGAGTTTATTGCGCGGGAGAAAGAGCGCGAGCGGGGACTGTTGCGCCAGCAAAGCCGCAGCGAAAGGGAAGTGGAGTACTGGACGGATGTGCTCCAGTTCTGCGATCTGTTGTCGCTGTATTTGTGCTGCGGCTCGGAGGAGAGCGTCGAGTTTCCCCAGCGCATCGGGCCGAAGGGCCAGACGATCAGTTTACAGGTGAAAGATGGAGTGAATGTGCTGGCACCATCGCTGTTTGCGGAGGCAGTTGAGTTCTCGCTCGAGGCGCAGCCATACCCGGCGGAATTGCCACCGTCACCAACGAAGCTGAGCTGGCGGGTGCGATAAGCGGCAATCTTGTGACCTAACTGACTGACTCCACTTTCCTGCTGCCTTCTCAACCTGCGCGTCTCGGCCAGCAGGGTCATGCTGTGCGTCAGGTTTTGCATGGTCACGATGCCGACCAGCCGCTGCTGATCCACCACCGGAATCATGCCCAGTCCGCGACCGCCGAGCTTGCGGAAGGCCGACGCCAGCGAGTCCGTACGTTGCGCAATTTCAAACACGCGCACCATGGCCGACTGCACATATCCGTTGCCCTCGACGCGCAGCGCCTGCACGATGCGCTGCTTGCTGATAACGCCCACCATGTCGCAGCCACGCACCACGGGGAAGTCATCCTGCAGCGTGTGTACGGCCTTGTGGAGCGCCGTCTTCCAGGGTGTCGGCGGGCGACAGCGTGGAGAAGCCGGTCAGCATCACGTCTTCCATGCGAACGCTCTCCAGCACCGACTGGAAGACGACGGAGCGGTCTTCCAGTTGCGCGCCCACGAAGAGGAAGAAACCGATCAGCATCAGCCAGGTGTTCCACACCACGCCCAGGAAAATGAACATCATGGCGAACACCTGCCCGACAGCGACCGCACGGCGCGTCGCATGCACGAAGTCCATGCGTTCGGCGAGGACGGCACGCAGAATGCGGCCGCCGTCCATGGGATAGGCGGGCAGAAGGTTGAAGCCACCGAGAAACACGTTGCCCCAGAACAAAGCGCGCGGCAGATCGCCGGCGTGCACCAAGGGCTGGCTCCATAGTCTGACCTGCGGCATGAAAGCCAGGATGAAAGACCCCTGAGACGGCAGCAATCACCAGGTTGACCAGCGGACCGGCCGCCGAAATCCGGATGTCGCGGGCTGGATCGGCATTGCGCAGCCCCGTGTCCTCCATCAGGGTGACGCCGCCAATGGGCAACAGGATGATGGAGCGCACCACGACACCGTTGTGGCGGGCCACCAGGGCGTGTCCCAACTCATGCAGCACTACGCAGCCGAAGATGATGGCAACCAGCGCCAGGCCGCGTAGCGCGCCCGTCGCACCCATGGTCACCGACTGCGTAAACCAGACAAACGCCAGCAGAAACACGAACGTGAGGTGGATGCGGATATCCACCCCGAACAGATGCCCCGCGGGAAATGACCAGCTTCTCATTGATTTCATTCTATAGCGGCGGGGAAGAAGCGGTCAGCAATCAGCACTCAGCAATCAGCATTCAGCACTCAGCCGACGAAATGTGCCAGGGAAGCTCCTGAACTGTTCCTCCTGACCAGCGGTGTTTTGCCGCGCGAGTCGAGTAGTATCTCAGTTTGCATGGTCGTCGACGCCAGATGGTGGAGCTGACCTTTAGGACAGTCATGGTGAGTTGATAATTTTGGCTGAATGCTGAATGCTGATTGCTGAATGCTGCTCTCGCCATGCGCGTGATCGCCGGTCAATACCGTAGCCGTCCTCTGCGCTCGTTGCCGGGACTCGATCTGCGTCCCACCAGCGACCGGCTGCGCGAGACGCTTGTTCGATATTCTCTCGGCTGGCCGCGATCTTCAGGAAAGCGTCTGGCTCGACCTCTACGCTGGAACCGGCGCGGTCGGCATCGAGGCGCTAAGCCGGGGCGCGCGGCAGGTGTACTTTGTGGAGTCGGCAAAGAAACACGCACGCCTGCTCCGCGAAAACCTGGCACCCCTCGGCATCTCCATCGGATACGAGTTGCACGAGCGCGAAGTGGCGCAAGCGCTGCCTCTGCTCGACAGCACCGGCGTGGTCTGCGACTACGTCTTCCTCGATCCACCCTATCGCATGCGTGGCAGCTACGAGCGCACGCTTGGCTACCTGTCACAGTCGCGGCTGCTGCAGCCCGCAACCGTGGTCATCGCGGAGCACGAGAAGAAGTTCGATCCCGGAGAACGGTTTGGCGCGCTGGTGCGTTATCGCCGGCTCGATCAGGGCGATGCTGCGTTGAGCTTCTATCGTCTCGGATAGGATGGTCCCCAGGAACTTTCCGGGGTCAGAGCCCGTATTCACAGTAAGTATCATCCTGTCGCGGAACCAGCCGAAGTGGGAGATCACCTGAATCTATGGAATTGAAGATTGAAGGCTTGTCGAAGACCTACGCGAATGGTGTCAAGGCGCTGGACAACGTGTCGCTGACCATTCCTTCCGGCATGTACGGCTTGCTCGGCCCGAACGGCGCTGGCAAGTCAACCTTGATGCGCATACTGGCCACCCTGCAAGAGCCCGATGCCGGGCGCGCTTCTTTGGGAAGCATTGACGTGCTGCGGCAAAAGGACGACGTTCGCAAGCTCCTCGGGTACTTGCCACAGGATTTCGGGGTCTATCCCCGCGTCACCGCGCAGGAGATGCTCGATCACCTCGCGCTGCTGAAGGGCATGACCAATGCCGGCGAGCGTAGGGCTGTCGTCGAGGCCATGCTGCAGCGCTGCAACCTGTGGGACTTCCGCAAGAAGGCGCTGACTGGCTTTTCCGGCGGCATGCGCCAGCGCTTCGGCATTGCGCAGGCGCTGCTGGGCAACCCGCAACTGCTCATCGTCGACGAGCCTACCGCCGGCCTCGATCCCAGCGAACGCAACCGCTTCTACAACCTGCTCGCAGAAATTGGCGAAAGCGTTATCGTGATTCTTTCCACTCACATTGTGCAGGACGTGATGCAGCTCTGCACCAACATGGCAATCATCCATCAAGGCAAGGTCCTGTTCTCCGGAGGGCCGGATGCCGCTGTGAAGGGACTGGACGGCACGATTTGGGAGAAGGCCATTCCCAAGCGCGATATGAACGAATACGAGCAGCGCTACCGGGTGATCTCCAGCAAGCTCATCGCCGGACGCCCATTGATTCATGTTTATTCAGCCCAAGACCCAGGCGACGGCTTTGTGCCGGTCGCGCCCGATCTGGAAGATGTTTTCTTCTCAAGGATCGGCGGACACGCCTAGGAGCCTTCATGTTCTGGTACTTCTTTTCCTTTGAAGTCCGCTATTGGCTGCGCTCGTGGATGCTGTGGATTTTCTTCGCCGTCATCGCGCTGCTGATCTTTGGCGCGGTCGCCACGGACCAGGTCGTCGTGGGCGGGGCCCTGGAGAACACGCTGCGCAACGCGCCCTACGTCATCGAAAACTTTTACTCCTTTGTCTGCCTGCTGGCCCTGCTGATGACCACGGCATTCGTCAATTCAGCGGCTTCGCGCGATTTCGCCTTCAACACCAGCGAGATGCTGTTCTCGACTCCGCTGCGCAAGTCGTCGTTTCTGTTGGGGCGCTTTCTCGGCTCTGCGCTCATTTCCGTGATTCCTTTACTGGGCGTCTCTGCCGGGATTATCGCGGCCAAGTATATGCCGTGGGTCGAGGCTGAGCGCTGGGGCCCAATCATCTGGACGGCGCACCTGAAGGGGATTCTGGTTTTCGCGGTGCCCAACACGTTGTTCATCGCGGCGATAGTCTTCGCGATTGCCGTGCTCTCGCGCAGTACCGTCATCTCGTTCGTCGGCAGTCTCGTCCTCCTGGCAGGTTATGGAGTAGCCCAGGCGCTAACCACCGATATCAAGAATGAGACCCTGGCGGCGCTGATTGATCCATTCGGTGTCAACACCTACCAGTTGGCCACGAAGTACTGGACGGTCGCCGACAAGAACCACCTCACCATCGGCTACACCGGACTGCTGCTGTGGAACCGGCTCATCTGGCTTGGGGTTGGCGCGCTGATCTTCGGCTTCGCCTACTGGCGCTTCAGTTTTTCCGAACGCCGCCGGGCCGGCAAGCGGGCCAGAGTGGAAGAGAACGGCAAGGTGGTCGCCGTCGCGATACCGCAAGCTGGGCTTTCTTTCGACGCTCACGCTCACTGGCAGCAGTTCCTCAGCAGCACCTGGCTGGAATTCAAAGGGCTGGTCAAGTCAACGGTATTTATCGTGATCGCGCTGGCGGCGGTGCTGAACACCGTACCCAGCCTCATCTTCAACGCCACGGAAGGCTTCGGCGACGTGTCGTTGCCCGTCACCTATAACATTCTCGAGATCATCGCCGGCTCGCTCTATGTCTTCCTGATGGCAATGATCACGTACTACGCCGGCGTGCTCATCTGGCAGGAGCGCGACACCCGCACCGACGAGATCCATGACGCCCTGCCGCATCCCGAATGGCCGTTGTATGCCTCCAAGCTGGTGGCGCTTGTCGCCAGCATCGCCCTGATCCAGGCCATCGTGATGGTCGCCGGGATCATCAGTCCAGCTCGCTCATCACTATCACCGGCTGCAACTCGGACTCTACATCGAGACCATGTTCGGTATCGATTTCATCATCTTCGTGTTCTTTGCCGTGCTGGCATTCTTCATCCACGTCATCTCGCCTAACAAGTACATCGGATATTTTGCATACATCGCGTTCGCGCTGGCGAACCTGTTCATCTGGCGGCCGCTGCATGTTGCTTCCTACCTGGTGCAGTTTGGAATGCTGCCCAACATGCGTTATTCGGACTTCTTCGGATACTCGCCGTATCTGCGCTCCTGGACGTGGTTCGCGCTCTACTGGTCGGCGTTCTGCGGGATCCTGATCGTGCTCACCATCCTGCTATGGCAGAGAGGACGCGAAACCGGCTGGGATTTTCGCGTCCGCAACGCCAAACTTCGCTGTCGTGGAGCTCTGCGCGCCGTAGGCATTGTATTCGTGGCGCTGTTCGTCATTGTCGGAGGATGGATTTACTACAACACCGAGGTTCTGAATACGGTGCGGAGCCAGAACGATCAGGATCGCCTTCTCACCGATTATGAAAAGACCTACAAGAAATACGAGCACCAGCCGCTGCCGCGCGTCCTTGACGTCAAGTACGCTATCGATATCTACCCCGAAACCAGCAACATGACCTTGCGCGGCGAGGCCCACATCAAGAATGAGACCGATAAACCCCTAAGCCAGATTCATTTCACCCTCGCTGATCGCAACGACTATCTAACTGAGATTCAGCTTGACGGCGCTCGCGTCACCACCAACGACGAGCGGCTTGGCTATCAGATCTACGATCTCGATCAGCCCATGCAGCCCGGAGAGGTACGTTCGCTCGGTTTCAAGGTCCAGACCCGGCGACAGGGCTTCCAGAACAACGTCACCAACACCCGGGTCGTCGGGAACGGCACGTTCTTCGACACCTCCATCGTTCCCCAGATTGGCTATCAGCCGGGCAATGAACTGGACAATCGAAACCGCCGCAAGAAATTTGGATTGAAAGAGAAGGACCTGATGCCTGCGCTGGAACGCAATTGCACCAGCGATTGTCGCGATACTTACGTCTCCAACAACTCCGATTGGGTTACCGTCGAGACGGTGATCAGCACTTCTCCCGGTCAGATCGCGATTGCCCCAGGATCGCTGCAGCGGGAATGGAGCGAGAACGGCCGTCATTACTACCAATACAAGTTCGACCATGACGGGCTTAACTACTATTCGTTTCTTTCCGCCGATTACCAGGTTGCTCGCGAACAGTGGAACGGTATCAACATCGAGGTCTACTACCTGAAGGAGCATCCCTGGAACGTTCCCAAGATGCTCAACTCGGTGCGCAAATCGTTCGAATACTACACCCAGAATTTCGGGCCCTACCCGCAAAAGGAAGCGCGGATCATAGAATTCCCGCGCGTGGCCAGGTTCGCTGAGGCCTTCGAAGGGACCATGCCGTATTCCGAGTCCATCGGGTTTATCGCCAATCTGGAACACCCGGATGACATCGACAAGGTTTTCTACGTCGTAGGCCACGAGATGGGGCATCAGTGGTGGGCGCACCAGGTCATCGGCGCCGATATGCAGGGCGCAACTTCGCTCTCCGAGACGCTGGCGCAGTATTCCGCGCTCATGGTGATGGAAAAAGAATACGGCCGCGACGCCATGCGCAAGTTCCTGCAATACGAAATGGACGGCTACCTGCGCGCCCGGGGACGCGAATTGCTGAAAGAGCGTCCGCTGTTGCAGGTGGAAGCCAACCAGGGGTACATCCACTACAACAAGGGTGCAGTCGTAATGTATTACCTGAAGGAGATGATCGGCGAGGAGGCCGTGAATCGCGCATTGCGCAAACTCCTTCATCAGTACGGCTACGCGCCAGCGCCTTATCCAACTTCCTATGCTCTGGTCGATGCCCTGCGCGAGCAGACTCCGCCGGAGCTGCAGTATCTCATCGACGATCTTTTCTATGACATCACACTGTTCTCCAACCGGGCCCTTGCCGCGAATGCTAAGCAGCGAGCGGACGGCAAGTACGATGTGACTGTGACCGTGGAAGCGCACAAGTTCAAAGCCGATGAGCAGGGAAACGAGCGGGAGGTCCCCGTCAACGACTGGATCGAAATCGGCGCCCTCGCCGCTCCAGAGAAGGGGAAGAAATACGGCGATGTGCTGCACCGCGAACGTGTGCATATGGCCACCGGGACCGCGACCTACACCTTCACCATCGACAAGCTGCCCGATAAGGCCGGCATCGACCCCTTGCTTCTGATGGTGGACCGGGTTCCAGACGACAATCTGAAATCGGTGGCCATGGTCAAATAGCCTCCCGAAACGGGACATCCGAACCCTGCATAAGGCGGAGTTATCCACAGGTAGTTCTCCCAACTCGCGCGTTGACCGTTGCAAACTCGAACGGGTAGGATGAATCGGGTTCGTCTCGGGAGTTGGTGAGCGCCTCGGAGAAGGCGCCCGTGCTCCCCGGAAAGCCTCTGGCATCATTTACACGGTTTCCTCGCTGCAATTACACTTACGAGTTTGCCCGCCGCGGCAGACGTCACGGCGCGACAGGAGAGATCGATGGCTTCGGTTGAAGAACGGGTGAAACAAATCATCGTGGAGCAATTGGGTGTGGACGAGGCGGAGGTAACGCCCAGCGCTTCCTTCGTGGACGACTTGGGGGCCGACTCGCTGGATACGGTCGAGCTGGTCATGGCCTTCGAGGAAGCGTTCGAGATCGAGATCCCGGACGAGGACGCGGAGAAGATCCGCACCGTTCAGGACGCCGTAACCTACATCGACCAGCACGCCAAGGCCAAGAAGTAGAGCGCCGATCCGGCCCAACACAGCAGAGTTTTACGCTGCCCCGGGCAGGCGGCGCGAAAGGAGATTGCTGACCTCATGGCATCCGTAGATGAACGGGTAAAGCAGATCATTGTGGAACAACTGGGCGTAGACGAGGGCGAGGTTACGCCCAATGCGTCGTTCGTGGACGACCTCGGCGCCGATTCGCTGGACACGGTCGAGCTGGTCATGGCCTTCGAAGAAGCCTTCGAACTCGAAATTCCTGACGAGGACGCGGAGAAGATCCGCACCGTTAAGGACGCGGTCGATTACATCAACGCCCACGCGAAAGGATCGAAGTAGTTTGCGGCGTCGCGTGGTGGTAACCGGAATTGGAATTATCTGCGCCGTCGGCAACAATGTGCCTGACGTGTGGCAGGCGCTGCTCGCCGGCAAGAGCGGCGTGGAGCGCATTGCCAGCTTCGACGTATCCCAGTTCGCCTGCCAGATCGCGGCCGAGGTCAAGGATTTCGACCCGCTTCAGTTCATCGAAAAGAAAGAAGCGCGCAAAATGGCGCGCTTTATTCATCTGGCCATCGCCGCCGCCGATGAAGCGCTGCAGATGGCCAACTACAAGGTCGAAGACGAAGAACGGGCGGAGCGCACCGGCGTCAACATCGGCTCCGGCATCGGCGGGTTCGACATCATCGAGCGCGAACACTCCAACCTGCTGAACGGCGGCCCGCGCAAGATCTCGCCATTCTTTATTCCGGCGGCCATCGTGAATCTCGCCGCCGGGCAAGTCAGCATTCGTCACCACGCCAAGGGCCCGAATGAGGCCACCTGCACCGCCTGTACCACCAGCGCCCATTCCATCGGAGATGCCGCTCGCGTCATCGCCTATGGCGACGCTGACGTAATGATTGCCGGTGGTACCGAGGCCGCCATCACGCCCATGGGTGTAGGGGGCTTTGCCGCGATGCGCGCGCTTTCCACCCGCAACGACGATCCTCACCACGCCAGCCGCCCCTGGGACAAGGACCGCGACGGTTTCATCATCGGCGAAGGAGCGGGCATTCTGCTTCTCGAAGAGCTGGAGTTTGCCCGCACACGCGGCGCGAAGATCATTGCCGAAGTCGTCGGCTACGGCATGAGTGCGGATGCCAACCACATCACGCAGCCCGCGCCGGACGGCGAGGGCGGCTACCGCGTGATGCGCAATGCCATGCGCGATGCCGGCCTGAAGCCGGAGCAGATTGGCTACGTCAACGCGCACGGCACCTCAACCCCTCTCGGCGACGAGTTGGAGGCCACCGCCATCAAGCGCGCCTTTGGCGATCACGCCTACAAGATGCTGGTCAGCTCGACCAAGTCCATGACCGGACATCTGCTGGGTGGCGCTGGAGGACTGGAAGCCGCGATCACCGTGCTCGCGTTGCGCGATCAGATCGTCCCGCCCACCATGAACCTCGACAACCCCAGCGAGGGCTGCGACCTTGACTTCGTGGCCAACTCCTCGCGCAAAGTCACCATGGACTACGCCATGTCGAATTCGTTCGGCTTCGGCGGCACCAATGGCTGCCTGGTCTTCAAGCGCTGGACGGAATAGAGAGACAGTAAGGGGTTAGCGGCTAGTCGTGCCCGATCAATACTCTGCGGGCTGGCTGCGATAAGAGTCTCACTCGGCGTTCAGTTGGCTCTTCTTCTTGCCCTAGGCACTAAACCCTGGCCCCTGACAGCTAGTCCCTTGTTTTCGGCGGCTCCCACAGCTCGACCCGGTTGCCCTCTGGATCCATGATCCAGCCGAACTTTCCGTAATCATATTCGTCGACCTTGGGATCGACTTCGACGCCTTCCTCGCGCAGCGCCTTCAGCAGTTCATCGAGATTTTCGACCCGGAAATTGATCATGAAGCCGGATTGGCTGGGGGCAAAGTACGTTGTGTCCGCCGGGAAAATCGCGAACACATTGAAGACCTGAGTCTCAGGATGGTCGGTGTCGCGCCACATCGCGCCCGAGCCGTCCGCCGCGCTCTCAATGCCAAGGTGCTTGCGATACCACTCGTACAGCGCCGTTGGATCCTTCGCCTTGAAGAAGATGCCCCCCAGCCCAGTGACTCGTTTCATTCCGTCCTCCTCTGCGCACCAACCCGCCTATCCAAAAATCAGGTGACATGACGTCCAGTGTTCCTGGAACCGCTATCCCGGCGTTGGCTACCTTTCTGTCGCTCCGTTTGGAAGCGCACTCGGATTGTACTGTTGTGGCAGTGGAACATAAAGCGGGGACCACGCCACCAAAAGGCCAAACCGCCCGGCGTTCTAAGTGGAAAGTAAATGCGCATGTATCGGAACGACTTTGCATAGGAGCAGCGCTTCCGCTTGCATTCTTATCAATATACGGCGGCACGAAAATTGCACCACGTCTGCAGAAGCAGCCCAAGCCTAGGGTGGCATCGGCTGGGTTGACCAGCGTAGCGCCGGTAGTCGTTTAGCTCACGATAGAGAAGCGACCATTCCCTCTCGGGAGCCGAAACATCACTTGACTGTGGACATTTTCTCAACCGAATGCCCTGTGGCTGTCTTCCTTAAGCCCAGGACCGGGACCCAGAACTCGGAACACGCGGCCAGCTAAGCAGTAGACCATGCCGCCTGAACCACTAATCTTCGTCTTAACCGAACCGACAGGAGGGTTCAATCCTTGAAACTGGGTATTGCTCTGCTCACAACTCTGTGCCTGGCGCTGACAGCATTTCCAGCCTGGGCGGATCAGTATGAAAACGGTCCCATCAATGGCACCGTTGATGCTTGGACCATTAACTTCGGTTACGTCGTAAGTGACACTTTCACTGCGTCGCCTGGTCAACGGTGACCGGTTTCAGCTTTGGCGCTTGGGAATTTCCCGGCGATACGTTGCTGGCCGTGGACTGGTCGATCACCAGCGGAGAGAACGGCGGGACAGTGTATGGCTCCGGCACCGCCACTAGCATGGGTTCCGGCCCAGGTGGCACGTTGTCGGACAAGTTCACTTCCTCCAATCAATTCGGCTACAACATTGACACTGGCACCGTGAGTGGCATCGGAGTGGGCCTGGGCGGCCCGGCCAGTCCTGGCGTTAGCACCTACTGGCTCAACTTGGCAAACGCGGTGGTTGCCAGCGGCGATCCAGTGTTTTGGGATGAGAACAGCGGCATAGGCTGCGGGTCGCCCGGCTGCCCGTCGTCGGCCTCGGAGAGCGCTGTTGGCAGCATACCTTCGGAAGCATTCACGGTGCAGATCAGTGGTGGCGGCGGTGGGACCACGCCAGAACCCAGCAGCATTCTGCTACTTGGTTCCGGGATCGTCGGGTTGGCTGGCGTACTGCGCTACAAGCTGTTCTAACTCGAGTTGGCCTGACCTGTCCCCGTACGATTCACCAGGAAAACGCGAAAGCCGGAGCGTTTGCTCCGGCTTTCGTCTCTACCCCTTGCACGTAAGCGCGTTGTAACCACCTCGGCGAGGCTTACGCCTTCGTCGCCGGGCCCTTCAGCACCTGAATCGCACGATTGAGCTGGTCGTCGGGTTGATTGGCCTTCTGTTTTTCCGGCTGCGCTCCATCCGGTGCGCTGTCTTCGTCGTCCGGAGCGATGAAGTCGTCGTTGGCGTCGGCAACCAGGATATTGGGCGTGATGGCCGTGTCCTGGATCGCCTTGCCAGAGGGCGAGTAGTACTTCGCCACCGACAGGATCAGCGCCGCGCCATCAGGCATGTCAATGACCTTCTGGATCGAGCCCGACCCGAACGTCTTATCGCCCACCACATCTCCGCGCGCGTTTTCCATGATGGAAGCGGCGACCACCTCCGCCGGCCCGGCGGTCCCACGATTGACCAGCACCACCAGCGGCAGAGTCACGATCTCCTTCTGCGGATCTGCGTTAAACGTCTGCTTGGGATACTTCTGCCCCTGCACGTATGCAATGATGCCGTGATTCAGGAAGAGGTTTGCCGTCGCGATGCCCTCGGCCTCTTCGCCATCCCCGGAGTTGCGCAGATCGAGGATGATCTTCTTGGCGCCGTCCTTCTCCAGCGCCTTCACTTTGCTGGCAATCTCCTGCGAGCGGCCCTTGGGGAAATCGTCCACCTTGATGTAGCCGATGCCGTCTTCCATCATCTTGTCGCTAACCGGCGGATCGGTGACCACAGCGCGCGTTAGCGAGGCCTTCAGGGGCAGCACCCGCCGCGGACGCACTACCGAAACGTTGACCACCGAGCCCGGCGTTCCAGTCAGCAGGCCGTCGATCTCGGCCAGGGACATCTCGCGCGTGGACTTACCTTCGATGGCCTCGATGATGTCACCGCTGGCTATGTCCGCCTTGTCCGCAGGCCCACCCGGAATCACCGAGATCACCGCTGCGTAGCCATAGCGCTTCGAAACCGCCGCGCCGATCCCAGCTTTGCCTTCCTTGCGCTGCTTGTATTGCTTGAACTCGGCGGGATCGAGATAGCTGGAGTTGGCGTCCAGCGACTCCAGCAGCCCGTGCAGAGCGCCGTCGGTTACCGCGGGAATGTTCGGCTCCTCAACGTACTCACTGCGAATGCGCGACAGAACTTCGCTGTAAACGCCGAGCTGGCGATAGGAACCGTCATCATTGGTGCTGGCTTTGACGCCCAATCCGCCCACCACGACGAACGAGGCGAGCAGAAAGGAAAGACCGAGAACGACAAGCTTTGTGCCTTTTGACATGTGTAATTCGCTGATGGGAGGGAAGTCCCGCAGGATCACTCCCATTCTATCTCAGTTCGATGCCAGGTTCGCCGCAAGGTGGCAGGAAAATCGGCCGAGGCCCCCTTCCGTGCCACTTCCGGCTAGCCATTGGACGGATGGCTGGCAGGAAAGGTAGTGCAAACCTTGTGATGCCCCTCACAAGCCCTGTAGCCCCTCCTGATAGACTCCTGTGTTTCACCATCGAGGAACCATGGCCCGCAATCTGACAAAGTCACGCGCACTACAAAAACGCGCTGAGCAGCTCATTCCCGGCGGAGTGAATTCTCCGGTCCGCGCCTTCCGCTCGGTGGGCAGCGATCCGCCGTTCCTGGTCCGCGGCGAAGGCGCGCATGTCTGGGACGCCGACGGCAACCGCTACATTGACTACGTTGGTTCCTGGGGACCGCTGATTCTGGGCCATTCCAACCCTGAGGTCATCGAGGCCATCGTCCAGGCCGCTCGCAACGGCACCAGTTTCGGCGCCTCGACTCCGAGCGAAGCCGATCTGGCCGCGCTGGTGACCGAGGCGTTTCCGGCCATCGAGAAGGTCCGCTTCGTCAGCTCCGGGACGGAAGCGACCATGTCGGCCATCCGCCTGGCTCGCGCCGCCACCGGCCGCAAGATCATCGTGAAGTTCGAGGGCTGCTACCACGGCCACAGCGACGCGCTTCTGGTGAAAGCGGGCTCCGGCGTTGCCACGCTCGGCATTCCCGGCTCGGCGGGCGTTCCGGAGGAGTTCGTCGCGTTCACCCTGGCACTCCCTTACAACAACCCAGACGCGGTCGAGGCCGCCTTCGCCAAGTTCAAAGGCCAGATCGCCTGCGTCATCGTCGAGCCGGTGGTGGGAAACATGGGATGCGTTCCGCCCCGGCCCGGCTATCTCGAAGCGTTGCGCGAGATCACCACGCGCGAAGGCGCGCTGCTCATCTTCGACGAGGTGATGACCGGGTTCCGTGTCGCCTTCGGGGGAGCGTCGGAGCTCTACAACATCAAGCCCGACCTGACAACGCTCGGCAAGATCATCGGCGGAGGTCTGCCTGTAGGCGCGTATGGCGGACCGGCTAACATCATGGACCTGGTCGCACCCGTCGGGCCGGTGTATCAGGCGGGGACCCTCAGCGGCAATCCGCTGGCCATGGCGGCGGGAATCGCGGTGCTGGGCCAGCTGAAGGCGGGCCGCGAGCAGTTCTACCGGCAACTCGACGAAAACGCCGACAAGTTGGTGGCAGGCGTGACTGCAGCCGCGCAACGAGGCGGGCGTCACGATGACCGCCAACCGCGTTGGCTCGATGTTCACCTTCTTCTTCACCGACAGGCAAGTCACCGACTGGGAGAGCGCAGCCACCTGCGACACTGCGAAGTTTGGCCGCTTCCACGGAGCCCTGCTCGATGCCGGCGTGTGGTTACCGCCCTCGCAGTTCGAAGCCGCATTCCTCAGCACTGCCCACACCCAAGGCGACATTGACGACACCATCACCGCGGCGGGGGAAGCGCTGGCGCTGTTGTAATCCTCCTCTGTCATCCTGAGCGAGCGCAGCGAGTCGAAGGACCCCTATCCTGGAGCGGAGCTTGGCGTTCATCTCTCAGCCGCTCCTGCTCAGGAAATGTTAGGGCCTCGAATCAGCCGCGCACCGGCGACACCGGTCGCTGCTTCTTCCGACCCTCTTTGGCGCCAACTGGGCCGCCTTCATCGCGGTTCAGCGAATCCTGGCGGCAATCTCCCGTGCGTTCTCTTCGGCCGTCCTGCCTGCGGTGCTTACCGTCAGGTCGGCAGTACGGTACTGAGGCAGCCGTTGAGCGTACAACGCGTGAAAAGCCTCAGGATCGGCTGCCAGTGGACGCAGGTTCTCTGCCGAGGATGGCTCCCCGACACAACAACGTTGCAGCATCAACTCGGTGGGCGTCTCCAGAAAGACCACTCGCGCGCCCGAGTTTCGCAACAAGTCGGCGTTGCACGCCTGGACGAACGTCCCCCCGCCGAGCGCGATCACGGTAGGAGAGGACACCTGTTCGAGCGTGCGCCGCAAGACTTCGGTCTCGATTTCGCGAAACCGTCTCTCTCCCTGGCGCTGAAAAATTTCTCGAATTGCCACTTCCTGCTGGAGCTCGATTACATGGTCAAGATCGACGAAGGACCAGCCTAGCAAGGCCGCTAGAGCCTGGCCAATACAGGTCTTACCCGCTCCCATGAAACCGGTGAGCGCTACGATCCGCGGAGCGGAGACTGGCTTGCCGGTTTGGGGAGGCGCGAACATGGGTGTGCCAGGGAAGCCCCGGCAACGCGGTGCAGCCCCAGCCCAAGGTATGTGAAATCTTGCGCCGGGCGCAAGCGTGCCCTCTTGCTCAAGGTCCGTCTCCGTTTGCTCGATACGATTCAGAATGCAACACGGGCGGCGCCGGCTGGCTGGCTAAGTGGCAGGATTCCCTCTCATAGCGACGCCGCTATGTTTTAGCGAGCCGCGGTAGCGGCGGCGGCCCCTCCCCCGTGCTCTCTGGTGCTGTTGTGGTAGAGCCCCTGCGACCTATAGGGGATGATACAAGTCTTTCGCTGGGCTACTCTATCCTGCATGCAACTCATACAGATTGGCGAAACCAGACAAAAGACGGTTCTCGATATGGTTATGGAGATGGCAGCTCGTCAGCTCGCCGAGATCGAGCAACTGAAAACCAGCGCGCAGGGCAGAACCAGAATTACGCGGTCACGGCGCGGAAGTCCTCGCTGCATTTCCACTCGCCGCAGTTAAGGGGCTGTTCCCGTCACGGCTGCGGTGCTTCCTCTTTCTTGTGTTGCTTGCTCCAGTCGAAGCGCCGCCCGATGATCGCTTTGAACAGCATATGGTCGGTACCCCGGGTCACCCCCACCCCAAGGCCGAAGTTGATCTCCCACTTCGGCGAGACATCCAGATCGAACGCCGGAACAAACTGCTGCGCCTGGTACGGAAACGGATCGATTCCCCCGACCGGCCCGAAACCAGAGTAGTACTCCACTCCAAACGCCACGGCCTTGGTGAAATTCCACGAGACCTTCGCGTCTGGCGAGAACTCCCACCCCCGCCTGGACTCGGGGCCGGTGAAGGCCTTCTCGAAGGCGGGATTGATGGACCAGTACAGCCGGCCCATTTGCTTGTCCACAATCGGGCGAATCTCGAGGCTCCAGACCGAAGTCGAGAAAATCGGTCGCGCATATCCGAACTCGGTCGATAAACTCACGCCCACCGGCCAGTTCCAGCCTGGCGGCACCCGCACTCGTGGGCGGATGTGGTCGCCCACCCATCGCCAGCCCTGACCGTTGGGCACAGTTGTAAAGATATAGAACCCGGTCTCAAACCACGGCGTGAACCCTTGCGTGATCTCGATGGTCTCGTGCAGCTCGTGCTCGCTGGGAAGGACGCCGTCTTCGGTGGTCTTTGATCCCTGGAACAGAAAGTTGCTGTGCAACTCCACCATGGTGGTTTTCGGCGGAATCGTTTCCGACGGGTAGACCTGGATTTCGTAGTTGTCCTGCGCCAGAGCGGCGCCGCCAAGCAGAAACAGGCCGAGTACGGCTGGCAGAAAGCGGGCGAGCATTGAGATCAGAATCGCACGGCCGGCTGGACCTATCAGCCAGGTTTACTTTCACTAAGAGACGCCTACTGCTTGAACACCACCATGGCCAGCGGTGGCAGATCGAGTAACAGCGAATGTTCATGTCCATGGCAGGCGATCGGTTCACTCATCATGCCGCCGCTGTTGCCCTGGTCGGTGCCGCCGTATATCGCGGCATTGCTGTTCAGCAGTTCCCGCCAATATCCCTGGTGCGGAACACCAACGCGATACCCGCGCCGCGGCACCGGAGTGAAATTGCACGCCATCACGATGGGCGCAGTCTGGTCTTTGCGCAGGCGCATGAAGGTGAGCACGCTGTTGTCGGAGTCGTCGGCATCGATCCATCGCCAGCCATCGGGAATGAAGTCGGTCTCATACAGCGCGGGCTCGGCGCGGTAGAAGGTGTTCAGATCGCGCACCCAGCGCTGCGCTCCTTTGTGGAACGCGAATTCGAGCACATGCCAGTCGATGCTGCCGTCGTGGTTCCACTCGCTCCACTGCCCGAACTCGATGCCCATGAACAGCAGCTTCTTCCCGGGCTGCGTGAACATGTATCCCAACAGCAGACGCAGGTTGGCAAACTTCTGCCACTCGTCGCCCGCCATTTTGGCGATCAGCGAGCCTTTGCCGTGCACCACCTCGTCGTGCGAGAGCGGCAGCACAAAATTCTCGGTGAACGCGTACAGCCCGCGAAACGTCAGCTTGTTGTGGTGATACTTGCGGTGGATCGGGTTCTTCGACATGTAGGCCAGCGTGTCGTGCATCCATCCCATGTCCCACTTCATGCCGAAGCCCAGCCCCCCGATATAGGTCGGCCGCGACACCATCGGCCAGTCCGTGGACTCTTCCGCAATGGTCTGAATGTCGGGAAACGTCTGATAGGCGTCGTGATTCAATCGCCGCAGGAACGACACCGCGCCCAGGTTCTCCCGCCCGCCGTATTGGTTGGGGATCCACTCGCCCTGTTTGCGCGAGTAGTCAAGATACAACATGGACGCGATGGCATCCATGCGCAGCCCGTCGGCGTGATAGCGGTCGAGCCAGAAAATCGCGTTGCTCAGTAGGAAGCCGCGCACCTCGTTGCGGTCGTAGTTGAAGATGGCCGACTTCCAGTCGGGATGAAAGCCCTTGCGCGGATCGGCATGCTCGTAGAGATGGGTGCCGTCGAAGTACGCCAGGCCATGCTCGTCGTTGGGAAAGTGCGACGGAACCCAGTCAAGGATACACACCAATGCCGCGCTGGTGCAGGTAGTCCATCAGGTACATGAAGTCCTGCGGCGTGCCGAAGCGCGCGCTGGGCGCGTAGTAGCCGGTCACCTGATAGCCCCACGAGCCGAAGAACGGATGCTCCATGATGGGCATGAACTCGACATGCGTGAACCCCATCTCGTTCACGTAATCGGCCAGCTTGGGCGCCAGCTCGCGATAGCTCAACGAGCGGTTGCCTTCTTCCGGCACGCGCATCCACGAGCCCAGATGCACTTCATAAATCGAAATCGGCGCGTCGAACTTGTTGCGTTCGTGGCGCGTGCGCATCCACTCGTCGTCGTGCCATTCGTACTCCAGGTCCCAGACGATGGACGCCGTCCGCGGCGGCACCTCGTTGTAGTAGCCGTAAGGGTCGGCCTTGCTCACCTCGTACATGTGGTAGCGCGAGCGGAGGTGGTACTTGTACACCTCGCCTTTGCCGACATCGTGGATGAAGGCTTCCCACACGCCCGAGCTGCCGCGCGGATTCATGGGATGCGAATCGGCGTTCCAGCCATTGAAATCGCCCACCACCGAGATGCGCTCGGCGTCCGGCGCCCACACCACAAAGTAGGTGCCCTTCTTGCCGTCGACTTCGGTCAGGTGCGCGCCGAATTTTTCGTATAGCCGGTTGTGGTTGCCTTCGTTGAAAAGATGAAGATCGTAACTGGTCAGCAGCGTGGAATCCTTCTCCTGGGACGCCGTAGTTGCCATCAATTCGCTCTCCTCGCGGTGGGATGCGCCTATCAACTATACGCGTTTCGGCCGGGCCCGGCGTCACCGCACAGGGCTCGGTGACGCAGGTTACTGCCTGCTGGTTGCCCCCGGTGCTCTCATTAGGGTGGCGACGTGCTCTCCCGGATTCGCATTGCGGCAGGCACTCTCTGCCGGCGCGTCGACCGCACATTAAGGAGAACAACAACATGGCTGACAAGAAAGCAGACCTGGCTGGCCCCGGAATTGGCGACTATACCGAACTCGAACGGGTACTTCCGGAGGATTACAGCTCACTGCTGTCACCCAAAGAAACCCAGAGAGCGATCTTCGAGGCAAAGAACTACATCGAAGAAAACCTCTGCCACGAACTTAACCTGCAGATGGTCACCGTGCCCCTCATCGTGGATGAGGAGAGCGGCGTAAACGACTATCTCGACCGCGACGGATCGCGCACCCCGATCCAGTTCCACATCTCCAACGATCGCGAGAAGCATCCCATCAACGCCCAGGTCGTGCAGGCCGCGACCAAGTGGAAGAGGCTGGCCCTGAAACAGTTCAACTGCCAGCCCGGCGAAGGCATCTGCACCGACATGCGCGCCGTGCGCAAAGACTACTTCCTCGACCACGATCACAGCGCCTATGTGGACCAGTGGGACTGGGAGCGGGCCATCACCCCCGACCAGCGCAACCTCAACTTCCTGAAGGGAGTCGTCAGCAAGATCTGGAAGGTCATCGTCGGCGCCGAGCGCCACGTGCAGGAGATCTTCCCGCAACTGCGCGACCCGCGTTATCCCAACCTGCCCGAGCAGCTCACCTTCCTGCACGCCGAAGAGATCCTTGACATGTATCCCGAGCTGCCGCGCAAGCAGCGCGAGACCGCTATCCTGCAGAAATATCCGGCGGTCTTCATCATCGGAATTGGTTGGACGTTAAAGGATGGTTATCCGCACGAAATGCGCGCCGCCGACTACGACGACTGGGTTACCGAAACCCGCGCCGACGACGGCCACGTGCGCCACGGACTGAACGGCGACATCCTGGTTTGGAACCCGGTGACCAAGCGGCGGCATGAGCTGACGTCGATGGGCGTCCGCGTCAACGCCGAGTCGCTGAAGAAGCAACTGGAGCTGACGGGACAGCTGGACTTCCTGAAGTTCCCCTATCACCAGGCGATCGTTAATCACGAGATTCCGCTGAGCATCGGTGGCGGCATCGGGCAATCGCGGACGTTGATGATGCTGCTGCGCAAAGCGCACCTCGGCGAAGTCAGCGTCACCGTGTGGCCCAAGGTGCTGAAGGAGATGTGCGAGAAGAAGAACATTCACGTGTTGAACTAGTTGCCAGTAGCCGGTTGCCAGTTGCCAGTTGTTCTCTACGGCAACTGGCATCTGGCTCCGCTGTCTGTCACTTATGCCGTAGGCCGAGTCAAAGGATTTGCTTTCCTACAAAGGAGACACGGAGGGCGCGGTGTTCTACGTGTTTCCATTTCAAATAACGCCCTGACGGGCTAATCGAGCACCTCAGACTGCGCGTCTCTGGAAGCTCCTGATCCCCCATTCGTGACTGAAAACCGACAACTGACACCTGACACCTGACTACTACTGACAACTGACGGCCGACAACTGGCCACTGACAACTGGCCACTGACAACTGACTACTTCTTCTTCGGCTTCATCATCTCCCAGGCGGCGTCGGGCATGCGCCGTCCGATCAGGCTGAAGCTGCTTGCGCCCGCCAGCATCTCACCGCCATCCATGTACACCATCTCGCCGTTGATGTAGCCCGCCTGATCGCTGATAAGAAACGCACCCAGGTTGGCAATCTCCTCCAGCGTGCCGAAGCGATGCAGAGGATTGTGTTCCAGCAGGCCCTTTTCGATCTCCGGCGTCGGCAGCAGCCGCGAGAATGCACCCTCGGTGCGAATCGCGCCCGGAGCGATGGCCACGAAGCGAATGCCGCGCCCGCCCCACTCCACCGCCAGGCTGCGCATCAGCGCCACCACGCCCGCCTTGGCGACGGCGCTCGGCACAACGTAACGCCGAGCCGGTGTCCGCATAGGTGGTCGCGATGCTGAGCACCACGCCTTTCTGTTTGCCGGCCAGCCAGCGGCGTCCGCAGGCCATGGTCATGTTGATGGTGCCTTTGAGCACGATGTTGATCACGGCATCGAAGGCGTGCGAGGACAGCTCTTCCGTGCGTGCCAGAAAATTGCCCGCAGCATTGTTCACCAGCACGTCAAGTGGGCCCTTCGCCCACAATTTCTCGATGAACGGTTCGACGTCCTCGGGATAGCGCACGTCGCACGCGAAGCCCTCAATGGTTCCACCGGTTGAGGCAGACAGCTCTGCCGCCGTCTTCTCGACAACTTCCTTGCGCCGTCCGCAGATGAAAACCGTAGCGCCGAGCTGCAGATATCGCTCGGCCATGGCGCGGCCGATTCCGGTGCCGCCGCCGGTGATGAGGATGCGTTTGCCCTGCAAGAGATCGTTGGTAAACATGTTTTGCCCCGGAAACGAATAACCGTAACACGGCGACGGGACGGTTGCTGGAGGAGACAGGAAGTTTGAAGGGGCAGGGCTTTCAGCTGGGCCGTCACGGGTGCGTGGTGAGTTGGGCTTCAGCCCCTGAGGGCGGCACGGCTGAAGCCGTGCCCCTTCAAAAGCGTCAGGCCCTGATGAATAATCCAGGCTGAAGGGACGGCATAGTTCTCACGCAGTCCCTTCAGTCCGCGAGGGATCTGCTTTTCGGAGGACAGTTAAGAAGCTCCGAAGAGAGAAGCAGATGCCTCGTTTCGCTCGTCATGACCATTTCACCTCCGATTTTCGGAGCAGAGAAGCTTCAATATTAAAGTGCTATCTCAAGCTTAAGCCTGGTCGTTGCTCCGGTGTTTGGTGGTGAACCGTGGCTTCATTGCGCGGCGTGCCCTCCGCCCCGTCACGGCAATTGACTAGTCTTATGACTAGTCCTATACTTACCTTGGCAAGGACTGGAGGGACAACTTGGCCGCATGGCAAGTACAAGACGCAAAAGCCCGATTCAGTGAACTGCTTGGAGACCACCCTCAAGAAGGGGCCCCAGGTCGTCACTCGCCGTGGCGTTGAGGCTGCTGTATTGGTTCCGATTGAAGACTGGCGCAGGCTGCAAAGATCTTCTCGTCCCAGCCTCAAGGCGTTGCTTCTCGGTCCCGGTCCACAATTCGAGAACCTGGTCCCTGACAGACATGCGCTGCGGCGGCGAAGGCCGGTGACCCTCAAGTGAAAAAGTACTTGCTGGACACCAACGTGGTTTCGGAAACCCGAAAGCATAGGCCTCATGGCGCGGTCGTCACCTGGCTTACGCAGATGCGGGACGAGCAGATATTTCTATCTGCGGTCACTATGGGTGAATTGCAGTCGGGAATCGAACTAACGCGGGGTCACGATCCAGCTAAAGCCAGAGAAATCGAACTATGGGTGGATCAACTGGAAGCCTCTTACCAGGTTTTCCCGATGGATACTGCTTCGTTTCGGGAATGGGGCCGGCTCATGCACGGTAAATCCGACCAACGGATCGAGGTGCTATGATTGCGGCCACCGCCCGTACTCACCATCTCATCGTGGCCACCAGGAACGAGAGCGACTTCAGACAGTTTGACGTTCAAGTATTCAATCCCTTCAGAACAGGCCCTTGAGGCAAAAGGTGGCCCAGCGTTTATTCCGGTTTGCCCGCCGTCTGCGCCACGCGCCGCGCGTCCGTGCCGCTGCGCGCTCCCGAGCCGGGCAGCATCTCAAACTTTAGCTGGATCTCAAAACCGTGTGGCTCGACGTTGTGCGCGGCGATACCCGCGCCGGGATGCGCAAAAATCGCATTGTGCACAATCGCCAGACCCAGCCCCATTCCGCCGGTCGCGGTGCCCCGCGAATCGTCGACGCGGAAAAACGGTTCGAAGATGAACATCATTTTGTCCGGCGGAACCCCGGGACCATTGTCGCGGACCGACAGGAACGCATTGTCGCCGATTACTTCCAGCTTCACATCGATCTTGCCGCCCTGTCCGGAATAGAAAATGGCGTTGCGCACCACGTTCTCGATGGCGCTGCGCAACATGCCGGGATCGCCGCTCACCTGAATGTTTTCGACACCTTCGTAGCTGATGGTGGCGTTGGTCGCCGCCGCTTCGAACTTGGCATCGTCCAGCACGTCGTCCACCAGGTCGTTCAGGGAAAGCGGCTCGAACTTCGGCTTGATCTGCCCGCTCTCCAGGCGGGCCACGGTCAGAATCTGTTCCAGCATGGAGTCCAGTTGGATCGTGTCCTGCTCGATGCGGTCCAGCATCTCGTGGCGTTCGGTGTCGTCGGCGCGGCGCGCCAGAGTCAGCGCCAGGCGGATGCGCGCGATGGGCGAGCGCAACTCGTGCGAGACCCCGCTCAGCAGGTTGCGTTCGCTCTGGATCTGCTTGCGCAACTCCGCCGCCATGGTGTCGAAGTCGCGCATCAGGTCGGCAATTTCATCGCTCCGCTTGCCCAGGTTCGCCGCGACACGGATGTCGAGGTTGCCGCGCGCCAGTTGATGGGTTGCATCGCGCAGCCGCTCGATGGGCTTGGTCAGGTAGTGCGCAATCAGCAGGCAGATCAGCGCCGAAAAGACGGTGCCAAGCTTTAACGTCCAAAGAATATCGCCGGGAACACGTTCGGAGAGCGGAGGCGGAACCAGCTCCGCAATCAACATGTATTGTGCGCGCATTGTGGTTGCGGAGGCGGCCAGCACGTTGGCTTCGTAGGAGTGATGCAGGCCTTCGTTCAGCTCTGCCTTGGCCGCGTCGTCAAGAACGCGCGGCGGAATCTCGCGTCCGGAAAGCTCGTTGCCGGTCGCGTCGACCAGCCAGAACCGGGAGCGGTTCGGCAACGACAGGCTGTCGAGCAGGGTTGTGAGTCCGGCTTGTCCCTGCTGCTCGAAGGTGGTCGCGGCCAGGTTGGCCAGGACCGGCATCTCGCGGCGCTCCGGCTGGATCCACCAGGGATGCTCGGAGGAAATGCGGTAGTGGACGCGCAGGTACAGCGCGCCCAGCAGCAGCGCTTGCGCCACCCAGAAGGGAAGAAAAATTTTCCAGAACAGGCGCCGGTTCATACCTTGCTCTTCTCCGGCGTTTCGGCAGCGAGAAAGTAGCCGATGCCGCGAATCGGACGGATCAAGTCGTCTCCTCCGTGGAGGACGCCAAGCTTCTTGCGCAGGCGGCTGACGTGCACGTCCACGCTGCGGTCGAAGGCGTTCAGCGGGCGTCCCAGCGCGACTTCGGCAATCTGCTCGCGGGTGACCACGCTGCCGGCGTGACGCAGCAGCAGTTCCAGCACGTTGAACTCGACCGAGGTGAGATCGACCGGCTTGCCGGAGCAGGTGACGGTCCGGGTGCCGAGGGACATGCTGATGTCGCCGACGGTCAGCACTTCGTCATGCTCGGGACGGGCGCCGGCCGGCAGGGTTCGCGGGTGCGGCGAAAGATTGCACGAATTCTCGCCACCAGTTCGCGCGGATCGAAGGGCTTGGCCAGGTAGTCGTCGGCGCCGATCTCCAGACCCAGAATGCGATCGACGGCTTCGCCTCGCGCGGTCAGCAGGAGCACCGGAACGGCCGACTCGCTGGCGCAGCGCCTTCAGCAGTTCGAACCCGGAGCCGCCGGGCAGCATCACATCCAGTATGATTAGTTCGTGCTCGCCGGAGAGGGCGGCGCTCAATCCCGAAGCGTGATCGTAGGCCGCGTCCACCTGAAAGCCCTCGCCTTCGAGAAAGCGTTTCAGCAGGTTGACCAGGCCGTGATCGTCATCGACGATGAGCAGGCGATTCACGGGACTTATTTTGCTCTTTCCCGCGCGCCCTGGCGGTGAAGAATTGTTTCGAGATGTGCTGTTGACCCTTCACACTTCTTAACCTTCCTTCACCTCCTCTTAACCGCTGTCCCCGGGCCCGTCCGGTCTAATAGTATTGGATGTTAATAGTACTGCAACCGATGCGCCAGGTTGCAGTTAGTGCAACGTGGTACGGAGGCGGTGACATCTACGCGCACGACACTGCGTCGTGTACGCTGGCGAGGAGGAGTTCGTGAAGAGACAGGGGCATCCCTGGGATTCGGAGTGACGCTGGCGATTTGCGCTGTGCTGGCCGGGTGCAGTTCACAGCAGGCCAAGAGCGCGAAAGCCAGCGGTCCGCCGCCGGCAGTTCCCGTCGGAGTCGCCACGGTCAAGCAGGGCGATTTCAACGTTTATCTCACCGGGTTGGGTTCGGTCCAGGCATTCAACACGGTTTCGCTGAAGACCCGCATCGACGGCCAGATCATGCAGGTGAATTTTCGCGAAGGCCAGGACGTGAAGGCCGGCGAACTGCTGATCGTGATCGATCCCCGGCCTTACCAGGTTGCGTTGCAGCAGGCCGAAGCCAATCTGCAGAAGGACGAAGCCCAGCTCACCAACGCCAAGGCGCAATACGAGCGCAACAAGGTGCTCTATGAGCAGGGCGTCATCGCCAAGCAGGACCTGGACACGCATGCAAGCGTCCTTCGGAACCTACGAAGGCACCATCGCCGCCGACAAAGCCGCCATCGAGAACGCCAAGCTGAACCTGACCTACTGCTACATCAAGTCTCCCGATCGACGGCCGCGTCGGATTGCGCCAGGTCGATCCCGGCAACTACGTCACGGCAGCCGGCAACACGCCGATGCTGGTGATTACCCAGCTTCATCCCATCGCCGTGGTGTTCACACTTCCCGAAGACCAGTTGCAGGAAGTCGCGCAGCAGATGCGGCAAGGCGCGCTGGAGGTCGATGCCTACAGCCGCGACGACCAGACCAAGCTGGCGACCGGCAAGCTGCTGACCATCGACAACCAGATCGACCAGACGACCGGGACGGTCAAGCTGAAGGCGATCTTCGACAATCAGGACAACAGCCTGTGGCCGAACCAGTTCGTCAACGCTCACCTGCTGCTGGAGACGCGGAAGAACGCCATCACCGCTCCGGCCAGCGCCATGCAGCGCGGGCCCGACGGCACCTTTGCCTACGTAGTCGACGCCAACAACACGGTGCAGATGCGTCCCGTGCAGGTCGCGCTGACGCAGGGCGCCACGGTGGTGATCGCCTCCGGCTTGCAAGGCGGCGATCAAGTGGTGACCGACGGTCAGGAGAAGTTGCAGGCCGGCATGCGCGTGGCGCCGCAAGCTCCGGCCCGGCAGAATCAGCAGACGCAGCGGCAACATCGGATCGACAGACATGAGTATTTCGCGGCCGTTTATTCTGCGGCCCATCGCGACTTCGCTGTTGATGGTGGGACTGCTGCTGGTGGGCATTGTGGCCTACCGGCAGTTGCCCATTTCCGCCCTGCCGCAGGTGGACTATCCGACCATCCAGGTGGTGACGTTCTATCCCGGCGCCAGTCCCGGACGTGACCGCGTCTTCGATCACCGCGCCGCTGGAGCGCCAGTTCGGCGAACTGCCCGGCCTCAGCCAGATGACCTCCAGCAGCTCCTTCGGCGCATCGGTCATCACGCTGCAATTCAACTCTGGAAGAGAACATCGACGTGGCCGAGCAGGAGGTGCAGGCGGCGATCAATGCGGCGCAGACCTACCTGCCCAACGATCTGCCGACGCCGCCGATCTACAGCAAGGTCAATCCTGCCGACGCGCCCATCCTGACGCTGGCAATGACCTCCGACAGCATGCCGCTGCCGCAGGTGGAGGACCTGGCGGACACGACCTTCGCGCAGAAGATTTCGCAG
Source organism: uncultured Acidobacteriaceae bacterium (assembly GCA_963831675.1). GTDB lineage: Bacteria > Acidobacteriota > Terriglobia > Terriglobales > Acidobacteriaceae > Bog-257. Next base: position 76,625 of record CAWHRM010000028.1, read on the forward strand.
CTGCCGGGCGTCGGACTGGTCAGCATCAGCGGCGGACAGAAGCCGGCAGTCCGCATCCTGGCGAATCCGACGGCGCTGGCCTCCTACGGCATGAGCCTGGAGCAGTTGCGCTCGGTGATCGCGCAGGTCAACGTCGACCAGGCCAAGGGACAACTGCAGGACAACCGGCAGTCCTTCACCATCGGCGCCAACGATCAGTTGCTGAACCCGCAGGGCTACGCCGACACCATCGTCGCCTACAAGAACGGCAATCCGGTGCGGCTCTCCGATGTCGCCAGCGTCGTCATGGGCGCGGAGAACGTCAACCAGGCGGCGTGGATGAACAACACGCCGGCGGTGATTCTGAACATTCAGCGGCAGCCGGGCGCCAACATCATCAAGGTCGTCGACAGCATCAAGCTGCGGCTGAAGCAGCTGCAGTCGAACCTGCCGGCCTCGGTGAAGGTCACGGTGCTGACCGACCGCACCAACACCATTCGCGCCAGCGTCAAGGATGTGCAGTTCGAGATGATGCTGACCATCGCGCTGGTGGTGATGGTGATCTTCCTCTTCCTGCGCACCCTGGCGGCGACCGATCATCCCCAGCATCGCCGTGCCGCTTTCGCTGGTCGGCACCTTCGGCGTGATGTACCTGCTGGGCTACTCGCTCGACAACCTGTCGCTGATGGCGCTGACCATCTCCACCGGCTTCGTGGTCGACGACGCCATCGTGATGATCGAGAACATCGAGCGCTACATCGAGGAGGGCCACACTCCGCTGGAAGCGGCGCTGCGCGGCGCCGGACAGATCGGCTTCACCATCGTGTCGCTGACGGTGTCGCTGATCGCCGTGCTGATTCCGCTGCTGTTCATGGGCGACATCGTCGGCCGGCTGTTCCGCGAGTTTGCGGTCACGCTGAGCGTGACGATTCTGCTCTCGGCCATCATTTCGCTGACGCTGACGCCGATGATGTGCTCGCTGCTGCTGCGCCAGAAGGACCAGGAGAAGCACGGCCGCTTCTACGAATGGTCGGAGCGCGCCTTCAACAACACCATCGCGTTCTACGGCCGCACGGTGAAGTTCGTCCTGAAGCACCAGACCGCAACTCTGCTGGTCACCATCGGCACACTGGTCGCGACGATCTTCTGTACATCGTCGTGCCCAAGGGCTTCTTCCCGGTGCAGGACACCGGCGTGATCATGGGCATTTCCGACGCGCCGGAGAGCATTTCGTTTGCGGCCATGTCGCAGCGGCAGCAGCGAGCTGGCGGCGGCGATCCTGAAGGACAAGGACGTGGAGAGCCTGTCGTCGTTCATCGGCGTGGACGGCACCAACACCACGCCCAACAGCGGACGCCTGCAGATCAATCTGAAGTCGCGCGACGAGCGCGACGACGACGTGACCACCATCATGAAGCGGCTGCAGCAGGAGGTTGCCGGCGTCGAAGGCATCACGCTGTACATGCAGCCGGTGCAGGACCTGACGGTGGAAGACCGCGTCAGCCGCACGCAGTATCAGTTCACCTGGAGGACGCCGATCCCAAGGAGCTGGCGACGTGGACCGCGAAGATGATGGACAAGCTGAAGACGCTGCCGGAGCTGCGCGATGTCGCCACCGACCAGCAGAACCAGGCGGCGCAGGCCAATCTGGTGATCGATCGCGACACCGCTTCGCGCCTGGGCGTCACCGCCAGCGCGATCGACAACACGCTGTACGACGCCTTCGGCCAGCGGCTGGTGTCGATCATGTTCACGCAGCTGAACCAGTACCACGTGGTGCTGGAGGTCGATCCCAGTTTCCGCGCCGATCCCGATTCGCTGAAGAGCATCTATGTGCCGGCCGGCGGCGGACAAAGTCCGGCGGCCCAAGGCGGAAACGCTCCGGTTGCGAACAGTCCAAGCGTCGGCGTTCTGAGCGCGAGTGCGCAGCAGGTGCCGCTCAGCGCGATTGCGCACTGGGAAACCACCACCGGACCGCTGACCATCAATCACCAGGGACAGTTCCCGGCGGTGACGATTTCGTTCAACCTGGGCAACGGCGCGTCGCTGGGCGATGCGGTGAAAGCGATTCAGCAGGCCGCGGCCGAGCATCGGATTGCCGCCCAGTATCCAGCTTGCGTTCCAGGGCACGGCGCGGGCCTTCCAGGCGTCGCTGGCCAATGAAGGCTGGCTGATTCTGGCCGCCATCGTCACCGTGTACATCGTGCTGGGAGTGCTGTACGAGAGCTACATTCATCCCATCACGATTCTGTCGACGCTGCCGTCGGCCGGCGTGGGCGCGATTCTGGCGCTGACGCTGTTCCACATGGACCTTGAGCGTGATGGCCTTGATCGGCATCATCCTGCTGATCGGCATCGTGAAGAAGAACGCCATCATGATGATCGACTTTGCGCTGGAAGCGGAGCGCAAGGAAGGCAAGACGCCGGTCGACGCGATTTACGAAGCGTGCCTGCTGCGCTTCCGTCCCATCATGATGACGACCTTCGCCGCGCTGTTCGGCGCGGTGCCGCTGGCGCTGGGCTCCGGCACCGGCTCGGAGCTGCGGCGTCCGCTGGGCATGACCATCATCGGCGGCTTGCTCTTCAGCCAGTTGCTGACGCTGTACACGACGCCGGTGGTGTACCTGTGGTTCGACCGCCTGGGCGAAGCGCTGCGTCACCTGCGCGCGCCCAAACCGGTGGAGGCATTGGGGATTGAGTGGCTGTTCGAGCCATCGGATGCACTGAAGGCACGGCGGGAATTTGAGACCAATCAGGTCGACAACGTGCTTAACCGTGATGACTAGCTATCTGTTATGAACATCTCCGCACCAGCGATCGCGCGGCCGTAGCCACCACGCTGCTGACCATCGCCCTGCTTCTGGCAGGCGCACTGGCGTACATGCAGCTTCCGGTCGCGCCGCTGCCGCAGATCGATTTCCCGGTGATCTCCGTCGGCGCGGCGCTGCCCGGCGCCAGTCCGGAGACGATGGCATCGTCGGTGGCAACTCCGCTGGAGCGGCAGTTCGGCCGCATCGCCGGCATCAACCAGATGACCTCGTCGAGCCAGCTTGGCTCGACCGGCATCACCATGCAGTTCGACCTGAACCGCAACATCGATGCGGCGGCGCGCGATGTGCAGGCCGCCATCAACGCGGCTCGCGGATATCTGCCCGCCGATCTGCCCAGCAATCCGACCTATCGCAAGATCAATCCCGCCGACGCGCCGGTCATGATTCTGGAGATGACCTCGGACGCCATGACGCAGGACCAGATGTACGACGTGGCCGACTCGATCATGGGCCAGAAGCTGTCGCAGATCGAGGGCGTGGGCCAGGTTTTCGTCTGGGGATCGTCGCAGCCCGCGGTCCGCATCGAGGCCAATCCCAATCTGCTGAACAAACTGAATATCGGCCTGGAAGCGGTGCGCACCGCGGTGGCCGCGGAGAACGTCAATCACGCCAAAGGCTCTCTCGACGACGGCAACAAGACCTGGATGATCCGGGCCAACGATCAGCTGAAGAAGGCGAAGGATTACAAGCCGCATCATCGTCGCCTACCGCAACGGAGCGCCGGTCCGGCTGAGCGACGTTGCCGACGTGCAGGATTCGTACTCCAACATCAACAATGCCGGAAGCTTCAACGGCAAGCCCAGCGTGCTGGTTGTCATCTTCCGCCAGCCGGGCGCGAACATCATTGCCACCGCCGATCGGGTGATCGCGGCCCTGCCATTCCTGAAAGCGTCGCTGCCGCCGCCAGTGTCAATCTGGAGGTCGGCCTTGACCGCACCACCACGGTCCGCGCCTCGGTGCACGACGTGCAGCGCACGCTGATCATCTCCGTCATCCTGGTGACGCTGGTGGTGTTCGTCTTTCTGCGCGAAGTGCGCGCCACCCTGATTCCCAGCGTGGCCGTGCCGCTGGCCATTGTGGGCACCTTCGGCGTCATGTATCTGTGCGGCTATCTCGCTGAACAATCTGTCGCTGATGGCGCTCACCATCTCCACCGGCTTCGTGGTGGACGACGCCATCGTGGTGCTGGAAAACGTGATGCGCCACGTCGAAGGCGGGATGAAGCCCTACCAGGCAGCGCTGCTGGGCGCGCGCGAGATCGGCTTCACCGTGGTCTCGATGAGCACCTCGCTGATCGCCGTGTTCATCCCCATTCTGCTGATGGGCGGCATTGGTCGGACGGCTCTTCCGCGAATTTGCCGTGACTCTCAGCGCCGCCATCGCCGTTTCGCTGGTGGTCTCGCTGACCACCACGCCGATGCTGTGCGCCCGCTTTCTGAAGGCGCATGATCCCGGCAGTCATGGCGCGCTGTATCGCATGAGCGAACGCGGCTGTCTACTGGATGAACCGCGATGTACAAGGTGACGCTAGGCTGGGTGCTGCGCCACAAGCGGCTCATCCTGGCGGTCGCCATCCTGATGGTCTGCGTTAATGTATGCCTTTACATCATCGTGCCCAAGGGATTCTTTCCGCAGCAGGACACCGGACGCATGGCTGGCATGATCATGGGCGACCAGGACGTTTCGTTCCAGGCCATGAAGCGACAAGACCAACGAGTTCATTCGCATCGTGCAGCAAGATCCCGCGGTGCAGAACGTTCTGGCCTTCGTCGGCGGCAACGGCTGCGCAGAATCAGGGACGCATGTTCGTCATGCTCAAGCCGCTGACCGAGCGCAAAATCAGCGCCGACCAGGTGATCGCGCGGCTGCGTCCCAAGCTGTCGCACATTCCCGGCGCGACGCTGTATTTCCAGCGGTGCAGGATTTGCAGATCGGCGGACGCACGTCCGAACTGCGCAGTATCCAGTACACGCTGTCGGGCGAAAACCTGAACGAGCTGTACGAATGGGCGCCGAAGCTTTTGCAGCAGCTGCGGAAGATTCCCGCAGCTGAAGGACGTGAACAGCGATCAGCAGGTCAGCGGACTGGAAGAGAACGTCGTCATCGATCGCGACACGGCCTCGCGCTTGGGGATCACGCCGCAGCAGATCGACACCGTGCTGTATGACGCCTTCGGACAGCGAGCAGATCTCGACCATCTACCAGACGCTGAACCAGTATCACGTGGTGCTGGAGGTCGATCCGCAATACCAGCTCACGCCGGACGCGTTGCAGAGCGTGTACGTCATCACCAGCCGGCGGGGCGCAGGTGCCGCTGTCGGCTTTCGCCCACTTCGCGCCGGCGAACACCTCGCTCGTCGGTGAATCACCAGGGACAATTTCCGGCGGTGACGATCTCGTTCAACCTGGCGCCGGGCGGCGATCTGGGGACGCGCCACGCGCGCCATCTGCCAATGCGGAACTGGAGATGCGGATGCCGGCCACGATTCACGGCAGCTTCCAGGGAACGGCGGCGGCCTTTCAGGATTCGCTGTCGTCGGAACCGATCCTGATTCTGGCGGCCCTGGTCGCGGTGTACATCGTGCTGGGCATGCTGTACGAGAGCTACATCCATCCCATCACGATTCTTTCCACGCTGCCCTCGGCGGGCACAGGCGCGTTGCTGGCGCTGCTGCTCTTCCACATGCAGCTCGACGTGATTGGATTGATCGGCATCATTCTGCTGATCGGCATCGTGAAGAAGAACGCCATCATGATGATCGACTTCGCGCTGGAAGTGGAGCGCACCGGCAAGACCGCGGAAGAAGCGATTTACGAAGCGGCGTTGATCCGCTTCCGGCCCATCATGATGACCACGGCGGCGGCCATGCTGGGCGCGCTGCCGCTGGCGCTGGGCACGGGAGTCGGCTCCGAGGTCCGCCGTCCGCTGGGCATCGCCATCGTCGGCGGCCTCATCGTCAGCCAGGCGCTGACGCTCTACACCACGCCCGTGGTCTACCTCTACATGGACCACTTCAAGGACTGGGTTGTAGCGACATCCTGCCCTGGGCGCGGAAGAAGAAGTCCGCCGAGGAAGAAGTGCCGGTGTTTGCGGACTAGGGTGGAGCGCTTCAGCGTTGCATGGTCGCATAGGGCCTCGCGATTGCCCTCTTGACACCGTCACAAACTGACATAAAATGACGATATGCCAATGACCTCTTTGAACATCTCCTTGCCTGAGGCCTTGAAAGCTTACGTTGAAAGCCAGGTAGCGTCGGGCGACTGGGGCACGCCGAGCGAGTATGTCCGGGAATTGATACGCCAGGACAAACAACGGCGATTGGCCAATCTCGAACAGGCTCTGCTCGCAGCCGCGAAGGGGCCCAAGCTTGCATTTTCGCTCGCGGAAATTCGCAAAAAGGGACTGGTCCCCGCCCTTCGGGAACGGGCCCGACACAGGTGAGAGCGCCTCGCATTACCCTCAGCGTTCTGGCAATCGCCGACATCCTGGAGCAAGCTGAATGGTACGAAGCCCGGGAAAGCCATGAGTTGGCAAAGCGATGGGAGCGAGCGGTCGACTCCGCTCTGATGCAAATCGTCCGCAGGCCGAAAGCGGGATCGCCTTGCAGATTCAGGGCCCACGAGCTTCGCGATGTTCGCCGGGCGACAATCCGCGGGTTTTCCAAACATCTGATCTTTTATCAATTTCAGGAAGCTGAAATCTTGATCCTGCGCGTGGTTCACGGTGCTCGCGACCTCGAGGGATTGTTCTCGGGTTGAGCCTGCAACACATTTCATCCGCGTTTTCATCGTGCTGAAATCATGTTCGTGCATACTGATGCTATCGATTGACCAGACGACACGTCATGTACAGGTAGAAGAGGAGATTTTGCATACGTGACTTGGCTTGGGGGAGTGAACCGAATGCCGTTCAGGAAGCACCGTATGTTGAAGATCGACGTCCACGATGCGAAGCACACAGCCGTTCTCCACTGCAGCGGCCGAATTGTGCTGGGTCTGGAGGCGGAAACGCTGCGCTGCATGGCGGAGTCGCGCACCGAAGCTTGCCTGGTCCTGGACCTGAGCGAAGTTCACGCCATGGATGCCGCGGGGCTGGGGCTGCTGGTGGAGTTGCACTGCCGGGCGCAGCGCCGCAACCAGGGGCTGAAGATCATGAACCCTTCGCGCTGCGTGCGTGTGCTCATTGCTCTGACCAACTTGCAGTCGGTGCTTGAGGTTGGCTACGCGGAGGACTTGACCCGTGGCTGCGGCGAAGCGCGATCGCGTTTTGCGCAGCGCGCCATGACCGCGTAAAGGCACGAGAGAACGTTTGCAACAGCTAACTCACGCCGAGGAGCGGCAGGGTGTCTCCAGGGAGTTCACGTTCCCCGGAGACTCCGACTCCATGGTGGCCGCGCGGCAGGCGGTGATGGACTTCATCCAACCATACTGCGCGAGTGAGCACGAGGAGATCGATATTTTTGTTGCCTTGCAGGAAGCGCTGGCCAACGCCGTGCTTCACGGATCGCAAAACGATCGCTCCAAGACCATTCACTGCTCGGTTGTAATCGATCCTCCTGCTGTCACCATCGTTATCCGCGACCCCGGGTCTGGGTTTGACGCGGAAAAGGTGACCCAGCCTGCCGGGGCCGGAGCCAACAGGACAGAGCACGGCAGGGGAATTTGCCTGATGCGAAGCCTGATGGACGAAGTCACCTACCGGCATGGCGGCTCGGAAGTGGAACTTCGGAAATTACGGGCCGCGCCGTCGCGCCTGCCATAGAGCGATTTTGGTGCATGACGAGTTTTGCCATCCTGAGCGGAGTGCCGGCCCTGCTCTTGTGACCCGCACGATTGCAGGACAAGCGGGCGCACAGCCGAGAGACCCACTACTCTTCTTCCTTGTCAACTGTGTGCAACAGATGCTCGCTCCCGTAGCCACCTTTTTGCGCATGGCCCCATTCGGTGATATTGTTTGCCTCAGTCAACGTTAGAAATTTCTGGGGGAGACTTCCTTGGAAACGGACCACACTCGGCGCCTGTTCCTGGGCCAGGCCGGGGCTTCTCTTGGCCTGGCGTGGCTCAGTTCGCTGACACCGGAATTGCTGGCGCAGGCCGCCACCCATGCCCAATCGGCGACACGCCAGCGGAACAAAGTCGTTTCGCTTCTTCACTCCGGAGCAGGCCGCGGATTTCGATGCCTTCTCCGCGCAGATCATTCCCACCGACGAGACGCCGGGCGCGCGCGAAGCCAACGTCGTCCACTTCACGGACTATCTGCTGAGCACGATCGACCGCGATCAGCAGGCGCCGGTGAAGGAGGCATTCGTGGCGCTGCACGAGCAGGTTGCGAAGACAGTTCCCGGCGCAAAATCGTTGGCGGCGCTTACTTCCGCGCAGCAGATCGCGGTGATGAAGTCGATGGAGAACACGCCCGCGTTCGGCACTCTGCGCGGCTTCACCCTTACCGGCTTCTTCTGCGACCCGTCGCTGGGCGGCGGCAACAAAGACCAGGTCGGCTGGAAGCTGCATCGAGTTCACAGGATGACTTTCTACTACAAGCCGCCGTTCGGCTACTACGACGCCCATTACGACGGAGGAAAATCATGAGCGTCGTAACTCCTCCACAGCGCCATTACAAACTGACCGACGCGGTGGATTTCGTCATCATCGGCGCTGGCGCCGCTGGCGGCGTGCTGGCGCGCGAGCTTTCGCAGAACGGTTTCAGCGTGGTGGTGCTGGAACAGGGGCCGTGGCTCACGACCAAAGACTTTACCCACAACGAATATCTCACCTGGAGCCATGCCGCGCTCACCAACGACTTTCGCAAGCAGCCGACCACCTTCCGCAAGACGCCAAAGGACAAGGCGGTCAGGCAGCCTGCGCTCACCTACGGCCGCATGGTCGGCGGAGGGCCGGTCCACTTCACCGCGAACTTCTGGCGCTTTCACGAAATTGATTTCATCGAGGCGAGCAAGAAAGGCACCATCGCGGGGACCGGCTTCGCGGATTGGCCGATCACTTACGCCGACCTCGAGCCTTACTACACGAAAGCCGAATGGGAGCTGGGCGTGTCGGGGCAGGCGGGCGCGAGCCCGTTCGATCCACCGCGGTCGAAGCCGTATCCGCTGCCGCCAATGCCGATCAAGTCCAGCGGAGTGCTCTTCGAGCAGGGCGCGCGCAAGCTTGGGTATCATCCCTTCCCGCGCTCCGGTGGCTGTCATCTCGCAGTCCTATCAGGGACGGATGCCTTGCGCGCATTGCGGCTTCTGCATGGGCTTCGGCTGCGAGATGGGCGCCAAGTCAAGCCCGTTGCCGTACATGATTCCGCAGGCCATCGCGACTGGCCGATGCGAGATCCGGCCCCACAGCTACGTTCGCAAGATCGAACTCGACACGCATGGGCGGGCCGACCGGCGCGATCTATTTCGACAAGAGCGGCAAGGAGAACCTGCAACGCGCGCGTGCGGTCGTCGTCGCGGCCAATGGCTCGGAGACGCCAAGGCTATTGCTGCTCTCCAAGTCGAACCGTTACCCGGATGGTCTGGCCAATTCCAGCGGCCTGGTGGGCAAGTACCTCATGTTCAACACCAATTCCCTCGCGGGCGGACTGTTTGAGCACCCGCTGAACGAATACAAGAGCATCGAAGTCACGCGGGTGATTCACGACTTCGTACGAAATGGATCCCAAGCTCGGCTTCTACGGCGGCGGGGGCATCGACGCGCGTTTCCTCTTGTATCCCATTTCGTTTGCGTTCAATGGGTTGCCGCCGCGTCTGCCGCAGTGGGGCAGCGAGTACAAGAAGGCGCTGCAGAAGTATTTCACCCGCAGCATGTATCTCGCCGGCCATACTACGTCGTTGCCGCTGGAGGACAACAGCATTTCGCTCGACGACACGGTGAAGGACGCGTGGGGACTTCCCGCCATGCGCGTCACCTACAAGGACCATCCTGACGATCTCAAGACCTGCCAGTTCATGACCGACCGCTCGATGGAGATCCTGGAGGCCGCCGACGCGCAGGACAGGTGGGCTTATCCGGTGCAGGAGTCCACTTACGGCTTTCACCTGCTGGGGACGTGCCGCATGGGCAAGGACCCGAAGACGTCGGTGGTCGATGCCGATCATCGCACGCACGATGTGCCCAACCTGTTCTTGTGCGACGGTTCCAGCTTCGTCACCAGCGGACGCGGCCAGCCGACGGAGACCATTCGGCGCTGGCCTTTCCGCGCCGCGGACCGGATTACCGCGCTGGCCAAGCAGAAGCAGATCTAGAGGAGCCAGCGGTATAATCGCGGCATGGCTGACAATGTGGTCCACATCTCGGCAGAAGAAGCGGCACACGACTTTGCTGGCCTACTTGCGCGTGTCCGCGCCGGGGCAGAAGTGGTCATTGAGTCCGAAAAAGAACCGGTGGTGATGTTGCGGCCCTTGGCGGCGCGTGGGCGTCTCTTATCAGAGTCGATTGCCATGGCCGAGGCTCACGCCCGGGAACTCGGCTACGAGCCGACGATGGATGCCGACTTCGCCGCCGACGTGAAAGAGATCATCGACAATCGTAAACCTCGTAACGTCTCGGAATGGGACTAATCCTCGACTCCAGTGTGTTGATTGCGGCGAACGGCAGGGCCGCAGCATTCGGCAGATCCTCCGGCGGGTGCAGGATGCTCACGGTGAAGCCGAAGCTCCCTTTCTGCTGTGACCATTGTCGAACTGACGCACGGCATCTACCGCGCGAGAATAGAAGCCGATCGCACGCGCCGTCAAGCTTTTGCCGATGAAGTTTGCCGAGACATGATCGTACATCCTGTCGGGATCGAAGTTGCCAAGTTAGCCGGACAAATCGAAGCAGAGCGAATGGCGGAAGGCATCAGCATTGCCTTCCAGGATTTGTTAATTGGAGCGACGGCATTGCATATCGGCTTCGATATAGTCACATTGAACGTCCGGCCACCATGCTGGCCGACGATCGTCGCGGTGGAATCGGCAGTGCTCCATCCGGACGGCGTGATGGACAACCTGCCGAGCGGCGCCACCCACATCTCGATGAGCACCATCAGCGTCGCGCTCTCGCAGCAAGCTGGCGGACGAGCACGCCAAGCGCGGACATCATACATCGCCGCTCCGGTCTTCGGACGGCCCGACGCAGCCGAGGCGGGCAAGCTGTTCGTGCGGCGGCCGGCGATAAGGGACCTGGTCGAACGCTGCCGGCCGGTGCTGGAGGCCTCGGACAGAAGGTATTCGTCATCGGCGACAAGCCGGAGATGGCCAATGTGGTGAAGCTCAGCGGCAATTTCCTGATCGCGTCGGTGATCGAGTCGCTGGCCGAGGCGATTGCCCTCACCCGCAAGTACGGTATCGATCCGCATGACTACGTCGACTTCCTCACCAGTACGCTGTTTGCTGCTCCGATCTACAAGACCTATGGCGGACTCATCGCCGACGAGAAATATCAGCCCGGCCGGATTTGCTTGCGGCTGGGATTGAAGGACGTCCGCCTGGCACTGAGCGCGGCGGAGAACGTTGACACTCCGCTCCCCGTAGCCAGCCTGGTACGCGATCACATGCTGACCGCCATCGGTCGCGGCTGGGAGAAACACGATTGGAGCGTGCTGGGGCAACTGGCGGCTGAAAGCGCCGGGCTAAAGTAGTCAGGCCATCCTGGATATTGCTTCAATGTTGTAGTATTAACGGTGGAGCTATTGGTGACGCCGAAACAGCCTGATCGCTCGCGCCAACGTCTGGCCCTTACCACTTATGTGAAGCTGATGCGGGCCGCCAACTCGGCCCGCAATTTCGCTGCCCGTCAACTGAGTGACAGCGGTCTGACGCTCACCCAGTTCGCCGTGCTGGAAGCGCTCTACCATCTGGGACCGATGTCGCTCTCCGACATCGCGCAAAAAGTCCTGACCACGGGCGGCAACCTCACCATGGTGGTAGGAAATCTGGAAAAACAGGGATTGGCCAAGCGCCAACGCTCCCCGGAAGACGGGCGGGTGCTGATCGTCTGTCTTACCACGAGTGGTAAAGCACTGATCAAGAAGCTGTTTCCGCAGCATGCGGCAGCGCTTGTCGAGTTCATGAACGCCCTGAGTCCCGAAGAGCAGAAGCGCCTAGGCGCCTGTTGCCGCAAATTGGGCCAACCGGATGGCGCCTTACCCCTGGCCGTTCCCGTCCAGACGACAGCGCCTGAGGTGCGGCATCTGTTGATCAAAACGCCCATGCCTGAAGCGCCTGAATCTTTCTTTAACGTTAAAGCATCTTATACGTTGAAAGAAGGAGACCAACCATGATTACCATTCGACCATCGGCGGAGCGCGGGCACGCCGACCACGGCTGGCTCGACACGCACTACAGTTTTTCGTTTTCCGACTACTACGACCCCCGGCAGATGGGATTTCGCGACCTGCGAGTCATCAATGAGGATTGGGTCAGCGCCGGTCGGGGCTTCGGCATGCATCCCCATCGCGATATGGAGATCCTCACCTACGTTGTGAACGGTGAGCTCACCCATCGCGATAGCATGGGACGAGGTGCGACCCTGAAACGCAACGACGTGCAGCGCATGTCGGCGGGCACGGGAGTGATGCATAGCGAGGCCAACCAGTCGAAACAGCCGGTACATCTGCTGCAGATCTGGATCCTGCCATGGGCCGACGGGCTGAAGTCGAGCTACGAGGATCGCACCTTCTCGCCGGAGGAAAAGCAGAACCGCTTACGCCTGATCGCCTCCGGCGATGGCCGCGAGAACTCCACGACCATTAATCAGGATGCCAGCGTTTATGCTTCCGTGCTGGAGAGCGGCAAATCGGTCGAACTTGAACTGAAACCGGGCCGTCATGCCTGGGTGCAGTTGATCAGCGGCCAGCTCGACCTCAACGGTTCGAAGCTGACCAAGGGCGACGGCGCGGCCATCAGTGGAGAGTCGAAGCTTCGGCTGAACAGCACGAGCGGCAACGGTCGTTCTACTGTTTGATTTGTCGTGATTGGTACCAGAACGGGCTGCATCGCCACCAAGAAGGTGATGCAGCTTGCTCATTCGAGCTAGATGTTGACAAGACTTTGGTGTGACGTAAAAGTATTTTCTATCCGACAACTAGGGATGACATAATTTGTAGTATCAGTACTGCATGGATAAAGTACAATAACTGTGCGTATGTTCGAACGGCGCGTTTAGCAGCCATCCCTCCTTTGTCTCGAGCGATTCCTGCCTGTAACCTTCCGATTCACCAGACGCAATATCAACATCAAGGATATTCAGAAACACAATGGAACAAGGAACAGTAAAGTGGTTTAACGATGCCAAGGGTTTTGGCTTCATTTCACGTCAGAACGGCGAAGATGTATTCGTGCATTTCTCGGCCATCCAGTCGAACGGCTTCCGTTCGCTGCAGGAAGGCCAGGCGGTCAGCTTCGATGTGAAGCGCGGCGCCAAGGGCTGGCAGGCTGAGAACGTTCAGGTTCTGTAATCAGTAACAGCAAGACGAGGGCGGCAGCGTGTCGCCCTCGTCTTTTTCCGCAATGACGAGTCCGCCGAGTCTTTGGTCGTGAACACCCCAACCATGCCGCTTGCCACAATGACGGTCGGCAAGCGGCCCAACTCTGAAAGCGAGGAAGCAATGAAGAACATCTATGTGGGGAACCTGAGCTTCGATGCGACTGAAGACCAGGTGCGCTCGATGTTTGAGGCGTATGGTCCAGTCGACAGGGTCAGCATCGTCACCGACCGTGATACCGGGCAGCCGCGAGGCTTTGCGTTTGTCGAAATGTCCGACGACGATTCGGCGGCAAGGCCATGGAAGCCCTGAATGGCACCAATCTCGGAGGCCGCAATCTCACCGTGAACGAAGCCCGCCCGAAGGCCGATCGGCCGCGCCGCGATGGCGGCGGTGGCGGCGGCGGTCGCGGTGGCTTCGGAGGTCGCGGCGGTGGCGGCGGAGGCCGTGGCCGCTCCGGCGGCGGCGGTGGTGGCGGCGGCTGGGGACGCTACTAGCGTCCGCTGCTGAAAACTTAACGAGACAGATTTGCCGGAGCGCTGATGCCAGCTGCTCCGGCATTTCTGTTTGTGGCCGCATGCTGCTTCGCTCGGAGTCGGAGCGCAACTCTGGTAGGCTGGAAGCGGCACTACGTCGCTCGATCGCATGAGCGATGTGTCCATCCAGCACCGCCATCGAGTTCGCCGATGCAGGCTTCCGCATGCCCGGACGGCAAGGCCCTGCTTTCGGACGTGAACCTCGACCGTGCAACGCGGCGAGACGCTGATGCTGCTGGGCCGGAGCGGCTCAGGAAAGACCACCTCGCCTCAAGCTGATCAATCGTCTGCTGTACGCCGACGTCGGGCGAGGTAAGGTCGACGGAATCCCGGTGAACGCATGGGACGCGATCAAGTTGCGCCGCCGCATCGGCTACGCCATCCAGGATGTTGGCCTGTTTCCGCACTACACTGTCTGCGACAACGTGGCGCTGGTGCCCAAGCTCGAGCAATGGGAGCCGAGCAAGATCGCGGCGCGGGTCGAAGAGGTGCTGGCACTGGTGGGCTTGCCGGCCGCAGAATTTGCCGGCCGCTATCCGCACGAGCTTTCGGGCGGACAGCGGCAGCGCGTCGGATTGGCGCGCGCACTGGCGGCCGAGCCGCCGATCCTGCTGATGGACGAGCCCTTCGGCGCGCTCGATCCCATCACGCGCGCGGAGTTCCAGATGGAATTCAAGCAGCTACAGCAAAAGCTGCGGAAGACCATCGTCTTCGTGACCCACGACGTCGGGGAGGCGCTGCTGCTGGGCGAGCCGCATCGCGTCTGATGGAAGAAGGCGAATGCTGCGCGGTGTATACCGCCGGCAGAGTTCCTGCGCAGCGAGAACGCGTCGGTGAAGGCCTACGTGGAGGTATTTCGCGCAGGCCAGCAGCTATTTCCGGACGAAGGGGTCACGAAGTCGAAGTGAGATCGACTGGAGCTGTCAATGCGATAGAGCGAGTGTCAGGCTTAGCGAGGTCGAGGGTCAGTCGCTGCAGCTAGCGGAAGTTGACGTTGAACTTTCTGCTCACCCACAAACGCGAGGTTGCCACGCTGACCGCTGAGCATCTCTGGCTGGTCGGCATCTCGATGCTGCTGGCGATCGCCATTGGCGTGCCGCTGGGAATTCTGCTGACGCGCCGGCCGAGGTGGAAAGCGCTGGTCCTCGGCAGCACGAACGTCATGCAGACCATCCCCAGCCTGGCGCTCTTCGGACTTGCTGCTGCCGCTGCCCTGGCTGGGGGCGCGCGCCGACCGGCTGGCGATCGTCGCGCTGGCGCTTATACGCGCTGCTTCCCATCGTGCGCAACACGTACGTCGGCATCGCCGGCATCAGCGCGCCGGTGCGCGAAGCGGCGATAGCGATGGGCCTCACTTCCGGGCAACTGCTGTGGCATGTTGAGCTGCCGCTGGCGATGCCGGTGATGCTGTCGGGTATTCGCGTCGCAGCCGTGATCACCATCGGCGTGGCCACCATTGCAGCGGCCATTGGGGCGGGCGGGCTGGGCGAGTTCATCTTCCGCGGCATTGCCATGGTGGACAACGGCGTGATTCTCGCGGGCGCGATTCCCGCCGCGCTGATGGCTCTTGCGGCCGACCTGTCGCTGAGCGGCGTCTGAGAAACTGCTGGTCCGCAGGATGCACTGACATGGACCGCCGCGACTTTCTCTCCGGGCTGTTGCTGGTTTGCGCAGCGGTGTACGACGAAAACCCGCGATATCGCCGTCGGCTCCAAGAACTTCACCGAGCAACTTGTCCTGGGCGAGCTGCTGGCGCAATACCTGGAGAGCGTGTGCCAGGCTCCGGTCGAACGGCGCTTCTACCTGGCTGGCACGTACATCTGCCAGCAAGCGCTGCTGGCCGGCCGCATCGACGTCTATGTCGAGTACACCGGCACCGCGCTGGCGGCGATCCTGAAGCAAAACGCTTCGGGCAATTCGCAGGCCGTGTACGAGCAGGTGAAGGATGAATATCGCCGCAAGTTTCGACTTGAGGTGATGCCGCCGCTCGGCTTCAACAACAGCTTTGCGATGGTAATGCGCGGGGATGACGCGCGCAGGCTCGGGATAAGCACGCTGTCGCAACTGGCGCGCGGTTGCGCCCAAGTTGCGGCTGGGAGTGGGATACGAATTTCTGGAGCGGCAGGATGGCTACAACGGCCTGGTCAGCACGTATGGCTTAAAGTTCGCGGAAGCGCCACGAGTGATGGACCTCGGCCTGTTGTATCGCGCGCTGGAGAACAGGTCGGTGGACATCGTCGCCGGGAATAATACCGATGGCCTGATCGCCGCGCTCGGCCTGGTTGTTCTGGAAGATGACAAGCACTACTTTCCGCCGTACGATGCGGTGCCGATTGTGCGTCCGGAGCTTTTCCAGGAATGTCCGCAGGCGCGAGCAGCGTTCGAGCGATTAGCTGGGCGCATTACTGCGGACGAGATGCGGAAGATGAACTACGCGGTGGACGGTCAGAAGCGGGATGCCGCAGAGGTGGCGCGGGAGTTTCTGGCGAGGGAGCGTCTGGTGTCTTCGTGAGGAGAGGGAATCGCTTTTGCTATAGAGGTCCTTCGACTGCGTTCGGCCGCTGTAGCGGCCTCACTTCCGCTCCGTCGAAAAACGTGTCGGGAGGGAAAGTGAGTAAGCAACATAGGGGTCCTTCGACTCGCTGCGCTCGCTCAGGATGACAGAGGTGCGGGTGGTCGGCGGCATGAATCGTCCCGGTACGATCAGTGGGGCGAAGCATTTTGCCGCCATTGCTCGCCACGCGAGCGCTGGGGAATAATCACGGAGGGGAGCCAATCGCCCCGGGGTTAACGGAGAACGGATGTCTACTCGATCGCGCGCTCTTAGTCTGCTGATTGTCCTTGTTCCTTTCACGCTGCCGGTGGTTGCGCAAGCGCCGACGGAAACCATCACCATCGATGCCAAGGCGCCGTCGCATCCGTTTCCGCATTACTGGGAGCAGATGTTCGGCTCGGGCCGTGCCGTGCTCAGCCTGCGCGCAGCCTACCGTGGCGACCTGCGGGCGGTGCGCCAAATCACGGGATTTCGGTATGTCCGCTTTCACGCCGTGCTTGATGACGAGGTGGGTGTTTACGACGAGGACAAGCAGGGCAAACCAATCTACAACTTCTCGTATGTTGACCAGATCTACGACGGCTTGCTGGCCGGCAACGTGAAGCCGTACGTCGAGCTGAGCTTCATGCCGTACAAACTGGCGGCCCGTCCGGACCTGCAAAGTTTCTGGTATCACCCGAACGTCGCGCCGCCGAAGGACTACAAGAAATGGGATGACCTCATTACCCAGTTCGTGAAGCACCTGGTCGAGCATTACGGCATCGAGGAGGTTGCGACCTGGTACTTCGAAGTATGGAACGAGCCTAACCTCGACTTCTGGACGGGTACGCCCAAAGAGGAATCGTATTTTGAGCTCTACGACCACACGGCGCGCGCCATCAAAGCGGTGAACCCGCAGTTGCGTGTTGGCGGGCCAGGGACGGCGCAAGCGGCATGGGTGCCGGCGATGATCGAGCATGCGGCGCAGAAGAATGTTCCACTGGATTTCGTCTCCAGCCACATTTATGGCAATGACAGCGCGAAGGATGTTTTTCACAGCAACGAAAGCATCCCTCGCGACCAGATGGTCTGCCGCGCAGTCAAGATGCTGCATGAGCAGATCCAGGCATCGCCGCGGCCCGAGATGCCGCTCATCGTGAGCGAGTTCAACGCCGCATACGACAACGAGGTTGCGGTCACCGACTCCATCTACATGGGACCATGGCTGGCGAGCACCATCAGCCAGTGCGATGGTCTGGCACAGATGATGTCGTACTGGACCTTCTCCGACGTTTTCGAGGAGCAGGGAATTGTGAAGCAGCCGTTTTATGGCGGCTTTGGACTCGTTGCCGCGGGAGGCATTCTCAAGCCTTCGTTCTATGCCTTCAAGATACTGCATCGGCTCGGCGATCAGCGCCTGGAGAACAGCAACCCCGACGTGTTGGTTACGAAGACCAGCGAAGGCGTGCTGACGATCGCGATGTGGAACCTGGTGAATCCGGGCTCAACTGGAGCGGCGAAAACGGTGAAACTCGAGTTCAAAGGGGTGAAGCCTGGTGCGCAAATTGGCATCAGCCGTGTGGACGACGAACATGGAAATGCGCTCGCGCTATACGAGAAGATCGGCAAGCCGCGCTATCCGACGGATGACCAGATTCGTCAGGTCCGGGAAGATTCGAGGTTGCCTGATCCTGCATATGACGAGCTGACCGGCGGGAGCTACACCTTGCAGTTGCCGGTGAATGCCCTGGTGGTGATGCAGGTGCGGTGACGCGCGGGTCGCGCGAGCAGGATAGGGATCCTTCGACTCGGCACGGGTCCGCCTTCGGCGGACCCGTGCTTTCGCTCAGGATAACAGCGGTCCAGGAGCCTCGTTCGGCGCGGCTACAGCCGCGCCTCTTCAAGGCCGAATGTTATCAGAGCTAGCGTGTGTCGTAGTTCATGACACCAGCCCCTCACTATTTCTTGTTCCAGTCCTCCTGCGACATGACGGTGAGAGGCGCAATCTTTGAGTTCTGAAGCTGCGCGTTCAAAGGCGATACCTGGGCGGTCAGGGATTGGAACTTCGCAGTCGCGTCGTCCAATTGCTTCTTGAGCACGGCTGCGCGTTCGATTTGCGACTGCGTGGGACGGCCCGAGTAGCCGTTCACGCCGCCGTACAGTTCTCCCAGGTATTCGCGCAGCTTCTTCTCGCCGGTGATCATGCCACCCTCTTTCACCGAGACCAGGGAAGAGCGGAATTCTTCGAGACTGTCCGCCAACTTCTGGAGCTGGGCTTTCATCTGGGCATCGGATGCGCTGCCGGCGCGCTGCCGCGCCTGGTTACGAAGGTCGACGCTGGCATCAACAATGTAGGTCAATTGACCCAGCATGTCGTAGAGCTGGACCACGGTCTGGTGTTGCAGGGCGCGATCGGCCGCGGTGCTCTCGGTGCGCGGGTCAGGCACCAGCTTGATCGAGGTGGTATAGGTCTCTTTTCCCTTGATCATCTTCACGGTGTAAGTGCCTTCCTGGACCTGGGGGCCGAGGAAAGCGAACTCGTTTTCGACCAGCCCGGCCGCGGGTGGGACTCTGGGCGGCTTGGCACGCTCCGGCCACTGAACGCGATTCAGGCCGCGGCGCTTGTCACCTTGAATGGTCGTGACCAACTTACCCTGCGGGTCGTAGATCTCGATGAGCAAGTCACCGAAGATATGGCGCTTCTTCTGGTAATAGACGATGGGGGCGGCTTCTGGCAGTGACGGCCCAACGAACTCGGAGTTGCCGTCAAAGCGCTGCTCCGCGGCGGGCAAAGCGAGCGTCGCAGGGCGCGAAGGCAGGAAGGCAGCGTCCTTGGCCAAAATCTCTGGCGTAAGAGCACGCAGCGGCGTCAGATCGTCAACAATGAAAACACCGCGGCCGTGAGTGGCAATGATCAAGTCCGATTCGCGCGGGTGAATGACGATATCGCGCACCGCCACGTTGGGTACTTTGCCGGTAAACTGCGCCCAGTGCGCTCCGCCATCGATGGAGACAAAGAGTCCGAACTCCGTTCCGACAAAGAGCAGGTTGGGATTGACCAGGTCTTCGCGGACCACGTGGGCGTAGCCCTTCAGCTCAGGCGTGGAAAGGGAAGTCCAGGTTTTGCCATAGTCGGTGGTTTTGTAGACGTAGGTCTTCATGTCGCCAGTGGCGTGGCCGTCGAAGGTGGCATAGGCGACGGCGGGATCATGATGACTGGCCTCGATGGTGGAGACCCAGGTGTTTGGCGGCAGGCCGGGAATGTTCTTGACAAGATTAGTCCAGTGCTGGCCGCCGTCGAGCGTAATTTGGACATTGCCGTCATCGGTGCCAACCCAGATCAAGTTTTTGTTCTTCGGCGATTCCGAGATGGTGAAGATGGTTTCGTACTTCTCGGCATCGGAGTTGTCGATGGTCAAACCGCCGGAAGTCTCCTGATGCTGCTTGGCCGGGTCGTTGGTAGTGAGGTCAGGGGAGATGCGCTCCCAGGAATCCCCGTGGTCGCGGGAGCGGAATAGGAACTGCGCGCCCATATAGATTGTCCCGGGAACGTTCGGGCTGAGGTAGATGGGTGCATTCCAGTTGAAGCGGAAGTTGGGCTCATTGGCGCGGGGTAGCGGCTTGATTTCCCTCCTCTCGCCGGTGGATTTGCGGAAGCGCGAGATCTGGCCACCTTGATATTCAACGTAGGCATAGTCGGAATCGGCGGGATCGGAGAACGCCCAGAAACCGTCGCCGAAGTCGATATTGCGCCAATGACGATTAGCGATCCCATCCACCGCGCGCGATGGGGCCATCCAGGTACCGTTGTCCTGCAGACCGCCGTACACGTTGTAGGGATCGGCCATATCGAAGCTGACGTGGTAGAACTGCGAAACCGGCAGGTTGTTGAGGAAGCGCCAGTGAGTGGCACGGTCGAGCGACTGATACACGCCGCCATCATTGCCATCGAGGAGTTGGTCGGAGTTGGCAGGATTGATCCATAGCGCGTGATGATCGCTGTGTAAACTGCCGCCGAAGCCTTCCTCGGGCGTAAACGCCGCGCTAAAGGTCTTTCCGCCATCGTCGCTGACGGTCAGAACAAATCCCGGTTTGTAAACCCTGTCGGGATGGTTGGGATCGGCGATCAAACGGGCAAAGTAGAAGGGGCGGGCGCTGACATTGAACGAGCTGTTGACCTCAGTCCAGCTTTCGCCAGCGTCATCGGAACGATAGAGTGCGGTGTGGTTCTTGGCTTCCACCACAGCATAGACGCGGGTATTCTTGGAAGCCGGAATGGCCAGGCCAATGCGGCCAAGGTCGCCTTCCGGCAAGCCCTTGCGCAGTTCATGCCAGGTGGCGCCGCCATCGGTGCTCTTGAACAGGCCGCTGCCGGGGCCACCGGAACGGAAGGTGTAGGGCTGGCGCCGTACATCCCACATGGCGGCGTAGAGCACGTTCGGATCCTGCGGGTCCATCACCATCTCGGCGCAGCCGGTGTTTTCGTCGCGGTACAGAACTTTCTGCCAGGTCTTGCCGCCATCGGTGGTTTTGAAAACCCCACGCTGCTCATTGGCGTTCCATAGATGTCCAAGAGCGCAGGCATAGACGGTGTTGCTGTCTTTGGGGTGAATGACGATGCGGCTAAGGTGCTCGGAATCGGTGAGGCCGAGGTTTTCCCAACTGTCGCCACCGTCGCGCGAACGGTAAATCCCGGTGCCCACGGAAACGCTGTTGCGCACCCAGGATTCTCCAGTGCCGACCCAAACGGTTTGCGGGTTCGAAGGGTCGATGGCAATGGAGCCGATCGACTGCGAGGGTTGCTTATCAAAGACGGGCTTGAAGGTGGTGCCACTATCGGAAGACTTCCAAACGCCGCCACCGGCAGCGCCGATATAGATGGTGAGTCGCTGGCCCTCCTGCACCGCAGTGATGTCGGCAATACGGCCGCCTGTCGCTGCAGTACCAATGGGGCGAGCTGAGAGTCCGCTGAAGGTATCGGAATCAACCGCTACCTCTTGTGCTGCAACCAACGTAGACAGAGACGTAATAAGGAGAGCGAAGGCAACGAAACGCAGGCGAATTGACATGGGATATCCTCAGTCAGAAAAAATAAGTTGTAGCACACGGTGCCGGATCATCTACTCTCCACTGACGCGCTGGTCGAGGACCGAGATAGGGGGGCCGCATCAAGTTCGCGCACTTCTCCGGAGCTTTCCGGGTCTGCGCGAGAACCTACCGTCCCTACCGCCTGGATCATTCCTGATGCGAGGTGTCATCCTGAGCGTAGCGCCCGCTGGACCCGCTTCTTTTGCGGGTCGTGCGGGCGCGAAGTCAAAGGACCCCTGTCATTACGAAGCACAGTGTGGCCGCCTTGCGCAGCAGCAAAATTGGGATTGCTCGTGACCAAAGGGTTCCTTCGACTCCTCGCTGCGCTCGTCGCAGGAACTAACCGCGGGCCGGTATTCACTTCTTGGGCTCTTCGGGCTTGGTCGCCGGGGGCGCGGGCGGTGGCATCTTGAAGATGGAGTCATCCACCGGCACGTTCAGGTCGATCTTCGAAAGTGTGAGCTTTTGTTTCTCTTGACCACCCTTGACGCCGCTCTCCATCGCGAAGGGAAACATCAATCCGTTGACTTCCTTGTAGTCACCCAGCGAGGTCTCCATCTGCTGTTCGGTGCCGCGAATCATGCGCGTGACCTCCTCCTTGATCTCGAGGTAGGAGTCAGCATCGAGATAGATGGTGATGACGTCACCATTCTTGAGTGTCGCCTTCAACTTGTAGGCGTCGGTGCCCTCAAGCTTGTCCTTCCCCAGCAACTCGACTTTATTGCCCTTGCTCTTGTAGTCGACGAGAGGACCATCGAGGTCACCGTTCTCTTCGATGTCCTTCTTGTCATCGGCGGACATAGCCTCAGGATCTTTCTTGCCCATGAAAGGCATGATCTGCCAGGCAGTCTTTCCGTCGTAGGCCTGGACCGCAGTCAGTCCCTGGACGGTAAACTCGAGGCGTGCCATATCCGGACGCTTCTGAATCAGTGAGCCCGGAGCTTCCATTCCCGGCCCCATGGTCATAGTGCCGGTGGAGCGAACGCTCTGCACGGCCTTGATTTTGTCCATGCCACCGCGGGCCTGAACGTTCTTGGCAATGATTTCGTCCACGGTTTGCGCCGACAGCGCCGGCACGAGAAGAACGGCAACCACAGTGGCGAGCGACAACCTTTGCAGCATGATGCCTCCGGGAGCGTTTGGGCTCCATGACACAAATACGTAGTTTACTCAGGAATTGTTCCGAACGGAACTGTATGGGGCGGGCGTAAGTGTGTCAACCGATCAAAACCGTGTGGTTCCCGTGGGTCGACTGACCGACGAACCTGCCGAATGCCGCGCCAGAGGCGGGTTCCAGATGGCCATCCCTCACGGGGATGCAAACGTCCCGCGGGCAGTGGCGCTCAATGCGATAACCCGTACGCTCGACCCAATGGCGGAACATGTGTTGGTTTTGAGCCGTCTAACGCGCCAACAGGCGAACAGCGCATTCATGTTGGAGCTTTCGATGATGGGCCCTCAGAGAGTGACGACGGTTGAAGCGAGCACCCAGACAGGCAAAGGAATGCGGGTTGTGTTGCTCGATCAAGATGCTGAGGTCCGCGCCCGTGTCCGGGCCGCGATTGCCGAGGAACATGGATTCGTTTTGGTGGGAGAGTCGCAGCAATGGACCGAGTGCGAGGCCTTGCTGGATCGGTTCGTGCCCGAGTTGCTGATCGCTACTATCAAGGATGTCTCTGCACCGTTGCGGGCAAGGTTGTCGAGTTCAGCCTTTCCTGTGCTGGTTGCGCTGCGGGGCGAAGATGATCGTTTGGGGACCGGCGAGGGAACCTACGATACTCTCCTGGTCCCGCCGGAACCGGAGCCGCTGTGCACTTGCCTGGCACGAGTGCGGGTTGAGATCTACAGACGAAAGGCCGATGAGCTGTCTGCGCTGTTGCAGCGATACATGGCTTGCACGGCAAAGTGTGAGCGGTATCTGTCCTGTCTGATCGTCGAGAAAGAAGGCCGGACACACGAGCTTGCCGTGGAAGATGTCTCGTGTATCGCCGCCGACGGAAATTACGTTCGCGTCCACGCTGACAGCACCGAATATGAAATCAGGGAAACCCTATCGGGGATTTCGTCGAGGCTTGATCCATCACGATTTGCGAGAGTCCACCGCTCCTTCATCGTTAACATATCGCAGGTGCTCGACGTGATAGCAAAGGAGGGGTTACCCCCTTTTGTGCGACTGAGCGATGGAATGGAAGTGCCGGTGGGCCCAAATTATCGCGAAGAGTTTGTCAACCTTTTCAGCATGCGCGATCGCTTGACTGCCTGATCGCTCGGCATCCCTCTCCGTGTGTGTAGATCCTTATATGTTGTTTCATAATCGTGCTTCCGGCGAGCCGTCGCTAAAGCCCGTGCGATAAATCCGCGTAATTTGCGGTCCTCCCACGCCGCCCCATCCAATTTTCGTCCCGTGTCAAGACCTTGCTTCTACAAGTTTCATCCCTGACAAAGCTCTCTCAGTCTCCCATTTTGTGGATGCACAAATGGACGCGACCTCGCCGTCAAAAGCAATCGCGCATGAATCTCTGCCACTCGCAATTCCGATTTGCCTATTCATCCCAGCTGGCAAGAATGTGCGTTAGCTGGCAGTCGCATTGCACACATGGACGTAACGGTCGAGCCAAGCTGCCCGGAATTGGACAAGAAACATCACCCGACAGGGAAGGGCACGATGCGAGACCACAAGCGGTAAGGAGGAGCGATGACGAAATTCAAGCATGCAAGGCTGCTGGCGATCTTGGTCGCGATTGGCATGTTCGCGGCCGCAGCGGCAACGGCACAGGTGCACACGGGAAGCATCGCGGGCACGGTGCGCGACAAAGCAGGGGCCGTGGTTCCCAACGCGACCGTAAATGCAAAGAACGTGGAGACCAGCGCGGAACGAACCGTGCAGTCGAACGACTTAGGCTTTTACACCATCCCTGGGCTGCGCCCTGGGACTTACGAAGTGACTTACAGTAGCGGCAGTTTTTCGCCGGTGAAACAAAGAGCGCAAGTGACCGTTGGCGGACAGTCACGCAGGACGCGACCTTGGGCGTGCCGGTGCTTCCACCACGGTGGAGGTCAGCTCGGAAGCGGCCGGCGTCGAAGTCAATACGCAGACGCAGGAGACCTCGCAGGTCATCTCGCAGCAGCAGATTGCGCAGCTTCCCAGCCTCACGCGCAATCCGTATGACTTCATCGCGCTTGCGGGCAATGTCAGCGGCGGCGATCGCAGCTCGCAGTCGGGTAACTCGCAGACCAGCGGCGGCGGCCAGAACAGCACCGACCGCGGCGTGGGATTCTCCATCAACGGACAGCGTTCTTCGGGCACGGAGATCCTGCTTGACGGCGTGGAGAACATCAACCTGTTCGACACCTCGGTTGCGCTGGAGATCCCGCAGGACGCAGTCAACGAGTTCCGCGTCGTCACCAACAACTTTGACGCGCAGTACGGACGCGCCTCGGGCGGAGTTGTGAACGTCAGCTCGAAGAGCGGCACCAATCAATTTCACGGTTCGGCGTGGGAGTACAACCGGCTCTCGGCTTACACCGCCAACACCTACGACAATGTTGCCAACGGCATTCCCAAGGGCACGTACACCCGCAACCAGTTCGGCTTCACTGCCGGCGGACCCATCATCAAGAACAAGCTGTTCGTGTTTGGCAGCGCGGAGTGGTTGCGGGTGCGCAGCACGGCCAGTCTGCTGGGCTACGCTGCCACGCCAGAGCTTGTTGCCGCCACCGCACCTAACGTGCAGGATTATTTCGCCAAGTACGGCGGCAACTCTGAACTTCGTCAGCACCGTGCCTAAGTCGGCCGTTGGCGGGCAGGTATCGCCGGGCGGAGCTCTTTCGACCAGGCGATTCCCCAATCCCAACACCCCTGTCTTTGGGCTGGTGAATTATTTTGCGCCAGTTCGATGCCGGCGGCGACTCGCCACAGAACACCTACTCCCACTGTTGGGTCGTGTCGACTACAACATGAGCGACCAGACGAACATGTTCTTCCGGTACGGCCGCGAGGACCTGCCGCTGTTACCGGGCTCGGCTTTCAACACCGTGTATCCGCAGTACAACGTCGGCTTCACGCTGGTGGACGACTCCTACCTGGGATCACTGAGCCACAGCTTCAGCTCCAACCTGCTGAGCAATACGCGTGCGACATTTACCCGCGACATCCGCGTCAACCAGTACAACTCCGCTCTCGGCAACACGCCGACGTTGTTCCTGTTCAACGGAGCGACTCTTGGCGCGCAGCCTATCAATCTGCCTGGTTTCTTTCCCGCGGTTACGGGAGTCGGCGGCCTTCCCTTCGGCGGTCCGCAAAACACGGTCCAGATTTTCGAAGACCTGGCCTGGACCAAAGGCACGCACACCTTCCGATTCGGTGGCCAATACGATTACATTCAGCTGAACAAGTCGTACGGCGCTTACGCGCAGGCGGTGGAGCAACTGGGCAAGAGCTTCACCACCGGCCTCGACAATTTCGTCAGCGGCACCCTGACCAACTTCCAGGCGGCTGTCAATCCCCAAGGCAAGACCCCTTGCTACAAGGATTTTCTAACCCAAACACTGATGCAGACTGCGGCCTGCACCGTGACTCTGCCCGCGACGCAGCCCTCCTTCGCGCGCAGTTACCGATACGACGATTGGGCGATCTATGCGCAGGACAGTTGGAGGGTCAGGCCGAGGCTGACGTTGAACTACGGCCTGCGGTATGAGCACTACGGTGTCCAGCACAATGGAGATCCCAATCTGGACTCCAATGTCTACTGGGGATCGGGGTCGAACGAATTTCAACAACTGCGCACGGCGAGCATTCAGTTGGCGCCCCAGAGCCCGGTTGGCAAACTGTGGAATCCAAGCTGGGGCACACTGGCTCCCCGGGTTGGTTTTGCGTGGGATATATTCGGCGACGGCAGCACCAGCCTGCGTGGCGGTTACGGCATAAGCTACGAACGCAACTTCGGCAACGTGACCTTCAACATGATCCAGAACCCGCCGAATTATGCCACGGTCCAGTTGAGCAACATACCGGTAACCACCAGCAACTTTGGTCCGCTGGGCGAAGGTTCCGGCAACATAGCCTTGCCGCCAGTGAGTCCGCGGCAGGTCAACCAGAACATCCGCACGGCGCAGACCCAGTTCTGGGGGATGTCTCTTGAGCGATCGATTGGCCGCAATGCAATCCTCGCCTTCGAATACAACGGCGCCCATGGTGTCCACCTGTATGACATCAAGAACATCAACGAACTGGGCGCGGCCCAGGTCTATCTGGGCGATCCGCTGGTCACGACCGATGCCTGCGGCGGTCCTTGCTACGCGCGTCCCAACGGACAGTTCACTTCGGTAAACAACCGCGGCACTCAGGGGTATTCCCACTACAACGGTCTGAATATTCGCTTTCAGACCAACAGTTGGGGGAAGACCGGGCTGAGTATCGTTAGCAACTACACCTGGTCGCATTCCCTCGACAACCTCAGCTCCACTTTCTCGGAGAATAGCGGTGGTTCGAATGGAATCGGCAATCTGGGGTATTTGAACCCTGCCTTTCCATCTCTTGATTACGGCAGCTCCGATTTCGATATCCGGCAGCGCTATGTGCTGTCGACCATCTGGAACGAGCCGTTCTTCAAGGACAACTCAAAAGGCTGGGTGAACCAGATTGCGGGCGGCTGGAGTGTGGCTCCCATCTTCTCGGTGCGTTCCGGAGTGCCTTTCACGGTTTCGGACAGCACCAACTCTTTGAACGCGACCACCGGTCCATACGGGATTCCCCGCTACACCCCGAGTTCGCCGTTTGTCAGCGCCAACACGGGAGCGGGCGTTCCGCTCGGGCCAAACAACTTTGACATTCTGACTCTGCCGCAAGCTAACAGCTTCACGGGGTTGCTGGGCATTTCGGACTTCGGACCGTATCCCGCGAACATGACCGCAAGGAACACCTTCCGTGGACCAGGCGCGTGGACCTTCGACATGTCGGTTCTGAAGAACTTCCGGCTGACCGAGCGGTTCCAGTTGCAGTTCCGGGCTGAAGCGTTCGACCTGTTCAACCATCACAACATGTACGTGAACGGCTTTGTGGCCGACGCGGCACTATTTCCCGGTGAGCCAGTTCTCGTGGAAGGGAAGAAAGGCGGGCTAGGTGCTGCTGCCAACAACGGCAATCATGACGAACGCCGCTTTGGTCAGTTCGCGCTGAAGCTGATCTTCTAGCCGGTAGCTGGCCGACGGTCCCTCGGAGAGCAGGGCCTAGGGACCGTCGGCATGTCACATTGCAAAACTGGGCGCCCACGTCGGCTTGACCGCCAGCTCGCAAGTCCTCGCACCACGGCGATCGGAAGCCCGATCAAGTTCTGGTGATACCATGAAGCCAGGAACCCGGTACTCGAAGGGCATTCTCGGCAAGGGTTCGGCAAGGGCAACCATGACTATCACTGCAAAGTACGAGGATGGCGTCTTCAAGCCCCTTGAGGACGTGGCTATCAACGAAGGGACCATTGTCGAGGTGCGGATCCCTTCGTACGCCGACCGCCTCAAAGCGAAGTCCCGTTCTGTCCGCGAGTTTGCCTTTTACGGCATGTGGAGAGACCGCATCGATATCGGCGACGGTGTCGATTACATCAGCAAACTTCGGCGCGATATTCGGGGCTGAACGCTTCCTTCATGAAGCTAATAAGAGTTCTACATGCCTTACCTGATCGACAGCGATGTCCTGATTGACATTTCCCGCGGCAACCCGGCGGCACGCGAATACATTGATGCGCTGCCGGAGGGATGGGCGATCTCGCAGATCTCCGCCTTAGAACTCATCGTAGGAGCGCGGGACAACCGAGACCTCGATGCTGGGCGCTCGCTCGAGCGCCCGTTTGTTTTGAGCGCAAAAGCAGGCTCGCATACCAGCCGTTCCTGATCCGACTTTGTGTCGCGGTTTATGCCGACGGTTCTTTAAGTTGTGCGAAGGCCGCAAGTGCATCGTGCAGGCGCCCGAAAGAGTACTTGCGGCCGATGACCTCCGTCAAGTGGTGCCGGTCCAAGTCTGCCTTCAGTGACACTGACACTCGGGCGACTGCCAGCACGACGCCCGCCTGAACCAGGTCCTGGTGCAATTGACGAATCGTCCGCGCAGCTGTGTAGTCAACATTCGTAATCGCCTCGGCATCCACCACCAGCCAACGTACCGGCGAGGGGCGGGTCCGACAACGCGGTAAACCTCGTCGGCGAAGAGGCTGGCGTTGGCGTAGAACAGGGCCGCGCCGAATCGATAGATTACCAATCCAGGCTTCGATATCGCTCCGGGAGCAGCCGGGACTGACTGCCAGATATCACCATCGCTTACGATGAAGACTCCAGTGTGAGGACGATAGCTGTGCCGGACAATCCGAAGCAGCGATAGCACCATGGCCAGCAAAATGCCCTGTTCGACGCCCACCAGCACCACGATGGCCGCTGTAAACAGCGCCAGAGCATATTCTCCGGGACTCTCGCGCCGAATGTCGCGCAAGCCGCGCATGTCGATTAGGCGGACGGCGATGAAAAACACGATGGCGCCCAACACGCAGCGTGGCAGGTATTGCAGAGGCCTGGTCAGAAAGAGCACGACCAACGCGACCGCAATGGCCGTGGCGATCTGGGCGAGCTGGCTCTGACCGCCGGAGCTTTCGACCATGGCGGTTTGCGTGGGGCTTCCGTCCACCACAAACGTTCCGCTCAACGCTGCAGCGGCATTGGCCGCAGACAGTCCGACCAGGTCCGCGTTTCGTCGAGTTCCTGATGGTGGCGCGCCGCGTAGAAACGCGCGGTAGCCGCGCTCTGCGCGACGATCATGACAAAGCAGGAGGCCGCTAGGCCGATCAGCGGCATACGTCTTTCCACTGGCACGTTCGGCAAGCCGAGATGCGGAAGCCCGCCAACAACCGGACCGATGAGTGCGATGCCGTGGCCCGCGAAATCCCAGGTCGCGCTGGCGACAATTGCGCCGACGACCGCGATCAGAGGGCCGGGACCTTGGGGAGCAAACCGGTTAAGGCAAAGACGCCTGCCACCACCAGCGCCGAGACCAACACGGTCGGCAAGTGAACTGCGGCAGGTTGCGGAACACCTCCACGAGCTGTACAATCGTCCTGTGGGAGTGAACTTCCAATCCGATCATCTCGCCCAGCACCGCAATGCCCACCTGAAATCCCACGCCGGTGAGAAAGCCAACCAGCACGGTCTGCGAGAGGAAGTCGGCGAGGAAGCCGAGCTTGAGGGCCGCGCCAGCAGCAGAAATCCGGCCGTCAGCAGCGCGACGATCGATGCCAGCGCCACGTAGCGAGCGCTGGCGACGGGCGCCATCGCGGCAAGCCCGCCGGCAAGAATGGCGGCGGTGGCGGAGTCGGCAGCGACCACCAGGTAGCGCGAGGAGCCGAACACTGCGAAGGCCAGCAGCGGCAGCAGCAGCGTGTAAAACCCCGTGACGACCGGCGTGCCGGCAATCTTGGTGTAGCCCAGCGCCTGCGGGATGTTCATCGCGGCCAGTTGGAGGCCGGCCAGGGCATCGCGGGCAGCGCCGCGCGGCTCAGCGGCCGCAGGCTTTGGAACAGGGTGAATCGCTGGCGGCCGGGCGGGGCGGGCTAGTCTTCGGGTGATCGGGCCAGGCGGTGGTGTGGCTGGTAGGCTCGTGGTCACCGCAGATCGTCCTTTCCATCTGGCCAGACAGTGGTCGGGGCTCGCTCACTTCTTTGACTCCGGGTCGCCAGGCGAAGCTATATCTCCCAACTTTTGTTCATCAGCACACTCCTGCTCGCGAATCCCGCGAACTTTGTCCCTCGCCGCCTGTTGGAGGTCTTCATCTCGCTTCTCTCCTCCGAATCTTCCGCCTCTCAGAAAACGTTTTCCCGGTGGCTTCCTTCTTGGGCCGCGACTCCCGCTCTCTGCCTGCTTCTCCTTGATTAGCGTGTCGCACTCAGCCTCGCGCGCCGCTGCACGCATGTCGAGCTCTTCCATTCGTTCACCTTCCAGTTGCTCGATAAGCTGCACGTAGCTCGTTACCATGCTCACCAGTGTGCTGGTAGTCCAGGCAAAGGTGAACAGCCCGGAGATGGCGATGATAGGGCTGATGGTCCGCCAGTGGATGCCGAGATCAACCGCACCGTACCCCAATGTGGTATAGGCATTCGCGCAGAAATAAACCGAGTCAGCGGCATGCACGATGAGGCCCAGATGGACGAGCGCGAAGGCCCAGGCTGTGATTTCCATAATATGCAGAAGCAGCATCTGGAAGATTGCCCAGCCGAAGCGAAGACGTGCACGCGCCAGATGAGGACGTCCCCTGCGCAGGCGCATGGTGGCGCGCTTGAACTCGACCAGTATTTCGTGCAGTCCGAAGCCATGCAGCAGCACCAGGATCACGAGGATCAGGGAACCGATACCGAGTGCAGCCAGCGGCTTGAATTGATCAGGAATTCTGAGCAGTAATGACGAAAGACTGGGCAAGAGACGGCACCTCTCCTGCTATCGCACCATGCAGAGAATGTAACACTGTAAGCCGTCCCGGGAAGCTATTTCTTTGCCTTCTTGCGGCGCGGTCGTCCAGCATTCGCGTCATCTTCTTCGCTTCCCCTGTCCACCGCCAGGTGATACTCCCGCCGGATCATCTCCAGATCGACCTCGGCTTGGGCCTCTGCATTCCGATGTCCTCCATGGTCGCTACGATGATCTGCGAGACAGCGAGGTTGCGGAACCACTTCTGATTGGAAGGGAATGTACCAGGGTGCATCTTCGTGCTGGTGAGCGCGAAGACTTCCTCAAACGCCTGGTGTAGTCGTCCCAGTATTCGCGCTCTTTGTAGTCGGCGTCGCTGATCTTCCAGTTGCGCGCGGGATCAACCAGCCGCTGCTTGAAACGCGCCAGCTGCTCGTCCTTGCTGATATGCAGAAAGAACTTGACGATGTGCGTGTTGTTCTCGCGGTGCAGGAGTTTTTCGAAGTCGTTGATGAAGTCGTAGCGTTCGGACCAGATCTTTCGGAACCAACTTGTGGACGCGCACCACCAGCACGTCCTCGTAGTGCGAGCGATTGAAGCTGGCACCGTTCCTTTCGCTGGCGCATGAGGATGGACCCGCCAAAGGAAGTCGTGATTGAGTTCCACCGCGGTCGGCCCTTTGAAGCCGGTGACCGTCGTCCCCTGCGGGTTCATGGCCCCCATCACGTGCCGTATCGTGCCGTCTTTGCCGCCCGCATCCAGCGCTTGCAGCACGATCAGCAAGGAGTGGTGCTTCTCCGAATAGAGAAGATACTGCTCCTTGCACAGCTTATCGCGGTATTTCTGGATGTCAGTTTGCGCTTCCTTTTCGGAGACGTGCTTGCCGCTGTAGCCGGGGGTCTATCTCGCTCAGCTTCACCTTGGTCCCCGGCTTTACTCTGAATGCCTTACGGTAGTCCACGTTCTCTCACCTTCGGTCGGTGGTTTCGCAATAACCGTTAGCGACTGCCGGACAGCAGCGCGCAAGATCAGCGCAAACTCGGCGAGGCGCGGAATGCTGACCTTACGATGCATCGGCTGCACTACCAGGATTGCAGCGAGGACGAGCCGTGACAATCAGGACGTCCCAATCTGCACTGTGTCCTGCTTTGAGTTCATAGTGCAGCAGCACTGGGCGATCGCTGGCGTCGTCCGTCTGCACCAGTGCTGTCATCTTCCGGGCGTGCAAAGGGGCCACGCGAGTATCTGAGTCTCCGCGTGTTGAACATGATGGCCGGATACTTCGTCCCCGGCTTCACGTTGTGATAGGGCGAGTACTTCAGCAGGTATGGGAACTGCTGCGCATTATCGGCGGAACCGTACTCAGCGGTCCACCAGCGGCCCACAAGAAAATTCTGGAAGCGCAGCATGTCCAGCAGCGGATAGCCGCACCAGATGGCGCCGAACAGGTCAGGACGCTGGGTCATCGCCACGCCCATCAGTAGTCCGCCATTGGAACGGCCACGCACGGCCAACCGCGGGGTCGAGGTGTATTTCTTGTCGATGAGATACTCAGCGGCTGCGAAGAAGTCATCGAAGACGTTCTGCTTCTTCTCGAACATGCCGGCTTTGTGCCAGGCCTCGCCGTACTCGCCACCGCCGCGGAGATTAGGCTGGGCGTAGTAGCCGCCTTGCTCCATCCACCAGGCGTACTCGGGGTCCCAATGCGGCGTCAGGTTCACGTTAAATCCGCCATAGGCAAACATGAGGGTTGGGGTGTTGCCCTCCTGCTTCAAGCCCTTTCTGGCGGAAATGAACATCGGCACGCGCGTCCCGTCCTTGGAGGTGTAGAAGACCTGCTTCACCTCGTACTCCTCGGACGAGAAGGGAACTTGGGCTTGGCGAAGACGTCGGTCTTTCGACTGCTCACATCGTAGTGGTAGAGCGTCGGCGGAATATTGAACGACTCGAAGCTGTAGAAGCCGTCGTTGGAACTCTGCCTGCCGAATACCGGTGTGGCGGAGCCGAGCGTTGGATAGGTCAACGTGCCGGCCAATTTCCCGTCGAGCGAAAGATGCGGGTCTGCGTGACGACGTCATGCAGACCGCTCACGAAGAGCTTGCCGCCGACGATCGAGATTTCTGAAATGACGTCCTTGCTTTCGGGCACAACCGTTTGCCAGTGCTCCGGCGCGGGGTCAGACAGGCTGACCTTGATCACGCGATAGTTTTCGGCCTGGTTGTCGGTGAGGACATAGAGATCGTCATCGTAGTTTTCCGGCGTAAAGCGGCTGTCGATGCCGTGAATAATGGAACGAACCGGCGCGTCCGGCACGCGCAAATCTTTGAGGTAAATGTCCACCCGTTTCGGGGGAACACCGTGGTTTACGTCGATGAGGAGATAGCGGCCGTTCTCGGTTACCTCGCCGAAATGAGCTGCATCGGTCCGAAGGTTTCTCCCTCGAACGATTTGCCGAAGATCAGTTGGTCTGACGCGGGGGGTACCTATCTTGTGTGGAAAACCAGCGTTCCGGCGGTCTCGAACTTCGCATAGTAGAGCGTCTGACTGTCGGGTCCCAGGCTGATTCCCTGATAGCGTGCGCTGGGTAGAACGTCGGAGAGCGGCTGGCGCTTGGCAACGTCCAGAATGTGTACGCTGCCTTCATCGGCCCCGCCTTCGCGTACCACGTAGACCAGCAGGCTGCCATCCTTGGAGACGTCAGCGATAGAAACCGACGTGTTCTGATCGGCGCTGAGCTTCGTGGCGTCCACTAGCCGCTCGTCGGGGCCGTGCAATCCCTTGCGTACGTAGATCGAGCCTTGGTTCTCTTCGGGCAGACGCTTGGTGAAGAAGTAATTGCCCGGCCTGCCGCGGAATGCGAATACCGCTCGACGCGTACCAGTTCGGTGAGACGCTTCACAATCTCGGGACGGATCTTCACCTGCGACAGGTAGTCTTCGGTGTACTTCATCTGCGCCTCGAGCCAGCACGCGTGGCCGGACTGCTGCGCATCCTCCAGCCAGCGATAAGGGTCCGTGATGGTCTGGCCACCAACGGTCTCCGCACGGGTTTGGCCTGTGTGGGCGGCGGAGGCGGCAGCGTGACGCCGTTCCCCCCATGAATCACCGAGGGCTTGGCAGCGAATGCAGATGAAATGAAGGAAATGAGGAGGCAGGCGGAAAACAGCCGATGGCTCATAGGCATCTTTTGTAGCACAACTGCGAAGAAAGGGCGCTACTGGGGCGTGGCGTTGGAATGCGACGGCGTGCCACCGCTGGCGGTAACCCGCGCCAGCGCATTGTGCACCTGCCGGGCCTCGGGACCGTTAGGGTTTTCGCGAGGTAGGCTTCGTATTCCGCGGTAGCTTGCGGATATTGCCCTTTACTTCGTATGCGCGTCCGGCAACGTAGTGGGCTATGGCATAGCCGTCGGTGAGGCACCTCGTGGACCTTGAGCGCACTTTGCAGCGCGCCGTCGATATCGCGAGTCTGGAGCTGTACGATCGAGAGCAGGGCGAGAGCGATGGACTTTGCGGGTCGATCATCAACGATTTGTTCAATGCAAGTCGACGGCCTTCGGGGATTCTTCTCGGCCATCAACAGGCGGGCATAATTACGGTCGGCGTCGGCGTTCTTGTCGTTCAGCTCGACGGCGTGCTCGAACGCTTCGCGCGCTTTGTCGGTTTCTCCAGCCGCACGAATGCGACGCCGAGGTTATCGTAGGCGGCATCGTACTGCGGATACGACGCGTGGCCTTCTCGAAGAGCTCCGCCGCTTTCGGGTAGTCCTGGTGGCGCAAAGCGTCCATGCCTTTGGTGAAAGACTTCTTGGCGTCGTTCGGGATCTTCAACTCATTCGCCGTCGTCATGGCGGCGCTTCCGCTCGTGGTGGTCGTAGCCTCCGTTTTTCGTGGTATGTGTACCATGTCATCGCCATACGGTCGTTGGGGTCGACAACCATCGCATCGGAAAGGGTCGTCTCGAGCCAATGCCGGAGACCCGGGCCCAAAGACACCTCCACCCGAGATATGGAATACCGCCCGTCCTTCACTATCGCTGACCGTCTGAAGCAAAGGAATACCCTGATCATTAAGCAAGTCAACCTGGAGTTGCTGTTCGACCGGCCGCTCATCTTCGTAACTGACGCGAACCTGGATCTCGGTTGGGGTCTGCGACGACGCACCGCGTCGTTGCGCAAATGCCGCCACGCCAACCAGAACAAGAACCAGAGCAGCAATGGAAAGTGACTTTAGCCGGCACATACTGCCTCCGGGCGCGACCGAGGTCGCGGATGGACAAAAATTGTACTCCATCCGGAGGAGCCAGATGTCAAATTGATGTCAAATCTGCAGGCTGCGGAACTCGTTTCGAGCAGGGAAGACGGACGGATAAGGCAAACGGAGGCGCTTTTCTGCACCTCCGTCGCGACCACCAAGTCTAGGGGTAATTAAGGCTTCATGGGCATGTAGACCATGTCGCCTGGCTTGCCGGTTTCGATCTTGTAATCCGACGGCACCTGGAACAGCGAAGCATCGGGTGCAGTCCGGTTGATGTTGGTAAGGTTCGTCGTCACCGTGCCCATCATGGGGTCGTTGTGAGTAGTCGTCAGCTCCAGTTGCAGGTCGGTGGAATACCAGCGCTCGGTGACCACCTCGATCGGCTTCTCGTTGCCGATCTTGCCGGCAGGAATGGTCCGCGTCACCCGCGTTCCTTCCGCCTGCAGACCGTTGATCGTCTTGGTTCCCAACTGCTCCCGTGTCAGATCGGCGGTATCGTGCTTCGAGAGCCAAACCGGCCCGGCTTCGCCATCCGGAGGAGGCGGACCCTGCCAGTGGTTGGGAAGTTGCAGCGGCATCACGTGCGCGGTCTTGTTCCGCGCATTCAGCACGTAGCGCTTGCCGGCGACCGGATCGGTGATGACCACCATGCTCCGCTTGGCGGCGCCGGTAGCCGGCGTATTCAGGTCAAATCCGATCTCCCGGCGAACTCGACCTTCGGCGTCACGATAGATGCTGGTTTGGTTCTGGTTATGGATGTGGTTGCCGTCGGCCAGGGTGGTATCGCGAGTCACGACCAGGTCGCCACTCATGGGTACGCCGGTGACCACCTTCCCCTCACCGATTTCGTCATGCATCATCATGCCGGGCCCACCGGGGCCGGGCACATGCATTGTCATGATCATTGCGCCCGGAGGTGGCGGAGGTGGCGGCGCATCGTTCTGTGCCGTTGCGAACGAACTCAGAGCGACGAATAACAACCCACAGAAGAACCACGTCCAAACGGCGTGAACACTGCAACTTTTCTCAAATTCATAACCATGCCCTCAATTCGATTTAACTTCCTGGTTTCAACCCTTCGGTTCACATTTCAGTTGACGATTCGCATCGCCCGCACCACTCCGTCGTAGCCCACGACCACGTCAGCAACCTGGGTCTGAGCATTGCGGTCGCTGGCAGCTCCCGTCGCTGGCAGTTCCATGCGCACCACCTGGGCGTCGCTGGAACAAATCAGCGGATCACAGAACATCAGGGCCACATAATCCGCGTCATAGCCCACTGGGCGGCGGCTGGAGTACGTCTCCCGGCGCTGCCGTTTTGCACGACTGGACGAACAGCGAGCTCACGCCTGGCCTTCGCCACGGCCTGTTTGTGCACCGGCGGTGCGATTGTTTGCGCCGTTGCACCGGTTGCGGCCTGCGCCCGCTGCACGGACGCCGTACTTGCCGGCACAGACTGGCTTCGCACCGCATTCTCGGCGGAACGCTCCTCCAGCAGCCGCACTCCCAGGAACAGTCCCACGACAATGGCTGCCGCCACCGCCACGTAGGCCCCGATCTCGAAGAACCGGCTCAGCGCAGGGCGATCGGAGTGAAACGGTGCGCCGCTTCCGGTTGCGGTGCCTCGAAAGGTCCTTGCCGGAACACCCGAAGCAGCACCCGTTCCACGTGTGGGCCAGCCGCGCAGGCCGGCGGTTCGAGCCTGCAGCGTTTGCATCGTGGCCGCGAGCATTTGCTGCTGTTGCAACCAGGCCGCGCATTTTGGGCATGCATCGGCATGGTCCAGGATCTGCTGGTCCTGGGGCCGCGACAACTCCCACAAGGTCAGAGACGCCGCAGGATGTTCGAATTCACGGCATGTCATGATACGCACCTCGCCGTAACGCTCGAGACTCCGGGCGCAACCGCCGCCGAGTGTTGCAGCTTCCGGCTCAGCATGTCGTGCGCCCGGTGCAGCCGCGAACGGATGGTGCCGAGCGCACAACCCAGCGCTTCCGCCGCATCCGCATAACTCAACTCCTGTAAATCGCAGAGCACCACCACCTCGCGATAATGTTCCGGCAGAGAGAGCACAGCCTTCCAGAGCGCAGTCGAAGTCTGGTGCCGCGCAATGCCTTCACCGGGATCGCCTCGTCACCAGAGACTGCGCTTCGTCATCCACCGGGCTGCTAAGCATCGCCTCCGAATAGTTGCGCTCCAGCGCTCGCCGCACATAATTGCGCGCCACGCCGAACAGGTATGCTCCCAGCGCAGCGCGGGTCGGATCGAAGTCGCGGCCTCGCTGCATCAGGAACAGGAAAACATCCTGCGTCACTTCTTCCGCGATCGTGCGAAGAGCCGCTCATGTGCAGGGCGAAGCGAAAGACCGGCCCCTGCCGCCTGCGATAGAGGACAGTAAAGGCATCTTCATCTCCGGCCAGCGCTTGCGCAAGCAACTGTTCGTCGGTCAGGTCGGTCAGCAACTCCACCTCAGTGGTGAACCCGATCTGGTTTCCGTCAGTATTTCCCCTGGCGCAGACCGAAAGTTCCGGAAAGTTGGACTCCTAATATCGTATTCCCTCCGGCGGGTTCCCAAGACGAAACACCGTCACAGCAAAAAAGGCGCTGCTGAACGGGGATGTGTGCCGCATTTACAATGGAGGGCAGCATGAAGCTTCCCAAGAACGTAGCC
This sequence comes from uncultured Acidobacteriaceae bacterium, assembly GCA_963831675.1. Taxonomy (GTDB): domain Bacteria; phylum Acidobacteriota; class Terriglobia; order Terriglobales; family Acidobacteriaceae; genus Bog-257. The sequence goes on from CAWHRM010000028.1 coordinate 114,431, forward strand.
TTGTTTCTGCTGGTCACGCTGGCGATATTTTGTGCCGCCTGTGGCAAGCAGGAGCAGCAGACTGCTTCGGCGTCATCGGCCGAGATGAAGCCTGCGACTGCTCAGCCATCCGCGCTTCCGGCAGCTACTGACAGTTCCGCGCCCAAACTGGACATCAACGGCAATCACGTCATGCAGTACGTGAAGGAAATAGTGGCGATTGGATCGCGTCCGGTTGGAAGCGCGGGACACGCGAAGCTGGAGCAGTATATTCTCTCCAAGCTCAAAGGCGTTGAGGTTGAGCAGGACAAGTTCATTGCGCAGACGCCGCTTGGCGAGTTCCCGATCAACAACATCATTGCCAAGTTCCCCGGCGGCAAGGACGGCATCATCGTCGTCGCGGGACACTACGACACGAACTATCCGCTGCCGAAGGCGTATGTCGGAGCGAACGATGGCGGCTCATCTACTGCGCTGCTACTTGCTTTAGCGGACCAGTTGCGCGGGAAAGAGCGCGATGGCTACAGCGTGTGGCTGGTGTGGACCGACGGTGAAGAGGCGTTCGTCAACTGGACCGCGACCGACAGTCTCTACGGCACAAAACATTTGGCGCAGAAATGGCAGCAGGACGGCACGGCGAAGAAGGTCAAGGCTTTCATCCTGGTGGACATGATCGGCGACGCCGACCTCGACATCCAGAAAGAGACCAACTCAACTCCCTGGCTGAGCGATCTCGTCTATCAGGCGGCAAAGAATCTCGGCTACCAGTCGCACTTCTATGAATTCCCGGCGGCGATCGAGGACGATCACTTGCCTTTGCTGAAGGTCGGCGTGCCTGCGGTGGACATCATTGATCTGGATTACGGTTACAACAACGTCTATCACCACACCGTACAGGACACGCTAGACAAGCTGAGCCCGCAGTCGCTGGCGATCACCGGAGATGTTGTGCTGGAGACGATTCGTCTGCTGGACGCGCGGTAGACGGGGTTCTCAAATGGGGCGCCGGGTTGCTTTCACTTCACGCCGATGTAAATTTCCACCTGCGCGTTGTTGGGATCGGCTGCGCGCTGGTCGTATAGTTCGAAGTCCGCGCGATACGCTCGCTCACCGTTCGCAGGCGATTGGTAATCGGACCAAATCTGCTTCCAGGCGTCGACGACAACCTTCGCGACTGGACCGCGCTCCGAGGTGAAGACAGCATATTGCCCGGCAGGAACGGTCTTAACAACCATACCCTCCGGTAGCGTCGGGTTTGGAAGCGGTCTGACCTTGGCGCCCAACACCAAAGTGTACTGACCATTTGCATCGCTGGCGTAGTCAGTGTAGACGGCGTAGATCGACTGCTCAACTTTGTCCGGAATCTTACTCAAAACGCTCTCGCTTAGAAAGCGCTGCCACAGCTTGCCGATGATGGCCTTCGGGCCCAGACTCCTTGGCGTTGTTGGTGCGGGCCTCTATTCCAATACCTTGAAGCGATTCTAGTTCAACGATTTGTGGCTTCAATCTGACCCCCGCAAAGTGCGCGTACCCCACGAATGTGACCGTGGAGGCGATCAGCAGATACTGAGTGGCGTGCGTACAAGTGAACTTCATAAGCCGGTGTGCATTCTACATCGACAGCGCTATCATTCATCGAGTATGCACCGCTGTCCTAAGCTTCTGCGAATTTCGCTGGGTGACCGCACGCTCGTGATCGCGGGCCCGGGCGACATCACGCGCGAGGAGATCGACGCCATTGTGAACGCTGCCAACTCCTCGCTCCTGGGCGGAGGCGGCGTTGACGGCGCAATTCATCGCGCCGGTGGGCCGGCGATTCTCGAAGCCTGCAGGCAGATTGTCGGACACATAGGTCGGCTTCCCGCTGGGCAGGCAGTAGCCACAACGGCCGGGCGTCTCAGTGCACGGTACGTGATTCACACGGTCGGTCCTATCTGGAGCGGCGGTGAACGTGGCGAAGGCGGAGACGCTGGCCAGTTGCCATCGCGAGGCGATTCGCGTCGCCGATGACTTGCGGCTCACGTCTATCGCGTTTCCGGCAATCTCGACCGGGGCTTACGGGTATCCGGTCGACCAAGCCTCGAGAGTAGCGGTCAGTAGTTCAGTCGACGCTACGAAAAAGTCGCCCATGTTCGCGAAGTGCGCTTCGTGCTATTCGACTCTTCGACCTTCGAGCACTACGCGAACGCGGCACGAAACCTCGGCGATCCTGCGTAACGCAGCGCTGCCGTTCTTGCCGTCTGGTAACGGGACGCCGTTCAATGGAAGCGCAGCGGCGAGAACGGTGCGAGATCGTAATCGGTTAACTGGCTGGTGAGCAACTGGGTCATGACGAGCGCGGTGATGGGCGCCAGCATGATGCCGTCGCGGTAGTGTCCCAGTAGCCATGTAATACCCAGGAAGCGAGCTTGGACCGAGAATCGGAAGGTCATCGGGCGAGCCGGGCCGCAAGCCCGCCCAAGCGTCGTGGATGCGCATCTGGCCGATCTCGCGTACCGCGTTGGCGGCGGCCCGCTGCAGGCGTTGCACGGTTTCTGGTTCGACGCGCTTGTCGAAACCGGCTTCCTCGACAGTCGCACCCAGGACGATGCGTCCGTCGCTGCGCGGGATGATGTACACCTCGGGCGTGCGCACAGTGTGCCGAATCAGCGGACCGGACTGATGGGTTCGCGCACTCGGCACTACGCATACCATCTGTCCTTTTACCGGCCGGGTCGGCGCTCCGAACGGCTTGATCTGCGCGGCCCACGCGCCGGCACAATTCACAACGGCGCCTGCCGCGTAAAACGATTTTGTCGTTCGCACTCCGGTCGCCCGGCCGCCGAGGACGGCAACTTCAGTCACGGCCGAGCCGGTGACAAAATCAACGCCGCGCTGGCGCGCGACCTTTTCCAACGCGCTACTCAGTTTGCGCGGATCGACGCTGCGCTCAGGCAGGAAATATGCGCGTCCACGAAGCGTCACCGGCGGCTCAAGACGAGAGATCTCTTCGTCGTCGAGCGGGCGAGCGCCATCGCAAGTCGGGAATTCCTCGTCCGCGAAGAAGGCAATGGTTCCGGTGTCGCGCAGGTCGGGCGATTCGAACGCCTCGTCGCGTAGCTCGCGCACAAATTCAGGATACAGGCGCGCACTGGCCGCGATCATGCCTGCCAGTGCAGGCGGATTGTGCGGGTCGCAGTGGGCGATCATACCGCCGGCGGCATAGGTGGCCTCGCGCCCGGGTTCGCCCTTCTCGACAATGAGAGCAGTCATGCCGTCGCGCTGCAATCGCAGAGCAAGCGAGAGCCCAATGACACCTCCGCCGATGATGGCAACGTCCCAGGTCTTCACAGATTTGATTGTAGTGGAGAGATTGAGCCGCGGACCGGCGCGCTACGGATGACCCTGTCGTTGCCACCGGGAAGAGGTGCGGTTGATTCCAGGTTAGTAAGAGTCGAGTCGCCGCTTCTGTTCTCTGCGGCATCGCGGGGTTCGCTGGCACTAAGGCACATTGACAGAGCCCCGCCACTCCCAGAGAATTAAGGAAATAGAAAGGACTTATTAATGCTATTTGAACACCCTCAGGGCGAACCTCGCGAGGAACCTCCGCCTCCCTCGTCCTCTGGATCGGGCGGGATTCTGAAGTACCTATTGTTGGCGATTGCTGCGATTTACATAGTTGCGTCTCTTTACCTGCTGTATGACATGCGTAACCGGGTGGCTGCGCTCGAGCAGAAACAGCAGGCGATGGAAACCGCGCAGGCCGAGCTGAACAACCGCATCCACGCGACCTCTTCAGAGTTCAGGCAAGCGCTCACTTCAGAAGTGGGCATGACCAAGCAGGAAATAGCGCAGCGTGCGGCTGACTTGGAGCGCCAGCAGAAGGCATCGGCGGCCAAGTTGTCGGCCGCGCAAAACCAGCAAGGCCAGCAGATCGCCGCGGTCAGCGGAGAAGTGAGCGGCGTAAAGAGCGAAGTCGGCGCTGCCAAGACCGACATCCAGAAGACCCAGACCGACCTGGCGGCTACCAACGCGAAACTGGAACACGCCATGGGCGACCTCGGCGTGCAGAGCGGACTGATCGCCCACAACGCCAGCGAGTTGGAGATGCTGAAGCGCAAAGGTGAGCGCAATTATTATGACTTCACTCTGCAGAAGAACGCGCGCACGCCGGTCTCGACGATCAGCCTGCAACTGAAGAAGGTTGATCCGAAGAAGAGCAAGTTCACCATGAACGTGATTGCGGATGATCGCACCATCGAGAAGAAAGATCGCACTCTTCTGGAGCCACTGCAGTTCTACACTGGCCGCGATCGTATGCTGTACGAAATAGTGGTCTTCTCGGCCAGCAAGAACAGCATTAGCGGTTACCTGAGCACGCCGAAGACGGCCCCCACTCCAGTCACGCCGTAGATTTGCATCTGGACTATTCCGAGAAGGGCCCGCAAGCAAGGGCCCTTCAAACTTTTGAAGCTGGCAGAAAGGGCTGGCTACTTCGTTTGCGCGCCCTTCTCGCGCAGCACGATCGGATTCTGATCGTACGGTTCGATGGTCACGTCCAAGTCCTTGCGGGCATCGAACTGCTCCTTGGTGACCGGGAACGAAACCAGCACCGCTGCCTTTCTGTTCGGCGCCAGGCGCGATCTTCATCTCGACCACCAGCGGTTGCGTGCTGTGTTCCTTCAAGTCAGGATACGCCATGAAGTAACGATCGTAGTCGCTGGGCGAAGCGGCGTCGTCGGAAAGGTCCTGATCGGTTTTCAGATTGGCTTTGATCGACTTGATGTAGAGCGTCCTGCTGCCAACATTGCGGAGCGTGACCTGTATCAGCACCATGGCATTGGTCATATTCGCGGGTTCGCTGAAGTAAACCGCATCAATACCACCTTGTGCCACGGGCTTCGCGCGAAACAGGAACGCGATGATGCCAACGACGATCGCGACCACGACAAGCGCTATCGCGACCGGCGCGGCCGGAGGCAACGTTCGCTTTCTGCTGTCGAATTCTTCGGTGATGGGGACGTGCCCGGCGTCGAATTGCGGCGGCGGCTTGCGCGGAGATTTGTTTGTCGGCCATCGCACCCTCCCGAGTCGATGCTTCCAGCAGCGAACTATCCACTATCCATCTGTACTGGTGCTTCATCGCCTCGCGAAATTCTTTCTCCGGCAGCGTATTCAGCACGTCATTTGGCGTAAGCCATGCCCGGCGCGCCTGAAGAATGCCGTACTTGATATTCTCGAAATGCGAGGTGTGATGCGCGTCGGTGTTGATGACGATCTTCACGCCACGCTCGCGCGCCATCCGCAAATGTACGTCGTTCAAGTCGAGCCGGTCGGGATAAGAGTTAAGCTCCATCGCGACCTTGTTCTGGAGCGCAGCCTTGAGCACCGCGTCCATGTCGAACGGATAGGCATCGCGCCGCAACAGCAGCCGCCCGGTTGGGTGCCCGAGGATCGATACATTCTTGTTATTCAGCGCCCGTAACAGGCGGTCGGTCATCTCCTGCGGCTCCTGGTTGAAGGCGGAATGCACGCTGGCCACCACAACATCCATCTGCTCCAGCACTGAGTCTGAGAGATCGAGCTCGCCATCGGCGAGGATATCGACTTCAATTCCCGCCATTATGGTGATGCCCTCGATCTGCTCGTTGGCGGCTCGAATGCGGGCGATGTGCTGCACGGCGCGTTTGTCATCCAGACCATTGGCGAAGGCCAGGTTCTTGGAGTGATCGGTGATGGCGATGTACTTGTAGCCCGCGCTGCTTGGCCGCCTCGGCCATCTCTTCGATGGTGCACTTTCCATCGGTTTCGACGGTGTGCATATGCACTTCGCCGCGAAGGTCACCGGCTGTAATCAGGTTGGGCAGTTTGTGCTCTGCGGCGGCTTCAATCTCGCCGCAGTCTTCGCGCAGCTCGGGAGGAATGGTGTCGAGTTTCAGCTTGCCGTAGATCTCATCTTCCGTCCCGCCGCCTACGCGTTTGTTGTTGTCGAGTCGAAACAGGCCGTACTCGTTGAGGGTGTAGCCCATCTTCAGCGCGCGCTGGCGCAGCGTGACGTTGTGGTTCTTGGAGCCGGTGAAGTACTGCATGGCCGCGCCGTACGATTCCGGTGGCAACATGCGCACGTCCACCTGCATGCCGCTGCGCAACTTGAAGCTGACCTTGTTGTCGCCCTTGGCCAGCACTTCCAGGATGCCGGGGAAGCGCAGGATCTCCTCGATCAGTTTGGCGCGCAGGCCATCGTCCACGCAGCATTTTCCGGTGATGAGCATGTCGAGGTCGCCCACGGTTTCGCGTCCGCGGCGCAGCGAGCCGGCAGGCGTGATCTTTTCGATGCCCTTGATGTGCTTCAGGTGCTCGGTCAGCTTCTCCGCTGTGCGGTCGGCTTCGTCGATCAGGAAGCGGCCGGTAATGCGGCGATAATTTTCGATCGCCTTCAGGATTTTCTGTTCGCTCTTCTCGCTCAGTCGCGGCAGCTCGCGCAGTTTGCCCGCGCGCGCCAGCTTTTCCACGCCAGCGACATCGCTCACCTGGAAGGCGCTCCAAAGCAGCGCGATGGTCTTTGGACCTAGTCCCTGGATCTTCAGCAGCTCCAGCATCGATGGCCGGTATTTCTGCAGCAGCTCCTGATGGAGCCCGAGTTTGCCGCCTCGACACAGCTCCTGTATGTTCGCCGCCATGCCCTTGCCTATGCCGGGAATCTCCAGCAGCTTCTTCGGTTCGTCGAGCAATGCAGAAACTTGCTCCGGCACTCCTTCAAGCGCCTCAGCCGCGCGGCGGTAGGAGCGGATGCGGAAAGAGTCGTCGCCGTTGATCTCCATCAGATCAGCGGTTTCGTAGAAGACTTTGGCGATGGCCTTATTGTCCACTCTGGTTACCTGAGCGAAATTGTAACGTGTGTTCCGGCCATGCGGAGCGTCGCCGGCTCCTCCGCCGGACAGGTCTTTCACATATTCATGCAACGGCATTCCGAAGAAATCTGTGACCTTGCCGGAACGCCGATAGCCTTGTTTTTCATAGAATCGCATCGCTCGCAGCAGCGGCTCAGTGGTATCGAGCGTGATTCGCGCGCAGTTCGTGGCGATCAGCTCAGCCTCGGCCGAGTGCAACAACTTTTTCGCGATGCCATGGCCTTGCTCTTGAGGCTGGATCGCCATTCCGCGCAAATGGCCTGCGCCCCCGTCGATGACCGCACAGGCGATCGTGCCGATAATGTCACCGGACTCAGTGACGGCGACAAAGATGGACATGGAAGCGAGACGCTGCTGGATTGTTTCGGGTGTCAGGATGGTATCGGTGAAGGCATCTGGTGTGTAGCTGCTGCGATAGGGCTCGAAGGCCATCCGGAGACAGTCGAGGATAGCCCGTGCATCGCTTGATACAGCTTTGCGGATTGTGATGGCGCCGTGCAATCCACTCGCTTATTCCGGACGGGCGTTAAGCGAGATTGTAGCTGTCGAGCCGGGATTCCACGCAAAAAAGAGAACCCTACCGTAGCGGCTGGGTTCTCTTTTTGAACTGCCGAGAAGGTTTGTTAGGCCTTGTTACATTGCCTGCTTGTACTCAATCCTCGTCACGTTGCCCGCTTGAGGACCCTTCTGGCCGTCGACAATCTCGAACTCGACCAGATCGCCCTCCTGCAAGCTCTTATATCCGTCGTTGTTGATCGCGCTGTAGTGCACGAACACATCCGGATTGCCATCCTCACGTCCGATAAAGCCAAAGCCTTTTGCGTTATTGAACCACTTCACGGTTCCTTTCAGTCTCACGTTTCTCTTCCTCCGGGCGAAGCCCCGCAGCATCCCACCCCGAGGATGCTGGTCTTGATTTGCGTCAATCAGGTCGGGCCCCAGAAGCCAAGATCCAGATTGGTCTTTCCCTGGCGAACTATGGCAGGCAGGAATGTGGCCTGTTGAACAGCGTGAGTTTAGTCTGCTCCCCCTTCGTGGTGTTGTCAACGGAGTATACAGCCTTACCAAGGCATTTTTGGCGGGTGTGCGTCACTTTTACCAGGTCGTCGGGAATATGGGTTCTTCTCCCAGGAACGACTGGGACGATCTAGCAGGCGTCAAGAACCAGATTGAATGAGACGGAGATGTTCGGCCAGCCAGAATACTCCTGCGATGGTCTTGCCATCGCGAATTCTCCCCGACCGGATCATCGTGAGCGTGCGCGACAGCGGTGTCAGGTTACACGTGATGAATTCGTCTGCCTCGGGATGGGCCGGACCGGGCGTGAGCCCGCGAGCGAAATAGATGGTCATGGTCTCGTCCACAAATCCAGGGCTGGGATAAAAATACAAAGCGCGCGACCATTTCTTCGCCCGATATCCAGTTTCCTCCAGCAATTCACGCTTGGCGCCGGATAGTGGCGCTTCGCCGGGATCGATGCTGCCCGGCGGGCAGTTCCCAGAGGTACTCGTCGGCCGCGTAACGATACTGTCGTTCCAGCAGGATGCTTGGCTCGGGGCTGTCGTCATCCACGGCGAGAATTACCACGGAACCGCCATGACGTACCACGTCGCGCTGGACCACCAGTCCGTTGGGTTCCTTGACGCGATCTGAAGTGACACTGAAAACGTGCCCCCGAAAAACTGTCTTCGATGAAAGGACCGCGGCCTTCCCATTGGCTCGGGATTGTCCCTTGGGTACATCTTTGCGGTTCGATTTGCGAGTTACAGCCGTCTTTGCTGCCATGGTCTAAACCACTATAAGACAGCCGTGATGAGTTGTCGCGATGCTCAGGCGTTGCGCCTTGCTAACCCATCTGCTATTCTGCCAGCCGTGAAGGAAAAATCGGACATAGCCGGTTCTCGGTCGGTGAGCATTGTCGGAGCGGGCAACCTCGGCACGGCGTTGGCTTTGACGTTGCCGTTGGCCGGATACGAGGTAGCGTTCGTCGTCGCTCGCGCGAAGGCAGCGCCGCGCCCCGGCGCGAAAGCTCTTGCACGCAAGGCGAAGGCGCGTTTCGTCGAGCTTGGCAAACAGCCGCTCGATACGGACCTGGTGTGGATCGCCGTACCCGACGACTCCATCGCGCAAGTCGCAAGCAGGTTAGCGAGCACACAGGGCTGGAAGGGAAGAATCGTCTTTCACTCCAGCGGAGCGCTTACCAGCGATGAGCTCGCTCCTCTGCGGGCAAAGGGCGCGCGAGTGGCATCCGTTCATCCTATGATGACCTTTGTGCGCGGCTCCGTACCGAACATGGCCGAAGTTGCCTTTGCGGTGGAAGGCGATGTCGTCGCAACTCGCGTTGCAAGGGAGATCGTCGAGCGGCTAGGCGGTCATGCCTTCACGATTCGCAAGCAAAACAAGGTGCTCTACCACGCTTTTGGCAGCTTCGCCTCGCCGCTGGTCATCGCCTTGATGGCGTCACTGGAACAAGTGGCGCTGGCCGCTGGGGTCAGGAAGCGCGACATCAAGCGCGTCATGCTGCCACTGCTATTGCAGACGTTACGGAATTATCTACATCAGGATGCAGCCTCGTCCTTCAGCGGCCCGCTCGCCCGTGGCGATGTCGCTACCGTGCGAAAACACCTGCAAGAGCTCAAGAAAGTCCCCGAGGCGCGCGAGGTGTATGTTGCGCTCGCAAAGGCGGCGGTGAAGAATTTGCCGATAAAGAATCAGAAAGCGGTGGAGCGGGAGTTGAGAAACGCCCTGAGCTAAGGACCGCCTGACATGAAGAAGCGCCAACCGCGGTCGCTTCAGTGAATTGACCATTATTATGACCATGGTCTATCATAGTTCCCAGTGAGCGAGGAGAGAGAGAGCCATGCAGGAAGTAGCTATTTCGGAATTCAAAGCCAAATGTCTGGCGCTATTGGAACAGGTTTCGAAGACCAAGACGCCTATTCGAGTGACGCGATTCGGGAAACCCATTGCTGACGTCATGCCTCCTGCGTTGGTCCAAGGGCGGGCTGCGTGGATTGGCTCCATGAAGGATTCCATGGAGATTGTGGGAGACATCATCTCTCCGGCCAACCAGGAGAACGAGTGGGAGGTCCTTCGCGATTGAAGCTATTACTGGACACTCATATTTGGCTGTGGGCGGTTCACGACCCCAAACGGCTAGGCCGGCGTCTTTTTCGGGAGCTGAGCAACGAGGCAAACGAGCTGTGGCTTTCTCCCATCAGCACATGGGAAGCGTTGACCTTACATGTCAAGGGCCGAATTCACCTGGGCGGCGATCTCGAGGAATGGTTAGCTCGCGCGACCGCAGGCACTCGTGAAGCCCCGCTGACTCACGAAATCGCTCTGGCTGCCAGGCAAGTAGCTCTCCATCAGGATCCTGCCGATCGGATCCTGGCAGCGACTGCTCGGGTCCTTGACCTGACTTTGGCGACTGCCGATGAGCGGCTGCTTGGCCTGGGGGAGATCCGCACTCTGGCGAACCGCTGATTGAGATCTGCCGAGGTCTGAAGTTTGAATCGGGAAGGGAACCAGCGGGAGGCATCGGAACTTGCGAGGCCGAGACGTATGAACTCTAAGGATCGTTGCACAGGCTGCGGAGATGTCCTGAGAACACGCGCGTTCTACCACCCCGTAAACAAATGCCCCATCTTCTCTTTCTTGGTGCGCAGGTAGGCTTCGGACTGTTCGTAGGGCTCGACTTCGGCGGAGACGCGCTCCACCACCTTGATTCCCGCGGCCTCGACAGCGGCAACCTTGTCGGGGTTGTTGGAGATGAGGCGCACTTCTTTCACTCCTAGCTTCCGCAAAATCTCCGACGGCAGCTTGTACTCGCGATAATCATTGTCATAGCCAAGCTCAACGTTCGCCTCGACGGTGTCGAGACCTTTGTCCTGCAGTTCGTACGCCTGCAACTTGGCCATCAGGCCGATGCCGCGGCCTTCCTGCTGTTCGTAGATGAGGATGCCCGGCGCCGGCGTCGGCGATCATCGAAAGCGCCAGTTCGAGCTGCTGGCGGCAATCGCAGCGCAGGGAGCCGAACACGTCGCCGGTGAGGCACTGCGAGTGAATCCGTACCAGCGGCGGAGCGGAATGAATGTCGCCCATCACCAGCGCAACCGCACCTTCGGCGCTGCGTTCGTGTCCCTGTTTGCGCGCAGCGCCCGCCGCTTCCGTTGGACGGAACGCCGACGGTTGGGATCTCGGGATCTGCCTTCAAAGCCGTAGATGCGGAACTGTCCCCAGCGAGTAGGGAAGTTCGCCTCGGCAACTTTCGTTACGGTCAAGCGAGTCACACCTTGATTATAAGCTGCGGTAACCAGGGACGATGTTCATCCGTCACAGGCACGTCGGTCACAGGGCACAGAAAAAGGACGGCTGTTGCTGGCCGCCCTTTGCTGCAAATCGGACGCTCAGAGAAAGTTACCGATGTCCACCGTTACCGCTGTGTCCTCCACCGCCGCCTCCACCGTGGGAGCTGCCAGCCACCCGACGCGTGATAGCCTCCGCCCGAACCGCCCGAGTAGCGCGGGGAGGACGGGGCAGAGTAGCGTGGTGCGGAGTACGAGGCCTGTGGAGCATAGCTTCGCGCCGCATACGCCGGGCTTGCACTGTAGCTACTGTGGCGTGTTTGCCGGACTCGATCCGTAGCTGCGGCCGGAGCCGTAGGACGAACTTGACGGATAGGAGCCGGGACTTCTCGCGCCATAGACGCTGACGCCCGATCGGCCGGCGGCATAGGACGAAGACGCGGAATACGCGGGCGCAGGGTGGTAAGTGTAGCTGGCCGGCGGACGCGAAGCCGATCCGTACATCTGCGAGGTCGAAGACGAACCGCTGCGCGAGTTGTCGTGCGGATTACTTTGCGGGGCCGCACGTGGAGCCGGCGCCGACTGATGCGCCGGAGCCGACTGCTGCGGGGCTGCGCTGGGCGCGTGATAGGTGTAGTCCGCTGGTGGCCGTGGCACGGGATTGTTGTGCACCGCCGCTGGGCCCCGATAGCCTGGCTGCGTGCCATTCGCGGGAGCATGGTTGTTCACGGCGCTGCCGTTACCATGAGCAAAGCCGTCATTGGTCGCCGACGGCCGTGGCACGGGATTGTTGCGGACCGCCGGATTGGATGGCGCAGTTTCTCGCGCCAACTGATTGCCAGATGCCGTTCCGCCTGCCCACGCTGGACGCGGCACATTGTGCGCAGCATTCCCCTGACTTGCGCTCGGTGCTGCAGCGGGTGAGTGCGCGATGTTCGTATTGACCTGTCCCGAAGGAGCACCATTCATCCTTGCTGTTGCCGGTTGCCCGCCGTTAAAGCGGGCGGGACCTTCGGGCGGTTGCATGTGCGTAACCACGCTCCGGCTGGTTGCTGAAGCAGGGGGAGCAACTCGCGTCGGCGTATGACCGCCGAGAACGGATTGCCGGGTCGGCGTCACATCGATGTTGTGCATCAACTGGCCGCCGCCCAGATTGGCTCTGGGCACAGCCATGCCGACCTTGTTGATTGCCGCGCCCGAGGTGAACGCTGACCGGGGAGCCGCAGTGACCGCGCCCGGTATGTTGCGGTTCACGTTCGTGCCGACGAGATTGTTGTGGTAGTAGTTGTTGCTGATGTGGCTGATGTTGGTGATGTGAGTGTTCGTAACGTTGACATTGCGTAAGTAGCCGGCACTCACCCAGCCTCCGCCGCGATACCAGCCGCCATGTCCCCATCCGCAGTAGCGCGGATAGTAGGGCGCACCCCAGCCGAGCGGGAACCAGCCAAAGCCGACCGCCCCAACCGCCGCCCCAACCAAATCCGAAACCAACGCCGAAACCCGATCCGCCAATCCAGCCGACTAGAGCCGGAGCGTAGTACGGGTTCCAATAGCCGAGCGGTCCAGGAGCCCAGCCCCAACCGCCGTTCCAAGACACCCAGCGGCCGTAGTGGAAGGGGGCGAATCCCCAAGGGGCGTCATCGACCAGGTCCAGCCCCAAGGGGCGATCCATGCCCAACTGCCGTAGCGGTAAGGCGCCCAGCCCAGGGCACCGAGGTCGGAGTCCAGATCGCGCCGTAGGTCGGAACCGTCTGCCAGGTTCCGTAGGCGTCAAGGTCCTGATAACCAATCACACCGGGCGAGACGTAGCGCGCCGACACGGAACTCATCCAGCCGTTTGTCGCGCACCTGCGCCCAGTCGTCGAAGCCATGCGCGGACAGGCGCGTTCTCAGCGGTATGCTGCAAGGTTTGACCGTCGCGGAAGCGGACTTGCTGGCCGGAGTTGACCCGGACTGCGGGCCCTTTGCCGGTGGCCTCACCGTAACCGCTGCGGACCGTCGCCCAGCTCTCATCTCCATAGGGAAAAACGTCGAAGCGATAGACGCCCGTCTTCATCACCGTGAAGGCGAAGTTCGGAGTGTCCACTTCGTAGATCTCACCCTCTCGAGGTGACGGACCGTGACTTCGAGGGTGCCTTGATCGAGCTGGACCTGCACCGTGCCGTCGCTGACGTTGGTCAGCGTGACGCTGGTCTCCGAATTCATTCGGATGAACCCATCGCCCACGTTCAGCTCCGCCTTGGAGTTCTTGTCCGTCCACACGCGGTCGGAAGTCGTAAGCGGGCGATTCAGGCTGGCTGCAACCCAGTCGTTGACGCCGCCAGGCTGCATCGAAACCTCACCTGAGGTGTATTGCAGACGGGCCACGCGTCCGGGAGGATCTTGCGCGTTCTGGCCGGGAGCATTGCCAGGAGTCGGAACATTTTGCCCGGGAGAATTGTCCCCGGCATTCGGGTATTGCTGTGGCGGAGCGTTCTCCTGGTCTTGTGCCAGGGCGCTGCCCGTCGGGATAGCGAACACTAGCAGCGCCGCGAGTAACCATCCAAACCGCCGCTGTGCTTTCATTGGAGCTCCTCTCGCCTCCGACTTGAGAATCTCTTCCCTCAGTCCAGAGGCACCATCAAGCCAGCACGGGAGAGCACCGCGTCTGGTACTAGTGTAAACCCTCAAAGGAAGAACGTGTTGCGGGTGTCATTCTTGCACGAGATCGCCAACAATTTACACGATGCGGGTTTTCCGAGAGCATGGCAACGAGCATGAGCTTGTCGAAGGGCGCTGCGCAAGTTATTATCTCCGGAACCCGAACAGCAGATTCCTCGACGGCTGAAGCCATCTCGTAATGACAATTTCCATAAGGTTAGGATGTTTGACAAAGCCACCGAGTCTCAAAGGGGAGAGTGCGATGACGGCGTTTCGCCCGATGCGAACCCCCCTCCTCCGCCTTCACGTAGAATCAAGGACTTAGCCTACAAACAGGTCGCAAGCATTTGATTCTGTGTGGTTTTAGTTAGTGTATTGATAGAGAATGACTTAGGGGCCAAAATCCGCTATTTTCGTGGTAGAATTGTGTCATACTGTACATAGAAGTTATGTATCATAACTATACATACTGTACATAGAGGTCATACAATTGGGTATGCGAGCCCACAATACCCACCTGCTCAGGTTCAACTAACGGAAGCCGAGAACCGTGACATCAAGACCTTGGCCGCGAGTCAGGGTCTGACCTTGCGGCAAGCTACTTTGCGGGCATTTGAAGCCTGGGCGTCCCAGCTTCGGGCGCGAGCGGCCGTCGCCATCCCGGCGCGGGGCACAACCGCGCGGATTTGCAGAAACTGGGCCAGGCGAAGCGGGCTGCGACGCCCTCCAGCGACAGTCGCCGGGGCGCAGGGCGGAGTATCTCCCAAGTCAGGACCGGGGACGCGGAGACGCGATCCTCTCACGAAAGCGGCGCCCGGGGCGCTGGTGCGGAAACGGCATGTATGGGCAGGCCGCCTCGAAACCCGGATGCCTCTTTCGCGAGCCTGGCTTCGCCGGGCGGCGCAGCTGGATTGGTCAAAGTGTCCGGCGGTGCAGAGGGTGCCGGGAAAAACCGGTGACGTTTGGGTTGTCCGGGGGACGGATGCGCGCTTGGCTGAGGTCTTGCAGAGCGTTGCCGAAGGGCAGCCGTTTATGGAAATTGCCGAGGTCTTCGAACTCACTCTCCAACAGCTAATCGCCGTCGTGCAGTTCGCGACC
>CAWHRM010000029.1:0-77517 GCA_963831675.1 uncultured Acidobacteriaceae bacterium
TGGCGCCGGCAGTCCACGGCGCGTCACTGGTGCGGATCTGATAAGCATCGAAGCCCACGCCATCAGCAACCCGTCCGCCTTTGGTGCGTCCGTAGCCCAGGAATACGGTGATGGAGTCGTTGGGATGTCCGGGTTGCGGCCAGATCCCACCCTTGACTCTGCGGCCGTTGATGTCGATTTCGACGATGTCGCCGGTAACTAGGCCACGCTTCTTCGCCGTCGTTGGGCTGATAAGGACGGCGTTGTCCCAGCACAGGTTGGTGATGGGTTTCGGCGTCTCCTGCAGCCAGGCGTTGTTGGCGCGGCTACCGTCGTAAATAAGCGGATCGCGGCGGAAGATGACTTCCATGTCACCGCTGCTGTTGTTGGACGCCGGTATCGCGCCGCCCTTCGGCGAGACGCTCTTGGCGGGGAACGCGGTATTCACGACGAAGCCGTCGTGTACTGCCTTGCGCCATGCCGCGTCGAAGTCGCCGCCGTCCATCTTGCCTTGCCAGAACTTGCGAACGATGTCATAGCCCGCGGTCTCGGAGGAGCCGACCAACGAGAAAATGAACTCGTAAGGACTCTTGGCGTTGTACAGCGGAGCGACCAGCGGCTGGGTGATGGTGCACGTTCCGTCAAACGCCCGGCAGTCGCCCCATTGCTCCAGATAATGCGTGCCGTTGAGGTGCCAGTGAACGTGGTCGAAGGTCTCGTCCTGGTACAACCCGTACTGAATCCGGAGTGAGACCTTGTCCATCGCTTTGACGAAATCAAAGTCCGCCGGCGCGTCGTACACCGGATTGCTGCCGAGAATGATCAGCAGATCCACTTTACCGGCGTTCATGTCGTCAACAAGTTGCTTCAGCGCGACCGCCTGGATCTGCGGCTTGATCTCGACGGTGTCAGTGTAGGTCACAGTGTTGCCTACGGCGCCGAGCGCTTGATTCATGGCATGGGCCAGCGCGTGCACCGCAGGCGGCTGGTTATCGCCCGGAATCACCACCGCCGCTCCCTTGTGGGCCTGAAGATCCTTCACCAGCGCCGCGACAAACTTCTGCTGCTCGGGCTTGGCGCTTTCGCCGCCTCCAACGCCCAATCCAGCAGCAATCGCGCGTGCGACTTGCTCCACTTCCGAGGCGCGCACGGGCAGGCGATGGTCAGCCTTGCCTCCGGTGTTCGTCGGGGTGCTCTCGATCGAGTAGAAACGCGACATCTTCTCTTTGAGATCAGGATTGCGGCGCGCGGCGAAGGTGCGAGCGTAATAAAGAAATCCGGGGAAGCCACTGGAGAGGAAATCGCCGTCCAGCGAAAGAATTATGTCCGCCTTTTCCAGGTTGTACCGAGTCTCGACGAACTGCCCGAAGGCCAGTTGCGAACCAGCGCGAACGTTATCGCGATTCACCGGCTCGTACTGCACCCAATTCGAGTCAGGATAGGCAGCCTGCACGGCATCCATCAGCGAGGCCATGGTTGGCGAACTGGTGGGGCGACTCAGGATCCGCAATCCGCCGCCGTTTACCGCCTTCTGCGAATTCAGCGGCCCTTTGAGAGCGGCCGTGAACTCGCTCCAGGTGCTCATTGCGCCAACGTGCGTGATGATCTGCGAGCGGTCGGGGTCGTACATGTCAAGGATGGAAGCCTGGGCAAAGACATCGCTTCCGCCCAGACCCGCCGGATGTTCCGGATTACCTTCAACCTTGGTCGGACGTCCTTCGTGGCTCTCCACCAGGACCGGAGTCGCATAAGCGCCAAACGGCATGGCGCTGGCAAAGAACAGCGGCTTGCCCAGGACGATCTCGTCGGGCTGACGCACATACGGAACGATGGGCTCGAGCGGCTGCTTGACACAGGCCGAGAGTCCCGCCAGCGCCATGGAGGCGCTCATCAGCTTCAAGAAGTCGCGGCGCGACGAGCCTTCAGGCCAAACCGAGGCCTGCCGCGGGAACTCGCGATGCAACATCTCGTAGAAGCCATCGGTCTGCGCCAACTCTTCCAGGCTCCGCCAATATTGCGGGCCGCTCTTGGCGCGCGCCAGCTTCTCTTTGACCTCGGCAAGTTCCAGCTTGCTCGGACAAACCGCCTCAGACCTGTTTGGGCTCTCGTTTTCCATTCTTCTCGTAGGTTTCCAGAAAGACGACGTTGGTCAAACTTTAGGCACCGCAGCCGGCTCCAACCCGGTTAGCGGTGACAGGTGTTGCAACTGGTGATGCCTTCCACGCTGCGGACGTTGTAGCGGCGCTTCAACTCCGTGCCCAGAGCAATCTGGTCGGTGAAGACACTGCCGTCGGCCAGCTTTACCGGATTGTCGGAGCTGGGCTGTTCGTAGCGCATGTTAAAGACTTGATCGCGCGGACGGAGGAACTTCTCCGTCGCGCGATGGCAGTTCAAGCACCATTCCATCTGCAGCGAGTTAGCCGCGTAAGTCAGCGGCATCTTATCCACCGGCCCGTGACAACTCGCGCAGCCCACACCCTTGTTGATATGAATGCTGTGATCGAAATAAACGAAGTCGGGGAGATCGTTGACCCGGGTCCAAATCAATGACTTGCCCGTCCGGTAACTTTCGCGCACCGGCTCCAGAATTGGCGCATTCGTCCAGATTTGCGAGTGGCAGTTCATGCAGGTCTTGGTGGGGGGAATGCCCGCAAAGCTGGAGCTCTCAACCGAGGTGTGACAGTAGCGGCAATCGATGCCGTCACCCGACACGTGATGCTGATGGCTGAACGGCACCGGCTGCGCTTGCGCGACGTTTTGATAGGTCGCGTAGGGCGAGCGCTGCATCTCCAAAGCTGCCCACAGCAGCACCGACACCACCAGGACGACGCCGATGATCGACGCCCGCGCAATTGTATTCGCACTACGATGAAAGACTTGGGCCATTTATGAGGCGTTTCCAGACTTTGCGGGTTCGGGCCCGATTTCCCCCATCGGCACCCACATTCGTACGGATTGCTATGTCGCAACCGGGTGTGACACAAATCACCCAAGCGAGTGATTATAGCAACTCAAGTTGTCTGTGTTGCAAGTGGGCTGAGGATTTCTCGAATATCGCTTTCGCGTGAAGCAAAAAAGCCGTCAGCCGTCAGTAATCAGCACTCAGCCAGCAATCAGCATTCAGTCAATACAACCAGTTGCAATTAGCTGCTGAGACTGTTGGCGCTCAATACGTCCCTGTCGAGGACTCGCGGACGGAGCCTTTAGCCGGCGCCCAGTTCCCGGCTGATTGCTGATGGCTGAATGCTGACGACTGCCTTCCCAAATGTCGGCAGCAGCAGCAGCGCGAACAGATAAGCAACGGCACCACAGGCCAGCGTCACGTTCAGCCCGAACTGAATTGCAATCACCATCGCCAACACCGAGCCCAATACGCTCGAGGCCGCGTTCATGGCCCACGCCCATTCCACCGTGCCGTGCTTCGGGGACTCCCTTCCATCCGTTGCGGCACTATGCGAGAGAGCTCGCAATCCGCTGGGGAATGGCATTCCCATCGCGAGGCCAAGCGGCACCAGCAGCGCCGCGCTGATCAATAATTTCGCGACGAAGGGCAGGCCGACAAACGTTTCCAGCAGCCGGGGGATAGTCACGACGCAAATCAGCAGCGCCAACACGATGAACCCCAGTGCCCATGCCACGCTCGTTGGCTGACGGAACCAGCGGCGCGAGAGCAGGCTGCCGGCCCCGCTGGAGAGCAGCATGAGAAAGATGA
Organism: uncultured Acidobacteriaceae bacterium; assembly: GCA_963831675.1. Taxonomy (GTDB): domain Bacteria; phylum Acidobacteriota; class Terriglobia; order Terriglobales; family Acidobacteriaceae; genus Bog-257. The sequence continues at coordinate 3,692 of CAWHRM010000029.1, forward strand.
CCACGGTCAGAGCGTAGGTCGGATTTCCCAGGAACAAGACGAAGCGCTGAATGAACGCAATCTCAACCACAATGTATCCCAGGCCAATCGCGATGAAGTAGAGCAGACGCACACTGCGTCCGGAGCGCGCCTGCGGAGACAGCGCCAGAGGCAGCACCAGAAATGCGGCCACCGCCGCAATCGAAATGATGAGCAACAGCCCCAGGATGGCAATGCCCAGGTTAACCTTCCAGTCGATCCCGCCCTGGTTCAAGTTGCGGAAGACCTGCCCCGGCTTCAGCGTAAAGAAGAAGAACGGCGCGTTGTCAGTCACAGGACTTACGTTGTAGGCATAGCCGGCCGAGAACGCGCGCACGTTTTGGCTGTGAATCAGCCCTGCGAATGCGGGGTGCGCCATTCCCGGTTGGTCTGCGGTCGCCGGCAAGTACAACACATACAGGTTGAGATGCGCATCAGCCGGCGTCGCGCCTTTGATATATCTCAAGACCGCAAGCTGCTCCTCTCCCGTAAAAGGGGCCCTTTTCGCCAGTACCAGCACGGGGCGGCCATCCACGTCCAACGGTCCGTCGCTGACCACAATGAAATTCTGCGTGCTGTCCCGCACCCCGAGCTGACGCAGGGCCTCCATCGCCTGCGAGACCACGCGCAGCGCCTCGCGAGGCTGGGTAAACTCCCAGCGCGTGATGGCAAGCATCCCGCCGGGCTTGAGGTGCTCGAAATATTCGCGAAAGGCTTCTACTGTGTACAGGTTGTTCTCGCTGAGAGCGAATGCACCGGCTGCGGTGGATGCCCAGGTGTCCACCAGCGTCATCTGCACTACGTCGTACTGATCGCGGCTGTTGCGGATGAATGAGCGGCCATCGCTGACGTGGATGTGCACCTCGGGAATTTCGTACAGGTGGTGGGTGTAATCCGCGAAGCGGTCTCGCATGATGTCGTCGGCAATGATGGGATTAATCTCGATGCCAGTAACGGTGGGGCTGCCGTTGGCAACCGCGCGCAGGACATCGACTCCGCCGCCGGGACCAATGATGGCGTAGTCGCCTTTCGGACGCAGCACGTTGGCCAATGCCGGCGCGGCCGACATGAGGTCGTGCTGATATTTGGCATCCCAGTGGTGCGGGTCGGTATTCATCAGGTAGGTGCTGGCGTCAGCATCGATCACAATCGCCTTGGCCCAGCCTTGTTCGTCCACCTCGACCCGCGACAAGGCATTCCACTTGGCGAAGAGCGGCGCTACCCGCTTCATGCCTTTCGCATAGACGATGTCGATCAGTCTGCCGTGGAAGTTGACAACGATCAGCCCCAGCAACACCGCCGCCAGGACTGCTGCCGTCCAGCGTGCACGCGACTCGGCCCATGCGACTCCGGCCAGCGCCACCGCAACGGCTGCAAACAGGATCGTGTTGGGCCCGCCAATGAAGTTGAGCAGAGGAACCAGGGCGAGGCAGGCCACCGATCCACCGACCAAATCGGCGCCGTAAAGCTGGGTTATCCGTGCTGGGTGTCGCGCGAAAACGATGGAGAACAACAGGCCGGTAACGAAAAACGGCACTGCCGCTGCGAGGTAGAGGACCGTCAGGCGACCGAAGTTTCCCCAGTCGAGGTGCATCGCCACGGAAGAGTGGAGCACAACCTCCAGCGTGGCGAAAATGATCAGCGCATTGGCCGCGCACAAGGTCGGCCCCAGTTCGGCCAGGCTCCAGTGCTCCAGCCAGTGACGCCGGAGACAGGCGAAGACTGCTCCCGCGCCCAGACCCAGCAGGGCAATCGAAATCGCCAGAAACGCGAAGTGGTAGAACAACACCACCGAGAACAGCCGCGTCAGCCCAAGTTCCAGCAACAGCGCGGAGAAGCTCATCAGCGCGACCGCCGGCATGGCACCGCGCGTCGAGAGCTGAACGGGTGCCGTCGCCGTAGTAACTTGTTCCGTTGTCTCGATCATGAAACTCTTGAGATTACTACGAGGGATGACTGTATCAGGGAACGGAACGTCGTCGACTATCAGTCGTCGGCTTCGAGGATGACCTGAGCTATCGCGAGCTGCTGGGTGTGGGTAATCGAAAGCTGGGCGCGGACAGCGCCCAACTTCTGGAAGAACTCAGCCGCCTTACCGTGGAACACCATCGTGGGACGCCCGCCCGGAACTCGTGTTACCTCAACATCTTGCCACCTGACGCCACGGCTCCAGCCGGTGCCGATGGCCTTCATGGCAGCTTCTTTGGCGGCAAAACGTCCGGCATAGCGCTCTGCCTTGTTGGCTTTAGACTCGCAATAGCGGATTTCCTCCGGGGTGAAGACACGTTCCAGGAAACGCTTACCGAAGCGTTCAATGGAAGCTGCGACCCGCTCGACTTCTGCAATATCAATGCCGGTTCCGACGATCATGGACGACGATCCGAGCCCTTCCAAGCCATGCTTCGCGCTGCTGCGAAGAAGGTAACACATTGAGAATACGAGCGCTCCGCCGCCCCGACGACCAACGCCCGGCCCGAAAGTGCTTGGGCTTTTTGCTGCCTGCTGTTATCATAAACTTGCTCGATTGATCGTCGTTGTACGCAGCAGTTTCCTGCCATCGCAGCAATCCCTGCCGCATCACATCCCGATCGAATTGCAGCTATATCACTTCGAAGGAATATGCATCATCATGGAACAAGGAACGGTTAAGTGGTTCAATGACGCGAAGGGCTACGGCTTCATCAGCCGGCAGAATGGCGAGGACGTATTTGTTCACTATTCTGCAATCCAGACGAATGGCTTCCGCAGCTTGCAGGAAGGTCAGGCTGTCTCGTTCAACGTGGTCAAAGGGCCCAAGGGCTGGCAGGCGGAGAACGTACAGGTTCTGTAGATATCGAGCCTCAGGGTTGGGAAAGGCGGCCAAATCGCCGCCTTTCTTATTGCAGCCGTCAACACCCACCCGAGAATTCCCACCGGCACTTCAGTGGTATGGCCGAACCGTCAGCCAAGCGGTATAACCAGCTTGCGCAATCGACTTGAAGCTTCCGGGGAGTTTCGCACCCCTGCTCGCGAGATAGCCCGTGCAAGCTACCAACATACGCCAGAGCTGCCATGCCAGCTTCGCGGAGGCGAGTCCTCGGCGAATATTCGCGCGCCCCTTTCGCATTTCGATATTGATGCTCGTCGTTTCTCTCGCTGCGACGGCGCAGTCGAACCAATCCGACGCGAAACTGAATCCTCCAGCGCTGGCCAACTCCAGTTCATCGACAATTGCTCACACCTCGCTGACCTATCATCTGCGGAACGCGCTCGGTCGTCCGCTTACCGGCATCTCGGTCGAAGTGCGCAATCTCCAGACGCATTCCGTCATCAGCAGTGCAACCTCAGGACAAGACGGCATAGTCGCGTTCCGCGATCTTCCGCTCGGCCGATATGAGATCACCGTCGCCGGAGGAATCCTGCCTCCGCGACGAGAGGTGCAGGTCGATGGACGTAACAGCCAATTCGCGCTGGAATTGCCGTTGTCACAACCGAGCGTCCGAGTCGGCGAGACTGTCTCGATCCAGCAACTCACCATTCCGCGCGAGGCGAGAGAGGCTCTCAACGCCGCCACCGAGGCTTGGGAGAGGTTCGACTGGAAGAAGGCCCGCGAACAGGCGACGCGCGCCTTGGCGCTGCATCCTGATTACGGAGCAGCTCTGGCCGTGCTCGGCTTCCTCGACTTGCAAGATGGAAATCTGGAGCTTGCCTGCGCCCACCTGAAGCGGGCTATTGAGAAGGATCCTAACTCGGCGCTGGCTTACCTGGCGCTTGGTTCCACCTACAACTCCATGAATCATTACGATGCAGCGCTGGAGGTGTTGTCGGTGTTTCCGAGCGTCTCCGCCGATACCTGGCAACTGCATTACGAGGTCGCGCGCGCCTTTATCGGACTGGGCCAACATGAATCCGGTCTGCGCGAAATCATCTACGCGCAACGGCTCTCGCAGCAGGATCGCGCAGTGCTGCATTTAGGAAAAGCCCACGCGCTGCTGGGGCTGCACAGAAATTCCGAGGCCGCGGCGGAATTGGAAATCATTTTAAGCAAACAGCCGAATGGGCCGTTTGCTTCCGATGCCCAAGGCCTGCTGGCTACTCTTCGCTCGCGGGGTCACCAGTAAGACTTACCTGCCCTGCTGGCAATCAAACCCCTGCTGCCGCGACGCCTTCATCATGCCGCTGCGTTCGTGGCAGCTTTGCCGCATATCCCAGCATAAAGAACATCGCGGTCGAAATCAGGCACACGGCCAGGCGAACGTGCGCCAGCGGCGACGGCGGCAGGTCCATGAACTTGCCTAGCCGCCACGCGGCCCAGTTGATCACCTGTGTCGGCACTACCGTCCAGATGGCAACATAGAACCACCCGCGTTCGACGCCTTCCCCGAAGGTGTCGCGGCGGGCACGGGGCGTCCAGTCGAAAACCGTGGCCAGCACCACTGCTAACGCCAGCGGATAATACCCGTACTGGTAGAACTCCTTCAGCAGCCAGCGTCCGTTCACCGAAGCCACGACCAGCCCGATCAGGTTCAGGGTATAAGGTACGATGAGGTCGACCCACGCCGCCGTGTAACACACCACTCGGTATCGCAGGTTCGGCTGATGCACACCATAATGGGTGATGTACGGCCGCTGCTCGCATCCTGGAATGCGCCCCTTCCAGCCACGCCAGGCCACGCCTGAGACGACGATTGCCAGCCAGATCCAATGCCGCCGATCAGGCCCGTGCGCGTACAGGTCGTAGGTCAGCGGATATCCGGGCAGCACCCAGAAAACCCAAATCCAGATGGGAGCATGTAGAACGCGGTAGTACTGCTTGTTGCGTTCACGGAAGACGGCCTGTTTCATCGGTAATCGATGGTAGCGGGAAGCGTGCGGAGTGCGCAACAAAGCTTGGTTTCACGTCGCCACCTAAAGATCAGCAGTGCACAAACCTGTCACAGATCCCTCCACCCGGTCGCCGTGTCTAGGGATGCCGCTTGAAGTACTGCACTGCGCGCTCATGCGCCTCGGCCTTCTCGCGCGTTGGAAAGGTTCCAAGGTTGCGTCGCTTGCCGGTCTTAGGGTTCTTCTTGCGCGAGTAGAGGCGGTATTCTCCCGATTTCAGTTTGCGAATCATGGCCGTTTACTCCTGCGAACTTGGATGCGCGGGGCGGACACTCAGTCGTCTGCGCAGGGTGCAGCCGCTTCGAAGCCGCACCGGCCGAGGCACGGAATTAAGATAAATTTGTAAGATCTCTACGCAGGTAAGCCCAGGAGCCGATATGGAAAAGGTCAACCTCACGCAGAAGTTCTCATTGTTCGCCGACCAATACAGCCCCAAGATCGTCGGCGAGGTCAACGACGCCTACGTGAAGCTGGTGAAGCTCCAGGGCGAGTTCATGTGGCATCACCACGACAACGAAGATGAGCTGTTCTTCGTAGTGAAAGGCGCATTGCGCATGCGCGTGCGCGAGAACGCCTCCGAACGCGAGTTCATCATCAATCCGGGCGAGTTCATCGTCATTCCGCGCGGTGTAGAGCACTTCCCTTCTGCTGACGAGGAGACGCACGTGATGTTGCTGGAGCCCAAGACCACGCTCAACACCGGGAATGTGGAGAGCGAACGTACTGTGCACGAGCTGCAGCAGATCTAGAGCCGAGTCCCGCTGGCAACCCCAATTTTCGGCAACGCGGTCGGTCGCCGCGCGACCGCGCTGGGCACCGCAAGCCTATTTCCCAACCTGCTTCTTCACCTCGCCCGAGTTTCGGGGTAGGGCCTCTCGAAGCTCGCGCGCCGTCCGCTTGAAGACGGGATGCCGCACATCCGGCGCAATCTCCGTCAGCGGCTCCAGCACAAACCGTCGCTGATGCATGGCAGGATGCGGCACGTCGAGTTGCGCGGTGTGGATCACCGAGTTGCCGAACAGCAGGATGTCGACGTCGATCGTCCGCGGGCCCTTCGGCTGGGTGCGACACCGGCCCAGCTCCCGCTCAATTGAGAGCATCTTCGACAGAAACTTCTTTGGCACTAGCTCGGTCTTCAGCGCGACCGCGCAGTTCAGGAACCAGGGTTGGTCGGCGAATTCCATCGGCTCCGTTTCATAAAACGACGATACCGCGACCACTTCTCCGAGTTGGTGCAGCCGGGCAATCGCGTTCGCCAGGTTTGCCTCGCGGTCGCCGAGGTTCGAACCCAAGGAGAGATAGACAATTTTCTCCACGCCGGTATCTTAGCGGTTCGAGGAAGTTACGGAGCGGGAATGTTGATTGGCTCGCCGCTCTCAATTCTCTGGATGAACGCGATGGCTTGGCGCTCCGCCCAGCGGCCATCATACCCGTTGCCTTCGGCGAGGAATGCGCAATGTCCGCCGTGGTGGGTTTCGACGTACGTGATGTGGGGATTGAGCAACAGCTTCTCCCTAGTTTGGGGAAGCACACGGATAAACGGGTCATCGTTGGCGTGCAGCACTAGAGTCGGCACGGCGATGCGGTCGAGAACGTGGGTAGAAGCGGCGCGAGTGTAGTAGTCCTGGGCGTCGAGAAATCCGAAATGACGCGCGGTGATCTGGTTGTCGAAGTCACGCAGGCTGCGCACGCCGCGCAAATAGCGGAGCTCAAACTGTCCAGGATAAAGCGCGGCCTTACGCTGGATGCGACGCCGCAAGCTCCAAAGAAACTTCATTTCGTAGAGGCGGTTGGCGGGATCGTGCAGCGCGTCTGCGGATGCGGCGAGGTCCATTGCGGGAGAAATGCCGACCGCAGCCTTAACCTGCGGCGGAGTCTGATCGCCCCACTCGCCGAGCAGCTTCAACACCATGTTGCCGCCCATGGAGAAGCCCGCGAGCGCCAGTTTCTGCAAACCGTCCTGCTGGATGAGCGATTGCGCAACTTTGCCAACGTCGGCCGACATGCCCGAGTTATAAAGTGTGGGGCCCAGGTGCTCGGTGCCGCCGCAAGTGCGCACGTTCATGCGGACGACGTTCATGCCTGCAAGCCAGGCTTTGCTGCCCGTGCCCACGACGTATCCCGATTCGCTGGAGCCTTCGAGCCCATGCACGATGACCAGCGTCATCGCCCGCGCCCGTTCCGGCTGCCAATGACAATGACACAAGACTTGGACGTCGGGTTCAACGGGAAACAAGCGCTCTTCGGCCTGAGGCAGTTGGTTGCGACGCGGCAGGAAATTCCCGACGAGCGTCTGCGCGTGTCCGTTGAGTAGCGGCCGTCGCGGACGAAACGGCTCGCCGAAGAAATCGTGTGCGCGTGTGGTTTCCGAGGCGCGGTGCGGAGGCGCTGCTCGATCAGTCAGGGTTTGCGCCAGGGTCTTGCTGTTGGCGTTGGTGGGGCTCGGCTGCATCTATAATGGTTGTACCATTCTCTCGCTTGGGATTGGAATGCATTAGCGAATCGTTCAGCTGCTGCAAACAGAGTGGAGTAAATATGCCGATTTTCGAATATCTTTGCGCAGAGTGCGGACACAGGTTTGAGGCCATCCTGTTCGGCGAACAGAAACCCGAATGTCCAAAGTGCCACACCGCGAAGCTGGAGAAGCAGCTCTCGAGGTTCGCGGTCAGCAAGAGCGGCAACCCAGCGCCTGCTACGGGTTGCGGGCAATCCAGCTGCTGCATGACGAACGGCGGCTGCTCAGTCAACTAGCCCGCTGGTGTGTGGCGGCGCTCTTTTTAGCCGACGAATTTGCTGCCGGCACCGCGCGGTTACAATCGTTACCACTGTTTGGATCGCGGAAAATGCGGCTGCGCTGAATGTTATAATTTTAGTTTGCGTGTGGTGGGTGTAGTTCAGTGGTAGAACTCCGGACTGTGGCTCCGGCTGTCGAGGGTTCGAATCCCTCCACCCACCCCAAAGCCTCGCTCACCTCTTGCTTCCCGCGCTGATTTCTTCCAGGTTTTGGTTCGCGCTATCATTTCGGCATGGCACACCAACACTCGCCCCGATTTCTGGAAGTCGTGAACCAGGCTAGAAAACGCATTCGCGAAACTACCTCGGAAGATGTGAAGGCCAAACTCGACCGCAATGAGAAGTTCCTGCTCATCGACGTGCGCGAAGACAATGAGTGGGCCAAAGACCACCTGCCGAATGCCGTCCATCTCGGCAAGGGAATCATTGAGCGGGACATCGAGCAGCAGGTTCCCGACTCGCATACGCCGATGATTTTGTACTGTGGTGGTGGGTTCCGCTCGGCTCTCGCCGCGGACAATCTGCAACGGATGGGATACACCAACGTAGTTTCGATGGACGGAGGTATTCGCGGCTGGCGAGAAAAAGGGTATCCGCTCACAACTGAACCAAGTTGACGAGTTCTACCAGATAGACGAGACTGTGCCCCGACCTAGCTGGGAATCTTCAAGGCAACTGGCGTGACTGGGGATGGAGCGGCAACAATCGTCCGCAATAAATCGCCCGTCCGTTGCCACCATCCGTGGAAGATTTGGCCATCCATGTAACGGACCTGCAGCGGATGCCACGCGTCTCGAGGTTGCGGCGAACGTAACGTCGGATCAAATCGACGCTCCCGTTCGCCCCCATTGCTACTAAGTTCTGCCGTGCCGCCGAAGCTGACCGTTACGGATCGAGTGTCTAGGCGAAGCCCCTCTTGCAGCGCCTTGAGTGCGCTTTCCTTCGCGCTCCATAGCAGAGCCAGGAGCTGGGGCTGGTCTGCCGCCGGAGATAGCGCAACCAAGGCTTGCTCTTCGCCGGTGAAATAGTCGGCGACAAAAGCCTCGCTGCGAGGCTCGATGAGTTCCAGATCACAACCCAGCTGTGCGGCGGACGACGCAATCGTGCAAAGAGCCGTGCCGTTGCGATGGCTGAGTGAGATGGTGACGCCCGCCGGCTTGGCGGCCAGGAAGGCTTCCGGCGCGCCGGAAGCCGCTGCTCGAACCTCTATCTCCGCGAGAGATGGAAGCTTGCCCGACGCTTTCAGGTAAGCGGACAAGGCGCGCTTGGCTGTCCAGCGGCCCAGTCGCCAGTCGGCGCGACGCTTGGGAAAGCGCATCGCGTCGAGGCGAGCCAATTCGCCGGCACTGAGCCAATCGTTCCCATCCGGTACATTAGCCTGCCTCAGTTCCAGCCAATAGACATCCATCACACCTCGCTACGCAGGCCACCATGTCATACCAGGACGGCATGCTGCGCTATCGCAGCCTGCAGGGCCTTCAATGGTTCAGCATCCACGCTATTGGGCAAGGCCACCGTTTTGTAGCCGATGAGTTGGACGAAGCAGTTGCCCTTTTCATCCACAACTTCGGCATCGAAGCTCTCCTGCTCGGGATGCGGAGTGACCACGGCACAGAACCGTCCTGTGGACAGCTCCGGCACGCCCCACACGCGCACCTGGTGAACGTACAGAGGGAGCCCCATCTGGCCCTGCTCGCTCAGTTGCCATAGACCCGCAGTTTGGAAGCACAGTTCGATGAACCGAGGTCCCATGACTGTAACCGGGGCAGGCGGCTCATGATTGCTGGGCAATCTTGCAGCCATCTGGCCAACCATGCGGTCTCCATCCCTCCACGCGCGTTCCACTACTTGATATGCCGGTCCGTGGAAGTACACGCGATAGATGTCTGCGGCCTCTACACTGGCCCCGTTCGCAGCAGCCGGTATCCTCGCGGTTGGCGCTTCAGACACCTGTCGCGTCAGCCGCACGCGAGCTGTGAAATGCGTGGTTACTTGTGGCTCTGGTTGATTGGGAAGAATCCTGGAGCCGGTTAACCGGCAATCCGCCACAACATCTTCACCCTGGCGATGAAATACGGCTTGGACCGTAACGGTGCGAGGCTGGTTGCGGTAGAACTTGAACGGCGCCAGGAAGTTTACTTCTTCCACAGCGCGAACATACCAGCCGGGTAGCATAGATTTGGCAGCTTCACCAAAGGCTTCGATGCCCATCACTCCGGGAAGCACAGGCGTGCCGTCGATCTTGTGATCGTACAAGAACGGCTGGATGGTGGGATCCAAGGTGGTCTCGACGACGAGACCGTCGTAAACCCCCACGCGCGCGATCTTACCGACGATCGGACCCTGGGCCTGCCTTGGGTTTTCGACGTCAGCCGGAACTGCCTGCGCGTCAACTCCGCCGGTTTCGTCCCACTCGTTCAGCATGATGCCAAGACGCTTACCGGCGACAACCTCCCCGCAGGTCCCTCCTGTGGTAAGTTCACGCCGAATCCACGGAATGCCCGCTTCGGGCGGGAGCATATCGATGCCGGCCAGCTCCATCATCTTGGGGATGGAACCCCGGGTTGCCATGCCAATGCCGCCCCACGCTGTCCAGTCGATGACGATGCCTCGGGTTTGCGGGCGAGTCGTGCGGAAGCTTGAGGTGATCTTGCACAGCAGATCGTTTGCAGCACTGTAATCCGTCTGTCCAGCGTTGCCGAAGCGGCCCGCAACCGAACTGAACGCCACGGTCGCTCCCAGGGGCATGGCGCCGATGGCATGGAGAAGGTTGAACCAGCCATCGCTCTTGACGTCGAAGACCAGGTCGAACTCACGCGGGTCTTTGTCCGGCAGGAAGTGACTGCGTTCGATTCCGGCGGCGTGCAGCAGCACGTCGATGTGGCCGCTGCGCTTGCGCACCTGATCCACAATGGCGGTTATACCGTCCGCATCCGTCAGGTTAACGCTGAAGTAGTGTGCCGTGCCTCCGGCGGCGCGTACGGCGTCGATTGCGGTCTGAGCGGCTTGTGCGCGCTCCAGCGCCGCTAATTCTTTCTCGACCAGCGCCGGCGTGGCCCGCTCGCCGCGCGCCTGTATCCGCGCGAACAGCTCGCGCTTCAGGCCGTCTTTGTCGCTGACGAAACGCTTGAGATCGGGATTGTTCGGATCGGGCTCTGGAACCAGATCAAGCAGGTAGAAAGTGCCGCCGGAAGCGGCCGCCAAATCGGCGGTAATGGCGGAGACGATACTACCGGCTGCGCCGGTAATCAGAAACACCGAGTTCGAATCGAGCTTCAGACCTGGCTTACCATCGATTGCGGACTGCTCTTGCAGCCCAACTGTCCACCGCAGGCCTTCCTTGTAGCCAATCTCGACTGCTCCCGGATCGCGCAGAGTTTCTGCTAGGAGAAGGTCGGCGACTTCTGTCGTCTTGCCTTCCGGTTCAAAGTCAACCGCCTTCACCAGGACCTCTGGGTGTTCACGTTTGTAGGTTTTGGTGAAGCCCACGACTCCGCCGCCCAGCGGAGCGGTGGCTCCGGCTTCGTCATAGCCAAACTGGCCTCCCAGCCTCGTTGCCGAAACCAGGAATGTGCCCGGACCTGCAATCTGCTCGTATAGAGCCCGCATGGTGGTATACAGCGACTTGACCCGCACCTGTAGGGCTTCACGCCAGGAAGCCAAGTCCATGTTGCCGATGGGTCCTTCGTCGTCCAGCGCGGGAAGCCAATAGACTCCTTGCACCGGACCAGCGGCCAGCCATTTCGCGAGGAGATCAGCCAGCGCAACCGGATCGCGTGGGTCCTTGATCTGGAGGACCTCTACGCCCTTCGTTTGCAGCCGCTTGGACAACTCATTCGCGACTCCGCCTTGGTCGGGCATGATTACGACACGGCAACCCGGGCCGAGCGTTACCCCGGTCGGCTTACACAGGTTAAGAGGCGGCCGCAGGTTGGGCACGGGTACGCGGCGTGGAATAAGGTCAGCTGCGTCAAAGCTCGCGACCGACGGGCGCGGAGTCGTAGGCGCGACGACAGCAGTGGCTGCCGGCGTTGGGGCAGCCGTTTGGGCTGCGCGCTGCCCCTTATGCGCAAACTGGATGACATGGGCCAAGGTTGGGAAATCACGCAGCTTGAGATTCTCATCCCGTGGGATGCTGTATGCCGCTCGGATCGCCGCGAACATCTCCGCCTGCTTGACCGTGTCGATGCCGAGGTCCGCTTCGAGGTCGAGGTCCAGATCCAGCATATCTTTGGGATATCCCGTCTTCTCGGCCACGATCTCCAGCACTTTGTCCTTAATGGAGTCATCGGTGACTGCCGTGACCGCGACGTTTGCCGGCTCGGGAGCGGCAGGTTCAGCGATCGTTGGTGATGACGGAGCCGTTCCCGCCAGGTCAGGCCGCTTCTCGTACACGAAACGGATAACGTGCGCCAGGGTTGGGTAATCGCGCAGCCTGCGGTTCTCGTCGCGAGGAATGTTGTAGATCTCGCGAATGGCCGCGAACATCTCCGCCTGCTTGACCGTGTCAACCCCGAGGTCGGCTTCAAGATCGAGTTCCAGGTCCAGCATGTCCTGCGGATAGCCGGTCTTTTCCACCATCAGAGCAAGGATGCGGTCCTTGACGGAATCTCCGGCGCCGTTCGTCGGGCAGGTCACTGCCGGCAACACCGGAGTTGGTTGGGTCACGACCGGAATCGGTGCAGGTACGGGAGTCTCGATCGCGCTTGGCACAGGAGCAGTCATCCCCGCCAGGTCGGGCCGCTTCTCGTACACAAACCGAATGACATGAGCCAGTGTTGGGTAGTCACGCAGCTTGCGGTTTTCGTCGCGAGGTATGTCGTAAATCTCGCGAATGGCCGCGAACATCTCCGCCTGCTTGACCGTGTCAACCCCGAGGTCGGCTTCAAGATCAAGTTCCGGGTCCAGCATGTCCTGCGGATAGCCGGTTTTCTCCACCATCAGAGCGAGGATGCGGTCCTTGACGGACTCTCCAGCGCCGTTCGTCGGGGAAGTTACAGATGGCAACACCGGAGTTGGTTGGGTCACAACCGGAATTGGCGTGGCTATGGGAGTCTCGAGCGCGCTTGGCACAGGAGTAGTCGTTTGCGCCAGGTCGGGCCGCTTCTCGTACACAAACCGAATGACATGAGCCAGGGTTGGGTAGTCACGCAGCTTGCGGTTCTCATCGCGAGGTATGTTATAGATCTCACGGATAGCCGCGAACATCTCCGCCTGCTTGACCGTGTCAACCCCGAGATCGGCTTCAAGATCAAGTTCCAGATCCAGCATGTCCTGCGGATAGCCGGTCTTTTCTACCATCAGTGCGAGGATGCGATCCTTGACGGAATCTCCGGCGCCGTTCGTCGGGGAAGTTACCGCTGGCAACACCGGAGTTGTTTGGGTCACAACCGGAATCGGTGCGGATACGGGAGTCTCGATCGCGCTTGGCACAGGAGCAGTCATCCCCGCCAGGTCAGGCCGCTTCTCGTACACGAACCGGATTACATGCGCCAGGGTTGGGTAATCGCGTAGCTTGCGGTTCTCATCGCGAGGAATGTTGTAGATCTCCCGGATGGCTGCGAACATCTCCGCCTGCTTGACCGTGTCAACCCCAAGGTCGGCTTCAAGATCGAGATCCGGGTCCAGCATGTCCTGCGGATAGCCGGTCTTTTCTACCATCAGAGCGAGGATGCGGTCCTTGACGGAATCTCCGGCGCCGTTCGTCGGAGAAGTTACCGCCGGCTCCGGCGGAGTCGGCTGGATTGCGACCGGAATCGGTGCTAGTACGGGAGTCTCGATCGCGATTGGCGCGGGAGCAGTTGTCCCCGCCAGGTCCGGACGCTTCTCATACACGAACCGGATAACATGCGCCAGAGTCGGGTAGTCGCGCAGCTTGCGGTTCTCGTCGCGAGGTATGTTGTAAATCTCGCGAATGGCCGCGAACATCTCCGCCTGCTTGACCGTGTCAACCCCGAGATCGGCTTCAAGATCAAGTTCCAGGTCCAGCATGTCCTGCGGATAGCCGGTCTTTTCCACCATCAGGGCGAGGATACGGTCCTTGACGGAATCCCCGGCGCCGTTCGTCGGGGAAGTTACCGCTGCCGCCGGCGGAGTCGTCTGCGCGACGACAGTGGCCTGCTCCGTCGTTTGCGGTTTGCTGGCGACGGGCGCGGACGTCGTTGTAGTCCCCGCCAAGTCTGGCCGCTTCTCGTAAACAAAACGGATTACATGCGCCAGGGTTGGGTAATCGCGTAGCTTGCGGTTCTCATCGCGAGGGATGTTGTAGATCTCACGAATGGCCGCGAACATCTCCGCCTGCTTGACCGTGTCAACCCCGAGGTCGGCTTCAAGATCGAGTTCCAGGTCCAGCATGTCCTGCGGATAGCCGGTCTTTTCCACCATCAGAGCAAGGATGCGGTCCTTGACGGAATCTCCGGCGCCGTTCGTCGGAGAAGTCGCCGCTGGTGCTGGTTTCGCAGGTGTCACTTGGACCTTCACCGGATCAACCTTCACCTCGGGTCTTGGCTGGGCTGACGGTTTGGGCGTAGCGACAATTACCGGCACGATTGGTTTAACCACTTGGACCGGAGAGGCCGCCACGGACGGTTGCGGTTTTGACACTTGCACTGGCAGTGCCGGAGTCGCGACGACGGCCGCAGGCGCTGAACTCGTGCCAAGAGCTGCCGGGACGACCGGCGCCGCTTGGACAACCGAAGATGGCACGCGCGCGGTTCGGACGTCTTGCACGGCTCCTGCTTTGCGCGGCGCCGGCCCCTGGTCCTTCACCCGCAGGGTGCGGTTAACTACCTCGAGATCCGCCGTGGGACGGCCTGCCACCCGGCTCATCCATGTGTTCCAGGTAGCCGGGTCCTCAATGCGGTAGGCGTAGCCGAGAGCATTCGGTTTGGGACGGAGCCCGTCCTTCGTCGGCACCCAACGCAACAGGATCATGCTGATCTGCGAACCGAAGCCGGCGCCCAGGTGTAACGCATATTGGACGGGATAGGCACCACCCTTCGACAAGTTCAACTTGCCCAGTTCGGGATCGACTTCCTTGAAATTCGCTACTGGCGGCACCAGTCCCGTTTCCAAGGTTTTCACGGCGAGGACATCTTCGATGCCGGTGCCCATCGCGTGGCCAGTCATGCCTTTGGTATTGGCAATCACGATTTGATCTACGCCGTCGCCGAAAACGCGACGCAGTGCGTGGACCTCCGCAGAGGCGCTGCCGCCACGTGCGGGCGTGTAGGTTTCGTGGGAAACGAAAACCATTTTCGGGGCTATTTCACTGCGTGCAACGCCGCTGCGCATTTCGGCTTTGGCGACCAGGTTCTCCATCACCTGTCCGATATGCTGAACATCGAGGCGAGTGCCATGAAACGCGCTGTTCGCCGTCACCGTGCTCAACACTTCGCAGATAGGCCGGATTCCGCGTTCCCGCGCCGCATCCAGGCTCTCGACGACAAGCGCGGCGGCGCCCATGCCCATAATGAGGCCGTGGCGGCGGCGGTCAAACGGAATGGCGGCGTCTTCGACCACTTCGTCGGTGGCTGCCGTTCCGCTGGCCAGAAAGCCGGCGCCCATCCATCCCATCAGATGGTCCGAAGTAACATCGTCCGCCGAGATGATGACCACGCGGCGACACCGCTCGGCGCGGATCCAGTCCTGCGCCAAGCTCACGGCCTGTGCGGTAGTCGCGCAAGCTGAGTTGATCTGCGTATTGGGACCACGGGCGCCAATGAGCTCGGCGAATTGCGAATGCCCCATCGGCAAAACTCTGAGTAGGAAACGCCGGTCGAAGACGTAGGGATCCTTTTCAATTGCGATGTGCAAGTCCTGGATGCGCCGGTCCAGTTCTTCGCCAAGGTTCGAATGACCGTTGCCCGTCGCGCGCAGGCGCAAGCCTTCCAGCATAGCCAACTGTTCGCGGCGGGCATGGTCCTCATAGTAGCTCGACATTATGTCGGCGAAAGAGTCACAGCCGGGGAAGGCCGAGCCGAAGATCACGCCGGTATCGTCGCGCATGGCGTCTGGCAGTCCCCAGCGATCCGGCAGTTGCGTGCCAATACTCGTGGTTTTATAGCGCAGGACCAGCGGGATGCCCGCGTCACGCAGCGCGTCGATTCCCGCGCCGATAGCCAGGCGGGTAACGCGGTCGAAAGCGGCCAGGTGATCGGAGGGAACGCCGAATTCACTTTCCAGATCAAAGGCGCCGCCGCGGCCTGCCAGCTTGATGACATCCGCGACATCGGTGATGGACTCAAATGTGGGCTCTCCTTTGTCGCTCTTGAGCAGACGCCTAATGCGCTTGTCCAGCATGTCCTGGCGGAAGCGCGCGGGAATGGCAGAGATGAATTGATCGCCGCGCAAGATGCGTTCGACATTGCTATCGTCGAAGATGCGCTCGGTTCCAGGCAGGCCCAAAGACGCTCCGGTGATCGCCACCAGAATAGAGGTTGAGGCGGCCTCGTCGCCGCGGTGCATTTGCCCGCCGCCCCGCTCGAGAGTATCGGCGGCCAAACGACCGGGTTCGTTGTAGGAACTACCGTTCGACGGGCTTGCCGGCGCCGTGAAAGCGGCCTGAGCAACTGCTGCCGGCTGAGTTCCTTTGGCATCATTAACCGGTGCGGCAACTTCAGATTGCGAAGGTGCAGGTTTTGCGACTTGGCGCGAAACCTCGGCCTGGCCACGGCCTAATCCCGCGGCATACAGGGCGCACAGTGCCTGGTTAAAGGACGGAATATCGCCGACTTTGGGATGGTTCGTGAACAGCGAAATAACGTCGCCGCGTTGGCCGAGAACTTCTTCAGCAAATCCCTGCAACGCCTTCTTCGGTCCAACTTCCACAAAGACGCGGGCGCCCGCATCGTAAAGGGTGGTCAGGCCTTTCACAAACTGCACCGGAGAAGCGACTTGCTGCGCAAGAAGATCCAGCATCTGCGGCACTACACCGGGGCCAGTGGGATAAAACTCGCCATTTACGTTGGAAATGACCGGAACCTGCGGCGGTTGGATGTTGAGTTTCAACAGCATTTCACGCAACGGCTCGCTGGCCGGAGCGACAATCGATGTATGGAAAGCGTGGCTGACCGGCAACGGCCTTACTTCGTAGCCGGCTTGCAGGAAGATCTCCATGGCTTTTTCGACGGCTTTGCTGGCGCCGCCGATAACCGACTGTGTCCCGCTGTTCACGTTGGCGATCACAACGTAGTCGTTGATGGTCTTCAGGATTCTCTGAACTTCAGCCAGCGGCGCAAAGACGGCTGCCATCTTCCCGGTGTCTTTCACGGCCACCTTGGTCATGCCGCGGCCACGGGCGCTGACGGCTCCCAATGCATCCTCGAAGGTGAGGGAGCCAGACGCAACCAGCGCGCCGTACTCGCCCAAACTGTGTCCCATGGTCATGTCAGGCTTTATGCCGTAGGCGGCCAACAGCCGGGTCAGGGCCAGGTCGATGGTCAGCACTGTGGGCTGAGTGATCTCGGTCTGACGCAGATCCTCTTCCGCTTTTGCGACGGCCTCGGCGTTGTTCGGATCAACAAAGATAAACCCGCTGAGCGGCTTGCCCAGCAGCGGCGTCATGATGCGGTCCGCTTCGGTAAAGAGGTCGGCCACGATTGGTTCGGCGGCGCGAAGCGGCGCGATCATGTTCACGTACTGCGAGCCTTGCCCCGTGTACAGGAAAGCCACTCTAGGTGCAGGACCATGTCCGCGAAAGATGCCTTGCGGACGCAGAGCCTTCCAGATCGGAGCCTGGTTGGCTTTCAGCGCCTTGAGCGCCTTCTCCGATTTGTCCGCCAGCTCGGCGGCATCGGCATAGTCAATCGCCAGGCGTTCAGGCGCACGAAGGTCCGACTCAGCCGGAGCGGCTGGTGCGGGCGCGCGTCCGGAGGCCGCATCCTTTTGGACTGCAAGCAAACGCTCGATGAGCCCTGCCTCGGAAGCAGCGCCGAGTACCAGCGCTCCACGCAACGGAGCCTTGAAGGACTCGGCGGCAGTGACGGTGGGCGCTGCGGTTGCCACGGGGGTGGCGGTCGCTGTCGGCGCTGCGCTGCCCATGGGCACCGCAATGGTCGCGGACGGAGCAAGTATCGCAGGCGCAACAGTTGCTACGCTGACGCTGGCCGCAACTACCGGCGGTGGCGCAGTGACCGTTACCGACTTTTTGCCATTTCCATTGAGCTTGCCGGGAATATATTCCTCGAGAACGGCGTGGAAGTTGGTGCCGCCAAAACCAAACGCGCTCACTCCGGCACGCCGCGTGGCGTCCACTGGAACTGTCCACGGCTTGAGCTCGGTGTTGACGTAAAGCGGAGAGTGAGCAAAATCGATGTCCGGACTGGGGTGGTCGCAATGCAGACTCGGCGGCAGCACCTTATTGTGAAGCGCCAATGCAGCTTTCAGCATTCCGGCTGCTCCGGCGGCGCCTTTCAAGTGTCCGAAGTTCGACTTAACCGAGCCGAGAGCAATTGAGCGTGGGGGAAGATGGAAATCTTTGAGCAGATCAACCATGCTTTGGGCTTCGACCAGGTCGCCCACCCGGGTCGATGTCCCGTGACCTTCAATCAAAGTGGCAGTGGCAAGCGGCAGGCCGGCATTGTCCCAGCCACGCTGGACACACAGTCTCTGGCCGATAGGATTGGGTGCCGTAATTCCTTTCCCCTTGCCGTCGCTTGACCCGCCCATGCCGCGCAACACGGCGTAGATTTTGTCGCCATCGCGCTCAGCATCGGCGAGACGCTTCATCAAGAAGATGGCTGCGCCTTCGCCCATCACAAAGCCATCCGCACCCTGGGCGTAGGGACGAGTGCCGGTCGCAGAGAGCGCACCAATCTTGCAAAATTTTACGAATGTGGGAGCGCCCATGTTGCGGTCGATGCCCCCGGTAACGACCACGTCAAAATTGTTCTGAATCAGCCCTTCCACGGCTGAACTCATGGCCGCCATCGCCGATGCGCACGCTGCGTCCACAACATAATTCGGCCCGTGAAAGTTGAAGATGTTCGCAATACGGCCGGCAATGCAATTGGCCAATTCACCGGGCATGCTGTCTTCTGTAATCTCGGGCAGAAGATGGCCCATCCGGTCGTGCAATTCCCGAGTGATGTTTTCCCGCGCCGCCGCCGGCAGTGCGGCGAAGCTGGCGCTCTCGGCCAGTTCGTGAGCATATTCTGGAAAGAACACTCGCAACGAAGTGCGATAATGTTTCTCCCCTGCCATGGCATTACCCAGGATGACTGCTGTGCGATCGGGATCGAACGGCCGTTTCGGGTAGCCGTAATCTTCCAACGCCTCACGGGTGCAAGCGATCGCCCATTTCTGAGTACCATCCATGCCTTCGACCACGCGGGGTGGAATGGGCAGGCGCCACTTCATGGGGTCCCATACGTGCTCGCGCACCCAGCCGCCAATCTTCGAGTACGTCTTGTCCGGCGCGCTGGGATCGGGATCGTAGTAGAACGCGGAGTCCCAGCGGTCAGGGGTGACGTCGCTGACGCTGTAACGGCTGTTCTT
Source organism: uncultured Acidobacteriaceae bacterium (assembly GCA_963831675.1). Lineage (GTDB taxonomy): Bacteria > Acidobacteriota > Terriglobia > Terriglobales > Acidobacteriaceae > Bog-257. Next base: position 22,862 of record CAWHRM010000029.1, read on the forward strand.
CACGTTTTCCCAGAAAGCCGCTACGTTCGGAGCATCGGGCAGGACAGCTCCGACCCCCACAATTGCAATCGCTCGATGAGCAGTGTTTTCCATGATGAGTTCCTATTTCCTTGGGACCTGGCATCCAGCATGGGCGAATAGCTGGATGCCGGTCTTTATCTCGCGGCCCCTACGAGGGCGGGTTCTTCTTCGTGCTTGGCAACGCGGTTGTAAAGCACGTCGGCTATGTAATCCATGTCTGCAAGCAGGCCGGCCTGTGCGCGGTGGATCGCGGACAACCTCAAAGCCACTTCGAAGGCATCCATCTCGGACTCGGTGACGCCACCGGCTCCGCACACCCACCTCAGGCCTTCTTCCGCGACCTTGAGAGCTGCGTCGCGCGCGAAGGTCCGGGCCAGTGTCGCCATGGCGGTTGCGTCAAATCGATCGTTGGCTTTTTCGTTCAGCCGGCCTTCCGACAGAAGTGCCGCGCGGCGAGACAAACTGCCCGCACATTCCGCGTAAGCGATCAACTCACCTAGACGAAGGAGAATGTGTTGGTATCGGGTCAGGCGTGCAGCCCGGGCCTTCTCCATCACCTCGGCCAAGGCGTGCGCGGCCAGGGCCGCGATGTCGGCGCCCACCTCGGGATGCTGGGCGTGCAACGCTTCGAGCTCTCGTGCCTGCTCGTGGTAATGCTGCCCGCGCGTCTTCAAGTGAAGCTGCCAGCGGTCGCGGCTGATGGTCATCTCCATGATCTCGGAGGTGCCTTCGTAAATCCTGGTGATGCGAACATCGCGGCTGATTTTTTCGACCATGTATTCGTGGGTGTAACCGTAGCCGCCCAGCGCCTGGATGCTGGCGTCAGCGGCCAAATCCCCGGCTTCCGTCGCCATATACTTCGCAATAGCGCCTTCGGTATTTAAGCTTCCTTCCGTACCGGCGTCGATGCGCTGCGCAGTTTCCTCAATGTAGGACCGCGCTGCTTCCAGACGGGCCACGTTGGGAACAATCAGCTTGTGGGTGTATCCCTGTTTCTCGGAGAGAGGCGTGCCGCCCTGGATGCGCTTCACGGAATACGGAATTGCGCGATCCAGTGCCGACCAGCCAGCGCCCAGACCGAAGGCCGCGACCATCACTCGCGTGTAACCGAAGACCATCTGCGCTTGCACCAGGCCCTGGCCTTCCACGCCGCCGACGAGCCGGTCGGCGTCAACATACACGTCGTTGAGAGCCAATGCTGCTGTATTGCTCAGACGAATGCCATGCTTGTCCTCGGGCTCATCGTGGGCAAAACCCTTCGTGCCCGCGTCGACGATGAACCAGCTTGGACCTGCGGGCGTGTTGGCCAGGATGGTGCAATGGTCGGCAATGCCGCCGTTACTGATCCATTGTTTGCTGCCGTTGATTTTGTAGCCGACGATCTTGCCGTCTTTTTCAACGCGGTCGGCGGTTGTCTTCAGCGCGCCCAAGTCGCTCCCGGCTTCCGGCTCCGTCGCTCCGTAGGCAAAGAGGGTGCCCTCGTCAGCGATCTTCCCCAGCCATTTCTTCTTTTGTTCAGGAGTAGCGCCGAAAGTTATGGGATCGCTGCCCAGGAAGGTGGCGAACAGCGAAGTGGCGACACCCAGATCGATACGCGCCATCTGTTCACAGATGAGATAGACATCGAAGGTGCTGCCGCCCATGCCGCCGTACTCTTCCGGAATGAACAGGAGCTGGATGCCCAGCTTGTCCGGGTTGCTCATGTGCCGGACAATCTCTACCGGACACTCGTCGCGCTCATCCAACGCGATCAGCTCTTCGTCGGGCAGGCGCTTCTTGGCGAAGTCGCGCAGCGATTTTAGACTCAGTTGCAAAGTTTTCTTAGTGATCATTGCCGAAACCTTTCCTGGTGATTACACCGATACCGATTTTGTTGCCCGAATCTTGCTCGTAAGCTCGGGCAGGAACTCGAGAATGTCAGCCACGATTCCCACATCGGCGACCTGGAAGAATGGGGCCTTAGGATTCTTGTTGATGGCGACGATGAAGGGATTGCCCTTGATTCCTGCCAGATGCTGGAACGAACCGCTAATGCCGCATGCCATGTAAACCTTCGGCTTGACGGTCTGGCCGGACGAACCAACCTGACGGGATTTCGGCAACCACTTGGCGTCCACCACCGGCCGGGAGCAGCTCACCGCCGCGCCCAGCGCCTCGGCCAACTCCTCGGCGATGGCGATGTTGTCCTTTTCCTGGATGCCACGGCCGACGGAAACCAGAACCGCATGCTTGGTGATATCAACATCACCCGCCTCGGCCACGACGGTTTCGAGATAGCGTCGTCCCGCTGTCAAAGCTCCGACTTCCGCCGACTTGTCGACGATGACGCCGTTGACGGCAGCGCCTTCCTGCGGCTTGAATGCGCCTGGACGCGTGTTGATGACCGCACCCGACGAAATATCGCAATCGACATGCGCGCTCACCTGGCCGCCGAACTCCTGGCGGACCACCTTGAGAGAAGTCCCTACAAGTCCATCAATGCCCAGCACGTCGGAGACAAAAGCTGCATTCAGCTTGATGGAAAGGCCGGGCGACAAATCGATTCCGAAGTGTGAATGTGGAACCAGCACAATACCGTCGTGTGGCAGCACGCTTACTAGAGCTTTGCGGACCAGTTCGGCATTGGGGTAGGTAAGCGCCTGGTTGGCGACTTTCCATACCTCGCTGTAGGAGGCGCGCAGGGTTTCGCAAACGGCATCGAGGTCTGCGCCCCAGCCGGTAACGACAGCGACAGGCGACGCGTTAGCGTCGATCTTTTTCGCTGCGGCTGCAAGTTCAGCGGCGGAATCATCGACCACGCCGCCTTTGTGTACGATATAAGCGAAGATCCGAGCCATTAGTTCAACCCTCCCTTGGCTTTCATCAATTCAATGAGTTTGTCGATAATCTCTTCCTGGCTGCCTTGCAGGATCTCGGCTCCCTTGCCCAGTGCCGGCACAAAGTAGTCCACTCGTTTCACCTTAGCGCCGGCTTCGCCGACGGTACGTGCATCGACCCCGAGGTCCGCTGCGCCGAAGGTTGGAATCTCGACCGACGCCACCTGCCGGATGCCTCTCATGCCGACGTAACGCGGTTCATTAATCCCCGTCTGAATCGAGAGCACACACGGCAGATCGATCTCGTTCATCTCCCTGTTGCCACCTTCGATCTCGCGGCTCACTTTCAGCCTGCCACCGTCAAGGACGTTGATGGAATTCGCCAGAGAAGCGAAGGGATAGTCGAGCAGGGCTGCCAGCATTCCGCCCACCTGGGCGCCGCCGTCCTCGGCCTGGATCCCGGTCAAGATCAGGTCGTAATGGCCCTTCTGCACAAAACCTTTCAGGATGGTTGCAATGCCCTTGCCGTCCGATCCGCTAAAGGCGTCGTCGGTGATGAGCGCACTCTGGTTGGCGCCCATGGCCATCTCCCGGCGAAGTACTTCCTCGTCGTCGTCGCCACCGACCGTAACTACCGTGACGTTACCGCCGGCCTTGGCAGCGATCTGAAGGGCCTCTTCGACCGCGTAGTTATCCGGCTCATTGATCGAATAGACCAGGTCGTCCCGCTCAATATCGTTACCGGCACTGTTGAGTTGAATTTCGTTTTCCGAAGTGTCGGGCACTCTTCTTACACAAACTAGAATTTCCACATTCATTCTCCCGAATTGTTTTTCGTCCGCTAGCAGCAGAATTCCCGCCTGGCGGTCAAACCGCTACTAACTTTTCTGAATCCACAAACTCTTGCGTTTTGTTGCTGTCAGTCGTCTTCTCTCGCCCGATCTGCTTGTCCACCAGTTCGGTCAGGTCAATCGCGGTCATCTTTCCTTCCATGCCGGCAACCTTGATGGCGTCTTCCATGTTCACCATGCAGAACGGGCAGGCGGTCACGATCACGTTAGCGCCAGCCTCGGCGGCCATCTGGACCCGCTTCACACCCATTCGCTGCTCCTCTTGCGGCTCGTAGAACAGCATCAGTCCGCCACCGCCGCAGCAGAAGGAACGGTCCCGGCAACGGCTCATTTCCACTCTCTTCAAACCGGGAATCGCATCGAGTACATCGCGAGGGTCGTCGTAAACCTGGTTATGCCGTCCCAGGTAACAGGGGTCGTGGTACGTGTACACGTCGCCTGCGTTTTCCACCGGATTGAGTTTCAGCTTCCCGGTCTTCACCTCGCGCGCGATGACCTGGCTGATGTGCTCGACCGGCGGCATGTCCTTGTAGTCATGTTTCAGGGCGTTGAAGGCATGAGGATCCGCGGTGACGATCCGCTGGACTCCAGATGCCTTGATGGCCTCGACGTTGTGGTCGCGGAGAGCCATGAAAAGCGTCTCTTCGCCAAACCTCCGGACATCATGACCGCTATCTTTTTCGGCCGTGCCGAGAATGCCAAAGTCCTCTCCAACCTGGTCGAGAATTCTCGCTGTTGCCCGCCCGATCGACTGGATGCGGTCATCGTAGGACGTGATGCTGTCGACAAAGTACAGCGTCTCCGCTGTGTTCTTGCCGTCCAGGACATTGACGTTGCAGGTTGTCTGGAACTCTTTGTCCTTGGTCCAGTCGGCCTTTTTCTTTTCCATTTTGCCGTAGGGGTTGCCCCGGCTCTCGAGGGCCTTCAGAGCTTTCTGGATGGACTTGGGTACATTCCCGTCGTCCACCAGGCCGCGCCGCAGATCGACGACCTTGTCGATGTACTCGATCATCAACGGACACTCTTCCTCGCAAGCGCCACAGGTGGTGCAGGACCAGACTTCATCTTCCGAATAAATGCCGCCGATCAGCGGCGTACCGTTGCCTGCCTTGCCGAACATCGGGTAATGCTGGAAGGCGTAATCTCTTGCCTTGATCGTGAGGAATCTCGGTGACAAAGGCCTGCCTACAGAATTCGCGGGACAATTGTCGGAGCACCGCCCGCAGTCGGCGCAGGAGTAGAAATCGAGCATGTGCTTCCACGTGAAGTCTTCGAATGTCTTTACGCCGAAGGATTTCACCTGGTCGAGGTTCTCATCACTCACACCCCAGCGCACCGGCTTGACCGTTCCCCGGTCCAGTTTCGCGAAGTACACATTGAAGAGAGAAGTCTCCACGTGGAACTGAATCCCAAACGGCCGGTAGCACAGCAGGAAGTAAAAGGTAAGGACATCGAGCACGTAAGCGCCGCGATGGAGGTTCCACAGGGTTGCCAGAGAAGCTGAGCTGAGAGCGTTCTTCAAAACCCAGGCCAACGAGAAACCAGCCAGAAACTCTGCATGGCCCTGCTGGGTCAAAGACGCAGCCTTGCTCGCTTCAAAAAGGCTTTCCGAGAACATCAGTACCGCGATCAACCCCAGGAGGAAGACCGCGTCAATCTTGTGGCCCTTGCCGTACTTTGCCGGCACTTCGTATCGTGCCGGTCTAAACACAATCCGTCGAACGGCAGCCACCACCATACAGAGGAAGACAATGGTCGCGGCATAGTCGGCAATGATCTCGTAAGCATGGCCGATTCCCCCTGCGGAGTCCGGCATCGCAAAGTTTTCGGAGACGCCAAGGATCAGCAAAGAGAAGGCGCGAGTCGCCAGCAGAAGGAAGCTGGCAAAAATAAGGATGTGAATGGTTCCCGCGGTCCGGTAGCGCGGGTGCTTCCACTGCCCCACCCAGAATTGCAACACTCTTTCCAGGCGGAGCAACGGCCGATCGAAGCGGAGATCGCTTTCGCCGTGAAGGAGTGGGGTCAGGCGCTTCGCCACGATGTAGGTGAAACACGCAAGACCTAGAAGATTAAGGGTGAGGAAGAGGGTCTGACCCGAGATCCACCAGTATGTTGCCTGAGCCGGTGATTGGAGAGCTTCCAACATAACGCTCGACATCTCCTGGAGAGGCAGTACCTCAGAGGTGTCAGGGGTAAATGCGGTTGGAAGTGGCGGCCCGGGACCCTGAAAGCACCTGGAAGGCTCATGCCTCTTGTATGTTCATTGTGCTTGCTCGCGGTGCTCTGGTCTGTGAGGCACGTCGGCATGACCTGTGAGGCATGTCACATCGCGTTCGTTCACAACGTGCCCGCGAAATTGCGCCAGACTCGGTTGTCACCAGGGTGGGTGCCAAACGTCACAGACCGCCCCTGAAAAGCATGGGAGACTTAGAACAACCCCCAGGACCCCAGGCTACGGTTGCCTGAACTCCTTGGATGAGCTAAAGGAGAACGGCCATGAATCCAGGTTCCGGAAGTCCTTTCGACAGCATCGAAGATGCACACGATTTCATGACGCTGTTGACCCAGACTGTTTTTGAAACGAAATTGGAAATTGAAGGGGACGTCCAGAGAGAATCGAGTTCAAATTATCCCCGGCGCGCGGAGGCCCTGAAGCTGGCGCTCTACACACTAAGCAGGCTTGAGTTCCACATGAGCAGAAGCCGGAGGATCCTCAACGATCTTCGCACCCTGCGGCGGCTGCTTTTCGAGGAACGCACACTTAGCACGCTAACGGAACGGCCGCGGGCAAACGGGAAAGCGAAAGCTGAAACCCTGATGCCGGTCGCTGCCTCGCGAGCGTCGTCACGGGCGAGCCGTGCAGCTGCGAGCGCCTGAGACTGTGGCGGCTGCGCGTAAAAAGCAGACAAGTCAGAAGGAATTCCTCGTGGGTAGCTGCTCTAGCTGAAGGGCTTCGAGCAGCTCCTCTAGTCGTTCGCAGCCATTGCGGGCGCAATGTCTTCCACGTCCACGATGTTAGTCGGATACTTGCCGGTGTAACAGGCGGTGCAGTACATCGGGTCGTCGCCTTCGCCGGCGGCTTTGCGTAGACCCTCCAAAGAAAGATACGCCAGCGAATCGGCTTTGATGTATTCGCGAATCTCTTCCACCGATTTGTTGGCGGCGATCAACTGGTTCTTCGAAGGGGTGTCCACTCCATAGAAGCAAGGTGAAATCGTTGGCGGACACGAGATGCGCACGTGCACCTCTTTGGCCCCGGCGTCGCGCACCATGCGGACGATCTTCTTGCTGGTGGTTCCGCGCACAATGGAATCGTCGATGAGCACCACGCGCTTACCCTCCAGCACATGCCGCACGGGATTCAGCTTCAGTTTCACCCCGAAGTCGCGGACGCGCTGTTCCGGCTCGATGAACGTCCGCCCCACATAATGGTTGCGGATCAAGCCGATCTGAATCGGAATGCCACTCTGCTGCGCAAAACCCATCGCAGCGGTCACGCCAGAGTCAGGCACGGGCACCACAATGTCCGCGTCCACCGGCGATTCCAGCGCGAGTTGCCGGCCCATGGCGTCGCGCGTCTGCTGCACCGCACGTCCAAAGATGATGCTGTCCGGCCGCGAGAAATAGACGTGCTCGAAGATGCAGCTCGATTGCGGCTGCTGCGCCGAGTAGAAGCGCGAATGAACGCCTTCCGGCCCCACAATGACCAGCTCGCCCGGCTTGACCTCACGCTCATAGGTTGCACCAATGAGATCGAAGGCACAGGTCTCGGATGCGAAGACGATGGTGTCGGCGGTGTGCGCGGCCTGTCCGGAGATGCGGCCCATCACCAATGGACGGAAACCGCGGGGATCGCGCGCGGCAAAAATGCGGTCAGGCGTCAGCATTACCAGCGAAAACGCACCCTCGATCCGGCGCAGCGAATCGGCCATCGCATCAGCCAGCGTCTGCTCGCGCGAGCGCGCGATGAGATGCACGATCACTTCGGTATCGCTGGTGGTCTGAAAGATGGAACCCTGTTGCTCAAGTTGGGCGTGCACCTCGTGCGCATTGGTGATGTTGCCGTTGTGCGCCAGCGCAATCTTGCCTTTGTTGCACTCCACCATGATGGGCTGCGCGTTGAGCAGCGCGGAATCGCCGGCAGTGGAATATCGCGTGTGGCCGATGGCCAACGAGCCGGAAAGCCGCGCGAGCACGTCGCCGGTAAAGAGATCGGAGACCAGGCCCATGCCTTTGTGAAGTTCGACCCGCTCACCGTTGGAAGCCGCGATGCCCGCCGATTCCTGCCCCCGATGTTGCAGCGCGTACAGGCTCAGGTAGGCGAGCTTGGAAGCTTCGGGATTGCCGTAGATGGCTACCACGCCACATTCTTCTCGCAGCTTGTCGGAAGGAATCAGCATCGCTCACCTGATCAGAGTTTCAATGTTCGGCGCAAACGGCCCTAACTCTTCTGCAACGCGTCCGGAACCAGCCGCTCTTCGGTTTCCACGTGCAAGGCGCGTTCCAAGGCATGTGCCCACGCGTCCTGCAATTCGGAGACGCTTGCCGTGGCGGCGGCTTTGCCGTCCACCCGGATTTCCAATTGATCGGGGACCGTACTTCCAATCTGTTCCGTTAAGAGGCCGCGTTCTACCGCTACTTGTTGGATTCGCGCCACGTTTTGCGGGTCGCAGGAAATCAGCACGCGGCTGGCATCTTCGCCGAAAAGCACGAATTCAGGAACCAGTTCGTTAGAGCGAACATTGACCTGCGCCCCAATCCCGCGCGCAAATCCGCATTCCGCCAGCGTGACCGCCAACCCACCTTCCGAGCAGTCTTTGGCCGACTCCACCAGTCCCGAGCCAATCATCTCGATGACCGCCTTCTGTAATGCGGCCTCTTTCTCCAGTTCGAGCGAAGGCGGAAATCCCCAGATTTGGCCCAGTACTTCTTTCGCGTACTCCGAAGAGCCAAACTCCGCCTCGACATCGGAAGCATCGCCCGCTTCGGCACCCCGAACAAGTACCAAGGCATGTCCCGGCTTGCGGAAATGCGGACCAACCGCCTTACGGATGTCCTCCAGGATTCCGACCACGCCGATTACCGGCGTCGGATAGATACCCTCGCCAAGGGTCTCGTTGTAGAAGCTGACATTGCCGCCCGTGATCGGCGTTTCCAACTCTTCGCAGGCCTTGGTCATGCCGTCGATGGTCTGGGAGAACTGCCACATGATGTGCGGCTTCTCGGGATTGCCGAAGTTCAGGCAGTTGGTGGCAGCGATCGGCGTTGCACCGGTGCAGGCCACGTTGCGCGCCGACTCGGCCACCGCGTGCATCGCCCCAAGCTTGGGGTCGAGATAGCACCACCGCCCATTACCGTCGAGTGCCATCGCCAACCCGCGCTGCGTGCCCTTCACCCGGATCACGCCGCCCTCGCCACCCGGTCCCTCGACGGTGTTGGTCTGCACCATGGAGTCGTATTGCTCGAACACCCAGCGCTTCGAGCAGATGTTCGGGCTCGCCAGCAGCCGCTTCAGGTCGTCAGTAAATTCGCTCTGCTGGCCCAGCACGATGTTGTCCGGGACCTCGCGCGGAACCGGTGGCTCCCAGCGGTCCATCGGCCGGTGATAGAGCGGTGCGTCGTCCGTGAGTGAGCGGTTGGGAATTTCCGCTACGACCTTCCCGTGTTCCAGAACGCGCATGGTTGGCTGGCCGATGACGCGGCCAATCGTCACCGCGTCGAGTCCCCACTTCTGAAAGACCCGGAAAACTTCGTCCTCACGACCCTTTTCCGCCACCAGCAACATGCGCTCCTGGGATTCGCTCAGCATGATCTCGTAAGGACTCATGCCGGTCTCACGCTGCGGCACCAGGTCGAGTTCGATCTCCAGCCCGACGCCTCCACGCCCGCCCATCTCGCATGTGGAACAGGTAAGGCCCGCTGCGCCCATGTCCTGAATACCAACGACTGCGCCGGTCTGCATCGCTTCCAGGCAAGCTTCGAGCAGCAGTTTCTCCAGGAACGGGTCGCCCACCTGCACGTTGGGGCGCTTGGCTTCCGACTCTTCGCTGAACTCCTCGCTCGCCATGGTGGCGCCATGAATGCCGTCACGCCCGGTCTTCGAGCCAACGTAGATGACAGGATTCCCTTCGCCCGCGGCCTTGGCATAGAAGATCTGGTCGCGCCGAACCAGGCCGAGTGCGAAAGCATTCACCAGCGGATTGCCTGAGTAGCAGCTCTCGAACTTCACCTCTCCGCCGACGTTGGGAACGCCAAAGCAATTCCCGTACGAGGCGATGCCGCTCACCACACCTTCCAGTACCGAGTGGTTCTTGTGCAGCATGGCCTGGTCCAGGCCGGGCTGAGGCGCAATCGGTCCGAAGCGCAGAGAGTCCATGATGGCGAACGGACGCGCGCCCATGGTGAAGATATCGCGCAGGATGCCGCCCACGCCGGTGGCGGCGCCCTGAAACGGCTCGATAAATGATGGATGGTTGTGCGACTCAATCTTGAACGCGCAGGCCCAGCCATCGCCAATGTCAATGATGCCCGCATTCTCGCCCGGCCCCTGCACCACGCGGCGGCTGTGGGTCGGAAGCCGCTTCAGATGCACCCGCGACGACTTGTAGGAGCAGTGCTCGCTCCACATCACGCTGAAGATGCCGAGTTCGGTAAACGACGGCTCGCGGCCCAGCGCTTTCAGAATGCGGTCGTATTCTTCCGGCGAGATTCCGTGGTCGCGCAGCACTTCGGGAGTGATGGCGGGTTCTTTGGCGATGGTGGGTACGCTTTCAACTGGGTTCATGGCGATCAGGAAGGAAGCTCTATTGTCGCACGCACCCGCGACTTGGGGAAGAAAAAGCCGTGAGGCGCGGCTACTCGTCTTCTTCCTGCCACTCATAGCCGCAAACCAGGCATCGCCAGCGGTGCGTCGTCTGCGTCGGGGGCTCGGGAAATGGAATGGCGGCCGACCAGAGCGAGATCTGGTTCGGGTTGGTGCCGGCCACCTCGCGAATCTCCAGCGATTCGCACTCGGGGCAGCACGGGACCTCCTCCATGTCCTCTTCTGCTTCGGACTCCTCCGGCTCGAAGCCGTCGAGAATCTCCAGCGCACGCACCACTTGACTGTCTGGCACCTGCAGTCGAAGGCCGCCAAATGCCGCGCCCATATGCCAGTTGATGGCATGCATGTGTTCGTCGCAGACGAACGCCGAGATGCCCTCGGACGAAAGCTTTCCTTGCACCAGCTTGGCCTCGCCCAGGGTGAAAAACTTCGCAATCGTAACCAGTTCGTCGGACATCGCTGATTCGAGAAGCGTAGGCTAGCTTTCGGCGCGAGTCAATTCCGGCAAACGCACTCGCCGGCTATGTTCGGCGATGGCTGCTACCACTTGGGTTGCCACCGCCAGCGCCCGGCGTCCGTCTTCCAGCGTGACCTCGGGGGCCGACCGAGCGCGTACGGCGCGCAGAAAGCTCATTAACTCGGCCCGTAGCGGCTCCTGGGACTCAACCGCGGGCTTGAACGGGGTGATGCCGGGAAGCCCGCTACCGGCTGCATTGACAGGATTGAAGGGATCCAGCTCATTTGCATCGGGCAGCGCATCGTCGATGGTCAACACCAATACATCCTGGCGTGAATAATCAATCGAGACATACTGTCGCGGCTGGAAGAATCGCATTTTGCGCACTCGCTCGGTGCTCACCCGGCTGGCGGTGAAGTTGGCCACGCAGCCTGACTCAAACTCCATGCGCACATTCGCAATGTCGGTCTTTCGCGAGAGAATTGGCAGGCCGACCGCGCGGACCTCTGTGACCGCCGACTTCGCGAGGGTCAGCACGATATCGATGTCGTGGATCATCAGATCAAGCACAACATCGACATCAAGCGACCGTGGCGTAAAGACGCTGAGTCGGTGCACCTCAAAGAACATGGGCTGGGTCAGCAGTGGCAGCGTCGCCCGTACTGCCGGATTGAAGCGCTCGAGGTGGCCAACCTGTACGATGCAGCCGTAGCGCTCGGCCAATCCGATCATCTCATCAGCCTCGGCCAGCGTGGCCGTCACGGGTTTTTCGATCAGAAGGTCAATCCCCTTCGCCATCAATTGACGGGCAACGTCCAGATGAGCAGCGGTGGGGACGGCGACCGAAGCCGCCTGCGCGCCGGCCTGGATCAGTTCGCCGATCGAGCGAAATGCCGATGTGCCGAACTCCCTGGCGACTGCCTCGGCTCGCGCGAAGTCGGAGTCCACCACTCCCACCAGTTGCACATTCCGCGATGAATCAGTCTGGAGATCGCGATAAACGCGCGCGTGATTGCGTCCGAAAGAACCGGCGCCGACGACTCCGACGCGCAGCGCATCGCTGGTGGGCATGTGTCGATTGTCGCCCATCGCGGCGAAAAAGCAAAAGCGCCGAACCAGTGCCGACTGCTGACAACTGGTAACTGACTGCCGGCAACTGCCTACTGACAACAACTGAAAGCTGACTTACGGAGTAATCTCGAAGACAACATCGCAACCATAAGTTCGGCTTGCATAACGGGCCAACTTCTGCGACACTCGATAGTGAAGTTGGTCGGCGGAATGGCCCGTCCGTTTACCCTGCCTGTGGATGTTGACTGCCACAACTTCTGCCACGTAGTCGGGTTGTTTCGAACGGTTTCCTCTATGCCCGATACATCTAACGTAAAATCCATGCCTCCATACTCGTCCCATGATCGTATTCTCATGGCGGCGAAGCGTTTATTTGCGTCCAACGGATACGAAAACACCAGTACGGTTGCGATTGCTCGCGAAGCGGGCACCAGCGAATCCCAACTGATGAAGCATTTCGGCAGCAAGCGAGGTCTGCTGAGCGTCATCCTGGATCGCGGCTGGACCAGCATCGCCGCCCGTGTGCAAATGGTACTGGGCAGCCCTTCTCCCGTTGATCGTCTCTTTCGGGTACTGGAGGCGTACATCATCGAACTGGAGAATGATTCCGACCTTAAGAACCTGATGGTCCTCGAGGCTGGACGGGTGCGCAAAGACAACCGGGACGTGATCGTAAGCCCGGGCTTTCAACACTTCGCCCAGGTGGTGGACACGATCCTGACCGAAATGCGCGATCAGGGGCTGATCCGTTCGGACCTGAACCTGGAGGCAGTGCGCGCTGCCTTCATTGGCATGACCAAGGGCTTGCTGCAGGAGCGGGTGCTGGCGGAACGTTCTGAGTTCCGCGCCAGCTACGACTCTGAAGACCTTAAGAAAGTCCTCGATGCGCTCATTTCTGCATTTGTCGGCGAAGGCGTGCACCACCAGTTGAAAGCGGTGAATGGTTAGGACAGCGGCGTCCCCAAGCGCTCCGCTAAAACAACACCCCGCCTCACGGCGGGGTCTTTGTTCATGTGGTGTTGTTCGCTGACTTGATTCTCGTTGAAGTGCGTCCATTTAGCAACTCCACACCTGTTGCTTTAACCGGTACTGCGCTTCGCGTCGCGATGTAACTGAGCAGAAAACTCTGCTCTCGGGTATCCACTTGAATAACATGAGAGTACAGAGAGTCTTGGTGTCCACGCCGAAGGCAGTGCGATTGCAAACTTTTTCTTGATTATGCCGGTGCGATACGCATGCTCAGATCCACCGCCACAACGGAGTGGGTCAAGGCGCCAACGGAAATGAAGCTCACGCCAGCTTCAGCGTAGGCGCGCACATTCTCCAACGTGATTCCTCCCGAAGCTTCCAACGGTACCCGCCGATCAACCTTTCTCACCCGCTCAACCGCTTGTCGCACCTGGTCGGACGTCATGTTATCCAGCAAGACAGCCTCGGCGCCATGTTCCAGCGCAAGGTCAAGTTCTTCCAGCGATCGCACTTCGATCTCGATCATCTGCGAGCCACGCCGGTTAGCCAGCGCGCGTTCAAGCGCAACGCCGGCGCCGCCGGCGAGGGTAATGTGGTTGTTCTTGATGAGCACGCCGTCGCTGAGGTCGAGGCGATGGTTCGTTCCTCCACCGCACCGCACGGCGTACTTGTCGAGAACACGCAGCCCAGGCGCAGTTTTGCGGGTGTCGAGAATTGTGGTCCCGGTTCCCGCGACCGCGTCCACATACTGCCGCGTGAGCGTGGCAATGCCACTCATGCGCTGCATGATGTTGAGGATGACCCGCTCGCACGAGAGCACCACGCGCGCGTTGTGCACGATCACCGCGACCGACTGCCCTTTGTGCAACCGCACGCCATCGAAGATCTCGGTATGGCTGGTGACCTCGGGGTGCGAAGTTACGGTGCCATCCAGGGTTGCGAAGACGTCCAGAATGCGACCGATGCAGCCCAGGCCGGAGAGCACGCAATCCTGTTTGGCGAGGATGGTAGCCGAAGCGCGCTGGTTAGGATCAATACATGCGTACGATGTGGCATCCCGCGTCGCGCGGTCTTCCAGCAGCGCGTTTTCCAGGATGGCAGTGATCCGGCGGCTTGTCCAATCCACAATCGTCTCCTTGGCAACCTAACGGCCTAAGCGCCCAATTCTCCCAACGCTTCGTTGGCCTTCTGCACCAGTACTTCAACCTCGGCCTTGCGTTTCTTCAATCCTTCCACCACATGGGCCGGCGCCTTGGCGAGGAACGCCTCATTGTTCAACTGTCCCGACGCGCGCGTCAGCTCCTGCGTAAGACGCGTGAGCTCTTTGCTCAGCCGGTCACGCTCGGCGACGGTGTCCAGCTTGCGCTCGTAGATCACGCGAACCTCGAAGCGCGCCGTGCTGCGGGCGCCCCCTGCGTTGCTCAAAGACGACTCGACGAACGCCAGGCTCTCCACGTTCGCCAACCGTTCCAGCGCGCCACGATTCTGCTCCACCAGGGAACGAACACCGCTTTCGGCAAAGACCTCAATCGTCAGCTTTTGCTTTGGCTCGATCTTTAGCTCCGCGCGGATGTTGCGCACGCTGACAATGAGGTCCTGTAGAATCGCCATCTCCGTCTCCGCTGCCGCATCCACTTGTGCTGCGTTAAACTGCGGATAGGCTGCAAGGGCAATCGATTTCGCCGGAGGTTTGCCGTCATAGACCGCGTGCCAGATCTCTTCGGTGATGAATGGCATGAACGGGGACAGCAAGCGTAGCGCACCTTCGAAGATGCTGACTAGATTTTCGTACGCGGTGCGTGCCTGCTCGCGAGCATTCGCCGCGAGGCGTGGCTTGATCAGTTCCAGATACCAGTCGCAGTACTCGCCCCAGAAAAAGTGATAGACCACGTGCGCGGCTTCATGGAAGCGATATGTCTCCAGCGCTTCCTGGAGCTGCTGGGCCACGCGGTTGAAGCGAGAAAGGATCCAGCGGTCTTCCAAGGTTTCAGCCTTGAATCCTGGGACGCCCTTCTCTGCGGGGTCCAATGGCGATGACTTGAAATCGGCCAGCGACCATACGCCCGACTCCTGCGCGCGGTCCACGTTCATAAACAGGAAGCGCGCGGCATTCCAGATCTTGTTGGCGAAGGCGCGATAGCTGCTGGTGCGGCTCTCCGAAAACGCAATATCGGTGCCGGGCGCAGCCATCGCAGCCAGCGTGAAGCGCACCGCATCGGTGCCGTAGTGTTCGATGATCTCGATCGGGTCCATGACGTTGCCCTTGGTCTTGGACATCTTCTGGCCTTCGGCATCGCGCACCAAGGCGTGGATGTACACAGTGCCGAAAGGCACTTCGCCACGCTTATGTCCGCGCATGAAATGGCAGTTCATCATGATCATGCGCGCCACCCAGAAGAACAGAATGTCAAAACTGGTGATGAGCAGCGTGGCTGGATAGAACGCGTCGAGATCGGGCGTGCTGCCGGGCCAGCCCAGCGCGGAGCACGGTAAAAGGCCGGACGAGAACCAGGTGTCCAGCACGTCGCTGTCCTGTTCCAGATGGCCGCCACCACATTTGGGGCACTTGGCGGGCGCCTCGCGCGCAACCGTGATCTCCGCGCAATCCTTGCAGGTCCAGGCGGGAATGCGATGTCCCCACCACAGTTGACGCGAGATACACCAGTCGTGAATGTTTCGCATCCATTCAAAGTAGGTCTTGGCGTAATTCTCGGGAACGAACTTAACGTCGCCGTTCTCCACCACTTCGATGGCGCGATCGGCCAGCGGTTGGATCCTAACGAACCACTGGGTCGAAAGCCGCGGCTCGATGATGGTCTTGCAACGATCGCACTTGCCCAGCGGAATAACGTAATCCTTCGTGCCTACCAGGAAGCCGCCGCGCTCCAGGTCTTCCAGAACTTTCTGGCGCGCCTCGAAACGGTCGAGTCCCTTATACGGACCGGCATTTTCGTTCATCTGCGCGACTTCGTTCATCACGTCAATCTGCGGCAGATCGTTGCGCAAACCGGCCTCGAAGTCGTTGGGGTCGTGCGACGGCGTGACTTTGACTGCGCCCGTGCCGAACTCAGGATTCGCGAGAATATCGTCGGTGATGATGGGGATCTCGCGGTTCATCAGCGGCAACAAGACCTTTTTGCCGTGCAGATGGCGGTAACGTTCATCGCCGGAGTTCACCGCAACCGCGGTGTCGCCGAGCATGGTTTCAGGCCGCGTGGTCGCAACCACGATGTATTCGTCTTTAGACCCGATTACGGGATAGCGGATCTGGTAAATCTTGCCTTGCGTCTCTTCGTGCACCACTTCGAGATCGGAAACTGCCGTGACGCAGCGCGGACACCAGTTGACGATGTACTTGCCGCGATAGATCAGCCCTTCTTCATAGAGGCGGACGAACGCTTCGCGCACGGCGAGTGACATCCGCTCGTCCATGGTGAAGTACTCGCGTGACCAGTCCACCGAGGCGCCGAGCCGCTTCATCTGGTCAAGAATGGCGCCACCGTAATGCTGCTTCCAGTCCCACACGCGCGCGATAAAGGCTTCGCGGCCGATCTCACGGCGGTTCTTGCCTTCGGCAGCCAGTTGGCGCTCGACCATCATCTGGGTCGCGATGCCAGCGTGGTCTGTGCCTGGAAGCCACAGCGTGATGAAGCCGCGCATGCGATGCCAGCGGACAATGATGTCCATTTCCGTCTGGTTCAGCATGTGGCCCATGTGCAGACGGCCGGTGACGTTGGGCGGCGGCAGGATCAGCGTGAACACCGGCTGCTGCGTGTCGCTGGACGGGGTTTCCACGTGGAAGAGCTTTTCACGGACCCAGTATTCGGCCCAGCGCAGCTCAATCGCGCCCGGTTCGTAAGCCTTGGGAAGATCGTGAGGCATTCCAGTCCGTTTAACGAGTGAAGGTCAAACCTCGATATTACAAGCAGAAGCTGCCCGTCGTCAGCAAAGGTAGTTGTCAAGCTACGAGCCGGTTGAGACAAAAAGGCGGCGCCCGTAGCTGTGCCTCATCCGCCGAACCGGTGCTAGAAGATACCCAGGAGTTTCTTCTTCTTTTTCTTTGACGTGCTTTCCGTGGTGGGATTAGCAGGAGCCGCTGGAGCCGGTGTTCCAGAACTGCTGGCCGCCGGAGCCGGTTGCGCACCGCCCGCGACCGGCGCAGCGTCGTTGACCTGCGGAGGCGCCTTTTCCGGAGCTCCGCCCGGATCGCCGGAGGCGGCCGGTTGCAAATCGTTTTGCAGCTCAGGGACGGCCGTGTTTTCCGCGCTGCCTGAGGCGGCGGGGGCTGTGCTCACAGCGCCGCCAGCGCCGGGTGCAGCGTCTGACCGCGGAACCAGGGCATTTCCTGGAGGCGGCCCGCCCGCGTCCACACGCTCGACGCTGACCTTGTTGTTAGAACCGTTCAGGTTCACGAGACTGCTCATAACGCTGCTATTGGCAGCCCGCACCAGGTCGGGCGCACTGGCTTGCTTAGGATCGACCAGCGTCGGCTCGCCAACCTTGGTGGCCTCCGCTACGTTGGGACCCTTGTGAAAGTTCTCCATCACCCTGTCGAACGTGCCTGTCGATCCACGGCTTTCGATTTCGGCCTTATCTGCCGCAATCGCCTGCGGCGTAGCTTGCGGGATCGGCTGCTTCATTGCCTCCAGCCGTTTCCTGGCGTCGCCAGCCCGCTCCTCCAGGGGATACCGGGTAAGAATGCGGCCATAGGCCGCAGCGGCTGCATCGGAGTACTGCTTGAGCAGCACCCCTTTGGCGACCTCTGGCAACTTCGACGCACGAACGAGATCGACTTCTCTTTCATAAGCGCCGCCCAATTCGAAAAGCGCCTGGTCGGCCCCACTGTAAAGCGGATAGGTCTCTGTAACCGACTTCAGACGGGCGATGGCGGCGGGATAGCTCTCGCGCACATAGTAGAAGTGCCCGATCAGATACTCCCGCTGGGCGAGCACCTCCTGTACTTCCAGGAGCCGCTGCTTGGCCTGTGGAACCAGCTGGCTGTCGGGAAACTGCAGGATGAGCTGGCGATACTCGTCCTCGGCGCGCTTGGCGTGCGTAGGATCGCGGTCCGCCTTCTCCATTTCCTTATAGTGAATGTTGGCGATCTTCATCTGCGCTTCCGCTGCCTCAGGCATGTTAGGGAAGAAGGTGATGAAGTCCTTGTATTCGCTCTCGGCTTGCGCCATGGCGGCAGTGCCGCCTTCCTGATACCACGAGTCGCCAATCGCCAGCTTAGCGCGTGCGATGTACTCCGAGTCGGGATAGGTGTTGATCAGGGTCTGCAGGCTAAGTCGCGCGACGTCGTACTTGTTGTGTTTCATCGCATCCATGGCGCGGTCGAACAGCACTTTGTCCGGCTGCTTGGAGTCGACGTTGGCGATCGGGTTCTGCGCCTTCCGGCTCTTCTTCTTGCTGCTCTTGGCCTGCTTCTTAGGCGGATTCGCAGTCTGCGCCTGGCTGTTGCCCGTGTTCTGCGCCGGAGTGCTGCTCGCAGCCGGGGCCGGCGCCGGAGCGCTGCTGGGATTCTGGGTCTGCGTACTGCTCGTGTTCTGGGCTGCGGCGCCCAGCGATATCAGCACAACTCCCATCACAACTCTTATGACTACGCGACGAAACATCCTGAACACCTCTACGATTTGTGCGCTCCACGTCTGCTGCTGGCTCGAGCTAAACCCGCAGCAGCGTGGCTTCCTGAGCGGCTTTCAGCAACGCCGCTACGTTCCGTCCCGGATCGCCGTGTCCGAAGACGTGACTGCCGACAACAAAAATCTCCACTCCCGCGCGGGCCGCAGGACCGATGGTCTCCAGGTCGATCCCGCCATCGATCTCGATGCGAAAGTCCACGCCCTTGGCGGCCCGCATGGTCGCCAGCTTGCGGACTTTCTCTACCGCGCCGGGGATGAACGTTTGTCCTCCGAAACCGGGATTGACCGACATCACCAGCACAAAATCTATGATGTCGAGCACCTCGCCCAGGGTTTGCACCGTGGTCGCGGGATTGATGGCCACGCCCGCCAGCGCGCCGTGGCTGCGAATAAGCTGTAAGCTGCGGTTCAGGTGGCGGCAAGCCTCCTCATGGACCGCAATGGAATTAGCGCCGGCCTCAACAAAAGCAGGGATGTATTGATCGGGATTCTCGATCATCAGGTGGCAGTCGAGAGGAACATCCACCGCTTTGCGCAGCGAAGCCACCACCGGCGGCCCGATCGTGATATTAGGCACAAAATGGCCGTCCATCACGTCGACATGAAGCAGGGTCGCGCCGCCTCGCACCGCGGCGTTGGCATCTTCAGCCAAGCGGGCGAAATCGGCCGACAGGATGGACGGCGCTATCTCGATCAAGAACCTCTCCCGCGGAGTACTGCTTCGGTAATTTTAGCACGACAAGCCGGAGACTTTCGTCCCACGAAAGGAGTGGGGTACGCGCTCTTGGCTCCTCGCATTTCGCAGCCCTGGCACTCCGCGTTCAAGCACTTAGCATTCAGCATTCAGGAAACCCGGACGAACGGAGCCAAAGTGGTTATGAAATCAACCGAGGCCGTTCGCGGCGACTGCGGTTCGCCGTTCGCTCTTCGCTCTTGGCTAGAAATACAGGCTCATTCCGCGCGATTCGCCGCTCTTGCGAACCGGAGTCGAAGAAGCCCTGCCAACATCAGTTGTCTACTCTCCGATTATCGGCTAATCCAGCTCTTTCCCATTCCGGGACGATATACCAGTTGGCGATGCTACCCCCTTCCCCCATATCACGCAAAATATTGAAAACAAACGGACAGAAAAAACTTCCCTTGCAAAATATTCAATCTAAAGGAGTTGGGGGTAAAATATTAAATTCAAACGACTTACTCGATAAATCCTCACCATTACGAAAAAGTTCGCTTGAGACTCTAGTAAACCAACGACTCGATTTCGGCAATTTGCAACCGGCTAAATGGCAACTTTCTCGTGCCGGCGACAAGGGCCTTCGGTCAGCTGCAGTCTCTGATTGTCAAAGAGGGTTTCCGGCGGCCTGCCTTAGTCACGACACGCGGGTGGACACTGATCCCAACAAAACCACGCTACTCTGCCGTCCGCTCCTGAGCCAAGAAGAAAAACGTCCACTTAACCAAGGTTTCCCAGAAATGGGACACATGGATTGCGACTCGTGGCTCGCTACTTAGAGGTGCGTCCTTAGCAGCCCGCGGTAAAACACCAGCTCCCAAACCCAGCGCCTGAAGGCGCGTTCATAACACCGCGCTTACGGTATGCCTGAAGGCATACCCTGATACAAGTCGCACTTGCACCACGGGCCGTCAGGGAACGGCAATCGCGAGTGCCGCGAGCTTCTGCCGACGGTGTGTCCTGCATCACCAGCCGCTGTGACGCTCGTCACCACCGAGGGTTGCGCAGAAAGGAGTATGATGATTTCAATCTGGCTGCAAGCGATCTAATCGCAGCCTTCGGGTCACGGCAACTCCACTGCGCCTGCAGTTTGGATGAGACCGATGTAGGAATGGGAGCTACGTGACCTTCCCCCCGGTTCGTGCAATTTGGTTGTGATGGAGCACTGAATGCCGCCATTCATTCAGTCCTGGCGAAGGCGTCTTCGACCAGGGCGACCGGTTTGGTTCGCTGGCCTATACGTTGCGTTTTCCTGTGTGTGGATTTTTTCCACCGACAGGCTGCTCGGACATGTTCCGTTGACCCGGGAAGAGGCTACTGTCTGGGGCATCGCCAAGGGCTTCCTCTACGTTGCCATCACCAGCGGCGTGATCTATGCCATCCTGCGGCGGCTGAGGGACATCAACCAAAATCTCGAAAGCGTTGTAGCCAGCCGCACCGCCGCACTGGCCGCATCGGAAGAAGAGTCGCGTGCGCGTGAAGAGTGGCTACACCGGCTGCTGGCCAGCCTGCCGGACGTGACCTGGACGTCGGCGGAAGACGGGCGGACCATCTTCATCAGCCCCAACGTCAAGGACGTCTTCGGGTTTACGGCGGAGGAGATCTGCAAGAACGGGGAAGAGTTGTGGTTGGGGCGAATTTATCCCAAGGACCGACAACGCGTTATCGAGGCTCTCCAGGCACTCTTCTCGCGAGGCCAGCCGTTCGATGAGGAATACCAGATCCAGCGCAAAGATGGCCACTGGATCTGGGTGCAGGACCGGGCAGTGCGCACTCACCAACGGGACGGTACGCTGTTCGCCGATGGCATTTTCTCGGACATTACCGCGCGCAAACAGGCGGAGGAGGCACGGGCAGAGTCCGACAGACGCTATCGCCTGTTGTTTGAGAGGAACCTCGCCGGAGTGTTTCGGGCCGAAGCGGGCGGAAAGCTGCTCGAATGTAACCCGGCGCTGGTGCGCATGCTCGGCTATGACTCGGCGGCGGAACTCTTGGGCCGCAGCGCGGCAGAAATCTTGTACGAGCCGGCGGAGCAAAGCATGTTGTTGGACAGTCTGGCGGAGAGTGGGACCTTGAACAACGTAGAGATACGGCTCAAGCGGAACGGACGGCACCGCTCTCTGGGGTTTGCACAATGTCAACCTCTTGGAAGGGGGAAACGGCCGGCTGCCCTGCATCGAGGGGACAGTAGTGGATGTCAGCCAACGCAAACAAGCGGTGGAGGCGCTGAGCCAGCAGCTTTCGCTGACGCAGGCCATCACGACTCCGCGGCGCCGGACGCTTTATTCATGCTGGATACGGAGGGCCGGGTCACCTTCATGAATCCCGCGGCGGAGCGGATGTTTGGCTACACCCTGGGCGAACTGCAAGGCAAGGTGCTGCATGATGTCTGCCACTACAAGGGCGCAGATGGCACTCGCCTGGCGCGATCGGAATGCACTATCGCACGCGCCTACATGTCACACCAAACGTTGAGCAGTCACGAGGACGTGAACTTTCGCAAGGATGGCACGCTTTTCCACGTTTCCTGTTCGTGCGCGCCGTTGTTCGAACACGGCCGGCCCGTGGGCTCCGTGCTGGTGGTGCAGGACATAACCAGGCGCAAGTTAGCTGAGGAGCAGTACCGGTCGCTGCACGAGCAGTTCCTCCACTCTCAGAAGATGGAGGCCATCGGAGGGCTGGCGGGGGGCGTCGCCCACGATTTCAACAACCTGTTGCAAATCATCAACGGCTACGCAGACCTGATTGTGGAAAACAACGGCTCCGATCCCGAACTGGCGAAAAGAGCGGGGGCCATCAAAGAGGCGGGAGGCCGGGCCGCGCGCCTTACCCAGCAGTTGCTGGATTTCAGCCGCAAAGATGCGGACGATCCGCAAATCACCTCGCTGGACCGCGCGGTCAACGAAATGATGAAGATGGTGCGATCGCTGGTGGGCGAAGACATTGAACTGACCACTCGCATGGGCGCCAACGGGGCGTGCGTCAAGATCAATGCCGGTCAGTTGGAGCAAGTGGTCATGAACCTGGTAGTCAATGCCCGCGACGCCATGCCGAAGGGAGGCCGCCTCAAGATTGAAACCACCTATGTCAACCTAGATCAGAGAGCATGCAGGGCTTTCGGCAAAATCTCGCCTGGAGCCTACGTGCGGCTTTCCGTTTCCGATACGGGATGCGGTATGGATCCGGCGACGGTCAACCGAGTCTTTGAACCGTTCTTCACCACGAAAGAACGCGGCAAAGGCTCGGGATTGGGATTGTCGACGGTCTATGGCATCGTGACCCAAAACGGAGGCGGAATCCAGGTCCACAGCGTGCGCGGCGTGAGAACCAAATTTGAAGTTTGCTTGCCGGTGACCGAGGAGAAAGTCTCCCTCGAGGAAATCAAGCAACGTCTAACCGCGCCTAAGGGTACGGAAAGTGTTTTGCTGGCGGAAGACGAAGAAGAGGTCAGACATCTGATTAGTGGCGAACTAGGAAGGCTTGGTTACCGGGTGATGGAAGCGGGCAACGGCGCCGAGGCCCTGCAAGTGGCGAAGGACAGCCCACAATCCATAGATCTGCTGATTAGCGACATGATCATGCCGAAGATGGGAGGACAAGAGTTGGTGGACAAGATCAGGAAAATCCAGCCAACCATCAAGGTTGTCCAGATATCGGGCTATACCGGCAACCCGCAACCGCCATCCGATGAAAGCCGTCCCGGGATTCAGCACCTCCAGAAGCCCTTCACCCTGGAAGCCCTGGCGGCGACGGTGCGGCAAGTGCTCGATCAGTAGGCAGCGGCAGAAAGTTCGACCGCCGGCGCCTCCGCGATAGGGAACATATCTGAGAGTTATGGAAATTCTGATTAAGCCACGACGAAATACCTCAGAAGCTAAACCCTGAATGATTTTGCTGAACTTACGGACGGCCTGAAGGCCGTCCCTTTCAACAACGCAGCCTTAATCAGAGTTTCCTTAGAACGGGTCGATGAGGTCGATGGCCATTGCGGACCGGTGGCTGCTGTTAGAACCAATCGACGCTGAGGTAGCGACAGGGGCGTAGTCTTGTAAAAAAAGAGGCAGGGGTGAAGCGACTATCGCCCCTGCCTATGCACTTCGTCCCAGAAAACCGGCGGAAGGTTCTCTAGCCGCCGCGGCACAATTACTTTCTGGGACCGCCGACCAGTTCGTGTTCTTCCTCGATGTGTTCGATCGTCAGGCTGACGGTCGCCGTTATACAGTTCCTCCACTTCAAGGGTCTCATAAGCGTGTTCGCCGTGAAGCGACTCATCGAGGCCTATCTCCTCGCTCATTTCGGTCACTTTCACGGGCGTGAACAGGTTGATGATGCAGAGCATGGCGTAGGTGAATCCAAATGCCCATACCGACGAGAACAGCACCGCGACCAGTTGTTTCCCGAAAAATCCCGGGTTGCCGTAGAGCAGTCCATTGCTCCCGGCGGGATTGAATGCGCTGTTGGCGAACAGCCCAAGCATCAGGATGCCGAGGAAGCCACCAACGCCGTGAACGCCCCACACGTCGAGCGCGTCGTCCCAGTGCAGTGTGTTCTTCAGTTCGACCGCGAAGTAACAAACCACTCCGGAAACGATTCCGATGATGACGGCAGTGCTGGGCGAAACATATCCCGCCGCAGGAGTAATGGTTGCGAGCCCGGCAACCGCTCCAGTCAGCAGCCCGAGGAACTTGGGCTTGCGCTCGCGGATCCAGGCCACCAGCAGCCAAGCCATGGCGGCAAAGGAGGCCGCGATGTCGGTGTTCAGGAATGCGGTCGCGGTCACGGAATCGACACGGAATTCGCTGCCCGCATTAAAGCCATACCAGCCGAACCATAGCAATCCGGTGCCGAGAGCGACCAGGGGAATGCTGTGTGGGCCGCGATCCAGAATCCGGCGTCGTCCGACATAAAGGACAGAAGCTAGTGCCGCAAAACCGGCGATGTTGTGAACTACGATGCCGCCGGCGAAATCTTCGACGCCCCAGCGCTGAAGGATACCGCCGCCCCATATCATGTGCACAAAGGGGAAGTAGACAAACGTGAGCCACCCCGTCAGGAACAACATGTACGCCTTGAAGGAAACGCGATTGGTGAAGGCGCCGGAGATGAGGGCCGGGGTGATGATGGCGAACATCATCTGGTAGGCAATGAAAACGATGGCCGGAATCGTATCGTTAGGCGATGGCGTGCTGAGGGTAATGCCGCGCAGGCCGACGTTGTTCAGGTTGCCGATGATCCCGTGCCAGTCGCCGCTGAAGCACAGGGAATAGCCGTACAGGTACCAGATGACCGTGGTCCAGCCCATCGAGACGAAGCTCTGGATCATGATGGCAAGCACGTTCTTGCGACCGACGAGGCCACCATAGAAGAACGCCAGGCCTGGGGTCATCAACATGACCAGGCTGCAACAGAGAAGCATGAAACCGGTGTTACCGGTGTCGAGGTGAAGCATGAAAACCTCCAGGAAAAGGTATGCGGCAAAGAGCTGACGAGGCATCGTGCGAGAGGTCAGGCTCGGCAAACGCCTCAACAGGATTGGATCTTGCCAGGAAGCGAGGATGCTGCTGATCTCCAGAGCTTTGCGTGAAGAAATACCACTTCACGTTCGAGATGAGCATGAATCCAGACAAACTCGCGCTTAAAGGCAATGGGAGCGTACTTTGCCTCGCAGCAACGTCCACCAAGGGCTGTCAAGCTGCTGCGACAACAGACTGCTCTTTCCGGGTAGCGGAATCTGTGCCACACGTCACTCGGCGGTGTGACAAAGTACCCGGAGCATTCAGCCGTAATAGCGAAATTGCTTCCAGAATTCGGGCCAGGGGTCACGGAGGTTCCGGCACACCAGGATGTCGGGATGGTCCTTGGTCTCCTCGTTCAGGACGTTATAGTTGTTCTTCATGTGGCCCGCCAGTTCACACGACTCGAACAGATCGTTGGCATAGCCGATCGACATGCCCAGCACGATTAGAGTCTGGGGTGGTGGATCGCCATAGCCGCGCGCCCAGTAAGAGTTGACTCCGCTGATTGCCTTGGGCAGTCCATAGGCGGCCCCGAACATGTCGATAGCGCCGGCTTCGCCGTAGTTGGTGCCCAGGACCGCGACTTTGTTGCGCTCGCCGGCGGGCAGTGAGTCGCGAATCCTGGCAACCTCGGCGACCAGTTCGGGCCATCCAATCTCTTCGCGGAAATCACCGTTGACATTGACGGCGATTTTCCACCAGCCGGAGTTTACGGGAGCCATAGGCAAAGCTATTCCGGCGACGAGCACGCCACCCGCGGCCAGCGCAGCAAACGTGAGACCCCGCCACAGGCGGGCTCGTCCGGCAGACATGGCCGCGAGCCAGCGCTCTTCCCTGACTGCTCCGGCCGCAAGCAACATGGGATAGACCGGCGCCATGTAGTAGCCGCGTCCTTTGGCAAAGAGGAACAACAGAAAAGGCACGATGGCCATCCAGCCGATAACTCGGAAACGTTCGCCTTCCGGCCTCCGGAAGTAGTAGACGAGTCCTGCCACCCACAGCGGAATGGTGACCAGATTGGCGGCGATCCAGAGCTGGTCAGGCAGAAAGTCCTTGGTGCGGCCCCAGCGAATGTCGCGCTTGTGAATATGGCGCAAGAACTCAAGCGAGATGAAGTGGTGCTGGATTTGCCAGATCAGGTTAGGGAGAAAAATCAGCAAAGAAACAGCGACGCCGGCCCACAGCCAGGGACTCTTGAGAAAGCGGCGGGCGTTAGTGAGCAATACTCCCACGGCGATGCCCGCGACCAGGAAGACCATGGTGTACTTGGTCATCATGCCCAGACCGATGGCGGCGCCAATTGCCAGCCACCAGCGCGGGTCCTGGGTACGGAGCAAGCGAATGACGAAGTAGGCGGTCAGCACCCACCACAGATAGTCGAAGGCGACGTATTGCAGCAGCGCTCCCGCCCCCAGCGAAACCGGCGCAATCGCGACCGCCAGCGCTGCCACCATCTGCGCCAGACGTCTGCCGCCGAGTTCACGCGCCATCAGCCCTGACAGCACGACGACCAGGGCTTGCGCGAAGGCGGAAAAGAACCGCACCCCGCGCAGCGAGCTACCGAACAGCTCCAGAGCGACGCGCCCCAGGAATGGCGTTACCGGCGGATAGGCCACGTAGCCCCAGGCAAGATAACGCGCGTCATCGAGGGTGGCCAGCTCGTCGCGATGAAATCCGTACGCTCCGCTGGTGAGGGTATGCAGAAGGATGAGACAGAAGGCCAGCGCCAGCAGCATCCCGGTCGTGCCGCTGCTGGTATCGTGCGACGTGCCCCCATTCGATCTGTCATTCCGGGGCGCAAACTTTTTCTTAGCGTTCATCGGCAATCCACACGTGAGGCATCCTGCTACCCGTAATACCGGAAGTGATTCCAAAATTCAGGCCAGTCATAGCGCAGGTTCCGGCAGACGAAGATGTAGGGATGGTCCCTGGTCTCGTCATTAACGACATTGAACTTGTTAGTCAAATGGCCGGCCAGTTTACAGGAGTCAAAAAGTTGGTTCACGTACTGGGCAGACAGACCGACCACGATGAGAACTTGCGGTGGCGGATCGCCGTAGCCGCGCTCCCAATAGTTATTGATTCCGCTGATGGCCCTTGGCAGTCCATACGCGGGCCCATAGAGGTCAATTGCACCAGCCTCGCCGAAGTTGCCTGTCAGAATCGCCACCTGCCCGATATCGTCGGGAGGCAGAGCATCCCGGACCCGGGCGACCTCTGCCACCAGCTCCGGCCATCCAATCTCCTCACGAAGGTCGCGATTGACCCTGGCAGCCAGCTTCCACCAGCCGGTGCGCACCGGAGCCACAGGTAGAGCCACCGCGGCGACGGCCGCACCGCCTGCAATCAGAGCGGCCAGAGTGAACGCCTGGCAGGCGCGGGCCGCTCCCACGGATAGAGACGCGAGCCAGCGCTCCTCCACGACCGCTCCCGCAGCCAGCAACATGGGGTAAACCGGCGCCACGTAATATCCGCGTCCTTGCGCAAACATGAACAACAGGAACGGCACCGCCACCATCCAGCCGACCATGCGAAAACGTTGTCCCTCCGGCTTGCGGAAGTAGAAGAGGAGGCCAGCCACCCACAATGGGATGGTAACCAGATTGGCGGCCATCAGGAACTGGTCGAGCAGGAAGGTTTTGTTGAAGCCGCCGCGAACGTCCCGCTGATGAATGTGGCGCAGGAACTCGAGCGAGATGAAGTCGTGCTGAATTTGCCAGATGAGATTCGGCAGAAAGATCAGCAGCGAGACCCCGACGCCGGCCCACAGCCAGGGACTTTTGAGATAGCGGCGGGCGGTGGTCAGCAGCACACCGGCCGCGATCCCGGCAACCAGGAAGATCATGGTGTACTTGGTCATCATGCCCAGCCCGATAGAGGCGCCGACGGCCAGCCACCAGCGCGAGTCATCGGTGCGGAGCAGACGAATGACGAAGTAGGCGGTCAGCACCCACCAGAGGTAGTCGAAGGCGACATATTGCAACAGAGCGCCGGAGGCCAACGCCATCGGGGCAACCGCAACGGCCAGTGAAGCGACGATCTGAGCCAGCCGCCTGCCACCCAACTCGCGCGCCATCAGGCCCGAGAGCACCAGCGAAATGGCTTGCGCCAGGGCCGAGAAGAAACGCGCCCCCCGCAGCGAGGTCCCGAAGAGCGTCAGCGCCACGCGCGCCAAAAACGGGGTCAGCGGCGGATAAACCACGTATCCCCAGGAGAGGTTGCGCGCGTCGTCGATGGTGGCCAATTCGTCACGATGAAATCCGTACTGGCCGTTGGTAAGGGTGTGCAGAAGGACGACGCCAAGCGCCAGAGCAAACAGAATGAAGGTGTCGGTGTGCGTGTCATGCGGCTGATCCATGTGCGACTTCACTTTTGGCCCTTGGGCATGTCCCCCATGCCGATCGCCGGGAAGACGAATAGGTATTCTACGAGGACTAGAATAAAGATGTGCGGCCTGCTTCGAATTCCCAGATTCCAATCAAGAAGAAATCTACAACGCCTCGCTCGCGAGCTACGAAAGGCAAGCCGGTTGAGATCCTTCGCGCGCAAAGTCTCGCCCAACTGCCCTGGCTAGTCCACGGATTCAGCACGCGGCAGGGTGGTGTTTCAACCTGTTACGGCGGCAAGACGCTCAACCTCGGTTTCACGCAACACGACACCAGAGAGAACGTCGAGCGTAACCGCAGGTTGTTTCTCGAAGCCATCGGAGCAACTACGGAAGCCGGTCGAACATGGCCGATGGTGCAGGTGAAGCAGATCCATTCTTGCATCGTGCACCGAGTGGACGCCGCTTCGCGTACGCCACTCGTGGGCGACGGACTCATCATCAATACGGCGAGTTTACTGCTGGCGGTCAAGACGGCCGATTGCGTTCCCGTACTGGTGGCGGACGTGAAACGGCGGGCGGCCGGCGCATTTCATGCGGGTTGGCGAGGAACAGCCGCCCGGATTGTAGAGAAGGGCGTCGGCGAAATGCAGCGTCAATTAGGCTGCTTACCGCGAGATTTGCGCGCAGTCATCGGGCCGTGCATCCGGCGATGCTGCTATCAGGTTGGGGCCGAAGTACGCGCTGAGTTCGAGTCGCAATTTTCCTATGCCGACGCGCTGTTTGAAGAGGTGTTCGACGCCAACGCACTTCACGTGCGCTATCCGCTGCTGTTCTTGAACCAACGCGCTCCGGGCCACGGCGACCTCGGTCCGGAAATTCATCTCGATCTGGTGGAAGCCAACCTGCGGCAGTTGCAGGACGCTGGAATTCGTAACGAACACATCAACGTCATCGATGGATGTACCGCGTGCGATACCACGCGCTTCTTCTCGCATCGCGCCGAGTTTGGCCAAACCGGGCGGATGATGGCGGTGATCGGAATCAGGAAGGAATGATTCGCGACCATCAGCGTTCCGCTGGGCTGACCGTCGTGACTATATTTCTAGTCTTCGCCACCATGATGGCTGCGTTCATCGGGACCTTGCTGCTGTTTCCCGGCAAGGTGATTGAATCCTTGTGGCGGTTTAACCCGGAAGCCCGAGCCGCGTTCCAGAGCATGGGAAGGCTCTCTTCCCTGCTTCTGTTCGCTGTGGGAACAATTGCAGGCAGCGCGACAGTAGGCATTCTCAAACGGCGCAAATGGGGATGGTGGCTCGCCGTCCTGCTGTTCTCAGTCAACGCACTCGGCGATTTGGTGAGCCTGGTGGTGATGGGAAGGATATTGCAGGGAGCTTCAGGAGTAGTGATCTCTGGCTTGTTTCTGTTGTACTTGATGCAGCCCGGGGTGCGGCGACAATTCAGCGACCAAGCCCGTCAAGTCACCAGTTGAGCCTGGCAACTACCCGTGCCCCTCGGTGCCTTCCGCAGCAGGCTGCGGCTCCGCCACGTAGTTGTTGACCATGTCTTTCAATTCTTTGCTGGGCTTGAAGAACGGGATCTTCTTGGCGGGAACTTCGACGCGGTCGCCGGTCTTGGGGTTGCGTCCGACGCGGGGCTTGCGCTGGCGGGTGCGGAAGCTGCCGAAGCCGCGAATCTCGATCTTGTCGCCGGCGCGCAGCGAACGCACTACGCTTTCGAAGATGGTCTCCACGATGACTTCGCTGTCCTTCCGAGTGAGCTCAGCCAGCCGGGAAACTTCATCGATCAAGTCCGCTTTGGTCATCTCACACGCCCCTTCTCACAAAACGAATGGCTCAGCATCTCAGCATACCGGATACTCTCAAATTACCGTAAGGTTGGCAAGCCTAAGTTTTCGTTGGAGTTCCGAGCCTCAGGCCGGTTACCTGTGTTACCTTCACGCATCGCGTCCCGTTACCCCAGTTACTTCCACAGATAGTAGAAGCCCACATTGGTTTCCATCAGCTTGGCGCGGCTGGGAAGGTATTCGGAGACGTCGCCGAACAACAGGTCGAGTACGCTCTTGCGCTCTTTCTCGGGATGAACCAAGGTGGGCTCGCCTTTGATGCCCACCGACTTCGCGGTGTCTTCGATCGCCGCCCGGAAATCGCCAATCTGGTCCACCAGCTTTAGCGGCAGCGCTTGTTCTCCGGTCCATACCTTGCCGTTGGCCAGGGCGCGCACATCGTCGTCTTTCATGTGGCGGCCGTTGGCCACATTGTGGATGAACTGCACGTGCATGTCGTCGATCAGGCCTTGCAGGTAAGCGCGCTCGACAGGCGTCAGGTCGTGTGTGGGCGAGCCGGTGTCCTTGAATTCACCGGCTTTGATGGTTACGTCCTTCAGCTTGGCCCACTTCAACAGCTCTTCATAGTTGATCCATTGCACGATCACGCCAATGGAGCCCACAATGCTGGCGTCATCGGCGAAGATCTTGTTGGTCGCCGACGAAACGTAGTACGCACCACTCGCCCCGACCGTCTCGATGGATGCCACGATGCGCTTTTTCTTCTGATCGCGAATGCGCAGCACCTCGCGATAGATCTCTTCGGAAGCCGCAGCACCGCCTCCGGGCGAATTCACGTGCAGGACGATTGCCTTGATGGAGCTGTCATCGGCGTACTTCCTGAGCTGCTCGACCACGTCTTTCGGGGAGAGGATGACGCCTTCCAGATCGACGACCGCGATCTTGTCGCCGAAGCCACCGAAGGTGTTCTTCTGCTGGGAGCGGACCGTGAAGTACACCAACGCAAAGATAACCACCAGGAAGAGGAAGAAGGCTCCACCGCCAAGCAGTACCCAGAGAAATACGCGGGAACGTGGCTGGTCGGTCATAAGGGAAAGGTAAGTTTAGCAGAAGCCCGGGAAGAAGCCCTCAGCAATCAGCCCTCAGCTCGAGCTGCCTGCGGGCAAGATTTCGGCTGGCTGTAGCTGAAGCTGAATGCATATTGCTGAGCGCTCGCTCCTCAATGAAATATCGTAGCGAAGAACGCCCCAATCTTGCTGAAGAAGCCATGCTTTTGCTTCGTGGCAGTTTCCGTTGTTTTGGGCGGCGGGCCGCTGTTCTTCCCCGGTGGAGGCAGAACCACGGGATCGAGCTGCACCACTTTGTTGTTCTCCAGCTTCAGCGTGGCGACGCTCTCAGTCAGGTCCGGTATGGGGTCGTTGGCATGGAAGACGAAGGGCGCTTCGACGACGACGTGTTCGTCAGGAGAAGGCAGCCGGCACCGGCTTGGCAGGCGGAGCAGGCGGTTGCGCTGGCTTGGACTCCACCGGCGGTGGCGGCGCAGCCTTGGCAACTTCTATCGGCGGGGAGACAGGACATCCGCAATTCTGCCGGGAGCGGGCCGCCTCGCTCAGATGTCCGCCCTTGAAGAGTACAGCCTCGTCGGGCTTCACCTGGTAGGTCGCGTCGCCCATGGTTTCGGAGACAACGATCGCGGACAGCGTTCCAGGGCAGCGACTGCACGCAGGTGTCGCCTTGCGCCGTGATGTGCACCGCGACGTGCACGGTCCCCGGACCAGGCATCAAGAGCCGTAGATCAGGCGTGAGCAGGGTGTCGGCGGCGGCGCCAATCGGATAATTCATTTCCAGATTGCCGCTGTTCAGGCTGAACATCAGTTCCCGTCCGCTTTGCGAGGTAGTGACGGACAGCTTGGTCCCCGGACAAACCAGCAGGCTTCCGCCGCGCTCCAGCTTCAGGGTCGCCGCTTGCGCTCCCGCCTGGATGGAAGAGCCGCTCAGCACGCTGGTTCCCGAGCCTGCCAGAATGACCGACCCTTTCACGCGGGCGTCGGTGGCGTAGAGCTCGCCCACGGTTTGCTGGGCCACACTTGCGCCCTGCATAGCGAGCACGAGCAAAGCTGGCAGGAAGAGGCAGCTGAAGAGGAGACAACATGAGTCGCCGAAAATGCGATCGATTGCAGCCCTTATGACCATAACACCTAAGCCGATGGTTCACAACGCAAGCTTAGTCATGCAGGGCCGCGTATTCCACCCGCGCCTGCTGCAGCACGGGGATGTTAGGATCGGCATCTTTCCAAATCGCGAAGAAGTCCTCATAAGACTTGTGCGCAGCTGCCGTGTCGCCCATCATCGCCTGGGCGCGGCCCATCTGCAAATGCGCCAGCGGACCAATGACGAAGTTTTCCACGATGCCTGGATGATCGAGGATCTTCTGGAACTCCGCCGCCGCCGCCTGCGCCTGGCCCGACTTCAAGTAAGCATCGCCGCGGACATAGACCGGGTAGAGGTACTCAAAAGACCCTACGCCCATTTCGTACGGGACCGCGACCGTCAGGATGTCGATCGCCCTGGCGGGATTGTTCTTCTTTAGTTCGATAGCGGCCCGTATGGTGGGCAGCGAATAGTTTTGCATTAAGGTGTCGTTTGGGTAGTCCTGGCTGAGTTGCTGGGCCAGATTCTCTGCCTGTGCGACTGCTCCGGCGCGCGCGAAAGCCAACGCAGCGCCGGCTCGAACATCTCTCGACGTGCTGAGTGCCAGGGCAGCTGTGGCCTGCTGCCGGGCCTGTTGTGGGTTGTCGATTTCAGCGTCTTGCAGCGCGCCAACTACTACGCAGCTCGCAGCGGTGTCGGCGTTGTCCCGGCTGGCGGAATCCACCACTTGCTGTAAGAGCACCTTCGACTTATGCATGTGGCCGTAGAATCCCTCCGTGTAGGATTGCAGACACAACAGCCCGCCCCGGGAAATTCCCGCGGTCGTTTTCACCCGTTCCTCCAGGGCAAGCTGATCGCCCTTCAAGAACGCGAGTTTGTATTGAGCGACAGGTAGCAAGCTGCTGCCGATTTTTAAGGTTTGCGCTTCATCGAGTACTCGCTTGGCGTCATCCAGCTTGTTCATTTTTAAGTAGGAAGATGCCTCGTTCATGTAGGCAGAGGCCATCGGTAGCAGGCGAATCGACTCCTTGGCCTCGGCCGCAGCCTTCTCGTACTGGCCGACCGCTATCGAGGCGTAGCTTAGGCGGGAATGCGCGATCGGATCTCTGGGAAACGTTTGGGTCCACTGGGCGAACGTTTGAATGGCCTTCTGAAGATCGCCGGTGCCGAGCGCGGAATAGGCGCCGTCGATGGTAAACTGCTGCCGCTGCGTGACCCGGTCCCGCAGGTCGTACGCTTTTCTGAGGTTCTCGATACTTGGCTTGACCTCAGCGATGTTACGGTAACCGATCCCCAGATTCGCATAGGCTTGCGCGAAGTTTGGGTCCAACTCAACCGCGCGCTTGAAGTAAGGCAAGGCTGCGATATCGCCTCGTTGACGCTTCTGCTCCAGACCATCGGTCAGGGCCTGCAAGGCTTCTGGGGACGAACTGGTAGCCCGCTCCAGCGGGCGGTTGAACTCCTGCAACGAGGCCCGTGGTTCGCCCAGCTCGCGTCGTAACTGGGCACCCGCCATGCCCAGGGTCTTGACAACCTCGTCTCGATTCGCGGTTTCGAGCTGGCTCTTCGCCAGCGTTTTGCCTGTCTGACAATCGGCGGCATCCAACTCAATGCGATAGCGATTGCCCGCGTCAACGATCGTCCCGGCCACCACCGCCTTGCTGTTGGTGTGGCGGCAGACCTCGCGCGCTACCTCAGGCGTGAGCCTGGCGCCCTCCGGACGGTCCATTAGTTTCAAGGCCCCCCGCACCTTGTCGGGGGCAAGCAGGTTGAGAAACGGGGTCTGCTCCAACTCCACTCGCAGGGCCGTGTTCAGCCCGTCGTTGAACACCGGATCGCTGGTTGAATTGGTGAAGTCGGCCAGCACGATCGAGTCCTTGTCGGTGAGCTTGGGACGAGTGTGCCAATACCAATACCAGTACCCGCCACCCGCGATGACTGCGCACACCAGCAGCGCCGCCGCCAGCCGCCAGTCTCTCCGTACCGGCGGTTTGGGCGGCTCCGGAGAAGGGGGCGCCGGCGTGGAAGCATCTGAAACCCGTTTGAGCGCCTCGAGATCGGCGCGCATTGCGGCGGCTGACTGGTAGCGCTGCTCTCGGTTCTTCTGCAGCGCCTTATCGATGATGGGCTCAAACTCGGGCAGCAGAGCCGCGTTCAGTTCGTGAGCCGGCGCCGGGTTCCGTTTAACGATTTCAGCATGCACAATCGCTTCGGTTTCTCCGGTGAATGCCCGCTGGCCGGTGGCCATTTCGTAGAGCACAACTCCAAAGGAAAACAGGTCGGTGCGGGCATCCACCCGTTCGCCCCGCACCTGCTCCGGCGACATGTACGCTGCCGTGCCAATGGCGACGCCAATTCGGGTGAGGTGGGTATCCGGCGCTTTGCGGCTGGGCGCCTTCAGGTCGCTTTGGGTGCCCTCCACCGCCGCCGGAGCTCCGCTCTGGCTGGGCTCGAGCAACTTCGCCAGCCCAAAATCCAGAATCTTCACCACCCCCTTATCGGTGATGAAGATATTGGCCGGCTTAATGTCGCGATGAATGACGCCCTTCTCGTGGGCCGCTTCCAGCCCGAGGGCGATTTGAATGGCGATGTCGAGTAACTGATCGCCCGTAAACGGGGCCTTTTGCGGATTCGCGGGATCCGCATTGTGCGCAGCGGACAGGCAATCTCGTAAGGTCCGCCCTTGCAACAGCTGCATGACGATGAAGGGCCGGCCCTCATGCTCACCAAACTCATAGATGGAGCAGATGTTGGAGTGGTCCAGTGATGAGGCGGCGCGGGCTTCGCGTTCGAACCGCCTCAGCGCCCGCGGATCGTGACCAACATCTTCGGGCAGGAACTTCAGCGCCACGGCGCGCCCCAGCTTCACGTCCTCCGCCCGATACACGACGCCCATGCCGCCGCCACCCACGATGTCGAGCACGCGGTAATGGGTAACCGTCTTGCCGCTGAGAGTGGCGGGCTCCAGACTGCAGGTCTTCCGCAAGGCCGTCTACGCTATCGGAGTCTTCTTCGATAGGCGGCCCATCGCCGGAACTGGATTCCAACCACTGCACCGGTGCCATCAGCCGGTAGCCGCGGCGCGCCACGGTTTCGATGTACTTCGGCTCCTCCGCGGAGTCGTTCATAACCCGTCGCAGTTTGTTGATGACCGCGTTGATCCCACGATCGAACTCCACGATCGTGTCGTTGGGCCAAAGCTTCTTCTGGATTTCATCGCGACTGACGATGTCGCTGCCACGTTCAACCAGGATTCGCAGAACTCGGAACGGCTGTTCGGGCAGTACGACCTTGCGTCCGCCCTCCCACAGTTCTCCCGACTTGAGATCGAGCTCGAACGCCCCGAAGCGAACGCGACCTGGCAACGGTTCTTCCATGAGATGTCGCTAATGCGCGCAAAGTGTACTACCTGGGTTGACCGACCTCCAAATCAAGGTTGAACCCGGCTCAAAGGTGACAGAGAAGAGTCGGCTTGAACCGAAGCGGCGATTATATTCATGCGCCGCCCGGCGACTGAAACAAAACCGCTTGCCGCGATGCGACGTTCCCCGCAGCCGAAAGGTGCTAAAAAACAGTGCTTTTTTGGCCGGGCTTTACAACGTGGGCTTAGGCCGAAAAAAACTGTACTTGAATGCCTCGAATGCGTATATACTATTGACCTCGTAGTAAGAAACGAACCGCGCTCAGATCCGCTCGCATGCTCCGACGCGAATTGTACTGATCCGGCAAATTTTAGCTCTTCCTTGGCAGCGGGAAAGACCCGCACGACTGTGTCCACTTCCAAGTCCTAGGGCGAGAGGACTGGCTGGCTTGTTCAGGTTTCGTGGTTTTCTCAGTCGACTAATCAAAGCAGAACTCATCCTGTGTCTCTTGGTGGCTGGCCTTGTCACTGCCGTCGGCCACGCGCAGGAGCCTTCCAACGTAAGCCCTGCGGCCTCTGCAAGTGGCTCAACCCCTACGCCGGTAACCGATGCGTCCGCGCCGAGTCAGCGGGTAGTACTCAAAGTTGGGAATCTGCAAATCACAGAGGCGGACTTTGAATCGATGGTCAGCACATTGGAAGAGCAGCAGGGTCCGGCGGATTTGTCTCGTCGCACCATAGGCGAAAACTTCGCGCAGTTGCTCATGCTTTCCCAACAGGCCGTCGCCAACCACCTTGACACCTCACCCAAAGTCGTCCGCCAGTTGGCCCTGGATCGCAACCAAATCCTGTCCAATGCTGAATTCGACCGGTTGAAGCAGCAAGCCAAGCCTACGCCGGAAGAAATCAGCGCGTACTATTCCGCCCACCTGGCTGATTACGATGTGGTGCAACTTCGCAGGCTCTTCATTTGGACCAACGAGCAAGGCGCCAAGACTGGACACGGGTTGAGTCTGCAGGATGCCACCAAGCTCGCGGCGGAAGTTCGCCGCGCTTACTCCTCCGGAAGCGACATAAGCAAAGTGCTCCACGACAACGTACACGACCCCAATAGTGTTGTATTCGATACCACACCCCTCACCTTTCAGCGTGGAGAGATGCCGCCCAGCATGGAGAAGGCGGCATTCGCCCTTAAGGAAGGCGGATGGACTGAATTGAATGACGCTCCCGGCACGTTTGTTTTTCTGCAACTCGTCGGGCGTAGCCGGAGAGATCTGAAGGAGGTGTCGCTTCAAATCGAGAAGAAGTTGCAAGCCCAGAAATTACGGGAAGAGTTGGATGATTTGAAAAAGAACGCCGGCATCTGGATGGACGAGCAATACTTTGCGCCTCCGCCGCAGAAGCCTGTTGCCAGTACGCAGCCGAAGACTTCGGCCCAAGAAAAGCAGTAAGGAGAGAGGGTAAATGAGAACAAACAGATTGCTGTGGTACATTGCGCTGCCAATACTGATTCTGGTTGCGTGTGTCCTTAACCCAGCGCCGGCCGTGGCCCAGATGACCTCGACTGGCATCGACTGCTCGCAGATTGCTGCCCTTCACCTGTTGCAGCAAGACAACATGCGCGCCGGCTTGGCCCTGATGGAGTGCGGCGTGCTACCCCGGCCTGATGCTGTTGGCTCAGGGAATGAGGTCAGCGGCGACGCGCCTCAGCCTCCCAACGTCCTGGTCAGCAACCGTAGCTGCTCCTCGGGCAGTACCTGCACCAAGAGCGAAAACATGGTCTTCCACAGCGCCAAGGCGGGTGACAGCACCGTTGTGGTCAATTACAACGATAGCAATGGCCAAGGTACCGACTACTCGGGCACGTCCTACTCTACCGATGGCGGTAAAACGTTTACCGAAATCCAGCCGCCTCCCTTCGGGACCGGTCATGGCACCAACTATGGCGATCCGATTGTGGTTTACAACTTGAAGTTGGGCAAGTGGTTTGCTGGCGACCTGGCGACCGGTTGCGGTGGTCAGGGTGTTGGTCTGTGGACCTCTCCCGACGGCATAACTTGGACCGCTGGAGCCTGCGCTCATAACAACTCGGCCGATGACCGCGAGTCGATGTGGGTGGACAACAATCCCTTCAGCGCGGCGTATGGGCGCATGTACATCTCCTTGAACAACTTCAATGTGGGGGGTGGGGCCCTTCAGGTTACCCACTCGGACGACGGCGTTAGCTGGAGCGCCGCGACCAGCGTCAATGGCAGTTTCATTCGCGACGTGCAGATCACCGGCGCACTGCCCGGTCCTCCGCCGCCACAGGCGAGATATTACAGCCCAGTGTTTGTGGCTTCCATGGATGAAGGTGGAGGCGGTCTCTCCAGCCGGCAGAACGTCATGTACCGCTCCATGGATGGTGGTGTCACTTGGAGTTCCTCCATCATGGGTCCGCGCTTCGCCGCGGTGGGTGACGGAACCTGTCCATCCAACAGCTACTTCGCCAAGGTCAATCCCATCTGGCGGCACATGGGGTGGGGCGAACCAGGAGTTGGCCCCAATGGCGTGGTCCACTATGCTTATGCTGGGCATGGGTCCGGCTCAGACACCGGGGACATTTTCTACGTACGCTCGACGGATAACGGAGCGACCTGGTCGTCTCCCATTCAACTCAACGACGATCCGGACGGTCAGTTCAAAACCCAGTGGATGCCTTCCCTTTCCGTCAACTACAACCCGTTTGCCTTTTCCCCTGGCGGCAAGGTAACCGTCTCCTGGTACGATCGCCGTCAGGCCACCTCGGCCTGCAACGTCGCCACCGATCCGGGATGCGGCTACCAGCGCTATGGCGCCCAGTCGCCTGACAACGGCGCCACTTGGAATACACCCAATATTCTGGTTAGTGACGCGGGGCTGATTATCCCGCAGCCAACCCAAAACGATAGTTTCGTTCAGCCCTGCTATGCAGGCGACTACGACTACAGCACCGCGCTTGGCAACAACGCCTATGTAACCTGGACGGACGGACGCGTTGCCGTCGGTGGCGTTCAGGTGCAGAACGTGGAACTTGAAGCAGTCCCCGAACCCTAGTACGACAATTCCAACCTTCAGTACGGGAGGGCAGCCAAATTGGTTGCCCTCCCATTTTTGGGCTTGGAGGACGTTAGTTGAGCAGATTCTGCGTTGCCAAGAAACGAGTTCGTGGGCGTTTGGAGGGGCATACCTTCAGGTGCGCCGTACAAGTCCTTGATTCTCGTCATCACGAGCGGGCTTCAGCCCGTGAAGGATCTGCTCTTCGGAGTTTTTCAGCAGCCTGTTGAACCGCGAGGTGACGCCGGCAGGTTTTGCTTATGTACCTCGCGTGAAACCGCTCTACAGCGTGCCGCGTTCGCGCGCCGACATCTCGCCTTCTGCCTGCTTCAAGGCCTGCTGCGGATCGCGTCCGGTGACCGCCTTGTACCACGCCGGATGATGCGTCCAGGCCCAGGCCTCGCTCACCGTGCCGCGCGTCATCGCCTGAATGGTGCCCGGCTCGCCGAAGGTGCTGAGATAGACGTGGAAGAAGATCCCGAACAGCATGACCAGCGCGGAAATGTCGTGGATCACATAGGAGATGGACACCAGGATGCGCCCGAAGATCGTCGGGAACCACATGATCACGCCGGTAATGACGATAGGCGATGCAGCCCCACACGATCTCCCAGAACTGCATCTTCTGGCCGGCGTTGAAGAAGCCGGTCTCCGGGGATTCGGCAGAGTCGCTGCGGGTGACGTACTGCTTGATGTGCTTCATCCAGCGCGAGTCGGCGGGCGTCCAGGTCATCACCTGCCACCAGTTCAGCGCCTGCAGCGCAAAGAAGAAGACGAACGCCAGGCCGAACCAGGGATGCAGCAAGCGCGTCATGGCGCCACCGCCGAACAGCGGCGTGAAGAAGCGGAAGATCCACGGCAGGTAGATGCCGAAGCCCGACAGCAGCGCGAGGAAGAAGAAGATGCCCGACCATCCAGTGGAGAAAGCGCGTGTACACGGGATGGCGCAGCAATTCGCCCGCATAGACCACGGTGCGCCCGAGGCGGTCGATGGCGTTGGTGCGATGTACGAAGCGATTGGCCGAGGTCGCCATCTAGTTCTCCTTTCCCGCGGGCGGCGGTGGCGGATCGATTTGCTTGATCGGCGGCGTGGGCTGCGCGCGCCGCGGACCTTCGAAGACGTAATGCATCACCACGCCGACGAAGCCCAGCATCGCGCCGAACAGCCCGATGGGCTTGAAGATGTTCTTCCAGACGGTGAATGCCAGCGGAATGCTGCGGCTTCGCCGGCAGGTTGCCGTACTTCTCCGGCTTGTTGATGTCGTGCAGCACGTAGATGACGCTGGTGCCGCCGATGGTCTCGGGATCGTACACGCCGGCGTCCTTGAAGCCGGAGACATCGCGCAATTGCTTGGCGCGGTTCTCGGCCAGGAACTTCATGTCGTCCTTGGTGCCGAAGTGCAGGCAGCCGGTCGGACACGACTTGATGCAAGCCGGCTCCAGGCCCGCTCCCACTCGGTCCGAGCACAGCGTGCACTTGTAAACCTTCTTGGTGCTGGAGTTGAACTTCGGAATGTTGAACGGACAGCCGGAGACGCAGAACTGGCAGCCAATGCAGTTTTCCTGCTGGAAATCGACGATGCCGTTGGAGTACTGCACGATGGCGCCGTCGGCCGGACAGGCGCGCAGGCAGCCGGGATCGGCGCAGTGCATGCACTGGTGCTTGCGCATCAGCCAGGCAAAGCTGCCGTCGGCGTGCTGGTCCTCGTTGAACTTGATGAGGTTCCAGTAATTCCAGTCGGTGTCGGGCATGGTCTGGTAGGTGTTGTCGAACTGCGTGGTCTGGAACGGCATGTCGTTCCATTCGACGCAGGCCACCTCGCACGCCTTGCAGCCGATGCAGGTGGTGGTGTCGATCAGCTTGCAGACCTTGTCCTGGCGCTGCGTGCCCTCGCCGGCCACCGGTCCGGGGTGGGCCGAGATTTGCTGGATTCGTAATGTGTTGCGATCGCCCATCTCGTCCCTCCTTTACACTTTCTCCAGCTTCACCAGGAACCCTTTGAATTCCGGGGTGTACGCATTCGGATCGATCACGGTCGGCGTCAGCCGGTTGGCCGGCATCTTCGAGGTCCGGCCTTCGTCCTCGGAAATTCCCAGGAAGCCCCAATGGATCGGCATGCCGATCTGGTAGAGTCTTCTTGCCGTCCACCATCATCGGCTTGATGCGCTTGGTCACCATCGCTTTGGCGATGTAATCGCTGCGCGCGCTGGTGACTTTCACCTTCTCGCCTCCGTGGATGCCCATCTCGTCCGCCAGTTCCGCCGGTATCTCGACGAACGGCACCGGAACCAGCTCCACGTTCATGGGATTGTTCTTGGTCCAGTAGTGATAGTGCTCGGTGAGGCGATAGGTGGTGCAGACTAGGTTGTAGCCCTCCTTCACCGTTCCGTACTTGTCCATCGGGGTCTTGAACTTCTTGACCACCGGATTGTTGGACTGGTTCGGGTGCAGAGGGTTCGTCGATGGGACTCTCGATGGGCTCGTAGTACTCGGGGAAGGGACCGTCGGCCATCGCGCCCAGCGGCACGAAGATGCGACCGACTCCTTCCGGATTCATGATGAACGGGCCCATGTGCTCTTGCGGCTTGGAGTCCGGCTTGAAGTCGGGAACGTCGTTGCCCACCCACTTCTGCGCGGTCTCGTTCCACCAGACCTGACTTGCGCGACGGGTCCCACGGCTTGCCGTTGAGATCGCAGGATGCGCGGTTATACAGCACGCGGCGGTTCATCGGCCACGACCACGCCCAGTTCGGGTAGATACCCAAGCCTGAAGGGTCCTCGGTGCCGCGCCGCTGCATCAGGGGTCCGGCCTCGGTCCACGAGCCGCAGTACAGCCAATTGCCGCACATGGTTGTGCCGTCGTCGCGCAGCATGGCAAATCCCGGCAGTTGCTGTCCGGGCTTCAGCGAGACGCCGGTCTTCTCGTCGGTGATGTCGGCCAGCGCCTTGCCGTTGATTTCCTTCGCCACCTCCGAGAGCGACGGATGCATGGGCAGCGTGTAGTTCCACGTTGCCTGCAGGATCGGATCGGGGAATTTGCCTCCCTCTTTCTTGTAGAGTTCGCGAATCTTCAGGAAGATCTGCGCCAGAATGTCCTGATCGAGGCGGCAGTCGCCCGGCGGCGGCAGCGCGACGTGCTTCCATTGCAGCCAGCGCGCCGAGTTGACGAAGGTGCCATCCTTCTCGGCGAACCCAGCTCCCGGCAACCGATAGACGGTGGTGTTGATCTGCTTCATCTCGTCCGGTGTGGTCCCCGGCGCCATCCAGAAGCTGCTGGTCTCGTCGGGATAGATTTCGCAGACCACCAGGAAATCGGCCTTCTTCAGGCTGTCAATGTTCTTCTGCGTATCCGGCCCGATCATCACCCCGTTCATGCCAAAGGCAAAGAACCCTTTGACCTTGCCGTTGTACATGTCGTTCCAGATATTGACCCAGGAATAGTTGCGGTCCAGCTTCGGCAGGTAGTTAAAAGCGAAATCGTTTTCCTTCGTGGCGCTGTTCCCGTACATCGCCTTCAGGAACGACACCATGAACTTGGGTGTGTTCGACCAGTAATTGAACGACTCCCATTCGTTCGGCTTCGCCGGCTTGGGCGTGATGCGCTCCAGATAGGTCTTCAGGTCCTTGTCGGCCGGCACCGGCATCTTCAGGTAGCCGGGCAGAATGTCGAAGATGCCCGCCATGTCGGTCGCGCCCTGAATGTTGGAGTGCCCGCGCAAGGCGTTCACGCCTCCGCCGGCGCGGCCAACGTTGCCCATCAGCAACTGCACCATGGCCGCGGTGCGGATGATCTGTGTCCCGAAGCTGTGCTGCGTCCAACCCACCGCATAGATGATGGTGGCAACCTTCTTCATGTCGCCGTCTTTGCGAATGGAGGTGAACAGGTCGTAGGACTTCAGCAGTTGGTCCTGCGGAATGCCGGTGATGCGCGACACCATCTCCGGCGTATAGCGCGAGTATTGCTGCCGCAGCAGTTGATACACGCAGCGCGGATGCTGCAGCGACAGGTCGTAGGCTACGTTCGGCGGCAGCGAGGGCGGAGGAGGCGGAGTACCGGCTGCACCCTTCGCCGGAGCGGACACCGGCATCACCGCAGCTTCATTTCATGGCCCGGGGCCGGCGTCTCGCCGGCTGCGGCCGGCACCGCCTTGCCGGTTTCGTTGCCACCCTCCTGATAATTCCAGGTGGCCTTGTCGTAGGTCTTGGTCTCCGCATCGAAGCCCGAGAACAGCCCGTCGTCCGGCAGCTTGAAGCCGTCCTTGATGAGGAAGGCCGCATTGGTGTAGTTGACGAGATAGTCCTTCGCCACGCGATTGTTCTCGATGGCGTAGTTGATGAGGCCGCCGAGGAAGGCAATGTCGGTGCCGGAGCGGATTTGCAGGAACAGATCGGCCTGGGTCGCCGTGCGCGTGAATCGCGGATCGACGACGATGATCTTGGCGTTGCGGTTGCGCTTGGCTTCCACCACCCACTTGAAGCCGCAGGGGTGGTTCTCCGCCGGATTGCCACCCATGATCAACATCATGTCGGCGTTCTTGATGTCGATCCAGCCATTGGTCATCGCGCCGCGCCCGAAAGTTGGTCCCAAACTTGAGACCGTGGGGCCGTGTCAAACCCGGGCCTGGTTTTCCAGGCCCACCACCCCCAGGCTGCGCATCGTCTTTACGACCAGATAATTGAACTCATTGGTATCGGTACAGCCGCCGGTGAACGCAATCGATTCCAAACGGTTCACCGTCTGGCCCTTGGCATCCGTCTCGATGAAGGTGGCGTCGCGCGTCTTCTTGGTCCAGCGCGCAATCTCGTCGATCGCCTGGTCCCACGGGATGTCTTCCCAATGATCGGAGCCGGGACGCCGCACCTGCGGCTTCAGCAGGCGGCGTTCATTCTGAATGTCCTGCTGCAGCGACGCGCCCTTGGGACACAGCGTGCCGCGATTGATCGGGTGATCGGGATCGCCTTCCACGTGGACCACCTGCGGCGTGACGTTCTTCGCCTTGTCGCCGATGGTGTGGATGATGACGCCGCAACTCACCGAGCAATACGGGCAGGTGCTGCGCGTCTCCGTGGTGCGCGAAATTTTCAGCGCCTGGGCTTGCGCCAGCAATGGCTGCGCATCAAAACCGAATACCGTAATGCCGACGGCGCCTGCTATGCCAGTCTTGAAGAATGCTCGTCTAGATACATCCATTACGGAGTCCTCCATTTGGAAAGACCGGAAATTGAGATTTTGTATAGGGATGGAACGGCAGCGCTCGAAAGGCGCGAAGAAGTAAGAACAACGATAGTGCGTGCAGTTTGGTCCACATCTTTACCAAGTCGTTCACGATACGACGAGGAGCCCACATCTGGACCCAAACAACGGAAAGCAGCGTACACCGGGAAACCGATGCTGGTCAAATGGAGTCACGCTCCATCAAATAGGATGTCCGGGGAAATCGGCGGCCGGGCTAAAACCCCATGAGATTCGGGCTGATTTTGTTGAATTCGTGTTCCATCGCCCACACGTCGAGCGGCGCGGTTGCAACCTCATCCACCACGGGGACGGCAAGCCCGTCCACCGTCATGTCAACGCCCTTCAGGTAGTAGTGACAGGAGTCGCAGGCCTCAACCCGGACTGCTGAGATGC
This sequence comes from uncultured Acidobacteriaceae bacterium, assembly GCA_963831675.1. Lineage (GTDB taxonomy): Bacteria > Acidobacteriota > Terriglobia > Terriglobales > Acidobacteriaceae > Bog-257. Next base: position 67,113 of record CAWHRM010000029.1, read on the forward strand.
CTTCCGCCGTATAGCGCGGCAGCTTCTGATGATCCACTTCGCCGCAAACCGGACACAGAATTCGCCGGAACTCCCATTCCGTCGCACAAAAGCAACAGACCAGGAAGCGCTTTCCGCCGTCGCCTTCGGGACGCAGAACCGCGACCTGCGGCTTAGCGCTGCACACCGGACACACCGAACCTGCGAATCCCTCAATCCGAGTGCCTTGCGCAAGGGCAAGGTGTTCGGCCAGCGGCTGAAATATCACGCGAGCGAAAAATGAGTTTGGCCCGGCATCATGGGAGTCCGGCGCGGTCAGAAAATCGTCGAGCATCTGACGCTGCTGTTGCGAAGAAGACCTGCCCAAGTCTGCGGACTCCTGCGCCAGCTTCGCCGGGCCGCTTCTCTGGACCAGCGAGAGCAAGGCCGGCAATTGTCGCACCGCGGTGTCAACGTCCAATTGCTCGCGAAACTCAGCCTCGCGATTCCCGGCAGCAGCCGGCTGCGAGCCAACGATCTCGTAGAGGGTTTGTTGGAAGTCGAGGATGCGCCGATAGAACCCGAGGACCTCAGCCGTGCTGGGATAGCGCTCGGCGAGATCGATCGCCCGCTCGATGCGCTTACCCCAATCCGGCTTCTTCGTCTGAATCATGGATGCGGCCCGGAATTTCGTGCGCCGAGGCAGCATCTACTATAGCAACCGCAGCCCGAGCGCTGCGTCACTTACGCGTGGCCACGCGACAGGCGCCCTTTTACAGACGGTAGGGCGCGGAAGCAGGTCTGGCCCACAAACAGGCTTTACGAGGCTTGAGCCTGATGGTGGTTCGGCTTCTTGACCATGTGCTTGCTTGCCGTCCTCGTCTGCTTGCGCGGTTGATGGTTGCCGGCCGTAGCATGGTGATTCGTTTGCGCCTTCGGAGTGTGCACAGCGGGTTTGGCTGCGGGAGCTTGATCGAAATGGTCCGGGTCAACTTCCTGCTGACCATGGGCCTGTAGCAAGAAAGCGGGCAAAACACCGACTGCGAGCATGAGAGCGAGCATTCTGAGAGATTTCATCGGGGTGACCTCATTTTGGGGATTCAATTAGCTGTGGAAGGAGCAGGTTCAGTTCCAAAGCCGTGTTCCCCACTGCGAGGGCACGGCGTCAACTTCTCTGTCACTGGGCAAGTGGTTGACGCGAAACCACCTTGTCGGGAGACACGATACCAGGCAGGAAAGCGACAAGCTCAGCGCAGCAAAGATGCCTGGCACAGCGAACTGTCTGAAAAGATATGAAGAACTATCCAGGTGGATAGACGCACTCACCCAAACGTCGTCGAGCAAGCTTCCATGGTTTGCGAATACTCCGTGCCTTCTGCGGTGAATGATTTTCGACGGAGGGAGCGTCTACACTATCCCGGAACAAAACAACCATGCGAACCCGTCTGACCAACCTCTCATTGCTACTGACGCTCCTATTGCTCGCCGGCTCTCTCTCACACGCACGCGCAGACGCCCGCGCAACTGCTGCCCGTGCCGGGTAGCGTCATCACCATCACGCCCACGGCTGGCTTCCATAACGAGCCCTCCATCGCGGTGAATGCGAACAATCCATCACAGCTCGTCGCGGCGTACCAGACTCGGGCTTCGGTGGCGTACTCGCAGGATGCGGGCAGCTCGTGGAAAATTGCCACCGGCACAGCGCCCAAGGATTACCGCGTTTCCGGGGACGTGTCAGTGACCTACGACAAGCGCGGCGCGGCGATCCTCTGCTACATCGCCTTCGATAAACTGGGCACCACGAACTATTGGGCACACGGCGCCTCGCGTAACGGCATCTTTGTGCGCCGTTCACACGACGGAGGCGCGACCTGGGAGACGGAAGCGTACGCGGTGCTCGCCCAGCCTACGCAACCCGGCATTCCCTTCGAGGACAAGCCGTACATCGCCGCCGACAACACCAGCAGCAAGTACGCAGGAAATCTCTACGTCGGCTGGACTGAGTTCCGTATCGACGAGTCGGTCATTCTGTTTGCGCGCTCCACCGATGGTGGGCAGACCTGGTCCACGCCCATCACGATCAGCACCCATCATGGCCTCCCACGTGACGACAATGGCGCGGTCGAAGGGTTCACCGGAGCAGTCGCGGCCGATGGCACTCTGTACACCACTTGGGCTGACGGCAACTCGATCGCATTCGCCTCCTCGCGTGATGGCGGCAAAACATTCGCGAAGAGCCGTAGCATCATTCAAACTGCTCCGCTGTATTTCGATGTGGCAGGCCTCGACCGGGCCAACGGTTTTCCCGAGCTCGCCATCGATCCTCGCCACGGCCGGAAGGGCCGCCTCTATCTCACCTGGGGCGACTATCGCGATGGCGACATTAGCGTGTACTGCTCGACTTCGGACGACGGGGGTAAATCGTGGAGCAAGGCGTTGAGGGTGAATTCCAACCCTGCCCACGACGGAACCGACCAGTTCTTCCAGTGGCTGGCGGTCGATCCTGTGACCGGCGCGGCCAACATCATCTTCTATGATCGGCGCCTCGATCCCAAGAACCAGAAAACCATGGTCACGCTCGCGCGCTCAACCGATGGCGGGAAAAGCTTTGCCAACTATGCCTGGACACAAGACGCGTTCATCCCCCGCCGGGATGATTTTCTCGGGGACTACATCGGAGTGGCAGCGCTGAACAACAAGGTGTACGGCGTGTGGGCGGAAATCGCGCCTCCTTCGCCGCCGAAGGAAGAAGAGGCGCCGCCCACAGAGCGGCGCCCTCAGACTGTGGTGAAAGTGGGTGTAGCCGACTTCGGTGGCGCTGCCCGTTAGCTCTTCACGAACAGCAGTGCGGCCGAGTTCATGCAGTAACGCAGCCCGGTCGGACGCGGGCCGTCGTCGAAGACGTGCCCCAGGTGCGCGTCACACTCGGTGCACTACACTTCGTTGCGGGTCATGCCCAGGCTCCGGTCGGTGTTCTGCTTGACGTTCTGCTTCGCGATTGGCTCCCAGAAGCTCGGCCAACCGGTGCCAGAGTCGAACTTGGTTGCCGAGGTGAACAGGGCATTCCTGCAGCACGCGCAGCGGAAGATTCCCTTGGCATGTAGGTCCCAGTACTGGCCGGTGAAGGCCCGTTCCGTTCCCTCCTTGCGGGTCACGTCAAACTGCTCGGGAGTCAATTGGGCGCGCCATTCGGCATCGGTCTTCACCACCTTCTCCACACGCTTAAGGCCAATCTTTTCGCCTGAGTCCTTGAACTCCACGATCTCGACATAGTCGGTCGCGGCCGGCTCGGCACTTGCTTCCGTACGATCCAATAAGCTCATAATCGCCACTCCAGAGAGAGATAGAAATGTTGTTTTGAGAAAGCCTCTTCGGTCAGTCATAAAATACGCTCTTCGCTCTTCGCCTTCGCTTTTGTTCTTCTAGTCGCCACTCGCCATGTTTCGCCATTTCTCAATCGCTGTCTGGCGAATGGCGAAAAGCGAATCTTAGTGACCAGCAATGTTCGTCTGGTACAGATTCGGAAACTGCTCTTGCAGATGCGCCACCTTCGGCAAATCGTTGTACCGGATGTATGGATTGTCAGGATGCAGCGTCGCATAGTCCTGGTGATAGCTCTCGGCCGCATAGAAGCCCTTCAGCGCCACTACCTGAGTCACGATGGGACGCGGGAAGACCCTGGCCTGGTCGAGCTGCGCAATGTACGCCTGCGCAATGTTTTTCTGCTGCTCGTTGCCGTAGAAGATCACCGAGCGATACTGGGTCCCCTGGTCCGGACCCTGGCGATTCAACTCCGTGGGATCGAGCGCCACCGAGAAGAACACTTGCAGCAACTGGCCATAGGTAATCTTTGAGGGATCGTAAACCACCTTTACTGATTCAGCGTGGCCGGTGCGTCCGCTGCTGACGACATCATACTCAGCAGTGTTGGAGGCGCCTCCAGAGTAGCCCGACGTGGCACTGACTACACCCTTGACGTGCTGAAATACTGCCTGCACACCCCAGAAGCAGCCGCCGGCAACAACCAGGGTTGCCTGACCGCTCTTTGCTGCAAGCGGTTCATCCACCGTGGGCTTAGGCAGGGTGATAGCGCTTTTGTCGCTGGCATTGACAGAGAACATTAATCCAGCAAGGGTCAGGAGCACTAAGGAAACTAAAAACAGACGATACTTCGACATAGCCATCCTCGCTCGGATTGGTACCGAGACTGACAGTCTCTTAGAGTCGCCGCGGGAACAAAGGTTACACAGGTTACAGTAATTGGCGAACGCTGAAGACCAGGTAGCTCTGTCACCCTTGGCAGCTCCTAATAATGTACGCATTAGCCGGCGGTTTGGATTGATCCGTGCCAAAGGGGGGCCAGCAGCCGTAAGTCATTCGTAACGCAAGGCTTCCACGGGGTCCAGCCGCGCTGCCTTTACCGCAGGATACATCCCGAAGAACAGGCCGACGCTGGCTGCCATCCCCACCGCCATGATGATCGCCCATACCGGTACTGACGTCGGCATCGAGGGGAATGCCAAGGGCAACAGTGACGCCCCGGCAATGCCCACGAGTACACCGGCAATTCCGCCGAGCCCGGTGAGCACGACCGCCTCTGTCAGGAATTGACGAATGACATCTCCACGCCGCGCGCCTATGGCTTTGCGTACACCAATCTCGTGGGTGCGTTCTGTCACCGACATCAGCATGATGTTCATCACGCCGACGCCACCGACCAGCAAACCGATGGAGCTAACGACTACCGTCATAAGCGCCACTGTACTCATGATCTGGCGAAAGGTATCGGCTATAGCGGCGGCACTGGTAATGGCGAAGCTGTCAGGCTTGTCGTAGGCCACGTGACGCCTACGGCGCAGAAGGCCGCGGATTTCATCTTCCGCCTGCGCCATCTTTCCGGGATAGGCCTCGGCGCCGAGGAAGTTCTCGTCATCGGCAGGATAATGCTTATGGTAACTGTTATAGGGAACGCGGATCAGCTTGTCGGGGGAATCTCCGCCCAGGAAGGCACTCTTACGCTTCTCCATCACACCGACAACGGTGTATGGGACACCATCCACCAGAATCGTCTGGCCAACCCCATCGTTGGCTGGAAAGAAAGCTTTGTTGATGTCATCGCCGATGATGGCAACGTCGGAGCTGTGCAGATTTTCAATGTCGGTAAAGAACCGGCCTTGGGCGACGTGCCCGTTGTAGACCTCCTGCCACGAGGGCGTCGCTCCAGCAAAATCAATGTTATCGACCTGATGCGAGCCGAAACGCGTGCTGAAGGTCCGCATCCCCGGACCAAGGTCAGCCGCTGCATCAGTTCCGAGGTGACATTCTTCACGGCGGGCGCCTCGGCCAGAATGGCGTTAGCGTCGTCGAGGGTAGCGGCTTGCGCGCGCGCTCCTCCGGCGTAAGCTGCGAGGTCCGGAAGCCGATGTCGAAGCGGAAGAGAAACAGCGTGTCCGTCCCCCAGTCGTTCAGGTAGTCGGCGGTGTTCTTGTCCACGCCCACCAGGATGGAGGCAACGAAGATCATGGCAGCGACGCCGATGACGACGCCCAGCACGGTTAGGAATGAGCGCGTCTTGTGCTCGCGCACCGTCTGCAGCGCCATCTTCGCGTTTTCGCCAAAGTTCATTCGCATAGGAGCAGTGCTCAATCAGCGGTCAGTGGGTCGTGCCTAGTCGATAGAACAAAACCATAGCTCATATACCAGTAAACAACTATAGTTTATACATGAGTTAGCTAGAGCGTGTTTCAAAAATAGGTTCGGCCTCACATCAGGTACTTATGTGTGAGGCAGGTTAGCTGGTGAGCTTCTGTCATGAAGAAACGACAGAAGCTGTTGACCGACGAGCAATGGGAGTTAATTGAGCCTTTGCTGCCAAAACCGAGGCCACGACGAGACAAGCGGGGCCGACCGCCGGCGCCGAATCGAGCTTGTTTCGAAGGCATTCTGTGGATTCTGCAGACCGGTGCGGCGTGGCGCTTCCTCCCCGACCAGTTTCCGTCGCCCTCGACCTGCTGGCGGCGGCTGCAACGCTGGCAAGAGGAAGGCGTCTGGCTGGAGGCCTGGCGCGCACTGCTGGGAGCGTTGGATGGGGAGGGTCTGCTGCAATGGGACGAGACCTTCTTGGACGGCAGCTTCGCCCCGGCGAAAAAGGGGGCTCCGCCGTCGGTAAAACCAAGCGGGGCAAGGGCACGAAGTGGATGGTACTGGTCGACGGTCAAGGTCTTCCGCTGGGAGTTCGGCTGGAAAGTGCCTCTCCGGCAGAAGTTACGCTTGCGGAAGCCACGCTCGCTGAAGTCCGTGTCCCGCGGCGCAAAGGCCGCCCGCGACAAAAGCCCGAACGGGTGATTGCCGATCGCGCCTACGATTCCGACCCGCTGCGCGGCGACTGCAGAAGCGAGGCATCGAACTGATCGCGCCTTACCGGTAGAACAACAAGCAACGGCGCTACGAAGATGGACGCAAACTGCGACGCTACAAGCGCCGCTGGATCGTGGAGCGAACCAACGCGTGGCTCGGACAATTCCGCCGCTTGCTGGTTCGTCATGAGCATCTACTCTCCACCTATTGTGCCTTCTTCTACCTCGCCTGCTTCTGGATTACGCTGAGGAGGTATTTTTGAAACACGCTCTAGTATAGCTTCTAACTACTATCCACTAAGCTTCAAACCGTAACGCCTCGATCGGGTCCAGCCGCGCCGCTTTACGCGCCGGATAGACCCCGAAGAACACTCCTACCGCCGACGAAATTCCGATTGCGGAATGACGACCGCAACAACCGTACCGCCATCGGGACGGGAGTAGTGCTGCGCACGACTACCGCCAGAAGCCAGGCAATCGCCACGCCAATGGCTCCGCCCACTGCCGACATCACCGTGGACTCCACCAGAAACTGCATCAGAATGTCGCGGCGCTTCGCGCCCAGCGACTTGCGAATGCCGATCTCGCGGGTGCGCTCTGTTACCGCGGCCAGCATCACGTTCATGATCACGACGCCGCCGATGATGAGGAAAATGGAGACCAAAGCCACCATGCCCGAGGCCAGCGTGCCGGTAAGGTTCTTCCACAGGGCCATCAGGCTGTCGCTGGCCACCATACCGAAATTGTCCTTGTCGTTGGGCGCCAGGTGGCGGCGGGCACGCATGAGGACGCGGGCTTCTTCGCGGGTCTGCTGCATGTACTCCGCCCCGCGCGCCTGAATGTTGATGCTCAGCGATTTTCTCTGCCCATACATCTTCAGCCAGGTGCGGACGGGAATGTACACGAAGTTGTCCTGCGATTGTCCAAAGACCGTGCCCACCGGCTTGCAGACACCGATGACCGTGAATTCTTCTCCGTGGACCACGATCGTTTTGCCCAGCGGATCGCGGCCGGGGTACAGCTTGTTCACCACGTCGGAACCCAGCACGGCAACCATGGCGCGATGCTGATTGTCGCTATCGCTTACGTAGCGCCCGCTCGCCACCTCTTCAATATCCATATCGGCGATGTTGGAAGTGACGCCACGGATGTTCACTTCCTCCAGGTCGCGGTGCTCGGCACGGACCTTACCCGGAGTACGGACCTCGACCCCGACCTGCTTGGCCAGCTTCAAACCATCCCGAAGCGCCTCGAAGTCTTCCCAGGTGACATCGCGGTTGCGTCGCAACGCGTCGATCTCCTCCTGCCAGTCGGCGATGACACCGATCTTGCGCACCAGGAAAACATTGGACCCAAGATTGGCGACGCGCTGGGCGAAATACAGATTCATGCCGCTGATCAGGGCGATGACGGATCAGCGTGGAGACCGAGAGGATGATCCCCAGCAAAGTGAGGAACGAGCGCAGCTTGTGCACGCATCGTCTGCAACGCGATCAGTGCCGACTCGCGAACGAAGTGGCCGCGGGACCGGCGAAGCGTGCGCTTTTGAGGTGCGGAGTCCATGAGGGAGCTTCTGACCGCCTTGGTGTCCCAATAAACAGGTTGCATGCTCGCTGGCGCGCGCGGTCTTTTTTTGCGCGTGATCTAAGGTGGGGCTGCTGGAGTTGGCCAGGCAGCTCGGCAATGTCAGCCAGGCCTGCAAAATGATGGGCTACGCGCGCGACAGTTTCTATCGCTTCAAGGAGCTTTACGACGCCGGCGGCGAATTGGCGCGGCAAGAGCTGACGCGGCGCAAACCGATCTTGAAGAACCGCACGCCGCCCGACGTTGAGGCGATCATCGAGGCGATCATCGTCGAGCTTTCGCTGGACCGGCCGGCTTATGGCCAAATCCGCATCGCCAACGAGCTTCGCAAAGCTCGGCCATTCGATTTCGCCGGCCGGGGTGCGCGGGGTCTGGCAACGCCATGATCTTGAGACGATGAAGAAACGGCTCAAGGCGCTCGAAGCCAAGGTCGCTTGAGGCAAGGCCTGGGGCTGACCGAAAGCCAGCTCGCCGCGTTGGAGAAGGCCAAGAGCGAAAAGGAGGCGCATGGCGAGTTCGAGAGCGAATGTCCGGGTTCTTGCGGCGCCCAGGATACCTGTCTCACGTCGGCAAACATCAAGGGGGTCGGCCGCAGCTGCCAGCAGACCTTCATCGACACCTACGCCAAGGCCGCCCTCGCCAAGCTCTATGATCGCAAGACGCCGATCACCGCGGCTGCTCCCGTCAACGATCGCGTCGGGCCGTTCTATGACGGAGGGGGGTGAGGCTCTGCCGCGGGCTGACTGATCGCGGCACGGGATATTGCGGCAACCCCGAGCACCACGAATATGAGCTCTACCTGGCGCTCGAGGATATCGACCATTGGCGCGCCAAGACCAAGAGCCCGCAACCGACTGATGTGATCGACAAGTGTCTTCTTTCGGGATTGAATTTCTGCGCGATCTGCGCTATTTTCCTCTCGCGCATGGGTGACCGCGCGGCGAAGAGCAGGGCGCGAGGCGCAAGCCCTGCCGCGCAGCCTTCACCGTCGCCCCTGGGTTGCGGCGCCCGTGCGCACCCGCTGGGACCACGCGGGTTCCAACCGGAGACGAAGCGCGCGTAGGCCGTCTCGGCTTGCTCGACCCATCCGCGCTCCTGATCGCGATGGCTCTTGATATGGCTCTTGATATTGTACGCGTGGGCCGCGCCTCTTGGGCCACGCGCGGCCCTGTACCCCGCTTTCAGCTCCAGATCGCGCAGCTTCCTCGCGTGCAACGCCGGCCGGGCCCACACGTAGCTTTCGCCTTTGCTCAGCAAATGCCAGATGAGCACCGCGAGCTTACGGGCGGTCGCGACAGCGGCGACATGCTGACCGCGGCGGGCGCGGATCAGGAAGAACGCACGCAACGGACCTGGCGCTCGCGCTGCCGCCGAGCCGCCTCGACGAGCATGCCGCGCGCATGGCCGCGGCCCTGCTTGGTGATCCGGCCGTGATACGCGGGCCCAGGACCTGACTGTCTGACGCTTGGGTTGAGGCCGAGGTAGCTCACCAGCTTTTGCGACTGCTCGAAGCGTCCCACGTCGCCGATCGCGGCCACGATGGCGAGCGCCACCACCATGTCGACCCCTGGGATCGTCATCAGGCGTTTGACGCCCTCGTCCGCCAGGGCTGAGCGGGCAAGATCGCGCTCGATGACCTTCGAGGTCATCGCCGAGCCGATCGAACTGGCGCGGATGCCGTTCGACGGCAAGACGTTCGTCCCGGCAAGACCTGGTGAAAAAGACCTGGTGAAAAAGCCACGCCCGTCCGCTCGCCCCGCACAGATCGGCGTGCGGGCAAGAGGGGATCAAGTGGCTGTGCAGGATCGACTGGATGATGTTCTTCAAGCGCGATCGCTGCCGGACGATCTGGTTGCGCCGGGTCACCTGCCGGCGGAGCGCCTGCGTCGGCTCATCAGGTATCCAGACTTCCGGCAGAAAGCCGCTTGCATAGAGTTGGGCGAGCACGCTGGCGTCGATCGTATCGGTCTTGATCTTGGCGTGAGCGATGACGCGCACCTGCTTCGGGTTTGCGACCACAACCCGCTTTACATGCGGCGCGATCACCGCAGCGAACGAGGCTGCGTTGCCGGTCGCTTCGACGACAACGATATCCTCCTTGGCGAGCTTTTGCGAAAGCCTCGAGAAGATGGCGGCGCATGTCGACACGCCCCAGGCCGGTGAGCTTCTTCGCCCTCGTCCCAGGCGACCGCCTCGGCGAAGGCGCGGTGGATATCTAATCCAAGGATCCGCATGCCTGCTCCCCCGTCTCTGTTCGTTCGAAGCGGGAGCTGGCGGGCGACACGGACATCTACTGATCCGCGCTCACGGCGCATCCGGGAAAGTCGCAAGGGGCGGTCATGTAACGAGCTCGGGCTCTCGGCCCACTGTCTATCGACGGCCTGCCCGCACCTTCGTGCTCCCGGCGCGCCCCGTGTCCCGGATGGGCTCACCATATCGCCGTCTCCCTTCCCGGGAACAGCCGGACAGCGAGACGCCGACGGATCTCATGCCGGATAATGGCATCG